>NZ_JBJNOA010000001.1:0-1194043 GCF_052166845.1 Serratia sp. CY71090 | reverse complement strand
CCTCCCCCCCCCCCCCCCCCCCCCCCCCCCCCCCCCCCCAGGCCACCAGCACGCCCAACAAGGCGGCGAACGCACCGAACGACAGCACGCTCATCAACGGGGTAAACATCCTGCCCAGAACGCCGAGCCCTAGCGCGCCGATCGAATCGCCGGTCACGTCCTGTGCGGTGCCGAGGCTGTTCACCCGCCCCAGCAGATGGTCCGGCGTGTTGCTCTGGATCAGCATGAACTGCAGAAGTGAGGCGATGGCATTGGCATAGCCGTAGCACACCAGCGCCAACAGCGCCGGCGCCAGATGGCTGAACAGCCCCAGCGATGCGATGGCGGTGAACGCGACGATAGCGGCGGCCAGGATCAGCACGCCAGGGCGAGAGAAACGCCCCACCCAACCGCTGGTCAGCGCGCCCAGCATCGCACCGAGCGGCACCGCAGAATACATCAGGCCAATTGAGGAGGCGCCGACGTGGTAAGCGTCCTGCGCCAGCGCCGGGAACAGCACCCTGACGGCGCCGACGATGCTCATCAACATCCCCAGCAACACCACCGAGCCGACCACCTTATTGCGCCAGACAAACTGGAAGCCGCTGGCGAGCGCGCGCAGCGGGTGTTCCGGCTCCTGCTGCTGCGGCAGCAGCGTCGGCAAGCGCACTAGCGGTACAAGGGTGCCCAGCGTCCCGGCCGCCGCGACGGCGAAAGCGAGACCGACACCGCCGAACACGATGATAATCCCGCCCAGCGCCGGCGCCAGGATCGCGCCGATGCGCACCGTCACCATGCTCAAGGCCCCCGCCGCCGCCAGGTTTTCACGCCCAACCAGCAGCGGGATCACCGCCATCAGCGCCGTCATGCCCAGCGCGCCAAAGAACCCGTCCCAGGCCGCCAGCAGGTAGAGCGCCCACAGCGAAGGCGCCGGGGCGAAGGCGTTCAAACTCAGGGCGACAAAGCCCAGCCCGCAGGTGCCGCGCGCGAACAGGATCAGCTTGCGGCGATCGTAGCGATCGGCGAGCACCCCGCCCAGCATCAGGCCGATAAACATGCCCACCCCGTCCAGCGCCACCGCCACGCCCACCTGCAACGTGGAGCCGGTCATCGCCTGGATCTGAATCGGCACCCCCACCGCCAGCATGCCGAGGGAAAACACCGACAGCATGCGGGCGCAGAAAATCGCGCGAAAATGCGCATTGCTTCTCAGCAAACTGAAATCAAGAAAAAAAGAAGGTCTGGCCATAGTGTCCTGCATATCATGTTTTAGTACGGGCCGTGGCGCACGCCCCGGCCCGGTTGCGTTATACCAACCCGTATTGCCGCGTCAGCAGCGAATGCAATAGCGGCCCAAGCGTCTCCAGTGAGGCCGGCGACAGGATGTCTGCGTGCTCGCAGCCTTGGTGATGGCAGATCAGCCCATCCAGATACGGCGCCCACACGGCGTTGATGTCCATCTCTGGCGGCAGCGTCCGGTCGGCGACGAACAGCGTTGCCGTGCCGTGGAAACGCCGGCTGCGCGCTTGAGACAGAAGGCGCACCGCGTCGCGATAGTTGGCGACGATGCTGTCAAACATCGTCGCCTTTTCCGCCATCAGCGCCGGATCGCCATGATCTTCCGCCATAAACTCGGCCTGCTCCTGCGCCACCTCCTTCTGCGCCTCCTCCTCGGTGGGGCCGGTCCAGTCCTGGCCTTCCGGCGGATAGGTATCCAGCATGCCGAGGAACGCCACCTCCTCCCCCTGCTGCTGCAGACGCGCGGCCATCGAATGCGCCAGCGTGCCGCCGAGCGAATAGCCCAGCAGGTAGTAAGGCCCCTGCGGCTGCAGGTGGCGCAGAGTGGCGAGATGACGATCGACCATCTGCTCAATGTCTTCGCAGGTGGCGATGGCACCATCCGGCCTTGGCGACTGCAGCCCGATAATCGGATAGCTCCCCGGCAGATAACGGCTCAGCCCCGAGTACTGCCAGGCGAAACCGGAAGCCGGGTGCAGACAGAACAACGCCGGGCCTTGGCCGGCCCGCAGCTGCAGGCATTCGCCGACGCCGCGGCTTTCGGCCGAGTTGGCGGCCTGCACGTCATCAAGCAGATGCGCCATCTTCTCCAGGCTGCGGGCGAACATGATTTGCCCGACGCTCAATGGCCGAGGGACGCGCCGCCGCAATTCCGCCGCCAAACGCATCGCCAGCAGCGAGTGGCCGCCCAGTGCGAAGAAGTCGTCGTCGGCGTACACGTTTTCACGGCCCAGCAGTTCCCCGAACAGCGCCGCCAGTAGGCGCTCGCTGTTGCTGTGCGGCGCGCGGCCGCTCTGCGGGTTCAGCTGCGGCCGTGGCAACGCCTTGCGATCCAGCTTGCCGCTGGCGCTGAGCGGGAAGCTGTCGGTCATGACATAGCTGACCGGCATCATATGCGCCGGCAAACGCGCCTCCAGCGCCTGATGCAGTACGGCGGTATCCAGCGTCCCCCCCGGTTGGGCGATCAGCCAGGCGACCAACTGCCGCATATCGGCGCCGCCCAGTCCCGTCGCGCCCTCGCCCAGTTCGATGGCGTGCACCGCCGCTTGCGCTACCCCCGGCTGCGCCAGCAGCGCCTGCTCGATTTCACCCAGCTCGATGCGCTGGCCGCGGATCTTCAGCTGATCGTCGCTGCGGCCCAAATACTCGACGCTGCCGTCCTCCAGCCAGCGGGCGATATCGCCGGTGCGATACATGCGAGCGCCGTTGCCGGCGGGATCGGCGACAAACCGCTGCGCCGTCAATCCCGGCCGATGCAGATAGCCTTCGGCCAGCTGAATGCCGCGCAGGTAGAGATCGCCGGCGCAGCCGACGGGCACCGGCCGCAGCATGGCGTCGAGAATGCTCAGTTGGGTGTTCCAGACCGGTTTGCCGATCGGCACGCCGGCGCCGTTCACCGCCGCCAATGCCTCGCCGGACGCCGGTTGATAGGTAACATCGACCGCTGCCTCCGTCGGGCCATACAGGTTATGCAGCGGCGCGGCAACCAACGCCTGATAGCGGGAAGCCAGTTCACACGACAACGCCTCGCCGCTGCAGAACACGCGTTTCAGGCTGGCGGCGGCGCGCTGCGGCGCCCGTTCGTTCAACGCCTCAACCCAGATAGCCAACATCGACGGAACGAAATGCAGCGTGGTCACGCCATAGTCGTCGATCAAGGTCGTCAGCGCCTGCGGATCGCGGTGCGCCTCCGGCGGCGCCATCACCAGACGCGCGCCGACCATCAGCGGCCAGAAGAACTCCCAAACGGAAACGTCGAAGCTGCACGGCGTTTTCTGCAGGACCACGTCCTGCGTATCAAGCGCATACTCATGCTGCATCCAGAACAGACGGTTGACGATCGCCCGGTGGTTCACCACCACCCCTTTCGGCCGCCCGGTCGAGCCGGAGGTATACAGCACGTAGGCGGGATAATCGCCGCTCCCCGCCGCTGGGCGCGGTGCCGGTTCGCGCCCGCTGTCATCCAGCGCATCGAACCGCAGCGTCGGCGCCAGCGCGGCGAAGCGGGCATCCAACGCGCTCTCGGTGATAATCAGCCGTGGTTTGGCGTCCTCCACCATGTAGGCCAGCCGCTCGTCCGGGTAACCGGTATCCAGCGGCAGCCAGGCGGCGCCGGTCTGCACAATCGCCGTCAGCGCCAGGCTGAGGCGTACCGAACGCGGCAACGCCACCGCGACGATATCGCCCGGCTGAATGCCGGCCGCCGTCAGCCGTTCGGCCAACAGCGCGGCCTGGCGCTGCATGTCACGGTAGCTGAGGCTGTGCCCGGCATCCTGCAGCGCGATGCGTTCCGGCGTGCGCCGCGCTTGATCGGCGATCGCCTGATGCAAGGTGGTGTCCGCCACCGCCTGCCCGGTGCGGTTGACCGCCGCGATCAGCGCCTCTTCCTGCGGCGTTTGCAACTGCCAGCGCGGCAGCGGCAGATCCGGCTGCGCTATCCACTGTTGCAGCAGCGCCATCAGCCGCGCGGCGAAGCGTTCAGGCTGCGGCACCGAATCGCGGTACTCCATCAGCAGACGCAGGCGCTCGCCCGGCAGCACCAGCAGCGTCAGCGGATAGTGGGTATAGCCTTTGTTACGGATGGCATCGCAGCGCAAGGAACCTGCGCCGCCAAGCAAGGCGTCGTTGTCCGGGTAGTTTTCCACCACCAACAGCGTGTCGAACAGCGTGCCCGCCCCGGCCAGATGCTGGATATCCCCCAAGCCCAAATCGTCGTGCTCCAGCAGTTCAATCTGCCGATGCTGCAGTTCGGTCAGTTGATCCGTCAACGAACGGTCATGCTGCAGACGAACCCGCACCGGCAGCGTGTTGCTGAACAGGCCAACGTGTTCCTCAATCCCTTCTATCTGGCCAAAGCGGCCGGAAACCGGCGAGCCGAACACCACGTCCTGATGGCCGCAACAGCTGGCCAGCTGCAGCGCCCAGATGCCCTGCATCAGGGTATTGAGCGTCAACCCGCGTTCGCGGCACAGGGTCAGCAAGCGCCTTTCCTCGGCCGGCGGCAGCGTCATTTCCAACTCATGCACGCGATCGTTATGCGATTCACCGAACAACAACGTCGGGCGCACATCCTGCAGCGTCTCACGCCAGAGGCGGCGCGAGGCGTCGGCATCCCGCGCGGTCAGGCGGCGCACGATATCGGCGTAGTTCGAGCGCAGCGGCGGCAACGCCTGCTCGCCTTCACGCAGGGCCAGCATCAGATCGTTGAGCACCACCGGCGTCGACCAGCCGTCGACAATCAGATGGTGCGCGTTAAGGAACAGCGTGTAGCGTTCGCTATCGCCGTGTTTGATCCGCAGCGCATGCAGCATCGCGCCCGGCTGATTAAACAGATCGCGCCGCAACTCTTCCTGTTCCAGTTCATGCAGCGCCTGCGCTTCTTGCTCTTCGGACAGCGGCGGCAGCTTACGACTGTCCAGCGGCCAATGGCTTTCCTGCGGTATCAGCTGCAGCGGTTCCCCCTCGCGGTTGAACCGGGCGGCCAGCTGCGGATGGCGGCGGATCACCGCATTCAGCGCCTGCTGGAGTTGATGTTCGTCCAGCTCGCCGCAGAGGCTCAGGCGCGTCAGCGAGTTATAGCTGCCGCCCTGCTGCGCCGTCTGCGCATGGAACAGCAGGCCATGTTGCAACGGCAACAGCGGCAGCGCCGCGGCCAACGGCCCGCACTCTTGCTCCCAGGCGCGCACCGTCTCATCGTCAACGTTCGGCTGGGCGATCTCGGCCGCCACCAACGTTGCCGCCGCGCGTTCGGGATGACGCTCGGCAAACTCGCACAGTGAACGCACCGCTTGCTCGATGCCGCTGTGCAGCTGCGCAATGTCGCTCTCGCTGAAAATCGCCTCCAGCCAGCTCCAGTTGATCGCCAGGCAGGCGCCGTCGCGCCGCTCTTCGACAAAGATATTCACCTCCAGGCCATACGACAGCGCCTGCTGCGCATCCTGCGCCACGGCGAAGGCGTCGCGGAAGCGGGTTTGGCTGCGTTGCGGCGTCCAGTTCCCCTCATCCTGGCTGAAACGCCCGAGGTAGTTGAACAAGATTTCCGGCGCATTGCGCTGCGCCAGCGCCGCCAGTTCGTCACGCTGCGGATGCAGATAACGCAGCTGGCCATAACCGACGCCGCGATCGGCCACCGCTCGCGTCGCCCGTTTCACCGCACGCACGGCCTCATTGTGCTCAGCGTCGTGCAGTTCAATGTGCAGCGGATACTCCGCCGTCAGCCAGCCGACGGTGCGGGCCAGATCGATTCCGTCGTCCAGTTCGGCGCGGCCATGCGACTCCAGAGAGAAACGCAGCGAAGCGGCCTGGAAACGGCGGCGGCAGGCCTGAGCCAGCGCGCACAGCATGATCTCTTCAACCTGCGCGCGGTATCCCTGCGGCAATGTGCCGAGCAGCGCGGCGGTCAGCCGGCTGTCGAGTAACGTGCGTTTTTCCGATACGTCGCCAGTGCGATCGCTAAGCGGATCCAGCGCGCGTCGCCCCAAACGCGGTGCGCCGTCCGCCAGCATCCGCCGCCAGAACGGCAGCTCGGTTTCCCGGCGTTCAGCGTCGGCTCGTAGGCGTGCAGACCACTCATAGAGCGAGGTTTCTTCCGGCGGCAATGTGATCGGCTGCCCCTGCATGGCGCTGTCGGCCACCTGCCGCAGCTCGTCGAGCAGGATGCGCCAGGAAACGCCGTCGACTACCAGGTGATGGATCGCCAGCACCAGCCCCAGGCTCTGCCCGTCGCGCTGCAACAGGATGCCTTGCATCATGGTGCCGGCAGCCGGTTCGAGATGGTCAAGTGCGGCATCAAACGCCTGTTCCGCCGCTAACTCCAGCTCACCGGACACGCTATCAACCTGCATCAGCTCACCGGCGGCGGTGGTTTCAACCACCAACTGACCGTCGCGGATCCGCGCGCCCAGCGCCGGGTGCGCCGCACGCAACTGCTCCAATGCATAACGCAGCTGTTCCGGTTGCAGCTCGGCAGGCACGCGCAGAAAAACGCCGTGCGCGAAGCGACGATGCATATCGCCCGTCTCGGCAAACCAATGCAGGATCGGCAGCCCGTCGATCGGGCCTTGTTGCACGCTGCGCGCAGCCTGAGAGTCTACGGCCAGCGGCTGCATCGCCTGCGCCATGCGCGCGGGGGTGTGCAGCGCGAAGATCTCGCGCGGCCGCAGCAGATACCCTTTGCGCCGCAGGGCGGTGCCCAGCCCCATCGCCGAGATGCTGTCGCCGCCGAGCGCGAAGAAATCGTCGTCGGCGCCGATGCGATCCATCCCCAGCAGCTGCGCCATGGCGCCGCAAATCAGCCTTTCCTGCTCGGTGGCCGGCTCGCGAATGCTTTGCGCCAGCGTCTCCTGCGGTTTGGGCAGCGCCTGGCGGTCAATCTTGCCATTCACGTTAAGCGGCAGTTCCGGCATCACCACCAGGATCGCCGGCACCATATAATCCGGCAGACGCTGCGCCAGCTGCCCCAGCAGTTCGCTTTGCAGCGAGGGTGAGGCACGGCGCGCGTCATCCTGCACCGAGCAATAGCCGATCAGGCGATAGGTGGCGCCGATCGGCTCGGCGATCGCTACCGCCCGCCCCACGTCCGGCAAGGCGGCCAAGGCGCTTTCCACCTCACCCAGCTCGACGCGGAAGCCGCGCACCTTGATTTGGTGATCGGTCCGGCCAATGAACACCAGCTGGCCCTCCGCGCTCCAGCGCATCAGATCGCCGCTGCGGTACATCACCTCGCCTTCGGCGAACGGATTGGCGACAAAGCGCGCCGCCGTCAGATCCGGGCGCCGCAGGTAACCGCGCGCGATGCCTTTGCCGGAAATGTACAGCTCGCCCGCCGCGCCGATCGGCACCGGCTGCAGGCGGCCGTCGAGCAGCCAGACTTCGGTATTGGCGAGGGGACGGCCAATCACCGGCTGTTCGGCGGCCGTGACCGGCGCGCCGAGGGTATCGACGGTGTATTCGGACGGGCCGTAATAGTTGTGGATCTCCACCTCCGGATGCTGCTGCATCAGGTTCCACAGCGTCGGCGTCGCCGCCTCGCCGCCGATCATCACGAACGCTGGCAGCGGGAACTGCCCCTTCAGCAGGCCGCAGTCCACCAGTTGCGAGAAGAATGACGGCGTGATGTCCAGCAGATCGATCGGCGTCTGTTGGGTTTGTTCGAGCAGCGCCCAGGGATCGCGGCGCAGCTCCTCATCGAAGATGACCAGTTCGCTGCCCATCATCATGCAGAACAGCGGTTCCCAGGAGGAGTCGAAAGAGAACGAAGCGGTATGGCCGGCGCGCAGGCGGCGCGCATGGCGAGCCTGGAATTTTTCGATCGCCGGGCCAAACAGCGAGGCCTGATGCGACAGGAACAGGTTCAGCAGCCCGCGGTGCGTGGACATCACGCCCTTGGGTTTGCCGGTCGAACCGGAGGTGTAAATCATATAGGCCAGATGCGCCTCGTTCAGCGGCGCACGCCGTTCGGCATCCGTTATCGGCGCAGCTTCGGCGGCCGCGCAGCGCGCCAGGCACGCTGCGTCGTCCAGGCACAATACCTGTGGCAGATCCGGCATATTGATCTGCGTAGCGCGGTGGGTCAGCAACATCGCCGGCCGCGCGTCGTCGCACATCAGCGCCAGGCGTTCACGCGGGTAATCCAGATCGAGCGGCATATAGGCCGCGCCGCTGGCCAACACGCCGAACAGCGCGACCAGCGTGTCCACCGAGCGCGGAATGCCGATGGCGACCACGTCTTCCGCGCCGATGCCGCTTTCGATCAGCACTCGCCCCAGCTGCATCACCCGTTCGGAGAGCTGACGGTAGCTGAGGCGCACATCGCCGCAGGCCACCGCCAGCGCCTCGGGCTGCCGCTCAACCTGGCGCTGAAACGCATCCATGATTGACACCATGCCTGCCGGCGGCGTCAGATGCGCGCCGCGCCCCCAGGCCGCGAGCTGCTTTAACTCCCCTTCGCCGATCAACGCCAGTTGACCGTTCGGCTGGTGCGGCTGCCGCGCCAGTTGCTGCAGCCAATGGCCGATGCGCTCCGCGTGGTGATGCAAGGTGCGCGGCGAGTATTTGGCCGGGTTGGCCACCAACGACAGCGTCAGCACGCCGTTGCGAAAGCCGATCTCAAACTCGAGATCGTCGACCGGCCCCATCGCCAGCGTATGGGTAACGGCCGCCTGCCCGTCGAAAGACAAGGCGCTGTGGTAAACCTTGACGTTGATCACCGGGCCGTACAGTTCCTGATGGCCGCCGACCAGGCCGAGATCGCGTTTGATCTGCTCCGCTTCATAGCGTTGATGGCGGCGCGCCTGTTTGATTTGCGCCACGGTCGCCTGGCAGACGTCCGCCAGCGACATCTCCGGCGTCACATTCAGCAGCAGCGGCAGCACGTTAACCACCGGGCCGACCGCCGCCAGCGCTTGGGAGCCCATACGGCGCATGAAAGGAAAACCGAGTGAAAAACGGGTTTCGCCGCTCATGCGCGCCAGATACATCGCCAGCGCCGCCGTGACGATATCGGCCGGTTGCAGCGACTGCAGCGCGCCATCGCGCAGCGCTTCGTCAAACAGCGATTCCGGCAGCACCAGCGCCTGTTTGAGCGGCCGGGCGCCCGGTTCAACCTCCCGACTCTCCGTCGATAACGACAGCGGCGACGGCAAATCGCGCAGATGCTGTTGCCAGAATTCGGCCGCCCGCCGGCGCGCCGGCGACGTTTGCCATTGCTGAAACTCTTCCACCACCTTGCCGAACGGGGTAAACGGCGATGCCGCCGGCGACAGCCCGTGTCGCAGCGCGCGATAGATATCGGCGATCCGACGGGTGATGGCCTCGAAGCTGAAGCCGTCCAGGGTCAGATGATGAAAGCGCTGGTACCAGAACCAGCGATCGGCGCTGACGCGGATCACCGCATGGCGATAGAGCGGCCGTTCGCCGTCCGCCGGCAGATCCTGCGCCAGATCGTCGTTCATCAGCGCCAGCGCCGCCTGCTCGGCGTCCGGCCGCGCGCTGAAATCGAACCACTCCGGCGCCTGCACGCGTGCGGGATCGGCTATCAGCGGTAAACGCTGCACCGGCTGGCCGTCCTGCGCCTCAAAGAATCGCGCCTGAACCGTATCCGCTTCGGCCAGCCCCTGACGGATCGCGCGCTCCAGCGCAGAACGATCGATAGCGCCGTGCAGTTCGGTGTAGTGCGCCACGGCGAAGCTGTTGCGGCGCAGCGCGATTTGGTCGGCGATCCAGATCCCCGGCTGCGCAGCAACCAGCGGATAATCCCGATACTCGACCTGAGTATCCGGTAAAGAAAGCGTTTCTGACATGGTGTCTGTCCTTTCCCTCAAACGGAATATATCGATTGACTGCCAGGCGCTTAACGCGCCGCATCCGTCGCTTTCAGCGCCGCCGGCCGCATGTCCTGCCAGTGCGTTTCGATGTAGTCGATGCACTCGCCGCGCGACGCCGGCCCCATCAACACGCGCCACCCCTGCGGCGTATCGGTAAACTGCGGCCACAGCGAATACTGCTGCTGCGCGTTGACCAGCACGGAGAAACGGAGGCTTTCGTCATCGAACGGGTTTTGTTGTTCCTGAGTCATTTTCATTACCTGTCTGTCAAAATGTGGGATTACTTCATTGCGGAAAGCAGCCGGCGCACGCCGTCCACCAGGCCGCCGCGCCAGCAGAGCGCGTCATGTCCGCCGGAATACACGCGGTAGTCGGCGCGGTGCCCGGCCGCCGTCAGCGCCTGGTGCATCTGGCGATTGACGAATTCGATGTCCGCCTCCCGATCGCCGGCCTGTTGGATCACGGTGAGCTTGGGTGCCGCCGCGTTGCGCTGCCGAACCTGGCGTATCAGCCAGCCTTCCTCCAGTTCGTGGCGTTTTTCGAACTGGGTCACAAATTGCACCGTAGGCCACCAGAAGGAGCCGGACTGGCTCAGCACGTGGCCAAAGCGCTCGGGCCAGTGCAAACCGGCGTATAACGCCGCCAGCCCGCCGTAGCTCTGGCCGGCGACCACGGTGCGCGCCCCAGTCTCGCTGAACGCTTCGCGGCGCTGCGCCTGCGGCAGCAGTTCGTCGATCACCGCTTGCCAGAAGGCGGCGTTGCAAGGCAGCTCGTTTTCCCGGTGTTCGCCATCGATCGCATCGATCAGCAACCAGCACGCGGGCGGCAACTGCCCTTTTGCGGTCTCGTTCTCAATCACCGGCAGCAGCGCATGCCTTTCGATCCAGTTTTGGCCGTCGAGCAGCAGCACCAGCGGGCGGTTCGCTTTCACCGCCGCGTCGCCGCTGGCATACAGCCAAACGCGCCGCTGGTTACCCAGCCGTTCGCTGCGCCACTGAAATAGCTGTAGCCGCGCCTCATCCAGCGGCCGATCGGCGGCCTGCCAGGCGCTTTGATCGTCGGCATCCGGCCCTTGCGCCAGGGATACGGGCCGCGGGCGATGAGACGGCCCCAGCGAGAGCCGATTCAGCGGATCGGCGATCGCCAACGGGAACAGCGATACCCACCAGGCACGCTGCTGGCGGTCGCGTAACGTTTCGTCGTCGCTGAAGACGGGGGGCAGGTCTCGCTCGGTAATGGGGATCAGGCTGTAGCTGCCGCGCCAGCGGCGATCGATAACGGCCGAGCCGTACCAAACGTCGGTGCCGGGGAGCCGAGTCAGGCTGCTGGGGGACGTGCTGTGGTGATCGGTAATGCCGTTGATATCGGCGTAAACGCGGCATATCGGCGAGTGCCGTTCATCGCCGGCGGGGTCGCGCCATAGCCAGGTCATTTTGACGTGGCGTTCGTCGAACGCTTCGACGATGGGCGTGCCCTGCGCGGCAACCTTTTGCCACCACGCGGATTGCCCCGCCGCCTCTTCACGCAGCCATTGCGCCGCCAATCCCTCAAGGTCGTTTCCTGGCCTCTTTTCCGGCAAAAACTCCATAGCGCCCCTTACATAACATGAGTGATTTTTACAAAACCTGACAATCGTATTGATACTCATTATCATTTTCAATACTATTTGTCGGATTTTTACCGTCGTGCACATACGGCGTCTCCGCGTCGACGGGTGAATACCGCTCGCCGATATTTCGGGGTTTATCAGGGTGGCATAACACACAACGCAGGTATGCAGGAGAGATAATGAAGACTAAAAACAAAGGGATAGCTAACGGGAATGCGGAGGCGATGTCCGCCAGGCGTCTGTTGCTGGGATCGGCGCTGGCGTTATTGCCCTTGGCGCAACACGCGTCTGCGGCAGCGGACGAAACGATTTTGGTGACCGCCGACGCGCAAAACAGCGTGACCGCGCCGGTCAAAGGGATCGTCGCCAAAGAGAGCGCCGCCGGCACCAAGACCGCCGCCTCTCTGCGCAAGACGCCGCAGTCCATCTCGGTGGTCACGCGTGAGCAAATGAACGACCAGGAGCCGGCGTCGGTCGCCGACGCGCTGAACTACACCAGCGGGGTGATCACCACCTACCGCGGCAACTCCAACCGCAATGACGAAGTGATCAGCCGCGGCTTCCGCTATGCGCCCAAACTGCTCGACGGTCTGCACTTTGGCCTCTCGAGCCAAAATGGCGGCGCCGGGCAGATCGACCCCTGGCTGCTGGAGCGCGTGGAGATGGTGCACGGCCCGGCCGGCGTGCTGTACGGCCAGGTCAGCCCCGGCGGCGTGGTGGTGATGACCAGTAAACGCCCTACCGCCCAGAGCATTCACGAAGTCAAATTCAGCACCGGCAACCGCCATCTGGCGGAAACGGCGTTCGATTTCGGCGGCAAACTCAACGACGACAACACCCTGTTCTATCGCCTGAACGGTATCGCCAGAACCGAGCACGAGTTCGTCAAAGACAGCAAGCAGCAACGGGTGGCCATCGCGCCGGCCTTCACCTGGCTGCCGAACGAAGACACCAGCTTTACGCTGCTGACCAGCTACCAGAACGATCCGAAAGCCGGGTCGCGCAACTTCCTGCCGCGCGCCGGCACGCTGTTCCCGACCAGCGCGGGCTATGTGCCCTATGACTTCAACGTCAGCGAGCCCAGCTTCAACAAATCGCGGCGCGAGCAGGCGTCGATCGGTTACAGCCTCGAGCACAACTTCAGCGATGCGCTGTCGTTTACCCAGAACCTGCGCTTCACTCACCGCGATGAAGACTATAAATATCTGGTCTATAACGTAAATTCTGACGTTAACGACCACACCGTGACGCGCAGGGCGCAGCATGAAACGCAGATGACCAACGAGTTTGGCGTGGATAACCAGCTGAAGGGCCTGTTCGATACCGGCGAGGTGAAGCACACCGTGCTGGGCGGGCTGGATTACCGCTACAGCCATAGCGATTCGAAGATGTATCGCGATCGCGGCAACGATTACCCGATCGACTGGGCCAATCCGGTTCGCCCCAGCATTGATGGCAGCGCGCTGACGCTGGTTTCCAGCGAATTGAAGACGCTGAATCAGGTCGGGGTGTATCTGCAGGATCAGCTGGAGTGGAATAACTGGAACCTGCTGCTGTCCGGCCGCCAGGACTGGTCGCAGGTCAACACCCGCGATCGCACCGCCGGCGGCAAAGAGCAGACCTACAACGATGCCCAGTTCACCGGCCGCGCGGGCCTGCTCTACGCCTTCGACAACGGCATTTCGCCGTATGTCAGCTACAGCACCTCGTTCGATCCTAACCTGTATCCGAGCGCGCCGGGCGCCGATCCGCTCAAGCCGACCACCGGCAAACAGACCGAGGTGGGCGTGAAGTACCAGATCCCGGGCGGCAATACCCTGCTGACCCTCTCCTGGTTCGATATTACCCAGCGCAACGTGGCGTCCTATAACCGTCTCACCTCCGCCTATGAGCAGATTGGCGAGGTGAAATCCAAGGGGATTGAGGCGGAAGTGCACGCTCAGCCGACGCCGGCGATCAAGCTGACCGCCGCCTATACCTACACCGACGTAGTGACCAAAGACTCCAACTCGGCGGACGAAATCGGCCACAGCCCGGCGGGCATCCCGCGCCACGCGGCGTCCGCCTGGGGCAGCTACAGCTTCCTGAGCGGCGCGCTCAACGGCCTGACCGTCGGCAGCGGCGTGCGTTATATCGGCGATGCGCCGGCCGACGCCACCGGCCAGTACGACGTGCCGCACTACACGCTGTACGACGCCATGGTGAAGTATGACCTCGGTCAGGCTTCGTCGGCGCTGCGCGGCGCTGCGCTGCAGCTCAACGTGCAGAACCTGACGGACAAGAAATACGTTTCGTCGTGCAGCGGCGAGTACGCCTGCTTCTACGGCAGCGGCCGCAGCATTATCGCTTCGGTCAACTACCGCTGGTAACGACAAGGGGCGGCCATCGCCGCCCCTTTCTTCCGCCTTTCTCGCCGCCTTTACTCCTGCTTCAATTCCCGCAGGTGCTTGTACACCGTGGCGCGCCCCATCGACAGCACGTTGGCGATGTAATCCGCCGCGCTTTTGGCCTTGAACGCCCCCTGATGATAGAGATCGCTGACCAGCCGCCGTTTCTGCTCGCGGCTCAGCGCGCCGAGCGCGGCATTTTCGCGCCGCAGCCAGTCATGCAGGAAGGTGTTGATCTTCTCCTGCCAGTCGTCTTTGAACAGCTGTTGCGGCTGCGGCTGCAATCGCGTGACCGATAAAAACATGTCCAGCGCATTGCGGGCGTCCTCGAACATCGCGGTGCTCAGGTTGATGCACAGCAGATACCTGGGCTTGCCCTGCTCGTCGCGCGCGGCGATGCTCACCGAACGCATTTTTTTGCCGTCCCAGTTCAGCTTTTCATAGGGGCCGGTCACGCCGGCGCCGCCATCGAGCTCGAAGTCTTCCAGCCCGGCGTCATCGCCCGGTTTGCGCTTCGACAGGTTGTTCGCCAGATAGGCAATCTTGTTGGTGGCCAGATCGTGGATCACCACTTCCGCATTCGGGAAAAACAGCGCGGCGATGCCGTCGGCGACCGATCGCAAAAGGTCGAGTTGAGAAGAAGAGTTCGGCACGCTGGGGGTCTCCGTATAGCCCGGTTTGGTTTGCGGTTCAGCCGCTTAGCATACCGCAGTTGCCGCCGCTTGCCGAGCGGAGCGGCGGCAAGCGGCGTATCCTTCGCCGGTTATTCCGCCTCGGCGCCGCGCCGATAAAACACGTAGCTCTCGCGCGCCACGCTGTCGCGGACCCGATAGCGCCAGATCAGGCCGAGCGTGGTAAACCACAGCGGCATGCTGCACAGCGCGATCAGCGTATCGCGATCGAACACCATCAGCACCAGCGTAAAGGCGAAAAATGCCAGCGTCAGCCAGGCCATCGCTACCCCGCCCGGCATTTTGAAGTGGGAAGCGGCGTGCAGATCCGGCCGCTTCTGGCGATACACCAGGTAGGCGACCAAAATCATGCCCCAGCTGTAAACCACCAGGATCGCCGCCACGGTAGAGACGATGGTGAACAGCGTCATGACGTTCGGCACCAGTACCAGCAGCAAGGTGCCGGCCACCATGCAGAAGCAGGAAAACAGCAGGCTGCGGATCGGAATGGCCGTGGTGCGCGACAGAATGCGGAACTGACCGTGGGCATGCTTTTCCATCGACAGGCTGTACAGCATGCGGGTGCTGGAATACACCCCGCTGTTGGCCGAGGACATCGCCGAAGTCAGCACCACGAAGTTGATCACTGTGGCGGCGGCCGGCAGCCCCGCCCGATCGAACAGCATCACGAACGGGCTGCTGTCCGGCGAGATGTGGCTCCATGAGGTGACGGCGATAATGGTCAGCATCGAGCACACGTAGAAGACGATGATGCGGGCCGGGATCGCGTTGATCGCCTTCGGCAGCACCTTCTCGGGGTTTTTGGTCTCCGCCGACATCGTGCCCAGCAGCTCGATGCCGGTGCAGGAGAAAATGGCGATCTGGAAACCGGCGAAAAAGCCGAAGATGCCGTGCGGCATGAAAATGGCGGGATCGGTGACGTTATGCAGCGAAGCGGTCACGCCGTCCGGCGAGGTCCAGCCGCTGAACACCATCCAGGCGCCGGTAGCGATCAACGCGACGATCGCCACCACCTTGATCATCGCGAACCAGAATTCGGCCTCGCCGAACATCTTGACCGACAGCATGTTGAACAGACACAGAAACCCCAGCGTCAGCAGCGCCGGCAGCCAGGGCGAGACGTCTGGCAGCCAATATTGCACGTAGCCGCCGCACACCACCACGTCGGCAATGCAGGTCACGACCCAGCTTAGCCAGTAGGACCAGCCGAGAAAAAAGCTGGCGCGCGGCCCCAGGTATTCGGAGACAAAATCGGCGAACGAGCGGTAATCGAGCCGCGTGAGCAGCAGCTCTCCCATTGCCCTCATGACCATGAACATGAAAAAACCGACGATGGCGTAAGTCAGTACGATGGAGGTGCCCGATAGCGCGAGGGTTTTCCCGGCGCCCATAAACAGTCCGGTGCCGATGGCGCCGCCGATCGAAATCAGTTGAATGTGGCGCGCACTCAGCCCGCGCTGCAGGGTTTGGGCACAGTGAGGCCCCTCGGCTGAACCTGGGTTCAGCCGATCGCAGTGGTTTTTTGTCATGGTGTTACCTGTCCGTCGTTAAGGCGATTAAGCAACCGATGCGCGGTTGCAGCAGGAATGAAACGCCCGCGGGCGCTCTAACCGGCAAAAAAATTGAGACCAAACGCTGCCCGCCCCGTTGTGACAGGGAGGTAATAATAATGGGTACCAAGAAAATGCTCTCGTGAGCCGTCGTATCGCCCACGTTTGGCGTACAAAGCCTGAGCGTGGTGGGTAAACACTACAATATCAAATGGTTATACTTTCCCTTGTGCAACAAAAAAACGACGCCGGAGCCGTTTTAACATTAATTTAACTCTGGCGAGGGGAAATGCCATTGTCAACATGGCAGTTAAATAAAATGAAACTTTTTGATCACATTCAAGCTTCTGAAAAATAGATAAAAAGGGTTTTTATGCGCTTTATATGCATAAATTATGCATGTGATCGCTCACCACCGACAAAAAGTAATTAACTATTCATTTACCGCTCTGCAGGCGGCGAAAAACCGTCCGCTGGCCCGATGAGAGGGGGGCTAACAACCGGCATAATTAGTGGTAAATTTAGCGTCGCAAAGTGTTATGCGCTTGCTAATCCACGGTTAAACGAAATAAATACCTCTAATATATAAAGGTTGGTTATGGAAAAGCTATCCTACGCTTCAGACAGCAGCACCACCGCTTGGGCTACATATCTGCAACAAATCGATCGCGTCGCCCCTTACCTCGGTGACCTGTCACGCTGGGTTGATACGCTGCGTCACCCTAAGCGCGCTTTGATTGTCGATATCCCGCTGCAGATGGACGATGGCACCATCCGTCACTTCGAAGGTTTCCGCGTACAGCACAACCTGTCGCGCGGGCCGGGCAAAGGCGGCATCCGCTTCCACCCTGACGTCGATCTGAACGAAGTGATGGCCCTCTCCGCCTGGATGACCATCAAGTGTGCCGCGGTCAACCTGCCGTACGGCGGCGCCAAGGGCGGTATCCGCGTCGATCCGTTCAAACTGTCTGAAGGTGAACTGGAGCGACTGACCCGCCGCTACACCAGTGAAATCGGCTTCATTATCGGGCCACAGAAAGACATTCCTGCGCCGGACGTCGGCACCAACGCCAAAGTGATGGCCTGGATGATGGACACCTACTCCATGAACCACGGCACCACCATCACCGGCGTGGTCACCGGCAAACCCATCCACCTCGGCGGCTCCCTGGGCCGTGAGAAAGCGACCGGCCGCGGCGTGTTCGTCACCGGCAGCGAAGTGGCCAAGCGTCTGGGCGTGCAAATCGAAGGCGCCAAAGTGGCGGTACAAGGCTTCGGTAACGTGGGCAGCGAAGCGGCCCGTCTGTTCGTCGGCGTCGGCGCGCGCGTCGTCACCATCCAGGACCACTCCGCTACCCTGTTCAACGCCGACGGCATCGACCTGGCCGCGCTGACCGAATACCAGGCCAAGCACAAGCAGATCGCCGGCTTCCCTGGCGCCAGCGAGATCGAGAGCGAAGCGTTCTGGTCGGTCGACATGGACATCCTGATCCCTGCGGCGCTGGAAGGCCAGATCACCCGCCAGCGCGCCGAAATCCTCAGCGCCAAACTGGTGCTGGAAGGGGCTAACGGCCCAACCTTCCCAGAAGCGGACGACATTCTGCGTTCCCGCAACATCACCGTGGTTCCGGACGTTATCTGTAACGCCGGCGGCGTAACGGTCAGTTACTTCGAGTGGGTGCAGGACATGGCGAGCTACTTCTGGAGCGAGTCCGAGATCAACGAGCGCATGGACAAGATCATGACCGACGCGATGGTCCACGTCTGGAACAAGGCGGCCGAGAAAGAGTGCAGCCTGCGCACCGCCGCTTACATCGTGGCCTGTGAGCGCATCCTGACCGCACGTAAAGAGCGCGGCATCTACCCAGGTTGATACCGGCTTATTTGGCCTGCGAACGGGCCATTTTATCAGGGGGCGAAAGCCCCCTTTTTCGTTTTCACCTATTTTTGAAACAAGGCCACGATTTCTGGCGAATACAGGTCGGGATATTTTTCTGCCGCCCCGAGTATATTCTGACGAACCGTTTTACCTTTTACGCTTGGATCTGCTGCCACATACTCTGCCGGGAAGGCCAGCGCATCTTTATCAGCACCCGCAGCCAACAACGCCTTGACGCAGTCAGGATTATTGCTGGTCAGGCTTTCCAGCAGCGGTGTGCCAACAGGCCAGGCCTGTTGCTGGGCCGGTTGGGCATCGATAGAGGTTCCGGGTTTATGCAACAAGGCGATACGCTGCGCCGCTTGCGGGTCCGGCTGGCCGTCCTGGGAAGAATCCCTCGTGCAAACAAAGTGCAAAGGCGTTGATCCTACCTTGCTGACGCCATAAGGATCTGTACCGGCGGCTACCAGCAGTTTGATGACCTCCAGATTAGCCGCCCCTTCCCCCATTATCGGTGAGAATCCTTGCGGGGTAACCTGCTTGGCATCCGCACCAAATTGCAGCAACAATTTCACCAGCGTGGGCGCGGCTCCTTGGCTTTGGGCGGCGGCAATAAGCGGTGTATTAGTCCCCCCTTGCGCAATGACATTGGTATTGGCACCCGCTTTTAGCAAGCTCTGTAAAATGTGAAGGTCATCATCGGATAATTCAGACTTGTCCGTATTTCCCAACGCTGACAACAATACGGTTTCTCCATTGTCACTGATGGCTTGGTTCACATTCACCGACATATCAAGAAAACGATCGAGCAGCGCCGGCTGTTTGTAATAGGCGGCATACCATACCGTTTGAATAGTGGGGTGAGCGCCATTTTTTATCAGTTCATTAATGGTGTCCATATCGCTACTACTCTTAGAGTAAGCATACGTCATTACCGACTCATCCAGTTTTTGGGTGAGCTCCTCTTGTTCCCCAGCGTGTGCTGCAACCGAGCTTCCCAGCAGGCTCAGCGCCAGTGCGCAGGCTGTGGCACAGCGTTTTAAAATAGGCATTTTCTTGTTCCTTCAAAATAATAAAAAATTAAATAAGTGCTTTCCATTATTACGCAATGGTAATAATCACAGAATTCTTATGTGTTCGGATGAAGCGTGCTAGCAGATTTCCTTTCCATTTAGTGGGGAGCCGTTTTTCTATCATAGGAAACAAACGAAAATCAAATTCATTACTGATTAGATCGCCAAGATAATTATGGCCTTTATTCTTACCAAGAAAGTCAACTCAATTTTTACGCTTTTGTATCCTGTATTCCACAGCACTTTGCGGTTCGCATTCCAAGGGGGGCTGGGCTATACCTTAGGCATTCCCCCTCCTGCAGGAGTTGTGATCATGAGCAAGAAAAAGATCCTGATGCTGGTCGGCGACTACGCCGAAGATTACGAAACCATGGTGCCGTTTCAGGCATTGCAGATGATCGGCCATTGGGTGGACGCCGTGTGCCCCGGCAAAGCCGTCGGCGACTATATCCAGACCGCGATCCACGATTTTGACGGCGCGCAGACCTACAGCGAGAAACCCGGCCACCGTTTCACCCTGAACGCCGACTTCGCCGCCGCCAAAGAAGAGCACTACGATGCGCTCTTGATCCCCGGCGGTCGGGCGCCGGAATACCTGCGTCTGAACCCCGACGTGATCGCGCTGGTACAGGCGTTTGACGCCGCGAAAAAACCGATCGCCGCCGTTTGCCACGGCCCGCAGCTGCTGGCGGCGGCCGGAGTGTTGAAAGGCCGCACCTGCAGCGCCTACCCGGCCTGCGCGCCTGAGGTGCGGCTCGGCGGCGGTCATTATGCGGAGATCGGCATCGATCAGGCGCACGTCGACGGCAATCTGGTCACCGCCCCGGCCTGGCCGGCGCATCCGCAGTGGCTGGCGAAGTTCGCCGAGGTACTGCAGCAATAAACGCGCAACCTCGTACCGCTCTTGCGGCACGAGGTTATTGTCACTCGTCATGCGGGTATCAGCGACCGCACTATCGCCCCGCCCTAAATCGCTTGACCTTGCCAACGTTGGAAGCCGGATAACGCAGGATGAGCTGCTGCTACGCAGTAAATTCCACAGTCGACGTCGGTAGAAAAGGTCAAATGATGAAAGCTAAAACTCTCCTCTCGACGGCAGCGGCGGTAAGCATCGCTTTCGCCGTCGCCGGGTGCAACGACAGCGCACCGTCCGCCACCGCACCGCCGCCACCTGCCGTACCGGTGGCCGAGGTGCTGGTGCGTCCGGTCACCCCTTTTGTCGAATTCAGCGGTTCCCTGACCGCCGTCCAGCGCGTTGAGCTGCGGCCGCGGGTCGCCGGGTACATACAGGCCGTGAACGTCCCTGAAGGGCGCGTCATTGAAAAAGGCCATCCGCTATTTCGTATCGATCCGCGGCCCTTCCAGGCGGCGCTGGACGCTGCAGCGGCGCGACTGCAAGAGGCCGAAGCCACCGCTACGCTCGCCCAGGCCGACTTTGCGCGCGCCCGAACGCTGTTCAACCAAAAAGTCATCGCCCGCGAGCCTTTCGATGCCGCCACTGCCGCGATGAATGTGAGTAAGGCGCGGGTCAACGCGGCAAAGGCGGCGTTGACGGCGGCGCAATTGGACATGACGTTTACGCGCGTCACCGCGCCAATCGCCGGGCGCGTCGGGCGGACGCTCATCACCGAAGGCAACTATGTCGCCAGCGGCATCACGGCGCTCACCACCATCGTTTCCGTCAACCCACTCCACGTCTACTTTGACGTCGATGAACGCACCTATTTGCAATCGCTGGCCGCCTGGCGCGATAAGACGGCAACGCATGAGATCAAGGTCATGACGGCGTTGATCGGCGACAAAACGTACTCACGTCCCGGCCGCGTCGACTTTATCGCCAATGCTGCCGAACGGACGACCGGCACGGTACGCCTGCGCGCGGTAATCGATAACCCCGATGGACGGCTGTCCCCGGGGCTGTTCGCCAAGATCAAGCTGGAAACCGGCGCACCACAGGCGAAGGTGTTGATTGCCGATCGGTCAATTGGCACCGATCAAAGCCGTCGTTATGTCCTGGTCGTCGATAAAAACAACAAGACCGAATACCGCCCGGTAGAACTTGGCCCGGTTGTTGATGGGATGCGCGTGATAGAGCGAGGGCTGCAACCGGGAGAACGCATCGTGGTGAAAGGGCTGGTGCGCCCCGGCATGGCGGTCACCCCCCGCCCTACGATGATTGACGGCACGCCGGCGACACAACCGAACACGATGGGAGATGCGACATGACATTTCCCCGCTTCTTCATCAAACGCCCGATCTTCGCCATTGTTCTTTCCATCTTGACGTTGATCGCCGGCATCGTGGCGCTGTTCCAATTGCCGCTGAGCGAATATCCGGCGGTCACGCCGCCCACCGTCCAAGTGACCGCCTTTTACCCCGGCGCCAACCCGAAAGTGATCGCGGAAACGGTGGCCACGCCGCTGGAGCAAGCCATCACCGGCGTTGAAGGCATGCTTTATATGTCTTCACAGGCGGCGACCGACGGCCGAATGACGTTGACCGTCACGTTTGCGCAAGGAACGAATGCCGACATGGCGCAGATCCAGGTGCAAAACCGGGTGGCGCGCGCGTTACCCCGGTTGCCTGCAGAGGTGCAGCATCAGGGCGTGGTGACGCAGAAAACCTCACCGGACATCCTGATGGTGGTGCATCTTCTGTCGCCCGACCAACGCTACGATCCGCTGTATATCTCGAATTACGCTTACCTGCAGGTTCGTGATGAGCTGTCCCGTATTCCGGGTGTCAGCGATGTCCAGGTTTGGGGAGCCGGCGAATACAGCATGCGGCTCTGGCTGGATCCGGATCTGATCGCCGCACGCGGGCTAACCGCCGGCGATGTGATCGCTGCGGTGCGCGAGCAAAACGTGCAGGTGGCGGCCGGTTCCGTCGGTCAGGCGCCCGACTCCAATGCCGCATTTCAGGTTACGGTCAATACCCTGGGGCGGCTGGCCGATGAGAAACAGTTTGGCGATATCATCATCCGCACCGGCAGCGACGGCCAGGTGACCCGCTTGAGCGACGTCGCCCGTATAGAAATGGGCGCCGATGCGTATGCGCTGCGCAGCCTGCTCGACGGCGAGCCGGCCGTCGCGCTGCAAATCATTCAGAGCCCGGGCGCCAACGCGCTGGACGTCGCTCGGGCAGTCAGAGCGACCGTCAAACGCCTGGAAAGCGACTTCCCTGCCGGGCTCAGCTCACGAATCGCCTATGATCCGACGGTTTTCGTGCAGGCATCGCTCGAATCGGTGGTGACGACCCTGCTGGAGGCGATCCTGCTGGTGGTGATCGTGGTGGTAGTGTTCCTGCGTAGCTGGCGAGCCTCGCTCATTCCGCTGCTCGCGGTGCCGGTCTCGCTGGTCGGCACGTTCGCCATCATGCATTTGATGGGCTTCTCGCTCAATACGCTGTCCCTGTTCGGTTTGGTGTTGTCTATCGGTATCGTCGTCGATGACGCTATTGTGGTGGTAGAGAATGTCGAACGGCACATCGAAAACGGTAAAACGCCGCAGCAAGCCGCACGGCTCGCCATGGATGAAGTCACCGGGCCGATCATCGCCATCACCTCGGTGCTGGCCGCTGTGTTCATTCCAACGGCGTTCCTGAGCGGTTTACAAGGGGAATTTTACCGTCAGTTCGCATTGACTATCGCCATTTCTACCCTGCTGTCGGCGCTCAATTCCCTGACGCTCAGCCCGGCGCTGGCCGGCTTGCTGCTGCGGCCGCATCCGGCGGAACATCGCGCTCCCGGCCGTATTCAGCGTATCGTGCAAGCCGCCGCCCGGCCTTTCCAACGCGCGCCGGACGCGTATGCCAATGCCGTGCGTAAAACGGTGCGCGTCAGCGGCGTGGCGCTGGCCATTTACGGCGGGCTGCTCGTTCTGACGTTTTTCGGCTTCCAGGCCGTACCGCCGGGCTTCGTGCCCATGCAGGATAAGTATTATCTCGTCGGCATCGCCCAATTGCCCAACTCGGCCTCGCTGGATCGCACCGATGCGGTCGTTAAACAGATGTCGAAGATCGCGCTGGCGGAACCCGGGGTGGAAAGCGTCGTGGCCTTTCCGGGACTGTCTATCAACGGCTTCGTCAATGTGCCGAACGCCGCCGTGATGTTCGTCATGCTCGATCCGTTTAAAGAACGCGCCACGCCCGATCTGGCCGCGTCAGCCATCGCTGGTCGGCTGCAGGCGAAGTTCGCCGACATTCCCGATGGTTTCCTCGGCGTATTTCCGCCACCGCCCGTCCCCGGTCTCGGCGCCACCGGCGGATTCAAGATGCAGGTGGAAGATCGCGGCGGCGCGGGGCTTGAGTCTCTGGTTGAGCACACGCGGCTCCTGATGGTGAAAGCCACCGAATCGGGACAGATCGCCGGTCTGATGACCAGCCTGGACATCAATGCGCCGCAACTTGATGTGGTTATCGACCGTACGCAGGCGAAAAGTCAGGGTGTCAGCCTGGCGGATGTGTTCGAGTCGCTTCAAATCTACCTCGGCTCGCTTTACATCAACGACTTCAACCGATTCGGCCGCACTTACAAGGTGACCGCCCAGGCCGATGCCAACCATCGCATGCAAGCGGAAGCCATCGGCCGACTGCAGGTGCGCAACGCGGCCGGTGACATGCTGCCGCTGTCTTCCTTTGTTACCGTGACGCCCGGCTCCGGCCCGGATCGCATCATCCGTTACAACGGCTACCCATCGGCCGATATCTCGGGCGGCGCGGCGATAGGTGTCAGTTCCGGTCAAGCGGTGGCCTTGATGGAGCAACTGGCAAAAGAGACGCTGCCGGAAGGCATGACCGTCGAATGGACCGATCTCACCTATCAGCAAAAGCTCGCGGGCAACGCGGCGCTGTTCATTTTCCCACTGTGCGTACTGCTCGCTTATCTCATTCTGGCCACGCAATACAACAGCTGGCTGCTGCCTTTGGCCGTACTGCTGATCGTGCCGATGTGTCTGTTGAGCGCCATGATTGGCGTCTGGCTGTTGGGGGGCGACAACAACGTTTTCGTGCAAATAGGCCTCATTGTGCTGGTCGGTTTGGCCGCCAAAAACGCCATCCTGATCGTCGAGTTTGCCCGCAGTCTGGAGGATGAAGGTGCAAACACGCTCGAGGCGGTGATTAAGGCTTGCCGACTGCGGCTAAGACCGATCGTGATGACTTCGATCGCGTTTATTGCCGGCGTCATTCCGTTGATCTTCGCCAGCGGTGCGGGTGCGGAAATGCGCCATGCCATGGGGGTTGCAGTATTCGCCGGCATGCTGGGCGTGACCTTGTTCGGCCTGTTCCTGACACCGGTGTTTTATGTGGTGATCCGCGGCCTGACGGCGCGATTCGAGCAATACCGTACCAAAGGCAAAGCCAGCGTAAGGAGCGAGTCTGATGAGAAATCTTCGTAGAACCTTTTTATTGCCGCTGAGTGCGATCGCCTTGTTAACCGGGTGTGCGGCGGTCGGTCCAGATTACTCGCCGCCCGCCCCCCGGCCTCTCTCCGGCTTCGGCCCATCGCCGGCGGGACTCGGCGCCGGCGATGTCGAGATCGCATGGTGGCGCATCTTCGACGATCCGGCGCTCACCGAATTGATTCGGCGCGCGTTGGCGGCGAACCATGATGTCGGCATCGCCGTCGCCCGGTTGGACGAAGCCAAGGCCCTGTTGCGTGAACAACGGCAGGATTTCCTGCCGCGCGGCGACGTCGCGTTGAGTTATGAGACGCGTCGACGGGGGGAGGCAGAAAAAATGGCCGCTCAGCCGCGCCAGGCGGAAACCTACCGCGGCGCGCTTGACGCCGCATGGGAAATCGACCTCTTTGGGCGCGTTCGGCGCTCGGTTGAACTCGCTCAGGCGCAGGCGGGAAGCCGTGAAGCACTGCTGCGGGGCGTTCAGGCGGGCGTCGCCGCCGAAGTGGCCGCCACCTGGTTCGAACTGCGCGGTGTTGAGGCCGAACTTAAGGTGGTCGCCGACATCAACCAAAGCCAGCGTGAAAGCCTGGCGCAGGTTGAAAGACAAATGCGTGCCGGCGTCGCCAGCGAAGTTGACCGATTGCGCGCCGAGGCGCTCTTGCTCAGCGTCGAAGCGACGACGCCGGAACTGGAACGCCGCCGATCCGCCGCCGTCAACGTATTGGCGACGCTGCTTGGCGAAACGCCCCAAACATTCCGTCCTCCGGCCACCGAACGGGGGAGTCAGCTGCCTGCGCTGCGGACTATCGCCGTGGGTACGCCCGGCGCCCTGCTTGCCCGGCGCGCCGACATTGCGGCGGCGGAGCGGGAGCTGGCCGCGGCCACCGCCCGGATTGGCGTTGAAACAGCGGATCTCTACCCGCACGTTGAGGCGCGAGGCTCGATCGGACTGGTCGCCGGCAATCTCGATGCGATAAATGGCGCCGGCGTGCTGTCCGGCTTCATCGCGCCAATCATTCGTTGGTCATTTCTTGATATCGGCCGCGTGCGCGCCCGGATCGCCGCCAGCGAGGCGCAGGCGCGACAGGCGTTATTGATTTATGACCAGACGGTGCTGCGTGCGCTGCGTGAAACGGATGATGCCTTCAAAGCCTACGTCGAAGCGGCCGACCTGCTTGCGCTGCGGTTGCTCGAAGCGGCGTCGAACCGCGAAGCGGCGAGGCTCTCCCGGCTGCGCTTTGCGGCGGGTCAGGGCATTTACCTGGAGGTTCTCGAAGCCGAACGGGCCGACTTCAGCAGTCGGCGGGCTGTGGCGCACGCACGCACCCGGCAACGGCTTGCCGTGGTGAGCATCTATAAAGCGCTCGGTGGTGGCTGGGAAGTGTGCGCAACGGCGATGAGCGACTGCCGCGGCGCAGGTAATTCGTCCATAGCGAAAAAAGTTGACGGTAAACCTTGACCTTCCCGCGATGGGAAGCTCTAGCCTTTTGATACCCGTTACTCTTTTAAGGGCTCGTAACATGAACGCATCCAATACCCACTTACCTCAACCTTCGTCCGCGCGTCTGAGCCTGCCGGTTGCAGGCATGACGTGCGCCTCGTGCGTCGGGCGCGTCGAGCGTGCCTTGAGCGCGATTCAGGGCGTACAGGCGGCCACGGTCAATCTCGCGACCGAACGCGCCGACATCACGTTCAACGGACAGGCCGATCCGCAGGCCGCCGTTCGCGCTATTGAAGGCGCCGGCTATACGGTGCGAGAGGAAACCGTCGAACTGGCGATCGAAAACATGACCTGCGCCTCCTGTGTCGGCCGGGTGGAGAAAGCGTTGGCCCAGGTTGCCGGCGTGATCGAGGCCAATGTCAACCTGGCGACCGAACGCGCGCGGGTGCGCTATCTCGCAGGCACCGTATCCGCAGGCGATCTGGAAGCCGCCGTCACCCGTGCCGGCTATACGTCTCGTCGCTTGACGGCGGATAGCGCCAGCGCGGACGACCAGGCCGCCGAACAGCGCGAAAACGAGGCGCGCGCGTTGCGGCGCGCCCTGTTCGGCGCCGCCCTGTTTACCCTGCCGGTATTCCTGTTGGAAATGGGCTCGCACCTCATTCCCGCCATACATGAGTGGGTCATGCAGGTGTTGGGCGCGCAGACGAGCTGGTATATCCAGTTTGTCCTCACCACCTTGGTTTTATTTGGCCCCGGCCTGCGCTTCTTCCGCAAAGGCGTTCCGGCGCTGCTGCGCGGCGCTCCCGATATGAACTCGCTGGTTGCGGTCGGCACGGCGGCGGCTTACGGCTATTCGCTGGTCGCCACCTTCGCCCCCGAGGTGTTGCCGCAGGGCACCGCCAACGTCTATTTCGAGGCCGCCGCCGTCATCGTCACGCTGATCCTGCTCGGACGCGTGCTGGAGGCACGCGCCAAGGGGCGCACCTCGCAGGCCATCAAACGGCTCGTCGGCCTTCAACCCAAGGTCGCGCGCGTCCAGCGGCATGGCGGAACGGTCGAAATCCCTCTCGAGCAGGTGGTTACCGGCGATGTGGTGTTCGTCCGGCCGGGGGAGAAAATCGCGGTGGATGGCGAGGTCATCGAAGGCGCGTCTTATGTCGATGAAAGCATGATCACCGGTGAACCGGTGCCGGTCGAGAAAATCGTGGGGGCCGACGTGGTCGGCGGCACCATCAACAAAACCGGCGCGTTCAGTTTCCGGGCGACAAAAGTCGGCGCGAATACCGTCCTGGCGCAAATCATCCGACTGGTGGAAGAAGCGCAGGGTTCCAAGCTGCCGATTCAGGCGTTGGTCGATAAGGTTACCATGTGGTTCGTTCCTGCGGTGATGGCCGCTGCGGCGCTGACGTTCCTGGTCTGGCTGGTTCTCGGCCCCACCCCGGCGCTGACGTTCGCACTGGTCAATGCGGTCGCTGTGCTGATCATCGCCTGCCCTTGCGCCATGGGTCTTGCGACGCCAACCTCGATCATGGTCGGCACCGGGCGCGCCGCCGAACTGGGCGTATTGTTCCGCAAAGGTGAGGCTCTGCAGGCGCTGCGCGATGTCAGCGTTATCGCTCTCGATAAAACCGGTACGCTGACCAAAGGCCGCCCGGAGCTGACCGACCTCGAACCCGCAGAGGGCTTCGACTATGACGAGGTGTTGGCCCTGGTCGCCGCGGTCGAGACGCGATCCGAACACCCCATCGCCGAAGCGATCGTCGCGGCGGCAAAACAGCGTGATCTCACGCTCGCCATCGTCGACAGTTTTGATGCCGTACCGGGTTTCGGCGTCTCGGCCAACCTCGGCGGCCGGGCGGTTTCCGTCGGCGCGGATCGCTTCATGACACAACTCGGGCTTGATGTGACAAGTTTTCGGCCCGTCGCCGAACGCCTCGGCGCCCAAGGGAAAAGCCCGCTTTATGCCGCCATCGACGGCCGTTTGGCTGCGGTGATCGCCGTTGCCGATCCGATTAAGGAAACATCGCCGGAAGCCATCGCGGCATTGCATGCGCTCGGGCTCAAGGTTGCGATGATCACCGGCGACAACGCCGCAACGGCGGCGGCGATCGCCCGGCAACTGGGGATTGATGAAATCGCGGCCGAAGTGCTCCCCGAGGGCAAGGTGGCGGCGTTGAAATCCTTCCGCAGTAGCGGCGCGAAAGTCGCCTTCGTCGGCGACGGCATCAACGATGCGCCTGCGCTGGCGGAAGCGGACGTTGGGTTGGCTATCGGCACAGGCACCGATGTGGCGATAGAAGCGGCCGACGTGGTGTTGATGTCGGGCGATCTGCGCGGCGTAGCGAACGCCATTGCGCTCAGCCAGGCGACGATCCGCAACATCCAGCAGAACCTGTTTTGGGCCTTCGCCTACAACGCCATACTGATCCCGGTGGCGGCGGGCCTGCTCTATCCGTTGAACGGCACGTTGCTTTCACCGATCTTCGCCGCCGCCGCGATGGCGCTTTCCAGCGTCTTCGTTCTTGGCAATGCGCTGCGGCTAAAACGTTTTCACGCGCCGATGGCCGTCGAGAGCCGCGCTGCAGCGGTGGCAGAAGCAGCGCACCCCACCGGGATATCGGCATCATCGTAACAGGAGGACAGGATGAATATCGGACAAGCCGCCAAATTATCCGGCGTTTCGGCGAAGATGATTCGCTATTACGAGCAAATAGGCCTGATCCCGAGAGCGGCTCGCTCCGATGCGGGATATCGCCACTACGGTATGCCTGAGGTGCATAGCCTGCGTTTTATCCGGCGTTCACGCGACCTGGGTTTTTCCGTTGAACAGATATCTGCATTGCTGCTGCTGTGGCATGACCGCGAACGCGCCAGCGCTGATGTTAAAGCCGTAGCGCTGTCGCATATCGCGGTGCTGAAAACCAAGATTGCTGAACTGCAGTCGATGGCGCAAACGCTGGAACGCCTTGCCGGCCATTGCCGCGGCAATGCGCGCCCCGACTGCCCTATTCTGGCCGATTTGGCGGAGCCGGAAACCGCCGCCATACCGCGCCAAACGCCGCGTTTCGGGTTGATGCGCGAGCCGAAACCACGGCGGCTGCGTGAATCGCCGTAAAAAGAGTTTGCCCCTGCCATGCTGGCAAGCTTTACCGTTATCAAACACCGTAATCGACGAGGAGAGTAAAATGATTCGTTTTCATATTCCAACCATGACCTGCGGCGGCTGCGCCAAATCCGTCACCCGGACGCTGCTGAGCGTTGACCCGCAGGCTCGCATTCAAACCGAGCCGGCCAAACGGGAAGTGCTCATCGAGAGTCTGTTGCACAGCGATACCTTCATCGCCGCGCTGGACGAAGCCGGTTTTCCTCCGGCCGAGGCGGATTAAGCGCTGCATCAGGCTTAGCGCAATTGTTCGATCAGAAAATGGATGTCGTACAGCCAGCGTTTGGCGCGCGCGGAGCGCACCAGCATAGACACGCACAGCGGCCGAGTGTGTTCTTTACAGGCGGAGGGAGAAAACCAGCGCCCGGTATTGCTCGGCGGCTGGAAATACAGCTCGTGGTTATAGTTGCCGCTGTCGACGCCGAAGGTGTCGAAGTAGCGGCGCATCAGCGTGTTGGAGTCGCTGAACGACAGATTGAGCACGGTATTAATCTCGGTTTCCGGGGTGATGGCCACGCCCTTCTGCAGCCGCCCTGATGCGTTGAAGGCGGCGATAAGCGCGATGACCTGTTGCTGAATGTCTTCTGCCATGACGACCTCGAGCCGATATGAAGAAAAAGTGAGTGCAATTATCTGTCTGACTCTGCCCGCCGCGGCGAGTTCGGGCCGCCGCGCGGGTTTTCCGTTTCTTTACACTTTCCATAAAAAACGCGCGCAGCCAAACGCTCGGCGCGCGCGGTCGAAGGTTAGCGGCTGAGCGTCGTCTTGTCGGCGATGACGCCATCCCCCTGGCGCTCGGCGGCAACCCCGCCGCCCAACACTTTATACAGGGTCGCCTGATTGTCGTACGCCGTCTGCTGCGCGGCGATCAGCGACTGCTGCGCCGTATACAGCGTGCGCTGCGCGTCCAGCACGGTCAGATAGCTGTCCACACCCTGGCGGTAGCGCAGTTCGGCCAGACGATAATATTGCTGCGCCGCCGCCACATAGCCGGTTTGCGCCGCCAGCTGTTCCCGCAGCGTGGCTTTGCGCGCCAGCGCGTCGGCGGTTTCCTGAAATGCCGTCTGCACCGCTTTCTCATAGGTGGCGACATACAGCTCTCTCTGCGCTTTGCTGTAGTTCAGTTGCGACGTGTTATAGCCGCCGCTGAAAATCGGCAGGCTGATGCTCGGGGCGAATGACCAAACGCCCGCGCCGTGGCTGAACAGCGACGAGAGTTCACCGCTGCCCACCCCGCCGCTGGCGGTCAGGCTGATCGACGGGAAGAACGCCGCCCGCGCCGAGCCGATATTGGCGTTGGCGGATTTCAGGTTATGCTCCGCCTGCAGTACGTCCGGCCGCGTCAGCAGCACCTGCGAAGAAACCCCGGCCGGCAGGTCGCGCATGATCCCGCCCAACGCGTCGATGCCGCCGGGCAGCAGGTTTTCCGGCACGCTTTGCCCCACCGCTAAATCCAGCGCGTTTTTCGCCTGCGCGGCGCCGGTCGCATAGCTGGCGGCGTCCGATCGCGCCTGTTGATAAACGGTCTCCGCCGACGCCACGTCGACCAGCGACGAGATGCCGTGCTGCTGGTTTTTGCGCGTCACCTCCAGCGACCGTTTGGCGCTTTCCATCGTCTGCTGCGCCACCGCCAGATTGCTGCGCTCGGCCGCCACCGCCACCCAGTCGGTGACGATGTCGGCGATCAACGTCAGGCGGGTGCTTTTCGCCGCCTCCGAGTTCGCCAGATAGGTTTCGAACGCCGCCCGCGACAGGCTGGCGTTTTTGCCGAACAGATCCAGCTCAAAGGCGCTGACGCCGGCCTGCGCTTCGTAACTCTGGCTGATGGCGGTGGCATTGCCGTTGCCGGTCAGCGAACGCCCGCGACTGCCGTCTGCGGTGGCGTTGATCGTCGGCAACAGCGCTGCCCGCTGCTCACCGTACAGCGCGCGCGCCGAGGCGATATTGGCGATCGCCTCGCGCAGATCGCGGCTGCTGCTCAGCCCCATCGCCACCACCTGGCGCAGCCTGGCGTCCTGCACATAGTCGCGCCAGGCGACGTCCGGGTAGCTCAACGCCTGCTTGCCGGCGGCCTCGCCCTGCGGCAGGTTGGCGGGCACCGGCGCCGCCGGGCGCTGGTAGTGCGGATCCAGCGACAGACACCCGCTCAGCAGCAGCGGTAAAGTTAACATCATGACTCGTTGCAACACGTTATTCTCCTGCCTGCGACGGCGAGTTGGCGGGCCGACGGGTAAACATGCGGCGCACCAGCACATAAAACAGCGGGACGAAAAAGATCGCCAATGCGGTGGCGGTAAGAGTGCCGCCGATAATGCCGGTACCGATGGCGATGCGGCTGTTGGCGCCGGCGCCGCTGGATACCGCCAGCGGCAGCACCCCGGCGGTAAACGCCAGCGAGGTCATCAGGATCGGCCGCAGGCGCATGCGCGCCGCGTGAACCGCCGCGCCAATCAGCGTTTCACCGCGCTGGTGCATTTCCTCGGCGAACTCGACGATCAGAATGGCGTTTTTTGCCGACAAACCGACGATGGTCAGCAGCGCCACCTGGAAGTAGATATCGTTCTCCAGCCCGCGCAGCGTGATCGCAAGCAGCGAACCGACGATGCCCATCGGCACCACCAACATCACCGCAAACGGAATCGACCAGCTCTCATACAGCGCCGCCAGGCACAGGAACACCACGATGAGCGAAATGGCGTACAGCGACGATGCCTGGCCGCTGGTCAGCCGCTCCTGATAGGAGAGCCCGCTCCAGGAATAGCTGCTGCCGGCGGAGAACTTCGCCGCCAGTTTCTCCATCTCGCTCATCGCCGTGCCGGAACTGACGCCGGCGGCGCCCTGCCCGGTGATCTCGAACGACGACAGCCCGTTATAGCGCGACAGGTTTTCCGGGCCGTAGATCCAGTGTGAGGAAGCAAAGGCGGAGAATGGCGTCATGCTGCTGTCGCCCGCCGCGTTGGTGCCGCGCACAAACCATTTGTCGAGATCTTCCGGCTTGGCGCGATACGCTACGTCGCCCTGCATATAGACTTTTTTCACCCGGTTGCGATCGATAAAGTCGTTGACGTAGGTGCTGCCGAACGCGCTGCTGAGCGTGCTGTTGACGTCGCCGGCGCTCAGGCCGAGCGCCTGCAGTTTGCCGCTGTCGATCTCCACCTGCAGCTGCGGCGTGTCCGGCAAGGTGTTGGCGCGCACCGCCAACAGCGACGGATTGCCGGCGGCGGCGGCGACGATCTGATCGCGCATCGCCTGCAGCTCGGCGCGGGTGGTCGCCCCTTTGGCCTGCAGTTCGAAGGTGAAGCCGTCGGACTGGCCGAAGCCGTCGATCGCTGGCGGGCTCATGGAGAACACCTGGGCGTCGCGCAGCGAGGCGAAATGCGCCATGGCGCGCTTGGCGATGGCGTCGGCGGTGTTTTCACTGCCGCCGCGTTGGCTCCAGTCTTTGAGGCTGACGAACGCCATGCCGGCGTTTTGCCCGCTGCCGCTGAAACCGAAGCCGTTGATGGTGAAAATAGTGCTGACGTTGGCCTTTTCCTGCTCGAGGAAATAGGCGGTGACCGCCTCGCTCACCGCCGAGGTGCGGGCATTGGTGGCGCCGGCCGGCAAGGTGTACTGCACCATCACCGAACCCTGATCCTCATTGGGCAGGAAACCGGTCGGCAAACGCAGATACATCACGGCGGTGGCGATCAGCAGCAGGCCGTACAGCAGCAGATAGCGCGTCGGCCGGTGGATCACCCCGCCGACCTTGTCGGCGTACTTCTCCTGCAGCCGGTTATAACCGCGGTTGAATTTACCCAGCAGCCCTTTGTCGGTCTGTTCTTTATGCGTCGATTTCAGCAATGTGGCGCACAGCGCCGGCGCCAGCGTCAACGCCAGCACCACCGACAGCACCATCGAGGAGACGACGGTGATCGAGAACTGGCGGTAGATCACCCCGGTGGAACCACCGAAGAACGCCATCGGCAGAAACACCGCCGACAGCACCAGCGCGATGCCGACCAGCGCGCCGGTGATCTCGCGCATCGATTTCTCCGTCGCCTCGCGCGGCGGCAGCTTATCTTCACGCATCACGCGTTCGACGTTTTCCACCACCACGATGGCGTCGTCCACCAACAGCCCGATCGCCAATACCATGCCGAACAGCGTCAGGGTATTGATCGAGTAGCCGAACGCCGCCAGCACGCCGAAGGTGCCCAGCAACACCACCGGCACGGTGATGGTCGGGATCAGCGTGGTGCGCAGGTTTTGCAGGAACACGAACATCACCACCACTACCAGGACCACCGCTTCGAACAGCGTTTTCACCACCTCCTCGATCGAGATGTTGATGAAGTCGGTGCTGTCTTTCGGGTAGGCCACCTTATAACCCTGCGGCATCGCGCTTTGATATTCCGCCACCTTGGCCTTTACCAGCTTGGCGGTGCTCAGGGCGTTGGCGCCCGCCGCCAGCTTGACTGCGATCCCCGCCGCCGGGTGGCCGTTGAGGTGCGCGCTGGCGGAGTAGTCTTCGTTGCCCAGTTCAACCCGCGCCACGTCGCCCAGCCGCACCAGCGCCCCGCTGCTGTCGCTTTTCAGGATGATATTGCGGAACTGTTCCGGCGTTTGCAGCCGGGACTGCGCCTTCACCGTGGCGGTCAGCTGCTGGTCGGCGGCGGCTGGCAGATCGCCTACCTTGCCGGCGGACACCTGGGTGTTTTGCGCCTCGATCGCCGTCTGCACGTCGGAAGGCATCAGCGCATAGCTCGCCAGCCTGGTCGGATCCAGCCAGATGCGCATCGCGTATTCCGAGCCGAATACCTGCACGTCCCCTACGCCTTCGATGCGCGACAGCGGATCCTGCAGGTTGCTGACCAGATAGTCGGAAATGTCGGCCATCGTCGCCTTGTCGGTCTCGTCATACAGCCCGACGATCAGCAGAAAGCTGCTCTGGGATTTCTTGACCGTCACGCCTTGGGCGGTGACCGCGCTCGGCAAGCGGCTTTCCGCCTGCTGAACTTTGTTTTGCACCTGCACCTGCGCGATATCCGGATCGGTGCCCTGATCAAAGGTGACGTCGATGCTGACCGAGCCGCTGGAGCTGCTGGTCGAAGAGAAATACAGCAGGCCATCCAGCCCGGTGAGCTGCTGCTCTATCACCTGGGTGACGCTGTTTTCCAGCGTTTCCGCGTCCGCGCCCGGATAAGTGGCGGAGATGGAAATCTGCGGCGGTGACACGTCCGGGTACTGCGAGATGGGCAACGAATTGATCGACATCAGGCCGCACAGCATGATGATGATGGCGATCACCCAGGCGAACACCGGGCGGCGGATAAAGAACTGCGCCATATCACTGCTCCCCGCGTTGGGCTTTGTCGAGCGAGACGGCGACCGGCTTCACCGCCGCGCCGATCGTCACCTTGCTGGTTCCTTCGACGATCAGGCGATCGCCCTCGTTCAACCCGCTGCCGATCAGCCAGTTGCTTCCCACCACCCGTTCGGCGGTGACGGTGCGCTGCGCCACTTTATTTTGCTCGTCCACCACCAACGCGGTGGCTTCGCCCTTGGCGTTGCGGGTGATGCCCTGCTGCGGCGCCAGAATGGCTTTGGGATCGACGCCGTTATCCACCGTGGCGTGGACATACATGCCGGGCAACAGTTCATGTTCGGGGTTGGGGAACACCGCGCGCAGCGTGACCGAACCGGTGGCCTCATCCACCGCCACCTCGGTCAGCTCCAGCTTGCCGGCGTGGGCATAAGACGTGCCATCCTCCAGCTTGATGGCGACCGGCGTGACCGCGCCGCGCTGTAACGCCGCCTGCTGGCGTCGCAGCTTAAGCATCTGGGCGCTGGACTGGGTCAGATCGACATAGATCGGATCCAACGCGCGGATGGTGGCCAACGCATCGGTCTGGCTGGCGGTGACCAGCGCGCCCGGCGTCACGGATGAGATGCCGATGCGCCCGGCGATGGGCGCACGCACCTGGGTATAGCCGAGATTGATGCGCGCCGTCTCCAGCGCCGCCTGATACTGCGCCACCGACGCCACGGCCTGCAGATACGCGGCTTTGGCGTCGTCTGCGTCCTGTTTGGAAACGCCGTTTTCTTTCACCAGCGCCGCATAGCGCTGCGATTTGAGCCGGGTGGATTGCACCGTGGCCTGGGCGTTTTTCAGCTGGGCGGCGGCCTGATCGTAGCTGGCCTGATAGCTGGCGGGATCAATTTGATACAATACCTGCCCGGCTTTCACCTCGGCCCCTTCGGTAAACAGCCGCTGCTTGATGATGCCGTCGACCTGCGGCCTCACGTCGGAGGTCATGGTGGCGTTGACCCGGCCGGTCAGCTCGCTGCTCAGGGTCACCGACTGGCCGCGCAGCGTGACCACGCCGACCTCCCGTTCACCGCCTGCGCCCGTCGGCGCGCCGGCGTTTTGCCCATCGCAGCCGGCCAGCAACAGCGACAGCGCTAAAAGCGTTTTCCTCTGCATTGCAATACGATCCTATTGAGAATGACTATTCTCAATATATCGAATGCCGCAATGCGCTTCTGAAAGGGTTGCGTAAGGATTGCGTAAAATCTTTTCGGGCTGGAAAACGCGCAGCGCGGTGGGTTTACCCTAATCTGCGCGCAAGCGTCAGCGCCAAAACCGTGGCGATGCTGATACCCGCCGCTCCCAGGAAAACGGCGGATGAACTGCCGGGAATGAACGCCATAAAGGATGACAAGAACTGGCCGGAGAAAATCGCCATCGATAAATAGGCCAGATTTCGCCCCCGGGTGCGGGGGGAGCTTTGTTCTACGGTCATATGATTAACCAACGGCACCGAGAAGCCGAACCCGCATCCCATCAGAATGCCGCCGGCAACAAATGCCGCAGTGCCGTGCGCAGAGGCGAAGAGCAGATGCGCTGCGGCATAACAGACAAACGCCGCGCCAAGCGCGCCGTTGTCTCTGAGTAAAGCCACCAACCTGGGCATCAGCGCGGCGGCAAAAACGGCGATAAGCGAGATAAACGACAGGAAGTATCCCGTTTGCGCCGCCCCGATATTCATGTGGTGGAAATGCTGCGGGATGACAATGATCCCGGTGAAGAAGCAGATCATGGAAAGCACAGCGGAAAAATAGACCGCGGTTAATCTGCCGGCGCCGGTGGAAATGGCATCACCGCGCTGAACGTTGTCTGATTCGCCCACATCGGACTGGGGTTTGGGCACAAACAGCAACTGCATCGCCAGCAACACCCAGGCGACAAGATACAACAGGAAGGGCCAGCGCCAGCCGAGCGTCGCCAACAGTCCGCCGATAAACAGAAAGATGACGCCGCCCAGCTCGATCGACATGCCTTGCGAAGCGATCATTTTCAAGCGCGCCTGCCCACTGTAAAAAGCAGAAATCAGACCGGTGCCGGCTGACATCACGATCGCCGTGGCGCCGCCAAGCAGCAGGCGGTCGAGCATCACCGGCCAAAAGCCGCGAAGCAACAGCCCCCCCGCCCCAAGCAGGCCATACAACAACAGCCCCCAGCTGAGCGCCGCGTAAGCGCCCGCCTTGTCAATAAAACGTCCGGCAAAGGGGCCAAATATCACCACGCCCAACGACGGCACGGTGACCAGCCAACTGGCTGCGGAAGGCGTGCCCAACTGGCTCGCGATCTCCGTCAAACCGGGAACGATCACGCAACCGACCATGATCGTCAGACAGGCCACGGCCAAGAGCGTAAACGCCGCCATTTTTCTTAATTCATGCATAGAGTGCCTCACTGAAATATCCGATATATGGATATAACATCCACAATTCGGACGGTATTCTTGAGGCTTCTGCCCAACATGTCAACGCGCAAACTGTAAACCGAATGTCAATCCTACCCTGCCAACGTCGGCAACCCTCCAGTTATTACCTGCAATGGCTGGCAGGCGCTTTTTGGCAATCCATGCGCTTTGTCACTCAATGAGCGTTGACATCGCCCACATCCGGCAACAGAATAATAACCATTATTCGGATGAATAATCCATCATGCGGATAATTCAGAATCAATATCAACCACACCACATCTCGCTGCCGTCAAGTCGGCGACAACCTAAGTGAGGATCTCATGAGTAAAGAAATTTCACGTCGTAATATCATCAAGCGCATTCCGCTGTTGGCTGGCGGCGCCTTGCTTTCTCAATCCCTGCTGTCTTCCGCCATGGCGGCGCCATCATCCGCCCTACCGGCGGCGGCGCGGAAAGGCGCGTTTACTGATGCAGGCGCATCGCTCGATAAGTCATTGATTTCCTACTATCAGGTGCCGATGCAGAAACGCTTGAAGATCAATGAGAAAGGCATTCAGGGCAAGCCCTACGCCGAGTTCTTCGACAGCAATCTGGATGCGCCCGTAGAGATGATCCGCGCGCTGGAACAGGGGCCGTTGGCAAAAGAACACATCCTTCAACCCACGAAAGCGAGCCTGAAAACCCTATTGGAACGTTTTGACGAGTTTCCGGTATCGGGTTACGCCGTCGTTGAGGATGGCGGCCCCTGCGCCTATGCGCAAAGCCGCCATATTTTTCCGGGCGTGACCACGGAGATGTTCAAGTGGTGGTTCTGCTGGCACCCGATCGAGAGCGAACGCTATTATCTGTGGTTCCCGCATGCTCATATCCACAACTCGGTTGTCGATCCCAAGCGTCTGGCGGATACCCGTCTGTCCTACGCTGAGCGGCTGTACGGCAACCCGAACCACATTACCGAGTACATTGGCGATAACTATCTTGACGGCGTTATCCATTTTAATGCGCCGGAAAGCTTCGGCGTCGAGAGCGAGTTGCTCAAAAAGCATCGCTTTACCTTTAACGCCAGCGGCATCATCACGCCTTATGATGCGCAATCAACGCCGCTGGTGTTGATGATTCATCTGGGTCGCGACACGCCGCAAGGGATGGAAATGGTCAACCGTTACTGGATCGGCACGCATGAATCCTGGGATAGATTCGATAAGTTCCCGGACGGCGGAAAACGCTCCCGCGAATACATCACAAAAGCGGGGATGACGAAAGCGTCGCTGGAAGGCTTTGCTTATGAAATGGCCGTCCACGATATGACGGAGTTTTCTTCGCTCGGCCGTTTCCTGCCTGAAATTTATGCCCGGTTCGGCAACAGCTGACTGCCGCCTTCCCCTCGCCAACGCAGCGCCGGGGGCGAGGCATGCTTGCCCATGCGGCGTTTAGCGCCTGCCGGGCCAAACGCCCCGGCTTGTTATGCCAGCATCGCCTCGATTTCCGCTTTGCACTGCATCAGCGAACCGAGCAGATGGTCAAACTTTTCCTCGAAGCGCATGGCCGGAACCGCAATGGATATGGCGTAAAGCTCGTTGACGCCGATATTGAGATAAACGCCGACGCCACAGACGCCGCGAGCGTGCTCTTCGCGATCGATGGCGTAACGACGGATCCTGGTTTCCCGAATGTCCTCCAGTACGGATGAGACGGTTCTGAGGGTATTATCCGTTCTGACATCCGGCTGGCCGCCAAGCAGATCCGCAATCTTTTCGTCAGGCAGCTCGGCCAGAATGGCTTTGCCATGCGCCGTGCAGTGACACGGAAAGGCGGTGCCAACGGCTGATACGACGCGAAGTTCCTGATCGGAAACAAACTGGCCTACCGATACCGCGTGGCTGCCGCGGTAAACGCACAAATCGACGGTTTCACGCGTGCGGCGGCCCAGCGTTTCCATCGCCGGTTTTGCAAGGGTGATCACATCCGTATGCGCGGAAGCCGCCAGGCGGGCGAGCGCCGGCCCTAATTGAACGCCGCCGCTGCCCATGATGAGCAGCTGTTGCGATTCAAGCGAGGTGACCAAACGGTGTACGGTGGTGCGCGGCAGCCCCGTTTCCCGGGACAATTGAGAGATGGTCATGCCCTTCGGTTGAGTTTCCAGCGCCCGCAGCAGGGTGGCGGCCCGGGCAATCACCTGTGAGCCGCTATTATCCGCGTCATTACTCATCGTGATGTTCCACATTGAATGGGGTCAGGGACGAAAGAATATCACAGGTTGTCCACATATTGGATAGGTGGACAAGATCCATGGAAAATCCCCCGCCTACCTGCCTCATCACAAATACCAGGATTTTTTAGAGCAACACAGTGAGATAAAAGCAATAGCTCCCCCCATGATATTCAGGATGGCAGTCTGCCCATGTTTCATCATCGCGCAGGCGCCTACGCCAACAGCCTCGCGTACCTACGGCTTTTTACGGCTTCGCCAATCTGAACACCGTTTTGGTGTGCCAATAGTAGTCGATCGCCGCCGCGATATTCGGCATCCAACCGTCCGGTTCATAGGGCACGAAGCCGGAGAAACCCAGCCTGCGGGCAGAGACCTGGAACCCCGCGCCGGAGAAAATGCGCGCATAGTCGTCCAGCGAGCGATCCTGCACCACGGTATGCGTCTGTTCAGCGACCCTTGCGCGCCATTGCGGCCACAGCGGGTTGTCGGTGTGGCAACCGGTCACCGCATAGTAAACGCCGCCTGGTTTCAGCGCCCGCAGCATATCGGCGGCATGCTGCGCGATATCTTCGATCAGGTAGATGACTTCATGGCTGAAGGCGATATCGAAATGGTCATCCCAGCCTGTCAGCCGCGTGTCGGTTTGATAACCGATCGGCAGGTTTCCTTTCAGGCGATTGGCGTGTTCGACGGACTGGCGGGCGATATCGACGCCGAGCCCTTCACGAAATGGCCGGATTTGGTGCAACAGACGCAGAAAACCGCCCTGATTGCAGCCGAAGTCCAGCACCCTGACGCCGGACAGTTCGTGTTCCGGCACCAGAGTTAGCAGATGCCGCCAGATAGGCGCATGGCCTTCGGCCATGGCCTGCTCTGCGTGCGGATCGCGATACCAGGTGGGAATGCTCAAGGATAAGTCGTTCATGATGGCCTCCTTATGTTTCCACTCAGCCAACCACAGCCTATGGCGACAAACAACCGTGCGCGCATTTTTTGAACATTCACTGCTCTGGTTTGCCATGCACCGGCAGCTGGCTGGTCACGCAGTGAATGCCGCCGCCGCCGGCCGCGATGGCGTCGATCTCCAACTGCACCACCTTGCGCTGCGGATAGAGCGCCGTCAGCAGCTCAAACGCCGCTTTATCCGCCTGCGGATCGCCAAACTCAGGGGCGATCACCGCGCCGTTGATCACGAAATAGTTGATGTAGCCCGCCGCAAAATCGGGATTGTGGCGGCTGAAACGACTGTCGCGCGGCGCCAGCGGCGGCGAAAGCGTATGCACCTGCAGCTTGCGGCCGTCGGCGTCGGTCGCTGCCTTGAGGATCGCCAGATGCGCCTGGGTAACCGCATGATCATAAGAGGCCGGATCGGTGTCCAGGTTGGCCACCACCACGCCCGGCCGCACGAAACGGGCATAAAAATCGACGTGCGCATCGGTGATGTCCCGGCCTTTAATGCCCGGCAGCCAGATAATTTTGCGCAGGCCGAGCATCGCCTTCAGCTCCTGCTCCACCCGATCGCGGTTCCAGCCTGGATTACGGTTTGCATTCACCCAACTGCTCTCGGTCATGATGCCGGTGCCGCGCCCATCCACCTCAATGCCGCCGCCTTCCCCCACCAGCGCGCTGCGGCGCGGCTGAGCGACGCCGTATTTTTTGGCGGCGAACGCCGCCAGACGCGCATCCCTGGCATGCCGCTGCTTATCGCCCCAGCCGTTGAAGTTGAAATCCACCGCGCCCAGCGCACCGGCGTCGTTGATGACGAAATTGGCGCCAATGTCACGCATCCAGATGTCATCCAGCTCGGTGACGACATAGCTGACGTTCTGACTGCCGCAGGTGGCCTCCGCCAGCTGCCGTTCGTGCGCGCGGCAAAATACCGTCAGCGGCTGAAACTCGGCGATGGCGCGGGCGATGCGCCCCTGCGCTGCCTGCACGTCCGCCGTGAACCCGCCCCAGATGGCCTTCTGGGCGCCGAAGGCGAGAAACGCCCGCAGCTGAGGTTCCCCTTCGTCGGGCATCCGCCAGGCCGGATTAAGCGCAGCTTCTGCGTGACCGCGTAATGGAAAGCCCAACGATGCCGTCAAGCCGACGCCGGCCACCGCCGAAAGCTGCTTGATGAAGGTGCGACGCGATGACATAAACGACCTCTTTTAATTAATTTAAATTCAAATGGTTAACCGAATTTTTCACTCTCCGGCACTTGAATCCCATGCTAGTCTTCCCCTGCCACCGCGACAAACGATATATTTAGTGGATATCTGATTAGACAGGCTTATCGATAATGTTAAAACACTGGCCCCCTTTGAGCGCACTGCGCGGTTTCGAAGCGGCGGCGCGCTTGGGCAGTTTTCATCAGGCCGCCGAAGAATTGCACCTGACCCAGTCGGCCATCAGCCAACAGATCCGCAGCCTCGAGGCGTTTTTGGAACAGCCGCTGTTCTTCCGCACCGGCCGCAGCGTAACGCTGACCGACGCCGGCCACGATCTGTTCAGCACCGCACAGGTGATGCTGCAACAGTTGGCCGTCGGCATTCGCCGTTTGGATCAGTACCGCAAACCCAACCAGCTGATCGTCAATACCACCCCGGCCTTTGCCCGCCACTGGCTCGCGCCGCGGCTGGGCGATTTCAACCAGCGACATCCGCAGATCGATCTGTGGCTGTTCACCAGCTTTGAACCGCCGGATATGGCGACGGACAGCATCGATCTCAGCGCGCAGGCGGACTGCACCTTTAACGTTCTCTGTACCGACCGGCTCTATCCCGCCTGCCACCCCAGCCTGCTGGCGTTGGCGCCGGAGCAGCGCGTGACCTTGCACGGCGAACGCGAGATGGACTGGAGCCACTGGACGGCGGCGGGCGGCGCGCACGTCGGCCAACGCGACAGCGGGCTGAACTTCTCCGATCCTGGTCTGCTGCTGGACGCCGCCTGCAACGGCCTCGGCATCGCGTTGGTCAGCCAACTGCTGGCGCAACACGCGCGCGACGTCGGGCTGCTGCAGCCGTTAACCGAGCAACGCGTGCGCGGCGCCAACTGGGCGTGGCTGCTGCACCGCGACAGCGAACACAATCCGCTCGCCCGTCACTTCTGCCAATGGCTGCAGTCGGCGCTGCCCGCCGGCGCATAACGCGTCACGTCACGATTTGCTACTCTGGTCAGGCGGCCCCGCCTGACCGCTGCTACCTTCAATAAAGCGTCGCAACAACCCGAAGAAAACGCGCTAACCTGCTGTTTCAAAATAATTAGTTGAATTCACCTGATAACTGAACATCGCTAAAAGGATCTTCTATGTCTGCCGGTTTATTGAAAACGATAGCTCTGAGCGTGGCCCTTGCCTGCACCGTTCCCGCCGCCTTTGCCGCCGATCTGACCGCCGGCGCGGTCGCCGCCCCGGATCAGTATGGCGCCAAGGTCGCCGCGCACATTCTGCAGGCCGGCGGCAACGCGGTCGACGCGGCGGTCGCCACCGCCTTTACCCTCGCGGTGACCTACCCTGAAGCCGGCAATATCGGCGGCGGCGGCTTTATGACGCTGTATGTCGACGGCAAGCCCTATTTTCTCGACTACCGCGAAGTGGCGCCCAAGGCCGCCAGCAAGACCATGTATCTGAACGAGAAAGGCGAAGTGTTCGAAAATCTCAGCCTGGTGGGCAGCCGCGCCGCCGGCGTGCCGGGCACCGTGCTGGGGTTGTGGGAAGCCCACAAGCGATTCGGCAAGCTGCCGTGGGCCGAACTGCTGACGCCGGCGATCGGCTACGCCCGGCAAGGTTTCACCGTAGCGGATCAGCAGTATCAGTACCGTGAAGACGCCAACAAGCTGTTCGCCGGTAAAACCAACTTCGGCGACTATTTCGGCGCCATGAAGCCCGGCACGGTGTTCAAACAGCCGGAGCTGGCCGCCACCCTTGAGCGCATCGCCAAATCGGGCGCCGACGATTTTTATCACGGCGAGACCGCCCGCCTGCTGGTGGCGCAAATGCAGCGCGACAACGGGCTGATCGGCGCGGCGGATTTGGCCGACTATCGGGTGAAATGGCGTGAACCGATGCGCATCAGCTGGCGCGGCAACACCGTGTATACCGCCCCGCTGCCCAGCTCCGGCGGCATTGCGTTGGCGCAGCTGCTGGGGATAAAAGAAGATCGCGCGGCCGACTTCAAGGGCGTGCCGCTCAACTCGGCGCGCTATATCCACCTGTTGGCGGAAATCGAAAAACGCGTGTTCGCCGATCGCGCCGACTACCTCGGCGACCCGGATTTCACTAACGTGCCGGAAGCGCAGCTGATCGCCCCTGATTACCTGCAAAAACGCGCCGCCGAGATCAACCCGACGGCGATCTCGCCGACCGAACGGGTGCGGCCGGGGCTGGAAAGCCACCAAACCACCCACTTTTCGATCGTCGATGCCGCCGGCAACGCGGTCAGCAATACCTATACGCTGAACTGGGACTTCGGCAGCGGCGTGGTGGTCAAGGACGCCGGCTTCCTGCTTAACGACGAGATGGACGACTTCAGCGCCAAACCCGGCGTCGCCAATGCTTTCGGCGTGGTGGGCAGCGACGCCAACGCCATCGAGCCAGGCAAACGCATGCTCTCCTCGATGAGCCCGACCATCATCACCCGCGACGGCGACGTCACCCTGGTGATCGGCACCCCAGGCGGTTCGCGCATCTTCACCTCGATCTTCCAGGTGATCAACAACCTCTACGATTACCACCTGCCGCTTGCGCAGGCGGTGGCCGCCCAGCGCGTACATCATCAGCTGTTGCCGAAGGACACCGTCTACTATGACAGCTTTGCGCCGCTGACCGGCAAACCGGCGGACGAGCTGAAGGCCATGGGCTACACCCTCGAAGACCAGGGCTGGAACATGGGGGATATTCAGGTCATCCGCATCGATGGCCGCACGCCGGAAACCGCGTCCGATCCGCGCGGCCGCGGCGTGGGCCTGGTGGTGAAAAAGTAACGCCCCGGCGGCCCGCCTATTCCATGTGTATCTAATGAGCATGGAATAGGTCATCTATCTATGATGCTATACAATAAAAATCTCATCAGAGATATTATGACGATAATTTTGACGACAGTTTATGGAAAAACAACGACGTTTATCCTCAAGAAATGCCTAAAAAACATATAATAATGGCAAAATTCTGGGCACTTCACCTCTTTGCTCTATGTCATGATAACTAAGGACAGATTAATGAAATTATTAATGCCATGCATGGCATGTTTCCAAGAGCTTGGCCATCCTACAAATGAATTAACTACGTTTGAATTTCGCGATGACGGGCGATACGAAACATGTTGTACACGTGGACATAAGTCGGTAACCGTATTGCAACAGCAGAAATTCGAAATCCTTTTTGATATCGGTGCAAACGCAATTTTGGATGGCTATTACCGAGAAGCTGTATCGTCGTTTACGTCAAGCTTGGAGCGCTTTTATGAGTTTTGTATAAAAGTTCTCTGTAAAAAGAGAAACATTGAAAACGATGTTTTCTCAATTGTATGGAAACAGGTTTCTAACCAATCCGAACGGCAACTCGGTGCTTTTCTGTTTCTTTGGGCGAGCGAGTTTGGTGAGTTGCCGCAACTCTTATCCAGTAAGGATACAGGTTTTAGGAATAGCGTTATTCATAAAGGAAAAATCCCCACAAAGGAAGAGGCGCTTGAATATGGCGGGACCGTACTGGCTATCATCCGTCCAAAGATCGCTCAACTTAAATTACAGTGTGAGGAAGAAATAGAAAGAGTCACATTTGAATATATCCAGAGCTGCTCAAAGTTAGTGGAAGGACAAGTGCAAGGAGGAACAATGTGCGCAAATACCATTGTTAGCCTCACAGCAGGCGAAGAAAAACACAATACTCAGACGTTGGAAGATGCTTTGGCTGGAATTTTGGTATGGCGACAAATGGTGGCATCAACTAAAGGCATAACAAAAATGTAAGCGCCGCGCCTACTACCCGGAAGCCAACGTGCTGGTGCCGTTGCATTACATCGATGAGGAGAGCGGTACGCTTTCGTACAAATCGGTGCCAATCCGCGTGAAATTGAGATCCAAAGAGGTGCGCGCGATTAAGATCGCTTAGTAGGAATGCTTTGGCCCCCACAGGCATCTGATTGGGGGCCATTTTTATCCGACTACGGAGCGGCGTCCTATTTGCCGTTGGCCAATTCACCGTACACCACCTGGCCGCGGAAACCGCGCCGCACCTGCTGGAACAGCTCGCGGAACGCCGGGTAATCCTGCGCCTGGCACAGCGCTTCCTTGCCGCGAATGGCGTTCACCTGCAGGCGGTGATTGACGGTCACCTGCTGCCCATCGCGCCGCCATGCCACGCGATAGTCGCCCGCCGCATTGCGGAACTGCCTGTCTTGCGGAATGGCGATGATCGGCACGTTGGCCGGCAGCTGCAGGCGGTAGGTTTCGTCGTAGCGCTGCGCGCTGCAGTAGAACGGGGTTTCGTTGCCCGGCGCCGCCGTGGTGGTATACAGCGTGCGGAACGATTTGCCGCCGGGCGGGTTGGGCAAGGTCATGCCGCCCACCACGCCGAAATCGACGTAGTCGTCCGCCTTGAAGCGGAAGCGGTAACCGAACTGCTTTTTGAGATCCAGCGGATCGCTGTTCATCGCCACCTCGCCGCTGCCGTCGATGCCGGATGCGGACATGATCGTCGCTTCGGCCTGCGCCCGGTTCTGGCGGTTGATCTGCGAGAAGTAGCCCCGCAGGTCAATCTCTTCCACTTCGCTCAGCCGGCGCTCGGTTTCCCCCTGCAGGTTGCCCGCCTTGTCGAACACGAAATCGACGTTCAACGCGCTCTTGACCGGCTGCTCATCGCTGCCCGGGGTGCGCGCCAGCCTGGCGTCGCGCGTCAGCAGCACAGGCGCGCCCAAATCGCCCTCCGGCAGTTGCCCGAAACGCGCCCAGGGATTGGTGGAATCCAGGTACAAGTTGAACTCCGGCACGTAGGTGATGGCGTGATTAAAGCGGCCGAGCAGCGGCACTTTAGGCAGTATCGGGCCCTCATCCATGCCGATCAGCACCGGCGAGCTTTCAATGCCTTTGGCGGCGAGCAGCGCCTCCAGGATCACCACGTGATCCTTACAGTCGCCGTAATGGTTATCGAGAATGCTCTGCGCCGAATTCGGCTCCAGCCCGCCGTTGCCCAGGTACACCGCCACGTAGCGAATGTTTTGCGCCACCCAGCGATAGAGGGCCTCCGCCTGCTCGCGCCGATCGCTGATGCCAGCGGTAATGTTGTCCGCCAGCGCCTGAATGCCCGGCGTCACCTTCGCCGCCGCGCCGGCCTTCAGCTGGTAGGCCTTGGCCAACTGCGGCCACTCGCGGTAGGTGCTGGCCATGATGGTCGGGCTGAAGGTCCAGCTGTCCGCCGCCCAGTTTTGCGCCTTCATCGGCGCGCTGCGCGAATAATGCCAGCGCCAGTGCGCCTGCCCGTCGCGGATCTGCGGCTGGTCCCCGCCTTCCACGCCGCGCGTGAAGATATGCATCGGCAGCTTGGCCGGCGCCTGCAGGGTCACTTCGGCGTCGTCGAACTGATCGAAAACGCTGAACGTCTCCCACAGGCCGAAATAGTCAGGGAAATACGGGGTGTTTTGCGTGCGGCGCAGCTCATACACCACGCGCGATCCCGGCGCCAGATTGGAGAACACGATGACGCGCACCTTGCGATCGGCATACAGCGGCGCCGTGGCGCTGGAGTAGCTCTCCTGGGTATAGATGCGGTCGGGCGCCACGTCGTGGCGCTGGCCGTCGGCGGTCAGCGTATAGGCGGCAACCACCTCCAGCGTTTCCATTTTTTCGCTGTAGCTCAGGCGGATCTGGCTGAATTTCTCGATCGCCGCCTTGGTCTTCAGCAGCACTTCGTAGCTTTCCGTCTTCACGTTGGTGGCGTTGGCGTTAACGCGATAATCCGCGCGATAGCGCACGAAGCTGAAATCGTTGTTGGCCGTGTCGTTCTGGCCCTGATCCGCCGCGGCGGGCGGTGCAGCGGCCAACACGGTGGCCGGGTGCGTCGCCGTCAAACCGGCGAGTAACAGTATGGAAGGAATAGCGATTTTCATCTTCGGTCCTTGAAGGGCGTTAAGCAGCGACACCGGGCCATACGTCCGTCCCGGCGTCAAAACAGGCGGGCACACTAATATAATTGAGAATCATTTTCAATAAACGAACCGTCAACGCCGTGCTAGCCCTGCTCGATCAACATGACGGCGGTGGTCTCCGGCTCCAGCGCTTCGAAAATATGCTCTCGATCGGCCGAGTAGCTGATGTAATCGCCGGCGCTCAGCTCCAGCGGTTGATCCGCCGGGCCAAGGCGCGCCCGTCCACTGCTGATGATCACATGCTCGACGGTGCCGGGGGGATGCGGCCGCGAGCATTTCGTTTCACCGGGTTGCACCCGCAGCCGGTAAATGTCGCGTTGCGCCCCCGGTGGGCAGGTCGCCAACAGCGTGGCGGCGTAGTTGCCCTGCTCCGACAGCGCCGGCGTTCCCTCATGGGCGCGGATCACTTGCACCGGCCTGCTCGGCTGCGAAATCAGCCGGCTGACCGGCACATCCAGCGCCATCGCCAGCGCCCACAGCGTTTCCAGGCTGGGATTGCCGCTGCCGGCTTCGAGCTGCGACAGCGTGGACTTGGCGATACCCGCGCGCTTCGCCAGTTCGGTAACGGACAGGTTCAATCGCTCCCGCTCACGGCGGATTGCCGCCGACAAGAGGCCAATCGGCGTGATGTTCTGCATTAGGCTCTCGCTCATTGTTTGTTATACCATTCAGTTGTTCGACTTGACGAACATCGTCAACCGTGTTCATCATAATGTTCGATTGTTCATTTTAATGATTAAGCGACTTCACCACAAGCACGGTCAGGCCGCGAGGGAAACAATATGAAAACGAAAACGCGCGGCGCAGTGCAAATGATCCTCGCCATGACGATCTCCGGCACCGTCGGTTGGCCGGTACTCGTTTTAGGGCAGCCGCCCACCACGGTGGTGTTTTGGCGCTGCGCGTTCGGCGCGCTGGCGATGCTGGCCACCTGCGCCGCGCTTGGGCAACTGAAATCAGGCGCCATCAACCGGCGGCAGCTGGCGTTCGCCGTCCTGGGGGGCCTCGCGCTGGTGCTCAACTGGACACTATTGTTTGCCGCCTATGCGCATGCCTCGATCGCTGTCGCCACCGTGACCTACCATGTTCAACCGTTTATGTTGGTGGCACTGGGAGCGCTGCTGTTCGGTGAAAAACTGACGGCTAACCGGCTGGGCTGGCTTCTGCTGGCGTTCGCCGGGATGGTGTTGATCGTCACCGGCCGGCAAAGCGGTGGCGGCGATGGCGACTATCTGTTCGGCGTGGCGCTGGCGCTGGGGGCGGCCCTGATGTACGCCCTGGCGGCGGCGATCGTCAAACAGCTGGCCGCGCTGCCGCCGCAGCTGATCGTGTTGATTCAGTTGACCGTCGGCGCGCTGGCGCTGGCGCCGTTCGCCGGTCTGACCCACCTTCCTGCCGATTCGTTCGACTGGCTGCTGTTGGCGACCCTCGGCCTGGTGCATACCGGGTTGATGTCCACGTTGCTCTATGGCGCGATCCAGAAAATCCCCACCGCTCTGGTCGGCGCGCTGTCGTTTATCTACCCGGCAGTGGCGATCGTGGTGGACTGGGCGGCGTTCGGGCACCGTCTCAGCCTGTTGCAGCTGCTGGGCACGCTGGCCATTCTCGGCGCGGCGGCGGGCATGAACTTCGGCTGGCGATGGCCGCCCGCCGCGCACCGGGCCGGTAAAATCGGTTAATCCCGCCCGACGGGCAAGCTATGCACAATAAGGCATTCGCCTTGTGTCCGGCGCGGTGCTATTTATTTAAACCGTGTAGGGTAGAAGGAGTGTTCTATGTGGCATCACCGCCTGCAACGGCGCATCCGTTTCAGCTACTGGAACGAACTGTGCGTCATAAAAAAATAAGGGAAGGCGCAAGCCTTCCCTTTTGTCATTCACCGTTCAGCTCAGAAGCGATCGGTTTTCACCACCTCGTCGAACGGCAGCTTGCCGATGCGCGGGTAAGGTTGCCCCGCCGCCTTGCCGATAGCGACCATCAGCGCGATCTGATAATGCGCCGGCTTATTGATAATCTCGCCCACCGCGTCGAAATCAAAACCGTCCATCGGGCAAGAGTCGTAGCCCTGCGCCTTGGCCGCCAGCATCAGCGTCTGGGCGAAGATACCGCTGCTGCGCATCACTTCGTCGCGCTGCACCTGCGGCTTGCCGCGATAGTACTGATCGACGGCCGGGATCATGAACTGCTGTACCGGCTCCGCGGCCTCGGCCCAGACGTTTTTTACCTGTGACTCCCAGCTCGACAGATCGCCGCACAGCACGACCAGCATCGACGCGTCGGTCACCTGCGCCTGCCCCCACGCCGCCTCGCGAATTTTCTCGCGCTGCGCGCGATCTTCGATCAGCAGCGGGCGCCAGTGCTGCAGGTTAAACGCGCTGGGCGCGCCCTGCAGCGCGATAGTCAGCAACGCTTTTTTCTCTTCGAGCGTCATCACGTGCTGCGCATCGAACTGCTTGGTGGCGCGGCGCTGGCGGATTGCGTCTAACGTATTCATTTTACTGCCTCTGTCCATGTGAAAAGCTCTATTGTCGCCAACGCGGCGTGGCTGTCCAGCCCCCGGCGGCTATTTCTGCGCGGTTTCGGCGCGCAAGCGGCCGACCTGCGCCGCCAGGTCCGGCCACGGCGCCTGACCGGCGTAATGCTGCCGCAGGTAGTTGAGCAGGATGGCGATCTGCGCGTCATTCAGGTTATGGCGAAAGCCCGGCATATAGCCCAGCTCGGCGTTCGCCGGCCGCTGTATGCCGTCCAGCACCACGCGAATGGCGTTGTCCGGCGCCTCGGCGAACAGGTTGGTATTCAGCGCCAGAGACGGGCGCACCCCCGCCATCTGCGCGCCTTTTTCCTGCGCATGGCACGCCATGCAGGCACCGGAAAACAGCCGCGCCCCTTGCGAACTCAGGGGCTCGACCTGGCGCTCCGCCTGAGCGTTCAAAGTTGCCGCCGCGGCCTGCGCCGCCGCTTCCGGATGATAGCTGCGCAGATAGACGGCGATCGCCTGCAGGTCGGCCTGCGGCAAGCGCGACAGCCCTTCTTCGATCACCGGCGCCATCGGGCCGGCGGCGACGCCGTGGTTGGCCGAGTAGCCGGTGCGCATGAAATCGACCAGATCCTGCTGTGACCAGGCGAGCGGCGCGGGCGAGCGGCCGGTCAACGCCGGCGCCGTCCAGCCTTCCGCCACGCCGCCGGCCAGGTGCTCGCCGCCGGTTTTCTCGCCGAACAGCACGTTGCGCGGCGAGTGGCAGGCGCTGCAGTGCCCCAACCCTTCAACCAGGTACGCGCCGCGGTTCCAGTCGGCGCTTTGGGCTGACTGTTCCGGCAACGCGCCCGGCGTCAGGAACAGCAGGTTCCAGGCGAAGATGCCCTGGCGAATGTTGAACGGAAAGTGCAGATCGGTGGCCGGCGGCCGGTACTTGACCGGCGGCTGCGACATCAGATAGGCATACAGCGCCTGCAGATCGTCGTCGCGGGTGCGGGTAAAGGCGGTATAGGGAAACGCCGGATAGAGATAGCGGCCCTGGCGATCGACGCCGTGGCGCATGGCGCGTTCGAACGCCGCGTAGCTCCAGCTGCCGATGCCGGTTTCCACATCCGGCGTGATGTTGGTGGTGTAAATGGTGCCGAAGGGGATCTCCATCGCCAGCCCGCCGGCGTTGCGCTCGCCGCCCGCACGGGTGTGGCACACGGCGCAGTCGCCGAGATCGGCCAACGTTTTGCCGCGCGCGATCTGCGCCTCGCTGAAACTGTGGGTCGCATCGGCGGCGAGCGGCGCAATCTCCGGCTGCCAACTGGCGACCACGCCGGCGACCACCACGGCGATCACCGTGACGCCACCCCACCCGACGATTTTTTTCATCTTACTCATCTTTGCTGTCCTTGTTCGTTACGGGGGGTTAATGGCCGGCCTGAGCGCGCAGCGCGGCGAGCACCCGCGCCGGTGTGAACGGCACCTCGCGCAGGCGCACGCCGAGGGCGTCAAACAGCGCGTTGCCGATCGCCGCCGCACTCGGCACCGAGGCGGACTCTCCTGCACCCATCGGCGCTTCGTCCGGGCGGTCGATCAGCTGGATATCGACCTGCGGCAATTCGTCAAAGCGCAGGATCGGATAGCCGCCCCAGTCCAATGACGTCACGCCCGACGCGTTGAAGGTCACAAACTCTTTCAGCACCCGGCTGGCGGACTGGATAATGTTGCCGTGCACCTGATGGCGCACCCCGGCCGGATTGATCATCCGGCCGCAATCATGCGCCACGAAGATTTTATCGAGCGTGATCTGCCCGGAAAGGCGATTGACGCTGAGATCGCACACCCAGGCCGCCCAGGCGGCGCCGAAGCCGGGAAATTTGCTGTGGAAATAGCGCGCATAGGCGAAGCCGCGGCCGCTCACCACTTCGGCGCCGGCGGCGCGTGACCGGTGCGCCGGGCCGTCTTGCCAGTTCGCCTGGCGCTTCAGGGCCTCAATCAAGGCCACTGCGCGCGGATCGTTCAGGTAACGCAGGCGAAACGCGATCGGATCCTCGCCGGCACGCCAGGCCAGCTCGTCGATCCAGGACTCATGGGCGAACACGTTGGGCAGCGCCGAAACGCCGCGCATCCACGAGGCCCGCACGATCGGCGCGGCGTCCTGGCAAATCACCCGCATGTGCGGATACGCGTATTGCGGAATGGCGGTGCGATCGCCCATCTGTTGCACGTCAGCCCGGTTGGCCACCTTGCCGGTCAACACCAGCGGCAAGGTCACCGCATTGTTGGAGGGATAGCTGGTTTTCAACTCGTAGGCCGCCACTCGGTTTTGCGCGTCGAGGCCGCCGCGCACCCGGATCAACTGACCGGTGCCCTTCGGCTCCCAGCCGGATTCCTGTTCGCGCATCAGCTGCACCCGCACCGGGCGGCCGGTCGCCCGCGCCAACAGCGCCGCGTCCGCCGAGACGTCGTCGGCGCAGTTGCGGCCATAGCAGCCGGAGGCCTCCATGCGGGTGATATGCACCTGCTCAGGCGCCAATTCCAGCAGCGTGGCGATATCTTTGCGCAGATCGTGCGGGTTTTGCGTGCCGGACCACACCTGCGCCCGCCCGTCTTTAACCTCCGCCACTGCGCAGGAAGGGCCGATCGAGGCGTGCTGATGGTAAGGCCAGACATAGTCCGCCCGCACTTCGGTATGCAGCAATGCCAGCGCGTCGTCCGTGCCCGCATCGTCGCGCAGCACGCGGTCGGTTTTCGGGTTGGCTTCCAGTGCGGCGGGCAGCGCCTCCGGCGACAGGTCCGGCAGGCCGGCCCAGGGTTTCCATTCGGTTTTCAGCCGGCGCATGGCGGCGATCGCCTGCTCTTCGCGCTCGGCCACAATGCCGATGAAATCGTTGATCACCACCAGTTTCACGATGCCCGGCAGATGCGCGATCGAACTTTCATCCACCGACAACAGGCCGCCGCCCAGCGGCGCGCTGCTGTCGGCGCCTGCGTAAGGCGGGCGCACCACCCGGCCATGCAGCATGCCGGGCAAACGCAGATCGTGCACGTAGGTCAGCGCGCCGCTCACTTTGGCCGGAATATCGACCCGGGCGACGGCGCGGCCGACATAGCGGTTCTGCTGTTCACCGTTCAGCGGCACGTTTTTATCCAGCGCCACGTGCAGATTCTGCCCGCTCGCCAGCTGCGCATAGCTCAAGGTGCGTCCCGGATTCTTGGTCACAAACACCTGCCCCGCCGCCGCCGTCAGCTGGTCGGCCGGCAGTTCGAAGGCTTTGGCCGCCAGCGCCGTCAGCATATGCCGCACCTGCGCCGCCGCCTGGCGCAGCGGCACCGACGTCACCTGAAGGGTGGCGCTGGCGATAGTTGGCCCCTGATCCGGCGTGCGTTGCGTATCGCCGAGGATCATCGTGACGTGCTCGAACGGCACGCAAATTTCGTCGGCGACGATCTGCGCCAGCGCGGTGCGAATGCCGGTGCCGAGATCGACGTGGCCATTGAAGGCCGTCACCCGGCCGTCGGCGGTGAGGCTGATAAAACTGTCTACCCTATCCAGCGGCAGATCGGCAGGCGCTACAACCGCCTCGGCGGCGAAGGCGTTAAACGGCGCGGGCAGCAGGCTGCTGACCATCACCACGCCGCCGGCCTGCAACAGCTGGCGGCGGGTCAGTTCGAGGCGGCTCATGCTTGCCTCCGTGCAGCCAGCAGCGCGCGGGCGCGTTCGGCGGCGCGCAAGATCTCAAGATGAGTGCCGCAGCGGCACAGGTTGTAGGCCAGCTCTTTCTTGATCGCCTGCTCGTCCGCCTCGGGTTCACGTTCGAACAGCGCGACCAGCGTCATGATCATGCCGTTGGCGCAGTAGCCGCATTGCGCCGCCTGCTCATCGATAAACCCTTGCTGCACCGGGTGCGGCGTTTCCGGCGTGCCCAGGCCTTCCAGCGTGGTGACGGACTTGCTTCCTACCGCGGCCAGCGGCATTGAGCAGGAGCGAGCGGCGACGCCGTCGATAAGAACGGTGCAGGCGCCGCACTCCCCCAGGCCGCAGCCGTATTTGGGGCCATTCAAGTGCAGATCGTTGCGTAACACGTACAACAGCGGGGTCTCGGGCGAGATATCGCCGAGTGGAACCACCCGGCCATTAACATTGATTTCCATGGTGAAACTATCCCTTAAACAAACGGATTTAATCCGTAACATCACTGCGTCGAATAATTGAGCAGCATGCTAATAATTATCATCAAAAGACTTGATAATGTTAAGGGAATGTAGCCGCCATGGCTTTAACGAAAAGTGGGTATTTTCTATAAATTTCCGATAGATAAGCCCGGTTTTATGATTGCATCCCGTGATTATTGGCGTTCGTCAACGCGGCCTCGGCACCGTCGACCAACAGCCGCACGCTGGCTTCGAACAGCGCGTCTGCGCCCTTATCCTGCAAAGTTTCCCAGCCTTCGCACAGCAGCGGGTAACGCTGGCGATCGGCGTCATTCAGCGTATCGTCCGGCTGCATTTGCTGCTCTTCCAGCACCCAGCCTACGACGAAGCGCCCGACGGCGAACAGCAAATTCACCGCGCGTTCAGGCGTCAAGCCCGCCCGGCACAGCAGCGCCACCTTGGCCTCGATAATGGCGAATTGCGGCTCCTGCGGCCGGGTGCCGGCATGCAGACGCGCGCCGTCGCGGTAAGCCAGCAGAGCCCGACGGAAATTGCTCGCATTGGTGACGACCCAATCCTGCCAGGCCATATCGGCGGGCAGCTCTTCACGGTGATCCAACATGATGGTTTCCGCCATCGCTTTCAACAGCTCGGCTTTGTTCTTGAAATGCCAATAGAGCGTGGGAGATTGCACGCCGAGATGTTGCGCCAGGCGACGGGTGCTCAGAGCATCGATGCCGATTTCATTCAGCAGCGCCAGCGCTCCGCGCAGGACGGTTTCACGCGTTAAACGTATCGCAGTATTTTTTTCGCTCATCTCTCTATCACTGATAGGGTAACTATGGAATACTCAATACTCTATCACTGTTAGAGTCACAATCTTGAAAAAACCTATGCTGGTTATTTTGTTGACGGTGTTGCTGGATGCGGTGGGCATCGGTCTGATCATGCCGATCCTGCCGGCGCTGTTGCGCTCGCTGGGTGGTCTTGACGCCGGCAGCGTGCATTACGGCGCCCTGCTGGCGGCCTATGCGTTGATGCAATTCCTGTTTTCACCGATCCTCGGCGCGTTGAGCGATCGTTTCGGCCGGCGGCCGGTGCTGTTAATTTCACTCGCCGGCGCCGCGATCGACTACCTGCTGATGGCGTTCGCGCCGACGCTGGCCTGGCTCTATCTGGGCCGGTTGCTGGCGGGCATCACCGGCGCCAACATGGCGGTCGCCACCGCTTACGTTACCGATATTACTCCTGCCGGCCAGCGCGCGCGGCGTTTCGGCCTGGTGGGCGCGGTGTTCGGCGTCGGCTTTATCGTCGGCCCGCTGCTCGGCGGTTCGCTGGGTGAGTGGCATCTGCATGCGCCCTTCCTGGCGGCGGCGGCGATGAATGCCCTCAGCCTGGCGATGGCGTTTTTCCTGCTGCCGGAATCGCGTAAACCCCGCGCCCGCGCCGCCGAGAAAATCCGCCTCAATCCCTTTTCGTCATTGCGACGGCTGCACGGCAAACCGGGCCTGCTGCCGCTGGCTGGCATTTACCTGATCATGGCGCTGGTTTCACAGGCGCCGGCCACGCTGTGGATTTTATACGGCCAGGATCGTTTCGGCTGGAGCATGATGGTGGCGGGCCTGTCGCTGGCCGGTTACGGCGCCTGCCACGCGCTGTCGCAGGCCTTCGCCATCGGCCCGCTGGTCGCGCGGCTCGGCGAACGCAAGGCGCTGCTGATCGGCCTGACCGCCGACGCGCTGGGCCTGGTGCTGTTATCGATCGCCACGCGCGGCTGGGCGCCCTTTGCGCTGCTGCCGTTCTTCGCCGCGGGCGGTATGGCGCTGCCCGCGCTGCAGGCGTTAATGGCGCAAAAGGTGGACGACGACCATCAGGGCGAGCTGCAAGGGACGCTGGCCAGCATGGGCAGCCTGATCGGCGTTGCGGGGCCGCTGGTGGCGACGGCGCTGTATGCCGCCACGCGCGATGTCTGGCCCGGCCTGGTCTGGGCGTTGGCCGCCGCCCTCTATCTGCTGGTGCCGCCGTTGCTGGCGCGTTCGCGCGAGCGTGACGCGGCATAGCGTAGAGATCCCCTTCTCCCGCTTAAGCTCATTTATGGCTAAGCAAGGCATTATTCAGCATAAGCGGGCGCTTTACACGCCACTGCGCCGCTCATTATCATCGCCCTTATCCCGCCGCAGGAAAATTTGAATGCCGTTTCATGACGTTACGCCCAGCGCGTATCGCTATTGTTCACTTCGCCTATCGGAAAATCAGGATGAGAAAACTCACAACGCCGCTGATCGCCGCCCTGCTGCTGGGCCTGTTTAGCCTGCCGGCCGGCGCGCAGGAGAAACCGCAGCAAATCACCATCGGTTACCAGAAAGCCAACATTTTTGCGCTGCTGAAATACCGCGGTACGCTGGAAAAAGCCCTTGAGCCGCAGGGCGTCAAGGTTCGCTGGATAGAATTCCCCGCCGGCCCGCAGATGTTGGAGGGGTTGAACGTCGGCAGCATCGATCTGGCGGCGACCGGCGACGCGCCGCCGGCCTTCGCGCAAGCCGCCAAGGCCGATCTGGTTTATTTGGCGCATTCGCCGCCCAGCCCGAAAACCGAAGCCATCGTGGTGCCGCAGGATTCGCCGATCCGCTCCGTGGCCGATCTGAAAGGCAAACGCGTGGCGTTGAACAAAGGGTCTGACGTCAATTACCTGCTGGTGAGCGCGCTGGAACAGGCCAGCTTGAGCTACAAGGACATCACGCCGGTCTATCTGCCGCCGAGCGATGCCCGCGCCGCCTTCCAGCGCGGCAGCGTCGACGCCTGGGTGATTTGGGATCCCTACTACGCCGAGGTGGAAACCCGCGCCAACGCCCGCCTGCTGAAAGACGCGGAGGGCCTGGTGCCGCACTACACCTTCTATCTCGCCAGCCGCCGCTTTGCCGAAACCTACCCGGACAGCGCCAAACAGGTGATTCAACAGCTCGGCGCGCTGAGCGACTGGGCCAACGAGCATCCACAGGAAGCGGCGGCGATCCTCGCTCAGAGCACCGGTCTGGATCAGGCCATTTGGGCCAGAGCCATCGCCCGCATGCCGTTCGGCAGCCAGCGCATGTCGCCGGAGGTGTTCAGACAGCAACAGCAGTTGGCGGATAAATTCACCGCCATCGGGCTGCTGCCGGGTAAGGTGGATGTCAACGCCGCCCGCTGGTCCGAAGATAAGCCCGAGGCGCCATAGCCTTTGCCGCGCTTTGGCTTTAGAAAGCAGAAACCGGCATTTTGCCGCCGGCATCCGCTGGCCTATGCTAACCCTGTGTGATGAAACGCGTTTTCATGGCATGTCTTCCGGAACGTTTTGCTTTAATTTGTTCGTCGTGAACCCTGGGCCGCCCCTGACTGGTGCGGCTTTTCTTTTTGTTCGGCAGTGTCGGCGGCGGCGAATTTTGCTATGGTAACCCGCAGATAAATGTCCCATTTTCAGCCGCCGGATCGACCCATGTTTACCCATAAAGCAATCGCCGAGCTCAACGCCCTGGAGCTGATGGTTTATAACTACGTCAGCAAACACAAAAATCAAGTGATGTACATGACCATCCGCGAGCTGGCCGAGGCCGCCGGCGTATCCACCACTACCGTGCTGCGATTTTGCAAAAAAATGGGTTGCGACGGCTATTCGGAATTTCGCATCCGTTTCAAACTGTATCTGGAGCAAAGCGATGCGCCGCCGGTCGATTCCGGCATCGGCGAAATTCTCAGTTTTTTTAAAAGCGTCAGCAACGACGAATTTAATCAGTTGCTCGATGAAGCGGCGCACCATATCGCCACCGCCGAGCGGATTATTTTCGTCGGCATCAGCACCTCTGGCGCCTTGGGGAAATATGGCGCGCGTTTCTTTTCCAACGTCGGGAAATTCAGCACCCATATCGACGATCCTTATTATCCCGTCAACAGCGATATGTATAAAAACGCGGTGGCGATCATGTTATCAGTCTCCGGCGAGACCGAAGAGATCCTGCGGCTGGCGAGCCAGTTCAGTCTGCACCACTGCAAGATCATCAGCATCACCAACAACGAAACCTCTTCGCTGGCGCGGCTGGCGGACTTTAATCTCTCCTACCACGTGCCGCAGCATTTGATCGGCGGCCATCACAATATCACCACGCAGATCCCCGTGCTTTACATTATTGAAACCATCGGCAAACGGCTTGGGCATATTAATTCGGCAAAATAAAACAGGCTGTTTTATTATTGTGACAAATCACTTTGTACGGCGATTTGTTATATCGTGACATTTCTTTCGGTCTTGTTACTCTATTGGCAATGCGAACGTTATTATCCTTCATTAAATAAGATGAGACATTGACGATGAAACAGTTGCCGAAAGATTTTCTGTGGGGAGGCGCGGTCGCCGCGCACCAGGTTGAAGGCGGTTGGGATCGGGGCGGCAAAGGCCCAAGCATCGCCGACGTGCTGTCCGGCGGTTCGCACGGCGTCGATCGCGTGATGACCGACGGCGTGCTCGACGGCTACCGTTACCCCAACCATGAAGCGGTGGACTTCTACGGCCGCTACAAACAGGACGTGGCGCTGTTCGCCGAGATGGGTTTCAAATGCTTCCGCACCTCGATCGCCTGGACGCGCATCTTCCCGAACGGCGACGAAGCAACGCCAAACGAGGCCGGCCTGCAGTTTTACGACGATCTGTTCGACGAGTTGCTGAAATACGGCATCCAGCCGGTGATCACCCTGTCGCACTTCGAAATGCCTTACCATTTGGTGAAAACCTACGGCGGCTGGAAAAACCGCCGGGTGGTGGAATTTTTCGTGCGCTTTAGCGAAGTGGTGATGCGCCGCTACCGCGAGAAGGTGAAGTACTGGATGACCTTCAACGAGATCAACAACCAGAGCAACTACCGCTACCCGCTGTTCGGCTACTGCTGTTCCGGCGTGGACTACACCCAGGAAGACAACCCGGAACAGGCGCTGTACCAGGTATTGCACCACCAGTTCGTCGCCAGCGCGCAGGTGGTCAAACTCGGCCATCAGATCAACCCGGAGTTCAAGATCGGTTGCATGCTGGCCTGCGTGCCGTTCTACCCTTATTCCTGCAAGCCGGACGACGTGATGTACGCCGTGGAGGCGATGCACCAGCGCTATCTGTACACCGACGTGCAGATGCGCGGCTACTACCCAAGCTATCTGCTGCGCGACTGGGAACGCAAAGGGCTGAAGATCGAGATGCAGCCGCAGGACGCGCAGATCCTGCGCGAGGGCTGCACCGACTACATCGGCTTCAGCTATTACATGAGCAACGCGCTGCAGGCCAACGCGGTGGAAGGCAGCGACGGCATGTTCGGCTTCCCGGGCAACGTGCCGAACCCGCACGTCAAGGCTTCCGACTGGGGCTGGCAGATCGATCCGGTCGGGCTGCGCTACTCGCTGAACGTATTGTATGAACGTTACCAGAAACCGCTGTTTATCGTGGAGAACGGCTTCGGCGCCTTCGACAAGGTGGAAGCGGACGGCCAGATCAACGATGACTATCGCATCGACTATCTGCGCGCCCATATCGAAGAGATGAAAAAAGCGGTGATTGAAGACGGCGTAGACCTGATCGGCTATACGCCGTGGGGCTGCATTGACTGCGTGTCGTTCACCACCGGCGAGTACAGCAAGCGCTACGGCTTTATCTACGTCGATAAACACGACGACGGCACCGGCACGCTCGAACGTTCGCGCAAGAAAAGCTTCGACTGGTATCGCCGGGTGATCGCCAGCAACGGCGAACAGCTTTAACCGCACGGCAAACCAATCAGGGGCGATGTTCGCCCCTTTTTACTTTATATTGCGCCTTACTCAGCCGTCTGCCCGGCGGCGAGGTACTTCGCCATTTCCGCCGGCGGCACCATGCCGCCGCCGGTCGCCCACACCAGATGCGTCGCCTGCGCCAGGCTTTCCGCGCTCACCCCTTGCCCGCTAAGCTGTTGCGCATTGGCCACCATGCGCCACGGCCCGGCCATGCCCGCCAGGGCGGAGGGTTCCAGCTGGATATGCTCGTGCCTGTCCAACAACCCGAGCAACGCGAACATCTCTTCGTCGCTCAGCGTGTAAAATGCGCTCAGCAGGCGCTCCATCGCCCGGCCGACAAAACCGGAGGCGCGCCCCACCGCCAGCCCGTCCGCCGCCGTGCGGTTGTCGATGCCGAGATCTTGCACCGCAATGCCGTCATGCAACCCGCTGTAGACGCCGAGCAGCATGCAGGGGGAATGGGTCGGTTCGGCGAAAATGCAGTGAACGTGATCGCCGAACGCCAGCTTGAGGCCAAAGGCCACACCGCCCGGCCCGCCGCCGACGCCGCACGGCAGATACACGAACAGCGGATGCTGCGCGTCCACCACAATACCCTGTTCGGCAAACTGCCGCTTCAGGCGGCCACCCGCCACCGCGTAGCCGAGGAACAGGGTTTGCGAATTTTCATCGTCGATAAAGAAGCAATTCGGATCGTTCGCCGCCTGTTGGCGCCCTTGCTCGACCGCCACGCCGTAATCTTCGGCGTATTCCACCACCGTCACGCCATTGTCACGCAGCTTCTGTTTTTTCCACTCTCGCGCATCCGCCGACATGTGCACGCTGACATCAAATCCCAGGCGGGCGCTGATGATGCCGATGGATAATCCCAGATTGCCGGTTGATCCGACGGCGATGCGGTACTGGCGGAAGAACTGACGAAACGCGTCGGAACACAGCCGGGCGTAGTCGTCGCCACTCTGTAGCAGCCCCGCCTCCAGCGCCAGCTTCTCCGCGTGCGTCAGCACCTCATAGATGCCGCCGCGCGCTTTGATTGAACCGGAAATCGGCAGATGGCTGTCCTTTTTCAATAGCAGACGCCCGCCCAACGCCTGCCCATAGCGCCGATCCAACGCCTGCTGCATGGCGGGGATCGCCACCAGCTCGGATTCGATGATCCCCTTTGCCGGTTGGGTTTCCGGAAAGGCCGCGGCGAGATAAGGCGCGAAACGCGCCAGGCGCTGCTCGGCTTCGGCCACGTCGGCGGCGGTCAGCCCGACATGGGGCAAGCCGGCGGCCAGCGTGGTCGCACGCGGATTGAACCAGGTGATCGGCTCGAGAGCGACCATTCGCTGCAGCAGCGGATGCTGCGCAACCCACGCTTGAATCTGTGATTTTTGCATAAAAGTCCCTGACTGATTTGGCGTTGCCGTCACCATGCCGTGAACGCCGGCGGCTGACAAATGATAAATTCTGAGTTTGAGGTGCACTAGATTGATGCAAGCGCGACGTTAGCCGGCCGTCACGCCAAACAGCAGGCCGACGCCGGAAGAAACCGCCATCGCCAGTGCGCTCCAGATGAGGATGCGCGCCACGCCCGGCAAGATCGGCGCCCCGCCGGTTTTCGCGGCGATGCCGCCGAGAACGCCGAGGGAAATCAGCGCCGACGCCACCAGCGCCGGCCGCGTCCAGGTGACCGGTGCCCACAGCGCCACCAGCAGCGGCAGCAGCGCGCCGAGGGAGAAACTGAGGGCCGACGCCAGCGCGGCCTGCAGCGGCCGGGCGCGGGTGACGGAGGAAATGCCCAGCTCGTCGCGCGCGTGCGCCTCCAGCGCATCATGCGCCATCAGTTTTTCCGCCACCTGCCGGGCCAGCGCCGGATCCAGCCCGCGATGCACGTAGATTGACGTCAGTTCGCGAAACTCCCCCGGATAGTCTTCGAGCAGCTCCGCCTGCTCTTCCGCCAGCGCGGCCTTTTCGGTATCCGCCTGCGACGAGACCGACACATACTCGCCGGTGGCCATCGACATCGCACCGGCCACCCACCCGGCAACGCCGGCGATCATCAGCGCGGAATGCGCGGCGCTGGCCGCCGCCACGCCCAGCAACAGGCTGGCCGTCGAAACGATGCCGTCGTTGGCGCCGAGCACCGCCGCCCGCAGCCAGCCGATGCGTTCAATACTGTGCCGCTCTCGATGCATCCTTTCTCTCCTTCGTTCTCTTTCCGCTAGCCCCGCGCCGCCGCTTCCAGCCCGGCGATGTCGATTTTGCCCATCAGCAGCATCGCTTCCGTGACCCGCCGCACACGAGCGGCGTCGGGATCGTTCATCAACTCCGTCAGGCGCCGCGGCACAATTTGCCAGCACAGCCCCCAGCGATCGCGCAGCCAGCCGCACTGCTCCGCCTCGCCGCCCTCGCTCAACGCATCCCACAGCCGGTCGACTTCCGCCTGATCGTCACATTCCACCATCACGGAGAAACTGTGGTTGAACGGATCCAGCGGCCCGGCTTCGATCGCCGCGTAGCGCTGGTCCCCCAGCGTGAAAGAAGCCAGTTTCACGCTGCCGGCCGGGCCGCTCGGCGTATCCGCCGGCAGGTCGGAAAACCAGTTCACGGACGAACCGGGGATCAACGCGACATAGCAATTCAGCGCCGCTTCCATGTCTTTTTCAAACCACAGATGTTGCGTAATTCTGGCCATTTGCGCCTCCTTTACGCATCGAGGATCGGCGCGAACCCGCCAAAGATCATGCGTTTGCCGTCAAACGGCATCTCACCCAGCGCCTTCATGCGCGGATCGTGCATCATTTTCTCGTTGGCGGCGTCGCGCACCGCTTTGGAGGGGTACTCTATCCAGCTGAACACCACCACTTCACCTTCTTGCGCCTTCACCGCGCCGCGAAAGTCGGTGAGCTTGCCGTCGGGCACGTCATCGCCCCAACACTCCACGATGCGCGTGGCGCCAAACTCTTTGAACAGCGGCGCCGCTGCGGCCGCCAACCGGTGATAAGCCTCCTTGTTGGCGGCCGGTACCGCCACCACAAAACCGTCTACGTATTTCATCCTGGTATCCTCTTGTCTGATTAAGGACAGTCGGTTCAGCGCGGGCGACGTTGCCTGCGCCCCCCTACCAGTTTAGACGGCGGGCGCGCAACCCGGATCGGAAGTTCAGCGCTCAGGATCGTTCGGTGGGGCAGAGTCCGGTGTGGCGACCCGGTTACGGCCGGCGTTTTTCGCTTTGTATACCGCCAGATCCGCCAGTTTGAGCAGGTCGGCCAGGCTTTGGCCGGAACCGCCCGGGCAGGTCACCATGCCGATGCTGACGGTGATCTGCAGCGGATGGCCGGCCGGCATGGTGATCGATTCCGCCTCAATGCGTTGCCGCAGCCGTTCGGCCAGCTGCAACCCCTGCTGCGGCTGGCCGAGCGTCGAGACGATAGCGAACTCTTCGCCGCCCATGCGGCCGAACAGATCATCGCCGCGCAAATCGGCGGCGATCGCGCGGGTAAAGGCCATCAGCGCCTGATCGCCGCCGGCGTGGCCGAAACGATCATTGATCGATTTGAAGTAATCAATATCAAGCATCATGACGCATACCAACTCGCCCTTTTGGTCAATCATCCGCTCGCCGCGCTGCATAAACGCATTGCGCGTCAGCACGTGGGTCAGCGCATCGTGGTTCGCCACATGCTCCAGCGTGCGCAGCAGCGCGCTGCGCGCATAGTTCATGCTGGCCACGGCGATGGGCCCCAGCGCCAGCAGCGCGATGCCCAAACGCATCGATACCGCGTTTTGCAACACCTTCATGTCGAGCGTCGTGCTAAGCAACCCGAAATCGATAGCCAGATGGCACCACAGCACATAGATCAGCACCGCAATCATAGTGCAGAACAGTGAGAAGGACATCGCCAGCCACAGCAGCACCGGCATGGGAAAGATCACCGCCCCGGGGCCGCCGATCAGCACGCTGCACACCGCCGCCAGCAACAGCAGCGCCAACACCGTGAGTTTTCGCCCCGCCCGCGGCCATTGGCTGCGCTGGGTGAACATGGCGCCGGCCGCCGCAAGGCGACGTCGCCAATCGGCGGGAAACGCCAGAATAAACGGCATCAGCGTGACGTAGTTGGTGAACTCGGATGAGAACCACAGCGCCAGCGAGGTCAAATAGGGCCTGCCGAACAGCCACTGCGAGGCCGCCGCGCCCACCAAACCGGTCGCGGCGGCGGCGGCCAGACAGATGCCGAACAGGTACATGCTGGAGGCGCCACGCTGCAGCATACGCGCCGGCGGCGACAGCCGCATGAACAGCAGATACCCCACCACCACGCCGGTCAGATTGGCGGCGTTCAGCAGCAGCGCCTTTTGCAGCGAACTGCCGGTCAGCAGGTCCGCCGCCAGATAGCCCAGCACCGCTATGCCCCATCCGGCGCGCGTGGCCCACTGCGGGCGGCGCACCAGAACCGCCAGCAGTACGGCGTTTACCGGCCAGAATATCGCCAAAAATCCGACGGGGCGGCTCACGATGCCCAACAGGCAAACCGCGAACACCAACAGAAAGACGGTGAGTGCGGGCCAAATTTTCCGGGCATCGGACAACGAGGTGGTTTGCATCTTGGATCCAGAGACTTCTGCTGCGTAAGGTGACAATCTGTTCGTGTCACAACCGTCGACGATGAGGAGAAGATAAGCGGCCGACTCGCCTATTATTGCCAGTTTTGCCGGCCCGGACATCTGTTTATTCATCTAGGAAAAATATATTTGTGTATCAATATATTGACGACACCCGCATGCCTGGCGCAGAAACGGCTAAATCGGACGCTTCACTTTGAACATTTCACGCCTCATTCGGCCTGTTACCGGTAAAAACCGCCGTCTTTTTCCTCATAAGCAAAATAAGATTTTGCTATGTGGGGTTGTTTTTTCATCCCGCGTCAAAACGCCTTGCGATACATCACAAAACCGGGGCGCTCCGCCACCTTGTCGTACAGCCGCATGGCGATCTGGTTGGTTTCGTGGGTATTCCAATAGACGCGCGACAATCCCAACTGCTGCGCGCGCTCGTAAACCGCCGCGATCAGCGCCATAGGCCGCATACCAGATGTGCGCGCCGTCGTGTTTGACAAAGCCCTGCCTGGAACCGGGCGGCAACGGCGGCGCGCCCTGCGCGGCAAAGCGGATCAAATCGTCGTCGGTTTGCACCTTTCTCCCCTCATTCGCCGAGGTTGAGCATCAATACGGCATCCAGGGAGTATAGTTCGCAGCGGCAAGCGGTGCCGTTCGCTTTCCCGGCATATACTTAAAGGAGGAATCGCAATGGAGGACGGTGAGATGAAGAAGATAATTCTCGTGTTTTTGACGTTGATGCTGAGCGGTTGTATCGGCGGAGGCGGCGGCCCATCGAATGCGCCTTCGGCATCGCCAAATGAACCTTACACCTGCACCAAATCCAGCGCCAACAGCGACTGCTCGCAATCGGTGGAACCATCGATGTACTAGCCGCGCTCGGCGGGCCGTCGCTTAACGGCCCGCCGCCTCAAACCGGCACTAGGAGGAGTGCTCCTCTTCATTGGCCTGATATCGCGTCGCCTGCTGCTTCATAAACACCACTTCCTGCGGGCTGGACAGGCTCACTTCCTGCGCGCGCAGCAGCTTGAGGATATTGAACAGCAGTTCACTCTTGGTGGCGCCGACCATGCGCGGGCTCGGCACATAGCCGGTCACGCTCAGGATAATGCCGTCCGGTCCCAGTTGGCTGAAGCGCACGTAAGGTGCCGGCGTGTCCAGAATGGTTTCGTACTCGTTATAGGCGCTGAGCAAGATATTGCGCACCTGCTCCGGATCGATCGAGGTCGGGAACGTCAACGCGATGGTCACCACGCCTTGCGCGTTGCCCATGGTGGCGTTGCGCACGTTCTGCGAGATCAGCTGCGAGTTCGGTACGATCATGGTGGAGCGGTCGCTGAGCTGAATTTCGGTAGCGCGCACGTTGATGCGCCGCACGTCGCCTTCCACGCCGCCGATGCCGATCATATCCCCGACCTTCACCGGGCGTTCGGTCAGCAGGATCAGGCCGGAAATAAAGTTCTTCACAATCTCCTGCAAACCGAAACCGATACCGACCGACAGGGCGCTGACGATCCACGCCAGGTTGCTCCACTGGATGCCCAGCGCCGCCAGGGTGATCAGAATCACCAGCACATAGCCGATATTGCTGAACAGCGTCACCAGCGAGGCGCGGATGCCGACGTCCGAAATGGTCTTCGGCAACAGCTCAGAGCCAAGCCAGCGCCGTACCGCACGCAGGATGTAGATGCCGATCGCCAGGCAGATCACGGCGTTGAGCAGGTTGCCGGGCACGATGTTGAAACGCTGCAGCCCTTCGCCGGTCAGGATGGAGACGATTTTCTCCATCAGCGAGCCCGGCGTGGTGCTGCCAAACGAGCCGTTGAACAACGCGACGATCATCAACAGCAACAGTGAACATTTGGCCAGCGCGGTGGTGATGATCGACATCTGCTCCAGATGGCGATCCTTGAAGCTGAGCGTTTTCTTCAGCATCTTGCCGCTGACGGTCTGCGGCGAAAACAGCGCGGCGCACAGGTCGGTGGCGAACAGCACCATGAAGTAGAACGCCATCAGCACCAGCACCACCCAGATCAGCTGGTAGGTCAGGAAACGGGCGAAGGCGATGTAGCCGATAAGCAGGGAAAGCAGGATCACCACCGAACACACCAGGGTGACGATGTGCACCAGCCCGCCGACCAGCGTGCGTTTTTCCAGGTGCGCGCCCTGCTGCTCCAGACGGCGACGAATGCGCTGGCCGCGCAGCGGCGCCGCCAGCAGCACCATGCCGATCAGCCCCGCCACCAGGCCATTGCCGAAGATGGTGGTGGCCAATGAGGCGCTGACGACGTTGTTGATCAGCTCCACGGTGCCGAACGCCAGCGCCAGACCGGCCAGCAGCGGCGAGAAGTAACGCAGCCCGGCGGCCACTTCATTGTCCAGCGAAGCCAGACGCCACGACGGACGATTCAGCGACAGCGCCGCACGCCCCAACCCGGCGATCAGCGCGCAGAAAATCCCCAGACGGTTAAAGCCTTCGGCGAAGTCTTCCAGCATCACCGGCAGCGGCTGCACGCGGACAAAGACGTAATACAGCAGATTCAGCGCGATCGAGGTGGTGATCACCGTCACCGCCACGGTGACGATCGCCATGAAGCTGCGGCGCAGGCGCCCGTCCGGCAGGAAGCGAATGCTGACCCAGGCGAGGAAACGCTCGGAGAAATAACGCCCCCAGGACCAGACGATCACCGCCAGCGCCAGCAGCGCCAGCGAACCGTAACGCCATTCGTCCTGCCAACTGGCGTCCCAGGCCGCTTTCATCTCGGCGTTGAACTGGTCCAGCCGCTGCACGTCATCCGCTGACGGCTGCACCACCGGCGTCCAGAATTTGACGCCCAAAATGCTGCCGGTGTTCAGCGCCAGCTGGGTTTTGAACGCCACCCGGCGCAGATCGCTGATCTGCTGGCCCAGGTCGAAGGCGCTGGTCTTGATGGCCTGCGCGCGTTTTACCGCATCGTCCAGCTGCTTCTTGCTGTTGTTCAGCGCATTGCGTTGCTGGGCGACGGCCGGGGTTTCCGGCAGCGCGCCGGCCGCCGGAGCCGGCCCCAGCACGTCCAGCTGCGCCTGCAGTTTTTCCTGCACCGGCTGCAGATCGGTAGCGAGTTTGTCCATGCCGGCGACCAGATCGTCCGTCGCCAACCGCAGTTTGCTGAGCTGGGTGTCGGTCGTCGCTTTGGAAACCAGCTGCTTCATGCTGTCCAACTGCTTTTGCGCGGCTTTCAGCTGCGTAGCGGGATCGGGCGCGCTTTCGGCGGCGGGATCATCCTGGGGGGCGGCGACGGCGGCGAACGGCGTCAGTTGCATACCCAACAGCAATAATAACAACAGCAGGAACGGGCGAGGCTTTAACATAAATTCAGTGCTCAGCATCATTATCTGATAGACAGACGAACAGGCGGCGGATGAACCGTCGCTTAACCATAAACGCTAATTATAATAGCTGCTTAATGTCGGCCGAAATACAGTAATTATTCCCATTGTGTGCCACGCACCCGCGCTCGCCTTAGCTTGCTGATTATTCAGGCGCTTTTACACTGGCGATACGGCATGAAGCGCTCTATAATCCAGCCACCGATTAACCTGCAACCAATAAAAGGAGACTTACTATGCTGACGTGTGAATTGGTTTTTCACTCACACTTCTTTGGTAATCGTCGCCGCTCAAGCATTACCGGTATCGTGCTGCGATAACCCAGCTTGAGCGAAGCTTACTAAATCCAGGATCTTCCCTCCGGCTTACCGGGTTGTCGTCAGCAATGTTTGACGATAGGCATTGTCATGCCTGTAACTCTTGAGTAAGCAATGAGCACATTACTGTCTGCACAATCTGTCGGTTACGACAACGCGTTCGGCGTCCTGCTAAGCGAGATTTCCTTCAGCCTGAAAAAAGGCGACCGCATCGGTTTGATCGGCGATAACGGCTGCGGCAAAAGCACCCTGCTGCAAATTCTCAGCGGCGACCTGCCTGCGCACACCGGATCGGTGACATTGTCACATCAATGTCTGATGGCGCGCATTGAGCAGCATCTGCCGCCGGAGCTGCACGCCAGTACCCTGCTGGATGCGGTTCTGGCGCGGCTCCCTGCAGGCCAACACCTCAGCGAACGCTGGCGCTGCGAAGCGCTACTGGCCGAGCTGGGGTTTGAACCAGAGAGCTGGACGTTGACCGCCGGCGCCCTCAGCGGCGGTCAGCATACGCGGCTGCTGTTGGCGCGCGCGCTGATCCGCCAACCCGATCTGCTGCTGCTCGACGAACCCAGCAACCACCTGGACCTGCCCACGCTGCTGTGGCTGGAACAGTTCTTGCGTAACTGGACCGGCAGCTTCGTGCTGGTGTCGCACGATCGCTACCTGCTCGACCAGGTAACCAACTGCACCTGGATCCTGCGCGACAAAACGCTGCAGTTCTTCCGTTTGCCCTGCTCTGCGGCACGCGGCGCGCTGGCGGAACAGGACGCCGCGGACGAACAGCGGCGCCACGCCGAGCAAAAGGAAATCGACCGGGTGGAAAAAAGCGCCAAGCGCCTGGCGACCTGGGGCAAGGTCTACGACAACGAAGATCTGGCGCGCAAGGCCAAGCAAATGGAGAAGCGCGTCGATCGGTTGAAGGAAGAACAGACCACCCTGACCGCCGGCAGCCCGTGGCGGCTGCGGCTGCAGGGAGAAGCGCTGGACGCCGATCGCCTGCTGGCGCTGCCGCACTGGGCGGTGCGCCCGGCGCCGGATGCGCCGGTGCTGTTCAGCCTGGAACATCTGCGCGTGAAAAGCGGCGATCGCATCGCCATCGTCGGGCGCAACGGCTGCGGAAAATCGTCGCTGTTGCGCCTGCTGTGGCGCGAGTATCAGCAACAAACGCAGCGCCCGGCGCTGTTCCATCCGCGCGTGCGCATCGGCTATTACGATCAGAGCCTGCAACAGCTGCGCGATGAAGACACGGTGAGCGAAGCGCTGGTGCAGTTTGCGCCGCTGACCGAGGAACAGCGGAAAATGGCGCTGATCGGCGCCGGGTTCCCTTACCTGCGCCACCATCAGCAGATCCGTTCGCTGAGCGGCGGCGAGCGTTCACGGTTGCTGCTTGTCGGCCTGACGCTGGCCAACCATTCGTTGCTGCTGCTGGACGAGCCCACCAACCACCTGGATATGGCGGGCAAAGAGGAGCTGGCGGAAACGCTGCGTCAGTTCCCCGGCGCCGTCATGCTGGTCACCCACGATCGGATGCTGATCGAACAGAGCTGCAACCGCTTTTGGCTGATAGACCAACAAAAACTGGAGGAGTGGCACGATCTGGCGCCGGTGTACCAGCGTCTGGCGGGTGAAACGCCGGCGCTGCCGACGGCGCACGAGGCCAACGCAGACGCCCCGACGCCAAACCCGCAGTTGGAAGGCGAAGAGGCGTTGCTGACCGCCCTGTTTGCCCTCGAAAGCAAACTGGAGGCCGACCTGGCGCGTAAACCGAAGCATCAAAAACCGGAGCTTCAGGCGCGCTGGCGCCGCGAGATTGCCGACATCACCGCCCGGTTGCATCTGGGCTAATCCCACAGGCCGCCGCCCGGCGGCCTGTTTTTTCCTCTTTGCAAAAACCGCGTGCCGCCGGCGGCTTGAGGCGCGACACGCAGCGCTTGTTTTATCCGCAGCGCTGAGCGACACATTACTTTCATCATTCTCTGGCAGGCTACTGCCATTCTTTTTTTCGTTATCAGGCACTCCATGACGTCACTCTCTCCACGGGACATCGAGGCGCGCTACCGCTTCGCGCGTGAGATCGCCCGCGCCGCCGCCGATCTCGCCTTCAGCTTTTATCAACGCCGGCAAAGTCTGGCCGTCGAGTTTAAACAGGGCCTGCAGGACGTGGTCAGCGAAGCCGATCGCCGCGTCGAGTCGCTGATCCGCCGTATGATCAACCGTCGGTTTCCCCTGGATGGGGGTTTCTCGGCGAAGAGAGCGGCGGCAGCGGCGATAATGCCGCCTGTATTTGGGTGGTCGATCCGATTGACGGCACCGCCTGCTTCCTGAACGGGCTGCATACCTGGTGTATCGCGATAAGCGTGGTGATCGACGGTGAACCGACGATCGGCGTGGTCTACGATCCCAACCACCGCGAGATGTTCCGCGCCTGCCGCGGCCAAGGCGCCTTCCTCAACGGGGAACCGATCGGCGTGCATGCCGGGCGCAGCGTCGCGGATGGCGTGTTGGGCGTTGGGATCTCACCACGCGCCTCGGCGGCGGAATTCAGCGGCTTTCTCTGTCGCCTGCTGCAGGCGGGAGGGATGTTTGTGCGCAATGGTTCCGGCGCGCTGATGACCGCCCAGGTGGCCGCCGGGCGCCTGCTGGGCTATTACGAACCGCATATGAACGCCTGGGACAGCCTGCCAGGGCTGGTGCTGACGCGCGAAGCCGGCGGCGTGGCGAATGACTTTATGCACCACAACGGGCTGCGGCGCGGCAACCCGCTGCTGCTGGCCAACGCGGCGCTCTATCCGCAACTGGCCGAGCTGATTCAAACGCAGGGCTTGATCGGCTCGACGTGCCCTATCGCGCGTGAGATGGCCGGATAAAGCGCGCGCAGCCGCCGCTCGACCCGATCGACCGCATCGTGCGCGGCGGCGATGGTTACCGCCGGCGACACCCGGCAGTGGAAGTTGACGATGATGCCGCCGTCGGTTCTGCGCGCCCGGATGTTGTGCACGTCTTGCACCTTATCCCCCTGCTCCAGCGCCGACTGCAAAATCAGCCGGATATCGGCCAGCTCGGCGGCGGAAACATCCTCGCTGGTCAGCCAGTGCGGCGTCTGCGGCTCCAGATGGGTCTCTATCTCGGTGTCCTCGCCGATCGCCTGACGCAGGATCCCTTCTATCTCCGTGGCGATATCATGCGCCTGCGCCACGCTGGCGTTGGTCGGCACCGCCAAATCCATGCCGATCGCCATGTGCGTCGGCAACTGCTGCAAGGTGACATTCTGCACCTGCGCGCCGTGATTGGCGGCGATCGCCCGAATGCGCGTCGCCATGTCTTCGTCGCTGCGGGTCTGTGGCACCGCGATGACGGTAAACTCCGCCTTGGCATACTGCTCCCGCAGTCGTTCGACGATTTCTCGCTTGAGCGCATCGATGCGCTCCAGCGGCAAGGTGCGGCACACCGCCAGCGTGATCTCGACAAACAGTACGGCGCCGGCGTTGCGAATGCGCACGCTGTCGCAGGCCAGCACCGCCGGGAAGCTGTCCAGCGTGGCGCGAATCGCCTCGGTGGCTCCGGCGGGCGCGGTATCCATCAGCGAGTCGAAGGAGCGTTTACCCAGTTTGATTGCCGCGACAAAGATAAAACCGGCGACGATCAGCGCGGCGATGGCGTCCGCACGGCCAAAGCCCAGCAGCACAAACACCATGCCCAGCAGCACCACGCCGGACGAAAGCATGTCGGAGAAGAAATGCAGCGCATCCGCCTCTAGCGCCGCGCTGTCGGTCGCCTTGGCGACGCGGTTGAGCGCCTGCACGCGGAAAAAATCGACGCAAATGGAAATCAGCAGCACCGCGATCACCACCGGCGCCGCGACGATCTCATGCGGCTGCCCAAACAGGCTGCTGCCCGCCTCGTAGACGATCCAACCGGCGGCGCCGAGCAACAGCAACACCTCGAACAGCGCCGCCAGGTTTTCCACCTTGCCGTGGCCGAAGTGGTGATCGTCATCGGCGGGTTTATCGCTGATGCGCACCGCCAGCCAGGTGATGCTGGTGGCGATAAAATCGGTGAAAGAGTGGATCCCTTCGGATATCAGGCCAATACTGCCGGTAAAAATGCCGGCGACGAATTTGCCCGTGGCCAGCAACCCGCTGGCGATCATCGAGTTTCTGGCCACGGCCTGTTTTTCATTTTGCATGATGCTGCTCACATTCGGACGGTGATTTATTTTTTTACTTTAGAGGATAATTGCCAGACAAAGGCGATCAGCAGCATACTGCCAGAGAAAGTCAGCATGAGGCTAGTAAGAAAATTGGATTTTCCGGTGGAATAAAAATAAATCTCATTCACCCCCACCGAAATCATTAAAATGGCGTAGAGCAACCCCAGAATAAGAATCGTCATTATTATCAACTCCCGTATCAGGCCGCGCGTTCAGCGCGCCGCTAAATCCTCCCCATAATAAATAGCGGTTACGGGGAGGATGCATCTAGGCGGATCTTTAGCGTTCATCAATCATCCCATTTGGTGCTCATATAGGCCGCCAACAGGCCTAGTGAGCTGATCATTGCCAGGAATCCCATAAAAATAGTCATGTTTCCCATTATTTTGTCCTCAGGTTAAATGTTATCGATAAAATCCCCTTGCGTTAAATATCGGGGTTGGTCGGCGTCCATGGTTTTTAACGTCCTCCTCAGGTTTGTCACATTTCCGCCCTTTACGGGCGGAGCGGTTTAAATACCCAAAACGTGCTGGGCGATTTTGAAATAAATAATCAGGCCGGTGCCATCGATAAAGGTGGCGATAAACGGCGCCGACACCACGGCAGGATCGATGCCGAGACGTTTCAGCAGCATCGGGATGATCGACGAAACAATGGCGCTCCACACGGTGATCGCCACCAGCGACAGGCTGACCACCAGCGTCACCTCCATGCCGACGCCCATGATCCAGGCGCGCACCCAGGCCGCCAGGCCGATGGTGACGGCGATCAGCAGCGAGGTCGTGACCTCCTTGCGGATCACCGCGCCCAGGTTGCGCAGGCTGACCTCTCCCAGCGCCATGGCGCGCACCAGCGTCGAGGTGATCTGGGTGCCGCTGTTGCCGCCGGTGCCGATCAGCAGCGGGATAAAGAACGCCAGCGCAATCGCCGCTTCAAGCTGATCTTCAAACGCTTTCAGTACGTTGCCGGTGTAGGCTTCGGCCACGAACAACATCAGCAGCCACACCGAGCGTTTGCGCCACAGCGCCCACGGGCTGGTCTCCAGATAAGGCTTGTCCAGCGGCAGGCTCGCGCCTTGGCGTTGTGCATCCTCGGTGTTTTCATCCTCGACCAGCCGGGCGATCTCACGCTCGCCCAGTACGCCGACCAGCGTGTTATTGGCCACCACCGGCACCACGTCCAGCCCCCCTTTGCCCAGCAGATGCGCCACGTCGTTACGGTCATCGTCGGGTGAAACCTGGAAATAGCTGTAATCCATCATTACGCCGACGGCTTTATCCTGTTCTTCGCACTGCAACAGTTTTTTCACCGACAGTGTGCCGCGCAGATGATAATCGTCCGCGGTAATAAATACCCGGCTGGGAATTTCGTCCGTTTTGAGCTGCGAAAGTAAATATTCCCGGGCATGATTGACCGTCATCGTTGCGGGAACGGTAATAAAATCGGCGTTCATATAACCGGCGACCGAAGTCTCGTCGAGAGTTTCAGTCGCGTTCAGCGCCGGAGAAGAATAGTGTTGATGTGACTTGATCATTTTGTCAGTCCCTATTTCTGTTGTGAACTTCAACAGCGAATCGCATAGGGGCGTAACCACAGAGGGAGTGCAGACTGCCTATCTCCGCGTCCAGGTTTTAGCACTATACAACGTATCCGAGTTGTTGCTCGGAAGTTACTTTGGGCTGAACCTTAATCCGATAAAGCCTGTCTTAACCTTGGGCATCTCTCGATGTCGTCAGATCAGTAACCTGTGTTTGTATAGGAGCCTCGCCAAACGAGATACTGCATATAAACTACCGGCGCAGTATAGGCGTTGTTCTATCCGGCGGGAAGAAAAGATTGCCCGTCGTTTATGGAGTATTTAGGATAATGTTAATTAAACGGCCATTTATAAAAACGGCTGATATAAATCAGCCGTTTTTTATTTTTCAGTGTTCGAGAATGTAGACGTTTTTATCGTATAAGGCGCCCTGACGAGTAAAGTCGATCCCCTTCACGTAAGGTTTGATGAGCGTGGCGTTGGCTTCGTAGTACACCGGCGCGACCGGCGTATCGACGGCCAGCACCGCCTCGGCCTGCTGGAAATATTGCTGCACCAGCTGCGGTGTCGGCGCCGCCGTCGCCTGATGCAGAATGCGATCGTACTCCGGATTGCGGTATTTGGGGCTGTTCTCGCTGCTGTCGGAACGGAACACGTTCAGGAAAGTAGACGGATCGTTGTAATCCGCCAGCCAGCGGGTAAAGGCCACGCCGTACTGCCCGCGGTTGATATTGTCCAGCGTGACTTTGCGCTCCTGGCTTTGCAAGGTGGCCTCTGCGCCAAGGTTCTTTTTCCACATGGCGGCGGCGGCGATGACGATCTTCTTGATGGTGGCGTCGTTGCTGTACAGCACGGTAAAGCGCAGCGGATGCTCGGCGTTGAAACCGGCCTGCGCCAGCAGTTGCTTCGCCTGGGCGTGGCGTTGTTCCGGCGTCAAACCGGCCGCGGCGCCGGGCTGCAGGCTATAGCCGCCCGCCCCGGTTGGGGTAAAGGTCCAGGCCGGCTGCTGGCCGTATCCCAACACTTTGCCGGCGATAATCTCTTTGTCCAGCGCCAGGTTCAGCGCCTGGCGCACCCGCACGTCGTTAAACGGCGCCTGGCGGTTGTTGAAGGCGAAATAGCTGGTGGAGAGCAGCGGATAGGTTACCAGCTGTTGCTCGCCGAGCGTTTTTTTCAGCTGCTGATACAGCTCCGGCGGCGTGGTATACCCCAATTCAACCTCACCGGCGCGAAAACGCGCCACTTCAGGGAAGCCCTGGATCGGCAAGAAGGTGACCTTGTTGAGCACGGTATTGGCGTTATCCCAATACTGCGGGTTACGTTCCACCACCACCTTTTCGTTCACCACCCACTGGCTGAGGCGGAACGCCCCGTTGCCGACAAAGTGCGCCGGCTGCGTCCAGTTTTTGCCGTACTGCTCCACCACCTTGCGGTTAACCGGCAAAACCGGGAAATGCACCAGTTGCTTGAGCAGATAGGAATTAGGCTCCGACAGCGTCACCTGCAGAGTGTGCGCATCCGGCGCCTTGACGCCCAGCTCGCTCGGCGGTTTGCTGCCGGCGTTGATCGCCGCCGCATTCAGCACGTAGGCCGAAGCCAGATAGCTGCCGTACGGCGAGGCGGTTTTCGGATCGGTGAGGCGCCGCCAGCTGTATACAAAATCGTCGGCAGTCACCGGATCGCCGTTCGACCATTTGGCCTGCGGCCGCAGATGGAAAGTCCAGACGTTGCCCTGATGCTCCCACGTCTGCGCCAGTGCCGGGATCACTTCACCGTCTTTTCCGACGCGCAGCAAGCCTTCGAACAGATCGTTGAAGATGTAGAACTCCACATTGCTTTCGGCCAGGTTTGGATCCAGCGTCGCCGGCTCATACCCGTTGGCGCGCACCAGTTCTTGCACCGCCGCCAGTTTAACGCCTGCCGGCACCTCGGCGGCATGGGCAGCCGTAGCGTTAAAAGCCAGGAGGATTAAACCAGCCAGTTTCTTGCCATTAAATGAATATTTCACGTCGATATCCCTGATTAGTGTTTTATCGCGTTTAATATGCAATGAGGCAGTGGAATAAATTAAATCATTAATCGCTATGAGTCATAACCAAAAGCGGTGTTGAATTTCTTTCATTATCAAAGAAGTACTGGCGACAGAACGATGAAAAACACGAGGATAAACGCGGAGACCGGCATTGCCGTCAGGAACGCCGTGAACCGGCGGTGACATAAATTCAGGCAATCAATACAGATTATTCCAGCCGAAGCTTAACTTATCCTTAGGACAATTCATTTTGTGAGCGATCGTCAAAAATAATTTAATACGAATCGTTTTCACTATCATTATTGATGTTCTTGGCTAAAATCGGCCTGCTTGCGCTCGCCAGGCGATATTCGTTTTCTTCATTCGAACGCTAAAAAGGATAACTGCATGAAGCTGCGTATTTCATCTCTCGGCCCCGTCGCCCTGCTCGCCTCCTCGATGATGCTGGCCTTTGGCGCTCAGGCGGCCTCTGCCGACCAGGGCATCGTTATTTATAACGCCCAGCATGAAAATCTGGTGAAATCCTGGGTCGACGGATTTACCAAAGACACCGGCATCAAGGTGACGCTGCGCAACGGCGGCGACAGCGAACTGGGCAACCAACTGGTACAGGAAGGCAGCGCTTCACCTGCCGACGTGTTTCTGACGGAAAACTCCCCGGCGATGGTGTTGGTGGATAACGCCAAGCTGTTCGCCCCGCTGGACGCCGCCACGCTGGCGCAGGTGGAACCACAATATCGCCCAAGCCACGGCCGCTGGATCGGCATCGCCGCCCGCTCTACCGTATTTGTTTATAACCCGGCCAAACTGAGCGACGCGCAGCTGCCGAAGTCACTGCTGGATCTGGCCAAGCCGGAATGGAAAGGCCGCTGGGCCGCTTCGCCGTCGGGCGCCGATTTCCAGGCGATCGTCAGCGCGCTGCTGGAGCTGAAAGGCGAGAAAGCCACGCTGGCGTGGCTGAAAGCGATGAAAACCAACTTTACCGCCTATAAAGGCAACAGCACGGTGATGAAAGCGGTCAATGCCGGCCAGATCGACAGCGGCGTGATCTATCACTACTACCCGTTCGTGGACGGCGCGAAAACCGGCGAGAACAGCAAAAACATCAAGCTGTATTACTTCAAACATCAGGATCCGGGCGCCTTCGTCAGCATCTCCGGCGGCGGCGTGCTGGCTTCCAGCAAGCATCAGCAGCAGGCGCAGGCGTTCATCAAGTGGATCACCGGCAAACAGGGCCAGGAAATCCTGCGCACCAACAACGCCTTCGAATACGCCGTCGGCGTCGGCGCGGCCTCCAACCCGAAACTGGTGCCGCTGAAAGATCTGGACGCGCCGAAGGTAGACGCCGCGCAGTTGAACAGTAAGAAAGTTGTCGAACTGATGACCGAGGCCGGCCTGCTGTAAGGCCCGCCAGCAAACCGAGAGTTTTTGATCGTTATGTCAAACCTGAGTACCCACGCCGCGCAGACCGCGCGGCGTTATTCTGTTGTCCCCCGTCACCCGCGGCCAGGGGCGATCGTGGTGGTCAGCGCCGTGTTGCTGTCGCTGCTGGCGCTGTTGCCGCTGGGATTCGTTATCGGCGTGGCGGTTGAAACCGGCTGGCAAACGGTCAAAGCACTGGTTTTCCGCCCGCGCGTGGCGGAACTGCTGTTGAATACCCTGCTGTTGGTGGTACTGACGCTGCCGATTTGCGCCGTGCTGGGCGTGGCCCTGGCCTGGTTGACCGAACGCACCACGCTGCCGGGCCGCCGTCTCTGGGCGGTATTGGCGACCGCGCCGCTGGCGGTGCCGGCCTTCGTGCAAAGCTATGCCTGGATCAGCCTGGTGCCGTCGATGCACGGCCTGGGCGCAGGCGTTTTCATCTCGGTGCTCACTTACTTCCCGTTTATCTACCTGCCTGCCGCCGCCGTGCTGCGTCGCCTGGATCCCGGTATCGAGGACGTCGCCACCTCACTCGGCTCCCGGCCGCCGGCGGTGTTTTTCCGCGTGGTATTGCCGCAGCTGAAACTGGCGGTCTGGGGCGGCTCGCTGCTGATCGCGTTGCACCTGCTGGCGGAGTATGGCCTGTACGCCATGATCCGTTTCGATACCTTCACCACCGCGATCTTCGATCAGTTCCAGTCGACCTTCAACGGCCCGGCGGCCAACATGCTGGCCGGCGTGTTGGTGCTGTGCTGCCTGGGGCTGCTGTTGCTTGAGGCGATAAGCCGTGGCCGCGCGCGCTATGCCCGCGTCGGTTCCGGCAGCGCCCGCAGCCAAACGCCGCGCCGCCTTTCGCCGCCGCTCGCCGCGCTGGCGCTGCTGCTGCCGATCGCGCTGACTGCGCTGGCGTTGGGCGTGCCTTTCATCACCCTGGCCCGCTGGCTGTGGCTGGGTGGATTCGAGGTGTGGCGCAACGCCGATCTGTGGCCCGCGCTGTGGCAAACGCTGTCGCTGTCCGCCTCTGGCGCGCTGCTGATTACGCTGTGCGCCATTCCGATGGCCTGGCTGTCGGTGCGCTATCCGGCCCGGCTGTATCGGGTGCTGGAAGGCTGCAACTACGTAACCAGTTCGCTGCCCGGCATCGTGGTGGCGCTGGCGCTGGTGACCATCACCATTCACAGCTTCCGTCCGATTTACCAGACCGAAATCACCCTGCTGCTGGCGTATCTGCTGATGTTTATGCCGCGGGCGCTGATCAATCTGCGCGCCGGTATCGCACAGGCGCCGGTGGAGTTGGAAAACGTGGCGCGCAGCCTGGGCAAATCGCCGGCGCAGGCGTTGTGGAGCACCACGCTGCGGCTGGCGGCGCCGGGCGCCGCTGCGGGCGCGGCGCTGGTATTCCTGGCGATCGCCAATGAACTGACCGCCACGCTGCTGCTGGCGCCGAACGGCACCCGCACGCTGGCCACCGGCTTCTGGGCGCTGACCAGCGAGATCGACTACGTCGCCGCCGCGCCTTATGCGCTGATTATGGTGGCGCTGTCGCTGCCGCTCACCTGGCTTCTTTATTCTCAATCTAAACGCACGGCGGGACTATGAGCACGCTTGAACTGCACGGTATCGGAAAATCTTACAACGCCATCAGAGTGCTGGAACACATTGACCTGCAGGTTACCGCCGGCAGTCGCACGGCGATCGTCGGCCCTTCCGGCTCCGGCAAAACCACTCTGCTGCGCATCATCGCCGGCTTTGAAATCCCCGACGGCGGCCAGATCCTGCTGCAGGGGCAAGCCATGGGCAACGGCGGCGGCTGGGTGCCTGCGCATCTGCGCGGCATCGGCTTCGTTCCGCAGGATGGCGCGCTGTTCCCGCACTTTACCGTCGCCGGCAACATCGGTTTTGGCCTCAAGGGCAGCAAACGCGAGAAACAGCATCGCATCGAGGCGTTAATGGAGATGGTGGCGCTGGATCGCCGTCTGGCGGCCCTGTGGCCGCATGAACTGTCCGGCGGGCAGCAGCAGCGGGTCGCGCTGGCGCGCGCTCTGTCGCAGCAACCCCGGCTGATGCTGCTGGACGAGCCGTTCTCGGCGCTGGATACCGGCCTGCGCGCCGCCACCCGAAAAGCGGTGGCCGAACTGCTGACGGAGGCCAAAGTAGCGTCGATCCTGGTCACCCACGATCAGAGCGAGGCGCTGTCGTTCGCCGATCAGGTGGCGGTGATGCGCAATGGCCGGCTGGCGCAGGTGGGCGCGCCGCAGGATCTTTATCTGCGCCCGGTCGATGAACCGACCGCCAGCTTCCTTGGCGAAACGCTGGTGTTGACCGCTGAACTGGCGCACGGCTGGGCCGACTGCGCACTGGGGCGCATCGCCGTCGACGATCGCCAACGCAGCGGCCCGGCGCGCATCATGCTGCGCCCGGAGCAGATTCAAATCGGCTTGTCAGATCCGGCGCAGCGCGGCCAGGCGGTGATCACCGGCATTGATTTCGCCGGCTTCGTCTCTACGCTCAACCTGCGGATGGTCGCCGGCGGCGCGCAAATCGAGATCAAAACCGTCAGCCGCGAAGGCCTGCAGCCCGGTTCTCAGGTCACTCTCAACGTGATGGGCCAGGCGCATATTTTCGCCGGCTGACTCACTTAAGGCCGGGCTGCTCCCCGGCCTTCTCAGCGGCAAATCTTGTCACGGCGCGGCTTTTTCGGCGCCAGCAGATAATCCACCACGCTTTCGTCAACGCAGCTGTCGATGCCGTTCAGCGCCAGCGTATGCCCGTCGCGTTCGCGGGTGATCAGCGGGCTTTTAAAGGCGGCGGCCATCACTTGCGCGTTGCGGTACGGGGTGGTCGGATCGTAGCGCTGGGCGACGAACAGCAGCGGCGGCAGCGCGGCGGACGCCGCCGGGGTGTGCGGCCGATCTTTGCCGCGGTACGGCCACAGATCGCACATTTCCAGCGGGTATTCGTGCAGCGGCAGATAGTGGGCATACAAAGCGGCGGTATTGATCTCCTGCCGCTGCCGGCGCAACTGCTGCGGATCGGCCGTCGGGTTGGCGACGTCGGCGCAGGTGATGACGTTCAGGGCGTCATCGGCATCCGGCGAATAGCTTTCGTCGATCAGATCGGAAACCTGCTGCCCGGCGATGCCGGCATCGAGCTGGCGCAGCACGGTGGCCAGCTCATGCCAGCGCTCCGGCCACAATAACAGCGAACGCGTGACCGTCAACACGTCGTCGGCGGAGATTTCATAGCCCGCTGCGGTGACGAACGGTTGATCGTGCAGCTTGCGCAGCAAGGCGTGATAGCGCTGCAGCGCCTGATTGGCGCCGCCGCCCAGCTGACAGCTGTCGGTTTTACCGCAGTAGGCGGCGAAGCGCAGGAAGCTTTGCTGGAAACCCCGTTCCTGGTTTAGCCGCTGGGTGAAATCGTCCTCAGCCAGATCCACCACCCCGTCCAGCACCAGCGCGCGCGTTTTCTTCGGAAAACGCTCGGCATACAGCGCCGCCACCTTGGTGCCGTAAGAGTACGCCACCGCCGTCAGCCCTGGCTCGCCCAGCGCGTGGCGGATCGCGTTCAGATCGTTGACCGCTTCGTCGGTGCCGATATGTTGCAGCACGTCCGCGCCGGTCTGTTTGATGCAGGCGGCAATCAGGGCGCGCGTCTGGTTCTCCGCGCCGGCCACGTCGTTGTCGTCCGGTTCAGGGAGTTCGTCACCTTCAGCCAGCTGGCAGGAGATTTTCGGCGTCGATTGGCCGACGCCGCGCGGATCGTAACCGATGATATCGTAGGATTTACGCAGCCTGGCGACGTGGGCGTCGTTGCCTAAATAGGGGTTGATGCCCGGCAGGCCCGGCCCGCCGCTGATCGTCACCACGCTGCCCTTTTTCGGCCCGGTGGCGGGCAGCAGGGTCAGCGCCAGGCGCACGGTCTGTTCGCCCGCCTGCGCCGAATGGGCGGGAGGCGTGGCGTACGCCAGCGGCACCTCGAGATAGCCGCAGCGCAGCCCCGCCGGCGGCGCTTCATCGAACCAACGCTGAAAGCCGCTGTTGAGACAAGATTGCCAACGAATGCCGTTCCCGGCCGCCGCCCCGTGGAGCGCAGGCTTAGCCTGAGCGGGCAACGCGGCGGCAGTCGCGGCGAGCAGCGCCAGAATACGCAGTACTGACATGGGGAGTCCTTTCAACTCAACGAATCGGTCAAAGGGTAACGGTATCCGGTTAAACCGCTAGCCAATAGAACACAAAAAGCCGCGCGGGTGAAGCCGTCACCGCGCGCCCGGCAAGACTTTTCTCTGCTCGGATTGCTCTTATAACGCACAGAATGCTGCAAAAAACGTCGTTTGCCTGCTAGGCTTAGGGTTCATTATCCCACAAGGAACAGGAGAGCAGCATGTTTGGAAAAGCGGAAGACAAAGCCAATGAAGCCGCGGGCGCGGTAGAAGAAGCGTTCGGCAAAGCCGTTGATTCGCCGGAGCATCAGGTGCGCGGCGCGGCGCGCAAATACGCCTCCCAGGCCAGCTATGCCGCCCGAGACGCCGCGGACAGCGTAAGAACGCAGGTGGAAGCCAACCCGCTGGCCGGCGTGGCCGTTGCGGCAGCGGTCGGCATCGTTTTCGGCTTCCTGCTGGGACGCAAATAAGCGGCGAACGCCGCTCGACAACAGGCCCGTTATGGGCCTTTTTTTCGCCTTTTCTTCGCCTGCGTGCAAACTTTCATCTATCACAGCCATCGCTTAAAAAAACCAACGCCTTCAACTACGATTAGTTTGTGACCAGAGCGAGGCTCTGCGATCCGACGGATAACCCTATGAGGATTATCACCATTATCCATGCTGTTTAAGCCGCTCTCCTTCACGCGGCTAAGAAAGGTTGATTATGGCTCGCACCACCCCTATCGAACGTTACCGCAATATCGGCATCTCCGCGCATATCGATGCCGGCAAGACCACCACCACCGAGCGGATTCTGTTTTACACCGGGGTCAGCCACAAGCTGGGTGAAGTGCATGACGGCGCGGCGACCATGGACTGGATGGCGCAGGAACAGGAGCGCGGCATCACCATCACCTCGGCGGCCACCACCTGCTTCTGGAACGGCATGCAGCATAACTATCCGCAGCACCGCATCAATATCATCGATACCCCCGGGCACGTCGATTTCACCATTGAAGTGGAACGTTCGATGCGCGTGCTGGACGGCGCCGTGATGGTCTATGACTCGGTGGGCGGCGTGCAGCCGCAGTCGGAAACCGTCTGGCGTCAGGCCAACAAGTACAAGGTGCCGCGGCTGGCGTTCGTCAACAAGATGGACCGCATCGGCGCGGATTTTTTCCGCGTGCGCAAAATGATGATCGAGCGCCTGAAAGCCAACCCGGTGCCGATCGTTATCCCTATCGGCGCCGAAGATCACTTCAGCGGCGTGGTGGATCTGGTGCGGATGAAGGCCATTCTGTGGGACGAAGCCTCGCAGGGCATGAACTTCAGCTTCGAAGAAATCCCGGCAGAGCTGCGCGATTCGGCGCAGGAGTGGCGTGAAAACATGATTGAGGCCGCCGCCGAAGCCTCGGAAGAACTGATGGAGAAATACCTCAACCAGATGCCGCTGAGCGAAGAGGAGATCGTCCACGGGCTGCGGGTGCGCACCGTCGCCGGTGAAATCCAACCGATGCTGTGCGGATCGGCGTTCCGCAACAAAGGGGTGCAGCGCATGCTGGACGCGGTGATCGAGCTGATGCCCTCGCCGCTCGATGTGCCGCCGATGGAGGGCCACGGCGAACACGATGAAATCATCACTCGCAAAGCCGACGACAACGAAAAATTCTCGGCGCTGGCGTTTAAGCTGATGACCGACCCGTTCGTCGGCCAACTCACCTTCGTGCGCGTCTATTCCGGGGTGCTGGCCAAAGGCAGCAGCGTTTATAACCCAATCAAGGGCAAAAAGGAGCGCATCGGCCGGATCGTGCAAATGCACGCCAACGATCGTAAGGACATCGACGAGCTGCACGCAGGCGACATCGCCGCCTGCGTCGGCCTGAAGGACGTCACCACCGGCGATACGCTGTGCGATCCCGGCGCCATCATTACGCTGGAGCGCATGACCTTCCCCGAGCCGGTGATAGCCCAGGCGATCGAGCCGAAAACCAAGGGCGACCAGGAGAAAATGGGCATCGCGCTGCAGCGCCTCTCTTCGGAAGATCCGTCGTTCCGGGTGCGCACCGATGAAGAATCCGGCCAGACCATTATCTACGGCATGGGCGAGCTGCACCTGGAGATTATCGTCGATCGCATGCGCCGTGAATTCGGGGTGGAGACCACCACCGGCAAGCCGCAGGTGTCGTACCGCGAAACCATCCGCAAACGGGTGGCCGATGTGGAAGGCAAGTTCGTGCGTCAGTCCGGCGGCAAGGGGCAATACGGCCATGTGGTGCTGACCGTCGAGCCGAACGAACCCGGCAAAGGCTTCGAGTTCTTCGATGAGATCAAGGGCGGCGTCATTCCGGGCGAGTTTATCCCGGCGGTGAAAAAAGGCGTGCTCGAGGCACTGAACAACGGCGTGCTGGCCGGTTACCAGGTTGTGGACGTCAAGGTGCACCTGACCTTCGGTTCTTACCATGACGTCGACTCGTCGGAACAGGCGTTCCGCATGGCGGCAATCTTCGGCTTCAAGGAAGCTTGCCGTCTGGCGGATCCGGTGATCCTGGAGCCGATCATGTCGGTGGAGGTAGAAACGCCGGAGGATTACGCCGGCAACGTGATGGGCGATCTCTCCTCACGCCGCGGTCTGGTGCAGGGCATGGAAGAGATCCCGGGCGGTGGCGGCAAGGAAATTCGCGCCAAGGTGCCGCTGTCCGAGATGTTCGGCTACTCGACCACTCTGCGTTCGATGTCGCAGGGCCGTGCCACCTACACCATGGAATTCAGCCACTACGCCGAAGCGCCGCGCAACGTGGCCGAAGAGATCATTCACCACAGCAAGCGTTAACCCCCGCGCCCGCCGCTGCGGCGGGCGTCACCTCGGCTTGTCCTCCAACGCCACCACCACCGGCTGCGGCTTGATGCGCATGGCGTACACCACGCCGGCGATCAAACAGACGATGCCGGCCAGCGTCAGCAACGGCGGCCAGGCCTGGCGCAGCAGAAAGGTATACGCCAACCCCGCCAGAATTTCGAACACGATGAGCGGCCCCACCAACACCGTCGGCAGCCGCTGGCTGGCTTCGTTCCAGCACAGCGCCCCCAGCCAGGAGCAGAACACGCCGATGATCAGCATCAGCGGAATAAACACCTCAGGGCGCGGGCCGAACGGCAAGGCGAACGCCGGCTCGCTCAGCGCCAGCTGGCCGCAGACCGCCAGATAGCCCAGCAGCGCCAGCGGCAGCGTCACCAGCCCCTGCGCCGTGGCCCAGGTGGCCGGCCGCTGCGTCGGGTTCTCCCGCAGCCAGCGTGAATTGCGCAGCGGGAACCAGGTCCAGCATGCCACCGCCAACACGGCCAGCCCAAGACCGCTGAGATAGCGCCAGCCGTCGATCGATACCGCATTGCCGCGCAGCTCGGCGACGTTCACGCACGCCAATCCACAGACGATCAGCAGCAGCGCCGGCGCCAGCTTGCCCCAGGCCAGGCGCCCGTCGTGCCGGCCGTAAAACAGGTTGGCGCAGATGGCGATCACCACCGGCAAGGTGCCGATGATCATGGTCGAGACCGGCGCGCCGGTGCGCTGAATAGCGCTGGCCAGGCACAGGTAGTACAGCAGATTGCCGATGGCCGTCAGCTTGAGCGCTTCCCACCAATCCTGGCGCCGCAGCTTGCGCAGACGGCGGCGATCGAACCAGGCCAGCGGCAAGGCGATCAGCCCAAAGGCCAGATAGCGCCCGGTGGACTGCAGCGCGGCGGGATAGTCCGGTACCAGCAGCGGGCCGACGAAAATCAGTCCCCACATCAGCCCGGCGGCCAGGGCAAACACAACGCCAATGAACATAACGACTCCGACAAACGGCCGGCGCGGCCAACCCGCCCGACAAGACAGTGGCAGAGTAGCGAAAACGCGGGGAGGAATTATTGTAGCAGGTTGCTGTTTTAGCCCAATTTCACCTGTTTCTGGAAACGCACTGGCGTGACGCCGTAACGGTTAGCGAACGCGCGCGTCAGGTGCGCCTGATCGGTCAACCCCGCCGCCGCCGCCACCTGTGCGGCGGGCATGCCGCGCTCCAGCATGCGTTTAGCCTGCGACAACCGGATCGCCATCAGCATCTGCTGCGGCGAGACATGATATTCAGCCTTGAACCTGCGCTGGAAATGATAGGGGCTGAGCGAGACCAGATCGGCCAGTTGGTGGAGGGTTATGGCCTCGGCGTAATTATCGTGCAGGTAGCTTTTCACCACCTCGAAACGGTGCGCCGCCTCGGCTTTCTCTCGCTGCCCGGTGCGGATGTGCGGGTGCAGCAACTCGACGGCCTCCAACAGCAGGCCGTCGAGCGTGAGCGGATCCTCGGTTTGCCACAGCATGGCGAGAATGGCGGACAGGCGCTGCGCCGCCCGCGGATCGTGACGCACCGCATCAGTAAACCACTGGCTCCGATCGCCGGACAGCTGCTCCAGCGCCTCGGGCGCCAGATAGAGCATGCGATAACACCAGCCGCCCGGCGTTTCGGCTTCGCCGGTATGCAGCTCATCCGGGTTCATCAGTACCAGCGCGCCCGGCGCCGCCAGGTGCTGCGCCCCGCGATAGCGAAAACGCTCGGCTCCGGTATCTACGGTGCCGATGGCGAAGGCGTCGTGGGTATGCGGCTCGAAGGCATAGCGCTCAATGTGCGCCTGATAGAGTTCGACGCCGGGCAGATGCGACAAATGCCGGAACTGCGCGCAGTCCTTCTCGAACGGAAACTGTTGTGGAACCCCTTGCACCCGACCTCCTCATCCGTGCTGACAATCTGCTCAGCATAGCCAAAACATCGCCGGTTGAGTAGCCGCCCTGGTCCTTTCGTGCCCCTCGCCTGGACGATCGCCGCCATTCGGCGTAGGGTTAAGGTCCCTGTCCCTTTCAGACGGGCCGCATCGCAAAACTCATCGGCCCCTGACACTCCGCAAACAAGAGGCAACAATGTATCCGGATACTCAACTGTATATCGATGGACAATGGCGCAACGCGCTGGCCGGGAAAACCCTGCCGGTCTCCAACCCCGCTACCGACGAGATCATCGGTCAGGTGGCGCACGCCGCCACAGAAGATCTCGATCTGGCGCTGGCCGCCACCGAGCGCGGGTTTAACGTTTGGCGAAACACCGCCGCACACCAGCGCGCCGACCTGATGCGCAAAGCCGCTGCGCTGCTGCGCGAACGCGCCGACGCCATCGCCGCCATCATGACGCAGGAACAGGGCAAGCCGGTGGCGCAGGCCAAGATTGAAATTCTCAACGCCGCCGACGTTATCGACTGGTTCGCCGGCGAAGCCACCCGCACCTACGGGCAGATCATTCCGTCCCGCGCTCGCGACGTGCAGCAGCAAACCCTCAAGCTGCCGGTCGGCCCGGTGGCCGCCTTCACACCGTGGAACTTCCCGATTAACCAGATCGTGCGCAAGCTGTCCGCCGCTCTGGCGGCGGGCTGTTCCATCATCGTCAAAGGCCCGGAAGAAACCCCGGCCTCACCGGCAGAGCTGATCAAAGCCTTCGCCGACGCCGGTATCCCAGCCGGGGTGATCGCACTGGTGTACGGCACCCCGGCGGAAATCTCGGAATACCTGATCCCGCATCCGACCATTCGCAAGATCTCCTTCACCGGCTCCACCCGCGTGGGCAAACATCTGGCGGCGCTGGCCGGCCAGCATATGAAAAAGGCCACCATGGAGCTGGGCGGCCACGCGCCGGTGCTGATCTTTGACGACGCCGATCTCGACGCGGCGGCCAAAGAGCTGGCGCAGTCGAAGTTCCGCAACGCCGGCCAGGTCTGTATCGCCCCGACCCGCTTCCTGATCCAGCAAGGCGTTTACGAGGCCTTCGTGGAGAAATTCACCGCCGCGGTGCGTGAGCTCAAGCTCGGCAACGGGCTGGAAGACGGCGTGACGATGGGCCCGATGGTGCTGGGCCGCAGCGTCGACAATATCGAGGCGCTGGTGCAGGACGCTATCGCCCACGGAGCGAAGGCCAGCACCGGCGGCAAACGCGTGGCGGGCAAAGGCAACTTCTTCGAGCCGACGGTGCTGCGCGACGTGCCGCTGAGCGCGCGCGCCATGTCGGAAGAGCCGTTTGGCCCGGTCGCCCTGCTGCGCCCGTTCGCCACCTACGACGAGGCGATCGCCGAAGCCAACCGACTGCCGTACGGGCTGGCCGCCTACGCCTACAGCCGTAACATCGCCACCGTCAATGCGCTGGGGCGCGACGTGGAGAGCGGCATGCTGAGCATCAACCACATCGGTTTTGGCCTGCCGGAAACGCCGTTTGGCGGCGTGAAAGACTCCGGTCACGGCACCGAAGGCGGCAGCGAAGCGATCGAATCCTACCTGGAAACCCGTTTCGTCACCGTCGCCGGCCGTTAATCGCGCGCCGGATGAATAGCCAGAAAGCCCCGCAATGCGGGGCTTTTTTTTACTCGCGAGCCAGCTCGAACAGGCGCCGCGCCGCCGGGGTCAGCCCCAACATGTGAATACAGGCATGCACCACGCCCGGCAACCGTTCGCAGCGTACCGCCACGCCCGCCTCGCGCAGCCGCTGCGCATACTCCTCGGCCTCATCGCGCAGCGGATCATATTCGCAGCTCAGAATGGTGGCCGGCGGTAACCCGCGCAGCGTGGCGGCGTGCAGCGGTTCGCCGTAGGGTTCGCGCCGCTGAGCCAGATACTGCTGCCAACAAAATACCATCGCGTCGCGCGTCAGAAAGTGCCCCTCGGCAAACTCGCGATAGCTCTCCGTCGCCATTTCGCGGCTGAGCGCCGGGTACAGCAGCAGCTGGCGCTCGATATGCGGGCCGCCGCGATCCCGCGCCAGCAACGCGACCGCCGCCGCCAGATTGCCCCCGGCGCTGTCGCCGCCCACCGCCAGGCGCTGCGCGTCGATCCCTAACTGCGGCGCCTGTTGCACCACCCAGCAGAGCGCCTGGTAGACATCTTCCAGCGGCTGCGGAAACGGATACTCTGGCGCCAAACGGTAGTCGACCGACAGGATCACCCGGCCGGTGGCGTTAGCCAGCGCCTGGCAGGGCTGGTCATACAGCGACAGCGAACCGAGGCACCAGCCGCCGCCGTGGGCGAACAGCATCGCCGGTTGTGCGGCAGCGCGCCTTTCCCCCGCCGGTAGATAGGCGCGCAGCGCAATCCGGTGCCCATCGGCGGCGACCACCGTATAGTCCCTGACGCCGCCGCTCGCTGCCGTTTCGCCCTGCAGCAAGCGCAAACCGGTTTCCGTGGCCGCGCGCATTTCCGCCAGCGACGCGGGCGGCGGCACATCGGCCGATGCCGTCAAAAAGGCGGCGATGCGTTCATCAAGCGGCATGTTGTTCTCCCGCCAGGAACGGCGTAATCAATGCGATAAACGCTTCATGACACTCCTCGGTGATGAAATGGCCGCAGCCGGCGACCGTTTCGCCCCGCAGATCGCACGCATTGCCCTGCAGCGTCGTCAGCGGCGCGTCGCCGGTGGCGTGCTCCGCCCCCACCGTCAGCACCGGCATCGTCAATGGCGTGGCGGCGCGCTCTCGGTTCTGGCGAACGGTCTCCGGGATCGCCCGGTAATAGTCGAATCCGGCGCGCAGGCCGCCCGGCGCCGAATAGGCGGCGATATAGACCTCAGCCGCCACCCGGTCGCGCCGATAGGACCAGCGGTTGAAGATATAGCCAAGATACTCCCGCTCGCGCCCCTGGGTCAGGGTCTCCGGCAAATCCGCCAGCTGGTTGAACATGAAATGCCACAGGAAGATGTTCTCCTCCGGCGCGACGAAAATCGGCGGCGGCGGCGCCAGACCGGGGATCACCGCCTCCGTCAGCACCAGGCGCTCCACCGCCTGCGGGAAGTCGCTCGCCATGGCGTAACCGATCCACATGCCGATGTCGTGGCCGACCAGTTGGTAACGTTCGTGGCCCAGTTGCGCCATCATCGCGTGCAATGCCGCACCGACGCTGCCGGTGTCATAGCCACCGACGGGCTTGTCAGAGTCGCCGATGCCCGGCGGATCGACGGCGATCGCCTGAAAACCGGCCGCCGCCAAGGCGCGCATCACATGGCGCCAGGTGTACCAGGTTTGCGGCCAGCCGGGGATCAGCAACACCGGCAGCCCTTCACCGGCTATCACGCAGTGGATACGTTGGCCATTGACCTGGGTATAGACGTGTTCCGCCCCGAGATCCTGCAACAGGATCTCGTTCTCTTGTTGTTTCATGGGGTGACTCCCTGTGATGGACTGGCTCAGCGAATGCCGAGCAAGGCATTAATCTGCTGTGGGTTGACCGGTGCGCCGGCGAAGTCATCGAACACTTTGTCGGTGACATGGATGATGCGATCGCGAATGAAGGCCGCGCCTTCGCGCGCGCCGTCCTGCGGATTTTTCAGGCAGCATTCCCACTCCAGCGTCGCCCAGCCCTGATAGCCATACTGCGTCAAACGGGAAAAAATGCCGTTGAAATCGACCTGGCCGTCGCCCAGCGAGCGGAAGCGGCCGGCGCGATCGATCCATGACTGATAACCGCCGTAAATGCCCTGGCGCCCGGTCGGGTTGAACTCGGCGTCCTTAACGTGGAACATGCCGATAACCTCTTTATAGATATCGATAAACTCCAAATAGTTGAGCTGCTGCAGCACCATATGGCTCGGATCGAACAGCACCCGGCAACGCGGATGATGGCCAACGCGCTCAAGAAACATCTCGTAGGTCACGCCGTCATGCAGATCTTCACTCGGGTGAATTTCGTAGCACAGGTTGATGCCCTGCTCGTCGCAGGCGTTGAGCACCGGCAGCCAGCGTTTGGCCAGCTCGTTGAACGCGGCGTCGATCAATCCTTCCGGGCGCTGCGGGAACGGGAACAGATAGGGCCAGGCCAGTGAACCGGAAAAGGTGCCCAGCTCGCTGAGCCCGAGCCGCGCCGAGGCTTTTACCGCCAGCTGCATTTGCTGCCGCGCCCACTCGCCGCGCGCCTGCGGATTACCGTGCAGCGCCGGCGGCGCGAAGCTGTCGCACAGCGCATCGTAAGCCGGGTGCACCGCCATCAGTTGGCCGAAAATATGGCTGGTCAGTTCGCTGACCACCAACCCATGCTCCGCCAACATACCGGTCAGATCGTCGCAGTAGGTTTGGCTTTGCGCAGCGGTGGCCACGTCGAATAAACGCCGATCCCAGGCCGGGATCTGCAACGCGCTAAAACCGGTCTGCGCCGCCCACTCGGCAATGGCGGGCAGGCTGTTGAACGGCGCTGTCTCATCGCTGAACTGCGCGAGATGCAGGCTTGGACCTTTGAGGGTTTTCATCGTAAACTCCTATTAGTTGTCGATTGACAAACAATGGGAGCAAAGCGCGGCGACCGCAAGCGAAATTTATAAAGGCATTGGTATTCCCGCCGATTTAGGCGATCCTATGTCGCTGAATGGCAGGTAAATTGGAGCAGCGAATGGCAGGCAGACCGCGCGAGTTCGATCGCGAACAGGCGCTCTTGAAGGCGCGAAACTTATTTTGGCGGCAGGGTTACGAAGGCACCTCGATGTCGGATCTGGTGGCGGAATTGGGCATTGCTTCCGCGCGCATCTACAAAGCGTTCGGCTCCAAAGAGCAGCTGTTCCGCGAGGCGATCGCCAGTTACGAAACCAAGGAAGGCGGCTTTGCCGATCGCGCCTTCGCGCAGGAAAGCGGCATTCGCCCGGCGATCAAACGCCTGCTGGAAGATGCCGTGCGGCTCTATAGCCGGCCGGATCTGCCGCAGGGCTGCATGGTGGTCTCCTCCGCCGCCAGCGTCAGCGCGGAAAACGACGGACTCAAAGTTTGGCTGGCAGAGCATCGGCTGCAGCGCACGCAGCAGATCGTCGAACGGCTGCGCCAGGCGGTGCAAACCGGCGAACTGCCGGCCGACACCGACGCCGACAGCCTGGGGGACTATTTCGCCGTCTTCTTGCACGGCCTGTCGATTCAAGCGCGTGACGGCGTCACAGAAGCGCGGTTATTGGCGGCGGTGAACGTGGCGCTCAGGGCTTTGGGCGGCGCTTAATCTTCCGGCAGATCGACAATCACCAGCGTGCCTTCGCTGCCCGGCAACACGCGGTGCGGTACGCCGGCCGCGGCCTGATACAGCTGCCCGGCCCGCACTACCATCGTTTCCCCCGCCACCTGCAGCCGCAGGTGGCCGCTGATCACCAGCAACCCTTCACTGTAATCATGCACTTCATCCGCAATGCTGCGCGCATCCATACGCAGCACTTTGATATTGGCCGCACCGACGCGGCCCAGCACGGCGGAACGCCAGGCCTCGGGCAGTTCGGCTGCCTGCCGGTTTAAATCGAACAGCATCGTCATCCCCAGCTGCATGAAAAAACGCACTCTAGCCTGATTCTGTGCCACAGGGAAAGACGCTTTGGTTGCAGGTTATGACCGTTGGTTCTGAGGCGAGATGCGCCGGATGAACGCTTAAGACAGCAGCGCCGCGGCCTCCCGATCGGCGATAATCAACAGGTCCGGATGCAACATCAAAATGCTGGCGGGCACTGCGGCGTCGACAGAGCCGGTGACAATGCGCCGCAAAATGTCCGCTTTGTGCGAACCGTTGACGATCAGCACCAGCTTTTTGGCGGCCATCACGCTCGCAGGCCCCAGGGTGACGTAATGATCGGGCAGCCATTCAGTGCGGCCGCCCACCTCTTTGAGCAAAATGTCCGCCATATCCGGCCTGGCGGAAACCGGCACCCGACAAGTGCGGTCTTCGAAGGCAGTGGTGCCCGGCAGATTGCCGCAGAAATGCCCGTCCGCTCCGACGCCCATTACGATTGCATCCAGCCCGCCATCCTCGGCGATACGCCGATCGTGCTGGAGGTAGTTGTCCGAATTCAAGACGTGCAGTTGCCGCTCGGGGATCGCCGCCGGGCCGAAGAACATATGGTACAGATTCTCCATGGTGACGCCATAGCCCGATCGGCCGGCGTAAGGAATTTCATCGAAATTATAGTAATGCACGTTGGCGAATTCCGCGTGGCCCTTGACGCGCGGAGCCAACAACTCATACATCCGTTTAGGCGTCGAGCCGGCGGTGATGGCCAGATTGACGCGCTGCGGGCGCAGCATGTAACTCAACAACAGGCTGGCGGCCAGCTCACTCATTTCCTGGTAGTCATTAGCGACGACAAGTTTCATTCCCTTCTCCTTTTGCAAAAAAAAACCTAACCGCCCATCCGGCCATGTTCGATGCCGGGAGAGAAGTTAGGTTTTGCCTGATCGCGTCAGTAACAATCCGTTTCTTGTCAGGTTATGGCGGCCAGGAATGAAATGCAATCTGCACGGTGTGATAGGCGCCGCAGTTGTGACATTTCTTTTCTTGCCGGCTATCAAGCCGCGCAAATCGCCGCGCCAGGCTGGGCGGTTCGAAGGTTCCGCGCCGCCATGGCCAAACGGCGCTTAATCCCCTCGGCTTTCCGCCGCCTCACGGCGCAGCCACTGCCGCAGATTTTCGCCTTCCTGCGACAGTTCACTGTCCAGCCGAGCGCACAGGTAATAATCGCGGCCGTCGTCGATCGGCAGATCGAACATTTTGATCAACTCACCGCTCTCAAGGTAGTGGGCGATTAACGGTTCACGCATCAACGCGCACCCTAACCCCGCCTGCACCGCCGCCAACGTCAACAATCCATCCTCGAACATCGGGCCGATACTGCGCAGCGGGCGCTTGACGCCGGCCTGCTGAAACCATTGCATCCAGGTATTGCGCTCCTCGTCGTGCAGCAGCGGCAGCGTCGCCAGCTGATCCGGCGTATCGAGCAGACCGTGCAGTTTACTGAATGCCCGGCTGCACACCGGCACCATTTTTCCGGACATCAGCTTCTCGCTGCGATAGCCGGTCCACTGCCCGATCCCGAAGCGGATCGACAGATCGGCGGCGTCGCTCAGGTAATTGCGGTGGTTGGCGTAGACCACATTGATGTCGATATCCGGGTTTTCGCGCAGAAAGCCGCGCAGCCGCGGAATGAACCAGCCCATGCCGAACAGCGGGATCAGACTGATGGTCACCTGCCGCGACGCGGATTGTTCACGCACGTGTTCGGTCGCCTGCCGCAGCACGTTGAACGCCGAGCGAATCGAACGGTAGTACTCCCGCCCCTCGCTGCGCAGCACCAGGTTGCGCCCCTGCCGTTCAGTCAACGGCATCTGCAAAAATGCCTCCAGCGTTTTGAGTTGATGACTGACCGCCGAAGGCGAAATCATCAGCTCGTTAGCCGCCGCGCTGATGCCACCCAGGCGCGCGATGGCTTCGAACGCCCGCACGGCGCGCAGCGGCGGATCGTTCGGCAGCATCGGCAATGGCTCATCGTACTGTTCTGTTTTTTTCATATATTGACTGTTTTTGGGAAATCGACACTGAAGGAATGGATTCAATATACATAAAAATCAATGTATTAAAATCACTCGTTTTTTGTATAAGAAAGTATTTTTCCGTATTTTACAATTTTTTTAAATTCTCTACTGTGAGCCTCTGACTCATTATCTCCGGACTCTCCTTATGGATACGCTGGTACAGCAAACCGTCAACGGTTTGATGCTCGGCAGCATTTATGCGCTGATCGCGCTCGGCTACACCATGGTGTACGGCATCCTGCGCATCATCAACTTCGCGCACGGCGACGTGCTGATGGTCGGGGCGCTGAGCGCGCTGTCGGCGATAAGCGTGTTGCAACACCACTTTCCCGCGTTATCGCCCTACGCCACGCTGCTGCTGGCGGCCCTGTTCGCCATGGCGGTCTGCGCCATCACCTCGATGGCGATCGAGCGTCTGGCCTATCGCCGGTTGCGTAATGCACCGCGCCTGGCCCCGCTGATCAGCGGCATCGGCGTCTCGCTGCTGTTGCAAACCCTGGCGATGCTGATCTGGTCACGCAATCCCCTGATGTTTCCGCAGCTGTTGCCGATGACGCCCATCGCCCTGACCGCAGGCAGCGCCGAACATGCGCCGGCGGTGATCACCGGCACGGCGATCGTCACGCTGGCGGTGGCCGTAGCGGTGATGGCCGGCCTCTGGCTGCTGGTCGAACACAGCCGTTTCGGCCGCGCCATGCGCGCCACGGCGGAAAACCCGCAGGTCGCCGGCCTGATGGGCATCAGTCCTGACCGCATCATCGTTCTGACCTTCGCGCTCGGCGGCGCGCTGGCGGCGGTGGCCGGCATCATGATGGCCAGCAACTACGGCAATGCCGGTTTCTCGATGGGCTTTCTGCCCGGCATCAAGGCGTTTACCGCCGCCGTGCTCGGCGGCATCGGCAACCTGCGCGGCGCGATGCTTGGCGGTTTGCTGCTGGGGCTGTTCGAATCGCTGGGCACCGGCTATCTCGGCGAGCTGACCGGCGGCGTGTTCGGCAGCAACTACCAGGACGTGTTCGCGTTTCTGGTGCTGATCGCCGTGCTGGTTTTCCGCCCCTCCGGGCTGTTGGGCGAACGCATCGCCACGCGCGCATAAGGACATCACCATGACCGTTTTGACTCCCCCCGCTCCTCTGGCCAGGCCGCGTCGCGCCGGGTTGGGGCTGACGTTGTTCATTCTCGCCCTGCTGCTGGCGCCCTGGGTGGCGGGCGCCGCCGGCGGCAACTATTGGGTGCGCGTTGTCGACTTCGCCTTGCTGTACCTGATGCTGGCGCTCGGACTGAACATCGTGGTGGGCATGACCGGATTGCTGGACATGGGCTTTATCGCTTTTTACGCCGTTGGCGCCTATCTGGCCGCGCTGCTGTCGTCACCGCATCTGACGCAGCAGTTCCCGCTGCTGCTGCAGTGGTTCCCCGACGGACTGCATCTGTCGATGCTGTGGCTGCTCCCGCTGGCGGCGCTGCTGGCGGCGGCGTGCGGCATCCTGCTCGGCGCGCCGACGCTGCGGCTGCGCGGCGATTATCTGGCGATCGTCACGCTGGGCTTCGGCGAGATAGTGCGCATTCTGATGCGCAACCTGGATCGCCCGGTCAACCTCACCAACGGCCCCAAAGGCATTTCCGGCGTCGATCCGGTCAGCCTGTTCGGCCTGAAGTTTTCCGGCATGCATGAGTGGTTCGGCGTGCGTTTTTCCGGCCTGTACCTGTATTACTACCTGTTCGCCGCGCTGCTTCTGGCAATCCTGTTTATCAGCCTGCGGCTGCAGAATTCGCGCGTTGGCCGCGCATGGACGGCAATCCGCGAAGACGAGGACGCCGCGCGGGCGATGGGCATCAACACCCGCAACTTCAAGCTGCTGGCCTTCGCCATCGGCGCCACCTTCGGCGGCGTGGCCGGCGCGCTGTTCGCCGCGTTTCAAGGCTTCGTGTCGCCGGAATCCTTCACCCTGCAGGAATCGATCGCCGTACTGGCGATGGTGGTGCTCGGCGGCATGGGGCACATCCCCGGCGTGATCCTGGGCGCGCTGCTGCTGGCCGCCCTGCCGGAGCTGCTGCGCAGCAGCATGGGACCGCTGCAGCAGGCGCTGTTCGGCCAGGTGCTGATCGACCCGGAAATTATCCGCCAACTGTTCTACGGCCTGGCGCTGATCCTGGTGATGCTGTATCGCCCGGCGGGCCTATGGCCGGCTCGCCATGCCGGGAGGAATGCCGCATGACGCCGCTGCTCACTTTAAATCACGTCAGCAAACGTTTCGGCGGCCTGACGGCGGTGGATGACGTCAGCATGAGCATCCGCCAGGGGGAAATCTACGGCCTGATCGGGCCGAACGGCGCCGGCAAAACCACCTGCTTCAACCTGATCACCGGCCTGTATCGCGCCGACGAGGGCGAGTTCAGCCTGTTGGGCCAGCGCTATAAACCACAGGCGATCGACAAAGTGGTGCAGGCCGGCATCGCCCGCACCTTCCAGAACCTGCGGTTGTTCAACGAAATGAGCGTGCTGGAAAACGTGATGGTCGGCTGCCATGTGCGCACCCGCAACGGCCTGTGGGCGGCGATCGCTCGCCACGGGCGCGCGAAAGAGGAGGAACAGGCGGTGCGCGATAAATCTCATGCGCTGCTGGAGTACGTCGGCATCAGCCAATTCGCCCATTACCGCGCCGGCGATCTCGCCTATGGCCACCAACGCCGTCTGGAGATTGCCCGCGCGCTGGCGACCGAGCCCCGGCTGCTGGCGCTGGACGAACCGGCGGCCGGCATGAACGCCGGAGAAAAAGTGGCGTTGCGCGAGCTGCTGCTGCGCATCCGCGACAGCGGCAAAACGCTGCTGCTGATCGAACACGACGTCAAACTGGTGATGGGTCTGTGCGATCGGCTGACGGTGCTGGATTACGGCAAAGCGATCGCCGAAGGCGAGCCGGCGCAGGTGCGGCGCGAACCGGCGGTCATTCAGGCCTATCTGGGAGGCGGCGCGCATGTCTGAAGCCCTGCTGAGCGTTAAACGACTCAAAGTGTCTTATGGCGGCATTCATGCGGTCAAAGGCATCGATTTTATGGTCAACGCCGGCGAACAGGTGACGCTGATCGGCGCCAATGGCGCGGGCAAGAGCTCCAGCCTGCGAGCGCTGACCGGCCTGCAGCCGTTCGAAGGCGACATCCTGTTCGACGGTTGCTCGATTCGCGGCGTGCCGCCGCACCGGTTGCTGCAACGGGGGCTGGTGATGGTGCCGGAGGGACGCGGCATTTTCACCCGTTTGACGGTGCGGGAGAACCTGCAGCTCGGCGCCTATGCACGGCGCGACAAATCGGCGGTGCGGCAAGATTTCGAACGGGTGTGCGCCACTTTCCCGCGGCTGAGCGAGCGCCTGCACCAACCGGCCGGGCTACTTTCGGGCGGTGAACAGCAGATGGTGGCGATGGGCCGCGCGCTGCTCAGCCGCCCGCGGTTGCTGATATTGGACGAACCCTCGATGGGGCTGGCGCCGATTGTGGTGGAAGCCATTTTCACGGTCATCAAGCAGTTAGCTCGTGACGGCGTCACGCTACTATTGGTCGAGCAGAACGCCCGCCTGGCGCTGGAGTCCACCGATCGCGCCTACGTGTTGGACAGCGGCAGCCTGAGCCACAGCGGCCGTTCCGCCGACATGCTGGACGATGAAAAAATCAAACAGATCTATTTGGGTGAATAACCGTTGTTTCTTTTAACCGCACCAGGAGTATGACATGCAACAGAACATTCGCATCAAACCGTTGGCGCTGGCTGCCATGACAATGATTCTTAGCCTCCCGGCGCTGGCGGCCGACACCGTGCTGATCGGCCTGGCCGGGCCGCTGACCGGCTCTTCCGCGCGCATCGGCAAAGATCTCGAAAACGGCGCGCAACTGGCGATCGCCGACGCTAACGCGCAGAAACCGACGCTGAACGGCAAACCGGTCACCTTCAAACTGGTGTCCGAGGACGACCAGTCCGATCCGCGCACCGCCGTGGCCGTGGCGCAGCGTTTGGTCGACGAAGGCGTCGCCGGCGTGGTCGGCCACTGGAACACCGGCACCAGCATCCCGGCGGCGCGCATCTATCACGACGCCGGGATCGCCCAGGTGGCGCCGGTCGCCACCGGTCACGGCTATACGCAACAAGGTTTTGACACCAGCTTTCGCGTGATGGGCCACGACGACGACGGCGGCAACTACGCCGGGCAATATGCGGTGAAGACGCTGAAAGCCAAGCGCATCGCAGTGATAGACGATCGCACCGCTTTCGGCCAGGGGCTGGCGGACGAGTTCATCAAATCGCTGCAGGCCCAGGGCGTGCAGCCGGTCGCTCGTGAATACGTCGATGACAAGACCGTCGATTTCAGCGCCGTACTGACCACCGTGCGCAGCAAAAACGCCGATCTGATCTTCTTCGGCGGCGTAGATTCCCAGGCGGCGCCGCTGGCGCGCAAACTGAAACAGCTGGGCATGAACGCGCAGCTGATGGGCGCCGGCGGCTTTGTCAGCCAAACCTTCCTGACGCTGGCGCAGCAGGAAGGTGAAGGCGTGGTGGCGCTGGAGCCGGGGCTGCCGCTGGAACAGATGCCGGGCGGCAAGGCGTTTGAGCAAGCCTACCGCGATCGTTACCACACCCACATCGAACTGCATGCGCCCTTCGCCTACGACGCCACCCGAGTGCTGATCGCCGCCATCGAACAGGCCGGCTCGGCCAACCCGGCCGATTATCTGCCGAAACTGCGCGCCATACATTACCAGGGCGTGACCGGCGCCATCGCCTTCGATGCGCAGGGCAACCTGCAACAGCCGAGCTTCACCCTGTATCGGGTGGTTGACGGCAAATGGCAGCCGCAAACCGTGTTGGGCGGCGCCAAACCACAATAAATCAAGAGGAGCAAGGCGATGAGCTGTGCAAACAACGAGTTGGGCATTTTGGCCCGCAGAAAAATCGAGGCGGAGATCATCAAACCGATCTACCAGATCCTGGTGCGTGAAATCGGCAAGGCGCGCGCCCAGGCGGTGATCGGCGAGGCCATCGAGAATGCCGCCATCGCGGCGGGCAAACAGTTCGCCGCTCAGGAACCGAACGGCGCGGATCTGCGCAGCTTCGCCGCCTTGCAGTACCTGTGGGAAAAAGACGATGCGCTGCGCGTCGAGGTGATCAATCAGGACGAACAGCACTTCGACTATAACGTCACCCGCTGCCGCTACGCCGAGATGTATCACGAGATGGGGCTTGGGGAGATCGGCCACCTGCTCTCCTGCGCTCGCGACAGCCAGTTTATCGTCGGCTATGCGCCTGACGTTGAACTGCAGCGCACCCAGACCATCATGTCCGGCGCCCCCTGCTGCGATTTCCGCTACACCGCTAAAACGCCGGGAGAAGATCAATGACGTATCGAGTCAACGGCGAGCGCCTGTGGCAAAGCCTGCAGACGATGGCGCAGTTCGGCGCCATCGCTGACAACGGCGTCACCCGCCTGGCGCTCAGCGAAGAGGATCGTCAGGCGCGCGACCAGCTGCGCCGGTGGGCGCTGGAGGCCGGTTGCAGCGTGCGCGTCGATCGAATGGGCAACATGTTCCTGCGCCGTGAAGGCACGCGGCCCGAGCTGGCGCCGGTCATCACCGGTTCTCACGGCGACTCGCAGCCCCGCGGCGGCCGTTTCGACGGCATCTACGGCGTGCTGGCCGGATTGGAGGTTATTCGCAGCCTCAACGATCGGCAGATCGTCACCGAACGCGCGATTGAAGTGATCAACTGGACCAACGAAGAAGGCGCACGCTTCGCGCCGGCGATGATCGCCTCCGGCGTGTTCGCCGGGGTATTCGACCTGGAATACGGCCTGACGCGCCGCGACGAGCACGGCGTCAGCCTCGGCGACGCGCTGGAACGCATCGGCTACGCCGGCGAGCACCCGGTGGGCGGCATGCCGATCCATGCCGCCTTCGAGTTGCACATCGAACAGGGGCCGATTCTGGAAGCGGAGCATCTCGACATCGGCGTGGTGACCGCCGCACAAGGGCAGCGCTGGTATGAACTGGAGGTCGTCGGCTTCAGCGCCCATGCCGGCACCACGCCGATGGACCGCCGCCGCGACGCCCTGCTGGGCTTTGCGGCGCTGGTTACGGCGGTCAATCGCATCGGCTGGGATTTCGCGCCCGACGCGCGCGCCACGGTGGGCATGGCGCAAATTACCCCCAACTCACGCAATGTGGTGCCGGGACGCGTCTTTTTCAGCGTCGAATTCCGCCATCCAGAGGAGTCAATTCTGGAGCAGATGGAGCAGCGCCTGCTGGCGGCGGTGAACGCCGTCAACGACGGCAGCCTGACCGCGCGCGCCGAGCGCATCTTCCAGTATCCCCCGGTCGCTTTCGATCGGGGCTGCATCGACAGCGTACGTCATGCCGCGCAAGCGTTGGGCTATCGCCATCGCGACATGATTTCCGGCGCCGGCCACGATGCCTGTTACCTTAACCGCGTCGCTCCGACCGCCATGATTTTCATTCCCTGCGTGGACGGCATCAGCCACAACGAGCGGGAAGATATCACCCCCGCCTGGGCCGCCGCCGGCGCCGACGTATTGCTGAACGCCCTGCTGGCGCACGCCGGCGCCTGATCCTTGCCCCGGTTTCTCGCCGGGGCAAAAAATATTCAACAAAACGGTTGAATATTAGCCCGCCTGTTCTATATTCAACCATATGGTTGAATTATCTTCCTCACAGCTGGACGCCATTTTTCATGCGCTGGCCGACCCGACCCGCCGCTCGATGTTACGCGCGCTGGCCGGCGGTGAGCGCAGCATCGGCGAACTGGCCGCGCCGCTGCAGATGTCGTTCGCCGGCGCCTCCAAGCACGTGAAAGCACTGGAACATGCGGGCCTGGTGCAACGCACCGTGCAAGGAAGAAACCATATCTGCCGGCTCGAACCCGAGCCTATGGCGCAGGCCATGCACTGGCTGCAAACCTATGAACATTTCTGGACTGAACGGCTGGATGCGCTCGAACAGGCGCTGTTGCAGCCCGAACAGCTTCCTCCCAAGGAGTGAACCATGAATGATTACGGCATGATTATCGAACCCGGCACGCTGCGCATCCAGCGGCTGCTGCCCGGTCCCATCGAGCGGGTGTGGGCTTACCTGACCGAATCCGACAAGCGCGCCACCTGGCTGGCGGCCGGCGCCATGAAGTTGGAAAACGGCGCGCCGCTGGAGCTGGAGTTTCGCAACTCCGATCTGGCGGGCGAGCACGAGCCACCGCCGGCCAAGTACAAACAGCACGGCGGCTGCGTCAGCAACCGCGGCCACATCACCTGCCTGTTCCCGCCGCGCCTGCTGAGCTTTACCTGGGCCGAACAAGATCAGGGCCGCCCTTCCGAGGTGACCTTCGAGCTGACGGAACAGGGAAACGCGGTGCTGCTGACGGTCACCCACCGGCGCCTGGCCAACCGCGACGAGATGCTCAGCGTCGCCGGCGGCTGGCACACCCATCTGGATATCCTGCTGGATCGTCTGCACGATCGGGCGCCGCAGCCGTTCTGGAGCACCCATGCCCGGCTGGAAGAAGAGTACCGCGCCCGCCTGTAATTACGACTCGTCCCTGCGCCTGAACGCCAGATAACCGGCGATCAGCGTAAAACTGCCGACCAGCAACACCAGCAGGATAAAACCGTGGTGATTGCTGGCCAGCGGTATCCCTCCGACGTTCATGCCGAAGAAACCGGCGACGATGTTGATCGGCAACGCCAGCACGGTGATCACCGTCAGGGTGTAGAGCGTGCGGTTATTCTGCTCCATCAGCTTGGCGCCCAGTTCTTCCTGCAGCAGCCGGATGCGTTCGGTCAGGCTGGCGAGATCGTTCAACACCACGGTGAACTCTTCGGTAAACTGCCGCAGATCCTGCACCACCTCGCGGCTCAGCCAGGCCGGCGGCCGGTTCAACAGGCGAAACAGCGCGGCCGGTTCCGGCGCCAACAGGCGCTGAAAGCGCAATAGCATGCGGCGCATGCGCCCCAGCTCGGCGCGGTTGCGTTTGACGCGGCGGGTCAGCAGGCGATCCTCGATGGTATCGACATACTGGTTAGCCTGCCGCACCACCTGTTCCAACACGTCCTCCTGCTCTTCCAGCAGGTGCGCCAGCAGCTCGGTAGACGACGCCAGCTCCAGCGCCGTCAGGCGGCCAAGCAGCCGTTCAATCAATCGCACCGGTTTGTGACGCACGGTGACCACCAGCCCACGGCAGCAATAGAGCCACAGCGTCGCCGTTTCCGGGTTGCTGTCCTCAGGGTGGAAAATCACGTCGTTGAGCACCGCGAACAGATCGTCGCCCTGGCGCTCGATGCGCGTGGTGTGGGAACCGTGCCGAATTTCGTGGAAGAAAAAATCGGAAATGGCGAAATGGTTTTTCAGCCACTTCTCCGCCGCCGCGTGGTTGAGATTGAGGTGCAGCCAGACAAAGCCGTCGCCGGACGGCAAAGCCTGGTAGGCCTGACAGACCTGCTGCGAGTTCAGGCGCGCCGGCGGCTCACCGGAACGAAACACATGGCCGTAGATCAGCCCGGTCACTTCATCATCGAAATCAAGCTTGTGCATCTTTTCCGCTAACCGTTGCACCATAACGCCTTATCCTGCCTGTTGCCGTTAACCCAAGATCGTCTCCGCTGTTATAACAATCTTTATTTATCGGCGTTAATGATTTTCGCCGTTCCCGATGATTAATATTTTCGTCATAAAAAAGCCACATTCATTCAGAATACTTTTCAGGCGACAGCTACCGCATTCAATCCTCTCAGGAAGGTCATTATGAGCGATAACAGCGCCGTTCAAACGGGTGTGCCGGCCGCATCCAGCCTGCCCAAGCTGCATCAAAAGAACAGTCGACTCACTGTTCTTTTTTTTGTGTTTTTATTAATTCTGGGGATCGCGTTCGCCGGGGTGAACTTATTTAACGACGTCAGCGACACCGGCGCCGTCTATACCAGTTACATTCCGTTTTTATTATTGGGGCTGGCGCTGCTGATCGCGCTGGGCTTTGAATTCGTCAACGGCTTCCACGACACCGCCAATGCGGTCGCGACGGTGATTTACACCCACTCGCTGTCGCCGATGGTCGCCGTGGTGTGGTCCGGTTTCTTCAACTTTCTCGGCGTGTTGCTCTCCAGCGGCGTGGTGGCCTTCGGCATCATTTCGCTGCTGCCGGTCGAGCTGATCCTGCAGGCCGGCACCGGCAACGGCTTCGCCATGGTGTACGCCCTGCTGTTCTCCGCCATCATCTGGAACCTCGGCACCTGGTGGCTCGGGCTGCCCGCCTCGTCGTCGCATACGCTGATCGGCTCGATTATCGGCGTTGGCGTGGCCAACGCCCTGATCCACGGCCGCACCGGCACCAGCGGCGTGGACTGGGGCCAGGCGATCAAGGTGGGCTATGCGCTGCTGCTGTCGCCGGTGATCGGCTTCGTGTTCGCCGGCCTGCTGCTGCTGGCGCTGAAGCTGTTCGTCAACAACCGCCAGCTGTACAGCGCGCCTAAAGACAATAGCCCGCCGCCGCTGTGGATCCGCGGATTGCTGATCCTCACCTGCACCGGCGTTTCCTTTGCCCACGGCTCCAACGACGGCCAGAAAGGCATGGGCCTTATCATGCTGATCCTGGTGGGCACCATGCCGATCGCCTACGCCCTGAACCGTTCGATGCCGCCGGAGCAGATCCCCCGGGTGGCGGCGCTGGCGGAGGTGACCAAAAGCCAGCTGCTGCGCCAGTTCCCGGCCGGCGGCCAAACGCCGCCGCGCGAGGTGCTGACCGGCTATGTGCGCACCAGCGATCTGACGCCGGAGGTGGTGCCGGCGCTGGCGCAACTGACCGGCGCGATCGGAGATCAAATTCGCCAGTACGGCTCGGTCGACAAGATCCCGGCGCAGGCGGTGTCGAACACCCGCAACGACATGTACCTGGCGTCCGAGACCATCAAGCACCTGAAGGCAGAGCATCAGTTGCAGATCAATCCCGACACGCAGCGCAACCTCGACGCGCTGAAGGGCGAACTCGACAACGCCACCCGCTTCATTCCCTTCTGGGTGAAAGTGGTGGTGGCGATTGCACTGGGGCTCGGCACCATGGTCGGCTGGCGCCGCATCGTGGTGACGGTGGGCGAAAAGATCGGCAAATCGCACCTGACCTACGCCCAGGGCGCCAGCGCCGAACTGGTGGCGATGACCACCATCGGCGCGGCCGACGCCTTCGGCTTGCCGGTTTCGACCACTCACGTACTTTCATCCGGCATCGCCGGCACCATGGCAGCCAACCGCTCCGGCCTGCAGATGGCCACCCTGCGCAATCTGCTGATGGCCTGGGTGCTAACGCTGCCGGCCTCAGTGCTGCTGTCGGCGGTGCTGTACTGGATCTTCAACCACTTCTAACACCGGGCCGATACGGAGAAAATCTGATGACCATGCATGAATTCAACCGCGAAGACGGATTCAACCAGCGCCTGCTGCAAGAATTTTACGACAGCTACGACGAAGAGCTGGAAATGGAGCTGGACGACCTGCGCTTCGACGCGGCAGAAGTCGACAGCGACGCGAAGAAAGCCTGGCGCAAGCAATACTTCCGCGAACTGCTGCGCCTGCAGGGCGAACTGGTAAAGCTGCAGGACTGGGTGATGCGTACCGGCCATCGGCTGGTGATCCTCTTTGAAGGCCGCGACGCCGCCGGCAAGGGCGGCGTGATCAAACGCATTACCCAGCGCCTCAACCCGCGCACCTGCCGCGTGGCGGCGCTGCCGGCGCCGAACGATCGCGAACGCACCCAGTGGTATTTTCAGCGCTATATCGCGCATCTGCCCGCCGCCGGCGAAATGGTGCTGTTCGACCGCAGCTGGTATAACCGAGCCGGCGTGGAGCGCGTGATGGGCTTTTGCAACGACGAAGAGTACGAGGAGTTTTTCCGCAGCGTGCCGGAATTCGAAAAAATGCTGACGCGCAGCGGCATCCAAATCGTCAAATACTGGTTTTCGATCACCGATGAGGAGCAGGAACTGCGTTTCCTCAGCCGCATTCACGATCCGCTCAAGCAGTGGAAGCTCAGCCCGATGGATCTGGAAAGCCGCCGCCGCTGGGAGGACTACACCGAGGCCAAAGAAATCATGTTAGCGCGCACTAACATTGCCGAGGCGCCCTAGTGGGTGGTTCAGGGCGTCGACAAGAAAAAGGCCCGCTTGAACTGCATCACTCACCTGCTGCAGCAGGTGCCTTATGAGGAAGCCGAAGGTAACGTCATCACGCTGCCGCCACGCAAACGCAGCCCGGAGTACCACCGTAACCCAGTGCCGGACAACATGGTGGTGCCGGAAATCTACTGACCGTAGCGCAGAGAGGCGGTTGCCGCAGCTCTGCGCAAATACAACGCTTTGATTTCTCTCACGCTAAGGGGCCAGACCCCATGTTAAAGTGGTTGCTTTCCATTTTGACAGGAGTTTTCCATGCGCCAACGCATCATTGTCTGCCCGCTAATTGAAAACGATAACGCCTTCCTGCTGTGCAAAATGGCGGCGCACAAGGGCGTGTTTCCCGGCCAGTGGGCGCTGTCCGGCGGCGGCGTCGAGCCGGGTGAACAAATAGAACAGGCGCTGCGGCGCGAAGTGCGCGAAGAGTTGGGCGCCGCGCTGATCCTCGACAACATCACGCCCTGGACTTTCCGCGATGACGTGCGCATCAAAACTTACGCCGACGGCAGCCGGGAGCAAATCTACATGATTTACCTGATTTTCGACTGCCATGCCGCCAACCGCGACGTGACGATCAACGACGAGTTCGATGACTACGCCTGGGTGCCGCGCGAGCGCCTCGCGGACTACGATTTGAACGAGGCCACCCGCTTCACCCTGCGGCAAAAGGGATTGTTGTAACAGTTTGAGCGATTATCGCCCTATTTCCTTCACATTTGCCCGGCAGACTCTTTTGATATTTTTTAATCACTTAGGGTCACTATTGCCGCCGTTATGCTTTTATCTCACGCTTTTCTCCGTCTGCCTGTCCGGCGCTTCGGCGCCGCCCTGCTGTTCAGCCTGCTGTTCGTTTTGGCGCCCGTGCATGCCGCCACGCCGCCGCTGGTGCTGAATGCCAAATCGGTGCTGGTCGTCAATCAACGCACCGGAAAGACCCTTTATCAGAAGCAGCCGAACCGCGTGCTGCCGATCGCCTCGCTCACCAAACTGATGACCGCCATGGTCGCCCTGGACAGCAAACGCCCGATGGGCAGCAAGCTCAAAGTCACCGCCGCCGATCGCGATCTGCTGAAAAAAACCCATTCGCGCCTGACCATCGGCTCGGTGCTCAGCCGCCGCGACATGCTGCACATCGCCCTGATGTCTTCGGAGAACCGCGCCGCCGCCGCGCTGAGCCGCAGTTATCCCGGCGGGCGCAAGGCCTTCGTGGCGAAAATGAATCAGAAAGCGCGCGCCATCGGCATGAAACGCGCCCGCTTCTACGATCCGACCGGGCTGACGCCGCGCAATGTGGCGACCGCCAACGATCTGCTGAAGATGGTCAATCACGCCTATCGCTATCAGTCGATTCGCCGCTTCAGCACCGACAAGCAGCAGATCGTGCGCCCTGGCCGCGGCCAGTTGGTTTACCGCAGCTCCAACGGCCTGATCAACAACCCCGCCTGGAAGATCCAGCTGCAGAAAACCGGCTTTACCGACGAGGCCGGTCACTGCCTGGTGATGCGCACCACCATCAAAGGGCAGCCGGTGGTGATGATCCTGCTCGGCGCACAGCCGCGCTACGGCCACTACCGTGACGCCATTCGTCTGAAGGCCTGGCTCAAGGGGTAACATCGCGGCGCTTTACCGTTCTGCGCATATCCAAATCCGTTTTGGATCAATGGAATATCCTATCGCCAATCAGTATTAAGGCGTGCGCCGCCCGCATGGTATTTGTCAGGCATATCTGATGAGGAAAGGAGCGGGAAAATGGCTTATGCCTTGAGCATATTGGAAAAGAGTCCGATCGCCGAAGGGGAAAGCGCCGCACAGGCGCTGGCGCGCACGCTGCATCTGGCGCAACAGGCGGAACGCTGGGGATATCGGCGTTTCTGGTTAGCGGAGCACCACAATACGCCGCAGCTCGCCTGCCCGTCGCCGGAGGTGCTGATCGGTTATCTGCTCGGCCAAACGTCGCGCATTCGCATCGGCTCCGGCGGCGTGATGCTGCAGCACTACAGCGCCTACAAGGTAGCCGAAAACTTCAACCTGCTGGCGGCGCTGGCGCCAGGGCGCGTCGATCTCGGGGTGGGCAAAGCGCCCGGCGGGCTGCCGCTCGCCACTCAGGCGCTGCAGGCCGCCCATGACCGGCAAAACAAACCGACCTTCCCGCAGCAGCTGTCGCAGCTGACCGCTTACCTGAACGACGACGCCGAACCGGGTCTGAGCGCCACGCCGTTGCCGCCGCACGCCGCCCAGCGCTTTTTGCTCGGCGCCAGTAAAGAGAGCGCGACGCTGGCGGCTGAATCCGGCTGGGCCTTCGTGTTCGCCGCGCATCTGAACGGCAATCCGCAAGACATTAGAGAAGCGCTGGAGCACTACACCGCACACAGCGGCGGCCGCAAGGGGCTGCTGGCGGTGGCGGCGATCGTGGCGCAGAGCCCGGAGCAGGCGGCGGCGCTGGCGGCGGAGATTCAGCAATACCGCGTGCACGTCGCCGGTGAGCAGAGCGTGACCGTCGGCAGCCTGGCGCAGGCCGAGAGTTTCGTGCAACAGGCCGGCGCCACCGACTACCGCATCGAGCCGCGAGAAAGTCATGTTCTGCTCGGCACCGCGCAGCAGGTGCATCAGCAACTGGCGCAGCTGCAGCTGCAGTACGGCGTGGACGAGTTCATCATCGACACGCCGATCGCCGAACCGACCGCCCGGTTAGCCTCGCTACAGCGGCTGGCGGAGGAAAACCTGACGCCGGCTTAGTTGATCGCCGCCTCGGCCCGCATGGCTTCGGACAGATCCTGCGCCAGCGGCGCCAGCTGTGCCGGCACCACGTTGGCCAGGCTAATGCGGAGCGCCGGGCCGCCCCTCAGGCGGAAAGGTTCACCGCCCTGCACCAACCACCCCCGCTGCGCCATCAGCTGCGCGGCGGCGCTTTCCGACCTCACCGGCAACCACAGATGCAACCCTTCACCGACCGCCAGCGCCGTGTGATTCAATGCATTGAGCCGCTGCACCAGTTCATCCCTTCTGGCCTGATATGCCTGTTGCGCCCGCGGCAGTTGCCCTTCCTGCAAGGCCTGTCTCCACAGCCTGGCGGCGATCTGTTGCAAGATATGGCTGACCCAGCGTTCGCTGATGTACTGATCGGCGCGCATCGCCTGCAGCAACGTCGGGTTGCCGCAGGCCAGCGCGATGCGCAGATCCGGGCTGAGAAACTTGCTCAGCGACAACACGTACAGGCCGCGATCGCCGTCGAACGGCAGATGCAGCGGCTGCTGCGACAGCGGCCCCCAGAAGTCGTCGACGATCGCCAGACACTGCGGGTTGTCGCGCAGAAAACGCCGCCACTGTTGCGCGCGCTGCGCAGAGAGCGAAGCGCCGGTCGGATTGTGAGCGCGCGGCGTCAGGATCACCGCGCCGGCGGCCCCGCTTTCCGGCAACCGACAGCCCTGTTCATCTACCGCCAGCGGCAGCGGCCGTAGACGCAGATGGCGCAACAGCGTCAATAGCGGCGGCCAGCAGGGATCTTCCACCCACACCGCCGCCCCCGGCTGCACATGGCAGCGCAGCGCCTTTTCCATCGCGTCCAGCGCGCCGGAGAACACCGCCGGTTCCCCCAGCGTGACGCCCTGGCGGCTGAGCCACTCGCGTCCCAGACCGGTCAATACCGGCAGATCGCCACTGATGTCATAACCATTTTGCTGCGGGAACACCTCCGCCGCGCCAAGCGCCAATGCCGGCAACAATGCGGCATCCAGATTGCCGCTGGCCAGATCGCACATTCCCGCCGGCACCTGACGCGGCTTATAGGCCGCACTCACCGCCGCCAGCGGCGGCTCCAGCACCACCGTTCCCGCCCGCCCGCGCGTCGCCACCAGGCCGGCATCGCGCAATCGGGCATAAGCGCTGGCGACGGTATTCGGATTGACCTCCAGCTCCGCCGCCAGTTGGCGTACCGGCGGCAACAGCTCGCCCGGCCGCAGCGCGCCGTCTTTGATGCGTGCGGCGATCTGCTCGGCAATCTGGACAGCGCCGCCGCCTTTTGCATACAATAAACCCATACATAAATCCTTTTGTACTAGTTCAAATAAGATTAGCAGCTTCCGCGGCCAAAAGTAAGGGGTTCCATGGATAAACATTACGTGCTCGACATTCAGTATGCAGGAAAAGCCTTTGCCCGCCTGGAGATGTTCACCCCCTGGGCAGCCGATCAGTTGGAGCAGGCGTGCGCGCTGTTCCCGGCCGCGCAGGGTTATCAGGTGCAGCTCAGCCAGGTCAGCGAACGCCGCATCGTCTACCAGAGCGGCGCGCAGGGCATCACGGTGCTGGGCGAGTCGCTGGCGCTGACGCCGTTCACCCACGCTCACGAGGTTAAACAATGAAAAAAGCCGTCGCCATTCGACACGTCAATTTTGAAAACCTGGGTATTCTCGGTTCCCTGCTCTCGCTGCGTGGCTATCAGATCGACTATTACGATGCCGGTCGCGATGATATTCGTGCTATCAATAATGAAGAGACCGATCTGTTGGTGGTGCTCGGCGGGCCGATCAGCGCCGCCCGGCACTTTTCCGGTGAGCAGCGCTATGATTTTCTCGACCATGAATTGGCGCTGGTCAAACAGCGCCTGGCGCAGCGGCGGCCGACCCTCGGGGTGTGTCTCGGCGCTCAGGTGATCGCCCAGGCGCTGGGCGCCGACGTGATTTCGCTCGGCGTCAAAGAGATCGGCTTCGCTCCGCTGACCACGCTCGCGGCCCAAGACGACTCGGTGCTGGCGCCGCTGGCCGATACGCCGGTGCTGCATTGGCACGGCGATATGTTCATGATCCCGGACGGCGCCCGCTGCCTGGCCAGCACGGCGATTTGCCCGCATCAGGCTTTCGACTATCAGGGGTTCGCGCTCGGTCTGCAGTTCCATCTGGAGGCGGATCACCGCGATATCGAACGCTGGTTGATTGGCCATGCCTGCGAGCTGGAGCTGGCCGGCGTCGCGCCCCAGAGCCTTCGCGAACAGGCGGCGCGCCACGGCGCACAGCTGGAACAGCGCGCGCGGCAGGTGTTCGCCCGCTGGCTGGATAATAACGAACCAAGGATGTAACTCATGCAACAGGCTTCACCCTTGCGATCACCGCCCATCGACGTGATCAGCATTCAATCTCAGGTGGTTTACGGCAGCGTCGGCAACGGCATCGCCTACCGCGCCCTGCTGAAAAAGGGGCTGGAAGCGCTGCAGGTGCCCAGCGTGCTGTTCGGCTGCCCGCCCTATTACGGCAAGCCGCATGGCGGCGTCATCTCCGGCGAGTGGTTCGGCGGCTTTCTCGACGATCTGATCGCCCGCGGCGTGATGAAGCGCACCCGGGCGGTGATCGTCGGTTACCTGGGCGACGTGATGCAGTGCCATATTCTGGCCAACTGGCTGCAGCGGGTGCGCGCCCTCAATCCGCAGATAAGGATCTATATCGATCCGGTGATGGGCGATTACGGCGAAGGGATCTACGTGGATGAGCGCATCGTCAATTGCTATCGTTCACCGTTCCTGCGGCTGGCCAACGGCCTGACGCCGAACGGCTTCGAACTGGAGCAGCTGTGCGGCCGCTCTCTGAGCAGCCGGGAGCAGACGCAACGCGCCGCGCAGGCGCTGTTGAACGACACCACCGAATGGGTGCTGGTCACCAGCGCGCCGGGCGTGGCACAGCACGAAGACGAAGTGGGTTTAATGTTGGTCACCCGGCAGGAAGCGCAGTGCTTTACCCATCCGAAGGTCAAATCGGCGGTCAAAGGCACCGGCGATCTGTTCACCGCACTGCTGGTGAGCCATCTGCTGCAGGGCGCCGCGCTCGACGCGGCCGTGATCGCCGCCGGCGGCGAAGTGTGCGACGTGCTAGCCGAAGCGGCGCATTTCGGTTGGGAAGAGATCGGCAGCCTGCGGGCATTAAAACCGTAAGACCTGTGGAGAGTCAGGGGCAGCATGCCCGCCCCTGATAAATATCAGCGTTTTTTCTTTTTGTTGAAATCCAGCTCGAAGGCGAACACCGCGCTCTGAATTTTGCGCTCCATCGCCAGCCCCAGCTTGAGGAAACGGCACGACAGGCGCGAGAAGTGCACCACCTGGTCGTTATCGTCGGTTTCCTGATCGTCGTTGACCACCACCAGCTCCATATTGACCTTGAAGCTGCCGTAGCTGCCCAGATCCAACACCGCTTTCTTGAACTGCAGACCCGGCTGGAAGAAATCCGGCAGTGGACCATCGAAGCGCAAACCGACGCCGCCGGCGGACAGATCGTGGATACGCAGCTCATAAGGCGTGCCGTCCGGGTATTCGCCGGTACAGAAGAATTGGCGCCAGTGCGGCGTGGTGATGCGGAACTGGCGGCGGCGCTGGATGTAGACCAACTCCTGCGGCAGCCGGGTCGAGCAGGCCTGGACGCCCTGATGTTCGGTCAGCTCCGCCTGGCCGACGGAAAACTCGATTTTGGCGTCGTGGCTTTCAATCACGATGGTGCAGGCGCCGTCGATGGCGTTTTCCGCTTCCTCACCGCTAAACACGATATTGTCCGGCCCGACGCTCAATAACAGACTTTGAAACCGGTGCTGCTGATTTTCTACGCGCAGCGGCGTGCGTTGTTTGCAAATTTCACGCAGAATCGCCAGAACTTCAAAACGCTCCCGTTTGATAAACAGTCCGTTATCGCTGTGCTCCACACGTCTCTCCTGACTTTTTTTTCTAATGACGTCTTATGTATTCCTTATGGTTATCATCTCTGGGAATATTCCTAAAGTCAAATTTGCCAGCGTTGCCAGGCCTGCGGCAGCAGGCGCGCGAAACGTTTCGCCCATGCCTGTTGCCCGCGTTCGTCGGCGATCAGATCCTGGCGAATTTCGATGCCGACGTAAGGCAACCCGCGCCGTTCCGCGTGCACCGGCAACGTGTAGTCGGTGGCGTCGGTCATTGCATAGGGCTCGTTGATCCCCACCTGCAAATCCCCCTCTTCGCGCAGCAGCTCGGCCAGCAGCCGGGCAAATTCCGGGTAGCGATTAAACAGCAACCCCACCTGCCAGGGGCGCGATTCCCCTTTGAACACCGGTGTGAAACTGTGCATGGCGATCACCGCCGTCGGCAGTTCGCGCAGCTGACGTTGCCCCAGATGCTCGTCGATGGCGTGGTGATACGGCAAAAATACCTCGCGCTCACGCGCCAGCGCGTGTTCGGCGTCGATGCCGATATTGCCGGGTATCGGCGTCAGTTCAGACAAATGCGGGATCGAGCTGGCGATGCCGGGCGCCCGGTTGCAGTCGATCACCAACCGTGAGTAACGCTGATGAATCAGCGTGGCGTCCAGTTGGCGGCTCAGATGGCGCGATACGCCCAGCGCACCGATATCCCAGCCGATGTGGCGCTCGATCTCCCCCGGCGGTAAGCCGAGATCGCCAAGAGATTGCGGTATCGCCTTACCGGCGTGATCGCATAGCAGCAAAAATGGCGCTTTGCCGCGCGGGGTTTCAACGGCGGCGGCGGGCGGTTCATCGGCGGACAATAACGGCGGGATAAACGAATGAGGCATGAAAGGCTCCGGCGGTGGAAAGCAAAACGTTTATCGTAGCGCTATCCCGTCGCCGGCCCCAAGGTCGTGCTTAGATCAAAAAGGCATGAGTCAGACTGTAGTCATGCCGTCTCGGCCGGCTGCGGCTGGTGCACCGCGATGTAACGCTGATACCGCGATGGCTTGAGCCGCGTGGTATCCACCAACACCAGCCCGTCGATACAGTTGTTGAACGCCGGATCGGTGCCAAAGTCGATAAACTGTACCCCGCCCGGCTCGCACAGTTCGGTGTACTGCTTGTACAGCGTTGGGATCGAGCAGCCGATATTGCTGAGCAGGCTCTTCAGCCGCACCAGATCTTCCTGGTAGTTGTCCCCGGCAAACTGCGCCAGCACCTGCGGCAGTGACGCCGGATAAGGCCGCCGCGACTGCGCGAACGCGTGATCCGGCGAGAAATAGAGCCGATAGAAGGCGATCAGCAAATCACGTGCTGCCAGCGGCATGCCGCCGGAGATCGACACCGGGCCGAACAGATAGCGGTACTGCGGGTATTTCGACAGATAGGCGCCGATGCCCAGCCACAAATAGTCCAGCCCGCGCTTGCCCCAATAGGCCGGCTGAATGAAGCTGCGCCCCAGCTCGATGCCCTGCGCCAGGATCGGTTCCATATCGCGGTCATAATGGAACAGGCTGTTGCTGTAGATGCTCTCCAGGCCCTTACGCGCGATTTGTTCGGCGGTGGGGATAAAACGATAGGCGCCGACGATCTCCAGCTCCTCCTCGTCCCACAGCACCAGGTGATAGTAATCGTCGTCGTAGCTGTCCAGATCGCGGCGGCGGCCGGATCCTTCCCCCACCGCGCGGAAAGCGATCTCGCGCAGGCGCCCCAGCTCGCGCAGGATTGGCGTACGCGCTTCGTCATGGCGACGATAGAGATAGATGGTTTTACCGTCCGGCGTTACCCCCAACCGTTCGCAGTTCGCCAGCGCCTTTTTCAGCTCCAGACGATCTTCCGGCAGCGCAATCGGCGATTCGCTGGCGAACAGCCCCGGCTTGCCCTGGCCCAGACGATAGACGTGGCGGCGAAAACGCTCCGCCAGATCCTTGGCGCTGGTGTGGCCGTCGTGCCAGTTGGCGAACGGCACGCGGCCGCCGACGCGGATCTTGATGCGCCCGCCCCGCTGCTGGAACATTTCGCGCACCAGCAGCAAGGTCGACAGCGGCCGGTAGACCAGAGAGGTAAAGTAGAACAGGTTGCTGTTGCGTGCGCTGATGTGGATCGGCACGATCGGCGCGCGCGCTTTGGCGGCCAGGCGCAGAAAACCGGTATGCCAGTGGCCGTCGCGGATGCCTTTCGGGCTCATGCGCGACACTTCGCCTGCCGGGAACAGGATCAGCGCACCCTGGTTGTCCAGCTGCTGCTGCATGCCTTCAATCTGTTTGCGGCTGGTTTTATAAGCGACGTTATCCACCGGCACGAACAGGCTGCGCAGCGGTTCAATGTAGGTCAGCAGCTGGTTGGCCACCACTTTCACGTCCGGGCGCACCGCGGCAACGGCGCGCAGCAATACCAAGCCGTCGAGCGAGCCGATCGGGTGATTGGCCACGAGCACCACCGGCCCCTGGCTCGGGATGTTTTCCAGATCGCCGTCCACCAATTCGCAGCTGAGGTTAAAGTAGTCCACCACCTGCTCGATCAGATCGAGCCCTTTCAGATGGGGATAATCGGCGGCGAACTGTTTGAATTCTTTTTCGAAGAGAAGGGTTCTTAGCAGGCTGCGCTGCCAGGCGGGGGTATTACGGTGTGGAAATGCATCTTGCAACAGAGAATCCAGGCTGAACATCGCGTTATCTCCTGACGTAGTCGCTGCAAACTTAAGCCAGAGCCGTGACTCTGACATGTCAGTTACATGACAATAAAGTGAATCCATCGACTATCAGGTATAGCAAAGTAATGGCGAATTGGGAGTGAAAGACGCATTTTCGCCCCCACTTGCCTTCACATCGGCGCCAGCAACGCTTCGATGCGGCGGTTTACCGCGTCGCGCAGGCGCAGCAGCGGCCCGGCCTGGTGCGGATAACGCTTGAAGGTGATGCGCATGCCCAGCTCACTTTCTATAAGCGCTTCCACCGTCGCCCGATCGGTCAAACTCTCCAGCAGCTGCAGCGCGCGCATGTCCTGCAGACCCTGGTGCAGCACCCGCAGGCGCAGCGACTCCACCGGCTGCAGATCCTCACCGGGATAGACCACGAACGGATCGCCGGAGGGAAACGCATGGCCGCTGTCGGTCACCGCGTACGGATTGATGCGTTCACGCGAATGGGCGCTGTTATAGAAGTTGAATCCCCAGTGCAGAAAGCCGGCGATGCGGTACAGATACAGCTGCACGCCCAATATGCGGTTGCGCGCCGAAGGCTGAGCGAAGAAGCGATTGGCGACCTCAGTCTTCTGCACGCAGCAGTAATAGGCCCACAGGCCGGGGACCTGGTGTTCGATAAAAGGTTCGAGGTGGTCGGTCGCAACGACCGGGGTTTCCACCAGGTCTTGCTGATAAAACGCGAAATCCGACAGCGCATCGAAGGTGCGGAAGCCATCCAGCAGCGGGCGCAGCGCGGCGCTGGCGCGCCGGTAGGCCGCCAGGTTGTCCAACGTCGGCTCATCGGAAACATGGAACCATACCTGCCGTTCCAGCCCCCGTTCGCGGAACCAGGCGGTCAACGCCGGCAGCAGCGCCTGTAGGAAACGCTGATACGCTTCGCCCTGCGCATCGGTGTGCCAGCCGAACGGCGTTCGCGTCTCGCCCTGCTCCTCCACCACTATCTTCGGCGCATGCGCCGCGCCCCATTGGGTAAACAGCGGCGCGATTTCGAAGTGCTCGATGCCCTCTTCCTGCGCCAACGCCACCCACTGCGCCAAACGGCTGAAATCGAAGCCATACCCGTGCGCCGAATGTGTCACCCTCACCAACTGTACCGTGGTCCGTTCGCCGCCGACGGCGGTATCCAGCGGCGGCGTGAACAGCGGCGTCAGCAGCATATTGACGCCGGCCTGCACCGCGCAGCGCACAAAGTTGCGTACCGCGCGCCAGTACGCCGGGCTGAACACCGCCAAACGGTAGTAATCCGCCAGGCAGTCGGTGTGCAGCCATTCGGTGTGCAACAGCGTTTGCGGCGGCAACGCCGCGGGCACCAGATGCAGCGTCAGTGTGGCCTCGGCCAGCGCCTCGCCGCTCTGGGCATCCAGCAGCCGCAGGGTCAACGGAAAGTCGCCGGCCAGTTGTGCTTCGGCCGGCGGCGTCAGGGTCAACCACAGGCTGCCATAATAGCGGCAGGCGGCAAAAAAACGCCGTTGCGGCAGCGGTATCAGCGGATCGGGAAATAAGCCCGGCTCGGTGGTCAGGTAATTCTCATCGGTCTCGCGATAACAGGGAAAACCGCTCGGCACCGATTGCACCTGGCGCACGCTGATATACTCCGCCAGCGGCCCGTCGAGTTGATAACACAGCTCATGGCGAGTCTCGTTGCCCGGAGTTTGCAAACAGTACACCGCCTGCCAGGACAGCACCTCGTTATTTAACCCGCTCAGCCGATTTTCCACGGCAATGGGCAGCATATTTTGGCGATGAAATACTTTTTCCAGGCAATGCGTAAATACCAGAGACAGGCGCATGATATTTCGCCCTCTTTACTTTTGATGAATAAATGTTGTGAGATTCAGGCTAGCGTCTTTTATCGCCACAAACAATAGCCGGCAATAAAAAACGTTCAAGCGCCCTCCTCGGACAGCCCCAGCAAGATTTTTTTGTTTATTTGCATCACAAAAATGAAAGAAGCTGAAGCTTGCACAATAAAAATATTTTTAATCCCCATTATGGTGCAAAGGTTATCAGTTATTCCTATGCCTGCGAAGGCCGCTAAATGCCGCGCCACCGGGGATAAACCCCGCCAAAAGGTTAATGAAATGTGAACGAAAGCGCCTTTCATTTGGCCGTGAAAGCCTTTCGATTTTAACAACAACGAAACATTGTCGCCCCATTTTTGGGCGTTTGGGGGTGTATTGACACATTGAAAGTTAAGGGATAGAAAGAATTTACGTTGCGAAAAACGCTATTCGTCGCTCACCGAGGGGAAAGCAATGTCACCGATAAAAAATACCGGCCGCCTGCTGGCGCATTCTATTCTTGCCAGCGCATTATTATTACCTACGCTGCTCCATGCCGCAGATAAAATAACTTTACGCTATGCCGTTTGGGACAGAAACCAATTACCCGCCGAACAGGAGATTGCCAAGCGTTTTGAACAGGCTAATCCGGATATAAGAATAGAAATAGAATTAACTCCCTCGGCGCAATATTTCGTTAAATTAGATTCCGCCGCTGCCGGCGGCGTAGCGCCAGATATATTCTGGATCAATATGCCTTATTTTGTGCAGTACGCCAAAAACGGCATTATGGAGCCGTTGGCGCCCTATATTAAGGACAGCGGCCTTAAACTGGACGACGTGGTCGCCAGCTCGGTGAAAGCCTATCAGTACGACGGCCAACAGATGGCCATCCCGCGCGACGTCGATTCCATCGCCGTGTGGTACAACAAAAAACTGTTCGATCAGGCCGGCGTCAGCTATCCCACCAGCGACTGGAGCTGGGACGATCTGAAGAGCAAAGCCGCCGCGCTGAAAAACGGGCTGAAAGGCGCCGCCTTCCCGCTGGTGATGGACCTCAGCATCGACGGCCAGGACAGCTACATGAACCTGCTGTTCCAAAACGGCAATCACATCGTGCCCAAGGATGGCCAGCCTACCGACATCGCCAACGACAAGTCCATCTGGGTCTATCAGCAACTGCAGGGCATGATGAAAGACGGCCTGATGCCGAGCGCCCAGCAGATGAGCGAAGTCAAAACCGAGAATATCTTCCAGTCCAACCGCGCCGCGATGGTCTATGCCGGCTCCTGGCTGGCGGCGCCGTTCGCCAATAACCCGCTGATCAACGACCACATCGGCGTGGTGATGATGCCCAAAATTGAACGCCAGTCCGGCGTGGCCCACAGTTTGGCCTTCGCCATGTCGGCGAAAAGCGCCCACAAGCAGGCCGCCTGGAAATACATCGCCTTCATGAGCAGCGAGGCCTCACAGGCGGAGCTGGCCAAGGTGGTGATCCCGGCCAACAAGACGGCGGCCAAAGTCTGGGCGCAGCAGATTCAGAAAGTCGACGTCTCGCCTTACATCCAGACCCTGGAAGTGACCCAGGCTTACCCCACCGCCGGCACCAATACGCCGAAGTGGCAAAACATGTGGATCGCCAGCCTGAAGAAGATCTTTATGGGCGCGGACGCCAAACAGGAAATGGACAAATCGGTCAAGAAGATCGCGCGCGTCATGGAGCAGTAATCGCCCCGCCGCGGCGCGCTGCCCCGAGCGCGCGCCGCGGTGGACCCACGCTGAACGTCATAGGTGAGGAATGGCAACATGTCGCTGGCAGAAACGGCTACGGTCACCCTGAAACCATCCCGGCGCACCGCCCGCCCCGCGCTCAATCGGCTCGAACGCGCCGAACGCTTCTGGGGCTGGGTGATGATCCTGCCGCTGCTGTTGGGGGTGACGGTGTTTTACCTGATCCCCTTTTTGCAGAACATTTTCTACAGCTTTACCGATCTGAACCAATTCATGCGCTGGAGCAGCATCAGCGTCGATAACTATCTCAACCTGTTTGAAGACGACGACTTCTACACTGCCGCCGCCAACACCCTGTTTTACGTGGTGGTCTGCGTGCCGATCAGCCTGAGCCTGTCGCTGCTGCTGGCGATTGGCCTCAACCAGAACATCCGCGGCAAAGGCCTGCTGCGCACTCTGCTGTTCCTGCCGGCGGTCACCATGCCCGCGGCGGTGGCCATGGTGTGGCAATGGCTGTTCAACAAGGATTTCGGCCTGATCAATCAGGCGTTGGGCCTTCTGCACATTGCGCCGGTCGCCTGGCTGTCCGATCCGGACGTGGTGCGCATCAGCGTGTCCATCATCATCATCTGGTCGTCGCTGGCGCTGAAAATCATCATTTTGCTGGCCGGGCTGCAGAGCATTCCGCGCCAGCTGTACGAAGCGGCGGACATCGACGGCATCGGCACCCTGCGGCGCTTCTTCTGCATCACGCTGCCGATGATGGTGCCGACGCTGTTCTTCGTGTCGGTGATGAGCTTTATCGAGATCCTGCAAATCTTTGACGTGGTGTTCCTGATGTTCGACCGCGCACTGGTGGAGAACGACGTGATGACCGTCACCAACCTGTTCTACAAGTACGCGTTTTACCTGCAGGAAAAAGGTTACGCCTCCGCCATCACCGTGGTGCTGTTCGCCGTCACGTTGGTGATCACCCTGATTCAAATGGCGATCGGCAAGCGCCTGAAAGTCAGCTGAGGAGCTGCACATGAACGCAAGCAAGAAAACGCTGGTGTACCTGTTTATGGGGCTGGCGGCGCTGGCCTCGGTGGTGCCTTTTATCTGGATGCTGGTGACCTCGCTGAAAACCCAGGCCGAGAGCATTCAGATCCCGCTGACGCTGCTGCCGGCGCATCCCAGCCTGCAGGCCTACGGCCGGGTGATGCACGAAATCCCGTTCGCCGGTTTTTATCTCAACTCGCTGCTGGCGACCTTCTTCACCGTCACCCTGCAGATGGCGATCGCCACCCTGGCCGCCTATGGCTTCTCGCGCCTGCATTTTCGCGGCCGCGACGCGGTGTTTCTGGTGTGCGTGTCGATCCTGATGGTGCCCGGACAGGCGTTTCTGATCCCGCAATTCCTGGTGGTGCAGAAGCTGGGGCTGGTCAACAGCATCACCGGGCTGGTGCTGCCGGGCATTTTCAGCGTTTACGCCACCTTTCTGCTGCGCCAGTTCTTCCTGGCGGTGCCGAAGGAGATGGAGGAAGCGGCGTTGATCGACGGTTACAGCTACTTCGCCATCTTCTGGCGCATCATGCTGCCGCTGATCCGGCCCGGCATTATCGCCTGCGTCATCATCAACGGCCTGTGGAGCTGGAACAACCTGATGTGGCCGCTGATCGTCAATACCACCACCGAGAAGCTGACGCTGCCGGTTGGACTGGCCTCGCTCTCCAGCCGCGCCGGGGTGGAATACCCGTTGCTGATGGCCGGGGCGCTGATGGCGGTGATCCCGATGCTGATGCTGTTCATTATTTTCCAACGCTATTTCATCCAGGGCATCGCCAGCGCCGGGGTGAAAGGCTAACGCGCAGACAAGGTAAACGACATGGCCGGAATTCAGTTAAATAGCGTTAAAAAAGTGTACCCCAACGGTTTCCACGCGCTGCACGGCGTCGATCTGGACATTGAGGATGGGGAATTTATGGTGTTCGTCGGCCCGTCCGGCTGCGCCAAATCCACCCTGCTGCGGATGATCGCCGGGCTGGAGAGCGTCAGCGAGGGGCAGATCCTGATCCACGATCGCTGCGTCAACGACAGCATGCCGAAGGATCGCGGCGTCGCCATGGTGTTCCAGAACTATGCGCTGTACCCGCACATGACGGTGTACAAGAACATGGCGTTCGGCCTGATCGGCAAAGAGAGCAAGGCCGAGATCGACCGCCGGGTGCGCGACGCGGCGGAAAAGCTGGAGATCACCAATCTGCTGCAGCGCAAGCCGGGCCAGCTCTCCGGCGGCCAGTGCCAGCGGGTGGCGGTCGGCCGCGCCATCGTGCGCAAACCCAAGGTGTTCCTGTTCGATGAGCCGCTGTCCAACCTCGACGCCAAGCTGCGGGTGTCGATGCGCGTGCAACTGATCGAACTGCACAACCAGCTGAAGCAGGAAGGCGCCGCTGCCACCATGGTGTACGTCACCCACGATCAGGTCGAGGCGATGACCATGGGCGATCGCATTTGCGTGATGAACCGCGGCGCCATCATGCAGGTGGATAAACCGATCAACCTGTACCACCACCCCGCCAACCGTTTCGTCGCCGAGTTTATCGGCAGCCCGTCGATGAATTTGCACGATCTGGCGATCGTGCGCGACGGCCAAACGGTGCGGCTGCGTATCGGCCTGCAGCACCAGCTCGATCTGCCGCCTGCGCTGCAACGGCAATTGGCGGACTACCCGCATGCGCGGGTGTGTCTCGGCATCCGGCCGGAGTCCTTGCGGCTGTGCGCGCCCGGCAGCGCCAACTGTTTCCCGGCGCAGATCGTCACTATCGAGCGCATGGGCAACGAAGAGCTGCTGCACTGCGAACTGGCCGATCTGCGCTTCGTGCTGCGCATGGCGTCGCTGCCGGATTGGGAGCCGCGCCTCGGCGAAAACATTCATCTGGCATTCGATCTGACGCGCGCGCATTTGTTCGACGAGCTCAGCGGCCAAAACCTCAAATAACAACAGCGGAGTATCCAGCAATGTCGTCAACACAACCCAACAGCTTTGCCCATCGCCCGGTGCGGGTGCTGGTGGTCGGCGCCGGGGCGCGCGGTGAAATCTACTCGCGCTATGCGCTGGCGCATCCCGATTTGATGCAGGTGGTGGCGGTAGCGGAACCGCGCGACGCCTACCGCGAGCCGTTCGTGGCGCAGCATGCCATCGTGCCGGAAAACGTCTTCACCGACTGGCGTCAGGCCGCCGGCGCCGGCAAGCTGGCCGACGCGGTGCTGATCTGCACCCAGGATCAGATGCACCTCGAACCGGCGCTGGCCTTCGCCCGCCTGGGCTACGCCATGTTGCTGGAAAAACCGCTGTCGCCGGACGCCGACGAGTGCCGCGCCATCGTCGCCGAGGTGACGCGCCAAAAGCTGATCTTCTCGGTCGGCCACGTGCTGCGTTACACCCGCTATACCCAAAAGCTCAAGCAGCTGCTGCGCGACGGCGCGATCGGCGACATCATCAGCCTGCAACATTTGGAACCGGTCGGCTACTGGCATCAGGCGCACTCCTTCGTGCGCGGCAATTGGCGCAACGATCGGCAGGCCGCCTTTATGCTGCTGCAGAAATCCTGCCACGACATCGACTGGATCCGCTACGTGATGGAGCAGCCCTGCGAACAGGTCAGCTCCTTCGGCAACCTGCGCCACTTCCGCCAGGAAAACCAACCGGCCGGCGCGGCGGACAACTGCCTGGATTGCGCGGTAGAGGCAAACTGCCCCTATTCCGCCAAACGCATCTATCTGGGCGACAATCACAAGGCCACGCCCGGTTTTCTGCGCGTGCTGACGCCAGAACCCGACCAGACGACTCTGCGGGCGGCGCTGCGAGACGGGCCTTACGGCCGCTGCGTCTACCGCTGCGACAATAACGTGGTCGACCATCAGGTGGTCAACATGCAGTTCGCCGGCGGCCGCACCGCGTCGTTCACCATGACGGCCTTTACCCGCCACGAAGATCGGCACACCCGCATCTTTGGCAGCCGCGGCTGCCTGGAGGGCGACGGCCGCCATATTCGCATCACCTCGTTCCTCGACGACGGTGAAACGCATTACGACACCGACGCCGGCCAGGATCTGCACGCCATGGCCGGCCACGGCGGCGGCGACTACTACCTGATGCAGCACTTTATCGCGGCTATTCGCGCCAACGATCCGAGCCAGGTGCTGGCCGGCCCGGCGGAAGCGCTGGAGAGCCATCTGATGGTGTTCGCCGCCGAACGCGCGCGCCGCGAGGCGGCGGTGATCGCCCTAAGCGGAGCCTAAAGCATGGCGATGAGAGAGATGCGTTACGGCTTCGACATCGGCGGCACCAAAATTGAAATGGCCGCTTACGATCGCCGGTTCAATCAGGTGCTGCTCCAACGGGTGCGCACCCCAACCGGCGATTACGGCGAGTTCGTGGCCTGCATCGCCGGGCTGGCCGAGCAGGCGGATCGCAAACTGCACACGCGCGGCAGCATCGGCATCGGTTTACCGGGGATCACCGATCCCGTCAGCCGCCGCCAGTTAGCGGTCAACGTGCCCTGCCTGACCGGCCATTGCCTGGCGGATGACCTGACGCAGGCGCTGGCGCGACCTATCGCCATCGAGAACGACTGCCGCTGCTTCGCGCTGTCGGAAGCCAGCACGCCGCAAACCGCGCACCTGCCGCTGGTGTTCGGCGCCATCATCGGCACCGGAGCCGGCGGCGGCCTGGTGGTGAACCGGCAACTGCACAAGGGGCGCAGCGGCGTGGCGGGCGAATGGGGTCATATGCCGATATCGGCCCAGTTGGCGCAGCGTTACGATCTGCCGCTGTTCAGCTGCAACTGCGGGCTGACCGGCTGCTTTGAACGCTACGTCTCCGGCAGCGGGCTGCTGGCGCTGAGCCGCCATTTCTCCCATCCGGCCGCCGACGTGCCGGCGCTGGTCGCCTGCTATCGTGCCGGTGATGCGCTCGCACAACAGCTGATGACCATGTACGTCGACATCCTGGCCAGCGCGCTGGCCGGCTTACAGCTGCTGCTGGACGTCGATGCCTTCGTGCTGGGCGGCGGGCTGTCCAACGTCGGCGAGCTGTATCGGCTGTTGCCGCCGGCGATGCGGCGCTGGCTGCTGCCGGGCGTGGAACCGGCGGCGGTGTTCCCGCCGGTGCACGGTGACAGCAGCGGCGTGCGCGGCGCAGCGCTTTTAAGCGCGCCGGCATAAAAAAAAACAGTGAAAGCCCGGCGGTTGTCGAGCGATCGCTGCGGCTTTCGGCATCGATGGACTGAATGAATAAGCGCTGGGAATTGGCGACTGAAAAATAACGAATTTGCCGTTTTCACTTTGCGTTAACACCGCTTTCGGTTGCCGCTCAATCGAAAGCAAAATCAAATATAACCAACTGATAGATATAGATATTTTAAAATTAATCGATTGCATTTCAGTGTTTCGTTTGCTGTAATTCGCCACGAACAACTGAAAGCGCTCCGGTCGGTATCGCTGCGGCTTATTAAGCCGCGGTCGGGCACGGCTACAGGTAAATCAGGAGTCTGCATTAATGATCAATACCGCAAAACGCCGGGAATTAATTATCGACCAGCTGTGCCGCGAGGGCACGGTGCGCGTGGAGCAGCTTAGCCAGCAGTTTTCGGTGTCCAGCGTCACCATCCGCAGCGATCTGCGCCAGCTGGAAAAACACGGCTGCGCGGTGCGCGCCTACGGCGGCGCCATGTTGAATAAACAGTTCGCCTTCGACCGCCCGCTGCAGGACAAGGGCCGCATCAATCGCGACGTAAAACACGCCATCGCCTGCGCGGCGGCGGCGCTGATTGAAGACGGCGACGCCATCATCCTCGACTCCGGCTCCACCACCAGCCAAATGGCGCCGCAGCTGGCGGGGAAAAAGGATCTGGTGGTGATGACCAACGCGCTCAACATCGCTTTCGAACTGGCCAACAACGAGCAGATCGACCTGATGGTGGTCGGCGGCAGCGTGCGCCGCAAAGCCTGGTCGCTGTACGGCCCCGCCGCCGAACAACAGCTGCGCCAGTATCGGTTCGACAAGCTTTTTCTCGGCGTCGACGGCTTCGATCTCGCGAGCGGCATCACCACGCCGGATCCGGGCGAAGCGCAGCTGAACCGGGTGATGTGCGAGGTGGCGCGCGAAGTCATCGCCATCGCCGACGCCAGCAAATTCGGCCGCACCAGCTTTTGCATGATCCGCGACATCGGCCAGATCCACCGCCTGGTCACCGACAGCCGCATTCCTGAACACTATCTGCAGGCGCTGCACCATTTAGGGATCGACGTGATTATCGCCGACCGTTAACCGAGGCTTTTTAAGGAGCTGTCATCATGAACGCGTATTTCTCTTACGAGACGAATTGGCTGAAGCAGCGCAACGCCTGGCTTACCGCCGCAGAAATTTGGCAACAGCCGGATTTGTGGGCGACGCTGCATCGCCAACTGCAGGATCAACAGGCGCAATGGCAGCCGTTCCTGGCGCCGCTGCTGGCCAATCCGCGCCTGCAAATCGTGCTGTGCGGCGCCGGCAGTTCGGCATTTGCCGGCCGCGCCCTGGCCCCCTGGCTGCGCGAACGCACCGGCCGCGACGTGGTGGCTTACGGCACCACCGATATTGTCGCCAACCCGCTGCAGTATCTCGACCCTGACCGGCCGACGCTGCTGGTCTCCTTCGCCCGTTCGGGCAACAGCCCGGAAAGCGTGGCGACGGTGGAGCTGGCCGATCAATTGCTGCCGGAAAGCTATCATCTGATGCTGGTGTGCAACCCGGACAGCCGGCTGGCGCAGTACGCGCATCAGCGTGGCAACGTCTGCTCGCTGGTAATGCCGCAGGGCGCCAACGATCAGAGCTTCGCCATGACCTCCAGCTTCAGCTGCATGATGCTGAGCGCCGCGCTGCTGCTCGGCCCAACGTCGCTTGAGGCCGCCCAGGCGCCGTTGAACGCCATGGTGCAGCGCTGCCGCACACTGCGCGAAACGCTGCAGCCGCAGGTGAAGGCGCTGGCCGCCAGCGGTTTCCGCCGTTATATCACCCTCGGCGGCAGCTGCTTTACCGGCCTCGCCGAAGAGGCTTCGCTCAAGATGCTGGAGCTGACCGCCGGCCGCATCGTTACGCGCTACGACTCGCCGCTCGGCCTGCGCCACGGCCCGAAATTTATGGTCGACGGCCAGACATTGGTGGTGCTGATGTTCTCCCACCACGACTATGCCCGCCAGTATGACCGCGATCTGTGGAACGAGCTGCAGCGCGATGGGCAGGCGATGCAGCTGGTCGGGTTGACCGGTGAACGCCAACCTCTCGCCGATGCCCTGCTGCATATGCACGATGCCGCTGACGATATCTGGCTGCTGTTCCCGTATCTGCTGTTCAGCCAGATGCTGGCCTTCGAGAGTTCGCTGGCGCTGGGGCTGACCCCGGATAACCCCTGCCCGACCGGCGAGGTCAACCGGGTGGTGAAAGGCGTGACGATTTACCGTTTTCCTTCCCTCGAGCCGTAAGGAGATCCCATGTATCTGATAGCCAACCGAGACATGCTGCTCAAGGCGCAGCGCCAGGGTTACGCCGTTCCGGCGTTTAACGTCCACAATCTGGAAACCGTGCAGGTGGTGGCGGAGACCGCCGCCGAGCTGCGCTCACCGGTGATCATGGCCGGCACGCCCGGCACCTTCAGCTATGCCGGCACCGACTACCTGATCGGCATCTGCCAATCGGCCGCGCACCGCTACGATCTGCCGCTGGCGCTGCATCTCGATCATCACGAAGAACTGGACGACATCGAGCACAAGGTAAAAAGCGGCATTCGCTCGGTAATGATCGACGCTTCCCACTTGCCGTTTGAACAGAACATCGCCAAGGTGGCCGCCGCGGTCGCCCTGTGTCACCGCTACGGCGCCAGCGTGGAGGCGGAGCTGGGTCGCCTGGGCGGGCAGGAAGACGATTTGATCGTCGATACGGCGGACAGCTTCTATACCGATCCGGCCGCCGCGCGCGAGTTTGTCGCCGCCACCGGCATCGACTCACTGGCGGTGGCGATCGGTTCCGCCCACGGCCTGTACCACGGCGAACCGAAGCTGGACTTCGAACGCCTGGCGCTGATCCGCGAACAGGTGGACGTGCCGTTGGTGCTGCATGGCGCCTCCGGCATTCCGGAAGCAATGGTCAAGCGCGCGATCTCGCTCGGCGTTTGCAAGGTCAACGTCGCCACCGAACTGAAAATTGCCTTCGCCGATGCGGTAAAAAGCTACTTTTCGCAGCACCCGGACGCCAACGATCCGCGCAAATACATCGTCCCCGGCAAGCTGGCGATGAAAGAAGTGGTGGCGGAAAAGATCCGCATCTGCGGCAGCAGCGGCATGCTGTAATCCCGCTCTCGCCCCCGTTGCTGCGGCCGCGCAACGAGGGCGAAAACGGCTGCCATTGCCCGACTTTCCTGAGAGAACGATCACAGCCTGTTATCCCGCCCGCGCCTGAAATCATTAACCGGTCTTCACTATGATCCAAATCATGGTTTTACTCATCCTACCTCCCTATTATCAAATTCATTGAATGCGGGCAGTAGGATTTTTGCCCATTCGTTTTTATTTCGCCAGACGAAATAGCTTATTTTATGAAAACAAGCGCGCTTGTTTTTTAATTGGCAGTGTTTTTACTCTGAAAGGAACAGCGTATGAACCATTACTTAGCCGTATTAAGCGCATTGGTCATTCTGCCCTTCGCTCTGCAAGCAAAACCGCTTTCCGGCAGCCAGGTCGCCTCTGGCGTCGTGCGCTTCACCGGCGCCATTACCACACCGGCCTGCACCGTCAAACATCAGGATGAAAAGCTTATCTCCAGCTGCTTCGGTAAAGTGACGGAATATCAGAACGGGTATATATCCTCTTCGTTAAAAGAGATGCCAAAAGAATTAGTTTCTGCCGTCAGCAGTGAGTTGGTGAATAACGATCCCCATTTAAAGCGCGTGACTATCAGCTATAAGTAAGCACAAAGCGTTACTGCCTGCTGAAATAATAAACAAGACGCAACTTGTCTTGATGACTTATAAATTTATTTTATAAATTTATCGCACAATAACTCCCCGCCTTACCGTAAGCCGGCTATTCGGGCAACCCTGCGGTTGCCCATCATCATGTCCGAAATCCGCCATCGCTCCCTCCCATTTCATGCGATAATCGCCACACTAAACTGAGGAGTGAGCCAGATGCAGACTTTTTTGATTGATCGTACCGCCACGCCGGTGGGAGAACTGGTGCTGATTGCCGATGAACAGGGGCGCCTGCGGGCGATCGACTGGACCGATCACGAAGCGCGCCTGATGAAGCTGCTGAACACCCACTACCGCGCCGATCGGTTTACCCTGCGCGAACAGCGCGATCCCAGCGGGCTGACCGACGCCATGCAGCGCTATTTCGCCGGGGAACTGAGCATTATCGATCGGTTGCCGGTGATGACCGCCGGCACCGAGTTCCAGCGCACCGTCTGGCAACAGCTGCGCCAAATCCCCTGTGGCGAGATCCTGACCTACGGCCAGCTGGCGCAACGCATCGGCCGTCCGACCGCCTCGCGCGCCGTCGGCATGGCCAACGGTTCAAATCCGATCAGCATCGTGGTGCCCTGCCATCGAGTGATCGGTTCGCAGGGCGCGCTGACCGGCTATGCCGGCGGCGTACAGCGCAAGCAGTGGCTGCTGCAGCATGAAGGCTACCTGCCGAAAAGTTTGCTGTAGCCGCTGCGATCGGCTTATCCAGCGCCATTGTTTGGCGCTGCTTAATAAAGCACAGTGCCCAACGCCGCGCTCGTGCCCGCAGGGCACTATTAATAACTTGTGTGAATAAAACGCATAAGTCACAAATAATACTCATAACTTCAGTCCGATACAGAATAATCGGCGGCATGTGTGCGCAAAATTCGCACACAATACCCCTATTCATGCTAATGCCACCCTTATCAGCTGCAGCAAAAGATGTTAAAATTGACTCATATCAATTATTGAATGAGCGTAATCTATGATCCCGGAAAAACGCGTGATTCGTCGTATCCAGTCTGGTGGTTGTGCGATCCATTGCCAGGACTGCAGCATCAGCCAGCTGTGCATTCCTTTCACCCTCAATGCTCACGAGCTGGACCAGCTCGACAACATTATCGAGAGGAAAAAGCCCATCCAGAAAGGCCAGACCTTGTTCAAGGCCGGCGACGAGCTGAAATCGCTGTACGCGATCCGTTCCGGGACCATCAAAAGCTACACCATCACCGAGCAAGGTGATGAGCAGATCACCGGCTTCCACCTGGCGGGCGACCTGGTAGGCTTCGACGCCATCGGCGGCCTGAAGCATCCGAGCTTCGCTCAGGCGCTGGAAACCTCGATGGTGTGCGAGATCCCGTTCGAGACCCTCGACGATCTGTCCGGCAAAATGCCGAACCTGCGTCAGCAAATCATGCGGTTGATGAGCGGCGAGATCAAAGGCGACCAGGACATGATCCTGCTGTTGTCGAAGAAAAACGCCGAAGAGCGCCTGGCGGCGTTCGTTTACAACCTGTCGCGCCGCTTTGCGGAGCGCGGCTTCTCACCGCGTGAGTTCCGGTTGACCATGACCCGCGGCGACATCGGCAACTACCTTGGGCTGACGGTGGAAACCATCAGCCGCCTGCTGGGTCGCTTCCAGAAAAGCGAAATCCTCAGCGTGAAAGGCAAATACATCACCATCGAAAACGCCGACGCGCTGTCGGTGCTGGCCGGTACGCCGCGCATCAACGTGACCGTCAACGCCTGATCCCCCCGCCGGATCAACATTTCACCGAAATTGTTGATCCGGCACGCTTCCGTTGTTGTTCTGTTTTTCAATGTTGGGTTACTCTGTAAATTAACAGACTGTTGATTTCAGCTGTAAGGAGGCCCTATGGCGAAGTATCAGAATCTTCTGGTGGCTATTGACCCCAATCAGGACGATCAGCCGGCATTGCGCCGCGCCGTATACCTGGTAAAACGGAACGGCGGGCGCATCAAGGCCTTCCTGCCCATCTATGACTTCTCTTACGAAATGACGACCCTGCTCTCTCCGGATGAAAGAACGGCGATGCGGCAAGGTGTGATCAGCCAACGCGCCGCCTGGATCAACGAGCAGAGCCGCTTTTACCTCAACGACGGCGTGCCGATCGAAATCAAAGTGGTCTGGCATAACCGCCCCTTCGAAGCCATCATTCAGGAAGTGCTTTCCGGTCAACATGACCTGCTGCTGAAAATGGCGCACCAGCACGACCGGTTGGAGTCGGTGATCTTTACCCCCACCGACTGGCACCTGCTGCGCAAATGCCCTTGCCCGGTGTGGATGGTGAAAGACCAGCCCTGGCCGGAAGGCGGCAAGGCGCTGGTGGCGGTCAATCTGGCCAGCGAAGAACCCTATCACGACCCGCTCAATATCAAACTGGTGCAAGAAACCGTCGAACTGGCGCAAAACGTCAACCAGACCGAGGTTCATCTGGTCGGCGCCTATCCCGTTACCCCGATCAACATAGCCATCGAATTGCCCGACTTCGACCCGAGCGTCTACAACGACGCCATTCGCGGCCAGCATCTGATCGCCATGAAGGCGCTGCGGCAGAAATTCTGCATTAAGGAAGAGTTCACCCACGTGGAAAAAGGCCTGCCGGAAGAGGTGATCCCCGATCTGGCCGAACATCTGCAGGCCGGCGTGGTGGTGCTGGGCACCCTGGGCCGCACAGGCATTTCAGCCGCCTTTATCGGCAACACCGCGGAACATGTGATCGATCATCTGAAATGCGACCTGCTGGTGATTAAACCGGAAAACTTCAACTGCCCGATCGAGGCGGATGAAGATGACGAGCATGACGACGAAGATTAACCTTCGTGCATAAAAAACGGGCCGCTAAGCGGCCCGTTTTTTTGGTTGCCCAATTCTACTTCTGCAGCGCCCGCAGAATCGCTTCCACGCTGTCTTTGGCGTCGCCGAACAGCATCTGGGTGTTCTCCTTGAAGAACAGCGGGTTCTGCACGCCGGCATAGCCGGTGTTCATCGAGCGTTTGAACGCGATCACGTTCTGCGCTTTCCACACTTCCAATACCGGCATGCCGGCGATCGGGCTGCGCGGATCTTCCAGCGCCGCCGGGTTCACCGTATCGTTGGCGCCGATCACCAGCACGGTGTCGGTATCCGGGAAATCGTCGTTGATTTCATCCATCTCCAGCACCACGTCGTACGGCACCTTCGCTTCCGCCAGCAGCACGTTCATGTGGCCCGGCAAGCGCCCCGCGACCGGGTGAATGCCGAAACGCACCTTCACGCCGCGCGCCCGCAGTTTTTCGGTGATTTCCGCCACCGGATACTGCGCCTGCGCCACCGCCATGCCGTAGCCCGGGGTGATGATCACCGAGGTGGAGTTCTTCAGCTGCTCGGCCACTTCTTCCGCCGTGGTTTCACGGTATTCGCCCATCTCTTCGGCGTCGCCGGTGGATGAACCGTCACTGCCGAAACCGCCGGCGATCACGCTGATAAACGAACGGTTCATCGCCTTGCACATGATGTAAGACAGTATCGCCCCCGAAGACCCCACCAGCGCGCCGGTGACGATCAGCAGATCGTTGCTCAGCATGAAGCCCGCAGCGGCCGCCGCCCATCCCGAGTAGGAGTTGAGCATTGACACCACCACCGGCATGTCGGCGCCGCCGATCGAGGCGACCAGATGCCAGCCGAACGCCAGCGCGATCGCCGTCATCAGCAGCAGCGCTATCACCTGCCAGCCCACGCTGTCGGTGCGCACGAACGCCACCAGCAACAGGAACGAGATCACCAGCGCCGCCAGGTTCAGCTTGTGGCGATTCGGCAGCATCAGCGGTTTGGAAGAAATGATGCCGCGCAGCTTGCCGAAGGCGACGATCGACCCGGTGAAGGTCACCGCACCGATAAAGACGCCGAGGAACACTTCGGTCAGATGGATATTCGCCATCACCGGCTCCATCGGCGCGCCGTGATCCAGGTAGCTGTTGAAGCCGACCAGCACCGCCGCCAGGCCAACGAAACTGTGCAACACCGCCACCAGCTCCGGCATTTCGGTCATCTCGACCTTCTTGGCCAGATAGACGCCGATCGAGCCGCCGATGATCATGGCGATGATGATCCAGCCGACGTTGCCGGAATCCGGCCCCAAGATGGTGGCGATCAGCGCGATCGCCATGCCGGCGACGCCGAACAGGTTGCCCTGCTTCGACGTTTCATGCCGCGACAGGCCCGCCAGGCTGAAAATAAACAAAATAGCGGCAACAATGTATGCAGCTGTAACCAATCCTCCAGACATTTGTTACCCCTTAGTTCTTGCGGAACATCTTCAGCATGCGCTGAGTGACGGTGAACCCACCGAAAATATTGATGCTGGCGATCAGCACGGCGATAAAGGAGAGGAAACTCACCCAGCCGCCATGGCCGATCTGCAGCAGCGCACCGACCACGATAATCCCTGAGATCGCGTTGGTAACCGACATCAGCGGGGTATGCAGCGCGTGGCTGACGTTCCAGACCACGTAGTAACCGACCACGCAGGCCAGCGCGAACACGGTAAAGTGCGACAGGAACTCTTTCGGCGCCGCGTCCGCCAGCCAGCCGAACAGCAGGATCGCCAGGGCCATCAGGCCATACTTCAGCCACGGCGAGGTCGGTTTAGCTTCAGGTTTGGCGGCCGGTGCGGCGGCGGGCGCCGCTTTCGGTTGGGCTGAGACCTGGATCGGCGGCGCCGGCCAGGTGATTTCACCGCTGCGCACCACGGTAACGCCGCGGATCACCGTATCGTCGAAATCGATGTCAATCTCGCCGTTTTTTTCTTTCGACAGCAGCTTCAGCAGGTTGACCAGGTTGGTGCCGTACAGCTGCGAAGATTGGGTCGGCAAGCGGCTCGGCAGATCGGTATAGCCGATGATTTTCACGCCGTTGTCGGTCACGGTAATGGTGTCAGCCACGGTCAGTTCGCAGTTGCCGCCGGTTTGCGCCGCCAAATCGACGATCACGCTGCCCGGCTTCATCGACGCCACCATCTCTTTGGTGATCAGCTTCGGCGCCGGTTTACCCGGGATCAGCGCGGTGGTGACGATGATGTCAACCTCCGCCGCCTGCGCGGCGAACAGCGCCATCTCGGCCTTGATAAAGGCTTCGGACATCACTTTGGCGTAGCCGTCGCCGCTGCCCGCTTCCTCTTCAAAATCCAGCTCGAGGAACTCCGCCCCCATGCTCTGCACCTGCTCTTTCACTTCCGGGCGGGTGTCGAAGGCGCGCACGATGGCGCCGAGGCTGCCCGCGGCGCCGATCGCCGCCAGGCCGGCCACGCCGGCGCCGATGATCATCACCTTGGCCGGAGGCACTTTGCCGGCGGCGGTGATCTGGCCGGTGAAGAAACGGCCGAACTCATGCGCCGCTTCGACGATCGCGCGGTAGCCGGCGATGTTGGCCATCGAGCTCAGCGCGTCCATCGACTGGGCGCGCGAGATGCGCGGCACCGAGTCCATCGCCAGCGCGGTGACGTTGCGCGCCGCCAGCTTGGCCATCAATTCGGGGTTTTGCGCCGGCCAGATAAAGCTGACCAGCGTGCTGCCTTCACGCATCAAGGCGATCTCGTCGTCTTGCGGCGCGTTGACTTTCAGGATCAGATCCGACTGCCACACTTCGCTTTCGTCGACCAGCGCCGCGCCGGCGGCTTCATAGGCGACGTCCTCAAAACTGGCCAGTTTGCCCGCCCCGCGTTCAATCGCGACGGTAAAACCCAGCTTCAGCAGTTGCTCCACCGTTTTCGGCGTGGCTGCGACCCGGGCTTCATTGGCCAACCGCTCTCTTGGTACACCAATACGCATAATGTTCCCTTCTCACCTGTCTTGGATGATGTTTATTATTTTCCTGCCCATAGCACGGCGCCGCCGGCGAGCGTTGCGTTAACTTGCCCGCACTGATTTCAGGCGCCAACTATAACCTACTGAAAATAAGGTCGATGATCCATAATTGCTTACGCATTCATCCCTGTTTTTACATAAAAACGCCGCGCGCGATATGACAAATCGCAATTTACAGTGAAAAAATCCATACAGAACAGCACATTCTGCGTGACAAGAGGTTTATGCCCGGCGTAACGATTTATGGCCGCGCGCGGCGTAAAAGCATAAAAGTTATCATTTTGTGAATAATTAACATTAATGACACCAAAGCCGTTATTATGGAAACTTATGACGGCGGCGCCATCCGTGCGACCCGCGTCGCCATCGGCGATTTGTCGCACGGGATAACATAAAATGCTGAGACAGTTTTCAGAATTACATGTAATAATCGACGGCTGAATTACACTTAAACAGTTCAGTACGTTATAAACGTTAATGCGCTAGGCGAAAGGATTTTTTATGAAGCTGAAGACCACGATCATCGCGTCAGCCTTGTTATCACTCACCGCGCTGTCTGCTCATGCGGCGCAAGAGTTAACTCCTGAGAAAGCAGCGGCGCTGAAGCCGTTTGATCGCATCACGATTACCGGCCGCTTCAATGCCATCAATGAAGCCGTCGACGCCGTATCCCGCCGTGCAGACAAACTGGGTGCCGATTCCTTCTATATCCAGGACAGCAACAACAGCAACAACGGCGGCAACTGGCGCGTCACCGCAGACCTTTATCATAAAGATGCGCCAGAAGTGAGCAAAACACCAAAATACCGCGTATTTAACGGCGTGAACGAACTGCCTAAAGAGGAAGCCTACCTGCTGGAGCCTTACGATACCGTGAGCGTCAGCGGCTTCTACCGCAGCCAGCCGGACATCAACGACGCCATCTCCAAAGAAGCGAAGAAAAAAGGCGCCGCTTCGTTCTTCATCGTGCGCCAGGTTGACGCCAACTCCGGCGGCAACCAGTTCGTCACCGCCTATATCTATAAGGCCGATGCGCCGAAACGCCGCGTGCAGAGCCCGGACGCCATTCCGGCCGATTCTGACGCCGGCCGCGCCGCCCTGGCCGCCGGCGGCGCCGCAGCCGCGAAAGTCGAAATTCCTGGCGTCGCGTCTTCCGGTTCGCCAAGCCGCGAAGTGGGCCGTTTCTTCGAAACCCAGTCCTCTACCGGCCAACGCTATACCGTCACGCTGCCTAACGGCACCAAGATCCAGGAAGTGAACAACGTGACCGCCGCGCAGATGGTGCCGTTCGATTCCGTCACCTTCACCGGCCACTTCAACAGCATGACCGATGTCTCCACCGAAGTGGCGAAACGCGCGGCCGAGAAAGGCGCCAAGTACTATCACGTCACCCGCCAGTGGCAGAACAAGAGCGGCGGCAACCTGACCGTCAGCGCCGATCTGTTCAAATAAAACCCGTTTTTAGGTTTACCATCGGGCAGCCCTTGAGCTGCCCGTTTTTATTGCCGCTTTTTCCATCGCGCGTTGAATAGTTTTTTGTAAATTCCGCATATTCAATCATTGCATCTCTAATCATCCCTCCGTAGAATTTGCGCCAATTTTTAGGGCTATTGTCTATTCGCGCAGTGGTTGTTAATACATTGTTGCCGCCAAGCAGTTCCCTTCCAGTTGTTTATTCTGCGTTCAGGATCCGTCATTGGAAAAAAAACTCGGTCTTACCGCGCTAACCGCTTTGGTGCTCAGCTCGATGCTGGGCGCCGGCGTGTTCAGTCTGCCGCAAAACATGGCGCAGGTCGCCAGCCCCGCCGCGCTGCTGCTGGGTTGGGGGATCACCGGCGTCGGCATTCTGTTTTTGGCATTCGCCATGCTGTTGCTTACGCGTTTGCGTCCGGATCTGGACGGCGGCATCTTCACCTACGCCAAAGAAGGATTCGGCGAACTGGTGGGCTTCTGCTCCGCCTGGGGTTACTGGCTGTGCGCCGTGATCGCCAACGTCTCGTATCTGGTGATCGTGTTCGCGGCGCTGAGCATTTTTACCGATCGCGGCGGCAACGTTATCCTCGGTGACGGCAATACCTGGCAGGCGCTGATCGCCGAATCCGCCCTGCTGTGGATCGTGCACGCGCTGGTGCTGCGCGGCGTGCAAACCGCCGCCAGCATCAATCTGGCGGCCACCCTCGCCAAACTGTTGCCGCTGGGGATGTTCGCCGTTCTGGCGGCGATTGCCTTTAAAATGGACGTGTTCACACTGGATTTCAACGGCATCGCCCTCGGTAAACCGGTGTGGGAACAGGTCAAGGACACCATGCTGATCACCCTGTGGGTGTTTATCGGCGTGGAGGGCGCGGTGGTGGTTTCCGCCCGCGCCCGCAATAAGAAAGACGTGGGCCGCGCCACTATGCTGGCGGTGCTGTCGGCGCTGGCGGTGTATCTGATGGTCACGCTGCTGTCGCTGGGCGTGGTGCCGCGCAGCGAACTGGCCGAGATGCGCAATCCGTCAATGGCGGTGCTGATGGTAGAACTGATCGGCCCGTGGGGAGACGTGCTCATCGCCGCCGGCCTGATCGTTTCCGTGTGCGGCGCCTACCTGAGCTGGACCATCATGGCGGCGGAAGTGCCGCTGCTGGCCGCGCAGCACGGCGCGTTTCCGAGCGTGTTCGGCAAGCAGAACCGCCATCACGCCCCGTCCTCTTCGCTGTGGCTGACCAACATCGCGGTGCAACTGGCGCTGGTGCTGATTTGGCTGACCGGCAGCAACTACAACTCGCTGTTGACCATCGCGTCAGAGATGATCCTGGTGCCTTACTTCCTGGTCGGCGCGTTTCTGTTCAAGGTGGCTTACCGCCGCCGCGACAAACGCCTGATCTTCGCCGCCACCGGCGCCTGCGTCTATGGCCTGTGGCTGCTGTATGCTTCCGGGCTGATGCACTTGCTGATGTCGGTGCTTCTGTATGCGCCAGGGCTGTTGGTGTTCATGTATGCCCGCCGCGGCCATCGAGATATCAATCTGCTCAATCGCCTGGAAAAAAGCAGCATCTTCTTGCTGCTGGTGGCCACGCTGCCTGCCGGCTGGTTTATGTTGCACTAAAATCGCCTGCCCATGCGGCTGCCCGTCAGCCGCATTTCATTTGCTCGTCCTTCCTCTTACCCCGCTCCCCGTGATTAATCCGTCAGTGGCTTCGCTTGCGATCTCAAATGCAATTAATTATCATTATCAATTGTGATTGACGGTATGGCTCGAGCGCCCCCTGCCGAGAGGCGTCAGGAGGCGGGTTTAGACAGGCTGAAAATGGAAGGCATTTCATGGCTGAAAAACTGCTGCACGCATTACCCTTGTTTGCTGCTTGGGAAGCACGGATCGCCGAGGGCAACACGGCATTCAATCAGCAGCGCGATCGCCTGGCGATGGCGCGCTATCAACAGGCGCTGGAGGGGGCTCAGGCGATCATCGCCGAGAAGCCCTGGCTGAATGCGGAATATACCGCCAGATTTGAAGCGCTGAATATTTTCGAGTCTGCCCTTGCCGCGCTGATCGTCACGTTCAACAACATTACCCATCTGCGCCTGCGGCAGAAGCCTCTTCGCGGCGTCGAGCTGCATGTTCATCAGGCCCGAGTCGCTATCGAGCAACTGTTGGACGATACGTCGCTGTGCGAACAGATGCAGCAGATCGCCGAACGGCACCTGCTGCGTTTCAGGATTGAAACTCTGCACTTGCTGCGCGAACACCGGCTGCCGGAAACCAGCGTCTGCGCGCCGGCGGCCAACGCTTCCGCTACCTTGCATTAAAAGTGACACACCAATCTGAGGGTCATCTGTAATGAATGAATTGAATGACGAGATGAAGAAGATGCTGGCTAAACAGCTGCCTGTGCAGGCGACCAGCAGCCCGAACGGCGTTCCCGATATCGGCCCCAAGCGCTCTTTGCGCCTCTATGATGACCGTACGCTGATTTACAACGAAAATACCGGTGGCCAAACGCTGAAAAACATCAAGGCCGGCTCGAAAATGGCCGTGGTGATCATCGATCGCGAAGCGCTGGACGGTTACCGCTTCGTTGGCACGCCCGAACTGTTTCTGGCGGGCAAGCCGTTTGACGATGCATTGACGTTTGCGGAAAAAAATGGGATGAAGCCGCCGAAGTACGCGGTGTTAATTCATATAGACAGTATTTATACCCTGCGCTCCGGCCCGAATGCCGGGACCCAGCTCTAGACGCCGGCCGTCATGCGGCGTGAGACATCACGTTCATGGTTAGGCCATCTCGGTAAGTCAATTGCCTAACCATGAACGGGCGGCCGGGTCGGTACACCCGGTCAGCTTTTAGGGGGAATGGTGATGGTCATGCGCTCACCCACCAGGGCGATCGCAATGCCTTTCTCGCACTCTTTTTGAATGGCCGCCAGCTGTTGCGCTTCCAGCGCATAGGGCAACTGAATATCAAACACCGTCAGGCCCTGCTGCTGCGCCAGGTCAATCAGGCGCACGATATTGGTTTCATCGCTGACCTGTGTCGACACCACTTGCAGCGCCAGCTCTTTCAACTGCTCTTTGCGCGTTTGTGACGTGGTCACGCGCGATTTCAACACCATGCCGAAGATCGGCATCACACCATAAATAGCATCAACAAAGCGCCAGTGCTTCCTGCACGATGCGGACAGAAAATCCATATAGTCGAAACAGATTTTCTCACTGCGCGCGATAGATGCAAGGTGATTGCTGTTCATCCCCTCATTCCTCTCATGGCCAGTGTTAACCCGTGGTCTTTCAAGCCGCCGCCGGGCGGCAACCTGAAACGCATTGGGGATCTTACATCCAGAAATGGATAATCATGCGAAGCTTTAACGACTTTCCGCCGTATGATGGCATAATTCCCCTATTGTTTGCCAGTCTGTCCAGGAGCTTTAATCAATGGAACACCCCAACTCTGCCCCGGTGCTGATTACCGGCGGCGCGCGGCGCATCGGGCTGGCGCTCGCCAGAGCGTTTCTCCAGCGCGGCGTTCCCGTCATCATCGCCTATCGCAGCGAATATCCGGCGATGACCGAGTTGAAAGCCTTGGGCGCCAGTTGTATTCAAGGCGATTTTTCCACGCACGAAGGTATCTACCGTTTCGCCGACCAGGTGCGGCAGGTGGCGCCCAAATTGCGCGCGGTGATCCACAACGCCAGCGCCTGGCAGGCCGAGTCGGCGGAAGTGCCGCCGGAGCAAGTGATGGCGGCGATGCTGCAAATTCACGTCTATACGCCCTATTTGCTCAACCAACTGCTCGAGTCTTGCCTGACCGGCCAGGGCCAGGCAGGCGCTGACATTATCCATCTGACCGACTACGTGGTGGAAAAAGGCAGCGACAAACATATCGCCTACGCCGCCAGCAAGGCCGCGCTGGACAATATGACCCGATCGTTCGCCCGCAAGCTGGCGCCGGAGGTGAAGGTCAACGCCATCGCGCCGGCGCTGATCATCTTCAATCCGGGCGACGATGAAGCCTACCGCCAACAAGCGCTGGCGAAATCGCTGATGAAGGTCGCGCCGGGCGAGAGCGAAGTGGTCAATCTGGTGAACTACCTGCTGGAGAGCCGTTACGTGACCGGCCGCACCCACGGCGTCGACGGCGGGCGGCCGCTGCGCTGAGGCAAAGATCCGCATGGCGCATCGCTGTAGGCCGCGCTATGCTGAAATCCGCTTTTCTTATTAAAACACGGGCATATGCATAAAATTGTTTTTGTGGAAGACGATCCTGAAGTCGGCAAGCTGATCGCCGCCTATCTGGGCAAACACGACATCGAGGTGCTGATCGAACCGCGCGGCGACAGCGCGCAGGCGCGCATTGAGCGCGAGCAACCCGATTTGGTGCTGCTGGACATCATGCTGCCCGGCAAAGACGGCATGACGCTGTGCCGCGATCTGCGCCCTACCTTCCCCGGCCCGATCGTGCTACTCACCTCGCTCGACAGCGACATGAACCATATTCTGTCGCTGGAGATGGGCGCCAACGACTATATCCTGAAAACCACGCCGCCGGCGGTGTTACTGGCCCGCCTGCGTTTGCACCTGCGCCAACACAGCCAGCAGCCGAAAGAAGAGTCGGTTCAGCCGCTCACCCAGCACAACGCGCTGCATTTCGGGCTGTTGTGCATCGATCCGGTCAACCGGCAGGTCACGCTGGGCGAAGAAACGATCACCCTGTCCACCTCGGATTTCGATTTGTTGTGGGAATTGGCGACCCACGCCGGGCAGATCATGGATCGTGAGGCGTTGCTGCAAAACCTGCGCGGCGTAAGCTATGACGGCATGGATCGCAGCATCGACGTGGCGATCTCCCGCCTGCGCCGCAAGCTGTACGATAACGCGCTGGAACCGTTCCGCATCAAGACCGTGCGCAATAAAGGCTATCTGTTCGCCCCTAACGCCTGGGCATCGGTGCAACAATGAGAAAACTTTTCGTCCAGTTCTTCCTGTTGCTGTTCGTCTGTTTTCTGGTGATGGCGATGCTGGTTGGCCTGGTGTACAAGGTGACCGCCGAGCGCGCCGGCCGCCAGTCGATGGACGATCTGATGAAAAGTTCGCTGTACCTGATGCGCAGCGAGCTGCGCGAAATCCCGTTGAAGGACTGGAACAAGACCATCGCCACGCTGGATCTCAATCTGTCGTTCAAACTGCATATCGAACCGCTCGGCAAACAGGCGCTGAGCGAGGATCTGAAAAAACGGCTGCGGCTGGGGGAAATCATCGCCCTCGACGATCAGTACACCTTTATGCAGCGCATTCCGCGCAGCCACTACGTGTTAGTGGTCGGCCCAATTCCTTATCTGTTCTACCTGCACCAGATGCGCCTGCTGGATCTGGTATTGCTGGTGTTTATCGGCATGTCGCTGGCGCTGCCGGTGTTTCTGTGGATGCGGCCGCACTGGCAAGACCTGCTCAAATTGGAAAACGCCGCCCAGCGGCTCGGCGCCGGGCATCTGGATGAGCGCACCCACTTCGATCCCACATCCAGCCTGAGCCGTCTCGGCGTGGCGTTCAACCAAATGGCCGACAGCGTCAACACCCTGATCGCCAGCAAGAAACAGCTGATCGACGGCATCGCGCACGAGCTGCGAACGCCGCTGGTGCGCCTGCGTTACCGGCTCGAAATGAGCGATAATCTGTCCGAAAGCGAGCAGCAGGCGCTGAACCGCGATATCGGCCAGCTGGAGTCGCTGATCGACGAGCTGCTGACCTATGCCCGTTTGGACCGCCCGCAGGTTGCGTTAAACATTGAACCCATCGATCTGCCAAAATGGCTTGAGGACAAGGTCGATGATATCCGTCTTATTCATCAGGAACGTGACATCCAGCTCGATATCCCACACGTCGGCGACTTCGGCGGCGTCGATCTGCGCCTGATGGAGCGCGTGCTCGACAACCTGGTCAACAACGCGCTGCGCTATTCCGAACAGCGTCTGCGCGTCGGCCTGTGGTTTGACGGCGACCTCGCCTGCTTGCAGGTCGAAGACGACGGGCCGGGCATTCCGCCGGAAGAGCGTGAACGGGTGTTTGAACCTTTCGTCCGTCTCGACCCCAGCCGCGATCGCGCTACCGGCGGCTGCGGGTTGGGACTGGCCATCGTCCATTCCATCGCCGTCGCCTACCAGGGGCAGGTGTTCGTCGAAGGCAGTTCGCTCGGCGGCGCCAGTTTCCGTTTCTGCTGGCCGGTAAAGCCGACATTCAGTTTAAAAGCCGATCTGGCATAATGCCGCCAGACCTTCTCATTGGAGCCGAATAATAATGACATCTGCACATTCCAACACGTCTGCTTACGATCACCTGCGCGCCCTGTTCAGCCGGTTGTCGCGTTTCGGCCACCTGTCCGCCATCGCCGGTTGGGACATGCAAACCATGATGCCACCGGGCGGCAGCAAGGCGCGCTCCGAAGCGCTGGCCGAGCTGAGCGTGCTGCAGCACCAGATTTTAACGGCACAAAGCACCGGCGCGCTGTTGGATCGCGCGCAGCAAGAGACGCTGGACGAACTCGACCGCGCCAACCTGCGCGAAATGCGCCGCCAATATGAAGACGCCGTGCTGCTGCCGGCGTCGCTGGTCGAGGCCAAGTCGCTCGCGGGTGCGCGCTGCGAACACGCCTGGCGCGCCCAGCGCCCAGCCAACGATTGGGACGGCTTCGCCGACAACCTGCGCGAGGTGGTCAAGCTCAGCCGGGAAGAGGCGCAGATCCGCGCGCAGGCGGCCGGCACAAGCCGCTATGATGCCCTGCTCAACCTGTATGAGCCGGGCATGCGCAGCAGCGATCTCGACCGCATCTTCGGCGATCTGAAAACCTGGCTGCCGGATCTGCTGCAGCGCGTGGTGGCCAAACAAGCTAATGAGCCCTGCCAGGCGCCACAAGGCCCGTTCAATGTGGACACCCAGCGTCAGCTGAGCCTGAGCGTGATGAAACTGCTCGGTTTCAACTTCGACAATGGCCGCGTCGACGTCAGCGCCCACCCGTTCTGCGGCGGCGTGCCGGAAGATGTACGCATCACCACGCGTTACAACGAGAAAGAGTTTCTGACCGCGCTGCTCGGCATCGTGCACGAGACCGGCCACGCCCGCTACGAGCAAAACCTGCCGCGCGATCTGCTTGGCCAGCCGGTCGCCCTGGCCCGTTCTACCGCTATCCACGAATCACAGAGCCTGCTGTTCGAAATGCAGCTGGCGCGCGGCAATGAATTCCTGAAAATCTTGCGTCCGTTAGTCACCGCGCAGTTTGGCGAACAGCCGGCGCTGGAAGAGACCAACTTCATTCGCCTCAACCAGCGCGTTAAACCGGGCCTGATCCGCGTCGACGCCGACGAAGTGAGCTATCCTGCTCACGTCATCCTGCGCTACGAAATTGAAAAAGCGCTGATCGAAGGCGATATCGAAGTGGAAGACATTCCGGCGCTGTGGAATGAGAAGATGAGTGCTTACCTCGGCCTCGACACCATCGGCAACTACCGCAACGGCTGCATGCAGGATATTCACTGGACCGACGGTGCCTTCGGCTACTTCCCGACTTACACCCTCGGCGCGATGTACGCCGCGCAGCTGTTCCACAGCGTGCGTCAGGCCCTGCCTTCGCTGAACGAAGATATCGCCGCCGGCAACCTGCAGCCGCTGTTCCACTGGCTGCAGCACAACATCTGGCGCCACGGCAGCCGTTTCCCGACCGAGACGCTGATCGCCAACGCAACCGGCGAAGCGCTCAACCCACGCTATTTCCGTCAGCATTTGGAAAACCGCTACCTGTAATCTCCCCTGGCGCGGCCCTGCCGCGCCCTTTTCCCACCTGCAAGACCGGATAATGCTTCATAACGCACGTTCTGTGCCGACATCGCCTTGGCTACAGAGCGGCGGGTGGCGACCCACCATTAGTATGTTGTAACTAAAATAGCCAAAACGCTGGCGATCCGGCTTATCATCCCAGCGCATGACGGGCGATCATCGCCGCCAGCTGCAGCCTCAACGGCGCAGGCAGGTCATGCCCCATGCCCGGCATAATATGCAATTTGGCGTTGACGACCGCGCGGGCGATCGCCGTGAATGACCAGCGTCGGCGCGGCTATGCGCCGGCTGTAGCGACGCAGATCGCCGCTGCCGAGCAACGCGGAAAGTTGCCGCTGCACGCCTTCGGGATCCACGCCCCGCTTCAACAACCGATTCACCAATGCATCCAGCTCCGCCTCCTCCGGCGGATAAAACCGGGTACCGAGCGCGCGCAGGAAGGCCTTCATTCCCTCGTGGCGCTGCTGCAGCGTCAAATCGGCCGCCGGCCGGCGCACCAACAGCCACAGTAGCGAAGGCGCCGGCGGTGGCAACAGCGGCTGATTGGTGCTGGAGAACAAGATGCATAACGAGGCGACGCGCTGCGGGTATTCGGCGGCCAGCACCTGGGCGATCATCCCCCCCATCGAAGCACCCAGTACGTGAGCCTGCGGGATGCGTAAATGATCGAGCAGATGCGCCGCGTCCGTCGCCATGTCCGCCAGGGTATAAGGCACCGGCGTTTGCCAACCGAGCTGGGCGCGCAGCATCAGCAGCCACAACGGCTGCGTGCGTTGCGCCTGCGTTTTGCCGGAAAGGCCGACATCGCGGTTGTCATAACGGATCACCCGAAACCCCTGAGCCACCAGGGCGCGGCAGAAGTCATCAGGCCACAGCAACAGCTGCGCGCCGATGCCCATGATGAGCAGCAGCGGCGGGTGCGCCTCATCGCCCCAGTCCTCATAGGCCAGCGGCACCTCGCCCTGTTCGGTTACGCCATAACGAATCACTATCTCGTTCATTTTAAATCCCTTTTATCGCGCCTGGTGGTCATTATAGCAGCAATCCCCTCGCCGCCGTCGCCCTGTACATTAGGTTACATGCCGAAACCAATCACTCACGGAAAGCCGGGCGCCGTTTGCCTACTATCATTTCAACGGCCCCGCAGTGGGGTTGATACCCAAAAGTCATGTTGAGGATTCTACGATGAAAAAAGTATTAGCTCTGGTTGTTGCCGCTGCAATGGGTCTGTCTTCCGTGGCTTTCGCTGCCGAGGCTGCCACCACCGCACCTGCGGCAACCGCAACCACCGCCACCGCTGCGCCGGCTAAAGCTCAGGTGAAACACCACGGCAAGAAAGCGCCGGTACAGAAAGCGCAGGCGGCCAAGAAGCATCACAAAAAAGCCGTGAAGAAAGCCCCGGCGCAAAAAGCCCAGGCGGCTAAAAAGCACCACAAGAAAACCAGCCACAAAAAAGCGTAATGACGTGAGGGTCCCCTCACCGCTTCAGGCTTGACGTGTACGACACCCGGTTCGCCGGGTGTTTTTTCATCGGGGGGTTCTCATTGATGCTGCGCCGCTACCTGTTCGAGATCGTTCTGACCGCCCTGATCCTTTGCGGACTGATCGCCGTCTTTTTTTACCTGTAGCCTGCCGCGTCGCCGGCGGGAAATTATTGAAAAATCAATTATTGCCCATCCACATGGCTGCTAAATCAGTCTATAGTTAGCATTCAGTGTGTTTATGGATGATCCGTATTTGTCAGGCAAGAGATCTATGCGCATATCCGTTTTACTGTTGCTGTGCTCACTCCCGCTCATCGCTGCTCAGGCGGCACGCGCCGACGGCCCGTCCAAGGCCGAGCAAACGCGTCTGTTTTTCGGCAAAGATGAACGAATCAAGGTCACGGATACCGCCGCCCAGCCGTGGCAGGCCATCGGCCAGGTCGAAACCGCCAGCGGCAATCTGTGTACCGCCACGCTGATCTCCCCGCACCTGGCGCTGACCGCCGGCCACTGCGTGCTGGCGCCGCCCGGGCAACTGGATAAAGCCATCGCTCTGCGCTTTGTGGCAGGCGATAAATCCTGGCAGTATCAAACCGGCGATATCGAGACCCTGGTCGACAGCAAGCTGGGCAAAAAGCTGAAGCCGGACGGCGATGGCTGGATCGTCCCGCCCGCTGCGGCCGCTTATGACTTTGCGCTGATCCGTCTGAAAGACAAAAAGCCGCTGCCGATCGCACCGTTGCCGCTGTGGCAAGGCGACAGCAAGGCGCTGACCCAGGCCCTGAAACAGGCCAAACGGCTGATCACTCAGGCGGGTTACCCGGAGGATCATCTGGATGACCTCTACAGCCACCAAAACTGCAAGGTCACCGGCTGGGCCCAGCAAGGCGTACTGTCGCACCAGTGTGATACCCTGCCCGGCGACAGCGGCTCACCGCTGCTGTTGAAAACCGCCGACGGCTGGCAGCTGATCGCCATCCAAAGCTCGGCGCCGGCGGCGAAAGATCGCTATCGCGCCGATAACCGCGCCCTGGCGGTGCCCGGCATCCGCGACGCGCTGGACGCCCTGGCGGCGGGCAAGTAGCTCTCGCAACGGCGCATCAAGCGCCGTTGCTGCTTATCTGTTCCCTGAATTTCAACTTGCGCTGCGCCGGCCGCTTGCCGGCCGGCGCGCCTGAGCTTAGCCCGAAAGCTGTTCGATGGTTTGCAGAATGCGCTTGTCGGAGATCGGGTAAGGCGTGCCCAACTGCTGCGCGAACAGGCTGACGCGCAGTTCCTCGATCATCCAGCGCACCGCTTTCACCTCTTCTTCCTGCTGCCGCTTCGGCGGCAGCTTGTTCAGCCACTGCTGCCACGCCTGCTGCACCTGCTCCACCCGCAGCATCTGCGCGCGATCGCGGTGTGGATCGATAGCCAGTTTCTCCAGCCGGCGCTCGATCGCCTGCAGGTAACGCAGCGTGTCCGGCAGGCGTTTCCATCCGTTGCCGGTGACGAAGCCACGGTAGACCAGGCCACCGAGCTGGGTCTTGATATCCGACAGCGCCAGCGCCAACGACATGTCCACCCGGCCTTTCAGCCGCTTGTTGATATTGAAGACCGCCGTCAGGATCTGCTCAACCTGCTTGGCCACCTCGACCACCGTGTCGTTCAGCTCGGCGCGGATCCGCTCTTGCAAACGCGCAAAGCCTTCTTCCTGCCAGACCGGGCCGCCGTGTTCGGCGATCAGCTTGTCGATGCCGCACGAAATGCAGTCGTCGATCAGCTCCAGTACCTTGCCGTACGGGTTGAAATAAAGCCCCAGTTTGGCCTTGTTCGGCAGCTTCTCATGCAGATATTTGATCGGCGAAGGAATATTCAGCAACAGCAGGCGGCGCGTGCCCTGCCACATCGCCTGTTGCTGCTCGCTTTCGCTGTCGAACAGGCGGATCGCCACGCTGTCCTTCTCATCCACCAGCGCCGGGTAGGCCTTCATCGAATAGCCGCCGCGCTTCTGCTCGTAGAACGCCGGCAGTTGGCCAAAGCTCCAGACATGCAGATTGCTCTGCTCCAGCCCGTCATCGGCCACCGCCGACAGCGTCTCCTGCACCTTCTCTTTCAGCTGCAGGCGCAACGCGGCCAGGTCTTTGCCTTCGCGCAGCGTCTGGTTCTTCTCGCCCACCACGCGGAAAGTCATTTTCAGGTGATCGGGCACCTGATCCCACTGCCAGTCATCACGTGACACGGTCACGCCAGTCATGCGCCGCAGCTCGCGCTCCAGCGCGTCCAGCAGCGGCAATTCCAGCGCCGTAACGCGGCCGAGGAATGCTTCGGCGTAGTTCGGCGCCGGCACGAAGTTGCGGCGCACCGGTTTCGGCAGCGACTTGATCAGCGCGATCACCAGCTCACGGCGGATGCCGGGGATCTGCCACTCGAAGCCCTGCTCCTCCACCTGATTGAGGATCGGCAACGGAATGTGCACCGTCACGCCGTCGGCGTCGGTGCCCGGTTCAAACTGGTAGCTCAGCCGCAGCTTGAGATTGCCCTGATGCCAGAAGTTCGGGTAGTCCAGCGCGCTGATCTTGTTGGCGCCCTCCTTAATCAGCATCTCTTTTTCGAAGTTCAGCAGGTCGGGCTGCTGTTTGGCGGCATTCTTCCACCAGCTGTCGAAATGACGGCCGGAAACCACGTCGTTGGGGATGCGGCGATCGTAGAAGCCGAACAGCGTCTCGTCGTCCACCAGAATGTCGCGGCGGCGCGATTTATGCTCCAGCTCTTCCACTTCGGCGCGCAGCTTTTGGTTTTCACGGAAGAAGGCGTGGCGCGTCTGCCAGTCCCCCTCCACCAGCGCATGGCGGATAAACAGCTCACGGCACAGCAATGGATCGATGGCGCCGTAATTGACCTGGCGCGCCGCGACGATCGGCAAACCGAACAGCGTGACCTTTTCGCTGGCCATCACCGCCCCTTGCGACTTCGACCAGTGCGGCTCGCTGTAGCTGTGTTTCACCAGATGCTGAGCCAGCGGCTCGATCCATTCCGGTTCGATGCGCGCGGCGATGCGCCCCCACAGGCGGCTGGTTTCCACCAGTTCGGCCACCATGGTCCACTTCGGCGGCTTCTTGAACAGGCCGGAGCCGGGGAAGATTGAGAAGCGGGCATTGCGCGCGCCGGTGTATTCCTGCTTGTCCGCATCCTTCTGGCCAATGTGCGACAGCAAGCCGGTCAGCAGCGCGGTGTGCACGCTGCGGTAGTCGGAAGGCGTGCTGTTGATCGGCAGCCCCAGCTCTTTCACCACCTGGCGCAGCTGGGTATAGATATCCTGCCACTCGCGCACCCGCAGGTAGTTGAGGAAATCGTTGCGGCACAGCCGGCGGAACTGGCTGGAAGAGTTCGCCTTTTGCTGCTCCTGCAGATAATCCCACAGATTGACGAACGCCAGGAAATCGGAGTCTTTGTCGGCGAAGCGGCGGTGTTTTTCGTCCGAGGCCTGCTGCTTGTCCATCGGGCGCTCACGCGGATCCTGAATCGATAGCGCGGCGGTGATGATCATCACCTCGCGCACGCTGCCGCTCTTCTGCGCTTCCAGCACCATGCGCGCCAGACGCGGGTCAATCGGCAACTGCGCCAGCTGCCGGCCTTGCGGCGTCAGCTGATAGTGGCCGTTGTCGGCGGTGGCGATCGCCCCCAGCTCTTCCAGCAGGCGCACGCCATCCTGAATGTTGCGTTTATCCGGCGCTTCGACGAACGGAAACGCGGCGATGTCGCCCAGCCCCAGCGAGGTCATCTGCAGAATGACCGACGCCAGGTTGGTGCGCAGAATTTCCGGATCGGTAAACGCCGGCCGCGACAGGAAGTCCTGTTCGGAATACAAGCGAATGCACACCCCTTCCGATACGCGGCCGCAGCGCCCTTTACGCTGGTTGGCGGAAGCCTGGGACACCGGCTCGATCGGCAGGCGCTGCACCTTGGTGCGGAAGCTGTAGCGGCTGATGCGCGCGGTGCCCGGATCGATGACGTACTTGATGCCCGGCACCGTCAGCGAGGTTTCCGCCACGTTGGTGGCCAGCACGATGCGGCGACCGTGGTGCGACTGGAACACCCGGTTCTGCTCGCTGTTCGACAGGCGCGCATACAGCGGCAGCACTTCGGTGTGCGGCAAATTGAGGCGGTTCAGAGCGTCGGCGGTGTCGCGGATCTCTCGCTCGCCGCTCATGAAGATCAGAATGTCGCCCGGCCCTTCGCGCCCAAGCTCGTCCACCGCATCGAAAATCGCCTGCAGCTGGTCGCGGTCGGTATCGTCGCCGTCGTCGACCACCGGGCGGTAACGCACCTCCACCGGGTAAGTGCGGCCGGAAACCTCGATGATCGGCGCATTGTTGAAGTGGCGCGAGAAGCGCTGCGGATCGATGGTCGCCGAGGTGATGATCACCTTGAGATCCGGGCGCTTCGGCAGCAGTTCACGCAGGTAGCCGAGAATAAAGTCGATGTTGAGGCTGCGCTCGTGCGCTTCATCGATGATCAGCGTGTCGTACTGCATCAGCAGGCGATCCTGCTGAATTTCCGCCAGCAAGATGCCGTCGGTCATCAGCTTGACCAGGGTGTTTTCCCCGACCTGATCGTTGAAGCGCACCTTGTAACCGACGCTGCCGCCGAGCGGGGTTTCCAGCTCGTCGGCGATGCGGTTGGCGACGGTGCGCGCCGCCAGGCGGCGCGGCTGGGTGTGGCCGATCAGCCCTTTCACCCCACGCCCCAGCTCCAGACAGATCTTCGGCAACTGGGTGGTTTTCCCCGAGCCGGTCTCCCCGGCAACGATCACCACCTGGTGATCGCGGACAGCGTTTAAAATGTCCTGCTTTTTCTGACTGACCGGCAGGCTTTCCGGATAGGTAATGCGCGGGCAAGACGCGGCGCGCGCCAGCACTTTTTGCCGCGCCGCCGCGATGTCGCTTTCCACTTCGGCGGCGACCGCCAGCTGGGCATCGGGATTTTTGATTTTTCGTGCGCCATGCAGGCGACGACGCAGGCGTTGTTGATCGCGGAGCATCAGCTCGCCCAGTTGGGCCGGCAGTGCCTCGAGCGGAGATTTCACGTTCAGTGTTCCTTGTTTCTTCGCCGCCAAGACCAGGCTTAGCAACGGTTTAATGTTTTTTTAGCGATTTTTTTGCTTTAGCCGCACAGCCTATCACAAACGGCTTTTTCGCCCTACTTCCGCGAGCAAAACCTCGGCATGTCATTCAATAAAATCGAACGAAGATCTCGAAATATTGCGCTATCACTGTTGGAGGAATGTGAATAGCATGTACTTCATGCAAGGGACGCTGAGTCCTGATGTCACTGTCACAACGTAAGGAATTATCGATGAGCAACGTATTGGTTCTGAAATCAAGCATCCTGGCGACCTACTCTCAGTCTAACCAACTGGCCGATTTCTTCGTAGAGCAATGGAGCAACGCCCATGGCGGCGACACCATCACCGTGCGCGATCTGGCCGCACAGCCAATCCCGGTGCTGGACGGCGAACTGGTTGGCGCGCTGCGCCCTTCCGATGCGCCGTTAACCCCGCGTCAACAAGAAGCGCTGGCGCTGTCGGACGAGCTGATCGCCGAGCTGCAGGCCAATGACGTCATCGTGATTGCCGCACCGATGTACAACTTCAACATCCCGACCCAGCTGAAAAACTATTTCGATCTGGTTGCCCGCGCCGGCGTGACCTTCCGCTACACCGAAAACGGTCCGGAAGGCCTGGTGAAAAACAAACGCGCCGTGATCCTGACCAGCCGCGGCGGCATCCATAAAGGCACCCCAACCGACCTGGTAGAACCTTACCTGCGTCTGTTCCTGGGCTTCATCGGCATTACCGACGTGGAGTTCGTCTTCGCGGAAGGTATCGCCTATGGCCCGGAAGTGGCGACCAAAGCCCAGGAAGACGCCAAAGCGGCCCTGTCTCAGGTGGTTGCTGCCTAAGACCCTGCGCAGGGGCGCTGTGCCCCTGCCGGACAAAAGGCAAGTCCTGTCAAACCTGCACTACCCTCATAATAATCATCTATCCGTATCATTTAGCGCGCCAGACGGCGCGCTTTTTTTATTTCTTCAACCATTGTCCGTTGATGCCGCGCACATACTCGCCGCTCTGCGCACGCGTCACCAGCTTCTGCCCCGCCATGCGTGCCACTTCGTCGACGGCGATATGGTTGCCGTCCGCCACTTCCTGATACTTCTCGGCGCGGCCGGCGTTGATGCGCTTCACCAGCGCCAGCGTTTCCGCATCCTGTTTCACCGGCGCAATATAGCCGCTCAGGGTTTCGCCCACCCGCCCTTGCTGCTTCGCCTCATCCAGCGTCAGCGCCATCGCCACGCTGCTGAACAGCCAGGCGGCGCCGGCCAGCCACACATAACGTTTTTTCATGTCGGCTCCTAGAACAGACCGCTTTGGGTTTTCAGCAGGTTTTCGACGTCCTTATCCACCTTGATATGAATCTCATGCTCGATCTTGACGTTCATATTGATGGTGATCGGATCCTTCGGCGTCGCCACCTCGATGCGCGGCACGCAGCCGCTCAGCAGCGAAACGCACAGCACCGCTGCCAGCGCCGACACACTCATGATTTTCATTGTTGCTCCCCAGGTTGTGAGAGGGCCTGCTCCAGCCACTCCTGTAAATTGTCGCCGAAGCGCAAACTGCGCCACAGCTGAAACACGTTTTCCTGATGGCGATAGTTCAGGATCACCTCGCGCTTGGCGCTTTTCTGCGGATTGATGCCGTCGATGCGCGCGCTCAGCGTCAGCTCGCCCAGGTTGTCGAGATCGACCCGGGCGTGCGAACGGTTGATTTCCATGTAGCGCAGCCAGTCGATCGCCGCGCCGGTCGCCAGGTTATTGCTGCCGATGGCGTCGGCCATGTCTTTGTCCAGCCGCAGCGTCAGGGTGCCGGCGTTGGCGATCCAGCCGTTTTGCACCAGCCATTTCGGGTGATTCAGGAACAGCGGCAGTTCGCCGTCGACCCGGCCGGACATGGCGAACTGCTTCGGTTTCAGGGCGGTGAACAACGCGCTGAGATCGACCTTGTCCAGCTTCAGCACCGCGGCGTCATGCTGCGGCAACCGCAGCGCCGACAGGCTGATATGCCCGTTGAGCATGTCCACGCCGACGTTGCTCAACGTCAGCGGCTGCCTTTCGCTATAAGGATAGGTGCCCTGCAGATCGGCGGAAATATTCTGCATCTCGAACAGGTTGGTGAAAGACTTGATGCGCAGCGACACCGGCTGTTTGGCCCCCAATTGCCACTGATGCTGCTTGAACCGGTACGACAGGATAAAATCCAGGCCGCTCATCTCGCCGTCCTTCAGCCACATGCCGCCGTTTTTCACCACCCAGTGGCCACCGGCCTCGAACCCCTGTTCGCGAGCGGCGGAAAACGCCGACTGCGCGTAAAACTCGCCGTCGCGCAGCGTGAGATTGAGATCCGGCGCCAGCAGCGGTTGGAACACCTTCAGCGACTGTTTCGGCCACCAGGCTTCGCCGCGCAGACGTTCGCCGTCCCAACGGCCGCGCAGCGCGATCGGCCCAATCTGTTGCGCCTGCAGTTTGCCCTGCAGTTGGAAACTGTCCGGTGAACGGCCGTTTACCTGCAGCGCCAGCACCGGCGCCGGCAGATAGCCGCCATCGCTGAAGCTGACCTTATCCGCCGCCAGCTGCAACTCGCCGTTGAACTGCGGACTTTGTTCATCACGCCGCCAGCGCAGCGGCTGATTGAGGCTCAGGCGCGGCGCGGCGACCGTCACCAGACCGTACTTCAACTTATCGAAGCCGGTGGAAAGTTTGTCGAGCACCAACTCACTGTCGCGCCAACGGCCGCTGCCGGCGACGTCCCAGGCGGCCTGCAGCGGCGGCAAGCGGCCATTGCCCCAGTAACGCCATTGCCAGTGGCCCTTGTCCGGCCAGAAATCCTGTGCCTGGCCGTCCAGGTGCAGCTTGAAGCGGCCCCAGTAACTGTCGCTGGCGCTCAAAATCGCCTGTAGGCGGCCGGTGATGCCGGCGGCGGTCACCTTCACGCCCGCCAGCGGCAAACGCGCCTCTTCCAGCGTCATTTCCGGCGTCACCTTGCCCCACAGGCGCAGCAGCGAACCGGGCTGCAGCACCAGCGTCGGGTTGAGAATGCTGCCGCCGATCACACCCGGGATCGACGCGGTAGTGGAAAAGTCGGCCAGATTGGCCTGGCCGGTCAGTTGGAAGCGCAGATCGCTGTCGGTCAACCCCACCTTGCCCGGCCCGAGGGTGAGCACCGCATTGCCCTTGCCGTTGTGACCCGCGGTGATCACGTTCAGCCGCGCGCTGATCTCCGTTTCATCCAGCCCTTTGCTCCAATCGTGCAGCGCGATGCTGAGCCCGCCGTTCAACGGCTGCTCGCTGTACGGCCAACGCCACTCGCCCTGCTTGATGCTGACCCGCTGCGGCGAGACTTCCCACGGCAACACCGCCAGCGGGCGATCGTCACCTTTCTCGCTCACCGTCAATACGCCCTGCTGCTGTTGCCAGCGCATGTCCAGCAATACCGGTTTTTCCAGATAGGCGGTTTGCATTTCCCCCTGCAACGCGCCCTGCGTCGGCAGGCTGGCCAGATCCAACGGGATGGTGATCTTGCCGGCGAGGTGCAAAGGTTGTGCGCTGTTGGGCGGAACCACGGTCAGGCTCTGCAACGTCAGCTGCTGTTTTTCATCCAGCTGCGCCTCGGCGCTGAGATTCGGGCCCCGATAATGCAGACGTTGCCCGTCGGGGCCGGAGGAGAGCTGCAGCTTGCCGGCATAGCGCTGCCAGGGAATGAGCGTCAGGTCATTAATGGTGAGATCCAGCGGCGGCAGCTGTTGCTGCAGCTGATCGAGCGCCAGCGGCGCGCTGTTGGCGTCGCCACTCGGCAGTTTTGACAAACAGGCGCTATCGACGCTGACCTTATCGCTCGACAGCTGCCAGCGGCCCTGGCGGTAAACCAGCCGCGTCGGCCCGACGTTGGCCAACAGGCAATCTTGCGCAGTGAAACGCGCCCCCGTCAACGCCAGGCCGCCCTGGCGCCAGTGCAATTTGCCCTGCAATTCCAGGCGGCTCCCCGCCGGCAACCAATGCGATAACACCCCCGGCAGCCAGCGCGGCAAGGTTTGCCACAACGCCAGCACCAGGATTGCGCAGCCCGCCACCGTCCCTATGAATACTTTCAATCGCCTGGTCATTAAATGATTGCTTCGTTCCTGAGTTAGGCATTGGTTAAGTCTATGCCTGAATTGACAATAATGATGGCACGAATTTGACATAGGGTGAAGCCGAGCGGGCTCGCAGAAGCGATTTGCACCTTTTTGGCGCAAACGTGTGCGGGGTTGTAGATTTTCGTTACATATACATCACATAAACAGGACAGTTTTCAGACTTTTGTTATTGTTGTTACCGTTGATGATTAATAGTCTTGCAACCATTCTAATAAAAGTTTAGCTGCTAGCTAACTGTGTACTAGAGAAGCCATTCCCCACACCCCCGTGGGGATTTTTTTGCCGCCTGTCGCCACCGTCGTCTTCCCTCCATCGTATCCAGACCCACCGCAGCCTTGCAGCAGCGATTTCGGCCATGTCGAAACGGGCTAACCAATTGTCGAATTTACTAAAATCTGTTAAATTGATCACAAAATCACGGTGGAGAAACCACGATGAAATTGGCGATATACAGTACCAAACAGTATGACCGTAAATACCTCGAACTGGTGAATCAGCAGTTTGGCTATGAGCTGGAATTCTTCGACTTTTTACTCAGTAAAAAAACCGCCAAAACGGCCGCCGGTTGCAAGGCGGTGTGTATCTTCGTCAACGACGACGGCAGCCGTGAAGTGCTCGAAGAACTGGCGGCGCTGGGCGTCGAAATTCTCGCCCTGCGCTGCGCCGGTTTCAATAACGTCGATCTGGACGCCGCCAAAGAACTGGGCATCAAGGTGGTGCGCGTGCCGGCCTACTCGCCGGAGGCCGTGGCAGAACACGCGGTCGGCATGATGATGTGCCTGAACCGCCGTATTCACCGCGCTTATCAGCGTACCCGCGACGCCAACTTCTCGCTGGAAGGGCTGATCGGCTTTAACATGCACAATCGCACCGCCGGCGTGATCGGCACCGGTAAAATCGGCGTGGCGACGATGCGCATTCTGAAAGGCTTCGGCATGAAACTGCTGGCCTACGATCCGTTCCCGAGCGAACAGGCGCTGGAACTGGGCGCGGAGTATGTCGATCTGAAGACGCTGTACGCGCAATCCGACGTGATCACCCTGCACTGCCCGCTGACGCCGGAGAACCACCACCTACTGAATGCCGACGCCTTCGCGATGATGAAAAACGGCGTAATGGTGATCAACACCAGCCGCGGCGCGCTGATCGATTCCACCGCCGCCATCGATGCGCTGAAGCAGCAAAAAATCGGCGCCCTCGGGATGGACGTCTACGAGAACGAACGCGATCTGTTCTTTGAGGACAAGTCTAACGACGTGATTCAGGACGACGTGTTCCGCCGCCTCTCGGCCTGCCACAACGTGCTGTTTACCGGCCATCAGGCTTTCCTGACCGAAGAGGCGCTGACCAGCATTTCACAAACCACGCTGCAGAACATCAGCCAGTTGGATCGCGGCGAAACCTGCCCGAACCAGTTGAACGCCTGAGCGTAACCTCGGGGCGCCCTTGCGGCGCCCTGTTTATTTGAGAGAACGCGATGAGAAAAACCACGGTAGCCGCCCTTGCGGCGCTGGCCTTAGCGGGGTGCAGCATGAAACCACACACGGCCGTCACGCCAGGCGATCTGTTGCATCACAACTTCGTGTTGCAAAGCGTGGATGGCGAAACGGCAAAATCACCGGCGGGCGGCGGCCTGCTCAATCTGGAATTCGGCGAGAACCTGCATGTCTCCGGCACGATGTGCAACCGCTTTTTCGGCCAGGGGCAATTACGCGACGGCGTGCTGACGGTGAAATCGCTGGCCACCACGCGCAAGCTGTGCCCTGATGAGCAGCGCAACCGCTGGGATCGGGTGATTGGCACCGTGCTGGAAAACGGCGCCGAAGTGACGCTAAACGCACAGCAGCTGACGCTCACCGGCAGCGGCCACACGCTTATTTATACCCTGCGCGATTGGGTGTATTGATCCTGCAGGCCAGGCGCCGCGGGCTTACCCGGCGCAGCTGCCCAGGGCCAGCGTACGTTCTTCGCACTGCTTGCCGTTCGGCATCTGGCACATGCGCAGCGCTTCACCGTTCAAGTTGTGCGCGATGGTGGTAACGCCGCCGACCGCCGCGCAACCGGCGCTGGTCTGCAACGTATTGATTCTGGCACTGTTGCCCTGCTGTACTGGCTCTTCGTTATTGCTGCTGCAGGCGGCTAAAAGCAGCACGGCGCTGGCAAGCAGCCATTTTGATGTCGTCATTATCCCACTCCTGAACCCGGAACTGCGCTGTGTAAAATCGCCATTGCTGATAACGCGCGTCACTTGGCGGACACGTTTCGCTATCTTTGATGCAAACTTGTTTAATCTAGCTCGATATATAAATAATGAAAATATATTCCAGCCATTATTTGTCGTTTTTTTGCGCCGGCCGAACATTTATTTTGTTTGCAGAATATTTCCGTGACGGCGCCACTCGCTGTCAGGTACTGGCCGCACGCAAAAAAGTGATAACGTCACCGCGGCCATCGAGGAAGTTTTTCCCGCGACAGCGGTATTAATTATCTTCGCGTGCTTTCATTGCGGCGGCGCATTTTTTGCTACCGGAGAGAACGATATTTGTGTCTATGCTGGCGGCGCTAACTAATTAGCATTCCACTATTTTCAGTGAATGATGGCTGAATTCTTCAACCGGCGCGACTTGCTGTCACGCCGGCTTTTTTTTACATTAAAATAACACTCAGTGCACCGAGGCTTTCGACAGTAAATTAATCACCAGCACGCCGGCAATAATTAATCCCATGCCAACGATCGCCGGCCAATCCAATTTTTGCTGATAAACGAACACCGCGGCGACCGACACCAGCACAATCCCCATGCCCGACCAAATCGCATACACGATGCCCAGCGGCATGCTCTTGACCACCATCGACAGCCCCCAAAACGCCACGCCGTAGCCCAGCACCACCAGCAGCGACGGCCACAGACGGGTAAAGCCCTCAGAGGCTTTCAACATGGTGGTGGCGATCACTTCCGCAACGATCGCCATCGTCAAATACATAAATCCGCTCATGGTTTTCTTCCATCAGTTTACCGATGCGCAATTATGACGCGCCGGAAATAAATTGTCTTTAAACGGCGAAAACAATTTATTGAAGTGACCTCAACCGGCGATGCAAATAGTGATGCCCGATACGCTTGCCGATTTATCACCCGCCACACAAACGCGATAAAGCCGCGTTCGCCCCTCTGTTAGACTTTTTTCCATTACTGCGAAAGTGCGCTTTCGCGGCTTTGTGAGCAATGAAAAGGTAACGCCGATGATAACTACAGATGGTAATAATGCAGTCGCTTCCGTGGCCTATCGCACCAACGAAGTGATTGCCATCTACCCTATCACGCCAAGCTCCACCATGGCGGAGCAGGCGGACGCCTGGTCCGGCGATGGCCGGCAAAACATCTGGGGCGATATTCCGCGGGTGGTGGAAATGCAGTCGGAAGGCGGCGCGATCGCCACCGTGCACGGCGCCTTGCAAACCGGCGCGCTGTCGACCTCGTTCACTTCATCGCAGGGCCTGCTGCTGATGATCCCCACGCTGTACAAACTGGCCGGCGAGCTGACGCCGTTCGTGCTGCACGTCGCCGCGCGCACCGTGGCCACGCACGCGCTGTCCATCTTCGGCGACCATTCGGACGTGATGGCGGTGCGCCAAACCGGCTGCGCCATGCTGTGTGCCGGCAACGTGCAGGAGGCGCAGGACTTCGCGCTGATCTCGCAGACCGCCACCCTCAACGCGCGCGTGCCGTTTATCCATTTCTTCGACGGTTTCCGCACCTCGCACGAGATCAACAAGATTGTGCCTCTCAGCGACGATACGCTGCGGCAGATGCTGCCGCAGGCGGCGATCGACGCGCACCGCAGCCGGGCGCTGTCGCCGGATCATCCGGTGGTGCGCGGCACTTCCGCCAACCCGGACACCTATTTCCAGTCGCGCGAAGCCACCAACCCGTGGTATGACGCCACCGGCCAACACGTGATCGACGCCATGGAAGCCTTCGCCGCCCTCACCGGCCGCCGCTATCGGCCGTTCGACTATTACGGCCACCCGCAGGCCGAACGCGTGGTGGTAGTGATGGGTTCCGCCGCCGGCACCTGCGAAGAAGTGATCGACACCCTGCTGACCCGCGGCGAGAAAGTCGGCGTGCTCAAGGTGCGGCTGTTCCGGCCGTTCTCCGCCCAGCATCTGCTCGGCGCGCTGCCGGACAGCGTGCGCAGCGTCGCGGTGCTCGATCGCACCAAAGAGCCGGGCGCGCTGGCCGAGCCGCTGTATCTGGACGTGATGACCGCGCTGGCGGAAGCCTACAGCCGGGGGGAGCGCGCCACGCTGCCGCGGGTGATCGGCGGCCGTTACGGCCTGTCGTCGAAAGAGTTCGGCCCGGACTGCGCGCTGGCGGTATTCCGCGAGTTGGCCCTGCCGCAGCCACGCCCGCGTTTCACCGTCGGCATCTTCGATGACGTCACCGGGCTTTCGCTGCCGCTGAGCGACGAAATCCTGCCGCAGCGCGCCTCGCTGGAAGCGCTGTTCTACGGTTTGGGCAGCGACGGCTCGGTCTCTGCCACCAAGAACAACATCAAAATCATCGGCAACGCCACGCCGCTGTATGCCCAGGGCTATTTCGTCTATGACTCCAAAAAGGCCGGCGGCCTGACGGTGTCGCACCTGCGCGTCAGCGAGCAGCCGATCAATTCGGCCTACCTGGTCAGCCACGCGGACTTCGTCGGCTGCCACCAACTGCAGTTTATCGATAAGTACCAGATGGTCGAACGCCTGAAGCCCGGCGGCACCTTCCTGCTCAATACCCCTTACGGCGCCGATGAGGTCTGGTCGCGCCTGCCGCAGGAGGTTCAGGCGCTGTTGCACCAACGCCAGGCGCGTTTCTATATCATCAACGCCGCCAAGCTGGCGCGTGAATGCCGGCTCGGCGCGCGCATCAACACCGTAATGCAGATGGCGTTCTTCCACCTGACGCAGATCCTGCCGAGCGACGTGGCGCTGCAACAGCTGCAGGACGCCATCGCCCGCAGCTACAGCAGCAAGGGCCAGGAGATCGTCGAGCGCAACTGGCAGGCGCTGGGCGCCACCCGCGCCGCGCTGACCGAGATCCCGCTGCAGCCGGTAGACGCCAGCAGCCCGATGCGCCCGCCGGTGGTGTCGGACGCCGCGCCGGACTTCGTCAAAACCGTTACCGCCGCGATGCTGGCCGGGCTGGGCGATGCGCTGCCGGTTTCCGCCTTCCCGCCGGACGGCACCTGGCCGGTGGGCACCACCCAGTGGGAAAAGCGCAACATCGCCGAAGCGATCCCGATCTGGCAGCCCGACCTGTGCACCCAGTGCAACCACTGCGTCGCCGCCTGCCCGCACTCCGCCATTCGCGCCAAGGTGGTGCAGCCGGCGGAAATGGAACACGCCCCCGCCTCTCTGCAGTCTCTGGATGTGAAAGCGCGCGATATGCGCGGCCAGAAATACGTGCTGCAGGTAGCGCCGGAAGATTGCACCGGCTGTAACCTGTGCGTCGAGGTCTGCCCGGCGAAAGATCGCCAGAACCCGGAAATCAAGGCCATCAACATGGCGTCACGCCTCGATAATCTGGTGGCGGAGAAAGACAACTATGACTTCTTCCTGCAGCTGCCGGAAATCGATCCGGCGCAGCTGGAGCGCATCGACATTCGCACCTCGCAGCTGATCACGCCGCTGTTCGAGTACTCCGGCGCCTGTTCCGGCTGCGGCGAAACGCCGTACATCAAGCTGTTGACCCAGCTCTATGGTGACCGCTTGCTGATCGCCAACGCCACCGGCTGTTCGTCGATCTATGGCGGCAACCTGCCGACCACGCCGTACACCACCAACGCCGAAGGGCGCGGGCCGGCGTGGGCCAACTCGCTGTTCGAAGACAACGCCGAATTCGGCCTGGGCTTCCGCCTGACGGTCGATCAACATCGCGCGCGAGTGCTGCGTCTGCTGAACGCACTGGCGCCGCAGCTGCCGGAGCAATTGGTCAACGCCCTGCAGATGGAAGACGTGGCGCCGGAGCCGCGCCGCAAGCAAATCGCCGAACTGCGCGCGCTGCTAGCGAGTATTGAAGGTGAAGATGCGCGCCAGCTGGCGGCGGACGCCGACTACCTGGTGGATAAATCGATCTGGCTGATCGGCGGGGACGGCTGGGCCTACGACATCGGCTTTGGCGGTTTGGATCACGTGCTCAGCCTGACGGAGAACGTCAACGTGCTGGTGCTCGACACCCAGTGCTACTCCAACACCGGCGGCCAGCAGTCGAAAGCCACGCCGCTGGGCGCGGTGACCAAGTTCGGCGAGCACGGCAAGCGCAAGGCGCGCAAGGATCTGGGCGTCAGTATGATGATGTACGGCCATGTCTACGTCGCGCAGATTTCGCTGGGGGCGCAGCTTAACCAGACGGTGAAAGCGATTCAGGAGGCCGAGGCCTATCCGGGGCCGTCGCTGATCATCGCCTACAGCCCGTGCGAAGAGCACGGCTACGATCTGGCGCTCAGCCACGATCAGATGAAACAGCTGACCGCCACCGGTTTCTGGCCGCTGTACCGCTTCGATCCGCGCCGCAGCGCCGAGGGCAAGGCCGCATTGGCGCTGGATTCGCGCCCGCCGAACAGCAGCCTGGCTGAAACTCTGCTGAACGAGCAGCGTTTCCGTCGCCTGAACGCGCAGCAGCCGGAGGTGGCCAGCGCGCTGTATCAGGCCGCCGAGAAAGAGCTGAAGGAGAAATACGATTTCCTCAGCCTGCTGGCCGGCAAGGCGGAAAAGTCCGCCGCTGAGTAACCTCCCTCAGGGCGCGAGCGATTCGCGCCCTGTTCTTTTACCGCCGACGTAAATCGCAGCAACAAAACCTGCTGGCATTCCGGCGCGCAATCCGTACCATACAGGCCTCGCGTCGGGTGCGTGGCGGCTGGATGATGAATAATGATCAAAATCGGCCGGTTGAATGGTAAACTCGCGGTCTATAACGCCATGCCCCTAGTGCCCCCCATTGAGAATGAGCACGATTTAAATGTCAGAAAAGCAATCCGTTAGCCAAAAAGAGCAGTACAACCTGAACAAATTGCAAAAGCGCCTGCGCCGCAACGTGGGCGAAGCGATCGCCGATTTCAATATGATTGAAGAAGGCGACCGCATTATGGTCTGCCTGTCCGGCGGCAAAGACAGCTACACCATGCTGGAGATCCTGCGCAATCTGCAGCAAAGCGCGCCGGTCAACTTCTCGCTGGTGGCGGTGAACCTCGATCAGAAACAGCCCGGCTTCCCGGAGCACATTCTGCCCGCCTATCTGGAAAGCCTGGGGGTGGAGTACAAGATCGTCGAAGAAAACACCTACAGCATCGTTAAAGACAAGATCCCGGAAGGGAAAACCACGTGTTCGCTGTGTTCGCGCCTGCGCCGCGGCATTCTGTACCGCACTGCCACCGAACTGGGCGCCACCAAGATCGCACTGGGCCACCACCGCGACGACATTCTGCAGACGCTGTTCCTCAACATGTTCTACGGCGGCAAGATGAAAGGCATGCCGCCCAAGCTGATGAGCGACGACGGCAAACACGTGGTCATCCGCCCGCTGGCCTATTGCCGCGAGAAAGACATCGAGCGTTTCTCGATCGCCAAAGCGTTCCCGATCATTCCATGCAATCTGTGTGGCTCGCAGCCTAATCTGCAGCGCCAGGTGATCGGTGACATGCTGCGTGACTGGGACAAGCGTTACCCAGGCCGGTTGGAAACCATGTTCAGCGCCATGCAGAACGTGGTGCCTTCGCACCTGAGCGATATCAACCTGTTCGATTTCAAAGGCATTCACCACGGCAGCGCCGTGGTGGACGGCGGCGATTTGGCCTTCGATCGCGAAGACATCCCGATGCAGCCGGTCGGCTGGCAGCCGGAAGACTCGGACGACGCGGCGCCTGCGCCAGAGCGTTTGAACGTGCTGGAAATCAAATAAGCCCCCTCGCCGCTTGCCATCCTGCGAGCGGCGACATTTACCTTTCCCGACGATCTCGATCCTGTTCACAGTTTGCGCAAAATTTACTGGGCAGTGCCGTTTTTACCCTATACTGTTTATTTATACAGTCATATGGAGATCGCGCAATGAACATCACCCCCTGCCTGTCCCACGTCTCACTGGGCTCCAACGATTTCGAGGCCGCCGCCGCCTTTTACGATCGTGCACTGGCCGCTTTGGGTTGCCGACGCGTGCTGGAGCATCCCGGCGCCATTGGTTACGGCCGCGACTACCCGGAGTTTTGGCTGCAGGTGCCGATCGACGGCCGGCCGGCCTCGCCCGGCAATGGCACGCACGTCGGTTTTTTCGCCACCAGTAAGCAACAGGTGGATGAATTCCATCGCCAGGCGCTGCTGGCCGGCGCCGTCGATGAAGGCGCGCCCGGTTCGCGGCCGCATTACGGCGAGGCTTACTACGGCTGCTTTGTCCGTGATTTGGATGGGCACAAGATTGAAGCCAGCTTCTGGGATGAAAGCGCGGCCTGAAGAAGAAGGAAAGCCGAATAAAAAAATGCCGGTGATTAAACCGGCATTGTACGAATCAAATGTGCTATGCAGTAATTCAAAAATAAGAAAGTAAGACAATTATGGAGCGCAACGCCCATCGCTTGACGTTGCATTCACCTGCGAGAGAGATCATGCCCCATTTACCCCGGCTAAATGTTGATATTGCTCAATGTTAACCGGGTTTTCGTCATTTTTGCCTACAGCCAGCGGCTGCGCTTCAACCACCAGGCGACGCCAAGCACCAATCCGACCAGCATCAGGCAAAATGCCGCGAAACCGAAAGGATTACCGCCGCCCGGAATACCGCCAAGGTTGACCCCGAACAACCCGGTCAGGAAAGTGGTGGGCAGAAATACCATCGCCAACAATGACATGGTGTAAGTGCGGCGGTTCATCGCGTCGGCCATCACCGTGGTGATTTCGTCGGACAAGATGGCGGTGCGCGCGATGCTGCCGTCCAGATCGTCCAATCCCCGTCCCAGGCGATCGGCGATATCCTGCATGCGGCGACGATCGTCATCGCTCATCCACGGCAGGCGGTCGCTGGCCAGCCGCGCGAAGACGTCGCGCTGCGGCGCCATGTAACGGCGCAGCACGATCAGCTGTTTACGGATCAGCGCCAGCTGGCCGCGCTCCGGCACCTGCTGCTCCAGCAAGGCGTCCTCCAGATCGATAATCTTGTCGTGCAGATCCTCGATAAATTCACTGGTGTGATCGGTCAACGCATCGGAAATTTCCACCAGCCAGCTGCCGCTGTTGGTCGGCCCAGCGCCGCTTTGCAGATCGTTCACCACTTGATCGATGGAATACACCTTGCGGTGCCGCGTGGAGATAATCAGTTTATCGGTGATGTACACGCGGATGGTGACCAACTGGTCCGGCCGTGAGTTGGCGTTAAAGTTGATGCTGCGCAGGGTGATCATGGTGCCTTCGCCCTGGCGGCTGACGCGCGGCCGTGAGCTTTCGCCGGAGAGCGCTTCACGCACCGAGTCCGGCAGCAGCGGCGTGGTACTCAGCCATTCAGCGCTGGCCGGGTGCGCGTAATCAAGATGCAGCCAGCACGGTGCGTCGCAGGTGATCTTGTCATCCCGCTCGATCGGCGTGACGCCCCCCTTGCCGTCGAGCTGGTAGGCGTAAACCGCATCGGCGACCTGCAGCTCGCTCCCCTCAATCACATCCATTCATTTATCCCCTCAGTCTTGCTTATGTTGCTGAGTCTAGCGTTAACGCCTTGGAGATCAAAGGCCAAGCTGTAACGCCAGTTTTCTCGTTGTCCCATAAACGTGATCTATACTTCTGCCGCAAGGAACGAACGGAGAACCGCAGGAGATCGCCATGCTAAAAACTTTTCTGGACATCGTCGTACCCACCGTAGGCGCCTTTGGCGCGATGTTTTTCGCCCTCGTCAAAATGCCCTTCCGCATTCGGCGGGAAAACCACGATAAGCTGCTAAACCTGCTCGAATCCGTCGAGAAGCCCCAAAGCGCCCCCATACACCTGTTACGCTTTCGCGACTATATCGGCAACAGCAGCGCCAGCCTCACTGCACTGCAGCTGCTGTTGGCGTTACCGGACAGCGTAGCGGCGCTGGAACGCTATCGCTTCACCGGTGGCCGCCAGCAAATCTTGCGCGCCACGTCCGCTGGCTTCGTGTTGCGGCCAAGCGCCAATAACGCTTTCAAACGTTTCCTGCTTTCCTGCCGCTATTTCTTGCTGTATTTGGTGTTCGTTACGCTGCTGGTGCTGTTCCCCGCTTTGACTCAATGGGGACTGCAGCAGTTAGGGGTATTGATTACGCCCCATTCACTCCACTATCTGCCTAATGCGCGCATCACCGACGGCTGGCAGCTGCTGTTCCCCGGCCTATTATTTATTATGATTATGTTCAGCCTGGCATTCCTGACCTTCAGGCAGCTGGCACGCGCGGGTAACCTCAGTTCGGAACGCGCCTTTTATCGCTACTATCAACGCGCGCGTGAGGAACAACGATGCCGGGAAGTCCTGAGACAAATGCGCACGGTGCTGCGCCGAACCTGACGAGGCGCCGCCGCCTGCGCTGCATCGCCATGGCCACTCTGCTGCTGTTCGGCCAATCGGTTCGCGCAGAACCGGTGTTAGAACGTCTCGCCACGCCCTACCACGCGCCGACGGCGGCGGGTTCCCTGCCTTATTTTGTCGCTCGCGCTCGATCCCCCCAGCCGCATACCGCGCTGGTGGTGATGCACGGGCATCCACGCGACGCCGCCAAGACGTTGCAAGCGGCGATCGATGCCGCGCAGGGAGCGGGAGACAACAGCTTGCTGGTCGCCCCGCTGTTCCAGGTGCCGGTGAAACTCGCCGCCCGCTGCCATTCCGCCGGTCTGCCCCAGCCGCAAGACGGTGACGCTCTCTGGCGCTGCGGCTCGTGGATCGCAGGCGGTTTGGATAATGGCGGGAAAACCGGCTCGTTCAACGCCATGGATAACCTGCTGGCCGATCTGAAACGGCGTTGGCCGTCGCTGCAGTCGATCACCGTGGCCGGTTTTTCCGCCGGCGCCCAGTTCGTACAACATTATGTCGGCTTTGCTCATCCGCCAAGCGGAGTGCGTCTGCGCTATGTGGTGGCCGATCCCGGCAGCTGGCTCTATTTTGATCGCCTGCGCCCTCTGCCCACAAGCCGGGGAAGCTGCGGCATTGAAACAGCCTGCCGTTTCCGCTGGCAAACGCTGGACGCCGGCCGCTGCCCGCAGGCCAATCGCTGGAAATACGGTCTGGAAGCGCTTCCCGCTCACCTGCAGCGCACTGCAGACGCGGCTCGCAGGCGCTATGCTGCGGCCGATATCACTTATCTGGCCGCCGCCGATGATACCGGCACCGCGCCGGGCGCCTACTATCGGATACTCGACAAATCCTGCGCCGCCCAGCTGCAGGGTCCTTATCGGCTGCAGCGCGCCCTGGCCTATGCCGACTATGACCGACGTTATCTGGCGCCGGATAAGCCGCATCGGTTAACGATCGTACCCGGCTGTGGGCACAACGTCGCCTGCGTCTTTCCCGCGCCGGCGGCCAGGCCGGCGCTGTTTCCCATTAATGCAGACTAATAATAACGGCAATGAAATAAACCCTTGCCGATAAATCAGACAATATCACCGATAAAGCGCTGGTAATGCCGTTATTATTATGACTTAACATATTGCTATCAATTTTAATTCAAAATGATAATAATAAATCAACACAAAGCTGTTTCAGCGCAAATTTTAGGGGCATATACTTTTCTCACTACGAGGAGGTAGTTATGTTACGCGACCATTTAAAAATAAACGCCAGCGATACGCTGGAAAAAATCAGCAATATTCATTTGCAAAACCAGGGCCAGGAAGAGATCAGTGAGTTCGTGGTGAAAAACGCCGCCGGCCTGCAGATTGGCAAGGTCTCCGTCCACGATCGTTTCAGTACCCGTCGTTCTTATCCCACCAGCTACCGCATTACTCAGACCGATATGAGCGGCCGCGTAGTGGTGGACGCCATGCGGGACTGTCTGTAAGCGTAACCGCGCTCTGAAATAGACAATATTAATGTGATGATGGCAACCCCGTTTATTATTAAACGGGGTTTATCGCGTGGAAAATTAATTAGTCTCGTGGTTTCGCCGCCGAAAAAAAAATAACGCCCCCACATTGCGCGGGGGCGGTAAATAAACCAACTCAGTGTTTGATGATATACATCGTTTGGCTATAGGCCACGTCTTCCGGATTGGTGATCGGGTAGCCTTTTACCCACGGTTTGATCAGGCGGCCGTTGGTATATTGGTATATCGGCGCGATCGGCGCCTGATCGGCAATGATCTGTTCCATCTTGTTGTAATCGGCGGTCACCGCCGCCGGGTTGGTTTCCCGCCCCGCCTGCGCCAGCAGCTTGTCGTAGTCCGCATTCTTGAACTTGGCGATATTGCCGCTGTGGGTGGAGGTCAGCAGCGACAGGAAGGTCGACGCCTCGTTATAGTCACCCACCCAGGAGGCGCGGATCACATCGAAATTGCCGGTATTGCGGCTGTCGATATAGGTTTTCCACTCCTGATTCTGCAGCTTGACGTCAATACCGAGCTTTTTCTTCCACATCGAGGCCACGGCGATGGCGATCTTTTGGTGGCTTTCCGAGGTGTTATACAGCAGCGTCAGCTTCAGCGGGTTGTTCGGGCCGTAACCGGCTGCCTGCAGCAACGCTTTGGCCTGCGCGTCCAGCTCCGCCTGCGGCTGCTGTTGCAGCAAGCTCGCCTCGGGTTTGAACCCGGCGGTCACGTCCGGCGTGAAGTGATAGGCCGGTTTTTCGCCGGTGCCCAGCACTTTTTCCGCGATAATCTTGCGATCGATGGCATAGGACAAGGCCTGGCGCACCCGCACGTCGTTGGTTGGCGCACGCTGGGTGTTGAACGCGTAATAATAGGTGCCCAATTGATCCGGCGTGTACACCTGCCCCGGAATGTCTTTCAGCAGCTTCTGATACATGTTTTTCGGGAAGGATTCGGTGATGTCGATGTCACCCGCCAGGTAACGCTTGGTGGCGTTGGATTCCTGGTTGATCGGCACGAAGGTCACTTTGGTCAGCACGGTGCGCGCATGATCCCAGTAATGGTCGTTAGGCGTCAGCACCAGCTTCTCGTTCACCACCCGTTCCTGCAGTTTGAACGCGCCGTTGCCCACCAGATTGCCGACCTTGGTCCAGTCGTTGCCGTATTTTTCCACCACCGCCTTGTTCACCGGGAACAGGCTGAAGTTGGCCGTCAGGCTGACGAAGTACGGCACCGGCTTGTCCAACTGCACCTTGAGCGTGTAGTCATCCGGCGCCGATACGCCCAAGCGATCGGCAGGCAGTTTGCCGCTGATGATCTGCTCGGCGTTCTGGATCCCCGCCAGCTGCGCGAACCAGGCGAACGGCGACAGATTTTTCGGTTCTACCAGCCGCTGCCAGCTGTAGACGAAGTCTTTTGCCGTGACAGGGTCACCATTTGACCACCGCGCGTCTTTACGCAGATGGAAGATATAAGTCTGGTTGTCGCTGGTCTGCCAGCGGGTGGCGACGCCGGGGATCACTTTGCCGTTGGCGTCCTGATTGACCAGCCCTTCGAACAGATCGCGCGCCAGCTGAGCCTCCGGCAAGCCCACCGCTTTGATCGGATCGAGCGAGGCCGGTTCGTCTTTAATGTGGCGCACGATTTCCTGTTTGTTCGCCAGCGCGGTGCCCGGGGGAACCTGCGCCGCCATGGCGCTGCTCATACAGGCGCCGATCGCCGCCGCGCAGAGCGCCAAACGAAAACCCCGTTGCATTTTTTTTCCCGTCATTGTGATTTGTCCCCCGTTAACCATCTGAATTTTTTATCATATAGCACAAGATCCATCCGGCCTAGCGCTCACGGCCGAGAAGTTGCAAAAAGTGCGATTCAGGCGATAAAAAACCCGTGCGGCGCAGGGCGACACGGGCGGTGTTTGCAGCGGCGACCGTCAGTCGTACAGGTGGATGCTGTTGATGCGGTAGCTGAACTCTTCACCCTCTTCTTCATCGAACACGGTGAAAAAGCCTTTCTCAGCCAGCGGACGAGCCGAGATATCGGTTTTTTGCAGCTGACGCGCATCCGCGTCGTCGTAGCCGTAGTCGAGATAGAAGGCATCTTTCTGGTAATCGATATGCAGGGTGAACGGATAGTTCGATTCGTCCCCGCGCCCGTCGTCGTTTTTCACCACGCCGAACCATTCCCCCTGGCGGATCTGGTTTTCAGCGTCTACGCCGCACAGCAGCGTGATGGTGTCATTTTCATTTTCGCTATAGCTGGCGATGATTCTGGCTACTGGCATGTTAAATCCTCTTGCGGGTGATTGGCTTAGCTCTGCCGTTAGTATAACAACAGCCTCAGGTCAGGTGCGGTTTAATTGGCGTTTTCGCCGCTACCGCATCACAGATCGCGCAAACGCCGCACAATTGCGATGGGAAAGATGTCTCAAAGCGTAATACACTGAATAAAATGACAATGACTCTCGGCCTTTAACTCAGGGACAACACCATGACCGAACATCGACCGCGCAGTGAACGTGGCCAGTTGGCCATCGCAGGAGAGAACTACGGCAGCTCGCTGCTGGGCGCGCCGCTGGTCTATTTCCCGGCGGCGGTCAGCGGCCCGCAGACCGGGCTGATCATCGCCGGCACCCACGGCGATGAGAGCGCCGCCATCGTAACCCTGTCCTGCGCGCTGCGCAGCATCGCCCCCGAACAGTTGCGCCACCACGTGGTGCTGGCGGTCAACCCCGACGGCTGCCAGCTGGGGCTGCGCGCCAATGCCAACGGCGTCGATCTGAACCGCAACTTCCCGGCCGCCAACTGGCGCTCCGGCGACACCGTCTATCGCTGGAACAGCGCGGCGCCGGTGCGCGACGTCAGGCTCTCCACCGGCGGGCGCCCCGGCTCCGAACCGGAAACCCAGGCGCTGTGTCATCTGATCCATCGCCTGAAGCCGCATTGGGTGGTGTCGTTCCATGAGCCGCTGGCCTGCATTGAAGATCCCGCCAGCTCGCGGCTCGGCGTTTGGCTGTCGCACAAGTTCGAGCTACCGCTGGTGACCAGCGTCGGTTATGAAACGCCCGGCTCGTTCGGCAGCTGGTGCGCGGATCTGTCGCTGCCGTGCATCACCGCCGAATTCCCGCCGATCTCCGCCGATGCCGCCAGCGAGCGTTACATCGACGCGATGACCGAGTTGTTGACCTACCCGGATTAATCCCTACGGGGCGATATCGACGATCGCCCCGCATTCGAACGCCAGGCCCGGTTCGGCGTCTCGCGCCAGCCAGGTCGGGCCGTCCAGATCGACGAAGCGCGCCGCCGGCGCCAGCGGCAAGGCAGCGGATATCGCCCGCGACGTACATAACATGCAGCCGAGCATGATGGCGAACCCTTGTTCGCGCGCGGCCTGCGCCAGCGCCAACGCCTCGGTCAAGCCGCCGGTTTTGTCCAGTTTGATGTTGACCATCTGATAGCGTTGCGCCAGCTGCGGCAGATCGGCACGAGTGTGGCAGCTCTCATCGGCGCAGATCGGCAGCGGATGAATAAAGTGCTCCAGCGCGGCGTCGTCACCGGCCGGCAGCGGCTGCTCCAGCATCGCTACGCCGAGATCGGCCAACAGCTGGCAGCGCGCCGCCAGCCCTTCCGCCTGCCAGGATTCATTGGCGTCGACGATCAGCGTCGCCTGCGGCACCGCGGCGCGGATCGCCACCAGCCGCTCGCTGATATAGTGATCGTCGAGTTTGATCTTCAGCAGCGTGGCGCCCTGCCGCTCCAGCTCACGCGCGGCGAAGGCCATCGCTTCCGGCGTGCCGATGCTGACGGTCTGCGCCATGCTGATCTGCGCCGGCGCCGTCACGCCGCTGCGCTGCCACAGGCTTTGCCCGTGCAGACGACACTCCAGATCCCACAGCGCCGAATCCAGCGCGTTGCGGGCCGCGCCCGCCGGCATCTGCGACAGCAGCTGCTCGCGGGTGATGCCCCGCGCGATCGCCGGCGCCATCTCAGCCAGCTGCGCCATCACCGATTCCTCGCTCTCGCCATAGCGCGGATACGGCGTGCATTCGCCGACGCCGCGCACGCCCTGCTGTTCGATTTCGACCACCACCACCCTGGCTTCGGTGCGGCTGCCGCGCGCGATCACGAAGGCGGTGTGCAGCGGCCAGGCTTCCGGGTAAAAACGCATGTCTCTCATAACGGCTCCTGAGCGAAAACTGCGCATCCAGGCAGGCTGATGCGCCGGTGATGTTTTATAGAACAGCCTAATATATACAACTATTTAGCAAACTTTGATATCCAATCCGCCCCGCTTGTCATAAACTGGCGCCAGGGTGTGAACCTGATGTTAACAGCCGTCGCCGGCGCGCCGTTCCATCAGGTTCATACCCTTTGTATAAACACCTGTAAAAGGAATCTAGCAATGACTCAGACAGTACATTTTCAAGGCAATCCGGTCAGCGTAGCGGGCAAACTGCCACAGCAGGGCGAACAGGCCAAGGCCTTCTCGCTGGTTGCCAAAGACCTGTCAGACGTAGCGCTGAGCAGCTTCGCGGGTAAACGCAAAGTCCTGAACATCTTCCCAAGCATCGATACCGGCGTCTGCGCGACGTCGGTGCGTAAATTCAACCAGTTGGCCAGCGGCCTGGATAACACCGTGGTGCTGTGCATTTCCGCCGATCTGCCGTTCGCGCAGTCGCGTTTCTGCGGCGCGGAAGGCCTGAGCAACGTGGTCACCCTGTCCACCCTGCGCGGCGCCGAGTTCAAACAGGCATACGGCGTTGAAATCGCCGAAGGTCCATTGGCGGGCCTGACCGCGCGTGCGGTCGTGGTGCTGGATGGCCAGGACAACGTGCTGTACAGCGAGCTGGTGAACGAAATCACCACCGAGCCGGATTACGACGCGGCGCTGGCAGCGCTGAAATAACAAAGCCGGCGTTCGCCGGCTTTGGAAACACGCTAAAGGCGCCGCAAGGCGCCTTTCTTATTCTTCGCCCTCGGCGCCGCCTTTACGGCTGCTCAGGCCATACTCGCGCAGCTTGTTGGCGATGGCGGTATGGGAAACGCCCAGCCGCTTCGCCAGCTTGCGGGTGCTGGGATAGGTGCGATACAGGCGCGTCAGCACCGAGCGCTCGAAACGCTTGCTGATGTCGTCCAGCGAGCCGTCCAGCACCTCGTCGCCCAGCGACATTTCCACCTCGAACTCCGGCAACACGATATCCTGCGGCCGCAGCTCGTAGCCTTCGGTTTGCGTCAGCGCGCGGTAGATGGCGTTTTTCAGCTGGCGCACGTTGCCCGGCCAGCCGTATTTGCTGAGGAAGCCGCCCAGATCGCTCGCCAGCTTGGGCCGCGCTACGCCCTGTTCATCGGCGAAGCGCGCCACGAACAGTTCGGTCAGCGGCATGATGTCCTGCGGACGTTCGCGCAGCGGCGGGATGGTGATGGTCAGCACGTTGAGGCGGTAATAGAGGTCTTCACGGAATTCGCCGCGCTGCACCAGCTCGGTGAGGTTTTTCTGGGTGGCGCAGATCACGCGCACATCGACGTGCACCTCATGCTCTTCGCCGACTCGGCGGAAGGTGCCGTCGTTGAGGAAACGCAGCAGTTTGGTCTGCATGCGCGGCGACATTTCGCCGATCTCGTCCAGCAGCACCGAACCGCCGTTGGCCTGCTCGAAGAAGCCTTTCTTGCCTTCCAGCGCGTTGGGATAAGCGCCCGGCGCATGGCCGAACAGCTCGCTCTCCACCACGTCATCCGGCAGCGCGGCGCAGTTCAGCGCCAGGAACGGCTGCTTGCCGCGCGGGCTGCGCAGGTGGCAGGCGCGGGCCAGAATATCCTTGCCGGTACCGGTATCGCCGACGATCAGCAGCGGCGCATCGAGCATCGCCAGCTTGCGCGCCTGCTCCAGCACGTGACGCATCTTGGCGCTCACCGCGACGATGTGGTCGAATTCGGTATCGTCGTTCACCGACAGATTTTGCAGTTGGCGGCCCATTCGCGCGGTGGACTTCAACATCACCACTGCGCCGACCGCAGCCGGCTGTTGCTGTTCGTCCTCCAGATAGATAGGCGTAATATCCATCAGGAAGTCCTGGCTGCGGATCACCACCCGTTCTGAGTGCGGCGCCGTATGCTCGCTCTCCAGCCAGCGGCTGAAGTTATAGCCGCCGATCAGCGCCCCGGCGGTCTGGTTGCGGATCTTGTCTTCGCTCAGGCTGAACAGCGCCTGCGCCGCCGGGTTGGCCAGCTCGACCTTGCCCTTCATGTCGATAGAGAACACCGGCTCCGGCATCGACTCCAGCAGCGCACGCAGCGCGCGATGCTCGCGTTCGGAAGGCATAAAGCTGACGGTGCGCACGTCGGTCACGCCGGCGATGCGACGGATCTCCGCCATCAACGCGCGGAAAGTATCGAAGTCCAGCTGGGAAAAATTGAGGTAAATGCGGCCGATGGGATCGATCTCGATGCCACGTAAGTCAATGCTGCGCGATACCAAAAGATCGAGTAATTCTCGAGTGAGACCGAGGCGGTCTTCGCAAAATACTTCCAAACGCATCAGTGTTGGCCTTATCTCTGCAAGTGCGGGGATCGTTGACGATGATGATACTCCCTCGCACCGGGCGGTAGAAGCGATCTGTCAGCAAAAGTTGACAGAACTCTGATTTATTGCCGTGGTTGCTGATTTTAAACGCAAGTGAATAACAGCATCGGCGTCATTTTAGCCTACAAACAGAGAGTTATCACAACCATAATTAATTTTGCAGAGATTTATCACGCAATCACAGGGGGATCGGCTGTCGTCAAGTCTCGATTACGTCCGGCGCCGGCGCCGCTCAGAAAACGGCGCTCCTGAGAGCGCCGTCGCGGGGTTATTTGGCCTTGCCGTCGCCCTTTTTCAGCGTATCTTTCAATTGGCCAATCAGTTGGCTGCGGAAATCGCCGAGCTTCGGTTTTTCCCCTTCCAGCCACGGCAGCGGGCGGCACAGTTCCATCGCCTTGATGCCCAGTCGCGCGGTCAACAGCCCGGCGCCAATGCCCTGCGCCGCGCGCGCCGACAGCCGCGCCGCCAGATCCTGCGACATCCAGTCCATGCCCACTTCGCGCACCAGCTCGGAAGCGCCGGCGAAAGCGATATTGAGCAGCACCAACCGGAACAGACGAATGCGGCTGAAGTAACCCAGTTCGATGCCGTACAGCGCGGCGATGCGGTTGATCAAACGGATGTTGCGCCAGGCGATAAACGCCATATCCACCAACGCCAACGGGCTGACGGCGATCATCAGCGTCGACTCGGCGGCGGAGCGGCTGATTTCGCGCCGCGCCTGGTTGTCGAGCACCGGCTGCACCAGTTTGGCGTACAGCTCCACCACTTCACGATCGTTTTGCGTTTCATGCAGCGAGGCCTGCCAGCGCTGCAGCGCCGGATGCCCCTGATCCAGCCCGGCCTGGCGCGCCAGCTTCTCGCAGAATTCGCGCCCTTGCCCCAGCCCGTGGCTGTGCAACAGCTCGCGCGCCACGTCGCGCTCCTCCGCGCGCTGACGCAGCCGATACAAACGCCGCCACTCGGTGACCACCGAACCGACGCCGGCAAACACGATCAGGCCGCCGGCCACGCCGCCGCCCATGGCGATCCAGTCCTGCTGCGCCCAGGCGTTATGCACCCACTGCACGCCCTGCGCCACCACGCTGACGCCGAACAGCGCCAGCCCGGCGGTCACCATTTTGCGCCACAGGCTGCGTTTCGGCTTCAGCGCGGCGTTAATGATGCCTTCGGCGCGCCCTTCTTCCTCCTCCTGCTGCAGCTCCGGCGCCGCCGGAAAGAAGCTCTCCGCCTGCTCGGCGTCGAAAGCGACGCCGGCGCGCAACGCCGGTTCCTGCGGCGGCTGCAGCGGCTCGTCAAAATCGATACGCGGTTTAATCGGCTCGCTCATCGCAATTTGTCTCCCAATAAAAACTCCATTACCGCATCCAGGCGGATGTGCGGCAACGGTGTATCCACGCTCATGGCGCGCGGACGAAATTCATCGAAGTGGAACCCCTGGCTCTGCCAGAACGCCGGCCCCGGCAGGCGGGCGGGCACTTCGCCAGGGAACACCGTCAGCGGCGCGCCGTCGCTAAGGCGGTTGCCCTTCAGCGCCGGGATACGCTGCCCCTGATGATCGACGATGCCGCTCTCGGTCGCCTGCACCGAGGCCAGGCCGACGCAATCCATGCTGATGCCTTCGAACGCCGCGTTCTGCCACGCCTCTTGCACCAGCTGTTGCAGCAAGGACACCAGATTGGCGTGCTGATCGGCGGTGATATGGTCCGCTTTGGTGGCGGCGAACATCAGTTTGTCGATGGTCGGCGAGAACAAGCGGCGAAACAGCGTGCGCTTGCCGTAATGGAAGCTCTGCATCAGCTGGGTCAGCGCCAGACGCATGTCGTTGAATGCCTGTGGGCCGCTGTTGAGCGGCTGCAGGCAGTCGACCAGCACGATTTGCCGATCAAAACGGACGAAATGCTCTTTGTAGAAGTTCTTGACGATCGACTGGCAGTAGTAATTGAAGCGAGCGCGCAACATGCCGATGTTGGTATGCTTGTCGGCCTGCGCCAGCTTCGACTCGCCGATCGCGGCCACGTCAGGCCACGGGAAAAACTGCAGCGCCGGCGCGCCGGCCATGTCGCCCGGCAGCACGAAACGGCCCGGCTGAATGAAGTGCAGCCCTTCGCTCTTGCAACGCAGCAGATAATCGGTGTAGGCCTGGGCGATCGCCGCCAGGCGGTTTTCGTCGGCCGGCGCCAGCGGATCGCAGGCTTTGCACAGCTCAAGCCAGGGCTTGGCCCATTCGGCGCGTTCGCCCTGCAGCAGCCCGGTCATCTGGCGCGACCAGGCCAGGTAATCCTGTTCGAGCATCGGCAGATCCAACAACCATTCACCAGGATAATCGACGATCTCCAGGTACAGCGTTGAGGTGTCTTTGAAGTGGCGCAGCAGCGAGTCGTTGGAGCGGTAGCGCAACGCCAGACGAATTTCGCTGACGCCGCGCGTCGGCGTCGGCCAGGCCGGCGGCGTGCCGTACAGCTGCGCCAGCCCTTCGTCATAGGTGAAACGCTGGATGCCGAGATCGCGCTGCGGGATGCGTTTAACGCCCAACAGGCGTTCTTCGCGCACCGGTGAAAACAGCGGCATGCGCGCGCCGCTGTGCACATGCAGCAGTTGGTTAACGAAAGCGGTGATAAAGGCGGTTTTGCCGCTGCGGCTCAGGCCGGTCACCGCCAGGCGCAGATGGCGATCCATTCCGCGGTTGACCAGCGAGGTTAACTCATTTTGCAGTCGTTTCATTGCTCTCCTTGACGTAACGCCCGAAAGCCTTGTTCAGGCCTTTACGGAACAGCGGTTCCAGCACCAGCGCCAGCACGAAGCGCACCGGTTTGCGGCCAACGGTCTTCAACAGCCAGCCGGCAGCGCCCGCCGGGCCATAGTTCAATAACGCTATGATGATGACTTTAGCCAATGTCTTCAACATTGCCGCCGCTCCTCGTTTAAATCCACCCGTTCTGGCGGTGTTTGCGACATCGATTTTATTCATGACAATGCCCTCCGGCACAAGACGATTAAGGTTATTCACGGGATAACGGCGGCGAAGATGCCCGGCCTGCGCAGGCCGGGTCTCGCAAGAAGGGTTACAGCTTGCGGAAACGGCTCTGTACGCCGAAGGTGTCGGACGTCACGTAACGCTCGACCTGACGCAGCTGCTGCTCGCCGCTGCCCAGCTCATATTCCAGTTGATCGAGCAGCTGGCGCGGCGTCTTCTGATGCTCGCCTTCGAAGCGGCTGGCCGGCGCCTCGTCCAACACGAACACCAGCGCGATATAAGCCACCAGCGTGAAGAAGAACAGCCCAAAGAACAGCGACAGCACCACCATCACGCGGATCAGGCGCACCGGCACGTCGAAATAGTGGGCCAAACCGGCGCAGACGCCTTTCACCATGCCTTCTTCGGGTACGCGATAAAGCTTTTTACTGCCCAGCGTATTACTCATCAGGACTGTCTCCAGTTCGGGTGTTCCGCATCAAGGATCTCTTCCAGCGCCTGAATGCGTTCACGCATGCGTTTGGCGTCTTCCGCCAGCTGCGCCAGGCGCTGCATTTCTTGCTGACTCAGCTGGATGCCGGTCTGTTGCCGATTGCTGTAATGCAGCCAAAGCCAAATCGGCGCGACAAACAGCACGAAAATTGTCAGCGGAATGGCAAGTAATAAAGCACTCATTGTTATTCCTTCTTATCGGATCCTGGATAGGCGGCCACCTCCGGCGTGTGGCCGCGGTTCGCCTTACTCTGAGCGGTTCATCTTGGCTTTCAGCGCCGCCAGCTGCTCACTGATGGCGTCGTCGGCTTTCAGCTCGGCAAACTCCTGGTCCAGCGACTTCTTTTTACCGATGCTGATGCTTTCCGCTTCGGCTTCCATGTGGTCGATGCGGCGTTCGAACTGTTCGAAACGCGCCATCGCCTCGTCCAGCTTACCGCTGTCGAGCTGGCGACGTACTTCACGGGAAGAAGACGCGGCCTGATGGCGCAGCGCCAGCGCCTGCTGCCGCGCGCGGGTTTCGGTCAGCTTGTTTTCCAGCTCGCCGATTTCGCTCTTCATGCGCGCCAGCGTTTCTTCTACGGTCGCCACTTCCTGCGTCAGCGTGGCGATCAGGTCGGCAACCTTTTGTTTTTCGATCAGCGCCGCGCGGGCCAAGTCTTCTTTATCTTTGCGCAGCGCCAGCTCGGCTTTTTCCTGCCAGTCGCTTACCTGGCTTTCACCCTGCTCGATGCGACGCAGCAACTGCTTTTTCTCCGCCAGCGCGCGCGCCGACGTAGAGCGGACTTCAACCAGCGTGTCTTCCATCTCTTGGATCATCAACCGCACCAGCTTCTGCGGATCTTCCGCCTTGTCCAGCAGGGTGTTGATGTTGGCGTTCACGATGTCGGCAAAACGAGAAAAAATACCCATAACTCACTTCCTCTTGGTTCTGATGGCGTCTGAAGCGCCGCGTTAAGTCGTACAGCTTGCCCAAAGAGATAATCAAAACCCGTGCCAACTTTTATATTATTGAAAAACAACAACTCTTTATTTTTGACTCTCTGCGCGCTTGCTGTAGAGTGATTATTTTCACCAAACATTGGCGAATTTCATCATGAACGAACAGCCAGAAAATTTGTTGGGCGAAGCAAACGCCTTCGTCGACGTATTGGAGCAAGTCTCCCAGGTGGCAAAGCTGAACAAACCGGTGCTGGTGATCGGCGAGCGCGGCACCGGCAAGGAACTGATCGCCCACCGCCTGCACTACCTCTCCAACCGTTGGCAAGGGCCGTTCATCTCGCTCAACTGTGCGGCGCTGAATGAAAACCTGCTGGACTCCGAGCTGTTCGGCCACGAGGCTGGCGCCTTTACCGGCGCGCAGAAACGCCATCTGGGCCGCTTCGAGCGCGCCGACGGCGGCACGCTGTTCCTCGATGAGCTGGCGACTGCGCCGATGCTGGTGCAGGAGAAATTGCTGCGGGTGATCGAATACGGCCAGCTGGAACGCGTGGGCGGCAGCCAGCCGCTGCGGGTGGATGTGCGCCTGGTGTGCGCCACCAACGACGATCTGCCGGCGCTGGCGGCGGCGGGCAAGTTTCGCGCCGATCTGCTGGACCGGCTGGCGTTCGACGTGGTACAGCTGCCGCCGCTGCGCCAACGCCGGCCCGATATCATGTTGCTGGCCGAGCACTTCGCCATTCAAATGTGCCGCGAGCTAGGGCTGCCGCTGTTTCCCGGCTTTACCGAACGCGCCAGGCAGACGCTGCTCGAATATGGCTGGCCGGGCAACGTGCGCGAACTGAAAAACGTGGTGGAACGTTCGGTCTATCGTCACGGCGACAGCGACAGCCCGCTTGACAACATCGTCATCAACCCGTTTGCGCCGCGCGAGGCCACGCCGCTTGCACCCGCACCTGAAGGCGCCGGCGCGTTGCCGGCGCTGCCGTTGGAGCTAAAACACTGGCAGCTCGAGCAGGAGAAGGCGCTTCTCGAAGCGGCGCTGCAGCAAGGCCGGTTCAATCAGCGCAAGGCGGCGCAGCTGCTGGGGCTCACCTACCATCAGCTACGCGGCATGCTGAAAAAACATGCGCTGCTGCAAAACGGCGAAACGGACGAGGAATAGCGGGCAAAAAAAAAGCCAGCACCCGAGCTGGCTTAAAAAACACTGGAAGCAATGTGAGCAATGTCGTGCCTTCCACATCAGAGCCGCAAACTGTGGCCTTCCGTGAACTGCCAGGCGATGATAATAGTTATCAATATCGTCTGTAAAGCACTTTGTTGAGAATTTTTCTCATTACCACACGAAGATTGCGCAATTACCACTCAGGGAACGGGTCTGCCATGGCCAGCCAATAGTCCACGCCGGCGGCCATTTCGTCGTCGTTCAGCAGGCAGTCGTCCAGCAGACGCACGATCGCCGCCTGTTGCAAGTGCTGGCCGATAAACACCAACTCCTGGCGCATGTCGCCGAACGGCTCCACCCATTTCTCCTGAATATGCGCCCGCGTTTGCGGATCCTGCGGCCAATTATCTTGCGGGATCGCGCGCCAAAAGGTGCCCGCCAGGCCGTAATGGGCGATGCCGCCGGCCTGGCTCCACTGCCCGGCCTGCCGCGGCCGCGTCGCCAGCCAGAAGAAGCCTTTCGAGCGCAGCAGCTTGCCGCCGCCCCAATCGCCGTTGATCACGCGGTAGAACTTGTCCGGCGCAAACGGCCGCCGCGCCTGATAGACAAAGCTGCTGATGCCGTAGCTTTCCGTTTCCGGCACGTGTTCGCCGCGCAGCTCTTTCAGCCAGCCGGGCGCCTGCTGCGCCTTTTCAAAGCTGAAGCTGCCGGTATTCAGCACCGCCTCCAGCGGCAGTTTGCCCGGCGCGATCGGCACAATGCGGGCGTCGGGATTCAGGCTGGCCAGCAGCGCCATCACTTCGCCCTGCTGCGTTGGCGTCAACAGATCGGTCTTGCTGACCAGGATCACGTCGCAAAATTCAATTTGCTCAATCAACAGGTCCGCCACGCTGCGCAGATCGTCCTCACCCAGGCTTTGGCCGGCCTCCTGCAGGCTTTGCGCCTGCTGGTATTGCTGAATGAAATTCACCCCGTCGACCACCGTCACCAGCGTATCCAGCCGGGCGAATTGGGACAGGCTTTCGCCCGTTTCATCCTCAAAGGTAAAGGTTTCCGCCACCGGCAGCGGCTCCGAGATGCCGCTCGATTCGATCAACAGGTAATCGAAACACCCCTCCTGCGCCAGTTCGCGCACCGACACCAGCAGGTCTTCGCGCAGCGTGCAGCAGATGCAGCCGTTGCTCATCTCCACCAGCTTCTCTTCCTGGCGATCGAGATGCACTTCATTCTCCACCAGCGCGGCGTCAATGTTCACTTCGCTCATGTCGTTGACAATCACCGCCACGCGCATGCCCTGCCGGTTGTTCAGGATATGGTTCAGCACCGTGGTCTTGCCGGCGCCGAGAAAGCCGGAAAGCACGGTCACGGGAAGTTGTTTCATGGAAACCTCATTAAAATTCATTGCGTAATGCCTGATAACCGCGCACCAGTTCGACGTTGGTGGCGGCCACTTCTTCCGAAAACTGCAGCGCGCCGCGATCGACCTGGCGATAGCGCGACAGATCGCTGTCCGGCCCCACGCGTTCGGTCGAGGGGATATAGCGGTTTTCCGGCAGCGTTACGCCGTCCACGACCGCGTTGTAGCGCACCACGCAGCCGGACTGAACGTGGCAGTTGAACAGTACGCTGTTGAAACCGATAAACACCCGATCGCCGATGCGGCACGGGCCGTGCACGATGGCGCGGTGGGCGATCGAGCTGTAACGGCCAATAGTCACCGCCGCCCCGCTTTTGGAGTGGATCACCACGCCGTCCTGAATATTGGAGTGCGAGCCGATGACGATCGGCTCCATGTCGCCGGCGGCGTTCAACTCGTCGGCGCGGATCACCGCATACGGGCCGACGTAAACGAAATCTTCGACGATCACCCGGCCGCATAGAATGGCGGTGGGATCGATGTAGGCCAGCGGCGAGACCTGCGGCAGATGGCCACTGGGATTTTTACGCAGCATGGTGTTCTCCCCGCCAGCTCAGCTCCGCCACCGCATTGTGGGCATGCAGGCTCTCCTGATGTTCAACGCGCAGCGAGAAAGCGCGGTAGTCGCACTGGCTGCGCAGCATGCGATACAGACGGCGCGCCGCGTCCTCGCAAAACATCAGGTTCTGACCGTTGGCCAGCGCGAAGGCCTGCTCGTCGCGGCGTTTCACCAGCGTTTGTACCGGCGTGCCCAGCGCGTGTTCGATACGGTCAATCAGCTTCACCGGTTCGAACGCCCGTTCATTCTCGGGCGTCACGGTGATCCAGGCCCAGCTGCGCTGGCTGTGGGGGGTGGCCGGCATCCCTTGCTCCAACAGCCACTCGCTCACCTGCCGCTGGTTGACCCGCTCCGCCTCCTGTTCAAAATCAAACTGGAACTGTTGCTGCGCCAGCTGGCGGCTGAGCGCCGCCGAACTCGGGCAGGTGGAGGAGTAAGGCACGCCGACGGTCAGCGCCAGCGTCAGCGTGTCTGCCAGAGTGGCCTCGATGCGCAGCGGATAGGCTTTCCAGCCGCGCTGCGGCGACAGCAGCGCCGGGCGTGACAGCAACAGCTCGCCGCTGAGCGTCAGGCTGGCGCGATCGCTGTGTTCCGGCTGCGAAGCCAAAAAGGCCTGCAACGTTCGGCCGATGCGCTGTGGCGTCAGCTCTCCCTGCGTCAACTCGTCCAGCGCCAGATACAGCCGCGACATGTGAATGCCGCGTTCCCCCGCCGCTTCGGCGCGCAGGTTGATACCGGCGTCGACCTTCGCCATCAATGGCTTGCCGGCCAGCTCCAGCGGCAGCGCGATCCCTTGCATCCCGACCCAATCGAGCCCGACATCACTCATTTCGCCGCGCCATGCCTGAGCGTCCGGCAGCGAACGGCGTGGTGGAAGTGCAACTTCGTTCATACATCCCCTTGCGTTATTGTGACTTTGCCGGGGAACGGTAACATGATTTTGTTATATTATAACATAACATGGAAAACTTTTTTCTTGCCGCTGAACGGGCTGATTAATCAAGTCGCAGAAAACTCAGCGATTTTGCTCAATGGATTGGGCTGCTGGTCAGAGTGCGATACACTAACGCTATTGCTGATTAACCCATGAGCCTCTATGCGTGGTTTACCCTTTTGGATACTGTCGTTGTGCCTGACGGGCTCTGCCCTGGCCGCGACAACACCGCCCGCGCCCGCCGCGGCGCCGCTGCCGGACATTCGCCAAAGCGGCTTTGTTTATTGCGTCAGCGGCATACTGAATACCTTCAACCCGCAAATGGCCAGCAGCGGCCTGACGGTGGATACCTTGGCCGCCCAGCTGTACGATCGCCTGCTGGACGTCGATCCCTACACTTATCGCCTGATCCCCGAGCTGGCGCAAAGCTGGGAAGTGCTGGATAACGGCGCCACCTACCGCTTCCATTTGCGCAAGGACGTGCCGTTCCAGACCACCGCCTGGTTCACGCCCACCCGCAAGATGAACGCCGACGACGTGGTGTTCAGCTTTGCCCGCGTATTCGATCAGAAACACCCGTATCACGACGTGAACGGCGGCGAATATCCCTATTTCGACAGCCTGCAGTTCGGTGATTCGGTGCAGAGCGTGAGAAAGCTCGACGACTACACGGTGGAGATTCGCCTGCAGTCGCCGGACGCCTCGTTCCTGTGGCACCTGGCAACCCACTACGCGCCTGTGTTGTCCGCCGAATACGCCGACACGCTGACGCGCGAAGGCCATCAGGAGCTGATCGATCGCGAGCCGGTCGGCAGCGGCCCGTTCCTGCTCAACGAATACCGCTCGGGGCAATATATTCGCCTGGCGCGCAACGCCGCCTACTGGAAAGGCCTGCCGCGCATGCCGCAGGTGGTGATCGATCTGGGCGCCGGCGGCACCGGCCGCCTCTCCAAGCTGCTGACCGGCGAGTGCGACGTACTGGCCTATCCGGCGGCCAGCCAGCTGTCGATTCTGCGCGACGATCCGCGCCTGCGCCTGACGCTGCGCCCGGGGATGAACATCGCCTATCTGGCGTTCAACACCCGTAAACCGCCGCTCGACAACCTCAATGTGCGCCAGGCGATCTCGCTGGCGATCAACAACCAACGGTTGATGCAGTCGATCTATTACGGCACGGCGGAAACCGCCGCCTCGATCTTGCCGCGCGCCTCCTGGGCCTACGACAACGATGCGCACGTCACCGAGTATGATCCGGCCAAATCGCGCGAGATGCTGCGGCAGGCCGGCGTCAGCCAGCTGAACCTGAAGCTGTGGGTGCCGACCGCCTCGCAGTCTTACAACCCGAGCCCGCTGAAAACCGCCGAACTGATCCAGGCCGATCTCGGCCAGGTGGGCATCAACGTCACCATCGTGCCGGTAGAGGGCCGTTTCCAGGAAGCGCGCCTGATGGAGATGAACCACGATCTGACCCTGACCGGCTGGGCCACCGACAGCAACGATCCGGACAGCTTCTTCCGGCCGCTGCTGAGCTGCGCGGCAATCCGTTCGCAAACCAACTATGCTCACTGGTGTGATCCGGGCTTTGACGAAGTGCTGCAGAACGCGCTGCTGTCGCAGCAGCTGTCTCAGCGCATCGACAACTACCGCAAGGCGCAGAAAATCCTCGAGCAGCAATTGCCGGTGCTGCCGCTGGCGTCTTCTCTGCGCCTGCAGGCCTATCGTTACGACATCAAGGGATTGGTGCTGAGCCCGTTCGGCAACGCCTCGTTCGCCGGGGTGTACCGTGAATCCGCGCCGGAGGTGAAAAAGTGATTATCTTTACCCTGCGCCGCATTCTGCTGCTGCTGATCACGCTGTTCTTCCTGACGCTGGTCAGCTTCAGCCTGAGCTATTTCACTCCGCGCGCGCCGCTGAACGGCGCCGCCCTGCTGGACGCCTATCAGTTCTACTTCGTCAGCCTGCTGCACTGGGACTTCGGCGTCTCCAGCATCAACGGCCAGGCGATCAGCGAACAGCTGCGCGAAGTGTTCCCGGCCACCATGGAACTGTGCCTGCTGGCCTTCGCTCTGGCGCTGTTCATCGGCATTCCGCTGGGCATCATCGCCGGCGTGCTGCGCGGCAAGTGGCAGGACACCGCCATCAGCACCTTCGCGCTGCTGGGCTTCTCGATGCCAGTGTTTTGGCTGGCGCTGCTGCTGATGCTGTTCTTCTCGCTGCATCTGGGCTGGCTGCCGGTTTCCGGCCGTTTCGATCTGCTGTATCAGGTGAAGCCCATCACCGGTTTCGCGCTGATCGACGCCTGGCTGTCGGATTCGCCGTATCGCGCCGAGATGATCGGCAGCGCGCTGCGCCACATGATCCTGCCGATCGCCGCGCTGGCGGTGGCGCCCACCACCGAAGTGGTGCGGCTGATGCGCATCAGCACCGACGACGTGCTGAACCAAAACTACATCAAGGCCGCCGCCACCCGCGGCCTGTCGCGCTTCACCATCATCCGCCGCCACGTGTTGCACAATGCGCTGCCGCCGATCGTGCCCAAGCTGGGGCTGCAGTTCTCCACCATGCTCACGCTGGCGATGATCACCGAAGTGGTATTCAGCTGGCCGGGCCTCGGCCGGTGGCTGATCAACGCCATTCGCCAGCAGGACTATGCGGCGATCTCCGCCGGCGTGATGGTGGTCGGCACGCTGGTGATCACCATTAACGTTCTGGCCGACATTCTGGGTGCGGCAACCAACCCGCTGAAACATAAGGAATGGTATGCCCTTCGATAACGTATACCGCGAGAAAAAGATGCCGAGCCCGCTGCGCTACACCTGGCGGATTTTCTACGGCGACGCGCTGGCGATGATCGGTTTTTACGGCGTGATCGCCCTACTGCTGCTGTCGCTGTTCGGCAGCCTGCTGGCGCCCTACGCGCTGGATCAGCAGTTCCTCGGCTATCAACTGCTGCCGCCGTCCTGGTCGCGCTACGGCAACGTGTCGTTCTTCCTCGGCACCGACGATCTCGGGCGCGACATCCTCAGCCGCCTGTTGACCGGCACCGCCGCTACCTTCGGTTCCGCGCTGGTGGTGACGCTGGCCGCGGCGTTCTGCGGGGTGATCCTCGGCGTGTTCGCCGGCGTCACCCACGGGCTGCGCTCGGCGGTGCTTAACCACATTCTCGACACTCTGCTGTCGATTCCGTCGCTGCTGCTGGCAATCGTGGTGGTGGCGTTTATCGGCCCCAAACTAGAACACGCCATGCTGGCGGTGTGGCTGGCTCTGCTGCCGCGCATGGTGCGCACCATCTACAGCGCGGTGCACGATGAGCTGGAGAAAGAGTACGTGGTGGCGGCGCGGCTTGACGGCGCTTCCACGCTGCAGATCCTGTGGTATGCGGTCATGCCGAACATCGCGGCAGTGCTGGTGACCGAATTCACCCGCGCGCTGTCGATGGCTATTTTGGATATCGCCGCACTCGGCTTCCTCGATCTCGGCGCGCAGTTGCCTTCGCCGGAATGGGGAGCGATGCTCGGCGATTCGCTTGAGCTGGTGTACGTCGCGCCCTGGACGGTGATGCTGCCCGGCGCGGCCATCCTCGTCAGCGTGCTGCTGGTTAACCTGTTAGGCGACGGTATGCGCCGCGCAATCAATGCCGGGGTGGAATAATGCCGTTACTCGATATCCGCAATCTGACGATTGAATTTATGACCGCCGAAGGGCCGGTCAAGGCGGTCGATCGCGTCAGCATGACGCTGACCGAGGGCGAGGTGCGCGGCCTGGTGGGCGAATCGGGCTCCGGCAAGAGCCTGATCGCCAAAGCCATCTGCGGCGTGACCAAAGACAACTGGCGCGTCACCGCCGATCGTTTCCGCTTCGACGACATCGATCTGCTGCAGCTGAGCCCGCGCGAGCGGCGCAAGCTGGTGGGCCACAACGTCTCAATGATCTTCCAGGAGCCGCAGTCCTGTCTCGACCCTTCCGAGAGCATCGGCCGCCAGCTGGCGCAGGCCATCCCGGGCTGGACCTACAAGGGCCACTGGTGGCAGCGCTTCAACTGGCGCAAACGCCGCGCCATCGAGTTGCTGCACCGCGTCGGCATCAAGGATCATGACGACATCATGGGCAGCTTCCCGTACGAGCTGACGGAAGGCGAGTGCCAAAAAGTGATGATCGCCATCGCGCTGGCCAACCAACCGCGCCTGCTGATCGCCGATGAGCCGACCAACGCCATGGAACCGACCACGCAGGCGCAGATTTTCCGCCTGTTGGCGCGTCTCAACCAGAACAACAACACCACCATTCTGCTGATCAGTCACGACCTGCAGATGATGAGCAAGTGGGCCGACCGGGTGAACGTCTTGTACTGCGGGCAAACGGTGGAAAGCGCCCAGTGCGAAGAACTGCTGGCGGCGCCGCACCACCCTTACACCCAGGCGCTGATCCGCGCCATGCCGGACTTCGGCCGTTCGCTGCCGCACAAGAGCCGTTTAAACACGCTGCCGGGCGCCATTCCTTCGCTGGAGCACCTGCCGATCGGCTGCCGCCTGGGGCCGCGCTGCCCTTACGCACAGAAGAAGTGCATCGAAACGCCGCGCCTGCGCCCGGTCAAAAACCACTTCTTCGCCTGCCACTTCCCGCTGAACATGGAGGAGCAATAACATGGAAACGCTGTTGGAAGTGCGCAACCTGAGCAAAACCTACCGCTACCGCACCGGGCTGTTCCGCCGCCAGCACGTTGAGGCGGTGAAATCGGTCAGCTTTACCCTGCGCGAAGGCCAGACGCTGGCGGTGATCGGCGAGAACGGCTCCGGCAAATCCACGCTGGCGAAGATGCTCTCCGGCATGGTGGAGCCGACCGCCGGCGAGCTGTTGATCGACGATCATCCGCTGGCGTTCGGCGACTATCGCTATCGCAGCCAGCGTATTCGCATGATTTTTCAGGATCCGAGCACCTCGCTCAACCCGCGCCAGCGCATCGGCCAGCTGCTGGATGCGCCGCTGCGGCTGAACACCGATCTTGAGCCCGCCGAGCGCGAGCAGCGTATCAACCAGACGCTGCGCCAGGTCGGCATGCTGCCGGATCACGCCTACTACTATCCGCACATGCTGGCCTCCGGGCAAAAACAGCGCGTCGCGCTGGCGCGCGCGCTGATCCTGCAACCGAAGGTGATCGTCGCCGATGAGGCGCTGGCCTCGCTGGACATGTCGATGCGCTCGCAAATCATCAACCTGATGCTGGAGCTGCAGGAAAAACACGGTATTTCCTATATCTACGTCACCCAGCACCTCGGCATGATGAAGCATATCAGCGACCAGGTGCTGGTGATGCACGAAGGGGAAATCGTCGAACGCGGCAGCACCGCGGAGGTGTTGGCGGCGCCGCTGCACGAATTGACCAAGCGCCTTATCGCCAGCCACTTCGGCGAGGCGCTGACCGCCGATGCCTGGCGGCGCGACGGCGGCCGCTTCTGAGTCACACCTTCACCTACAAACCCGCTGCGGCGGGTTTTTTATCACCTTGCGCGCCTGCCGCTTAGCGAGAAAGCGCACATGCAAATTACATTCTTGTTATATATCCTTATATTTTATTCCTTTCAGTTATTGATTAGTCCGTAACATTATTTTATCTCGCCAGGGCGATCGGTGAGGATATCCCCTACGTTGCACTTCTCATACGACAGGATATCGCACTGATGAACAGCATTCGCCATCGCCGCCTTACGCAGTTTCTGCTCACGCTGGCAGCCGGTTTTTCTGTTTACGGCCACGCCCTCTGCTGTGATGAGCTGCGCTAAAACCGCCTTTCGCCCCGCCTGCGGGCATGTTGCCTCTTTGTCCAGCCGACGCTGCCGCGCAGCGGCGGCTGTTGATCATGATTAAGGATTGACCCTATGGAACGACTCCGTCGACAACATAATGCCCAGTGGTATCACGAAACCCAAAGCAGCGTGCGGGGCGATGCGCCGCTGGAACCGCAGGCGGCCACCCTTCGCGATCGCTTTCTGCTGGGGCTGGGCGCCTTCGCCGATGAAGCGTTAAACGCTGCGCTACGCGCTCGCGCCGGCGTGTTCAGCGCCTCGTTGGCCGGCTACCACGCCCTGTTTCCCGATCAGGTGCCATTATCACGATACGTGACATTGTCACCTTACGATCGCCTCAGCACCGCGCTGACCGTCGCCCAGGTGACGGGCGTGCAGTCGCTCTGTAGCCACTATGCCGCCCGCCTCGCCCCGCTGCACAGCCCGGACGCTTCCCGGGAAAGCAATATCCGCCTCGCCCAGATCACCCAATACGCCCGCCAGCTTGCCAGCCAGCCCACGCTGATTTGCCGCAAGGCGCTGCAACAGCTTGGCGACGTCGGGCTGAGCCCGGCGGATATCGTCACCTTTTCGCAAATCATCGGTTTTGTCAGCTATCAGGCGCGCGTGGTCGCGGGCGTCGCGGCGTTGGCCGGCCGGCCGGCAGTGGTGGTGCCCGGTTTCCCTAACGTCGAAGACGCCGATGGCGTCGCGTTCAGTGCCGAAGAGTTAAGCTGGACCGCGCGTCTGCCGCCAATCGACACGGAAGCCGCCGCCGCCGAACAGCTTGACGTGCTGGATCAGAGCCACCCGCAGGCGCGCGCCGAATCTTATTATCTGTTGTTGGCGCACGATGCCGCCGCACTGCGCGAGCGCAACGGGGTGTTCAACGGCATCAATGCCGAAGGATATGGGTTATCGAGTCGCCTCAAGGCGCTGGCGACGCTGGCGGTCTCACGCATCAACGGCAGCCGCTATTGCGCATCCACGGTGACGCAAGAGCTCCAGGACGACGGACTGGCCCAGGCGCTGTTCGCCGGGCTGCCTCAGGGGCTGGCATTTACCGAGGATGCCGTCAAACGCGCGGTGATCCACACCGCCGCCGAACTGACGCGCGCACCGGAGAAATTTACCCCGCAGAGCGTGCAGCCGTTGTTCAACAGCGGCCTGAATCAGGCGCAGGCGCTGGAAGTGATCCTCACCGCCGCGCTCTACGCCTGGGAAAATCGCCTGCGCCAAACGCTGGGCGATGCGGAATCTTTCAGCGCTACCGACTGAATACCACTACGCGGCTAATTACTGGACGCAATACATTCTTCCTTCAGATATTTTGCCGCCGCAACCACTCGCTGGCGGCATCGAAAAACTTCTGCGCCAACGGCGTGGCGCGCTCCGCCATATCGACCACCACCGCCGCATGACGCGGCATGGCGGCGATGGCCACCGGCCGCCGCTGCAGTTCCGGCATCAGCGGCGATTGCAACTGGCCGCGCGGGAACAGTCCGCAGCCCAAGCCGACGAAAATGCCCTCGAGCAGCTGGAAGATAGAGGCAGTCTCCAGCCGCGGGTGCAGCGTCAACCCGGCGTCGCGGAAGTGCTGATCGAGATAGCGGCGAAAATACCGTGTCGGCTCGGCCAGGCACAGCGGCAAGGCGGCCACCGCCTCCAGCGGCAACGGCGTGTCGCCCACCAGCTTAGGGAAGTGTTGCGGATGAAATACCAGCTCGACGCCGGTTTCCACCAGCGGTTGTGATTGAAAATGCAGTTCCTTCAGCGTCGACAGCTCGAAAAAGCCGATGCCGATGTCGACGGTATGCGCCGTCAACGCCTCCAACAGTTGATCGGCGCTCAGCACCGCCAGCCGGTAATCAAGATGCGGATAACGCTCGCTGACCGCCTTGAGCATTTCCGCCACCGAGATGCTGCACTGCGGCACCACGCCAAGGCGCAACGTACCGTGCAAACCGTGCTTGAGCGACTCCACCTCCAGCTTCAGCCCTTGGTAAACCGAGACGATCTCACGCGCCCACGCCAGCACCCGCTCGCCTTCGGCGGTAAAACCGCCGAAATGGTTGCCGCGGTTAATCAGCGAAACGCCCAGTTCTTTTTCCAGGTTTTTCAATCGCATGGACAGCGTCGGCTGGCTGACGAAGCTGGCCTCCGCCGCCCGGCCGAAGTGGCGTTCCCGTTCTAAATTACACAAATAAATCAGTTGTTTAATATCCATAGCGCGGCTCAATGATCGGCATTCGCGCTCAGTATACCACCGGGCGTCGTCGCTCGCCCGGTGAGTCAGAGCTTCAGCTTCATGTAATCCATCAGGCGTGAGAACACGCCGCCCTGCGGCACCGCCTGCAGCGCCACCAGCGGCAGGGTTTTCACCACCTGGCCATTATCGCTGATGCGGATCTCGCCAACGGTTTGTCCTTTGTTGACCGGCGCTTCCAGCCGCGCAGCATTGATCACGTACTGCGCCTTCAGTTTGTCCGCCTCGCTTTTCGGCAGGCTCAGCGACTGGTCCTGCGCACTGCCGACCGGCAAGCGGTGGCTTTCGCCGTACCAGACCGGCTCTTCCCCCAGGCTCTGGCCGGCGCTGAACAGGTGCACCGTGGTAAAGTCGCGCAGCCCCCACGTCAACAGCTTACGCGCCTGTTCCTCGCGGCCTTTGGAACTTTTGCCGCCCATCACCACGGCGATCAGGCGGCGATCTCCTTCGGTGGCGGAGGCGATGATGTTGAAGCCGGCCGAGGCGGTGTGCCCGGTTTTCAGGCCGTCGACGTGCAGAGTCTTATCCCACAGCAGGCCGTTGCGGTTCTGCTGCGTGATGCCGTTCCAGGTCAGCGATTTCTCGCTGTACATGTGGTATTCCGCCGGCTCGCTCATGATGATGGCGCGCGCGATCACCGCCAGATCGCCGGCGGTGGTGAACTGCCCTGGCGCATCCAGCCCGTGCACCGTCTCAAAATGGGTGTTCTGCAATCCCAGCTGGGCGCTCTTCTCATTCATCAGCTTGACGAAGTTGGCCTGACTTCCGGCGACATAGTCCGCCATCGCCACGCACGCGTCGTTGCCGGAATCAATGATGATGCCGCGGCTGAGATCGCGAACCGTGACCCTGTCACCTGGCTTCAGAAACATCAGCGAGGATCCTTTGAACACCGGGTTGCCCTGCGCCCAGGCGTCTTTCCCCACGGTGACGACATCGTCGAGGCCAATCTTATGCTGGTCGAGCGCATGGTCGATCACCAACCCGGTCATCAGTTTGGTCAGGCTGGCCGGATTGCGCCGCTCGTCGGCATTGCCGGCGGCCAACACCTGGCCAGTGGTGTAATCCATCAAAACGTAAGAGGCGGCGTCTATCGCTGGCGGAGTCATGGCGGGAAAATGGGACGCCGTTTCCGCCGCCTGCGCCGCCAAAGGCAGTAACATACCGCCGATCACTACTGATACTGAACGCTTCACGCTGTGTTCCTCTGGCCCGCAGGCTAAATAAAATGCCAATATAATCCGCGAGATAGACTGCATGAATTCAATTTCAGGCGAAACCATTACTCTTTTGCAGCGGGTGTCTTTATGCAACCATTTGTTTAGGTCAACATCCATCTGCGATAGATATGCTCTATGCCGCCATTGCACCATTCGATTAGACGCCCGCCTTCCGCGCCCCTAAACTTGTGACATAAATACGCAAAACGCATAAAAAAGCGTTTACTTTTTAGCTACAACCACCTGCGAAGTGTCACCATGAAATTCAAACCGTCAATCAAGCCTTATACCGGCCCGGCGGGCGGCTGGGGTTCGCTTGAAGCCACCACCCGCTTTGTCCTCGACAGTAAACAAACGCTAAAAAACATGCGCAACCTGATGCGCGTCAACAAGGCGCGCGGCTTCGACTGCCCCGGTTGCGCCTGGGGCGACGATAATCACAGCACCTTCAGCTTTTGCGAAAACGGCGCCAAAGCGGTCAGTTGGGAAGCGACGCGCAGCGCCGTGGAGCCTGAGTTCTTCGCCGCCCACAGCGTCAGCACCCTGCAGCAGCAAAGCGACTATTTCCTCGAATACCAGGGACGCCTCACCCATCCGATGCGCTACAACGCCGAAACCGACCACTATGAGCCTATTCATTGGCCGGACGCACTGGCGCTGATCGCCAAACACATCAACGGCATGGACACCCCGAACCAGATCGAGCTGTATACCTCGGGCCGCGCCAGCAACGAAGCGTCGTACCTTTATCAGCTGTTTGGCCGCATGCTCGGCACCAGCAACTTCCCCGACTGTTCCAATATGTGCCACGAGGCGAGCGGCGTTGGGCTGAAACAGAGCATCGGCGTCGGCAAAGGCACCATCCGCATCGATGACTTCGAAAAGGCCGATGCCATCTTCGTGTTCGGTCAAAACCCCGGCACCAACCACCCGCGCATGCTGCACAGCCTGAAAAACGCCGCCCGACGCGGCGCGCGCATCGTCAGCTTTAACACCCTGCGCGAGCGTGGGCTGGAAAGATTCGCCGATCCGCAGGATCCGGTGCAGATGCTGACGCCAAAATCCTCGCCGATCAGCTCCTCCTATTACCAACCGAATCTGGGCGGCGATATGGCGGCGGTGCGCGGCATGGTGAAAGCGCTGCTTGAAACCCACCGCCAGCGGCTGGCCGCCGGTGAGCCCCCCCTGTTTGACCTGGCGTTTATCGAGCGGCACAGCGTCGGCGTGGAGGCATACCTGGCGCAGGTGGACGCCACCGAGTGGCGGACCATTACCGCGCAATCGGGTCTGAGCGAAGCGCAATTGCGCCAGGCGGCGGCCACCTACCAGGGCGCTGAACGAGTGATCTGCACCTGGGCGATGGGCGTGACTCAGCATAAGCACTCTATTGCGACGGTGCGTGAAATCACCAACCTGCAGCTGCTGTTCGGGCAACTGGGCAAACCGGGCGCCGGTCTGTGCCCGGTACGCGGCCACAGCAACGTTCAGGGCAACCGCACCATGGGGATCGATGAGAAGTCGCCCAAAGCGCTGCTCGACAGTCTGGAACGCCACTTTAACTTCACCGCCAATCGCGCGGTGGGCCACAACACGGTGGAAGCGATCGAAGCAATGCTGCGCGGCGAAGTGAAAGTGCTGATCGCGCTGGGCGGCAATCTGGCCGCCGCGGCGCCGGACACCGAGCGCACCGCCCGCGCCCTGCGCAACTGCGATTTGACGGTGCACATCAGCACCAAACTTAACCGCAGCCACCTGGTGACCGGCAAAGACGCGCTGATCCTGCCGACGCTCGGCCGCACCGAACTGGACATGCAGGCCAGCGGCTCACAGTACATCACGGTCGAGGATTCTTTCAGCATGGTTCACGCCTCGGAAGGCATCGGCAAACCGCTGGCGGATACGCAACGTTCGGAAACGGCGATCGTCTGCGGCATCGCCGACGCGGTGCTGGGCACACAGCAGCTGGACTGGCTGGAACTGGCCGACGACTACTCGCTGATCCGCGATCATATCGCCGCCACCATTCCCGGCTTTGAGGATTTCAACCGGCGCTGCGAGCAGCCCGGCGGATTCTACCTGGGCAATGCCGCCGCCGAACTGCGCTTCGCCACGCCGAGCGGCAAGGCGGAATTCAGCGACGCCGCGCTGCCGACTACTCTGTTCCCGCAGCTGGGCGACGTGCAAGCGCCGTTTACCCTGCAGACGCTGCGCTCGCACGATCAGTACAACACCACCATCTATGGTCTGGATGACCGCTACCGCGGCGTTTACGGTCAGCGCGAAGTGCTGTTCATCCATCCGGAAGATCTGGCGGCGCTGGGCCTGCAGGATGGCGAACGGGTAGAGATAGAAACCCTGTGGAACGACGGCGTGGTGCGTAAGGTGGATGGATTCAAGCTGGTGAGTTACGACATCCCGCGTGGCAATCTGGCGGCCTACTACCCGGAAACCAACCCGCTGGTGCCGCTGGCCAGCTTCGGCGACGGCACCGGCACCCCGACCTCAAAGTCGATTCCGGTGGTGATCCGCCGCAGCGAGCAGCAGCCGTCGCTGCGCATCGCCTGAAAACGCGCGCCCGGTTCACGCCGGGCGCGCCAATATTTCCAGGATAGTCTGCAATTCCTCGGACAGCTGATGCCGCCGCCAGACGAAATAGAGATCGCTCACGCCCTCCTCGCCCATTTCCACCACCTTCAGCCCCGGCGCCGGCAAGATCAGCGGCAGCAACGAACCCGGCACGCAGGCGACGCCGCAGCCGGCCTGCACGCAGGCCGCCATCGCGGCATAAGATTCCATTTCCAGCGTCATGCGAGGTTTCAGCCCGCGCGAGGCCAGCCAGTGATCGACCTTCAGCCGGAACGAGCACTCGCGGCTGAACGTGTAAAACTCCAGCGGCGCCAGCGTGGCGGCGTCGGGCTGCCCGACATCCGCCGGCATCAGCAGCACCAGCCGTTCGTCAAACGCCTTTTGGCTGGCCAGCAGCGGATGCTCAATTGGGCCGTCGGTGATCGCCAGATCGAGATCGCTGTCGATCAACATGCGTTCCAGCACCAGCGAGTCGCGGCTCAGCACGTTTATGTGCAAATGAGGCTGTAAACGGCGCAGCCGGGCAATGCGCGCCGGCAAGTGACTGACCAGCGAAAAATCCAGCGCGCCGAGGTTTAACAGCCCATGCTGTTGCTCGCCGGCGAACAGCTGCTTGCTGCGCTCGGCCTGCGCCACGATGTCGCGCGCCTGCTGATAGAACAGCCGTCCTTTGGGATTCACGTACAGCCGGTTCTTGTCGCGGAAAAACAGCTCGCCGCCCAGCGACTCCTCCAGCTCGCGCAGCCGCAGCGTGACGTTGGAAGGCACGCAGTGCAGCTCGCGGGCGGCGGCGGCAATGGTTTTGTGTTCCACCACGGTGCAGAAAAACTTCAGCTGACTCAGCTTCATTTATCATTCACTTTTAGTTAGTGTTTTAGTTAAAAACAATCACTTTAGATTAGCATCGATTTCATCTACAGTCTGCCGACACCCTGAGGAGGATCTCTGATGCCACTGAATGACCTACTGACGCTGCCCGGCGTGGCGGCCCAACCGGACGCGGTAACCGACGGTTACGTGTTCAACCACACCATGATCCGCGTGAAAGACCTGACCAAGGCGCTGGATTTCTATACCCGCGTACTGGGCTTTACCCCGGTCTATCTGGAAACGTTCGAAGAAGCCGCTTTCACCATCTGCTACCTGACGCGCAGCCCGCGCGAGCAGATCCCGCAGGATGACGACGAACGCAAACGCTGGGCGCTGAGCCAACCGGGCATTCTCGAACTGACCCATAACCACGGCACCGAAAATCAGGCGGATTTCCACTACCACAACGGCAACGGCGAGCCGCGCGGCTTTGGCCACCTGTGCGTCACGGTGCCGGACGTGCGCGCCGCCTGTGAGCGTTTTGAGCGCCTGGGCGTCACCTTCCAGAAACGCCTGCATGAAGGCCGCATGAACTACGTGGCGTTCATTCGCGATCCGGACGATTACTGGATTGAAATCCTGCAGCCGACGCCGCTGCAGGACTGATTGCCCCCTCCTTCACCCCGGCCCTCGCGCCGGGGTTTTTCATCTATCGCACTTCGATTGACCATTCTTGCGCAAAATCGCGCGGCAACGCGGGGTTCCGTGACGTTAGGCTTGCTCGCAGCGGGTGATTCGCGTAAAACTGTCAGCCGCAAATCTTGCCACTCACAACCCATTCACTGGACGATATGTTTCAAGATAACCCGCTGCTGGCGCAGCTTAAACAGCAACTTCACTCTCAGACCCCGCGCGTTGAAGGCGTCGTGAAAGGGACTGAGAAAGGCTTTGGCTTTCTTGAAGTAGACGGTCAAAAAAGTTACTTCATTCCACCGCCGTACATGAAGAAAGTCATGCACGGGGATCGCATTATCGCCACCCTGCACACCGAGAAAGAGCGCGAAATCGCCGAGCCGGAAACCCTGGTCGAGCCGTTCCTGTCGCGCTTTGTCGGCCGCGTGCAAAAGCGCGACGATCGTCTGTCCATCGTGCCCGATCATCCGTTGCTGAAAGAGGCGATTCCGTGCCGCCCGGTGCGTGAATTGACCCACAACTTCCAGGCTGGCGACTGGGCGGTGGCGGAAATGCGCCGCCATCCGCTGAAAGGCGATCGCGGCTTCAACGCCGATCTGACCCAGTTTATCACCAACGGTGAAGACCATTTCGCCCCGTGGTGGGTGACGCTGGCGCGTCACAACCTGGAAAAAGAGGCGCCGGAGATGCAGGCCCTCAGCGAGCCGAACGCGGCGCTGGTGCGTGAAGATCTGACCGCGCTCGAATTCGTCACCATCGACAGCGCCAGCACCGAGGACATGGACGATGCGCTGTACGTGACCGACAACGCTGACGGTTCGCTGCAGTTGACCATCGCCATCGCCGATCCGACCGCCTACGTCGAGCAAGGCAGCAAGCTGGACGATATCGCCCGCGTGCGCGCCTTCACCAACTACCTGCCGGGCTTTAACATCCCGATGCTGCCGCGCGATCTGTCGGACAACCTGTGCTCGCTGCGCCCTAATGAGCGCCGCCAGGTGCTGGCCTGCCGCGTAACCATCGCCGCCGACGGCGCGCTGGGCGACGATATTCAGTTCTTCGCCGCCGAGATCGAATCCAAAGCCAAACTGGTGTACGACGAAGTTTCCGACTGGCTGGAAGGCATTGCCGGCTGGCAGCCGCCGAGCGACGCCATCGCACAACAGATCACCCTGCTGAAACGCGTTTGCGACGCGCGCAACGCCTGGCGTCACCAGCATGCGCTGGTATTCAAAGATCGCCCGGACTACCGCTTCGTGCTGGGTGAAAAAGGCGACGTGCTGGAGATCGTCACCGAGCAGCGCCGCAGCGCCAACCGCATCGTTGAAGAGTGCATGATCGCCGCCAACGTCTGCGCCGCCATCGTGCTGCGCGATCGCCTGGGCTTCGGCGTGTACAACGTGCACACCGGTTTCGATCCTGCGCTGGTTGAGCAAGCGGTCACCGTATTGCAGGCTAACGGCGTGGAAGCCGAAGCCGAAAAACTGCTGACCCTTGAGGGCTTCTGCGAACTGCGCCGCCATCTGGATGCGCAGCCGACTCAGTTCCTTGACAGTCGTATCCGTCGCTTCCAAACCTTCGCGGAGATCAGCACCACGCCGGGGCCGCACTTCGGTCTGGGGCTGGAGGCTTACGCCACCTGGACATCGCCGATCCGTAAATACGGCGACATGGTCAACCATCGCCTGCTGAAGGCAATCATCAACCAGCAATCGGCCGAAAAACCGCAGGATGACGTAACGGTGCAGCTGGCGGAACGCCGCCGCCTGAACCGCATGGCGGAACGCGACGTCGGCGACTGGCTGTACGCCCGCTTCCTGCAGGACAAGGCCGGTACCGATACCCGCTTCAACGCCGAGATTATCGACGTGACACGCGGCGGCCTGCGTGTGCGCCTGCTGGACAACGGCGCGGTTGCCTTCATCCCGGCGCCGTTTATTCACGCGGTGCGTGACGAGATGCAGTGCAGCCAGGAAACCGGCACCGTGCAGATCAAAGGTGAAGTGGTTTACCGCCAGAGCGACACCTTGCAGGTCACCATCGCTGAAGTGCGCATGGAAACCCGCAGCGTAATCGCCCGCCCTGCGGCCTGAACGCCAACCTGAAGCGGCCGCAACGCAAAACGCCGACGGTGAGAACCGCCGGCGTTTTTATCGCCCCGCGTCTGCTAGCGCAGCGGATCGCCGCCGGTTTCACGCAACAGCGGCAACGCGGCCAGCGAGATCAGCGTTGCCAACATCAGATAGCCGGCGGGCGCCAGCAGCGAACCGCTGAGCGCGATCGACTGTGAAGCGATGTATTGGGCAAAGCCGCCGAAAATTGCGACGCCAAGGCTATAAACCAACGCAAACCCCAACGCGCGTACCCGCTGCGGAAACAGCTCGGAAATCACCAACAGCGTGGGAACAGACCCCAACGTCGTTAGCCCAACCATCAGCGTAACCACGCTCAGCAACACCGCCGGATGCGGCGCCACCGTCAGCAGCCAGAAAACCGGCAACGCCAGCAGCAAAATGGCGATCCGCGCCCAGCGGATCAGCGGCAGACGGCCATAGCGATCGCACCAGCCCCCTACCAGCAAACTGCCGCCGAAAGTGATGATCCCGGCCAGCAGCATCGCGGCATAACCGTAAGTCTGCGCCATACCCAGATACTTCACCGCAAAGGTACCGAGATAATACATAGAAATGTACGTGGCAACCGTGGCGCCGATGGTCAACATCACGCCGAGCACCACCGCACGCGAGTGCCGGCGCAGCTGCACAGGCGGCTCCTGAGTGCGCGGCATCGGCGGACGGTCGCTTTCCAGCCCGAGGCGCAGCCAGCAACCGAGCGGAGCAAGCGCCACGCCGATAAAGAAAGGAATGCGCCAGCCCCATTCAGCCATCGCGTTCGGTTCGCCCGAAAGCAGCGGCAGCGCGGCGCTCAACCCCAGCGCTGTCACACCGCCAATCACGCTGGCGATGCCCTGCGTCGCCAGTGACCAGCTGGAATAGAAGCCGCGCCGATTGGGCGGCGCCGACTCCACCAGCAACGACATCGACGCCCCCACCTCTCCGCCCGCCGCCCCCCCCTGGATAAGGCGCGCCACCACCAGCGTGATGGTTCCCCAATAGCCGGCGCTGGCGTAGGTCGGCGCAAAGCCGATCATCGCCGTACCCAGGCTCATCAGTGAAATCGTCAGGATCATCGCCGGTTTGCGGCCGCGGCGATCGGCATAGGCGCCGATCAAAATACCGCCCAGAGGCCGCATAATAAAACTGACGCCGAACGTGGCGAACGCCAGCAGCAACGCCAGATTAGGATCGCTCGACGGCGGAAAGAACAGCACACTGATATAAATGACGAAGAAGTTATAAATGCCGAAGTCGAAAAATTCCAGCGCATTACCGAAGGAGGCGGCAAATATCACTTTCTTGCCGCCCGTCTTCGACGGCGCGTTTATTTCTGATTGCATCACCGCCGTATTTTCACTCATTATTATCTTCCCTGTTATTATTTTTCTGACTTATTTTAAATACGCTTCCGCCAGCGCGCCCCAATAATGGCTGCCCGCCGCCAGGCATTCATCGTTAAAGTCGTATCCCGGGTTATGCACCATACAGCTTCCTTCACCGTCGCCATTGCCGATCAGCAGATAGCAGCCTCGCGGCTGCGCCTCAAGCATGAAGGTGAAATCTTCGCTGCCCATCAGCGGCTTAGCGCCGTAGTGCGCGCGCGCGGCGCCAAACTGCTGCTGCGCCACCTGATGCGCGAAGCGCGTCATAGCCTCATCGTTAACCAATACCGGAGCGCCGTTGATGTGGTTCACGATTGCCGTGGCGCCGAAGCTTTGCGCCTGCGCCTGAATCAGCGCAGGAATGCGCGTTAACAGCGTTGTTCGCCATTCGCGCCCCAGCGATCGCACGCTGAGCTTCATTTCCGCACTATCAGGGATCACATTGGCCGCCTCACCGGCTTTAATGCTGCCGACGGTGATCACCGCCGCTTCAAGCGGATTGGTATTGCGCGATACGATGCTCTGCAGCGCAATGACAATGTGCGAAGCCACCAGCACCGGATCGACGGTCAAATGCGGCATGGCGCCGTGGCCGCCACGCCCCTGTATCGTGACCACAATCTGATCCGAAGAAGCCATAAAGGGACCGTGCTGGAAAAAGAACTCGCCGGCGGGCAACCCAGGCATATTATGCATGGCGAAAATGGCGTCGCAGGGGAAGCGTTCGAACAGCCCCTGTTCCACCATGCGCGCACCGCCATCCAGCGTCTCTTCCGCCGGCTGGAAAATCACATGCAATGTGCCGTTGAAATTGCGCGTTTGCGCCAGGTAACGCGCAGCGCCAAGCAACATGGTGGTATGCCCGTCGTGGCCGCAGCCATGCATGCGGTTGGCTACGCTGCTGCTCCAGGGTTTGCCGTTGTTTTCCTCGAGCGGCAAGGCGTCCATATCGGCGCGCAGCCCGAGGCTTTTCACGCCGTCACCCACCCGCAGCGTCCCCACCACACCAGTGCCCGCCAATCCGCGGTGCACCTCATAGCCCCACGAACTCAAATAGTCCGCCACCAAATCGCTGGTACGAAACTCCTCGAAGCCAAGCTCCGGGTGCTGGTGAATATCATGACGAATCGCCGTGAGCTGCGGTAAATACCCTTCAATAACTTTATTTATCATAATTAAATCCCTTTTCTTTCCCTATTATTTATTTAATGAATGAATAAACATGCGGATGAAAATAAAGGTATAACACGATGCGCGCCATTTTATTTCGGCACACCTCTACAGATGAAATAATAAGCCGACAAACGCCGCACCCAGATAAAAAACGGCGATGATTCGCTGCATGCGCAGTAAAAGTGCAGAATGAAAATCTGTTCGGAAATGCGTGGGCGGCAGCCTGCGCCAACGGCGTTTCATCGCCTTGTTTTTACACCAAAACCCCACCTGCTTCACATTTCTCATCCGACCTGCCGCGGTTCAGCGGCAAAACTTCTACTGTTAAAACGTCATCCCTAATAACAACGTCAATTTCTACCTCTGTACGCCAAGGAGTTGTTTCATGAAAAACATCAGGTCCGGACTTATCTGGCTGCTGGTGGCGTTGGTCGGCGCTTTCGCCTTCGCCATGCTGGCGCTCAGCCGCGGCGAACACGTCAACGCCGTCTGGCTGGTGGTCGCCGCCGTCGCCTGCTACAGCATCGCCTACCGCTTCTACAGCCGGTTCATCGCCGACAAGGTCTTTGAACTGGATGACCGCCGTCTTACCCCGGCCGAACGCCACAACGACGGCCTGGACTACGTGCCCACCAACAAATGGGTGCTGTTCGGCCACCACTTCGCCGCCATCGCCGGCGCCGGGCCACTGGTGGGGCCGATCCTGGCCGCGCAGATGGGCTTCCTGCCGGGGACCATCTGGATCCTGGTCGGCGTTATGTTGGCCGGCGCGGTGCAGGATTTTCTGGTGCTGTTCATCTCCACCCGCCGCGACGGGCGTTCACTGGGGGAAATGGCTAAACAGGAACTGGGGGCGTTTGCCGGGGTGATCACCATGCTCGGCGCGCTGGGGGTGATGATCATTATTCTGTCGGCACTGGCGCTGGTGGTGGTGAAGGCGTTGGCCGACAGCCCGTGGGGGCTGTTCACTATCGCTGCCACCATCCCAATCGCGCTGTTCATGGGCATCTACATGCGTTTTATTCGTCCAGGTAAGATCGCTGAAATCTCGGTAATCGGCTTCGTGCTGATGCTGCTGGCGATCATTTACGGCGGCAATGTGGCGCAAGATCCCTACTGGGGGCCGTTCTTCACGCTGCACGGCACCACCCTGACCTGGGTGCTGGTGATCTACGGCTTCGTCGCCTCGGTGCTGCCGGTGTGGCTACTGCTGGCGCCGCGCGACTACCTTTCGACCTTTATGAAGATCGGCGTCATCATCGGTCTGGCCATCGGCATCGTCTTCGCCATGCCGGAGATGAAAATGCCGGCGGTTTCGCGCTTTATCGACGGCAGCGGCCCGGTGTTCGCCGGCGCCCTGTTCCCATTCCTGTTCATCACCATCGCCTGCGGCGCCATTTCCGGCTTCCACGCGCTGGTTTCCAGCGGCACCACGCCCAAACTGGTGGAGCGCGAAAGCCACATTCGCTTTATCGGTTACGGCGCCATGCTGATGGAGTCTTTCGTCGCCATCATGGCGCTGATCTGCGCCTCGGTGCTGGATCCGGGCGTTTACTTCGCCATGAACTCGCCGGCGGCGCTAATCGGCACCACGGTGGAAAATGCTTCGCAGGTGATTAACAGCTGGGGCTTTATCGTCACACCGGAAACGCTGGCGCTGATCGCCAAAGAGGTGGGTGAGAATTCGATACTGTCGCGCGCCGGCGGCGCCCCGACCTTCGCCGTGGGCATGGCGCACATCATCAGTGAGGTGTTCAACAGCCGGGCGATGATGGCGTTCTGGTACCACTTCGCCATTCTGTTCGAAGCGCTGTTCATCCTGACCGCCGTCGACGCCGGTACCCGCGCCTGCCGCTTTATGGTGCAGGATCTGGTGGGCGTGGCGGTGCCGCAGCTGGCCAACAACCGCTCCTGGTTCGGCAACCTGGCGGGCACCACGGTGGCGGTGGCCGGCTGGGGCTTCTTCGTGTATCAGGGGGTGGTCGATCCGCTCGGCGGCATCAATACCCTGTGGCCGCTGTTCGGCATCGGCAACCAGATGCTGGCGTCGATGGCGCTGATCCTCGGCACCGTGGTGCTGTTCAAGATGAAAAAGCAGCGCTACGCCTGGGTCACCATTCTGCCGACCGCCTGGCTGTTCGTGACCTCCATGACCGCCGGCTGGCAGAAGATCTTCCATGAGAAACCGAGCATCGGTTTCCTGGCGCAGGCGAAGAAATTCTCTACCGGCATCGAGCAAGGCACGATCATTGCGCCGGCCAAGTCGCTGAAGGACATGGAGACCATCGTGTTCAGCAACCAGATCAACGCCGCGCTGTGCGGATTCTTTATGCTGGTGGCGGTGACCATGCTGATCGCCGCCTTCTTCGCGATCCGCAGGGCGCTGCGTTCCGAACAACCGACGGCGCACGAGGTCAGCGCCGCGCTTAGGGAAGAGGCCGGCCGCAGCTAAACGAACCGAGCATCAAGCAAGGGCGCCGCGGCGCCCTTTTTACTGGCTTTAGCCTAACAGCGTCGAGCCGAACGCACCCTGCCAATCCTGTTCGAATTTCTCGACCGCGGCCTGCACAGCCGGCGCGTTCAGGAACTGCTCCGCGACGTCCACCGGCAGGGTGATGGCCTGACAGCCCGCGAGCAGGCACTCCAGCGCCTGGCGCGGCGTTTTGAAGCTGGCGGCCAGCACCTGCGCCGACGGCGCATGCAGGCTCAACAGCTGCTGCAGCTCGTGCACCATTTCGATGCCGTCGCCGCCCTGCGCGTCCACGCGGTTGACGTAAGGCGCCACATATTCCGCACCGGCCAATGCCGCCAACAGCCCTTGCCCGGCGCCGTATACCGCCGTGCCCAGCGTCGGGATGGACATCGTTTTGAGTTTCTTGATCGCCGCCAACCCTTCGGCGGTTGCCGGGATCTTGACCACCAACCCCGGTACCCGCTGGCTGAGCAGCGCCGCCTCCGCCACCATACGTTCCGCATCGGCCGCCATCACCTGCGCAAACAGCTTGCCGGTGCCGCCGAGGGCGTCGCGCAGCGCGGGCAGCACTTCCCAGATCGGCTTGCCTTCCTTCGCCACGATGCTCGGGTTGGTGGTGACGCCGTGCAGCGGCAGAATGCGCGCCAGGCGTTTTACCGCGGTCACATCGGCGGTATCGAGATAAAGCTCCATCACGGACTCCTGTGTCATGTTCTCTGGGCGGATTCAAACTCTGATCATCATAGGGCAAAAAAACCGCCAACCTTTGATCAAAATCAATTCAACTTTCATTCGAAACACCTTTAATGGCGAAAGATTCAGCAATGCCAAACGGGTGACTCATGTTCTTCAATCTGCAGCGCTACTCGACCCATGACGGCCCCGGCATCCGCAGCGTGGTCTTTTTAAAAGGCTGCCCGCTGAGCTGCCGCTGGTGTCAGAACCCGGAAAGCCGTTCGCGCCACGCAGACCTGCTGTTTGACGAGCGTCTGTGCCTGAGCGGCTGCACGCTGTGCGCCGCGCGCTGTCCGCAAGGGCTGCAGCGCACCGACGGGCCGCTGACGCTGCAACGCGAGCTGATTAGCGCAGACGATTATGCCGCCCTGGCCGCCACCTGCCCGACCGGCGCGCTCAGCCTGTGCGGCAGCCCGGTCAACCCCGACGATATCATGGCCGAGGTGATGCGGGATAAGCCTTTCTACCTGCGCAGCGGCGGCGGTTTAACGCTGTCCGGCGGCGAGCCCTTTATGCAGCCGGAGATCGCGGCGGAACTGCTGCGGCGCGGCCGCGAGGCCGGCATCCACACCGCCGTCGAGTCCTGTCTGCACGTGCCGTGGCGTTACATCGCGCCTTCATTGCCGTGGCTGGATCTGCTGCTGGCCGATCTCAAACACACCGACGAAGCGCGCTTCAGAGCCTGGACCGGCGGCTCCGCCCGCCGGGTGATGAACAATTTCCGCCGGCTGGCGGCGCACGGCGTGCCAATGACCGTGCGCGTGCCGCTGATCCCCGATTTCAACGCCGATCGCCGCTCTGTCCGCGCGATCGTCGACTTCACCGCCGACGAGATCGGCGTGTCGGAGATCCACTTTCTGCCGTACCACACGCTGGGCATCAACAAGTACCACCTGCTCGGCGAGCCCTACCGTGCCGCCCGCACGCCGCTGGACGCGCCCGCTCTGCTGGCCTTCGCCGAAGACTATGCCGGCGCCAAAGGCCTGACCGCCATTTTGCGAGGATAACGCCATGACCACGTTGGATTTGACCACCCTCAGCGCCCGCATTCAGGCGCACAAGAACGCGCTGATTCACATCGTCAAACCGCCGGTGTGCACCGAACGCGCGCAGCACTATACCGAAGCCTATCAACAGCATCAGGACAGGCCGCTGCCGGTGCGCCGCGCGCTGGCGCTGGCCAACCACCTGGCGAAACGCAGCATCTGGATCGCCAACGACGAGTTGATCGTCGGCAACCAGGCCAGCGAACTGCGCGCCGCGCCGATCTTCCCCGAATACACCGTCGGCTGGATAGAAAACGAAATAGACCAGTTGGCCGACCGGCCGGGCGCCGGTTTTTCGGTCAGCGAAGAGAACAAGGCAATTTTGCATCGTCTGTGTCCCTGGTGGCGCGGCCAAACGGTGCAGGATCGCTGCTACGGCATGTTCACCGACGAGCAAAAGGCGCTGCTGGCTACCGGCATCATCAAGGCCGAGGGCAACATGACCTCCGGCGATGCTCACCTGGCGGTCAACTTCCCGCTGTTGCTGGAGCTAGGTCTCGACGGCCTGCGTGAAAAAGTGAACGCGCGCCGCAGCCGCCTGCGCCTGACCGTGTGGGAAGATCTGCACAAAGCGCAGTTTCTCAACGCTATCGACATCATGCTGGCGGCGCTGAGCGAACACATCCTGCGCTTCGCCCGCCTGGCGCGCGACATGGCGCAAAACGAACCGCGCACTGGCCGGCGCACCGAGCTGCTGGCCATCGCGGATAACTGTGAACAGATCGCCCATCGCCCGCCGCACACCTTCTGGCAGGCGCTGCAGCTGTGCTATTTCATCCAGCTGACGTTGCAGATCGAATCCAACGGCCATTCGGTTTCCTTCGGCCGCCTCGATCAATACCTCTATCCCTGGTATCGGCGTGACGTGGAGCTGGAGCAAAAGCTGGCGCGGGAAGACGCCATCGAGCTGTTGCACAGCTGCTGGCTAAAGCTGCTGGAGGTCAACAAGATCCGCTCCGGCTCGCATTCCAAGGCTTCCGCCGGCAGCCCGCTGTACCAGAACGTCACCATCGGCGGACAGAAGCTGGTCGACGGCCGGCCGTGCGATGCGGTCAACCCGCTGTCCTACGCCATTCTCGAGTCCTGCGGCCGCCTGCGCTCCACTCAGCCCAACCTCAGCGTGCGTTACCATGCCGGGATGAGCGCCGACTTCCTCGACGCCTGCGTGCAGGTGATCCGCTGCGGTTTCGGCATGCCGGCATTCAACAACGACGAAATCGTCATTCCCGAATTCATCAAACTGGGGGTTGAGCCGCAAGACGCCTACGACTACGCCGCCATCGGCTGCATCGAGACCGCCGTCGGCGGCAAATGGGGCTATCGCTGCACCGGCATGAGCTTCATCAACTTCGCCCGCGTGCTGCTGGCGGCGCTGGAACAGGGCCGCGACGCGACCTCCGGGCAGATCTTCCTGCCGCAGGAACAGGCGCTATCCAAAGGAAACTTCGCCGATTTCGAGCAGGTCTTAGCCGCCTGGGTTCGGCAAATCCGCTACTACACGCGCAAGTCGATCGAGATCGAATGCGTGGTGGACAGCGTGCTGGAAGAGAATGCCCACGATATCCTCTGTTCCGCGCTGGTGGATGACTGCATCGAACGCGGTAAAAGCATCAAGCAAGGCGGCGCCAAATACGATTGGGTTTCCGGCCTGCAGGTCGGCATCGCCAACCTGGGCAACAGCCTCGCGGCGGTGCGCAAACTGGTGTTTGACCAGGGGGCGATCGGCCAGCAGCAGTTGGCGACGGCGCTGGCCGAAGACTTCGCCGGGCTGGATGGCGAGCAGTTGCGCCAGCGGCTGCTCAACGCCGCGCCCAAATACGGCAACGACGTGGACGAGGTCGATCGGCTGCTGGTGCGCGCCTACCAAACCTATATCGAAGAACTGAAGCAGTATCGCAACACCCGCTTCGGCCGCGGGCCGATCGGCGGCGGTTACTACGCCGGCACGTCGTCGATCTCGGCCAACGTGCCCTTCGGCGCCGCCACTCTGGCCACGCCCGATGGGCGTAAGGCGCACACGCCACTGGCGGAAGGCGCCAGTCCGGCGTCCGGTACCGATCACCTGGGGCCAACGGCGGTGTTCAATTCGCTCGTCAAGTTGCCGACCGAGGCGATCCTCGGCGGCGTGCTGCTCAATCAAAAGCTGAACCCGGCGACGCTGGACAACCCGCGCGACCGGGAAAAGCTGATGCTGATGTTGCGCACCTTCTTCGAGAGCTACCGCGGCTGGCATGTGCAGTACAACATCGTGTCGCGCGAAACGCTGCTGGCGGCGAAGCAACACCCTGACCAATATCGTGATTTAGTGGTTCGCGTAGCTGGCTATTCCGCCTTCTTTACCGCATTATCCCCTGAGGCGCAGGATGATATCATTGCGCGCACAGAACATACTCTTTAAACCTTTGACTCTTAGCGGCCGCGCCTTGGCGGCCGCATCATCAGGCCGATATGAATTTACGACAACAGACCATATTGCAGTTGGTTAACGATCGCCGGCGGATCAGCGTCAATGAGCTGGCGCGCGCCTCGGGCGTCTCGGAAGTCACCATCCGGCAGGATCTCAACCTGCTGGAAAAGCGCAGTTATCTGAAGCGGGTGCACGGTTCCGCCGTGGCGTTGGAGAGCGACGACGTCGACGCCCGCATGATGTCCAATTTCACCCTCAAGCAGAGACTGGCGCAATACGCCGCCGCGCAGGTCAACGACGGCGAGACGATCTTTATCGAGAGCGGCAGCGCCAACGCCCTGCTGGCGCGCTACATCGCCGAACGCAAGCGCATTACGCTGATCACCGTCAGCCACTACATCGCAAACCTGCTGAAAGAAACCGACTGCGACGTGATTGTGCTGGGCGGCATGTACCAGAAGAAAAGCGAGACCGTGGTCGGCCCGCTGACGCGGCTGTGCATTCAGCAGGTGCATTTCAATAAGGCGTTTATCGGCATTGACGGCTTTCAGGCCGAAACCGGCTTTACCGGCCGCGACATGATGCGCGCCGATGTGGTCAGCGCGGTACTGGCCAAGGGCGTGGAGAATATCGTGCTGACGGACTCCAGCAAATTCGGCCAGATCCAGCCCAATCCGCTGGCGCAGCCGGGGCAGATCAGCCGGGTGATCACCGATTCGCGTTTGGCGCTGGAGTATCAGCATCAGCTGAAACGCCAGGGCGTACAGGTGGAATTGGTCAACGAATAACGCAGACCACCGCCGCACCGCGCGGGCCACGCCGCGCGTCTTTCCCCTTGCACCGCAGGATTTTAAGACTATTTACCTGTTTATCCTTCCCGAGAAACCTATACTCAGTTTCGGCGACTTTTGGGCCGTAACCTGCTAATTATTCGGCCGTTAACAAAAAATGCCATTTTTTATATCGATACCGCATGGGAATCAACAGCAGGCCTGATTTATGGTTAACGCCTATACTTATAGGGCACTTCCATATAGCCAATGCTAAGGAGAAGTCATTATGATGATTATCAATAAACGTTTCGCCACCGCCGCTCTGGCTCTGACTCTGGCGTTTTCACTGAGCGCCTGTTCCAACATGTCCAAACGCGATCGCAACACCGCTATCGGCGCCGGCGCCGGTGCAGTCGGCGGCGCAGTGCTGACCAACGGCAGCGCGTTGGGCACGCTGGGTGGGGCTGCGGTGGGCGGCATCATCGGTCACCAGGTAGGTAAATAACCTGACCGAGAGCCCTACGCCGACAGGCGGGCAAAAGCGCCTTGGCGCTTTGACGTATTAACCAATAACGATGATTTCAGGTCTGTTTTACGTTAAGTCTATAGTTCTTTCGCCGTTAACGGGTTAACCCCCGGCAGCAACAACCTCTAGCCATGCCGCAGCATTGCACCGCGGCATGGCGATTCACCTCAACCGCCCGCCAGTTTGACCTTCATGCCTTTGGCTTCCAGCAACTGTTTGAGCAGCTCGCGTTTATCGCCCTGGATCTCGATGACTCCCTCTTTCACCGAGCCGCCGCAGCCGCATTTCTTTTTCAGCTCGGCCGCCAGTTTGTCGAGCGCGGCATCATCCAGATCGACGCCGGTAATCAGGCACACGCCCTTCCCCTTGCGGCCGCTGGTCTGGCGCTGGATGCGCACGATGCCATCGCCCTTGGCGCGTTGCGGTTTAACCTCTTCCTGCCTGATGCGGCCGGTGTCCGTGGAATACACCAGACGGCTGTTATCGTCATTCATCATCGCTTCCTCAGGCCAAAGAGGCGCGGATCGCGCGCAGCGTCGCGGCCGGATCGGCAGATTGGGTGATCGGACGCCCAATCACCATATAGTCCACGCCGGCGGCCTGCGCCTGCACCGGCGTCATGATACGGCGCTGATCGCCCGCCGCGCTGCCTTCAGGGCGGATCCCCGGCGTAACCAGTTGGAAAGCCTGCCCGCAGGCCGCCTTAAGCCGCTGCGCTTCGTGTGCCGAACACACCACGCCGTCCAGCCCGCAGTCGCGGGTCAGGCGCGCCAGGCGCTCGGCGTGTTCCGCCGGGCTGGCCTCGATGCCGATGCCGCGCAGGTCTTCCGCTTCCATGCTGGTCAGCACGGTTACGGCGATCAACAGCGGCGCATCCGTCCCGAATGACGCCAGCGCTTCTTTAGCGGCAGTCATCATGCGCGCGCCGCCGCTGGCGTGGACGTTAACCATCCAAACGCCCAGTTCGGCCGCCGCCGCTACCGCATGCGCAGTGGTATTGGGAATATCGTGGAATTTCAGGTCGAGAAACACGTCGAAACCGCGCCCATGCAGATCGCGCACCAGCTGCGGCCCAAACAGCGTGAACATTTCTTTGCCCACTTTCAGCCGGCAGTCTTGCGGATCGATACGGTCGGCGAACGCCAGCGCAGCGTTCTTATCGGCGTAATCTAACGCCACAACGATTGGAGATGATTTTAAGTCATTGTTATTAGCGTTATTTTCAGACTTCATTTCTTCTACCTTTTGTAAAATGGAGATAATCAGGGACTCACCCGCGAAACTGACCGCCGCATTCTACATGTCGGGGGCCCGAAATCCCAGCCGCAGCGCGCACCTACGCTCTGTCATGTTACCTCCCCCCTTTGTCATGGCGCGTCAATGAACGCCCGTCAGCAATAAACCACGCAGCGTAAAACGCCGTAAAGATGCGTAAATTGTTAATCAGATATTTTGAATGACTTGCTCAGCATTATCAGATTTTCAATCGGCACGGATGCTTTATTATTCACCACATCGGAAGCGAACGGCTTCCTTCCTAAATAAACAGACTGGAGTCACCCATGAAAACCATCAAATATTTTGCAGCCGCAGCCGCTATCGCACTGACCTCTTTCGCCACCTTCGCCGCTGAACCGATCAGCAGCCAGCAGGCCGATAACCTGACCGCCACCGGCATCGTTTCCGCAGGCCACGCGACCACCCTCAGCAGCCTGGAGAAAAAGCTGGCCGCTAAAGCGGATGCCCAGGGCGCCAGCAGCTACCGCATCATCTCCGCCGGCGGTAACAACATGCTGAGCGGCACCGCGATCATCTACAAATAATGTTTCCGGTACAGGGCCCGCATGCTCGGGCCCTGCCTCTGTTTCCCGCCTAAAAAACCCGCATTTGTCCCGCCTCCGTTTGTTACATAAATATTAAATTTTTATTACACACTAGACACCCGATCGCCAGTGGCTTAGCTTGAAGGCATCTTCCTGCAGAAAGGCTTTCAAAATGAGCGAGATATCGACACTTACCATTAAAATTCCTCTGGAACTGAAGGAAAAAATCCGCGCCGCCGCCGCTGAAAACGAATTTTCGTTGAGCGTGGAAGTGTGCCAGCGCCTGGAAAACAGTTTCAGCGCGCCCGCCGCCAAGGCTGAAAAACCCACCAAGAAAGCGGATGAGCTGCACCACGGCGAAATCGACAATCAAAGCACCGAAGAAGAGATTGAACAGCCGCTGAGCCAGAAAGAGCTGAAGAAACTGCGTCAGCTGTTGAAAACCGGCGCCAAAGGCGGCAAGAAAAAGTAAGTGATGAACATAAAAAAACGGGGCGATTTATCGCCCCGTTTTGTTTTGTCGCGCCGCCGCATTATTGCCCGTCCAGACCGCGGATCGGTTTGACCGATGACCAGGCGCGGCACGACGGGCAATGCCAATAGAGCGAGTGCGCGGTGAAGCCACATTTGTGGCAGCGGTATCGCGGCTTGGTGCGAATTTGCTCGCCGACCATATCGCGCAACAGCAGCAGACTCTCTTTCGCCCGGCCGTCTTCAGCGTCCGCCAGGTGATAATCCATCAGCCGATAAAACACCCGCATGGTGGGATGACGCTGCAGCTGACGGTTGATATAGACCTGCACCACGTCGCGCCCTTCGTGCTGCTCGATGATCTCGGCCAGCATCAGATCGGCGGTGGCGCCGGTGTTCTCTTCCACGCAGCGCTTAAGAAAATCGGCCCAGTTGTGCTGTTGTTCCGGCAGATGCGTGTAGCATTCCTGCAGCATCGGCAGCGTTTCGCTGACCAACTCTTTATCCTGGCTCAGTACGCGTTGCAGCGACTCTGCCGCTTTGGCGTAGTCGTTTTGCGCCATGTAGATGCGCCCGAACATGATGGACACGCGCGCACATTGTTTATCTGCGGCGTCCGCCCGCTTGAGCAGGCTCATTGCCCGATCGAGATCGTCGCTGCCCATTGCCTGCAGCGCCAACTCACAGTAAAAGTGCGCGATCTCGACGCGTTGCTTCTCTTTGCCCAGCTTGACCAGCTTTTCCGCCACGTCGATCGCTTTCTGCCAGTCGCTGGTCGCCTGATGGATCACCAGCAGCTGCTGCAGCGCCGAGACGCGAAAATCCGCTTCGTCAGTCAACTGGCTGAACATGTCTTCCGCGCGGTCGTACAGCCCGGCCGCCATATAGTCGCGGCCCAGCTGCTGCACCGCCAGCAGGCGCTGTTCGAAGGTCAGGGAGGCGCTTTCCATCAAGGCCTGATGGATGCGGATGGCGCGGTCTACTTCACCGCGCGAACGGAACAGGTTACCCAGCGTCAGGTGGGCTTCAACGGTGTTGCTGTCCTCTTTCAACATGTCGAGGAACAGATCGACCGCCTTGTCCTGCTGGTTGGAGAGCAGAAAGTTCACCCCTGCCACGTATTCGCGCGACAGGCGGTTGGCTTCTTGCTGTTTATCCTGCTGAGCGCTTCTGCGCCCCATGTACCAACCGTACGCGGCAGCCACGGGCAGCAACAGAAACAGCAGTTCTAACATAGAGGATTATTCCTTGCTGACAACAGGCTGAGCCGCCGGTTCAGCGGGCTGCTCAAGCTGCAGCTCCAGCCTTTTGATCTTGCGCTCGGCGCGACCCAGCGCAATACGCGTGCGCAGGTAGAACAGGCCGCAAATGATCCAGCCGAGAACGAAACCGGCGCCAAACAGCGTGGCCAACAGGGTCGATACGCGATAGTCGCCCTGCGCAACCAGATAGTTAAAATTGACCACCTGATCGTTATGCGCACCCAAGGTGACGGAAATCACGAAGATCACCAGAACCAACAAAAAAATCAGCAAATATTTCACATTCTTTCCCGCGATGCCGAGTGAATCGGATGAACGATGCCAAAATGTGGCGTCCCTAACCCTTAAGTTAGCATTTCCCGCTGCGGCAGGGAAACCCTGCCGCACGATAAAACCACATATCTGCTGGCATATTCGGCAGTAAACGGTCTTAGCGAACAAATTGATGAGAAAGCTTCTCAAAACGTCGAATTTATAAGGATATGGGGGCAACCGGGCGAATTGCAATGGCGGGAAAATGTAAGCGGTTAATGCGGCACCGATCCGATGCCGCCTATTTTGTGACATGGTCACGTCATGACATGATTAACCCACCATCCACATTGATGGTTTGGCCGGTGATATAGTCGGCATCGTCTGAGGCAAGGAAGGTCACCAGACCCGCCACATCTTCGGGTTGACCGGCACGCTTGAGTGGAATGCCCGCCACCCACTCGGCCATCAACTCCCCTTTGCCGTAAGTTTTTTCCGGGCCGCTGAGAATTTCTCCCCAAACGCGGTCGTTATATTCCCACATCTCGCTTTCAATGATGCCGGGGCAGAATGCATTGACGGTGATGCCATATGGCGCCAGCTCAAGCGCTAAACTCTGCGTAATGCCGATCACCCCCATTTTGCTGGCGGCGTAATGCGGTGTGTAAATGAACCCGTTACGTCCTTGGCCAGAAGACGTGTTGATCAACCGCCCACGCCGTTGGCCGACCATATATTTGGCCGCCTCCCGGCAGCAGAGCCAGACCGCCGTGGTATTTACCGCCAACACTATCTCAAAATCGCTTTTGGGCATCTGGTCAAAACGATCGATAGTGATCACCCCGGCGTTCTGAATGGAAACGTCGATCGCACCAAATCGCTCCCAGACCTGACGATAAAAATCAACCACCTGTGTTTCATCGGTGACGTCGAGGATGACCGACAGCACCTCCGACCGATAACGCTGGCGCAGCGTTTCCGCCGTGGTCAGGATGCGATCCGCATTCGACGCGATCGCCAAATTGGCGCCCAAACTGGCGAAACGCTCGGCGATACCGGCCCCAATGCCGCGGCATGCGCCGGTAATCACCACGGTTTTCCCCGTGAAGTCACGATTCATGATTGTTCTCCTGTCATCAATGAGGCCGTCTGCGGCCGCCACAAGGTGCGCTGTACCGCCTGCCGCCACGCGCTGTAGTTTTCCTGCAACTGCCGGTGGCGCTGCATATCGGGTTTAAACTCATCATGTTGAGGCAACAGTGCCGCCAGTTGCCGATCGGTAGCTCCCCACAGCCTGCGCATCGCCATCAAAGCCGCCCCCAGGGCCGACAGTTCCGCCGTGTTGCTGCGCCACACCGGGCAACCCAGCAGATCGGCCTGAAACTGCATCAGCCAGTCATTGCGGCTGGGGCCGCCGTCAGCCATCAGCCCCTGCAGCGCAAAACCCGGTTGTTGCCGCAGTACGCCGATCACATCGGCGATTTGATAAGCCACCGATTCAAAAGCGGCCCGCACCAAATGTTCTCGCCGCGTGCCGCGGCTGAGCCCGCAAATCACGCCGCGCGCCTGCTCATCCCACCAGGGTGCGCCGACACCGGTCAGCGCCGGTACAAAATAGACGCCACCGCTGTCGGGCACGCGAACGGGCAGTTCACTCAACGGTGCTTCACCCTCCGACGGCATGGCGGCGATATCCAGCATCCAGGCAATAGCGTCGCCGGTGTGAGGAATATTGCCCTCCAGTGCGTACTGCATGCGTCCACCGTCATGCCAGGCGATGGTCGTTGCCAGAGCGCTCGTGTCGCATTGCGCTTTGACGATTGGCGCCATTACCGATGAGCCGGTGCCATAGGTGGCTTTAACCTGCCCAGCCTGACCCAGCGCATGGCCATAAAGCGCCGCATGTGAATCCCCCACCATCGCAGCAATTGGAATGCCGTCGGCAATGCCTTCCAATCCCAGCGTCACGCCGAACAGATGGCTGGAAGGATGGATCGTCGGCAGCGCCTGACGGGGAATATTGAACAGCGCCAGCATCTGCTCGTCCCACTCCCCGGATGCGAGATTCAGCAGTTGAGTTCGTGCGGCATTGGAAACATCACAGCCGAATGCCCGCCCCCCGCTCAACTGCCACAGCAGCCAGGCATCGATGGTGCCCAGGCACAGCTCGCCGTTCTCCGCCAACCGTTGTCCCTCTTCGCAGTGATCGATCAACCAGCGCATTTTCGACGCCGAGAACAACGGTGAAAGCGGCAAGCCGGTAGCGCGGCGCACCGCTTCCTCCTGCCGATCGAGCCGCAGCCGTTCGCAGAAATCGGCGGAACGCGCGCATTGCCAAGTTAAGGCTGGCCCGATAGGCTGGCCGTTGGAACGCCGCCAGCCGATGGCGGTTTCACGCTGGTTGCTGATGGCGATACCGGCAATGCGGGATGCTCCGGCCAACGCAATAGCCTCCCGCAATACCACCAGAGAGGCCGCCAGCAAGGCCTCGCCCCGTTGCTCCACCCAACCGGGCTGCGGCGTCTGCAGCGTCAGTGGCCTGCTGGCTTTGGCGACGATCGTACCCCGCGCATCCACCACCACGGCCTTGGCGTTGCTGGTGCCCTCGTCCAACGCGACAATGCAATCCGCTTTAACCATGGCTCACCTCAGCCAGCGGCTGCACCGCTTTTTTTTCCAGGCGCTGCATCAGAATGACCTTGCTCTGCAAACGCTGCTGGAACTGGTCAATCACCACGGCGGTGACGATCACCAGCCCTTTAATCACCATTTGCCAGAACTCGCTGACGCCCAACATCACCAAGCCGTCCGCCAGAAAAACGATCACAAAGGCGCCGATGATCGAACCGAATACCCTGCCGCGGCCACCGCTGAGCGCCGTACCGCCCAGCACCGTCGCGCCGATGGCGTCCATCTCGAACATATTGCCGGTCATCGGGTGCGCAGTTTGCAATTGAGAAGCGATGACCAGCCCCACCAGCGCCGCACACAGCCCGGAAAACGCATAGACGAACATTTTTACGCTGGCAATCGGCACCCCCGACAGCCGCGCCGCCGGCTCATTGCCGCCAATCGCATAGATATAACGACCCAGCGGCGTTTTCTTGGTGAGATAGATCCCTAACAACACGATGGCCAACATCAGCCAAATCGGGTTGTAAATCCCCAGAAAGGTGCCGGATCCCAGGGCCGCGAAACCGGTGTTGCCCAGCGCTTCCAGGCCCACCAGATTGGGATAGGTTTTGCCGTCCGCCGTCAGCAACGCCGCCCCACGCGCCACGTACATTGCACCCAGGGTGCAAATGAACGGCGCAACGCCGAGCCGTGTAATCAGCGTGCCGTTGATCAAACCCAACAGCACGCCCAACAACGCCACCGCGCCGATCACTTCAAAGACGTTGAGAAACAGCCGATTGCCATCCCACAGCGGGATACCGACGGTCAACAGCGCACCGGCAACCATCCCGCACAACCCCGCCACCGCGCCGACCGACAAGTCGATGCCGCCGGTAAGGATCACCAGCGTCATGCCAACCGCCAGCAGCCCGGTGATCGCTACGTGCTGCGTCATGATCAGCAAATTGGAGACGGTCAGAAAATTCGGCACCATGCTGCTGAAGAACAGCACCACCAGCAACAGGGCGATAAAGGTACGCGCCTGCAGCAAATACATATACAACCGATACTTGGTTTGCATTGCCTTATCCTTATGCGTGAGGGGTGGAGGCGCGGATCAGCGTTTCGCGATCGGCCCGCTCGCGTGGCAGATCGGCCGTCAACTGCCCGTCCGCCATCACCATCACCCGGTCGGCCAGTGAGACCACCTCATCCAGCTCCGACGAAGAGAACATCACCGCCAACCCCTGACGCGCCATCGCGCCAATCAGGTGGTAAACGTCCGTTTTGGCACCGACGTCGATTCCGCGCGTCGGCTCATCGAGAAACACCACCTGCGGCCCGGTCAGAAGCGCCTTGCCCAACACAACTTTCTGCTGATTGCCGCCGCTCAGGCTGGTGATTGGCAGCTCCCGGTCACTCACCTTGATCGCCAGTTTTTCGATCATGCCATCGACCAACGCGCACTCCCCGGCCGACGCCAACGGCCGTAGCGCATTACGCCCCAGGCTGGCCAGGGTCATGTTGGCCTTAATCGACATCATCTGCACCAGCCCCTCCGCTTGCCTGTCTTCCGGCACCAGCGCCATGCCCAACGCCATGCGTTGACGAAACCCCAACCGTTCCACGCTTTTGCCATTGAGCAAAATGCGGCCTGCAGTCTGGCGCATCACGCCGTTGAGCACTTTGAACAGTTCGGTACGGCCGGCACCCAACAGGCCATAAATGCCGATCACTTCCCCTTTGCGCAGTGAAAAACTGACGTCGTTAAGGCAATAGCCGCCGTTTTCACGCGGCAGCGTCAGCTGTTCGACCTTCAGCACTTCATCCCCTTGCTCTGCCGCGCAATAATCAAAGTGCTTGCTCTTTTCCCCCACCATCTTTTCGATGATCCACGGAATGCTGACGTTACTGACCGGCTCGGCGGCGACAAAACGCCCGTCGCGAAACACCGTGATGCGATCGCCAATCTCCATCAGCTCTTCCAGTCGGTGAGAAATGTAGATGAGGGTGACACCGCGTTTCTTCAGATCGGCGATCACCCGAAACAGCGTGCGCACTTCAGCCTGACTCAGCGCCGACGTCGGCTCATCCATGATCAGCACTCGGGTGTCCTTCGCCAGGGCACGGGCAATTTCAACCAGTTGCTGATGGCCGATACCGAGGCTGCCCAATGGCGTATGCGGGTCGATATCCAATTCCAGCCGCTGCAGCAAGGATTTGGCCAGCTGATACTGATAGTCCACATTGATACGGCCACGCTGGAAGAACTCATTGGCCATAAAAATGTTGTCCATGACCGACATGTTGGGGAACAGGTTCAGCTCCTGAAAAATAATGCTGATCCCGAGCCGCTCCGCCTGCTGCGTGGAGGTTAACGTCACCGCTTTCCCCTCCAGTTCGATGGTGCCGGAGGACGGGGTTTCCACCCCCGCCAGCAGCTTCATCATGGTCGACTTGCCGGCGCCGTTTTCGCCGATCAGCACGTTGACCTGATTGCGAAACACTTGATAACTCACGCTATCCAACGCGGTGACGCCCGGATAGAGACGCGAAACGTTGCGCGTTTGAATAATGATCGGATCGCTCATCACGCCCCCTTAAGGTTGAATGCGCACCGGCGTGATCAACAGCGGCTCGGCAGGCGCCTGCCAGCTGCTGAATACGCCATACACGGTAATGTGGTCACCCACCTTGGGTTGGAAGCCGGTCAGTTCGTCGATCGAAGCCTGGTTAATTGCCCTGGCAAAATCGCCGAACAGCGCCTGGTCATTGAAATCGCTGTAACTCAGGCCGCGATAGCTGTCGCGCAACGCCGTGCCGCGATAAACCGGCCCGATCTGCACCTCTACGCTGCTGAGCGGCGCATCGGTCAGTTTGAGCGTTACTTTTCCGCTGCGTGAACGGGTGTTGACCGACGCAATTTCACCGCTGACCTTAACGTTGAAATAACAAGGAAACTCCGGTTGAGCGCGGTACCCCAGTTGGCCGCAGACGCTGTCAAAATCCTTGGCCTGGGCGATCCGGGCGATCAGCTCGCCCAGCGGCTGCGCCGTTTTGACCACTTGCGGGGCGATTTGGCTGCGGTAAATCTCCGCCGCCTGCGCCACATGGGGATTCACCGGGGAGCGAAGCTCCGCCAGCTTTTTCTCCGAGACGATACGACAACCGCTCAACGCCACGACGACGATGACGGTCAACGCAATGCGCATCGACATAACAACACCTCCGAACGCACCCCGCCGCCAGGACGGGGTGGTGAAAGACGCCGCTCAGCGCGGGTTACGGTTTGAAGTTGAAGTCACTGACTCGTTGTGCATTGTCTTTGCCGATCAGGATGCCGCGGAACATCACGCGCTCCTTGCCGGTATAGCTGCCGGATTGGAAATAGCCGTCCAGGATCTCAACACCCTGCGCGGCGATCGCCTGCGCCTGCAGCATCACGCTGGCGTAGAGGTTGCCGTTGAGAATGGCGTCGCGTTCATCGTTGCTGCCGTCGATGCCCACCACGGTGACATCCTGCCGGCCGGCGGCCTTCAGCGCCGCCACTGCGCCCAGCGCCACCGGGCCGTTGCCGCAAATCACGCCTTTGATGTCCGGATGCGCCTGCAGGATGCTGTCCATAATGCGTTTCCCCTCCAGCAGATTGCCCTTGGCATCCTGACGCGCCACGCTGACCATCTCGGGATATTGGTCGATCACGTTGTGGAACGACTGCGAACGCGTAACGCAGTTATTGTCCGCCAGATTGCAGGTCAGCTCGGCGTATTTGCCGGTTTCCCCCATTTTTTCCACAAACTGGTTGGCGACGTCCGAGCCGGCCTGGAAATTGTTATGGGTAATCTGCGCCAGCGCCACGCCATCGACCGGGATCTCGCGGTTGATCAGCACCACCGGAATACCGGCGTTTTTCGCCTGCTGCACGGCGGCGACGCTGGCCTGGGAATCGGCGTTATCCAAAATGATGCCCTGAACCTTGCGGCCGATAACCAGGCTGATGAGCTCCCCCTGGCGCTTGACGTCTTCGCCGTGCGACAGCACCAGCGTCTGGTAGCCGAGAGACTTGGCTTTGGCCTCGGCCCCCTTGGCTTCCGCGGAGTAATAAGGATTGTCCAACGAGTTGACGAGGATGGCGATCGTGCCCTTTTCCGCCGCCATGGCAGAGGTGCAGGCAAAACCGGTGAGCAGGGTAAGGTAAGTGGCTATTTTTCTCATGATGGTGTTCTCTTATCGTTGTGTTGAACATCGTCTGGTGTTGGCGATCGCTGCGGTTGCCGCTTACCAAATGGTAAAACCGCCGTCGATCATCAGATCCGCGCCGGTGATCATGTCGCTGCCGTTGCTGGCAAAAAACAGGATCGCCGCTGCGATTTCATCGGTATAGGCAAAGCGCCCCAGCGGGATCAGCTTTTTCATCGCCTCGCCCTTCTCGCCGCGCCAGGCTTTCTCTCCCATAGGCGTCAGCACTACGGTGGGCGATAAGGTGTTGACGGTGATGCCGTGTGGCGCCCACTCTTTGGCCATCACCTTGGTCATGCCCAGCAGCCCCGCCTTGGCAGAGGTATAGGCACAGTGATCGTCAATGGCGATAGAGGCCGCCTGCGACGCGATGTTGATGATTTTCCCGCCGTGGCCGGCGGTTATCGCGCGGCGCGCCAATTCTTGCGAGCACAGGAAAGGCCCGGTGAGGTTGACCGCCAAATGGCGCTGCCACTCCTTGAGCGTGACCTCCGTCGCTGGCTGCAAATTAACGTAGCCGGCGCAGTTGACCAGGATATCGAGCCGGCCAAAGCGCCGCTCAGCCGCGTTGAAGGCGGCAACTACCGAGTCGGGGTCGGTCACGTCACACACCTGACAGAACACCTGTTCTTCACCCAACTCTCGTAGCGCCGCCGCGGCCTTGTCCTGTTCAAAGGGCGGATACATCAACACCAGGCGCGCGCCCTTTTCCAACAGCAGGCGATTGGCGGCCATCGCGATGCCGCCCAAACCGCCGGTGATTACCGCAACCTTCCCTGCCAGCGACATCCGGCTATCGACACCGTAGCGTAAATTAACGTCGTATTCGTTCCGCTCCATCGCATTCCCCCTATTGCGTTAACTGAGCGTGCAATCCTGCCGCATCGATGGCGTATTGCCGCCGCAGCGCCGCCCGACTGCTGCTGTGGGTAAACTCGTAAGCCGGCATGCCCAGCGCAGTAAACGGCTGCGGCAGTTGGTGCCGCAGCAACAATTCACCGATGATGGTGCCTAAACCACCGCTGAGCGCATGTTCCTCCATGGTCAACACCCGGCGGTGCGAGCGTATCAACGCCACTACCGCCGCCTCATTGAGTGGCCAGAGCGAAGGGAGAGAAACGATGGTCGGGTTGTCGCCCAATGCCAGTACCTTCATCGCCTCATGCGCCACCGTCCCCAGACAAAACACCAGGCTGTCGCCCCCCTGATGCAACACCTCCGGTTCTCCGGGACGGAAGTGATAGTCCGCGTTCAATACCGGCAACTTGTCGCTGTCCATGCGGATATAGGCTGGGCCGGGTTGTGCGATAACATAACGGACAATCTCTGCCGCTTGCCGCGCATCCGCCGGCGCATAGATGCAGAGATTGCCCAGCGTGCGGGCGATGGCGATATCGTTCATGCAGTGGTGCGTCGCCCCCAACGGCCCATAGCCGAATCCGGCATTCAAGCCGAGCATTTTCACGTTGGTCCCCGTGTAGCAAACATCATTTTTCATCTGTTCGTTAGAGCGAGCGAACAGGAAGGGTGCCGCGTTGGCGGTAAAGACCGTGCGGCCGCTGAGCGCCATGCCGGCGGCCATGCCCACCATGTTTTGTTCGGCAATACCGACGTTCACCACCCGCTCCGGATAAGCCTGTTCAAAAGGCGCGATTTTCGACGTGGACGTGGAATCCGCCACCATCACGCTCAGATCTGCACCCGCTCGTTGCTGTTCGATCAACGCCGTCACCACGGCATCGCGTAAATCCTGCATATTTACCCCTCCAGTTCCGCCAGCGCCTGCGCCAACTGTTGCTCGTCCGGTACCGCGTGATGCCAGGCGGCAACGTTAGCCATAAACGACACACCGTGCCCCTTTTCCGTATTGGCCAAGATCACTCGCGGCTTGTCCTGGCTCGGACGTTGGATCGCCGCCACCAGCGCCGCCGGATCGTGGCCGTCGCACTCCAGAGTTTCAAAACCGAAAGCGCGCCATTTTTCCGCCAGCGGTTCCAGCGGCATGATGGCCTCCGTCTTGCCAGCCAGCTGCAGCCGGTTGCGATCGACGATGGCGATCAGGTTGTCCAGTTTGAATTTACTGGCCGCCATCGCCGCCTCCCAATTGGCCCCCTCCGCCAGTTCGCCGTCGCCCAGCAACACAAAAGCGCGGCGATGCGCACGCCCCGCCAGCTTGTTGCCCAGCGCCAACCCCACGGCGATCGGCAGCCCATGCCCCAAACCGCCGGAGTTAATCTCCACCAGATCCGGCAGCTTTTGCCGCACCGGATGCCCGGCCAACAGGGTGTCGTCGCCCATGAACTGATCGAGCACCGCTGGATCGAGCAAGCCCATTGCCGCACAACTGCAGTAAAAACCGCCGGCGCCATGCCCTTTAGACAAAATGAACCGATCCTGATCGGGCCGGGCATTGCTGCGATCCATCACCGCCATATACAAGGTGCAGATGATGTCGATTTCCGACAGATCGGCGCCGGTATGGCCCTTGCCTGCCTTATGGTTCATGGTCACCACATATCGGCGCGCCTGGCGCGCCGTGTTTTTAATCGCCTGAAAGTCCATCGTCACCTCTGCATAAACGCCTTGATTATCGTTATCGCATCGAAAGCGATCCGTTAACTCGCCATTGATTTTCGAATGGAAATCATATGCAGCAAAAACGATAATTAATGTGGGCAAGATCAAATTTCAAACAAAAGCACTTAACAGACAACGCTAAAACTCATATAAATTCATATATAACAATAAAATAAAAACCACAAAGCTGCTTTTCCTTAGTTTTTATCGTTGAAAATCGCCGACGCAAAAGACTTTCGAATAAAAATCAATAGGGATTAACCGGGTTTATCCATAGCTTTATCAATAATCGCAAGCTAAAATTCAGCGCATCAATAAGGAGTTGCCGTGGCAAGCCGCGCGGCGGAAACTGACAGGTGCAGGAGTCTTTCGATTGAAAAGCAAAAGCGAACAGCTGGCGGAAATGCAGCAACGACGCGAAAAGATCCTCGACATGATCCGCGAAGACGGCTCAGCGACGGTCAAAATGCTTACCGATACCTTCAAGCTAACCGAGGCGACCATTCGTACCGACCTGCGGATCCTGCAGCAACAAGGCTATGTGCAGCGTTTCCACGGTGGCGCCACCCTGGTTGATGGCAAGCAAAATACCCACGCCATGCTGCTGGAACGCCAGGTTAACCTGACCGCCAAAGATCGCATCGGCAAGCTCGCCGCCGGTTTTATCGAACCGGGCGACACCATCATTCTTGATTCGGGCACCACCACCACGGCTATCGCCAATCACCTGAATCACATAAAGAAATTGTCCGTTATCACCACCGGCGTCAATATTGCGCTGCAGCTGGGTGGCGAGCCGGGCGTGAATATTTTGCTGACCGGGGGCTCATTCAAATTTCCCACGCTCTCCACTTCCGGGGACAAGGCCGCCAGCTTCTTCGAAAACGTGCTGGCGCAGAAACTGTTCCTCGCGACGGCCTGCATCTCGCCCCGTCACGGCCTCAGTTTCCCAAGCGAAACCGACATCAAACTGAAAATGGCGATGATCAATGCGGCCAACACGGTGTATGTGGTGGCCGACTCCAGCAAGATCGATAAGGTTTCAATGTTTGCGCTGCCTTGTGACTGGCAACATATCGACTATTTGATTACCGATAACGGAATTGGCGATGCCGCCAGGCAGGCATTTGAACAGGTAGGCGTTAAGGTATTGGTGGCAGACGCCTGACTGGCGCCTGCGTGAAGAATGCTTATTCCGGCTTGCGCGCCGCGATTTCCTGCTGCTCTTGTGGCGGCGGCGTCAGCGGGCCGAACCAGCGCTGCGCCAGCCAGCAGGTGACCACCACCAGCAGCCAACTGATCAGCGTAGCCATCGCCAGATCGCGCGGCCAGTGCATGCCCAGCAGCAGACGGCTGCCCATCACCCCCGTTGCCCACACCATCAGCAGCGCAACGGTTTTATAATGACGGCGCGGCCACAGCAGCCCTACGCCCAACAGCGCCCAGGTGGCGGCGAACATCGTATGCCCCGACGGGAAAGCGAAGCCGGTTTCAAACTGCCAGTGCTTGCGCAGCCAGTTCGGCACCAGCGTCTGGTCTTGCAGTTGCTCGCGCACCAGCGCGCTGCGCTCTTTGCGATGCAGCGAATAGAAATATTTTCCGTCCACTCCGTGGGTTTGCTCGAGCCATACCACAAACGGCCGCGGTTCTTGCACCCGATCCTTGATCAACGACTTAACCCCCTGCCCAATCACCAACGCGGCGGAAAGCAGGAGCGCCAGACCGATGGCCGCCTTCAGCCGAAAGCGCAGGCACCACAAAAACCAACCGCAAAGGACAGCGCTGGTCAGAATGCCCCACGGCGAGGTTACGGTTTCGGTCACCCAGAACAGCGCTTTGAGCAGCCGATCATTGCCGCCGGGCTGCCAATGCCAGCCGGATGCCCATACGACCAGCGGCATCAACAGCAGCAGCAACGCGCCGCCCGCCGTACGTTTTGCTATCTCATACATTCCCGTTTTCCTCTGCGTGAATCAGGCTGCAGTGTAACAAGAGTGCAATATTGATAACACGCGAAAAATTAAACAGATACAAAACCTATCGCAATAATAGGTGGCCAGAAAACGCCATCTGCTGGTTTGCTGAGCACCGCCCGGCAAGAAGTTGTGGCAAAATAGCCGATAATTAACGAAATAGAGATCGGCGTAGCACGTTTTAGTCTTGGTCAATTTACTGAACCGGACTTAGGATGCGCGACAATGATTGAATCGTAGGTTTTTGTGGAGAGTGACATGCAGCTGAAACGGGTGGCAGAGGCTAAACTGCCGACACCTTGGGGCGATTTCCTGATGGTAGGATTCGAAGAACTGGCGACCGGACATGACCATCTGGCACTGGTATTCGGTGATATTTCCGGCGAAGCGCCGGTGCTCGCACGCGTGCATTCCGAATGCCTGACCGGCGACGCGTTGTTCAGCCTGCGCTGCGACTGTGGTTTTCAACTGGAAGCCGCACTGGAGCAAATTGCGGAAGAAGGCCGCGGCATCCTGCTGTACCATCGCCAGGAGGGCCGCAATATCGGCCTGTTGAACAAGATCCGCGCCTACGCCCTTCAGGATAAGGGTGCAGACACCGTGGAAGCCAATCACCAGCTCGGCTTCGCCGCCGACGAGCGCGACTTCACCCTGTGTGCCGACATGTTCAAACTGCTGGGCGTCGACGCGGTGCGTTTGCTGACCAACAACCCGAAAAAGGTCGAGATCCTGACCGAAGCCGGTATCAACATCAGCGAACGCGTGCCGTTGATCGTCGGCCGCAACCCGAAGAACGAACGCTATCTGGCCACCAAGGCCGCCAAAATGGGCCATTTGCTCGACCAGAAGTGATCGCCACCGCCGCGGAAACAATCAGGGCGCCTTACGGCGCCCTTTTTATTGATTAATTACAGCATTTTCCTGATCACATAGTGCAGGATGCCGTCGTTTTCGTAGTAAGTCAGCTCATTGCCGGTATCGATGCGGCACCGGGTGTCGACCACTTCCTTGCGCCCGTCGGCATAGGTGATGTGCACCGGCACCGTCTGGCCCGGCTGCAGCTGTTGCAGGCCGCCAACGCTGATCTGCTCATCCCCGGTCAGCCCCAGCGTTTTACGCGTCACCCCTTGCGGGAACTCCAGCGGCAAAATCCCCATGCCGATCAGGTTAGAGCGGTGAATACGCTCGAAGGATTCGGCAATCACCACCCGCACGCCCAGCAGGCGCGGCCCCTTCGCCGCCCAGTCGCGGCTGGAGCCGGAACCGTACTCTTTACCGGCGATCACCGCCAGCGGCACCTTCTCCTGCTGATACTGCATGGCGGCGTCGTAGATAGACAGCTGCTGTTGCGAAGGAATATGGCGGGTATAGCCGCCTTCCACGCCCGGCACCATTTCGTTGCGGATGCGAATGTTGGCGAAGGTGCCGCGCATCATCACTTCGTGGTTGCCACGGCGTGAACCGTAGGAGTTGAAATCCTGCGGCGCTACGCCATGCTCGCTCAGGTAACGCCCCGCCGGGCTGTCGCGCTTGATGTTACCCGCCGGCGAGATGTGGTCGGTGGTCACCGAGTCGGCCAGAATCGCCAGAATGCGCGCATCTTTGATGTCCTGCACCGGATCCGGCTTCACCTTCATGGTGCTGAAGAACGGCGGATGGCGGATATAGGTAGAATCCTCCTGCCACTGATAGGTCGCCGAACCGGTCACCTGGATCGCCTGCCAGTTGGCATCGCCGTCGAACACCTCGCCGTACTCCTTGTGGAACATCTCGGTGCGCACTTCTTCCACCGCCTGAGCGATGTCCCGGCTGCTCGGCCAGATGTCCTTCAGGTAGACCGGCTGGCCATCGTTACCCTCGCCCAGCGGCTCTTTGGTCAGATCGATCTTCATGCTGCCCGCCAGCGCATAAGCCACCACCAGCGGCGGCGAGGCCAGCCAGTTGGTTTTCACCAGCGGGTGGATGCGCCCTTCGAAGTTGCGGTTGCCCGACAGCACCGCGCCCACGGTCAGATCGCCCTCTTTGATCGCTTGCTCGATCGGATCCGGCAGCGGGCCGGAGTTACCGATGCAGGTGGTACAGCCATACCCCACCAGGTTGAACCCCAACTCTTCCAGATAAGCGGTGAGTTTGGCGCTGTCGAAGTAGTCGGTCACCACTTTGGAACCCGGCGCCAGCGAGGTTTTTACCCAGGGTTTGCTGCGCAGCCCTTTCTTGACGGCGTTTTTCGCCAACAGGCCGGCCGCCATCATCACGCTCGGGTTGGAGGTGTTGGTGCAGGAGGTGATCGCCGCGATCACCACTGCGCCGTCGCGCAGTTCGTGCTGCTGCCCGTCCAGCGTAAAGGTTTTGCTGTCTGTCTTGGCCTTGTGGCCGCCGATATCCAGCTCGGTAGCAGCCTTGAACGCCTGCGGCACATTCGGCAGCGCCACGCGATCCTGCGGGCGTTTCGGCCCGGCGAGGCTCGCCTCCACCGTCGACATATCCAGCGCCAGCGAGCTGGTGAATACCGGCTCATCTCCCGGATTGCGCCACATGCCCTGCGCCTTGGCGTAGGCTTCCACCAACGCGATTTGTTCGGCGCTGCGGCCGCTGAGCTTCATATAGCCGAGCGTAACGTCATCCACCGGGAAGAAGCCGCAGGTGGCGCCGAACTCCGGCGACATGTTGGCGATGGTCGCCCGATCGGCCAGCGGCAGATCGGCCAGGCCGTCGCCGTAAAACTCGACGAACTTGCCGACAACGCCGTGTTTGCGCAGCATTTGGGTGACGGTCAGCACCAGATCGGTGGCGGTAATGCCCTCGCGGAGCTTGCCGGTCAGCTTGAAGCCGACCACGTCCGGGATCAGCATCGACACCGGCTGGCCCAGCATCGCGGCTTCCGCTTCGATGCCGCCCACGCCCCAGCCGAGAATGCCCAGGCCGTTAATCATGGTGGTGTGGGAATCGGTGCCCACCAGCGTATCCGGATAGGCCACGCGGCGGCCGCTTTCGTCGCTGTGCCACACCGTTTGGCCAAGGTATTCGAGGTTAACCTGGTGACAAATGCCGGTGCCCGGCGGCACCACGCGGAAGCGGTTGAAGGCCTTCTGCCCCCAGCGCAGAAAGGTGTAGCGCTCGTGGTTGCGCTGCATTTCGATGCGCACGTTGTCTTCAAAGGCATTATCGTCGCCAAATTCATCGACGGTGACCGAGTGGTCAATCACCAGATCCACCGGCGACAGCGGGTTCACCTGGTCGACATTGCCGCCCAGCCGCCGTACCGCTTCGCGCATCGCCGCCAGATCCACCACCGCCGGCACGCCGGTAAAATCCTGCATCAGCACGCGCGCCGGACGGTAGGCGATCTCACGGTCAGCATGGCCGGTTTGCAACCAGGCGACGATGGCCTTGAGGTCGTCAACCTGCACGGTATCGCCATCCACATGGCGCAGCAGGTTCTCCAACAGCACTTTCATTGATTTCGGCAACCGGTCGATATCACCCAGCTGCTTCGCCGCCAGCGGCAGACTGTAGTAGTAATATTCGCTATTCAGCGCAACCAGCTTATCCAGACTTGTTTCACGAAGATCGGACGACATAGCTCCTCCATTTCTTATTGTGACTAAAACAGGGTAATCAGTGAGGTCTTGTTTAAAGATACCACAAAGATAAGTTAACGTTTTGATAACAACACGATTTGATCACAACGATAGGCGGGAACAATCACAGAAGTTAATGTGAAGAGTGTCAGCAAGTTACCTTAACCGCCGCTCCGTGCCTGAAACGCCAACGCCGCATGAAACGGTTTCATCGAGCATGCGCAATAATTTCAATCGGCATTTCCCGATACATCAGCGATATTGAACATTCTGACAATAAAGCACGCGCATGGAGCACATTTTGAATATCACCATCGATCCAACTTTCCAAAATCTAATGGTAGCGGCAACATCACTCATACCGTTGATTTTGTTTATCATTATTATCTATCGCACGCGTTCGGGGTATATTCTGCTCAAATTCTTGTGGGATAAAGTACTGCGCGGTAAGGGCAGCCAGTATGAGAGCATCAAAACATTCGACAGTGAACAGTATGAGGTGCATCGCTTTATTTACCATTACGGCATCAAGGTAAGAAACCTCACGGAAATTGAGGCAACGCTGCATTGGATGAAGAACAAAGACGTCGCAATGTATGAGTTGCGGCGCATAAAGGACAGATTTACCCCTAAAGATCAGAAAATTAGGCTGGCAAGCGCCATGGAGTTTGCCTACCTTGCCGTATCTATCGTGCTTTTGTACTTCATTACCATTGCCGCAACGAAACTGACAATCACCAATGAAGCCTGGTATGAGTTCAAACAGACCACGCACAGTTTTCTGTTGGGCAAAGACTATGCGAAAAACTCAGATCTGTTTATTCCGTTCACATCAGACAAAAAATGGGAACTGACACGAGAGCAATGCGGCACCCGCGATGCTTTTCACCGCGCCGCCGAGCTGGGTCTATTGGAAAGTGAGGTACAATCAATCTGTTATCGACTCACCACCGGTGATGACAGTGAACGGCGCGCCGATGTCAAAGTACAAAAGAGAATAGGATGGACTCTTTTGGCATCAAGCCTTTATCTGCTTTACCTGGCTGTTATAACGATCGTCGCCGCCAAACGGGCCAAAGCGTTGGATAAGCGCATCAACCAACACGTTAACGCTTTACCTCAGTCTCAACCCCCGACGAATAACCAAGATGTGTCGTAAGCGGCAGCAAACAAAACAGGAGGGACACCCCCTCCTGTTTTGACGGACGCTCTGCCAACCTGAACCTATTTAATCGGCAGCTTGATGTCCTTGAACATCGCCTCTATCTCTTCGTTGGAGCGCAGCGCCACCGCGCTGTCGACCACGTCGCGCGTCAGGTGCGGCGCGAAGCGCTGAATGAAATCGTACATGTAGCTGCGCAGGAAGGTGCTGCGGCGGAAGCCGATTTTGGTGGTGCTGTAGGTGAAGATGTCGCGCGCATCCACCGTCACCAGATCCGGATCCTGCACCGGATCCACCGCCATGCTGGCGATCACCCCCACCCCCAATCCCAGACGCACATAGGTTTTGATGACGTCAGCGTCAGTGGCGGTGAAGACGATGCGCGGCGTCAGGCCGGCGCGGTTGAAGGCGGTGTCCAGCTCCGAGCGGCCGGTAAAGCCGAAGGTGTAAGTGACGATGGGGTAAGCCGCCAGCTCTTCAATGCTGATGCTGCTTTTGCCCGCCAAAGGATGATCGGGCTTCACCACCACCGCACGGTTCCAGTGGTAGCACGGCAACATGATGAGATCGTCGTACAGGTGCAGCGCCTCGGTGGCGATGGCAAAATCGGCGGTGCCCTTGGAGACCGCTTCGGCGATCTGCGTCGGCGAGCCCTGATGCATGTGCAGCGAGACGCGCGGGTAACGCTCGATAAAGCCCTTGATCACGTTGGGCAAGGCGTAGCGAGCCTGCGTATGCGTGGTGGCGACGTACAGCGAGCCTTTGTCCGGGTAGGTGTGTTCACCGGCAACGGCTTTGATGGCGTCTACTTTGGACAACACTTCACGCGCGATGCGAATGATTTCCTGGCCGGCGGGGGTGACCTGGGTCAGGTGCTTGCCGCTGCGGGCGAAAATCTGGATGCCCAGCTCATCTTCGAGCATGCGCACCTGTTTGCTGATGCCGGGTTGAGAAGTATAGAGCCCTTCTGCCGTCGAGGAGACATTCAGGTTGTGGTTAACCACTTCCACAATGTAACGAAGCTGCTGCAATTTCATATCTTATACCATCCTAGGTTAAACACTGCGGCTTACCCGCAGCCAGGTATATCGGTGTCGCCCCGGTATGCTGAAACTCACAAGCCATAAACCCCGTGTTCTACCCTGATGGTGAAGAAAACGCCGTTGTTAATAAGCTTTAATAATAAAAAAATTTTTTATATAACCACTATACCACGATGCAGCTTCAAGTATAGATCCGCGTCACACTATGATAACGATTATTTTGCATGGGTATCAACGTGAAACGGCGATGTCGGAGGGATAAAAACAGCAAAGGATAGATCCGTTTGCCCCTTTTCACCAATAAAAAACCAGCCGCCGGGGCTGGTTTTTCATCTTGCAGGCAGGGCATCGCCCCTACTTCTTGCCTTCGACCCACTTGCCGTCCACGTAGAACGCAGACCAACCGGTCGCCTTGCCGTCTTTTTCAGAGGAGACGTACTGCTGCTTGGTTTTACGGCTGAAACGCACCAGCGTTTTGTTGCCTTCGGCATCCGCCACCGGCGCATCGGCCAGATAGCGCAGTTTCTCCGGCAGACGATCCTTGAAGCGAGCCAGCTCTTCCACCAGCGGCGCGCGGGTCTCGCGCGATTTAGGGAAGGTGTTGGCCGCCAGGAACACGCCGGCAGCGCCGTCACGCAGCACGAAATAGGCGTCGGACTTCTCGCACGGCAGCTCCGGCAACGGCACCGGATCTTCCTTCGGCGGCGCCACATCGCCGTTACGCAGGATCTTGCGGGTGTTTTTGCAGTTCTCGTTGGTGCAGCCCATGTACTTGCCGAAACGCCCCATTTTCAGGTGCATTTCCGAGCCGCACTTGTCGCACTCCACCACCGGGCCGTCATAGCCTTTCAGACGGAACTCGCCCTCTTCGATCTCATAGCCGTCACACGCCGGGTTGTTACCACAGACGTGCAGCTTGCGCTGGTTGTCGATCAGATAGCTGTCCATCGCCGTACCGCATTTCTGGCAGCGGCGGCGGGCGCGCAGCGCGTTGGTTTCCGCGTCGTCGCCTTCGAGGATGTTGAGCACTTCCGCTTCCGGCACCAGGTTGATGGTGGTTTTGCAACGTTCCTTCGGCGGCAGCGCGTAGCCGGAACAGCCGAGGAACACGCCGGTGCTGGCGGTACGGATGCCCATCTTGCGGCCGCAGGTCGGGCAATCGATGCTGGTCATCACCATCTGGTTAGGCCGCATGCCGCCTTCTTCCGGATCCTTCTCCGCCGTTTCCAGCTGCTCGCTGAAATCGACAAAGAACTCGTCCAGCACCGCTTTCCACTCGGCCTGGTTGTTGGCGACCTCATCGAGGCCGTCTTCCATGCGTGCGGTGAAGTCATAGTTCATCAGCTCGCGGAAATTTTCTTCCAGACGATCGGTGACGATCTCGCCCATTTTCTCGGCATAGAAGCGTCGGCTTTCCACCCGCACGTAACCGCGATCCTGAATGGTCGAGATGATGGAGGCGTAGGTGGACGGGCGGCCGATGCCGCGTTTTTCCAGCTCTTTCACCAGCGAGGCTTCGCTGTAGCGCGCCGGCGGCTTGGTGAAGTGCTGGCTCGGGATCAGTTTCTGCAGATCCAGCTCGCTGCCGATTTCGACGTATGGCAGGGTGCGATCTTCATCGCCCTTGCGCAGCGCCGGCATCACCTTGGTCCAACCGTCAAAGCGCAGCGTACGGCCCTTGGCGCGCAGCTGATAATCGCCGGCTTTCACCGTCAGCGTGGTGGAATCGTATTGCGCCGGCGTCATCTGGCAGGCGACGAACTGGCGCCAGATCAGCTGATACAGCTTCTGCGCGTCCGCTTCCATGTCTTTGAGCTGCTCGGCGAGCACGTTCACGTCCGAAGGACGGATCGCTTCGTGCGCTTCCTGCGAATTCTCTTTGCTGCTGTACTGATTCGGCGCCTTCGGCAGGTATTTATCGCCGAAGTTGTCGCCGATGTAGCCACGCACCATGTTGAGCGCATCCTGGCTCAGGTTGGTGGAATCGGTACGCATATAGGTGATGTGGCCGGCTTCATACAGCCGTTGCGCCATCATCATGGTTTTCTTCACGCCGAAGCTCAGGCGTGTACTGGCGGCCTGTTGCAGCGTGGAGGTAATGAAAGGCGCGCCCGGCTTGCTGCTGGTCGGTTTGTCTTCGCGATCCAGCACCGTGTAGCGGGCTTTTTCCAGCAACTTGACCGCGGCGTGCGTCTGCTCGCGGTTGACCGGCTTGAACGGTTTATCGTGCGCATGGGTCACTTCCATCTGCAGCGCGGTTTCACCCTTCGCCAGCAGATCGGCATGCAGTTCCCAGTACTCTTCCGGCACGAACGCCTTGATGTCGCGTTCGCGCTCAACCACCAGACGCACCGCCACCGACTGCACACGGCCGGCGGACAGGCCGCGGGCGATTTTCTTCCACAGCAGCGGCGAGACCATATAGCCCACCACGCGGTCCATAAACCGGCGCGCCTGCTGCGCGTTGACGCGATCAATGTTCAGCTCGCCCGGCTGTTTGAACGCCTGTTGGATCGCGTTTTTGGTGATTTCGTTAAACACCACGCGGCTAAAGCGTTTGTCATCGCCACCGATCACTTCCCGCAGGTGCCAGGCGATGGCTTCCCCTTCGCGGTCAAGGTCGGTTGCGAGATAAATGTGGTCGGCGTTTTCCGCCAACGATTTTAACTCGGCGACCACTTTTTCTTTACCCGGCAGGATTTCATAATGCGCTTTCCAGCCGTGGTAAGGGTCGACGCCCATGCGATTTACCAGCGCCGCCTTCTCATCTTTTTTAACTTTTTTCTTGGCTTTGTCTTCGGTTGAGTCAGCGCTCTTTTTGCTGGCTGAGCCACTGGTCGGCAAATCACGGATGTGACCGACGCTGGACTTCACCACGTAGTCACTTCCTAAATATTTATTAATAGTTTTGGCTTTTGCCGGGGACTCAACTATTACGAGAGCTTTACCCATATTTACCTTTACCTAATTTATTTCTTCTAAAAAGAAGTCTTTTATCTCGCCGTGCCGCGGCAATTCGTGTCTCTTTTTTTATATTGCGGCAGTCTGGCAAGAGATCAACAGATTTTTTTCTTTTGGTTGCCCAACTGCTCAACCTGAACGCAAGTTGTTGATCCTGCCTGCTATTCACCCATGCCCCAGAAGTATGGCTGTGTGAGTTTTATTCATGGCGTAAACAAAACCTTCCACCCGACGCCGCAAAATCCCACACTGTACCTGATAAAAAGCGTCACGCAACCTAATTAGCATGGAAAGTCCGATTTCGCCAACCGGCGGCCGCCCATGGCCATCCAGACGGCAAATAAACCTTAGTCGGTTTGCGGATAAAAGCGAACCGGCGTTAGAATATGCGCAGAGTTTTTAGTTTGGAGTCTAATAAATGCGCACGAATACTGCACCTATCGGCCGCGAGGCCCTGCTGGCGGAAGCAAATAACCTCATCCGCCAACACGAAGATTATCTGCACGGCATGATCGCCACCGACGTTGAACAAAAAAGCGGCGTTTTAGTTTTTCGCGGAGAATACTTTTTGGATGCCGATGGATTGCCCACCGCCAAAACCACCGCGGTATTTAATATGTTTAAACATTTGGCTCACCTGCTTTCGGAAAAATACCACCTGGTCGATTAAGACAAGAAAACGGGGGCGCCTGGCCCCCGTTGATTCCCGCTCTCGTTGCCGTTACAACAACGGCTTTTCCCCACGCTGCCACCAGCGCAGCAGCAAACGATCGACGCTTTCCGCCGCGCTGCCGGTGAAGCGATCCATCAGGCGTTTGCGGCGCGTATAGCGCACGGCGATCACTTCGTGGTTATCCAGCTCGGCGATCAGCAAATCATCGCTGGTGCCGATGGCGTCGATCAGGCCCTTCTCTTTCGCCTGTGAACCGAACCAGTGCTCACCGGTAGCGACGCTGTCGATGTCGAGCGACGGGCGCTGCTCATGCACAAAGCGCTTGAACAGCTCGTGCGTTTCGTTCAGATCTTCTCGGAACTTCTCGCGCCCTTGTTCGGTGTTTTCGCCAAACAGCGTCAGCGTGCGTTTAAATTGCCCGGCGGTGTGCAACTCCACGTCGATATCGTTCTTTTTCAACAGGCGGTGGAAGTTCGGGATCTGCGCCACCACGCCGATGGAACCGATGATGGCGAACGGCGCCGCCACGATGCGATCCGCAACGCAAGCCATCATGTAGCCGCCGCTGGCCGCCACTTTATCCACCGCGACCGTCAGACGAATGCCGCCTTTGCGCAGGCGCTCCAACTGCGAAGCCGCCAGGCCGTAGCCGTGCACCACCCCGCCAGGGCTTTCCAGGCGCAACAGAACTTCATCCTGCGCCGACGCCACCGCCAGCACCGCCGAGATCTCTTCGCGCAGCGAGGTGACCTCGTGCGCGTCCATGCTGCCCTTGAAGTCCAGCACATACAGGCACGGCTTGGCCACTTCCACCGCGCCGGACTTGGCGCGCTGTTTCTTCAATTTGTCATCAGATTTAGTCTGCTTTTTGAACTGTTTCAGCCAAACCTTCTGCTCGGCGGCATCCATGCGCGCCAGGCGCATATCGCGCTGCATCTCGCGATACTGTTCGCCGAGATCGGTCAGCTGCAGCTCCCCTTTCTGGCGGCTCTTGCGTTGCCCCAAACTGACCGCCAGGATGGCCAACGCGGCGATGGCGAGCACCACCGTGGCGACCTTGGCCAGAAACAGGCCATAAACAGATATAAACTCCACAGATTCCGCCTTTATTTACAGGTTGTTAGTATGCTTATTTCCATTTTAGCCAACCGCAGCGGCTGCTGTCGCGGCTAAATGAAAATTCATTGCGCACAGAGCATCACTATGGGGACGATTTACGGCCGAACCAAGCCGCCACCGCCGCGCTTTTGTTACAAAAGAATGCCATTTCAGCCTGCTACGCATTGAAAATGCCCGCGGATTAAGGCATATAACACCCATTATTCATCAATATGATGAGACAGATTCGCTGCGCGGCCCGCAGACGGTCGAGCCTTCGCTCCCGCCCCGGCCGCGCGTTTCACCCTTGCTCCCCGATATCTGCGGGAGAACAGCCACCCAGGCGAGGATTTATCGTGCATTACCAACCCAAACAAGATCTGCTCGAACAACGAATCATTTTGGTCACCGGCGCCGGCGACGGCATCGGCCGTGAAGCGGCGCTGACCTACGCGCGCTTCGGCGCCCAGTTGGTGCTGCTGGGGCGCACCGAGAGCAAACTGCTGGCGGTACAACAAGAGATCGCAGCCCAGGGCGGTGCCCCGGCCCTGGTGGTGACGCTGGACTTGCTGCACGCCACTCAGGAGCAATGCCGGCAGATAGCCGACGATCTGGCGCGCCAGATCCCCCGCCTTGACGGCGTGCTGCACAACGCCGGCCTGCTCGGCGACATCGCGCCGATGGCCGACCTGTCGATGACCATGTGGCAAGAAGTGATGCAGGTTAACGTCAACGCCACCTTTATGCTGACTCAGGCTCTGCTGCCGCTGCTGCTGAAATCCCACGCCGGTTCACTGGTGTTCACCAGCTCCAGCGTCGGGCGTACCGGCCGCGCAGACTGGGGTGCCTATGCGGTGTCGAAGTTCGCCACCGAGGGCATGATGCAGGTGTTGGCCGACGAGTACAAAAACCGCAATCTGCGGGTGAACTGCATCAATCCGGGCGGCACTCGCACCAAAATGCGCGCATCTGCCTTCCCGCACGAAGACAAGAACAAGCTGAAAACCCCGGCCGATATCATGCCGCTGTATCTGTATTTGATGGGCGAAGACAGCCGCCGCAAGACCGGCATGAGCTTCGACGCGCAGCCGAACCGCAAACCCGGCGCAGCCGAATAATCAGGAGCGTTTCATGGCGGAAGATCGTCATCAACAGCGCCAGCAGCGCCTGAAAGAACAGGTCGATGCGCGCATCGCCGCGGCGCAGGACACCCGCGGCCTGCTGCTGGTGTTTACCGGCAACGGCAAAGGCAAAACCACCGCCGCCTTCGGCACCGTCACCCGCGCGGTCGGCCACGGCATGCGCGCCGGGGTGATCCAGTTCATCAAGGGCGAATGGCCCAATGGCGAAAAGAATCTGCTGCAGCAACACGGCGTTGAATTTCAGGTGATGGCCACCGGTTTTACCTGGGAAACGCAGAACAAGGCCGGCGACACCGCCGCCTGCCAGGCGGTGTGGCAGCACGGCAAACGCATGCTGGCCGACAGCAGCCTGGATCTGGTGCTGCTGGACGAAGTGACCTATATGCTGACCTACGGCTATCTGGAACTGGAAGAGCTGAAGGAAGCGCTCCTGCAACGCCCTGCGCATCAAACGGTGATCCTGACCGGGCGCGGCTGCCATCGCGATCTGTTGGAACTGGCGGATACGGTCACGGAGATGCGGCCGGTGAAACACGCGTTCGACGCGGGCGTGAAGGCGCAACAAGGGATCGATTGGTAACAAAACGTTCTGGCCCCGAACGGGGCCAGAACGGCGGGATTAGCTGCGTTTGCTTGGCTTGCCTGGTTTGCTGCCTGGCGCACTGCGGCGGCCGCTGCCGGCCACCTGCGAGTGGCGCTTGACCGCCCGGCGGATCTGGTTGGCCTTCACGCGGCGGCGCTCACGCTCCACCGGCATTTTGCTGACCGTTTCCGGTTTCAACTCCACCAGCTCGCGCAGGTAGTTGATCGCCGGCAGATCCAGTTCGGCCCAGCCGCCGCGCGGCAGGCCTTTCGGCAGATCGATGTCGCCGTAACGCACGCGGATCAGGCGGCTCACCTGCACGCCCACCGCTTCCCACAGGCGACGCACTTCACGGTTGCGGCCTTCGGTCAGGGTCACGTTGTACCACTGATTGAGGCCTTCACCGCCCTGGAAGCTGATGGTGCGGAAGGCGGCCGGGCCGTCTTCCAATTGCACGCCTTTGCTCAGCTGCTTCACTTTCGCATCGTCGACCTGGCCGAACACGCGCACCGCGTATTCGCGCTCCACTTCACGGCTCGGGTGCATCAGACGGTTGGCCAGTTCACCATCGGTAGTGAACAGCAGCAGACCAGAGGTGTTGACGTCCAGGCGCCCTACCGCCACCCAGCGCGAACCGCGCAGCTTCGGCAGGCGATCGAACACCGTCGGGCGGCCTTCAGGATCGCTGCGGGTACACAGCTCGCCTTCCGGTTTGTAGTAGGCCAGCACCCGGCAAACCACCTCTTCGGACTCTTTGATCGACAGGACATGACCGTCCAGACGAATTTTCATCGCCGGGGTCACTTCAACGCGATCGCCCAGCTTGGCGACCTTGCCGTCGACGCTGACGCGCCCGGCTTCAATCATGGTTTCGATTTCACGACGCGAGCCATGCCCGGCGCGCGCTAAAACTTTCTGTAACTTTTCGCTCATTGAGCAACCTCTAATGTCGCCTTCACAGGCGTCGGGGGATACCGCCGCGGCCAATCGCCACCACGGTAATAATACGTTTATCAGGATCGAACCGCGTATTATACAGGCTTTCTAAGGTGTTGAAACCCACTTTATCGGCGGTGGCCCCCACAGGCGGCGTTCACGGCGCCAAAAAATCCTCCACTGCCCACAGCACCGCGTCAGGCCGTTCCAGAATACCGAGGTGAGTGCGGGCCTCCCCTAGACGCACCACGGAGAAAAACGGCTGCTCGGCGGCAAATGCCTGCTGTTGCCGCAGGTAGTCGTCGCGGCGATCCAACGAGTAGATGTGCCGGCACGGCGGCGGCGCGCTCATGCCCGCCAGGCGTTGCAGCGGCGAGCCGAATTGCCGGTAGGCATGTTCGATGGCCACCCCGGCGGCACGCCAAAGCCGGTAATCCTCCTGCGCCATCTCGACCTCCAGATGGCGTTTGACCCGATCGTGGCGGATACCGCCCTGCCAAAAGTCGAACAAGGCGTCGCGTGCCGCCAGCCACTGCTGCGGTTGCTGCATGCGGCTCACCGCCGTAAAGAACGCCGGCTCCGGCTGCGTCATGATCCAGTCGAGAAACACCATGCCCCGTACCCGTTGCGGCAACGCTTCGGCCAACGCTACCGCCAGCCAGCTGGCGTGCGCCACCGACAGAGTGACCGCGTTATCCAAACGCAGCGCCGTCAGAAGTTGGCGCACATCCTCCAGCAAGTCGTCCGCCGTCAGCGACATCTCCGTGGCTTTTGACGACAGGCCATGGCCGCGCCAGTCGATGCTGATCACCCGATAGCGTTCGGCCGCCAGAGCGATGAACGGCTCAAACACGGTTTTCGGTTCGCACCAGCCGGGCAGCAACACCAACGTGAGCGGCCCTGAGCCGACATCCTGATAGTCGAGTATCATGTTGGCACTGTGAAATGCGGTCATATTACCTCCTGCGCGTCTCTCCCCGACCCGTTCGGGGAATACCGACGGGGATAAGGTGACAGCGCAGCAGGTATTGATCTATTGAAGTTCGTGCGGAAAGCCCCCTGGGCGCACCTTATGAAAAAATGCGCACTAATTGGAATGGGAACTTAATGACGCACGCAGGGATAGGCGGCACTTAACGCCAGCATGATCACCGACGGTGCGGAATAATGCAGTTGCTCAGGATGCTCGTTCAAATACTGCATCACCGCGTCGGCGGCTACGCCGATGCTCATCCCGGCTTCCGGGCAGATATTGCGATTGCCCTGCATGGAATAAGTATCGAATACGCCGGCGACGTATCCCATGAACATGCCGCCATTCAGCGCTTCGGCCACGGTGGCTTCACCGCTTTTATTTTTTACGTAACCGCTGGATTCCGCCAGCAGACCACTGCCCGAATAAAACCCCGCACTTGCCATTGAGGAAAATAATAAGGCCGCTAAAAAAGAAACCTGTTTAATCATTGCTGCGCATCCTGCCCATTATCAATTCTGAAGTCTTCAAGAATAGCGGCTTTCACGCGAAATAGCGTCGCTTCAGCCGATTTTCAGACAATGGGCAAGGTGGCAACAATTGACATCAACGGAAAGGCGCCGCGTCGCCCGCCCCCTCACGCACCACTTCCGGCGAGGATTCGGTCAGATCGATCACCGTGGTCGGCTGTTGGCCGAGGAAGCCGCCGTGGATCACCAGATCGACCACCTTACCCAAATGATCGTTGATCTCTTCCGGATCGGACTCGGCAAAATCATTGCCCGGCAGCATCAGGGTGGTGGACATCATCGGTTCGTTCAGCGCCTCCAGCAGCGCCAATGCGATCGGGTTCGATGGCACGCGCAGGCCGATGGTTTTGCGCTTTTCATTCATCAGGCGGCGCGGCACTTCTTTGGTCGCTTTCAGAATGAAGGTGTAGTTGCCCGGCGTATTGTTTTTAATCAGGCGGAACGCCGTATTATCGACGTGCGCATAAGTCGACAACTCGGACAGATCGCGGCACATCAGGGTGAAATTGTGGTTGTCGTCCAACTGACGGATGCGGCAAATGCGTTCCATCGCCGCCTTTTCCTCCAACATGCAACCCAGCGCGTAGCCGGAATCGGTGGGATAAACGATCACCCCGCCCTTGCGCAGCACCTCAACCGCCTGGTTAATCAAACGCGGCTGTGGGTTGTCCGGGTGAATATAAAAAAGCTGACTCATGACTTGCTCCTAAAATGATGCCCGCGCGCGTTGCCACGCGCGAAAAATCAGACCGCCTCGCCAGGCTGCGGCCAATCGCGCCACACCGGCTCGACCCCGCCCGGCAGCCACAGTTTGCGGCCCAGTTCGATCCACGAACAAGGCTGATGAAAATCAGATCCTTGCGAGGCCAACAGGCGGTAGTCCTGGGCGTATTTCGCCAACTGCGAGCGCTCATGCGGCGCCTGCTGACACTGCGCCACTTCCATGGCGTCGCCGCCGTGTTCGGCGAAATGCGCCAGCAAACGTTTCAACCACTTCGCGGTCAGATCGTAACGGCCGGGATGCGCTATCACCGCCTGGCCGCCCGATTGATGAATCGCATCAATGGCTTGTTCTATTGTACACCACTGCGGCGGCACGTAGCCGGTTTTGCCTTTGGCCAGATATTTCTTGAACACCTGCGCCATGTTGTCCGCCACGCCAATCTCCACCAGGTAACGGGCGAAATGGCCGCGGGTCACCGCACCGGCCCCCGCTAACCGCTGGGCGCCGGCATAGGCGTCGGGAATGCGCGCTTTACCCAGACGCGCGCCGATCTCCTGCGCCCGCCGGTTGCGACGTTCGGTTTGTTCCGCCAATAGCGCCACCAGCGCCGGGTGCGCGACGTCCATGCCCAACCCAACGATATGAATTTCATGATTTTCCCACAGCGTCGAGATTTCCACCCCGTTGACCAGCCGCAGCGGCAACGCCTGCTCCGCAATGGCGGCGGCGGCCTCAGCCAAGCCTGCGGTGGTGTCGTGATCGGTGATCGCCAGCACGCCCACGCGCATCTCTACCGCCCGCAGCACCAGCTGCGTCGGCGTCAGGTAGCCGTCGGAGGCGGTCGTGTGGCTGTGGAGGTCGTACAGAGTAAAAGCGATGGATGGGGGGTTACTGTCTGTCAAAACGGCTATCCGGCAATGGCTTGGTTTTCTATCATACCCGCGATCGGCGGCCGGACGGAAATCTATTCTGCGCCAGGCAGACGATGAATAGAATTCACGCTGACCGCTAAAACATTGTGCAAAAAGAGGGTTGACTTTGCTTTCACGAACCAGTTAACTAGTACACAAGTTCACGGCAACGGCCGTGTCGGATGAGAGTTAACAAAGAGAGTCTGCAAATGAACACATACATTTCTCTTCACGGTTGGTGGCGTACCTCCCTCTTGCGGGCGGTGTAATCGCGCATAGCTGTCATCTGACAATGCAGATTTCCTGAGCCCGCACCTGATGCGGGCTTTTTTATGGACAGAATTCACTGGAACCACCGATGATGAACACCAAACCACAACTGACATTGCTGAAGGCGCAAGCCAGCTACCGGGGCGATCCCACCACCCTTTTCCACCAGCTGTGCGGCGCCCGTCCGGCCACCCTGCTGCTGGAGTCGGCGGAAATCAACAGCAAACAGAATCTGCAGAGCCTGCTGGTCATCGACAGCGCGCTGCGCATTACCGCACTGGGCCACACCGTCAGCGTGCAGGCGCTGACCGCCAACGGCGCGGCGCTGCTGCCGCTGCTGGACGAAGCGCTGCCGTCCCAAGTGCGCAATCAGGCACGCCCCAACGGCCGCGAACTGACCTTCCCGGCGATCGACGCGGTGCAGGACGAAGACGCCCGCCTGCGTTCACTGTCGGTGTTCGACGCGCTGCGCACGCTGCTGACGCTGGTCGACTCTCCGGCGGACGAGCGCGAAGCCGTGATGCTGGGCGGCCTGTTCGCCTATGATTTGGTCGCCGGTTTTGAAAACCTGCCGGCGCTGCGCCAGGATCAACGCTGCCCGGACTTCTGCTTCTATCTGGCGGAAACTCTGCTGGTGCTGGATCACCAGCGCGGCTCGGCCCGCCTGCAGGCCAGCGTCTTCAGCGAACAAACGAGCGAGACACAGCGCCTGCAGCAGCGTCTGGAACAGCTGCAGGCCGAGTTGCAACAACCCCCGCAGCCGATCCCGCACCAAAAGCTGGAGAACATGCAGCTGAGCTGTAACCAGAGCGACGAAGAGTACGGCGCGGTAGTCAGCGAGCTGCAGGAAGCGATCCGCCACGGCGAGATTTTCCAGGTGGTGCCGTCGCGCCGTTTTTCCCTGCCATGCCCGGCGCCGCTGGCGGCCTACCAAACCTTAAAAGACAACAACCCCAGCCCGTACATGTTCTTCATGCAGGATGATGACTTCACCCTGTTCGGCGCTTCGCCGGAGAGCGCGCTGAAATACGATGCGGGCAATCGCCAAATCGAAATCTACCCGATCGCCGGCACCCGCCCGCGCGGCCGCCGTGCCGATGGGTCGCTGGATTTGGATCTCGACAGCCGCATCGAGCTGGAAATGCGCACCGACCACAAAGAGCTGGCCGAGCACCTGATGTTGGTCGATCTGGCGCGCAACGATCTGGCGCGCATCTGCCAGGCCGGCAGCCGCTACGTGGCCGACCTGACCAAAGTAGACCGCTATTCGTTCGTCATGCATCTGGTTTCCCGCGTGGTGGGCACCCTGCGCGCCGATCTCGACGTGCTGCACGCCTACCAGGCCTGCATGAACATGGGCACCCTCAGCGGCGCGCCGAAAGTGCGGGCGATGCAGCTGATCGCCGCCTCCGAAGGCACGCGCCGCGGCAGCTACGGCGGCGCGGTGGGCTACTTCACCGCCACCGGCGATCTGGATACCTGCATCGTCATTCGCTCCGCCTACGTTGAAGACGGCATCGCCACCGTGCAGGCCGGCGCCGGCGTGGTGCTGGATTCCATCCCGCAGGCGGAAGCCGACGAAACCCGTAATAAAGCCCGTGCCGTGCTGCGCGCCATCGCCACTGCGCACCATGCCAAGGAGGTGTTCTGATGGCCGATATCCTGCTGCTCGACAACGTCGATTCCTTTACCTACAACCTGGTCGATCAGCTGCGCGCCAGCGGCCACCAGGTGGTGATTTACCGTAATCAGATCGCCGCCGAGGTGATCATCGAGCGTCTGCAACAGATGGAACAGCCGGTGCTGATGCTGTCGCCCGGCCCTGGCGCCCCTTCCGAAGCGGGCTGTATGCCGGAACTGCTGCAACGCCTGCGCGGCCAACTGCCGATCATCGGCATCTGCCTCGGCCACCAGGCGATCGTCGAAGCCTATGGCGGCCAGGTCGGCCAGGCGGGCGAGATCCTGCACGGCAAAGCCTCGGCGATCGCTCACGATGGCGAAGGCATGTTCGCCGGCATGGCCAATCCGCTGCCGGTGGCGCGCTACCATTCGCTGGTCGGCAGCAATATCCCGGCCGATCTCACCGTCAACGCCCGTTTCGGCGAAATGGTGATGGCGGTGCGCGACGACCGCCGCCGCGTGTGCGGCTTCCAGTTCCACCCGGAATCGATTCTGACCACCCACGGCGCGCGCCTGCTTGAGCAGACCCTGGCCTGGGCGCTGGCGAAGTAATATAAGGAACACGACGATGCAACCTATTCTTGAGAAACTGTACCGCGCCGAGTCGATGAGCCAGCAGGAAAGCCAACAGCTGTTCAGCGCCATCGTGCGCGGCGAGCTGGAGCCGAGCCAACTGGCGGCGGCGTTGATCAGCATGAAAGTCCGCGGCGAGCGCCCGGAAGAGATCGCCGGCGCCGCCAAAGCACTGCTTGACGACGCTCAGCCGTTCCCGCGCCCTGACTATCTGTTCGCCGATATCGTCGGCACCGGCGGCGACGGCACCAACAGCATCAATATTTCCACCGCCAGCGCCTTCGTGGCGGCGGCGTGCGGCGCGAAGATCGCCAAACACGGCAACCGCAGCGTCTCCAGCCGTTCCGGCTCTTCGGATCTGCTGGCGGCGTTCGGCATCCGCCTGGATCTGCCGGCGGAAGAAGCGCGCAAGGCGCTGGACGATCTCGGCGTGTGCTTCCTGTTCGCGCCGCAGTACCACACCGGTTTTCGTCACGCCATGCCGGTGCGCCAGCAGCTGAAAACCCGCACGCTGTTCAACGTGCTGGGCCCGCTGATCAACCCGGCGCGCCCGCCGCTGGCGCTGATCGGCGTTTACAGCCCGGAACTGGTGCTGCCGATCGCCGAAACCCTGCGCGTGCTGGGTTATCAGCGTGCGGCGGTGGTTCACGGCGGCGGCATGGACGAGGTGGCGATCCACGCCCCGACGCACGTGGCGGAATTGAACAACGGCGAAATCAGCAGCTACCAGCTCACGCCGCAGTCCTTCGGATTAGAAACCTATCCGCTGGAAGCCTTGCTGGGCGGCACGCCGGAAGAAAACCGTGACATTTTGGCGCGGCTGTTACAAGGTAAAGGCGAGCCGGCGCACGCCGCGGCGGTCGCGGCCAACGTCGCGTTGCTTCTGAAGTTATTCGGACATGAAGACCTGCGCCAAAATGCGCGGCAGGCACTGGATATGATCAACAGCGGGCAGGCTTATGAGCGTGTCATCGCACTGGCGGCAAGAGGATAAATGATGCAGGAAACCGTGCTACACAAGATTGTCCGCGACAAAGCGCAATGGATCGCGGCGCGACAACAGCAACAGCCCCTGGCCGGCTTTCAGAACGACATCGTGCCGAGTGAACGCAGTTTCTATCACGCGCTGCAGGGCACCCGGACGGCTTTCATTCTCGAATGCAAGAAGGCTTCGCCTTCCAAAGGGCTGATTCGCGAGAACTTTGATCCGGTAGAGATCGCCACGGTGTATAAAGATTTCGCCTCGGCGATCTCGGTGCTGACCGACGAGAAATACTTCCAGGGCAGCTTCGATTTCCTGCCGCTGGTCAGTAAAACCGTCAGCCAACCGGTGTTGTGCAAAGACTTTATCATCGATCCGTATCAGATTTACCTGGCGCGCTACTATCAGGCCGATGCCGTCCTGCTGATGCTGTCGGTGTTGACCGACGACCAGTATCGCCAGTTGGCGGCGGTAGCCCACAGCCTGAATATGGGCGTGCTGACCGAAGTGATCAGTGAAGAAGAACTGCAGCGCGCGATCGCGCTGGAAGCGCGCGTGGTCGGCATCAACAACCGCGATCTGCGCGATCTGAGCATCGATCTGAACCGCACCCGCCAGCTGGCGCCGCGCGTGCCGCATGGCGTGACGGTGATCAGCGAGTCAGGCATCAACAGCTATGGGCAGATCCGCGAACTGAGCCATTACGCCAACGGCTTCCTGATCGGCAGCGCGCTGATGTCGGAACCCGATCTGCGCGCCGCCGTGCGCCGCGTGATCCTGGGCGACAACAAAGTGTGCGGCCTGACCCGTCCGCAGGACGCCGCCGCCGCCTATCAGGCCGGCGCCATCTACGGCGGGCTGATTTTCGTTGGCCGTTCGCCGCGCTATGTGGACATCACCCGCGCCCGCGAAGTGATCTCCGGCGCGCCGCTGAAGTATGTCGGCGTGTTCTGCGACGCCCAGCTCGATACCGTGGCGTTGACCGTTGAGCGCCTCGGGCTGCATGCGGTGCAACTGCACGGCGCGGAAGACCAGGCCTATATCAGCGCCCTGCGCGCCCGTTTGCCGGCCGATTGCCGCATCTGGAAAGCGCTGAGCGTGAAAGATCGGGTGCCGGCGCGCGATCTGCAGCATGTCGATCGCTACCTGCTCGACAACGGCGCCGGCGGCACCGGCCAACGCTTCGACTGGTCGGTATTGCAAGGCGAAGATCTGACTAACGTGATGCTGGCGGGCGGCCTGCGCGCCGACAACTGCGTCGAAGCGGCCAAGCTCGGCTGCGCCGGGCTGGACTTCAACTCCGGCGTGGAAAGCGAACCGGGCATCAAAGATCCCGCGCGCCTGGCCTCGGTCTTCCAGACCCTGCGCGCCTACTGAATACGGCTCTATATTAATAACGGATAATAACGGGAACTCTCATGACGCTGCTTAACCCCTACTTCGGCGAATTTGGTGGCCAATACGTGCCGCAAATTCTGATGCCGGCCCTGAAACAACTGGAAGAAGCCTTTGTCAGCGCCCAGCGCGATCCGGCGTTTCAGGCGGAATTTATCGATCTGTTGAAGAACTACGCGGGCCGCCCGACAGCGCTGACGCTGTGCAAAAACCTCACCGCCGGCAGCAACACCAAGCTTTATCTGAAGCGTGAAGACCTGCTGCACGGCGGCGCACACAAGACCAACCAGGTGCTGGGTCAGGCCTTGCTGGCCAAGCGCATGGGCAAAACCGAGATCATCGCGGAAACCGGCGCTGGCCAACACGGCGTCGCGTCGGCGCTGGCCTGCGCGCTGCTCGGCCTGAAATGCCGCATCTATATGGGCGCCAAAGACGTTGAACGCCAGTCGCCGAACGTCTTCCGCATGCGGCTGATGGGCGCGGAAGTGATCCCGGTGCACAGCGGCTCCGCTACGCTGAAAGACGCCTGCAACGAAGCGCTGCGCGACTGGTCCGGCAGCTATGAAACCGCCCACTATATGCTCGGCACCGCCGCCGGCCCGCACCCGTACCCCACCATCGTGCGTGAATTCCAGCGCATGATCGGCGAAGAAACCAAAGCGCAGGTGCTGGAGCGCGAAGGCCGCCTGCCGGATGCAGTCATCGCCTGCGTCGGCGGCGGCTCCAACGCCATCGGCATGTTCGCCGACTTTATCGATGATGCCGACGTTGGGCTTATCGGCGTGGAACCCGCCGGCCTGGGCATCGAGACCGGCCAGCACGGCGCGCCGCTCAAGCATGGCCACGTCGGCATCTACTTCGGTATGAAAGCGCCGATGATGCAGACCGCCGAAGGCCAGATTGAAGAATCCTATTCAATCTCCGCCGGGTTGGACTTCCCGTCCGTCGGGCCGCAGCACGCCTTCCTGAACAGCATCGGCCGAGCCGAATACGTGTCGATCACCGACGACGAAGCGCTGGAGGCGTTCAAGGCGCTGTCGCGCCATGAAGGCATCATCCCGGCGCTGGAATCCTCGCACGCTCTGGCGCACGCGCTGAAAATGATCCGTGAAACGCCGCAGAAAGAACAGATCCTGGTGGTCAACCTGTCCGGCCGCGGCGACAAAGACATATTTACCGTTCACGACATTTTGAAAGCACGGGGAGAAATCTGATGGAACGTTATCAGCAACTGTTCAAACGCCTGGAAAGCAACAAGGAAGGCGCCTTCGTCCCGTTCGTGACGCTGGGCGATCCTAATCCGACGCTGTCGCTGCAGATTATCGACACCCTGATCGAAGCCGGCGCGGACGCGCTGGAGCTGGGCATCCCCTTCTCCGATCCGCTGGCGGATGGCCCAACCATCCAGAGCGCGACGCTGCGCGCTTTCGCCGCCGGCGTTACGCCGACCCAGTGCTTCGAGATGCTGGCGGCCATCCGCCAGAAGCACCCGACCATTCCCATCGGCCTGCTGATGTACGCTAATCTGGTGTTCCATAAAGGCATCGATGGGTTTTACCAACGCTGCGCCGAAGTGGGCGTGGATTCGGTGCTGGTCGCCGACGTGCCGTTTGAAGAGTCTGCGCCGTTCCGCGCCGCCGCCGCTCGTCACGGTATCGCACCAATCTTCATCTGCCCGCCGAACGCCGATGACGATCTGCTGCGAGAAATCGCTTCGCACGGCCGCGGCTATACCTACCTGCTGTCGCGCGCCGGCGTCACCGGCACCGAAAGCCGGGCGCAGCTGCCGCTGCATCACCTGGTGAACAAGCTGCGCGAGTATCACGCCGCGCCGCCGCTGCAGGGCTTCGGCATCTCCGAGCCCGAGCAGGTGAAGGCCGCGCTGCAGGCCGGGGCCGCCGGCGCGATCTCCGGCTCGGCCATCGTCAAAATCATCGAACAGCACCATGCCAACCCGGCGGAGATGCTGACCAGGCTGGCGGCCTTCGTCAGCAATATGAAGCGCGCCACCCGGACGTGATCCTCTCCAGCGAGCGCCCCGCCGGCGCTCGCTTTAACAGCTTGTTTCCCCTCAAAGTTTGTTCCATTTATTTACAGCAAAAATTTGAACAAACGCAGGTCTTGTCTCACAATGAACTTTGTTCGCTATGCATTTCTTCGTTTGATTTGGGGAATGCGCTCGCTGCGGCGAAAAACCGTACGAGTTTCAACCATAACATTGCATGGAGAGTAATTTATGAAGCTTTTTAAAACCCTTTCGGCCTTGTGCATGGCAGCCGTTGTGGCGGTCGCGGTGAGCGCTTGCGCGCCGACGGCGAAATCTGAGGGAACGGGCGGTTATATCGATGACACGGTGATCACCACCAAAGTGAAATCGGCACTGCTGGCGGATAAAAACATCAAGTCACGTGAGATCAGCGTGGAAACCTTTAAAGGGCGCGTTCAGCTGAGCGGTTTCGTGACGTCCAGCGATGACGCCAATCGTGCGGTGCAGGTCACTCGCGGCGTTGCCGGCGTGAAATCCGTTGAAAACGTGATGCAACTTAAATAATACCGACACAGGGAGGCGCAACGCCTCCCTGTTTGTGGCCTTCATCAGAAGCGGTAACCCGCCCCGAACATGAACACCCACGGATCCAGACGCGTATCGAAGCTGTGGTGCCCACCGTTCGCATCGTTGAAGCGAGTTTTGGTTTCGATGTTCATCCACCACACCGACATGTTCAGCATCCAGTGCTCATCCAGGTTGTAATCCAGGCCGGCCTGCGCCGCCACGCCCCAGGAATCTTTCAGATCGAGGTCGCTCAACCCGGCGCTTTTGCCGTAGTCGTTGAACTTCTCGTCAAAGAAAGTGGTGTAGTTAACGCCGACGCCCAGGTAAGGACGCAGCTTATCCTGCTTGTCGCCGAAATAGTATTGCGCCATCAGCGTAGGCGGCAGTTGGTGAACGGTCGCCAAATCAGTGCCGCCCAGCGTAACCTTGTGGCGGAATGGCGTTGCGGCCAACAACTCAACGCCGATGTTGTCCGTCACCATGTAACCGAAGGTCAGACCGAGCTGGGTGTTGTTTTTCGCATCCAGCGAACCCAACCCCAGCACGTTGTCCGAACCTGCATTTGGACGCACCGTCGCGGTGCCCGCGCGGAACAGGAAATCACCGGCCTGATGCGCACTTGCCAACATAGGCGCCATCATCGTCGCCAATACCATCAGAGTTGTCTTTTTCATTATCCATTCCATTTGTGTGGTTAATCGCTCGAGGGGGAATATACCTACTTTCGGGTATTTGTGATCCCATCGAGATCACATCTTATGTGTAAAAATTTAAAATCCTACTAAAAACAAGGTTACCTAACCGTCTAATAAATCAAGGATTGATCTGCATCAAAAAATCGATTTTGTTGCAAATTATCTACATGTTCAAATTTCTGTTGCGGAGAAAAATGCGGCTGAGGTAATTTCATTTTCCGTGTTGGTTTTGGTTGGTGCCGTGAGGAGTCGGTGGGCAATCAAGATGAGCGAAATCCTTAATCCCTGTGTCAGCTGCGGCGCATGCTGCGGTTATTTTCGAGTGTCATTCTATTGGGCCGAAGCCGAAGACGGCGGCGGCACCGTTCCCCTTTCCTTAACAGAGCCTTTGACCCCGTTCCTGCGCTGCATGCAGGGGACCAACAGCAAGTCCCCCCGCTGCAGCGCGCTGGACGGTGAAATAGGTAAAGCCGTTTCCTGCTCGATCTACCTTAATCGGCCCAGCCCGTGCAGGGAGTTCGATCAGTCCGGTGAAAACGGCCTGCGCAACGAAGCCTGCGATCGCGCCCGGGAACGCTACGGCCTGCCGCCGTTGCCGGTGCCCTTGCCGCTTTCGCTGCCTGAGACGACGATCGCTGAAGAAATAGGCGTAGTGCAATTCGCGGGGTGCCACAGCGGCGTGGAACAGGGTACAATCACCCACTGATTTATCTCTGTTTTCCCGACGCCAAGGAGTCTGCATGCCTATCACGGCCAACGCTTTGTACCGTGACAGTTTTAACTTTTTACGCAACCAACTGGCCAGCATCCTGATGCTGGCGCTGTTGACGGCGTTTATCTCCGTGCTGCTGAATCAGGCCTTCAGCCCTGATGCCGAACAGTTGGCGACGCTCGCTGCCACCACCAGCGATTTCGCCTCGTCTACCGGCATGGGCATTCAGGAAGTGATCCAGCAGATGACGCCGGAACAGCAGATGGTGTTGCTGAAAGTGTCGGCGGCCGCCACCTTCTCTGCGCTGGTCGGCAACGTGCTGCTGGTCGGCGGGATGCTGACGCTGATCCGTCTGGTGTCGCAAGGGCAACGCACCAGCGCCCTGCGCGCGCTCGGTGCCTCGGCGCCCGACTTGCCGCGCCTGCTGCTGCTGCTGTTTATCTGCACCCTGCTGATCCAGCTCGGCCTGACGCTGTTTGTTGTGCCGGGCGTGCTGATGGCTATCGCCTTCGCGCTGGCGCCGGTGATCGCCTCCGTCGATAAAAAAGGCGTGTTCGCTTCGCTCAAGCTGAGCAGCAAATTGGCTTTCGCCAATGCGCGCGTGATTGTGCCGGCGATGATGCTGTGGCTGGCGGCCAAGCTGCTGGTGCTGTTCCTGGTGAGCCATCTGTCGGTGCTGACGCCGAACGTCGCCAGCGTGGTGCTGACCGCGTTGAGCAACCTGGTCTCCGCCCTGCTGCTGATCTACCTGTTCCGGCTGTATATGCTGCTGCGCGGCTAACGCCGGCGTAAGCAAAAACCAAGGGGCACGCTTCGGCGCGCCCCTTTTTTGTTTACCCCACCACGGCGGCTTCCGCCTGCTCCTTACTCTGAATCAGCTTCAGCGCCAGGTACAGATCCGGCACCAGAATCAACTCTTTATCGCGTCCTAAGCGGTTGATGCGGAACCAACGCGTCAGTTCGGTGCGACGCCCCGCCAGCACCAGCCTTACGTTACGCTGTAACAGATCGCGTTTCAGTTCATCGATAGCCGCCAGCACGCTGATATCGGCATGGGTAAAACTGGCCACCGCATCCACCACCACCCAACGCGGCTGGAACGGCGTGCCGTCGACCAAATTGAGGATACGGCGTTTGAAATACGCCACGTTGAAATAGGTCAGCGGCGAATTGAAGCGATACATCATGACGCCAGGTACCGCCTTCACCCCATTGTTATTGCCCATGGAATGGATCATACCTTCATCATTGACGCCCAGCAGTTGTTCCGTCGGCCGGAAGACGGTGCGCAGAAACTGCATCAGCCCCAGCAACACCGCCAGCCCGATGCCGCTGATCACGCCCACCAACAGCACGCTGAGGAAGGTAAACAGCGCCAGGCGGAACGCCTGCGCGTTGCGACGGCGCAAGATCCAGATGCCGCGGATGTCCAGCAGCGACCAGGCCGCATACATCAGCACCACACCCAATCCCGCCACAGGAATAAACTGCAACGGCGCCATCAGGAACAGCAAGACAAAGGCGATGACAGCGGCGGCGATGATCGACACCAACTGGCTCTTGCCGCCGTTGGCGTCATTCACCGCGGTGCGAGAATCTGCGCCGCTGATGGCGAAACCTTGCGACAGCGCAGAGACGATATTCACCAGTCCCAGCGCGCGAAACTCAGCATCGGCGTTCACCTCATAACCGTTTTTGGCGGCGAAGCTGCGGGCGGTGAGCATCATGCTGACAAAACTCACGACCGCCAGGTTAAGCGCCGGGATCACCATATCGCGCAGCAAACCGGGCTGGAAGTCCGGCCACTGGACGATCGGCAGCACGCCGCTGAAACCGCCCACCGTCACCACGCCATGCTGCTGCAGGCCGCCCGCCCAGGTCACGAACGCCGCCAGCACGATAGCGAACAGCGGCGCCGGCCAATTAGGCCGCCATTTTTTAAATCCAAGCAGCGTCACCAGCGTCAGCGACGACACCGCCATCGTCAGCCAGTCGCTGTGCAGCAGGTTACCGGGCAGCGCGTAGATGCGCTCGATCAACTGTGCCGGGCGCATCGTAAACCCCAACACCTTGCCGATCTGATCGACGATAATGGTGATCGCCACCCCGTTCAGCAGCCCGCTGAGGATCGGCCGCGACAGCAGATCCGCCAGCGCCCCCAGCTTGAACCGGCTGGCCAGCAGGCACCAACCGCCCATCATGGCGGTCATCATAATGGTCAATTGCCAATGGCGTTCCATATTGCCCGCCGCCAGCGGCGTCACCACCGCGGCGATCACCGCACAGGTGGCGGCATCGGGCCCGACGATCAGCTGGCGTGACGAGCCGAACAGCGCATAGGCCACCATCGGCAAGACGCAGGAATAGAGCCCCACCACCGGGCTGACCCCGGCCAACTCTGCGTAGGCGATAGCCACCGGCAAGGCCACGGCGGCGACGGAAAGACCGGCACGAATATCCGGCTTGAGCCAGCTGCGTTGATAGCCCAATAAATGCGTCAAACCAGGCGTCAGGGCCTGGAGAGGTTTCCACTGCATGCTGTTTTCCGCGGTAAATTATCTGGTTATTATGACGCTTACTATGCGGCCTGCGGCCCGCGCTGGCAATGCACCCGCGCTTTCTTGCGTAAGTTTATGCAAATTCCTGCTTTCGCGGCAGAAATCCGCCGGCCAAACGCCGATAATCGGCAACGCCCGGCGGTACACAGAGCTCGCCGAATCCGGTATAGTCGGCCGATGAACAGATGATGGATTGATTTATGAAGCAGTTTCTTGATTTCCTCCCGCTAATTGTCTTTTTCGCTTTTTACAAGCTGTACGACATTTACGTCGCTTCCGGCGCGTTGATTGTCGCCACCGCGCTGGCGCTGGTGTTCACCTGGGTGAAATACCGCAAGGTCGAGAAGATGACGCTGATCACCTTCCTGATGGTGCTGGTGTTCGGCACCCTGACGCTGGTGTTCCACAACGATTTGTTCATCAAATGGAAGGTCACGGTGATTTACGCGCTGTTCGCGCTGGCGCTGCTGATCAGCCAATGGGTGCTCAAAAAACCGCTGGTTCAGCGCATGCTGGGTAAAGAGCTGACGCTGCCGGACAAAGTGTGGAGCAACCTCAACCTGGCCTGGGCGGTGTTCTTCCTGGCCTGCGGCCTGGCGAATATCTATGTCGCCTTCTGGCTGCCGCAAAGCGTCTGGGTCAATTTCAAAGTCTTTGGCCTGACGGTGCTGACATTGGTCTTCACCCTCCTCAGCGGTATCTATATTTACCGGCACATGCCGGAAGAACAGAAAAAATAGTTACAAAATTGTTAATGCCTGCGGCGCTTGCCGCGGGCAGTATGATGTTATTCCCTCCTTTTAAAAGCAGACTGCTATGACACAACAACGACCTTTACCCAGCGGCGAGCTGGTGCTGCGCACGCTGGCGATGCCGGCCGATACCAATGCCAACGGTGATATCTTCGGCGGCTGGCTGATGTCGCAAATGGACATCGGCGGCGCCATCCAGGCAAAAGAGATCGCCGAAGGGCGCGTAGTGACGGTACGCGTAGACGGCATGACCTTCCTGAAACCGGTGGCGGTAGGCGACGTGGTTTGCTGCTATGCGCACTGCATCCGCACCGGACGCAGCTCGATCACCATCAATATCGAAGTGTGGGTCAAAAAAGTCTCTTCCGCCCCGATCGGCCAGCGCTACCGGGCGACCGAAGCGGTGTTCACCTATGTGGCGGTCGATGCGGAAGGCAACTCGCGCGCGCTGCCTGAGGGCAAAATGAATTTCCGCGTCGGCTTCGAAGAATAAACTGACGCTACACTGCAAATGCAAAAAGGGTCGCCGAGGCGACCCTTTCTTTTTGGTATGACCAAACTCAGTTCAATTCGGTCGTGCCGTTCAACTTGAAGCGGATAGTGACGGTGCGATCTTTCGCTTCTTTGGCTTCATAGCGCCATTTGCGCATCGCCTGCTTCACTTCACGCTCAAACATGTTGCGCGGTTCGGCCGACAAGATACGCACGTTGCTGACGCGCCCGTCGCTGTCGATATCAAACTGCACCCGCACGCTGCCTTCGATCTGTAAAGCCTGGGCCCGCGGCGGATAGAGCGGATTGGCGCGGCTGATCGGCCTTGGGCCGAGCTCGCGCGAGTTGCCCTGCACCGGCGCGGCAGGCGCCTGTTTCACCGGCGCTTTGTCGATCGGCTTGGCCGGCGAGTCGTTGTTGAACGGCGACGGTTCGCGCGGCTCGACTTTTTTCGGCTCCGGTTTCACCTGTTTTTCGACCTTCGGCTTCGGCTTGGGTTTCGGTTTCGGCTTGACCGGCTCCGGCTTCACAATCGCCTTCGGCGGCGGCTCCACAATAGGTTCCGGTTCTGGCTCCGGCTCAGGTTCGACCTGCGGCGGCTCCGGTTCGGCCGGTGCCGGCGGTGGCGGTTCGGCCATCGCGGCGGTATTGACCATCATGACGCTGATCGGCGCGTCCTCTGGCTTCGGCAGCTCCACCACTTCTTTTACCGAAGCGTAAAGCAATCCCGCCACCAGGGCGCTGTGCAGGCCTACGGATAAGACGAAAGGCACGGATATACGGCGATTAAGGAACATCTTTTTTAGCGGCATAATGATTCTGTTTCCTCTGGTTCGCCAAGTTTAAATGCAAATAGCAATCATATTCAATAACGAAAGGCAAACTATCGCTTTAATCGTCAGTATGCGCGGCGAAAACCAGCAAACTCATAAGGATATTAACCTGGCCGTTGCTTTTTTACCGCCGGGGGGACACGCTTCATTAACGTTTGGCCAGGCGTCAAAAAGTAAAAAACCCGCCGGAGCGGGTTAATTTCGGTGAGTCAGCGTTATTCTTCATCGCCATAGTAAAGCACGCCCAGCTTGATCAGCGGCCGCCCTTGCGCCTTACGGTGCAGGTTGGTGTCGCGCAGCGAATAAACGCAGCCGCAGTATTCCTGCTGATAGAAGCGTTCGCGCTTGCTGATCTCTATCATGCGCGACGAACCGCCCTTCTTGCGCCAGTTGTAATCCCAGTAGACCAGATCGGGATACTTTTCCGCCGCGCGGATGCCGCAGTCGGTGATCTGCTGCATGTTCTTCCAGCGCGAGATGCCCAGCGAGCTGGAGATAGTGTCGTAACCATGCTCATGCGCATACAGCGCCGTGCGCTCGAAACGCATGTCAAAACACATGGTGCAACGAATGCCGCGCTCCGGCTCATTCTCCATCCCCTTGGCGCGGGCGAACCAGTTGTCGGTGTCGTAATCGGCATCGATAATCGGCACCCCGTGCTGCTCAGCGAAACGAATGTTCTCTTCTTTACGCAGCAGATACTCTTTTTGCGGGTGAATGTTGGGGTTATAGAAGAAAATGGCATACTCGATCCCGGAGGCCTGAATCGCTTCCATCACCTCGCCGGAACAGGGCGCGCAGCACGAATGCAGCAGCAGTTTGTTTTTGCCCGCCGGCAAATCGAGTTTTTCCCTTACCAGTTCCGTCATGTCCTCACCTCAATGGCATATCAGTTTAAGCGCGCCGCACTATACGAATAAAAAGTAGCGGCTTCAAGGCATAAGCGCCAATCCGCCGGGAAATTCGCCCTATGCCGTTCCCCTGCCGCGCCTTTTGCGCTACCTTGGTAGCACCGTTTTATAGCCATGATTTTAAAGGTGAAACATGCTTTATCTGATCTACGCGCAAGACGTTCCCAATTCGCTGGAAAACCGTCTGGCGGTGCGCCCGGCGCACCTGGCGCGCCTGCAGGCGCTGCGCGACGCCGGCCGTCTGGTGGCCGCCGGCCCTAACCCGGCCATCGACAGCAACGATCCCGGCGCCGCCGGCTTTACCGGTTCGACGGTGATCGCCGAATTCGCCTCGCTGGCGGAAGCCCAGGCCTGGGCACAGCAGGATCCCTATATCGCCGCCGGCGTCTACGCCGACGTGACGGTGAAACCGTTCAAACAGGTGTTCTGATATCCAGACCGCCCAATACCGGGAACGCCCCGCGATACAGCGTTCCCGGCGCCAGCCACCTCTCTCCGCCACCTTCGTGCTCGATTCGTCTTGCCGATATTCATGTTCCCTACCGTAAATACTCACCGATGACGCTTTCCAGCACCGCCACCGCCGGTTGGCTGGCGGCCGCGGCAGAACGGAGTAGTTGCACTTCATGTGGTGCGACCGACGGCAATTCGTCGAGTATCCGCATCGCCGCCGAAACCCGTGCGCGGTCGAGCAGCGTGACGGCCAATCCTGCCTCGACGGCAGCCGCCACCACACTGGCCGAAGGGCTGCTCACAACCACTCGCCAATGCCTTCCCGCCCTGGTCAATGCATCGATCATAGCCTCACGATAAGGGCAATCGGCGGCATGCAACGCCAGCGGCAGTGGCCGGTTAGCCTGCAGCGCCAGCGAACGGCCTCCGGCCCACACCGGCGCAGTCACCGCGAGCGGTGTCTGGCACGGTTTCCCCGCGGGTTGAACCACCAGCGCGAGATGCAGCCGATTACGGCCAACTTGTTCCGCCAGCGCCTGACTGGCAGCGGTAGAGACCTCCAGTTCCACTGCGGGAAAACTGTCGGCAAACCGCGGCAAAATATGGCCTATCACATGGGAAGCGTACTCATCAGGCAACCCCAATTTGATATGGCCGCTTAGCGGCGCGCCCTGCAGTTCCCGCAGAATATCGTCATGGGCGCTCAGCAGCCCGAGCGTCGAGGCCAGCAGCTTGTTGCCCAGCGGCGTCAACGCCACGGACTGATTGTCACGCTCCAGCAAGCGGCCGCCCGCCACCTGTTCCAGGCGCCGGATATGCACGCTCACGGCGGCGGGGCTGCGATTGACAAATGCCGCCGCCGCGCGAAATTGCCCCAAACGCGCAATAGCGTGAAAAGTGCGCAAGAGATCGATATCCAATGTCGGCCGCATGATTTAACCCCATTAAACAACTGAACGAAAATTATTCGATTTATTAAATTATAGCCACTCACTACCATCGGGCGGAAAGGAGGTGACCATCATGTCCCTGCCACCATTTCGCCCCTCTTCCCACAGCGGCAAAGCCGCCCTCTGGCTGGCTGCGGCCGAGGTCCTGCTGATCGTGGCCTGGAGCTCCGGCTTCGTCGGCATCCGCTTCGCCGCCGATTACGCGCCGGTGTTGCTGGTGGCGTTCTGGCGCTGCGTGGTGGTCGCGTTCGCGTTGCTGCCGCTTAGTGTGCGTGCCATCAGGCGCGCATCTCCGCTGACGATAGCTGTTCACGCCGGGATTGGGTTGCTCGCCATGACCGGTTACCTGACCGGCCTCAGCAAAGGCATCGAATATGGCGTGCCGGCCGGGTTGGCCGCGCTCATCGCCGATTTGCTCCCGCTCGGCACCACGCTGCTGAGCATGCTGTTGCAACGCCGCTTGCCCGATGGCCGCGTTTGGTCCGGGTTAGCCTTGGGGGTTAGCGGGGTAACGCTGGCGACCGGCAGCGCCATCTCATGGGGAGACGCCCCATTGTGGAGTTACCTGTTGCCGCTGGCGGGGATGTTGGCGCTGGCGCTGGCAACGCTGTGGCAGGAACGGCTGCCGCAGACGCAAGCAATGAGTTTGCCAGCCTCGCTGGGGATACAAAGCGCGGTTTCCGCGCTGGCTTTCGCCGCCATGGCCGGCGCGGAAGGCCCGCTGCTGCCAACGGTAACGACGGGGTTTGTGATCGGCGTGCTTTGGACCGCGCTACTGGCGACGCTGGCCGGCTACGGTCTGTACTGGTTTTGTCTAAGGCACACTTCTGCGCTGCGCGTGACGAGCCTGCTGTTTCTCAGCCCCTTCGTCACCTTCTGCTGGGCAGGGTTAATGTTCAATGAACCCCTTTCCTGGCCCATGCTGCTAGGCGCGGCGGTGGCAGGAAGCGGTTTATGGCTGCTAATCCGTCCCGCCGGGCGGGATGAGCCCAAAACAGCGCAACGCGCTGAAAAATGACGGATAAGGCGAAAGGCGGCGCCGTTATGCGACGAGTTTTCCCCGCACCACCACCTTGCCCGGCTTGATCTCGGGGTCGGCAATACGACGGATCGCCAGATTCAACGCTTGCCAGGCGATCTCTTGCAAGTCGTGTGACACGCACGGGAAATGAAAACCGTAGATCTCGGCATGTGAAACCTCATCGATGCTGAACAGCGACACCTCCTGCATCAACGGCAGCCGGTGTTCGATGCAGGCTTTGATAATGCCCAGGGAAATCTGGTTATTGCAGCCAACGAAAAAGTCCGGGGCGCGGTGATTGGCCAGCCAACGGCTCGTCTCTTGCCAGGCGACATCCATAAAGAAATCGGCATACAGCACTTCAAACGACGCCACTTTCCCTTGCAGCGCCGCCTGCAGCCCTGTGACCCTGTCCCGTGCAACGTTGGAGTTCTCCGGCCCGGACACCACCACCACCCGCTGCGCTTTCTGTTCCAGAAGCCAGCGCCCCGCCTGAAGACCGCAGTCCAGGTTATCGATATACACCCCGCTGCAGTGGCGATTGTCCAGCTCACGGTCGATCAATACCACCGGGATATTCAATGTTTCCAACCGCTTTAGATAGGAAGGCTGGTACAGATGATCGTTGGAAATGACCGAGAGAATGATCGCATCGACGTTGTAGCCAATCAGTTTGTCGATGATTCTGTCTTCGCTTTCCTGAGACTCATAGGAATCGAACACCAGGGTGTCATATCCCATTTTTTGCGCTTCAAGCGTCATCAACCGCGTCAGGCCGCCAAAGAACGGGTTGGCCATATCAGGGTTGACGATGCCGATGGTTCTGCTGCTTTTCGCCCGCAGGTTGCGCGCCGCAGCATTGACCACATAACCGAGTTCGGCAGCGGTCTCCCGAATGCGGCGCAGCGTTTCCGGATGAACCTTGTCCGGCTGTGAAAATGCCCGCGACGCGGTGATTTTACTGACGTTTGCCTGTGCGGCCACGCTAGCCAGCGTCGCTTTCCGTCCTCGCCCCACCGCCAAATGCAGCTCCTTAGCTTAAAGTTATCATTTTGTACCATTAACAACATCATGACAGAACTTTCATCGTGGCGCTAATGGTTTACGCCTGCCAGCCGGTTAATCCGGGGATCGGTAAAGATATCCAGCTCGTCACGGCTCTCGGAAGAGAACTCGGACACCACAGCCCCCCGCTTTCCAGCCTGAAACCAGTGCCGGGTATTGGGCGCGATGGTGTATTGTTCGCCAGGCCGCAAGAGGATATAGCGATTGCAGGTATACCACTGCTCCGCGCCTTCCGGCACCCGGCATACCGGTTCACCGCCGGCGTCATTAAGCATCAGGTTTTCATCGTCGACAAACAGAAACACCTCGCCCCAACGGCAGCGAAACGTCTCTTGCTTGCCGGGCGTGCCGGCAAAAGGAGGATGCAAATGCTCTGGGCAAGTCTGCTCAGGAAACAGCACCAACTCTTTCGCACAATACCGAGGTGAGTTGACATAGGTCAGCAGCTGCAGCCCTGAGACAGGATAGTCGGCCAAGCCAAATGTCGCAATTTCAATACGTTGCTGCTCTTCTTCGGTCAGAACGATGTCCGCCTCGCGCAAATATTCCAGCGTAGCGGCTATGGCACGTTGTTGTTTGTTCATCATTTCCCCTGCAAAGTGACGGTATCGATATCAGAATGCTGATATTAAAACCGTCATTACATCGCCGATTTTGTGATCTTCATCCCCATATTGAATAACAACCCACCAGCAAAATTAACTCCCATCGAGTAATTCCAACATCGATCACAGTTTAACCACCCGCTTTGGCCCACTATCGCCGCATTGAAATGATATCGTTACCATAAAAATGATTCACCAGGAGGCAATATGAAAGCATTAGTGTTGGCCAAGGCGGGGGAAATCGCTATCGAGGACGTCCAGCTCGCCGAAACGCTGGGGCCCGATGATGTGCAGATAAAAATTCATTCCGTGGGCATCTGCGGCAGTGATGTGCACTATTACCAACATGGCCGCATTGGCCCGTTCGTGGTTAACGCCCCGATGGTGCTCGGCCATGAAGCTTCTGGCGTGGTGCTCGCGACAGGTAAAAACGTCACTCACCTCAGTATCGGCGATCGCGTTTGCATGGAACCCGGCATTCCGGATCTCAACTCGGCGCAGACGCGCGCCGGCCTTTACAACCTTGATCCGGCCGTGCGCTTCTGGGCGACGCCGCCGGTGCACGGCTGCCTGCGCGAAACCGTTATCCACCCCGCCGCCTTCACGTTCAAATTGCCGGACAACGTCAGTTTCGCCGAAGGCGCCATGGTGGAACCCTTAGCCATCGGCATGCAAGCAGCCACCAAAGCCGGGATCAAACCCGGCGATATCGCGCTGGTGATCGGCGCCGGGCCGATCGGCGTGGTCACCGCTCTCGCGGCGCTGGCGGGCGGCTGCTCGGACGTCATTATTTGCGACCTGTTTGACGAAAAACTCGCCGTTGCGGCCAGTTATGAGGGGCTGCACGCCGTCAATATCAAAACCGGCGACCTGGCGGGGAAAGTGGCCGCGCTCACCAGCGGCAATGGCGCCGATGTCGTGTTTGAATGCAGCGGCGCAAAACCGGCCATCGCTACGCTGGCCGAACATGCGGCGCCAGGAGCGACCGCCGTGCTGGTCGGCATGCCGATCGATGCCGCGCCGATGGATATCGTCGCCGCGCAGGCCAAGGAAATCACCTTCAAGACCATTTTCCGCTACGCCAACATGTACCCGCGCACGCTGCGGCTGTTGAGCAGCGGCAAATTGCGCGTCCAGCCGTTGATAAGCCAAACCTACAAGTTCTCCGACAGCGTGGCCGCCTTCGAGCGCGCGGCGGCGGGACATGCCTCAGACATCAAAATCATGCTGGAAATGGAGTGATCCTATGGCGCTCTATGCTGGCATAGACTGCGGTACGCAAGGCACGAAAGTCGTGATTGTCGACAGCACACAGGGCGTGATCCTCGGTGAGGGCAACGCCCCTCACCGTCTCATCAGCCAAGCCAATGGCCGGCGCGAACAGGAGACCGACTGGTGGATCGAGGCGCTGGTCATCGCTTTTCGCCAAGCCGTGACTAACGCCGGTATTGATGCCGGGGAAATTCATGCTCTGGGGGTTTCGGGCCAACAACATGGGTTTGTACCGCTGGACGCAGACGGCAACGTGCTGCACAGCGTCAAGCTGTGGTGCGATACCGAAACCGCAGAGGAAAACGAACGGCTCCTGCAGCAGCTCGGCGGTGCCAACGGCTCGCTGGAAACACTCGGCCTGCGGATCGCCACCGGTTATACCGCGTCAAAAATCCTTTGGTTCAAGACACACCATCCGGCGTTGTGGGCAAAGCTGCACACCGTATTGTTGCCTCATGATTATTTGAACTTCTGGCTGACCGGAGAGCGCGTAGCGGAATACGGTGACGCTTCCGGCACCGGGTTGTTCGATGTGCGCACCCGTAGCTGGAGCAAAGCCGCCGTCAATCTCATCGACGACAGCGGTCGTCTGTGGCAAGCCCTGCCGCCGCTCAAAAACGCGGAGTGCTGCATCGGCACGGTGCGCCCCGCCGCGGCGGAAAAACTCGGCCTCGGCCCAACGGTGCGGGTATCGACCGGCGGCGGCGACAACATGATGGCGGCCATCGGTTCCGGCAACATCGAGGCCGGCACCCTCACCCTGAGCCTGGGCACCTCCGGCACGCTATTCGCCTGGTCTGCCTCCCCCGTCGCGGCGGAATCAGACATGATTGCCGGCTTCTGCTCCAGCACCAACGGGTGGCTGCCATTGATTTGCACCATGAATGTCACCTCGGCCACCACCGCGGTACAAACGCTGCTGGACGAAGACCTTGCCGGCTTTAACGGTTTATTGGCGCAGGCCTCACCCGGCGCAGGCGGTGTCGAGATGCTGCCGTTCTTCAATGGCGAACGCGTTCCGCCGCTGCCTCACGCGCGCGCCAGTCTGCATAACCTCGATACCGACAATTTTACCCGCGCCAATCTCTGCCTGGCGGTGGTCGAAAGCGCCACCTATGGCCTGCGCTATGGCATCGAGCTGTTTCGCCGTCAGGGCATTGAAGCGCGCGAGATCCGCCTCACCGGCGGCGGCGCTCGCAGCGCCGCCTGGCGACAAATCGTCGCGGACGTGATGGGGTGCCCGGTGGTCTGTCTGAAAGCCAAAGAGACCGCTGCGCTGGGCGGCGCCATTCAGGCGATGTGGGCGACGACGTTAGCCGACGATCCGCTGCGGAATGCCGGCGCGTTGTTGTCCGAACTGTGCCAACGTTTCGTTGCGCTGGATGAGGCCACACGCGCATGGCCACATGCCGGCAGACGAGCGCAATACGAGACGCTTTATCAACGGTACCTGCAACGCTTGCAGCAGACCTACCCGGAGGTGCAACTGTGACGCGAGATCCCCATACGCAAGCGCCCGCCTACCTGCTGGAGGTCAGCGGCGTCAGAAAAGCCTTTGGCCCGGTCGTGGCGCTCAAGAATGCGGAGTTTTGCCTGCGGCGTGGTTCCATCCATGCCCTGTGCGGCGGCAACGGCGCGGGTAAATCCACCTTTCTCAGCATTCTGATGGGCTTTATTCAACCCGATGGCGGCGACATTTTTATCAATGGCCAACGCTGTGAATTTCATCATCCCCGGGAAGCCCTCAACGCCGGCATCGCCATCGTGCAGCAGGAACTGAGCGCGATCCCGGATCTGACGGTGGCCGAAAACATTTGGCTGGGCCGTGAGCCGAGACGCCTGGGGTTCGTCGATTTCGCCACGCTCAATCAACGCACCACCAGCCTGCTCAAGGAACTCGATTTCAAGATCGACGCCCGAGAGAAAATGCGCAACCTGAGCGTCGCCGAGCAGCAGCTGGTCGAGATCGCCAAAGCGCTGTCGCATGCCAATGCCGACATCATCATCATGGATGAACCCACCTCGGCGATTGGCGAGGAGGATGCGCAAAAAATCTTTCAGACGCTTCAGCAATTGGCGGCGAAAGGTAAAGGCATTATTTACGTCTCTCACCGTTTGTCAGAGATATTTCAAATTGCGGACAGCTACACCATTTTCCGCGACGGCGCCTATATCCATGAAGGCTATATCGCCGACATTACCCGTGAGCAGTTGATCGAACACATTATCGGCGGCGAGTACGACAGCGAGTTCGCCAAATTCAATCAGCCCGGCGAGGAGGTCTTGCTGGAGGTCAACGGCCTGTGTTGGCGCAGCAAGATAAAGGATATCAGCCTGCAGCTTAAGCACGGTGAAATCCTGGGCATCTACGGGCTGGTGGGATCGGGCCGCAGCGAATTTCTCGATCTTATCTTCGGCATTCAGCATGCCGACAGCGGCACGATCCGTTTGGGCGACAAGACGCTGAACCGCCATTCCCCGCGAGAGGCCATCGACAGCGGCATTGCCTACGTGACGGAAGATCGCAAGGAAACCGGCCTGGTGCTGTGCCGTTCCGTCAGTGAAAACATCAATATCGCCTCTTTTGCCGGCATCAGCCGAATGGGGTTCGTCAGCGAGAAACGGGAGCAAGCGCGAACCCGCGACATGATCCAGCGCTTCAACGTTAAAACCCACGACGGCGAACAGCCCGTGGGCAACCTGAGCGGCGGCAACCAGCAAAAAGTGGTGCTGGGCCGCTGGGCGCTGCTGGATCCGGAGGTGTTGTTGCTCGACGAGCCGACGCGCGGCATCGACGTCGGCGCCAAGAAAGAGATCTATCGATTTATGTCGGAGTTCGCCTTGCAAAACAAGGGGATCATCATGGTTTCCTCCGAGCTTTCGGAAATTATCGGCATGAGCGATCGCATATTGGTGTTTCGTGACGGGCAGTTGGCCGGTGAGCTTTCGGCAGCCGATGCGACCCAGGCAGCACTGATGAAACTTGCGGTTTAACAGAGAGAGAAAAAAAAATGAGCAGCGCCCACTCCTTATCACCAGGCATTTCATTTTTCACCCGCAATAAGCGCCGTATGCACAAATACGGCATTATCATCGCCTTCTTCGCGCTGTGCCTGATCGTGGCGCTGATTGGCGAATATCAGGTCGCCCAGGGGGCCTGGAGCAGCAATTATTTTCTCAGCAATGAAAACACCCTGATCGTCCTGCGCCAGGTCTCGATCAACGGCATTCTGGCGATCGGCATGACCTTCGTCATCATTACGGCCGGCGTCGATCTCTCCGTGGGCTCGGTGCTGGCGCTAAGCGGGATCGTCGCCGCCCGCTTCGCCACCAACAACAGCGGATTGGCTATCGGCGACACCGCGACCGCCGTCATGGCGCCGCTGATCGTGGCGCTGGGCATCGGGATCGTCTGCGGCCTGGTGAACGGCACCGTGTTGGCTCGCTACCGGCTGCAACCCTTTATCGTCACCATGGGCATGCTCTCTGCGGCGCGCGGTTTAACCATGTTGACCACCAACGGCAATCCGGTTTCGCAATTGAACAGCGATTTCCGCTGGTTGGGCAATGGTTATGTCGGCGGCGTTCCGGTGCCGGTCATCATCTTCATCGTGCTGTTCGCCCTCGCCTGGCTGGTGCTGAATAAAACCCTCTTCGGGCGCTACATCTACGCCGTCGGCGGCAACCCAAAAAGCGCGCGCACCTCGGGGATTAACGTCACGCGCATCAAAATACTGGTGTATACGCTGTGCGGCGCGCTGGCCGGCATCGCCGGCCTGATCCTCACCGCACGCACCGGTTCGGCGCAGACCAACGCCGGCGCAGGGTATGAGCTGGACGCCATCGCAGCGGTGGTGATCGGTGGCACCAGCATGGCCGGCGGCGTCGGTACGCTGGTCGGCACCTTCTTCGGCGTGCTGATTATCGGGGTGATGAATAACGGCCTCGATCTGCTCGGCGTGCAATCGTACTACCAACAAATTATCAAAGGCGCATTGATCGTTCTTGCCGTATTGCTCGACCCATCGCGTAAGCAACAGCGCGATTAATAACATCAGACCCAACTCTACCAGGAGAAAACCATGAATAAGACCAAGATAGCGTTGTTTGCCTCTGCCATGATGCTCGGTAGCCTGTCGGCAGTTCAGGCCGCCCCGGTAAAAATCGCGGTATTGATGTACGGCAACAAAGCCGAGTTCGTGCAATTGATGGAAAGGTTCGGCAAGGAGCACCCGGCGGTGAAAAGCGGCGAAGCCGTGCTGACCTTCTATGATGGGCGTTATGATGCCTCGGTGCAAAACGATCAGGCCGCCACCGCTATCCAGACGCGCGCCGATGCCATTATCGTCAACCCGATGGATTTTGAGGCCAATATCGATATCGTCACTAATGCCAACGAAGCCAAAATTCCGGTGGTGGTCACCAACGCGCGCCTGAACACGGACGCGATGACGTCTGAAGTAGTGTCTAATGACGAGTTGGGGGGATACCTGGAAGCCAAAGCCGTCCTGGACAAACTCGACTGCAAGAACCGAAAGGTGAACGTGGTGATTATCGAAGGCCCGAAAGGCGGCAGCGGCGAGATCCAGCGCGGCAAGGGCAATGATAAAGCGATTGCCGAGTGCGGCGTCGGCCAGGTCACCGTACTTGAACGTAAAACGGCCAACTGGTCACGCGCGGAAGCGCAGCCGCTGATGGAAAACTGGCTGCAGAAACACCGGGGCAAAATCAACGGCGTGATTGGCCAAAACGACGAGATGGCGCTGGGCGCTATCGAGGCGATCAAAGGCGCCGGCCTGAATGTGAAGGACTTCGCGATTGCCGGCGTTGACGGCGTTTCCGACGCGATTCATGCGGTGCAGGCCGGTGAAATGGTCTCTATTCTGCAAGATGCCAAAGGCCAGATGCAGGGTTCCATCGACGTCGCGCTGCGCGCCGTGAAAGGGGAAAGCTATCAACCGCAGTCGGAGATCTGGAAACAATACGCCAAGGATCTGAAATGGGAAGGCGGCACGCAGAAGCATTACTACATTCCGTGGACCGTCGTTACCGCAGAGAACGCCCAGTCGCTGTTGGACGCCCGTAAATAATTTCCCCCGCCCCCTGCCTTCAGGGGGCCCCGCTGGGACGCTTGCCTGCAAACAAAAAAAAAGCCAGCACGGAGTGGCTGGCTAAAAAGTTCTTCGAGGGAATATCTTGTGCGATAAACATACGCCTTTCACTGCGGGCTTTACTAGCTATCAGTGCGATAGGCACCCTCAGTTAAAATCAACGCCTGCATATCGGTGAACATCGTTTCCCATTCCGCCTGATCGATATCCATCAAACCAAAGTAACGCAGCATAAAGGCGCCTTCGGTGGCGAGAAACGCCAGGCGCGCGCGCTTGCCTTCCTCCGTCGTCAAATCCAAACCGGCGATGCGGCTGCGATACCATTCGCGCGTGCTCACCAGATGCTCCGGCGTTTGAATCAGCGTCGCCATCAGCCCGGCGGCCTTGGCGCTGGCGGTCTGATCCGAGCTTTGCGTCGCCAGCATATGCGCCCGCACGCCGGTCTGCGGTGAAGGATCGTCACCGGCGATAGCGGCGAACAGCGTCTCGTAGGCACTGCCCCAGCGATCGAACATGGCGTCAATCAGGGCGTCTTTGCTGCCGAAACAGTACTGCACCCCGCCCTTGGAGATTCCCATCGCTTTGGCGACGGCGTCGATGGTCAAACCGGCGGCCCCCTGAGTGGCGACGATCTCTTCGGCGGTGTCCAAAACCTTGTCGCGATCGATGCTGCGTTGACGTCCCATTAAGAAACCCTTCTTTTCAATACGAACGTATGGATATATATTATCACCAGTATATCACCCGGCATCGCCGGAGGGTTACCCGAATGGCGGCGCCTTCGCGCCGCCCACTTTAACTGGATTATGACTTATGTACGCCAAGAACCGCTGGTTGATCCTGACGATGGTCGCCAGCGCCCTGTTCCTGATCGTCATCGATATGACGGTGTTATATACCGCTCTGCCGCGTTTAACCCAGGCGCTGGACGCCAGCGCCTCGCAAAAACTCTGGATCGTCAACGCCTACCCGTTGGTGGTGGCCGGTCTGTTGCCTGGCGCCGGCATGCTGAGCGATCGCATCGGCCATAAACGGCTGTTTCTCGCCGGGCTGCCGGTGTTTGCCGTCGCGTCGCTGTGCGCCGCTTTCTCGCCTACCGCCGAGTGGTTGATCGCCGCGCGGGTATTCCTCGCCGTTGGCGCGGCAATGATGATGCCCGCCACGCTGTCCATCGTACGCCACGTCTTTACCGACGAACGCGAACGCGCGCTGGCGATCGGCATCTGGGCGTCGGTGGCCTCCGGCGGCGCGGCCATCGGCCCGGTGGTCGGCGGCCTGCTGTTGGAGTATTTCTGGTGGGGCTCGGTGTTCCTGATCAATGTGCCGGTGGTGTTGCTGGTCTGGCCGTTGGCATGGAAACTGATCCCGCGCTGCGGCGGCGATAACCCGCGCCCCGCCGACATCGTCGGCTCGATACAGATCATGATAGGTCTGGTCGGCGCTATCTATGCGCTGAAAGAATTGAGCAAGCCGGCGCCTGACGTCAGCGCCTTGCTCGCGGCGGCTGCGATCGGCGTGTTGTTCCTGGTGCTGTTCGTGCGTCGTCAGCAACGCAGCGCCCACCCGATGATCGATTTCTCTCTGTTCCGCAACCGGCTGTTCGCCGGCGGCATCGGCGTGGCATTGCTGTCGATGGTGGCGCTGATCGGCGTCGAGCTGGTGCTCAGCCAACGTTTGCAACTGGTGCTCGGCCTCAGTCCGCTGCAGGCGGCGCTGTTCATCTTGCCGATCCCGCTGGCCTCGGCGCTGGCGGGGCCGATGGCCGGTTTACTGTTGCCGCGCTACGGCGAACGCAGCATCATCCTCGGCGGTTTCGCCCTGACCACCTTCGGCATTGCCGCCCTTGCCCTGCTGTCTCAGAGCGGCATAGCGCCGCAGCTGGTGAGCCTGGCGTTGGTGGGCTTTGGCCTCGGCGGCGTGATCACCGCCGCTTCCACCGCCATCATGCTGAACGCACCGGAGGAGAAATCCGGCATGGCGGCGTCCATCGAAGACGTCTCCTACGAGCTGGGCGGCGTGCTGGGCGTGACATTGCTCGGCGGGCTGATGACGGCGGTTTACAGCCACACTCTGGCGCTGCCGGCGGAGCTGCCGGTCAGCGATTTAGCCTACGACAGCATCGACGAAGCGTTGCGCCTGGCGGCCGTAATGGCGGCCGATCGCGCGCAGCAGTTGACGCAGCTGGCGCGTCTGGCCTTTGATCGCGCCTTTATTTCGGTACTGATCGCCGCCGCGCTGTTAATGGCGCTGGGCGCAGGTGTGGTAAAACTGGCGCTGGGCAAGTAACCGAGAAAAGCGGCTTTTTTCGCCTGCGGAACCTGCGTAAACTGATTCGGCAATTTGCTCGACGGATTTATCGTCATCGGTTTGAGCGATGGCAATAATGCCTGTTATCGTATTTAACCCTGCGATAAATCCGGTTACTGTAACAGCTATGGAAATTGATTCTGTCTACTATCGGAACAAATAATCAGGAGAAGATTATTATGGCAACGGCAAAGAAAGCAGCGAAAACCCATATCGGCCTTGACAGTAAACAATCGGCAAAACTCGCCGAAGCGCTCAATGCGCTGTTGGCGAATTATCAGGTGCTGTATATGAACGTGCGCGGCTATCATTGGAACATTACCGGCCCGCAGTTCTTTGAACTGCACGCGAAATTCGAAGAGACATATAACGATCTGCTGACCAAGGTAGATGAGCTGGCGGAACGTATTCTGACGTTGGGCTCGCAGCCGCGTCACGCTTTCAGCGATTATCTGAAAACCGCCGACATCAAGGAACACACCAACGTGACCGATGATAAGGGCACGCTGCGCGGCCTGTTGGAAGGGTATTCAATCTTGCTGCAACAGCAGCGTGAGCTGCTGACGGTGGCGGCAGACGCCGGCGACGAAGGCACCGCGTCGTTGATGAGCGATTACATCAAAGAGCAGGAAAAACAGGTCTGGATGCTCAACGCCTATTTGGGCAAATAACTCAGACGCCATAACAAAACAGTCCCTTAAGGGACTGTTTTCGTTTTACCACTCGCAGGATACCGCAAACAGCAGCGCGCGCCGATGCTGATCGTCCAGGCGGCGCCGCACCCGGATAATATGGCGATTGCTGCACGACTGGCGTTCCAACCAGCGATGCCGCCGACGTTGGCTCTGCCGCAACATGCGCCAGCGGCCCACTTCATTTCTACTGCGTCTCATAATTCCGTCACTCGTTCGTCTAATGCCAACCGCGGGCATTATAGCCCTTTCCGCCCGCGATCCAAGCCGCCGTTATCGGCGGCACAGCGGACGCCACGCGGGCAAAAGCCGCCCTTTCAATTTCGGCAAGTGCCTTAACTTCATCATATTTATGTAACATAAGCGCCGATAAAAGGTTTCGCCTTGCCCGATCTGTGCGTACACTCATCATTGGTGGTTTGCGAACGGGATTTTTCGCCTTTATGACAACATTTTATACCGTAATCAGTTGGCTCATGGTGTTCGGCTACTGGCTGCTGATCGCCGGCGTGACGATGCGCATTTTGATGAAACGCCGTGCGGTTCCCTCTGCCATGGCCTGGCTGCTGGTTATCTATATTCTGCCGCTGTTCGGCATCGTCGCCTATTTATCGTTCGGCGAACTGCATCTGGGCAAGCGCCGTGCCGAGCGCGCCAAGGCCATGTGGCCGTCGACCGCGCGCTGGCTGAAGGAATTGAAAGAGAGCCGCCGCATCTTCGCCACCGAATACAGTGAAGTCGCCGAACCGCTGTTCCAGCTGTGCAACCGCCGCCAGGGCATCGACGGCGTCAAGGGCAACCAGCTGCAGCTGCTCACCACTACCGACGACACGTTGAAAGCGCTGATCCGCGACATCGAGCTGGCGCGCCACAACATCGAAATGGTGTTCTATATCTGGCAGCCCGGCGGCCTGGTCGATCAAGTGGCCGAATCGCTGATGGCCGCCGCGCGGCGCGGCGTACACTGCCGCCTGATGCTGGACTCCGCCGGCAGTCTGCCATTTTTCCGCAGCCCCTACCCGGCGATGATGCGCAACGCCGGCATCGAAGTGGTCGAAGCGCTGAAGGTCAACCTGCTGCGCGTATTCCTGCGCCGCATGGATCTGCGCCAGCACCGCAAGGTGGTGCTGATCGACAACTACATCGCCTATACCGGCAGCATGAACATGGTCGATCCGCGCTATTTCAAACAGGATGCGGGCGTCGGTCAATGGATCGATCTGATGGCGCGCATGGAAGGCCCGGTGGCCACCACCATGGGCATCGTCTATGCCTGCGACTGGGAGATTGAAACCGGCAAGCGCATTCTGCCGCCGCCGCCGGACGTCAACATCATGCCGTTCGAGCAGGAAAGCGGCCACACCATTCAGGTGATCGCCTCCGGTCCCGGCTTCCCCGAGGAGATGATCCACCAGGCGCTGCTGACCGCGGTCTATTCCGCGCGCGAGCAGCTGATCATGACCACGCCGTACTTCGTGCCGAGCGACGATCTGCTGCACGCCATCTGCACCGCCGCTCTGCGCGGCGTTGAGGTCAGCATCATCGTGCCGCGCGACAACGATTCGATGATGGTGCGCTGGGCCAGCCGGGCGTTCTTCTCCGAGCTGCTGGAAGCCGGCGTGAAAATCTATCAGTTCGAAGGCGGCCTGCTGCACACCAAGAGCGTGCTGGTCGACGGCCAGCTCAGCCTGGTCGGCACCGTCAATCTGGATATGCGCAGCCTGTGGCTCAACTTCGAGATCACCCTGGTGATCGATGACGACGGCTTCGGCAGCGATCTGGCCTGCGTGCAGGAAGATTACATCGCCCGCTCCAAGCTGCTGAACGCCAAAGAGTGGTTGAAGCGGCCGTTCTGGCATCGGCTGGTCGAGCGCCTGTTCTACTTTTTCAGCCCGTTGCTGTAAAAGCCGCGGCGAGCGTGCTTTAATAGCGCCAAATCATTTGTTATCAGGATTTTTTTATGGATTTGAATAACCGCCTTACCGAAGACGAAACGCTGGAACAGGCCTACGACATCTTCCTCGAATTGGCCGGCGACAATCTGGATCCGGCGGATATTCTGCTGTTCAATCTGCAGTTTGAAGAGCGCGGCGGCGCAGAACTGTACGACCCCTCCGAAGACTGGAGCGAGCACGTGGATTACGACCTGAATCCGGACTTCTTCGCCGAAGTGGTGATCGGTCTGGCGGACAGCGACGGCGAGCCGATTAACGACGTGTTCGCCCGCGTGCTGATCTGCCGCGAGAAAGACCACAAGCTGTGCCACATTCTGTGGAAAGAGTGATTCGCCGCTCATATTTCGGATAAAAAAAGCCCCGCTGACTCAGCGGGGCTTTTTGTTGCCGGCTAGCGGCGCATTACAGCGGATCGACCTTCAGGCATGAAACCGCATGACGGAAACTGCCCTCCAGCAGCGGACGCGTCTTGGCGCACTCCGGCCCGGCGATCGGACAGCGGGTGCGGAACACGCAGCCGGACGGCGGGTTGATCGGCGAAGGCAGCTCCCCTTCCAACAGCTGGATCTGCTTTTCCTTCTCCTTGTCCGGATCCGGAATAGGCACCGCCGACATCAGCGCCTTGGTGTAAGGGTGCTGCGGATTGTGGTACACCTCGTCATAGGTGCCCAGCTCCACCGCATGACCCAGGTACATCACCAGCACGCGATCGGAAATGTGCTTCACCACCGCCAAATCGTGGGCGATAAAGATCAATGACAGCCCCATTTCGCGCTGCAGCTGCTGCAACAGGTTTACCACCTGCGCCTGAATCGACACGTCCAACGCGGAAACCGGCTCGTCGCAGATCACCAGCTTCGGTTCGAGGATCAACGCGCGCGCGATGCCGATGCGCTGGCATTGGCCGCCGGAGAACTCGTGCGGATAACGGTTGATCAGGTTAGGCAGCAGGCCGACCTTCAGCATCATCGCCTTGACCTTGTCCTTCACTTCCTGACGCGGCATTTTCGGGTAGTAAGTGCGCAGCGGCTCGGCGATGATTTCGCCGATGGTCATGCGCGGGTTGAGCGAAGCCAGCGGATCCTGGAAGATCATCTGGATATCGCTGCGGGTTTTGCGCCAATCGGCGTCGTTCATGCCCAGCAGATCTTTACCCAGCCAGGCGACGCGCCCGCTGGTGGCCTTCACCAGACCGATGATGGCGCGCGCGAAGGTGGATTTGCCGCAGCCGGATTCGCCGACCACGCCCAGGGTTTCCCCCTCGAACAGCCGCAGCGTAACGCCATCGACCGCCTTTAGGGTTTTCGGCGGCTGCCAGAACCACTGCTTGTCGTCATGAATGTCGAAGTGCACTTTCAGATCGGCCACTTCGAGCAGCACTTTCTTGTCGGTTACCGCTGTCATACCAACGCCTCCACCGGTTTAAAGCAGGCGCGCAGGCGCCCTTCCCCAAATTGCTCCAATGGCGGAGCGCTCGCGCACTGTTCCATGGCGTACGGGCAGCGCGGCTGGAACGGGCAACCTTTCGGCAGCCGCAGCAGGTTCGGCGGGTTGCCGGGAATGGTCAGCAACGCTTCACCTTCGGCGTCGAGGCGCGGCACCGCGTTCAACAACCCGATGGAGTACGGGTGGCTCGGCTGGTAGAACACCTCGCGCGCGCTGCCGTATTCCATGGTGCGGCCGGCGTACATCACCAGCACCTTGTTGCAGATGCCGGCCACCACGCCCAGATCGTGGGTGATCATGATGATGGCAGTGTTGAACTCGCGCTTGAGCTCGTTGAGCAGCGTCATGATCTGCGCCTGAACGGTCACGTCCAGCGCGGTGGTCGGCTCGTCGGCGATCAGCAGCTTCGGCCGGCACAGCAGCGCCATGGCGATCATCACGCGCTGGCGCATGCCGCCGGAAAACTCATGTGGATACATGCGCATGCGCTTGCGCGCTTCCGGCATTTTCACCGCGTCGAGCATGCGTACCGACTCTTCAAAGGCTTCGCTTTTGCTCATTTTCTTATGCAGCATCAGCACTTCCATCAGCTGTTCGCCAACGCGCATATACGGGTTGAGCGAGGTCATCGGGTCCTGGAAGATCATCGAGATCTCTTCGGCCCGCAGCTTGTTGAGCTGGTTTTCCGGCAGGTTGAGGATTTCGCGGCCGTTGAATTTGGCCGAGCCGCCGATGCGGCCATTGCTGGCCAGCAACCCCATCAGGGCGAACGCGGTCTGCGATTTACCGGAGCCGGATTCGCCGACGATGCCCAGCGTTTCACCGGCGCGCAGATCGAAGTTCAGATCGTTCACCGCCGTCACGTCGCCGTCCGGGGTGGAAAACGTGACGCGCAGGTCTTTCACGTCCAGCAGCGGCGACGCTTTAACGCCGACGGCGGTTTGCATCTCAGGATGTTCAATGGTGCTCATGGTGGCACTCCTTAACGATCTTTCGGGTCGAGGGCGTCACGCAGGCCATCGCCGATGAAGTTGAAACAGAACAGAGTGACAACCAGGAAACCCGCCGGGAACAGCAGCAACCACGGTGAAACTTCCATTGAGTTGGCGCCGTCGCTGAGCAATGCGCCCCAGCTGCTCAGCGGCTCCTGCGTACCCAGCCCCAGGAAGCTGAGGAAGGATTCGAACAGGATCATGCTCGGCACCAGCAACGAGGCATACACCACCACCACGCCGAGCACGTTAGGCACGATATGCCGCAGCACGATGTTGCGCGTGGAAACGCCGCACACCAGCGCCGCTTCGATGAACTCCTTGCGCTTCAGACCGAGGGTTTGGCCGCGCACGATACGCGCCATGTCCAACCACGATACCATGCCGATCGCCACGAAGATCAGCAGGATATTCTGGCCGAAGAAGGTCACCAGCAGGATCACGAAGAACATGAACGGGAAGGAGTTGAGGATCTCCAGCAGGCGCATCATCACCGAGTCGATCTTGCCGCCCAGATAGCCGGACATCGCGCCGTACAGGGTGCCGACGATCACCGCCACCAGCGCCGCCGCCACGCCGACCATCAGCGAGATGCGCCCGCCGATCGCCACGCGCACCAGCAGATCGCGCCCGGAGGAGTCGGTGCCGAAATAGTGCCCCGATTCAACGCTGGGTGCGGCTGACATCATCGCCCAATCGGTATCGTCGTAGGCGAATTGCGACAGCATAGGCGCCAGCACCACAAACAGAGTGATCAGCGCCAGTATGAACAGGCTGCTGACCGCCGCGCGGTTGTGCATAAAACGCCGACGCGCGTCTTGCCACAGGCTGCGCCCTTCCACTTCCAGCTTCTCGCTGAAGTGTTCCAGAGCTTCGCTGTTCTTTTTAGTCAACATCATTCGCGTGCTCCAGATTAATAACGGATTTTCGGATCGATGACCGCATACAGCACATCGACGATCGCGTTGAACAGAATGGTCAGAGCGCCCACCAGAATGGTCAGGCTCAACACCAGGGAGTAGTCGCGGTTCAGCGCGCCGTTAACGAACAGCTGGCCGATCCCCGGCAGACCATAGATGGTTTCGATCACCATTGAACCGGTGATGATCCCGACGAACGCCGGGCCCATGTAGGACAGCACCGGCAACAGCGCCGGCTTCAGCGCGTGGCGGAAAATGATGCGACGCATCGGCAAGCCTTTGGCGCGCGCGGTGCGGATGAAGTTGGAGTGCAGCACTTCAATCATCGAGCCGCGCGTGATACGGGCGATGCTGGCGATATAGGCCAGCGACAACGCCACCATCGGCAAGATGATGAACTTAGGCGCACCGCCGTTCCAGCCGCCGCCCGGCAGCCATTTCAACGTGATGGCGAAGATCAGCACCAACAGCGGCGCCACCACGAAACTGGGTATCACCACCCCGGTCATGGCGAACCCCATCACCGTATAGTCCCATTTGGTGTTCTGGTTCAGCGCGGCGATCACACCGGCGCTCACGCCCAGCACCACCGCCAGCAGAAACGCGGCCAGGCCGAGCTTGGCGGAGACCGGGAAAGAACTGGCCACCAAATCGTTGACCGAATAATCCTTGTATTTAAAGGACGGGCCGAAGTCTCCCTGCGCAAGCTGCGCCAGATAATGACCGTACTGTTTCCAGATCGGGTCGTTCAAATGATATTTGGCTTCGATATTCGCCATGACTTCCGGCGGCAATGCGCGTTCCCCGGTAAATGGACTGCCGGGCGCCAGGCGCATCATGAAGAATGAGATGGTGATAAGGATAAATAGTGTCGGGATCGCTTCCAACAAGCGACGAAGTATAAATTTAAGCATTGCCCTAACCCTGTGCGACAGCCTGATGACGGCTTATTATTCTCAACATGGGCCGGCGGCCAGGCCGCCGGCGCTTACCGTATCAATGCTTGATGATGTACAGGTTTTTGTCGTACACGTTATCAAGCGGGTCTTTGCCGGTGTAGCCACCGACGTAAGGTTTCACCAGACGGGCGTTCACGTAGTAATACAGCGGAACAATGGCGGAATCTTTATCCAGCTGAACTTCCGCTTTCTGATACAGATCGGCGCGCTCGTCTTTGCTCTTCGCGGTCAACACGTTGGCCATCAGCTTATCGAACTCGGCGCTTTTGTAGTGCGGGGTGTTACTGCTGCTGTCGGACAGCATCATGTTCAGGAACGAACTCGGTTCGTTGTAGTCGGCGCACCAGCCGGCGCGCGCCACGTCATAGGTGCCCTGATGACGGGTATCCAGGAAGGTTTTCCACTCCTGGTTCACCAGCTTCACGTCCACGCCCAGATTTTTCTTCCAGATGGAGGCGGCGGCGATCGCCAGCTTCTTGTGCAGGTCTGATGTGTTGTACAACAGGGAGAAGGTCAGCGGTTTACCCGGGCCGTAGCCGGCTTCCGCCAGCAGTTTCTTCGCCACTTCGTTGCGTTTTTCCTGCGTCCAGCCGAACCACTCCGGCGCGGTCAGCTTGGCGCCGTCGGTGTATGGCGGCGTAAAGCTGTAGGCCGGCAGATCGCCCTGGTTTTTCACCTTGTTGACGATGATGTCGCGATCCATACCCAGCTTCAGCGCTTCACGCACGCGCGCATCGGTGAACGGCGCCTTCTGGTTGTTGATTTCGTAGTAATAGGTGCACAGATAAGGATCGACGTGCACCTCTTTCGGGATCTCTTTCTTCAGCTTCTGGAACAGTTCGATCGGCATGTTGTTATAAGTCATGTCGATTTCGCCGGTGCGGTAGCGGTTAACGTCGGTCACTTCCGACGAAATAGGCAGGAACGTCACTTTATTGATGATGGTTTTGGCGTTATCCCAATATTCCGGGTTGCGTTCCAGTACGATGCGTTCGTTGACAATCCAGTCTTTCAGTTTGTAGGCGCCGTTGCTGACGTAGTTGGCCGGCAGCGTCCACTTCTCGCCGAATTTCTCCACCGCCTCTTTATAAACCGGCTTCATGGCGTAGTGCGGGGTCATTTCAACCAGATAAGGCACCGGCTCGCTCAGGGTCACCTGGAAAGTGTGGTCGTCGATGGCCTTCACGCCCAGCGTCGATTTGTCTTTTTTACCGGCGATGATGTCATCGACGTTTTCCACATGGGCGTACTGCAGGTAGCTGGCGTAAGGCGACGCGGTTTTCGGATCCACTACGCGCTGCCAGCTGTAGACGAAATCTTGCGCCGTCACCGGCTTGCCGTTGGACCATTTGGCGTCTTTGCGCAGGTGGAAGGTCCAGACTTTGAAATCCTTGTTATCCCAGCTTTCCGCGACGCCCGGCACGATGGAACCGTCCGGGCTGTTGTTCGCCAGGCCTTCCATCAGATCGCGGGTCACGTTGTTTTCCGGCACGCCCTCGATTTTATGCGGATCCAGCGACTGCACTTCGGAACCGTTGTTTTTGACGATTTCTTGCTTATCCGCCAGCTGCACCCCCGCAGGAACGTCGGCGGCGAAAGCGCCGGTGGTTGCTGTGATGCCGAGCGCAGCGATGACGCCGGCGGCAATGAGGGTTTTCTTCGTGATGTTGGTCATACTTATCGACTCCAGTTTTTATTATCACAGGCTCTTCGTGGAACCTGCGTTGCCCGTAAGCGGACTCTGTTTTCCCGCCGCCGCGGAACGAATGCGGCGGCCGGCCTTCCCTATATTCCCCAGCGCCTCGGCGTGAGGAATACCCCTTTTACTGCTTGATAATGTACAGATTCTTAACGTCGGTATAGTCCAGCGGATCTTTGCCGGTGAACCCGCCTACCGTCGGCTTAATCAACCGCGCGCTGACGCGGTAATACACCGGGATCAACGCGGAGTCTTTGTCCAGCTGCGCTTCTGCCTGCTGATAGAGCGCGGCGCGCGCGGCCTCATCCGGCGCCTTCAGGGTGGCGGCCATGATGGCGTCGAACGCCGGGCTCTTATAAAACACGGTATTGATGCTGCTGTTGGACAGCACCAGGTTCAGGAACGCGCTCGGTTCGTTGTAATCCCCGCACCAGGTGGCGCGCGCCACGTCGTATTGCCCCTGATGGCGGCTTTCCAGCGAGGTCTTCCACTCCTGATTGCGCAGCGTGACGTCGGCGCCGAGATTCTTTTTCCACATCGACGCGGCGGCGATCGCCTGCTGTTTGTTTTGATCGGAGGTGTTGTACAGCAGCGAGAATTTCAGCGGCTTGGCGTCGCTGTAACCCGCTTCCGCCAGCAGTTTCTTGGCTTCGGCGTTGCGCTGTTCCTGGCTCCAGCCGGCCCAGGCGGGCTGCGTGAAGTTGGCGCCTTCGGTGAAGGTTGGCGTGAAACTGTAGGCCGGGATCTGCCCCTGGCCCATGATCTTGTTGGCGATGATGTCGCGATCCAGCGTCATCTTCACCGCCGCACGCACCCGCGGATCGGTGAAGGGCGCCCGCTGGTTATTGAGTTCGTAATAGAAAGTGCACAGATAAGGGTTAACGTGCAGTTGCTCGGGCACTTCGCGCTTCATTTTGACGTACAGGTACGGCGGAATGGCGCTGTTGGTGATGTCGATCTCGCCGCTGCGGAAGCGGTTGACGTCGCTGACTTCGGAAGCGATCGGCAGGAAGGTCGCCTGATTGATCACCGTCTGCTTGTTGTTCCAGTAGCTCAGGCTGCGCTCCAGCACAATGCGCTCGTTCACCACCCACTCTTTCAGACGGTAAGCGCCGTTGCCGACATAGTTGGCGGGCAGCGTCCATTTGTCGCCGAATTTCTCCACTACCGCGCGCTTCACCGGTTTGAGCGACGTGTGGCTCAGCATGCTGATGAAATACGGCACCGGTTCGCTCAGCGTCACCTGCAGCGTCTGGTCGTCCAGCGCCTTGACGCCGAGGGCCTGTGGAGGCTTCTTACCGGTCAGGATATCGTCGATATTGTCGACTTTGGTGTATTGCAGGTAGCTGGCATAGGGCGAGGCGATTTTCGGATCGGCCAGGCGCTGCCAGCTGTAGACGAAGTCTTGCGCGGTCACCGGGCTGCCGTCGCTCCACACCGCGCCGGGGCGCAGGTGGAAGGTCCATTGCTGATAATTCTGGTTTTCCCAGCTCGCCGCCGCCGCCGGCACAACATGCCCGTTGGCGTCGGTGCTCACCAGCCCTTCCAGCAGGTTAAGAATGATATTGCTTTCCGGTACGCCCTCGACCTTATGCGGATCCAATGAAGCCACTTCGCTGCCGTTGTTGATCACAATATTCTGCTGCTGCGCCAACTGAACGCCGGCCGGCACTTCCGCCGCCAAACTGCTATTTATGGCGCCGACGCTCAGCGCGCCGCTAATCAACAAGGTCAAAGAAGTGCGCTTCAGGGTTTGCTGCATAATCGAGGCTCCTTTTCACCGACAAGCATCGCTTATCGAAGTTTGTGAAGTGTTTATAAGAATTCTAAATAAACGGATACCAGCAAAAATCATTCCCGTTTTTATGGCGCATTTCAGTTAATTGACCACGGGAAAGTTGCTCGGAAATTAGCAGAAGCCAAATTCCATAGCCAATAAATTTTACGAAAATGTTAAGCAATTCTCTTTTATCGCACGAAGCCCGATCCGGCCCCCAAGATCGAGGACGCGGAGAAACAAAATCATCGCCATGATTTTAAAGAAAAAAAAGACGAAATCATTTCATTTGAAACCATCAACGCAATCTCATTACCGCACAAAGAAACATTCAGTTAACAATCCGGACATTCAAAGAACAAACACCTGCCTATGGTCGGTTAATCACTAATAACACCTGGATGAAAGTGAGACAAGCCCCACAGAATGATGTGATTAATTTAACAACAGCTTTACCGTTGAACGGGGGCAAAACGCGCGGAAATGGGGGAAGAAAAGTGTCTGAAATAACGCTTAGCGTTTTTTTTGCACAGCAACATGAGATTTATGCAACATAAGAGTGCAACCGCATAAATTTTATTCATCCTGTGCACTATAATAATGCGAACCAATAAATAATTTAAACTTTAAAATTAATTTTAGCCGCGCCAAGGCGAAAGGTGCGCGGCTAAACAAAGGGTATTACAACAGGCCGGGGAATATCGCCTTAATGCCGGTAACGATAAACTCGATCCCGAGCGCCATCAGCAACAGACCCATGATACGGGTGATCACGTTGATGCCGGTCTGCCCAAGCAAACGCACCAACAGCGGCGCGGCGCGGAACAACAACCAACAGCAAAAGGCGAACAAGGCGATCGCGACCGTAAAGCCGAGCAGGCTTTGCCAGTTGTGATAACGGGAACTCCACACGATGGTGGAACTGATCGCCCCCGGCCCCGCCATCAGCGGCAGCGCTAACGGCACCACGCCGATGCTCTCGCGGATCGCGCTCTCCGATTTTTCCTGTTTGTTCTGTTTGTCTTCTCCCAGCTTGCCGCTGATCATCGACATGGCGATGGTCACCACCAGAATACCGCCGGCGATGCGGAACGAATCGATGGAGATGCCGAACATCCGCAAGATCCCTTCGCCCAGGAACAGCGATGTCCACAGAATAATGGCGACCGACAGGTTAGCGGTCAGGTTGGTTTTATTGCGCCCTGCTTCCGCCTGGTAGCTGGTCATGCTGATAAACACCGGCAAGATGCCCACCGGGTTGACCAGCGCAAACAGACCGACAAAGAACTTGATAAAGCCGGAAAGATCCAACAGAGATTGGCCCACAGATGGCTCCGCGTTAAGTGCTATAAAAAGGTGTGCTGCCTATGCGCGCTAATGTAATGGAATTGCCGCGGGTAATCCATCCGGCCAGAGCAGCATTTTTGACTACCAGCAAGTTAGGCAACAAAACAAATGCCCTTTGTTAAAGTGATGTATGGCCTTTTGATTTTTTATGTTGAAAAAAGAGTCATCGATCACAGTTATTGATAACCACTCTCAACACTGTCAAGCTGAAAGGTGTCAGCTTGCACTTTTCATGATTTAGATCACAAATCAACTACCCAACAGTGGGTAAGCTCTTAGTCGTAGTCAGGGAGTAGAACAAAGTCGGTGGCAATCCAGCCGGTTCCGTTCTCTTCACTGCCTGCCCCTCCGGTTGGCGCAGGGTAAAGCTCTTTAAGCAAATCAGCAGCATGCGAAGAAATAACGCGGGAACCCCCCGGTATTCGAATCACCGTCTATTCCCGTTATGACTATACTAGTGGCTCGCACGGCTTATTTACTGAAAGAGTTTAACATTATCAGGAGAGCATTATGGCTGTAACGAATGTCGCTGAACTGAACGAGCTTGTCGCACGTGTCAAAAAAGCCCAGCGCGAATATGCCAACTTCACTCAAGAGCAAGTGGATAAAATCTTCCGCGCTGCCGCCCTCGCCGCTGCTGATGCCCGTATCCCGTTGGCCAAAATGGCCGTGGAAGAATCCGGAATGGGTATCGTCGAAGACAAAGTGATCAAAAACCACTTCGCTTCCGAGTACATCTACAACGCCTATAAAGATGAAAAAACCTGTGGCATCCTGTCTGAAGATGACACTTTCGGTACCATCACCATCGCCGAACCTATCGGCCTGATTTGCGGTATCGTTCCTACCACCAACCCAACTTCTACCGCGATCTTCAAAGCGCTGATCAGCCTGAAAACCCGCAACGGCATCATCTTCTCGCCGCACCCGCGTGCGAAGAATGCCACCAATAAAGCCGCCGATATCGTGCTGCAAGCCGCTATCGCCGCCGGCGCGCCGAAAGACATCATCGGTTGGATCGACCAACCTACCGTCGAGCTGTCCAACCAGCTGATGCACCACCCTGACATCAACCTGATCCTGGCCACCGGTGGCCCGGGCATGGTGAAAGCCGCCTACAGCTCCGGCAAACCCGCCATCGGCGTCGGCGCCGGTAATACGCCGGTCGTGGTAGACGAAACCGCAGACATTAAGCGCGTGGTCGCCTCTATCCTGATGTCCAAAACCTTCGACAGCGGCGTTATCTGCGCTTCCGAACAGTCGGTCATCGTCGTTGACGCTATCTATGATGCGGTACGCGAACGCTTCGCTTCCCACGGCGGCTATCTGCTGCAGGGTAAAGAACTGAAAGCGGTGCAGGACATCATCCTGAAAAACGGCGGTCTGAATGCGGCCATCGTCGGGCAATCCGCACCGAAAATCGCCGAAATGGCAGGCATCAAAGTGCCGGCCAACACCAAAGTGCTGATCGGTGAAGTGAAGCTGGTCGACGAGTCCGAACCTTTCGCACATGAAAAACTGTCGCCTACCCTGGCGATGTACCGTGCCAAAGACTTCGAAGACGCGGTCGCCAAAGCCGAAAAACTGGTCGCCATGGGCGGTATCGGCCACACCTCCTGCCTGTATACCGACCAGGATAACCAAACGGCTCGCATCGCCTACTTCGGCGATAAAATGAAAACGGCTCGCATCCTGATCAACACCCCGGCTTCTCAGGGCGGTATCGGCGACCTGTACAACTTCAAACTCGCGCCTTCGCTGACGCTGGGTTGCGGTTCCTGGGGTGGCAACTCCATCTCTGAAAACGTCGGACCTAAACACCTGATCAACAAGAAAACTGTAGCGAAGCGAGCAGAAAACATGTTGTGGCACAAACTTCCGAAATCGATCTACTTCCGCCGTGGCTCGCTGCCTATCGCGCTGGAAGAAGTGGCGACCGACGGGGCGAAACGCGCCTTCATCGTGACCGACCGTTTCCTGTTCAACAACGGCTATGCTGACCAGATCACCAAGGTTCTGAAGTCTCACGGCATCGAAACCGAAGTGTTCTTCGAAGTGGAAGCCGATCCGACGCTGAGCATCGTGCGCAAAGGCGCCGAGCAGATGAACTCCTTCAAACCGGACGTCATCATCGCGCTGGGCGGCGGTTCGCCGATGGACGCCGCGAAAATCATGTGGGTGCTGTACGAACATCCTGAAACCCACTTCGAGGATCTGGCGCTGCGCTTCATGGACATCCGCAAGCGTATCTACAAATTCCCGAAAATGGGCGTGAAAGCGAAAATGATCGCCATCACCACAACCTCAGGCACCGGTTCGGAAGTCACGCCGTTCGCGGTCGTGACCGACGACGCCACCGGGCAGAAATACCCGCTGGCCGACTATGCGCTGACCCCGGACATGGCGATTGTCGACGCCAACCTGGTGATGAACATGCCGAAATCCCTGTGCGCCTTCGGTGGCCTGGATGCGGTGACCCACGCGCTGGAAGCCTACGTCTCGGTGCTGGCGAACGAATACTCCGACGGCCAGGCGCTACAGGCGCTGAAACTGTTGAAAGAGTATCTGCCGGCCAGCTACAAAGAAGGCGCGAAAAACCCGGTTGCCCGTGAACGCGTGCACAACGCCGCCACCATCGCCGGTATCGCTTTCGCCAACGCCTTCCTCGGGGTTTGTCACTCCATGGCGCACAAACTGGGTTCGGAGTTCCACATTCCGCACGGCCTGGCCAACGCGATGCTGATTTCCAACGTCATTCGCTACAACGCGAACGACAACCCGACCAAGCAGACGGCCTTCAGCCAGTACGACCGCCCTCAGGCGCGCCGCCGCTACGCTGAAATCGCCGACCACCTCGGCCTGAGCGCACCGGGCGACCGCACCGCGCAGAAGATTGAGAAACTGCTGGCCTGGCTGGACGAGCTGAAAACCGAGCTGGGCATCCCAACCTCCATCCGTGAGGCGGGTGTGCAGGAGGCGGACTTCCTGGCGAAAGTCGACAAGCTGTCGGAAGACGCGTTCGACGACCAATGCACCGGCGCCAACCCGCGCTATCCGCTGATTGCCGAACTGAAGCAAATCATGCTGGATACCTTCTACGGCCGCGAATTCAGCGAAGCAGTCGAAGAGGAAGCGGCAGCTCCGGCTGCAGCCAAAGCCGCGGTAAAGAAGCCCAAGAAATAACGGTTTCGTGAACCGATAAAAAAACCCGCCAAACGGCGGGTTTTTTATTGCGCCGGAGGCGCTGCATTTCGACTCACGCCGCCAAAACGCCTCAGCGGGCTTTGGCGGCGTTTTCTCCCCTACTCCTGGGAGTGAATCGCCTCTTTATAATGCTTGCGGCAGACGGAGACATAGCTCTCGTTACCGCCAATCACCACCTGCTCACCGGCGTGCATCGCCTGGCCGTTTTCATCCAACCGCAACACCATATTGGCTTTGCGCCCACAGTGACAGATGGTTTTCAATTCCACCAGCTTATCGGCCCAGGCCAGCAAATATTGGCTGCCGGTAAACAGCTCACCGAGAAAATCGGTACGCAGGCCGTAGCACAATACGGGAATGTCCAGTTGGTCCACCACATCGCACAATTGCTCAACCTGCGCCTTGGTCAGGAACTGGCTTTCATCCAGCAGTACACAATGCACCGGCTGCTGTTGATGCTCTTGCTGAATCATGGCGTACAGCATCGAGTCGTTGTTATAGAGCTGGGCCTGCGAGGATAAACCGATGCGCGAGCTGACCTTACCTACGCCAAAGCGGTGATCGATCTCCGCAGTGAACACCAGCGTGCGCATACCACGTTCTTGATAGTTATATGAAGACTGTAGCAGCGCGGTGGACTTGCCGGCATTCATCGCAGAGTAATAAAAATAAAGTTGAGCCATGGCCCCGCAACTCCGATGGTATAAGAAATATTCAAATGTCGATTAGGACGGTAAGTGTACCATAAACCGCCCCCCAGGCTCAGCCCAAAGCGAACGAATATTGCGTTCGCCGTAATAATGCGCTTTCAAGCGAAACATATCGTTCTGTCGGCCCGTTCTTTTTACAGCTATTTACAGGATAATGTATGCCTGTCATCACTATTAATTCTTGCTAATGGTTAACCGCGATCATTTGCCCATTAATGCATAATCACCCTTTCGCCGCGGCGGGTGCCGCAACCGCAACGGCGCGCCAGTCTATTATACACGGGGCCAATACAGGGCATTTAATCACCTCCGCTGTCCCCGACGTTTCCTGACGCAATCTTTACCTATATACCCCTATTGTTTACAATGTCTGCCTTGTCATGACGTGATTAAGCCCACAGAACCCATTGTAATATTGATATAAATTACGGCGATAACTTATCGATGAAAGCCTTGCGACACGCGCCTTTTAAAGCATGCCTGCTGAAATTTTGACTTAAGTGCGACAAGGGTAATAGTTAACAGCCCTTCCTATATTAGTCGGACAGATCCGATTAACGGTTTTTTAAAAGGTAAATTTGAGTATTCAAGTCAATTTGGCTATTGCAGAAAAGAAAATAGCGCTCTATTATTATCGAGACGCCCCCCACCAATATAATTTGAGACTAGGACAATGAGCGAAGCATTAAAGATTTTGAACAACATCCGCACTCTGCGCGCCCAGGCAAGAGAATGCACACTGGAAACGCTGGAAGAAATGCTCGAGAAACTGGAAGTTGTTGTGAACGAACGTCGCGAAGAAGACAGCCAGGCTCAAGCAGAAATCGAAGAACGCACCCGTAAACTGCAGCAATACCGCGAAATGCTGATTGCTGACGGTATCGATCCGAATGAACTGCTGCAAACCATGGCTGCCAACAAGGCTGCCGGTAAAGCAAAACGCGCAGCACGTCCTGCTAAATACCAATATAAAGACGAAAACGGCGAATTGAAAACCTGGACCGGCCAAGGCCGTACTCCAGCGGTGATTAAGAAAGCTATCGAAGAGCAAGGTAAATCTCTGGACGATTTCCTGCTGTAATAGCGATTCAGCCCGTATCTGAAAGGCTCCCTGCGGGGGGCCTTTTCATTTTAAAGCTTATCGCCGCGATCCTGCCTCACCCCTTTCCTTTTAGTAAATATCCTAATTCGCATTTTGTTCCTTGCATGAGGTTCACGCGATAAAAAAGGGCCCTAAGGCCCCTTTGTCGCATATACCCTCGTTCAATTATTGAACCTGGTAGAATGCCTTATACCAATCAACAAAGCGCTTCACACCCTCTTCAACGCTGGTTTCCGGCTTAAAACCAATGTCACGATAAAGCTCCGCGGTATCCGCGCTGGTATCCATCACATCGCCAGGTTGCATTGGCAGCATATTCTTGCGGGCAGTTAGCCCCAAAGCCTGCTCCAACGCCGTGATATATTCCATCAGTTTAACGGGGGTGTTATTGCCGATATTATAAACATGATACGGCGCGGAACTGGTCGCCGGCGATCCCTGTTCAACGGTCCATGACGGATCTGCCTGCGGAATAACCGCCTGCAGCCGCACAATCGCCTCGGTGATATCATCAATGTAAGTAAAGTCACGGTGCATTTCACCGTGGTTATATACATCGATGCTCTCCCCCGCCAATATGGCCTTGGTAAACTTGAACAGCGCCATATCCGGACGCCCCCAGGGACCATATACGGTAAAGAAGCGTAGCCCCGTCGTCGGGAGACCGTATAAATGAGCGTAACTGTGTGACATCAGCTCATTGGCTTTTTTGGTTGCCGCATACAGTGACACAGGGTGGTCGACAGAATCTTCGGTAGCAAACGGCAACTTGCGATTGAGGCCATAAACAGAGCTGGAGGAAGCGTAAAGTAAATGCTCGACCTTATTATGACGGCAGCCTTCCAGAACGTTCAAATGACCGATCAGGTTAGCGTCCGCATAAGCCAACGGGTTGACCAGCGAATAACGCACGCCGGCTTGGGCACCCAAATGAATGACTCGTTGGAACTGATGCTCGGCGAACAATGTCGCCATGCCTTCACGATCGGCCAAATCCAACTTGATGAAGCGGAATCCCGGCTTATCCGCCAGTCTGTCCAGACGGGCCATTTTCAGGCCCACGTCATAATAGTCATTCAGGTTATCGATGCCGACAACCTGATGCCCGGCGGTCAACAAACGCTCTGCAACGTGATAACCAATAAACCCTGCGGCGCCTGTAACCAGGAATTTCATGCCCACTCCTTAAATAACCGGTTTAATCGAGGCACCGCGGCCAATCGCATAGTAGGTAAAGCCGCGATTCGCCAAACGCTCAGGATCGTACAGGTTACGTCCATCGAAGATCACCGGCTGCTTCAACGCGCCCTTAATCACATCAAAGTCCGGCGCGCGGAAATTCTGCCATTCGGTACAGATCACCAGAGCATCGGCGCCATGCAACGCAGCCTCTTTGGTACCCATCAGCTTCAAATCGTCGCGCTGGCCATAGATGCGCTGAACTTCGTTCATCGCTTCCGGATCGTAGGCCTGAACGGTGGCGCCGGCAGCCCACAGCTGCTCCATCAGCACACGGCTGGACGCTTCACGCATGTCATCGGTATTCGGCTTGAACGCCAGACCCCACAGTGCGAAGGTTTTGCCCTTCAAATCGCTGCCGAAATAGTCTTTGATAAAGCTGTTCAGCTTGTCTTTTTGTTGGTAGTTGACCTGCTCTACCGCCTGCAACAGCTTCGGTTGGTAACCGATCTGCTCCGCCGTGCGGATCAGCGCCTGAACATCTTTCGGGAAACAAGAACCACCGTAGCCACAGCCAGGATAGATGAAGTGATAACCGATGCGTGAATCGGAACCGATGCCCTGACGCACTTTCTCGATGTCCGCGCCCAACATTTCCGCCAGGTTGGACATTTCGTTCATAAAGCTGATTTTGGTCGCCAGCATGCAGTTGGCGGCATATTTGGTCAGCTCCGCGCTGCGGATATCCATCATGATCATACGATCGTGATTGCGGTTAAACGGCTCGTACAGCTCGCGAATAGGCTCGATCACCTCTTTATTATCGGTGCCGATCACGATGCGCTCAGGGCGCATGCAGTCAGCCACCGCAGCGCCTTCCTTCAGGAATTCAGGGTTGGACACCACGTCGAACGGCACGTTGCTGCCGCGTTTTGCCAGCGTTTCCGCCATCACCTGACGCACTTTGTCCGCCGTACCGACCGGCACGGTAGATTTGTCGATCACCACTTTGCGATCGGTCATGTGCTCGGCGATGGTGCGCGCCACCGCGGTGACATATTTCAGATCGGCGGAACCGTCTTCATCCGGCGGCGTACCGACGGCGATAAACTGGATATTCCCGTGCGCCACGCCCGCTTTGGCATCGGTGGTGAAATGCAGGCGCCCAGCCTCATAGTTTTGCTGTACCAGCGGCGTCAGGCCCGGTTCAAAAATCGGGATATTCCCTTTTTTCAGGTTCTCGACTTTTCGTTCGTCAACATCGATGCACATAACATCATGGCCAACTTCAGCCAGCACGGCGGCCTGTACCAGCCCCACATAACCAATACCAAAAACTGTTACTTTCATGTGAAAATCCTAGTTTTTCAAATTAAGACGAAAGATCAAATTACTTCTTGTCAGCGGCAACAACCTGTTGCAGCCACTGAGAAAACTCTTTGCCCAGGCTGGCATGACGCATGCCGTACTCCACGAAGGCCTGCATGTAACCCAGTTTGTTACCGCAGTCATGGCTCACGCCTTTCAGGTGATACGCTTCCACCGTTTCCTGCTGCATCAGCATTTCGATGCTGTCAGTCAGCTGAATTTCATCGCCGGCGCCTGGAGGCGTTTTCGCCAACAGCGGCCAAATATCGGCGGACAACACATAACGACCGACAATCGCCAGGTTGGAAGGGGCTTTATCCGGCGACGGTTTCTCAACCACGCTGACCATCGGCGCGCTTTCGCCCGGTTGCAAATCAACGCCCTTACAGTCGGCTACGCCGTAGTTTCCGACATCCTTATGCGGCACGGGTTCAACCATGATCTGGCTGACGCCGGTGGCTTCGAAGCGCTGCAGCATTTCGTGCAGGTTGTCTTTTTTCGGATCGGCGCTGTATTCGTCGAGGATCACGTCCGGAAGCACCACCGCGACCGGTTCATCGCCCACCATCGGGTAGGCACACATAATCGCGTGCCCCAGGCCTTTGGCATTACCCTGACGAACCTGCATCACGGTAACGCCTTTCGGGCAGATCGACTGCACTTCGTCCAGCAATTGGCGCTTGACGCGTTTTTCCAGCATCGCTTCGAGTTCGAAACTGGTATCAAAATGGTTTTCGATCGAGTTCTTGGAGGAGTGGGTGACCAGCACAATCTCGTTAATCCCCGCCGCAATGCACTCATTGACGACGTATTGGATCAGAGGTTTATCAACCAGCGGCAGCATTTCTTTCGGAATGGCTTTGGTGGCCGGCAACATCCGCGTACCCAAGCCTGCAACCGGGATCACGGCTTTTCTGACTTTGCGATTTACAGCAGGCATTATTTCCTCTCTTAAAGCTAAAGCGCTCATTTTATGAGCGTGGGCTCGATATAAAAAAACCTTCGGAGTATACCAGCTTATGCGCGCCGAGCATTAACCAGAACACAAATAGAAAACATTTAGGACTATTACCCGTTCGGATAATCCGGAGAATAAATAAACGGTTTAATTACAGATAAGTAAATAGCTTAAGATCGCGCCGATCGCTGCCTGCTATTCAGCGCTGAGCATCAGTCGCAATCGGCCACCGCTGCCCCATACCTGACATTGCCAGGCGGTACAACGCTGGCTGATCTGATTCATGTAGGTAGCCCCCAGCGTCCCCAGTGGCACGCCGTTGCTCAGTTGGATTTGATTGTCACCGGTATTGACGTTGGCATGCAGCCCGGCGGAAACCAGAATCAGGTTTTTATTTTCGGCGTGATAATATCCCAACAACAGAGGGAATTGACCGTCCAATTTCCCCTGCCGCAATAATTGATTAACCTGCTTTAACAATGCCGACATTTGCGGCAAACGATGCTGTTGATTAGCCAGATGGTCCTGCAGCAGCCCATTAAATAATGCGCGCAACAGCAGCGCCGCCAATACGCCATTATCGCCGGCGCGCGTGACGTCCAGACAATAGAATGCCAGATCCTTTTCTGACAAGGCGGCGATATCCAGCACCAGGCCGGGATTTTCGCCGGTGGTTAACTGCCGATAGTTGATCCGGCAATGCGCAATGGTCTGCTGTACCGGCGGCTGCAGTTGCTTAAGCAGTTTGACGGCTTCGGAAGGATTTTTGCTCAACGCATCCCAATCCTGAAACAGTTCAACCTCTTCAATCGCCTGGGAGGTGAACATATTGGGGTATAAGCACGCCAGCACCGCTTCACGCAGGCGATTGAGATCGGTCAGCGGCTTGAGCAGCACATCCTGCACGCCCAACCGCAACACCTTGGCGATGTCCGCCATCTTGTCGGTGGCCGAGATCACCAGCACCGGGATCTGCAGCCCCTGCAAACGCAGGTGTTCAACGAATTCGATACCGCCCATTTCCGGCATCGCGAGATCGCACAGAATCAGATCCGGCTTGAAGTCATCGACGGCACTCAGCGCCTGTAAACCGTTGGTCGCCTCGCCGGTTTCAGCGCCCAGCGAGGTCAGATAACCGACCAGCACGGAACGAAAAACCTGTTCGTCCTCAACGATCAAGATGCGCTTGTGAGTGAGTGGTAATGCCATCAGCCGAGCCTCGTCCCTTTCCATAGTGTAATAGTGGCTCAAAAAGGTCACTTATGCTCGTCTGAAACAGACCAACTGCGCATTGCCAACCAAGAACCGAGAATTATCTATTTTTTATCAACGGCAACAACCGATCCAGTTGTTTTTCAACCGCCAGCAACCCCGCCTCGATCGCTTCATCGGCGCGGTGGAAATCCAGCGTTGAGATTTGCGGGCAAAAAGGCTGGATCAAGACATCCGGCGGATCGCTCGCCATCCGGTTGCGCTTCAGGCGATTTTCCAGCATTTGAATCGATGTGCTCATAATCTCCATCGCCGTCGGCGCCGTCGCCGGTTTGCGCTTGCGCATTCTGCCGACGCGTTCCCGCAGACGCCCGCGCCAGGTAGCCGCAGGCGCATCGTCCGGGCCTTCTTCCTCGATACGTATCGAGAACAGATCCTGCTGCATCAGGTGCGCGTCATGCTGCAGATCGACCGCAATGACGATATCGGCGCCCATGGCGCGGCAAAGCGATACCGGCACCGGATTGACCACCGCGCCATCCACCAGCCAATAGCCGTCGGCCCATACCGGCGCCAACAGGCCGGGCATGCTGCAGGAGGCGCGTATCGCCTGATGAATATCGCCTTCGGTCAGCCACAGCTCACGCCCGGTACTGAGATTGGTCGTCACGGCACCGAACTTCAACGCACAATCGGCGATATCATTGATCTTCAGCAGCTGTCCGACGGCGTTAAACACCCGCTCGCCGCGCAACAGGCCGCCGCGCTGCCAGGAAAAATCCATCAGGCGAATCACGTCCCAATAGCTGAACGATCGCACCCACTGCTCCATCGCCGGCAGGCGATGGCTGGCGAACGCGGCGCCCACCAACGCGCCGACAGAGCAGCCGGCAACGATATCGACCTCAATCCCCAGCTTCTTTAACGCATTGATCACGCCGATGTGCGCCCAGCCTTTAGCCGAGCCCGCTCCCAGCGCCAGTCCGATCTTGATTTGCCGCATCGCGTCATCCTCTCGGTAAACGGTGTTCTCTGCTTTCAGGGTAGATTGTCACTGACGAATATTGTTAGGTAACATATGCGCTAAATTCATTTTCAGCCTCGTTTTCTCAGGAGTTATTTTGCCCGAATCATGCCCATGCGGCAGCGGACTGGCGTATAACGCGTGCTGCGCCCCTTTTATCAGCGGCAGTCAGCCGGCGCCGACGCCCGGCCAACTGATGCGTTCACGCTTCACCGCCTACGTGAATCATAACGTCGACTATCTGATCGCCACCTGGCACCCCGACTGCGGCGCCGAAGCGTGGCGCAATGCCATCGTCGACAGTTTTAAGAATACCGAGTGGCTGGGCCTGACGATCGTGGAAGAGAAAGCCGGTCATGAGCCGGATGAAGGCTTCGTCGAATTCATCGCCCGTTTCACCGATGGCGAAAGCGGCGAGCCGCAGGCGATGCATGAGCGCTCGCGCTTCCTTCGTCGCGATCAACGTTGGTATTATATCGACGGCACCAAACCCCAGCCCGGCCGAAATGCGATGTGTCCCTGTGGCTCAGGGAAAAAATACAAGAAGTGCTGCGGGCGCTAACCGGCCGGCGCTTCACGTTTACGCCTGCGCAGACAGGCCGTTCAGTATCAGACAGGATCCTCAAACCCATGCCACACCAAAATGTACAACGGAAAGTGTTACGCACCATCTGCCCGGACGCCAAAGGGCTGATCGCCAAGATCACCAACATCTGTTACAAGCACGAACTCAATATCGTCCAGAACAATGAGTTCGTCGATCACCGCACCGGGCGTTTCTTCATGCGCACCGAACTGGAAGGCATTTTCAACGACAACACGCTGCTGGCCGATCTGGACAGCGCGCTGCCGGAAGGTTCGCTGCGTGAACTGCACAGCACCGGACGTCGGCGCATCGTGGTGCTGGTCACCAAAGAGGCGCACTGCCTGGGCGACCTGTTGATGAAAAGCGCCTATGGCGGCCTCGACGTTGAGATCGCCGCCGTAATCGGCAACCACGACACGCTGCAAACGCTGGTGGAGCGTTTCGATATTCCTTTCCATCTGGTGAGCCACGAAGGCTTGACGCGCGAACAGCACGACCGCGAAATGACGGCCAAGATCGATCAATATCAGCCGGATTACGTGGTGCTGGCCAAATATATGCGCGTGCTGACCCCGGCCTTCGTGCAACATTATCCGAATCAGGTAATTAACATTCACCATTCGTTCCTGCCGGCGTTTATCGGCGCACGGCCTTATCACCAGGCCTACGAGCGCGGGGTAAAAATCATCGGCGCCACCGCCCATTACGTTAACGACAATCTCGACGAAGGCCCGATCATCATGCAGGACGTGATCCACGTCGATCACACCTATTCTGCCGAGGATATGATGCGCGCCGGCCGCGACGTGGAGAAAAACGTGCTCAGCCGCGCCCTGTATCAGGTGCTGGCGCAGCGCGTCTTCGTCTACGGCAACCGCACCGTTATTCTGTAATCGTTCAATAAATCGGTGCATTTCGTTCAGGGATGCACCGCCAAGAATAAAAAAACGGCAAACGATTCATTTTCTGCATTTCAATACTTTACACATCCGCTTCATTTGATATGATGCGCCCCGCTTACCGAGACAGCGCTCTCGCAAGCAAGGCCAGTTAAATAGCCATGTATATGGTGGGGTTCCCGAGCGGCCAAAGGGAGCAGACTGTAAATCTGCCGTCACTGACTTCGAAGGTTCGAATCCTTCCCCCACCACCATCTTCTCTTTGTTGATGAACTTGAAGCGAAAGCTGAAATATCATTAAACGTCAAGGGGGGGATGAGAAGCTTCGACAAGGTTCGAGCCGAGCACAGCGAGACAACGCGCTTTAGCGCGGTAATCCTTAGAAGCACACAATAGGAATTTAGCCGATTCCTTAAAAAATCAGCAAATCCATGAATACCATGGTGGGGTTCCCGAGCGGCCAAAGGGAGCAGACTGTAAATCTGCCGTCACTGACTTCGAAGGTTCGAATCCTTCCCCCACCACCATCCCTTGCAAAAAATCCCCGAGCCTAATTAAAACACATCACTTCCATAATGTTCCGCATTGGGGAAGGATGAGAAGCTTCGACCAAGGTTCGAGTCTCACGCAGTGAGACAACGCGCTTCAGCGCGGCCCGCAGGGTAAGTCGCGCAGCGACGAATCATCCTTCCCCCACCACCATCCCTTGCAGAAAATCCCCGAGCCTAATTAAATAGCCCTCGTATCAATAAACTCAATTTATCTCCCCTTATCGCCGCTTTCACCTTGATGTTTTATCTCCGCTCTCCCAGCCGTAACTTGAACTCCGGCCGACAATTCGCTATACCACTGGCTTCTTTAGTGCAGTAAGGAACAGGTGGATGCGAAACAATATTTGCGTTTTTTGTGGCGCCAGCGAAGGCGTCAATCCCGCTTATGCCGAGCAGGCTCGTCAACTGGGGCAACTGCTGGCCGCACAGGGGCGCCGTTTAATCTATGGCGGCGGCAAAAAAGGATTGATGGGGATCGTGGCGGACGCGGTGTTGGCCGCAGGCGGTGAAGCAGTCGGCATTATCCCCGAGCGCCTGGTTGAAGCGGAAACGGCGCATCGCGGCCTGACTGAATTGGAAGTGGTGCCAGACATGCATACGCGCAAAGCCCGTATGGCGGCGCTGGCGGACAGTTTTATCGCCCTGCCCGGCGGCATCGGCACGCTGGAAGAGCTGTTTGAAATCTGGACCTGGGGGCAAATCGGCTATCACAACAAGCCGGTCGGCCTGCTGAACGTCAACGGATTCTACCGCCCGCTGAGCCAGTTCCTCGAGCACGTCGCCGATCAGGGCTTTATGCGTCACGACTATCTCGGCACCCTGCACATCAGCGAATCGGCACAGACGCTGCTGCAACAGTTTGACGACTATCAACCTAAAAATTACGACCGCTGGGCGAAATAAACCCGCTGCGCAGTCAGCGGTCCTGCCGCTGTCTGCGTTACATTTCCCGCCAAACTCTGCTACTATCACAGCACATTTTTCTCGTGAAAACGGCACCGCTCATGAAGTTTGTCTCTTTTAATATCAATGGACTGCGCGCGCGTCCGCATCAGCTGGCGGCAATTATCGAACAGCACCAGCCCGACGTGATCGGTCTGCAGGAAACCAAAGTTCACGATGACATGTTCCCATTGGAAGAAGTCAGCCAGCATGGCTATCACGTGTTCTATCACGGGCAAAAAGGCCATTACGGCGTGGCGCTGCTGACCAAAGCGGAGCCCCTGGCCGTGCGCCGCGGTTTCCCAACCGATGAAGAAGACGCGCAGCGTCGCATCATCATGGCCGATCTGGCTACGCCACAGGGCACGCTGACGGTGATCAACGGCTACTTCCCGCAAGGTGAAAGCCGCGACCATCCGATCAAATTCCCGGCTAAAACACGCTTTTATCAGGATCTGCAAAACTACCTGGAGCAGCAGCTGTCGGCGGAATCCCCGGTGCTGATCATGGGCGACATGAATATCAGCCCGAGTGATTACGATATCGGCATCGGCGAAGACAACCGCAAACGCTGGCTGCGCACCGGCAAGTGCTCCTTCCTGCCAGAAGAGCGCGAATGGATGGATCGCCTGCTGAACTGGGGCCTGGTGGATACCTATCGCCACGCCAACCCGGGGCGCAACGACGAGTTTTCATGGTTCGACTACCGCTCCAAAGGGTTCGACGACAATCGCGGCCTGCGTATCGATCTGCTGCTGGCCAGCACCCCGCTGGCTTCGCGCTGCATCGCCACCGGCATTGATTACCAAACCCGCGGCATGGAGAAACCTTCCGACCATGCGCCGGTCTGGGCGGAATTCACGCTGTAACCCCATCCCCCGGCGCTCGCCGGGGTTTTATTCTGTGAAGCCAATGAAAATTATCGACGTAGTAGCCGCCATTCTGGAACAAAATGGGCGCATTTTGCTGGCCCAGCGCGGCGCAGGCAGCGATCAAGCCGGCCTGTGGGAGTTTCCCGGCGGCAAGGTTGAAACCGGCGAAAGCCAGCCGGAGGCGCTGACGCGCGAGCTGGATGAAGAATTGGGGATTAGCGCCCGTATCGGCAACTATGTGGGCAGCAATCAGTGGCGGCAAGGCGAACGCATCATCCGACTGCATGCCTGGCGAGTCGCGGAGTTCTCCGGTGAACTGCAACAGCGCTGCCATTCGGCGCTGGTCTGGGTCACGCCGCAACAGGCGCAGGAATACCCCCTGGCGCCCGCTGACGTTCCACTGCTGGCGGATTATCTCGCCGCGCAAGGCGAGGCGCGCTGAGCGCGGTGACAGGTTACATCGTCACTTCTTTAATCGTACCCAAATCAAGGGGTTGGTGCCGATAGTATTAGGCTCACGCACGCACTGCAGCACTTCCCCTTCGACTTTGAGCACCGCCCCCTCGGAATAGTTCTGATTCTGGTAGACGCAACAACGGCTGCAGGGCTGCGCCGGCGGCGGATTGTCGCCGCTTTTGGCCGCGCCCCAGATCTCCGGCGAAACCGGTAGCACCACGTCCACATCGCCGCGATTGGCGGCGGCCAGGCCGGAAAACATCAGGGCCGCGGCAGCCAATACACCAGTGAGTCCACGCTTCATTCACTCTTCTCCTGCGCCTTGCCGGCGCTTTTCCTGCGTTTTTTGCCTCCGCTGGAGGGCGGCGGCGGCAATCCACGAAACGCCATGCTCGCCCGGCTCTGCTTGGCCTGATAAATCAGCTCTTGCAGCGTGCCGACCAACGGCTGCATAAAGTCCTGATAGCGGCAGGATTTCTCGCTGATTTGCGTCAGCGTGGCTTCCCAGTTGGCCGTCATATCAGGGCGTGCAGCAAGATCCGGCAGCGAGTGAATCAATGCGCGCCCGGTTTCGCTGGAGTGAATATAGCGTCCCTTCTTGTACAGAAACGCCCGCTTGAACAGCAATTCTATGATGCCCGCTCGCGTCGCTTCCGTACCTAAACCATCGGTCGCCCGCAGGATTTTCTTTAGCGCTTTATCTTGTACGAACCGCGCGATGCCGGTCATGGCCGACAACAGGCTGGCGTCAGTAAACGGCCGCGGCGGCTGCGTCTGGCGCTCCACCACTTCACCGCGCTCGCACAACAGCTCATCATCTTTAGCCACCACCGGCAGCGGCGCACCTTCGTTCTCCTCGTCACGCTCCTTGCTGCCCAGCAGCGTACGCCAGCCGGCTTCCGCCAGGAATCGCGCCTTGGCGATAAATTTGCCGCCGGCGATATCCAGCTCGATCACGCATTTGCGGAATACCGCATCCGGACAGAACTGCATCAGATACTGGCGCGCCACCAGCCCATACACGTTCCGCTCATCCTGCGTCAGATTAATCTTGCCGGCACGGGCGGTGGGAATGATGGCGTGGTGCGCGTCGACCTTTTTATCGTCCCAGCAACGGTTGCGGCGATCGCTGTCGATCACCGGCTGCGGATACAGCTCGGGCTGGTGCACGCTGATGGCGTTCAGCACCGCGTGGCGGCCGGCGAAATGCTCTTCCGGCAGGTAGCGACAGTCGGAACGCGGATAGGTAATCAACTTGTGGGTTTCGTACAGCCGCTGGCAAACGTCCAGCACCTGTTGCGCGCTGAGGTTATAACGCCGGGCCGCTTCGATTTGCAGCGTGGAGAGCGAAAACGGCAGCGGCGCGGTATCCGATTCCCGTTTATCGTTATAAGACGTGACCAGAGCCGGCTGGCCTTCAATGCGCTTGACCACATGCTCCGCCAACGGCCGGTGCAGCAAACGCCCCTCTTCGTCCTGATAAGGCTCACAGGACTCGCTGGGCTGCCACAGCGCCACGAAGCGTTCTTCTTTCGGCGTGACGATGTGCGCCTTGACCTCAAAGAAGTCTTTTGGCACGAAGTTTTCGATCTCTTCATCACGCCGTACCACCAATCCGAGCACCGGCGTCTGCACCCTGCCTACCGACAGCACGCCGTCGTAACCGGCGTTGCGGCCCAGCAGCGTGTAGGCGCGGGTCATATTGATGCCGTACAGCCAGTCGGCGCGCGAACGCGCCAGCGCAGACACGCACAACGGAATGAAATCACGGTTGTCGCGCAGGCGTTCAACCGCGCGCTCCACCGCCTGCGGGTTGAGATCGTTGATCAGACAGCGGCGCACGTTCTGGCGCTTTTCCGCCGTCAAATCCAGGTAGTCCAGCACTTCATCCACCAGCAGTTGCCCTTCGCGATCCGGGTCGCCGGCGTGAACCACTTCATCGGCTTCGAGCAGCAACTTTTTAATGGCGTTGAGCTGTTTGCTGACCGAAGGCCGCGGCTGCAACCGCCATTTTTCGGGAATTATCGGCAGGTCTGCCAACGACCAGCGCGCATAGCGGCTGTCATAGGCGTCAGGCTGAGCCTGCTCCAACAGGTGGCCGACGCACCAGGTCACCACGTCGTTGTTGCCACAGGCGATATAACCGTCGCCGCGGCGATGCGGCTTGGGCAAGACGTCGGCAATGGCGCGCGCCAAACTCGGTTTCTCGGCTATGAACAGTCGCATTAATCACCGTTTTTCTGGCTGAACGTCATCAAGAATTCTCTTACTTCTGCATAGTTCCCACGGAAGACGATCCGCTGGGCTTTCTTTTCCAACTGATAGCAATACATCGGATCGTAGTACTGCTGCAACAAGGGCGCCAACCACTCGCGGTGCGCGTCACCCTGGCCGCTGAGACGCTGTGCCCGCAACGCCGCTTCCAGCCGCTGCGTCAGCTGCTGGAAGCGCTCCAGGCCCAACCGGCGGCGAATGGCGAACAGGCCGTGATGCAGATAGTCGTCGTACTGCCGCCAGCCTTCTTCCACGCCATAGGCCTGTTCGAACTGTTCGCGCATCCCGTCGATATATTCGGCCTGCAGGCGTGCCAGGCGAATATCAAACGGATCGTCGATCACCGCCACCGGCGCCTGCTGCATGCCGTTGAACAACGGCAACGGCAGATTGTTGCTGCCGATGATCCGCCCTTCGTCTTCCAGCACCCAACGGCGGCTGCCACCATGCTGTTTTTTCAGCAATAACACAGCCAGACGATTCTCAAAATCGATCTGTGAGCTTTGCCCCGCCAGCGTTCGGCCAAAAGATGAACCGCGATGGCGCGCCGCGCCTTCCAGATCGACGCCGTCGGCCAGTTCGTTGACCAGCAGCGTCTTGCCGCTGCCGGTATTGCCGCCCACCAGGGCCATCGGCAATGCCGCGCTTTGCGCCAACACGCCGAGCAGATAATTGCGCAGCGCCTTATAACCGCCAGTAATACGCGGGTACTCGACGCCGGCCTCATGCAGCCATTGCTGCACCAGCTGTGAGCGCAGCCCGCCACGGAAGCAGTAAATATAACCTTCGGGTCGCTGCGCACAGGCCGCCAGCCAGGCGGCGGTGCGCTGTTCCCGCAGTTTGCCGTTCACCAGGCTGTGGCCGAGCGCAATCGCCGCTTGCTGACCATGCTGCTTATAGCAAGTGCCCACCGCCTGCCGCTCGCTGTCGACCATCAGCGGCAGGTTCACAGCCTGAGCGAAGGCGCCTTGCTGAAACTCGATCGGCGCACGCACGTCAATCAGCGGCACGTCCTGCAGAAAAATGCGTTGATAATCGGCGCTGTCCGGCCTGCCTTGCATCTTGGACACTACACAACCTCGATCAGCGGTTTACCTGCCTGTGCGGCATGCAGCTCACCGATAGGATTGAGCGTGATGCCATGCTGCTCGGCAATCGCCAGCACCTGCGCCTGCGCCTCAGGCAATACCGCCAACAGCAAACCGCCGGAGGTTTGCGGATCGCACAGCAGCTGACGCTGCAAATCGCTCATCTCGCCCACCAGATGGCCGTAGCTGTCGAAGTTGCGCCCGGTGCCGCCCGGCACGCAGCCCTCGGCAATATACGCCTCGACGTGCGGCAGCTTCGGCACCCGATCGAACCAGACCGTCGCCTGCAGACCGGAACCCTGGCATACCTCGCTCAGGTGGCCCAGCAAGCCAAAGCCGGTGATATCGGTCATCGCCGTGACGCCCGCCACTTCGGCAAAGTCGGCGCCCGGCTTATTCAGGCGGCACATCACGTCCGTCGCCAGCCCTTGATGTTCAGGGCGCAGCTTGCTTTGCTTCTCGGCGGTCGTCAGCACGCCAATGCCCAGCGGCTTGGTCAGATAGAGTTGCGCCCCGGCCTGTGCGGCGCTGTTCTTTTTCACTCGCTCGGTGTTGACCACGCCAGTGACCGCCAGGCCGAAGATAGGTTCCGGCGCATCGATGGAATGGCCGCCGGCCAGCGCGATCCCCGCCTGCTGGCAGGCGAAACGTCCGCCGTCGATCACCTGCTGCGCCACCTCCGGCGGCAGTTTGGCGATTGGCCAGCCGAGAATGGCGATCGCCATGATCGGTTTGCCGCCCATGGCGTACACGTCGCTGATGGCGTTAGCGGCGGCGATACGGCCGAAATCGAACGGATCGTCGACGATCGGCATGAAGAAGTCGGTAGTGCTGATGATGCCGACGCCGTTGCCGATGTCATACACCGCCGCGTCGTCGCGGGTTTCATTGCCGACCAACAGACGCGGATCGACAAATTTTTCCCGCTCGCTGTGCAAGATGGTTTCGAGAACTTTCGGTGAGATTTTGCAGCCGCAGCCAGCGCCATGGCTGTACTGGGTTAAACGGATCGCTGGCGATGTCATAGTCCACTCCCTTCGGTAACGGCACTCAAGATAACATAGGGTAGCGCTTGCCGAGGGGATTGATAAGAGCGCGCCGCGGATAAGCGAGCGGCCTGCTCAGAAACCATGCAATTTTGCGGGGTTTGGCGCATTTTCGCCGCGCCCCGTTGGAAAAAACTTAGAAATAGCTGACGAAAGGCGTACTGTCCGGCGGCGTCACTTTGGTGGCGGCCTTCAGCTGCGGCGTGCCCAGGTAGAGGAAACCGACGATCTCATCCTGCTCGCGGCAGCCGAAGGCTTCGCGCACCAGCGCATGCTCGGTCCAGGCGCCGGTGCGCCAGATGCCGTTAAAGCCCTGCGCCAGCGCCGCCATCTGCATCGCCTGCACGGCGCAACCGGCGGAAACCACCTGCTCCCAGCGCGGCACCTTGGTTTCCTCAGTGCAATGCGCGATGACGGTGATGATCAGCGGCGCGCGGAACGGCGCCTTGGTGGCTTTTTCAATCGCCGCTTCGTCCAGTTGATCCTGCTTCGCCGCCGCCTGCAGCAGCTGGCTGAAGCGCTCCAGACCCTGATTCTCGATCATCACGAAACGCCACGGCTGCAGCGCGCCGTGATCGGGCGCACGCAGGCCCGCGTTGATGATGTTTTGGCGCACTTCCCCCGCCGGCGCCGGTTCCGCCAGGCGCGAAGCCGAGCGGCGATTCAATAAAAGATCCAGAGCATCCATCGTAAACTCCTGATAACAATTTTCATTCCGGCCACGTTAACATAGCTAAACGACGAGTTACAGCCTCGGCGATAGCGTCTGTGAGTCGCGATTTAAAGCTGACATTTACCCGGCCGCTCATTAGGATAGCGGAACATTCTCGACTCTTGTTGGAGAGCACATGCGCACATTGTGGCAAATTTTTGCCGGCATTTTCCGGTGGACATGGCGTCTGCTGAATTTTATCAGGGAACTGATCCTTAACCTGTTCCTGGTCTTGCTGATCCTGGTTGGGGTTGGCATCTATCTGTCCTTCCAAAGTTCCTCCACCTCGACGACCCCGGCGCGCGGCGCGCTGCTGGTCGATTTAAGCGGCGTGGTGGTCGATCAGCCTTCGGTAAACAACCGGGTGCGGCAATGGGGCCGCGAACTGTTGGGCGCCTCCAGTAGCCGCCTGCAGGAAAACTCGCTGTTCGATGTAGTCGACAGCATCCGCAAGGCCAAAGACGACAAAAACATTACCGGCATGGTGTTGCAGTTGAATGACTTCGCCGGCGCCGATCAGCCGTCGCTGCGCTATATCGGCAAAGCGCTGCGCGAGTTCCGCGACAGCGGCAAACCGATCTTCGCCATCGGCGACAGCTACAACCAAACGCAATACTACCTGGCCAGCTACGCCAACAAGGTCTACCTGTCGCCGCAGGGCGCGGTCGATCTGCACGGTTTCGCCACCAACAACCTGTACTACAAGTCGTTGCTGGACATGCTCAAGGTCACCACCAATATCTTCCGCGTCGGCACCTATAAATCGGCGGTCGAACCGCTGATCCGCGACGATATGTCCCCGGCGGCGCGCGAAGCGGACAGCCGTTGGATCGGCGGCCTGTGGCAGAACTACCTGGAGACCGTGGCCGCCAACCGCCAGCTGACGCCGCAGCAGCTGTTCCCGGGCGCAGCCGGCGTGCTGAGCGGCCTGCAGGCGGCCGGTGGCGACACCGCCCGCTATGCGCTGGACAATAAGCTGGTGGATGAGCTGGCGTCGCGCACCGCGATCGAAAATCAGCTGGTCAAGACCTTCGGCTGGGACAAACAGGCGAACGATTTCAACGCCATCAGCATCTACGACTATCAGCCGAAGCCGGACGCCAACCAGGGCGGCAAGATCGCCGTGGTGTTCGCCAACGGCGCCATCATGGACGGCCAGCAGACGCCGGGCAACGTCGGGGGGGACACCACCGCCGCCGAGCTGCGCCAGGCGCGTCTGGATCCGGCCGTCAAGGCCGTGGTGTTCCGCGTCAACAGCCCAGGCGGCAGCGTCAGCGCGTCCGAAGTGATCCGCTCCGAACTGGCCGCCGTGCGCGCCGCCGGCAAACCGGTGGTGGTGTCGATGGGCGGCATGGCCGCGTCGGGCGGCTACTGGGTCTCGACGCCGGCCGACTATATCATCGCCAGCCCGAGCACCCTGACCGGTTCTATCGGCATTTTCGGCATCATCAATACCTACGAGAAAACCCTGGATACGCTGGGTGTGCACACCGACGGCGTGGCGACCTCGCCGCTGGCCGATATCGCGGTCACCAAGGCGCTGCCGCAGGAGTTCTCGCAGATGATGCAGCTGAATATCGAAAACGGGTATAAGAACTTCCTCGATCTGGTCGCCAAATCACGCAAGATGACCCCGCAGCAGGTTGACCAAATCGCACAGGGCCACGTCTGGCTCGGCAGCGACGCCAAGGCCAACGGCCTGGTCGATCAGTTGGGCGATTTCGACGACGCGGTGAAGAAAGCCGCCGAGCTGGCAAAGCTGCAGCAGTGGCAGCTCGACTGGTTCGTCGATACCCCAAGCCTGAGCGATATGGTGCTCAGCCAGTTTGGCGTTTCCATTCACGCCATGCTGCCGGCCGCGATTCAGGCCATGCTGCCCGCCCCGCTGGCTTCGGTCGCCAACGCGGTGAAAGAACAACCGGGCTTGTTCAATAACCTGAACGATCCGCAAAACCGTTATGCGATCTGTCTCACCTGCGGAGAAGTCCGCTAACAAATAATTCTGCAGCCCGGCCACCGCCGGGCTTTTTTTCTGCCGCCATGTCCCTATAATTCAGCCCATCTTATCTTTGTTAAAATCATAACCATGCAAAAGAAATCCATTTACGTCGCCTACACCGGCGGCACCATCGGCATGCAGCGTTCCGATCACGGCTACATCCCGGTTTCCGGCCACCTGCAGCGCCAGCTGGCGCTGATGCCCGAATTCCATCGGCCGGAAATGCCGGATTTCACCATTCATGAATACGCGCCATTGATTGACTCTTCAGACATGACGCCGGAAGACTGGCAGCACATCGCCGACGACATCAAGCAGAACTACGATCGCTACGACGGCTTCGTGATCCTGCACGGCACCGACACCATGGCGTTCACCGCCTCTGCGCTTTCCTTCATGCTGGAAAACCTGGCCAAACCGGTGATCGTCACCGGCTCGCAGATCCCGCTGGCGGAGCTGCGCTCCGATGGCCAAACCAACTTGCTCAACGCGCTGTATCTGGCGGCCAACCATCCGGTGAACGAAGTCAGCCTGTTCTTCAACAACAAGCTGTTCCGCGGCAACCGCACCACCAAAGCGCACGCCGACGGCTTCGACGCCTTCGCCTCCCCGAATTTGCCGCCGCTGCTGGAAGCCGGCATCCACATTCGCCGCCAGCAAGGCATCGACAGCCCGGCTTGCAACGGCGCGTTGCAGGTGCATGACATCACGCCGCAGCCGATCGGCGTGGTCACCATCTATCCGGGCATTTCCGGCGCGGTGGTGCGCAACTTCCTGCTGCAGCCGGTCAAAGCGCTGATCCTGCGCTCCTACGGCGTCGGCAACGCGCCACAGAAGGCCGAGCTGATCGACGAGTTGCGTGCGGCCTCTGAACGCGGCATCGTGGTGGTCAACCTGACGCAGTGCATCTCCGGGCGCGTCAATATGGAAGGCTACGCCACCGGCAACGCGTTGGCGCATGCCGGGGTGATCAGCGGTTTCGACATGACGGTGGAAGCCGCCCTGACCAAGCTGCACTATCTGTTGAGCCAGCCGCTGACGCCGGAACAAATCCGCGCCCTGATGCAGCAAGATCTGCGCGGCGAGCTGAGCATCAACGGTTAACCTACTGAACTCTGGAGCGGCGATGAAAACGGCCCTGTTGTTGATCGATCTGCAAAACGATTTCTGCCCCGGCGGCGCGCTGGCGGTCACGGAGGGCGACGCCGTCATCCCGGTCGCCAATCAGGCTATCGCCGCCTGCCTGGCGCGGGGCGAGCCGGTGGTAGCCAGCCAGGACTGGCATCCCGCCAATCACCGCAGCTTTGCGGTGAACTCCCATGCGCAGGTCGGCACCCTCGGCCAGTTGGAAGGCCTGCCGCAGGTGTGGTGGCCGGTGCACTGCGTGCAAGGGAGCCACGGCGCCGATTTTCATCCTCAATTGCAGCGGCAACACATCAATGCCGTTTTTCGCAAAGGGCAGGATACGAGCATCGACAGCTACAGCGCGTTCTTCGATAACGGCCACCGGGCGCAGACCGAACTGCACGGCTGGCTGCACTCGCAGGGCGTCCGGCGGCTGGCGATCATGGGCCTGGCGACCGACTACTGCGTGAAGTTTAGCGTGCTGGATGCACTGGCTGCCGGCTATCCGACGCAGGTGATCGTCGACGGCTGCCGCGGCGTGAATCTGCAGCCGGGCGACAGTGAGCGAGCGCTGCAGGACATGGCGCGCGCCGGTGCACAGCTAGTTACCCTGTCACAGTTTATCGCCAACTAAATCCTCTCGGGCGCCACCGGCGCCCTCTCTACGCAGCGGCGAAATTATCGACGCCGCTCACAATACCACCTTTCTTCTTCCCCAACGGCTTGTGACCGGCAGGCGCTTTTGCTGTTATGGCTGCGACGCTTTTGGCGTCAATCGGTTATACGCATCCGGGGCCCACTGAGCCCGGCTTTATTGTGCCCGCCCCTGGCGGTACGGTCGGCCTTGCCGACCACAAGGAGACAGACATGAAAATAACCCGAAAACTGCTGCCTTTGCTGGCGGCGGTGCAGTTGTCTATGGCCGGCGCAAGCACGGCCCAGGCGGCCTATCTCTCCGTCGGCTACTTCAACGGCGGCGGCGATGTCACCGCCGGCCCCGGTGGCGACATCGACAAGCTGGACGTGACGCAAATCACCCATCTCAACTATTCGTTCGGCCTGATCTACAACGACGAGAAAGACGAAACCAATGCGGCGCTGAAAGACCCCGCTCGCCGTCACCAGATCTACCTGTCGCCGAAAGTCACGGCCGATCTGCAACGTCTGCCGGTGCTGCGCAAACAGAACCCCGAGCTGAAAGTGCTGTTGTCGGTCGGCGGCTGGGGCGCACGCGGTTTCTCCGGCGCCGCCGCCACCACGGAAAACCGGGCGATATTCATTCGCTCCGCGTTGCAGGTGATCGCACAGTACCGGCTGGATGGGATCGATCTGGACTGGGAATACCCGGTAAACGGCGCCTGGGGTTTGGTGGAAAGCCAACCGGCAGACCGCGACAACTTCACCCTGCTGCTGAGAGAGCTTCATCAGGCGCTGGGTAAAGGCAAGCTGTTAACCATCGCCGTCGGGGCCAACGTCAAAAGCCCGCAGGAATGGGTCGATGTGAAAAGCATTGCCCCTTACCTCAACTACATCAATCTGATGACCTACGATATGGCTTACGGCACGCAGTACTTCAATGCCAACCTGTACGATTCAACGCGTTGGCCAACCGTAGCCGCCGCCGACCGCTACAGCGCCGATTCCGTGGTAAAACATTATCTGGCCGCCGGATTAAAACCGGCGCAGATGAACCTGGGTATCGGTTTCTACGGCCGGGTGCCGAAACGAGCGACCGAGCCGGGCATCGACTGGGACAAGCCGGACGCCGCCAAACATCCGGTGACGCAGCCTTATTTCAGTGCGCGAGAAACCGCTCTGTTCTGCACGCTGGGGTTGGATCTCAGCAAAGACACTTACTTTAAATACCGCGATATCGTCAGCAAATTGCTCAACGATCCGCAGCAGCGTTTCCGCGAGCACTGGGATGACGCCGCCAAAGTGCCTTACCTGACGCTGCAATCCGCCGAAGGCAAACCGCTGTTCGCTATCTCCTACGAGAACCCGCGTTCGGTGGCTATCAAAGCCGAGTACATCAAAAGCCGGGGATTGGGGGGAGCGATGTTCTGGGAGTACGGCGCGGACGACAATAACCGGCTGGCGCAACAGCTGGCGGAGTCGCTGGGAATAAAAGGCGAGAAACGGTAAATCGACGGGGCGATGGCGACATCGCCCCGCTTTAGGGACAGCTTACTGCGGTTTAAGTTTGACCAGCGGCTCGGCAACAAACTGCTGCTTCAGTTCTTGCTTGCTCTTCATCACGATCTGTCCGTCGGTGCCGATGCTCATGTGCTGCGGATCGACGTTATTCATCGACTGCCACAGCATCACCGCCTGCAGGCTGTTTTCCTTCTGCTCAGGCGTCAGCGCCACGCCGTCCGGCCACTTGCCAAGCTCAACCGCCTGCACCAGGCGCTGGTATATCTCGGGCGTCATCGCCGCAATCAGATCTTTCACGTCCATCAGAGCCCTTCTCGCTTACAGATGAATAATTAGCTGAATCGATTTTGTTGATTAAATTACCACTTAACCGGCCGTTTGGTCGCCATTTTCGCCATCGGTGAAACTCAACGAGGCGGAGTTGACGCAGTAGCGGTCGCCAGTCGGCTGCGGGCCATCAGGGAAAACGTGCCCCAGATGCGCGTCGCAGTGGCCGCAGCGGATTTCAACACGATGCATATTATGTGAATTATCATCAAGATAACGGATTGCATCGGCGGAAACCGGCTCATAAAAGCTCGGCCAGCCGCAGCCGGAATCGTATTTGGTTTCGGAATAGAACAGCGGCTGGTTACAGCACAGGCAATGGTACACGCCCTCGCGCTTGTTGTGCAGCAATTTGCCGCTGAACGGCGCTTCGGTGCCACGCTGTTGCGTCACATAACGTTGGATTTCATTCAGTTCCGTGACCGGATGACCGGGGGTTGTCTCTTTAGCCATTTGTGCTTATCTCTGAATGTGGATAATGTCAACGAAAACAATGATTAATAATAACAAAAAATTAACACCGCTGCAGGGGTTTTTGGCCTAAACTGTAGCCCATAAAGGCCACGTCACGATGATATGTGATAACGATCACACATCTTGCGTATGCTGACTTTATACTTGGCGGCTTGTCCCCATATAACGGATGAGGCCGAGCGCAAATGGACTGTGCAATAAGCGTGCAAAACCACCCTTCCGGTTTGACTTGCCGCAAGTATTGACACGATTCCGCTTGACGCTGGGTAAGGTTTTTGTAATTTTACAACCAACCTTTTATTCACTAACAAATAGCTGGTGGAATATATGACTATCAAAGTAGGTATCAACGGTTTTGGCCGTATCGGTCGCATTGTTTTCCGTGCTGCTCAAGAGCGTTCTGACATCGAGATCGTTGCAATCAACGACCTGTTGGACGCAGAGTACATGGCTTACATGCTGAAGTATGACTCTACTCACGGCCGTTTCAACGGTACGGTAGAAGTTAAAGACGGCCACCTGGTTGTTAATGGCAAAACCATCCGTGTTACCGCAGAGAAAGACCCGGCTAACCTGAAGTGGAACGAAGTGGGTGTTGATGTGGTTGCTGAAGCGACCGGTATCTTCCTGACCGACGAAACCGCGCGTAAACACATCACCGCCGGCGCTAAAAAAGTGGTTCTGACTGGCCCATCCAAAGATGCGACCCCAATGTTCGTTCGCGGCGCCAACTTTGACAAATATGCCGGCCAGGACATCGTGTCCAACGCCTCTTGCACCACCAACTGCCTGGCGCCGCTGGCTAAAGTCATCAACGACAACTTCGGCATCGTTGAAGGCCTGATGACCACCGTTCACGCCACCACCGCGACTCAAAAAACCGTTGATGGCCCGTCTCACAAAGACTGGCGCGGCGGCCGCGGCGCATCCCAGAACATCATCCCTTCTTCTACCGGCGCAGCGAAAGCGGTTGGCGTGGTTCTGCCAGAGCTGAAAGGCAAACTGACCGGTATGGCGTTCCGCGTACCGACGCCTAACGTGTCCGTTGTCGACCTGACCGTGCGTCTGGAAAAACCGGCTACCTACGAAGAAATCAAGAAAGCCATCAAAGACGCCGCTGAAGGCTCTATGAAAGGCGTTCTGGGCTATGTTGAAGACGACGTGGTTTCCACCGATTTCAACGGCGAAGTGCTGACTTCCGTGTTCGATGCCAAAGCCGGTATCGCACTGAACGACAACTTCGTGAAACTGGTTTCCTGGTACGACAACGAAACCGGCTACTCCAACAAGGTTCTGGATCTGATCGCTCACATCTCCAAGTAATGGCATGATGTTAAGCTGATAATGAGGGCGACATTTTTTTGTCGCCCTTTTTTTACCCGTCATCTTTCGAGTCACAGCGTTGTTCGCTGCACACACTCACCTCAGTCACTGTCTAAGCATGCGCCTGAGGGCCTGGTTGTGACCCGAAAGCTAATAGGGTCCATTTCTATCTCCGGCAAACAATAGGTCATGAAATGAACGAGAAAATTTTCACCCTGCCCGTTTCCGAACAAATTTCTCCTTATATCAGCCAGCGGCAACTCGATGAGCTGGGCGTGGTTGTGGTGTCGCACCCGAAAGTGCGCGCGGCCGTCGCGCTGCAAGGCGCGCATTTGCTGGCCTGGCAGCCCAGCGGTGAGCAGCCGGTGATTTGGCTCAGCAACAACACGCCTTTCGCCACAGGCAAGGCCATCCGCGGTGGCGTGCCGATCTGCTGGCCGTGGTTCGGCCCGGTGGCGCAACCCTCCCACGGCTTTGCCCGCAACCAGCCCTGGAGCCTGACGGCGCACGATGAAGATGAGAACGGCGTCATCCTGACCTTTACGCTGAAAGACAATGAGCAGACCCGCAAACTGTGGCCGCACGCCTTCACGCTGATTGCTCGCTTCAAGCTGGGTGAAGAGTGCGAGATCGAGCTGGAATCGCACGGCGATTATCAAGCCACGGCGGCGCTGCACAGTTACTTCCAGGTCGGCGACATCGATCGGGTCAGCGTGGCGGGCCTGGGCGAGCCTTATATCGACAAGGTGGCGGGCGGCGCAGAGGCGCATCAGACGGGTGAAGTGACATTCATCGGCCAAACCGACCGCGTCTATACCCGCCCGGAAGCTTTCAGCCAGATCCGCGATCCGGCACTCGCTCGCACCATCGAGGTTCACCACCATCATATGAGCGACGTCATCGCCTGGAACCCCGGCGTGGAACTCTCCTGCAGCATGGGGGATATGCCGAACGACGGTTACAAGACCATGGTCTGCATCGAGACCGGGCGCGTCAGCAAACCGCTGGTCGCTGCCGGCGAGCAACCCGCCCGTTTGGGTGTCACCTTCCGCAGTCGTAAGAAGGCCTGAGGAACCGTGCGCGGAAGCGCACTACAGATGTGCAAAAGGGGCGCCAGCGCCCCTTTTTGATGCACGACATGCACGATAATTGTGCAATGCGTGATTAGAAGGTGTAGCTCACACCCGTCATCAACAAACCGGTGTAAGATTTATCCACCATCGGGCTGTCTTTCACTTCATCCGACAATTTCACATAGCGGCCGACGAAGAAGGCGTTCCAGCTTTTGTTGATCTGATAATTGGCGCTCAGCTCGAGATACGGAGCCCAGCTATCGCCAGGGGTGTAGCTGTCCAGGCCGCTGCGGCGTGATTCATTGGCGCTGACGCCGTAGTAATATTTGTTCTGGTTCTTACTGTTCCACATCACGCCCACGCCCGGGACCAGCGTCAGCGCGTCCAGATCAAACTTGTACAGATAAGCGACATCGCCCACCAGCCCGTTGCTGTTGTTCAGCGTGTCGCCGGTGAACGTGGTACGAAGGGTGCCCCACTCTGCGTTGTGTGAATAGGCCAGGCCGGCCATCAGCGTGCCGCGACGCTTGTCGAGACGCTTCATGCGATCGTCGTCGCTGTCGCCCGGACGGTAGCCCCATGGCGTGTAATACCCCATGATGCTCAGCTGATTTTCTTGATCTTTCCACAGGTAGTAACCGGCGGTCAGAGTACGGAAGTAGAAGTCGTCACCTTCATAGTCGATGACGGGCACCGGATAAACGCGGTCCTGATAACCGCGATACGCGTCCGGGCTAACCAGCGCGGCAGCACCGAGTGACCAGGTCCCCGCCTGAGCACTTTGCGCACAAACCATTGCGGAAGCGATAATTGCTAGCGTTTTGAGTTTTGAAATCTTCACTGGTTCTTTTTCCATAAATTACAAGGTTAATAGCCGCGATAGTTTATGTGAAAATTTAGTTGCGCGCCTAATCTTTACAAAGGAAAACGACCAAGATCGAATAACTTATAGCGGAATTATGAATTAATCATGGCGGAACGATGACGTTTTATCCCGCAGGCCGCGCCAGACAAGGCATTTGGTTATCCCGGCAATAACTGAGTCATTGATATGACTTAAAAAAAGCTTTTTCTACGGCAGGAAATTTTCCGGCAAGCAAACTAAGCTTAAATCAGAAGGTGAATTTATCCTGGGCCCAGTGGCATACAGCGCAACTCGCGATAATAAGCGCACCAAGTTGGCATACGGGTTGCTGTACTCAGGCGTATTCTCATCTTTCGGGAGCCAGAACACTATCACACGCTCTCTTTAACCTGTGCTAATAACGAAAGGACGGGCATCATGAACATATTTGACCACTATCGCCAGCGCTACGAAGCTGCCAAGGACGAAGAGTTCACACTGCAGGAATTTCTTACCATTTGCCGGCAAGATCGCAGTGCCTATGCCAACGCGGCCGAACGTCTGCTGATGGCTATCGGTGAACCTGTGATGGTCGACACTGCGCTAGAATCACGCCTGTCGCGCCTGTTCTCCAACCGCGTGATCGCACGCTATCCGGCCTTCGAAGAATTCTACGGCATGGAAGAGGCCATCGAACAGATCGTCTCTTACCTGAAGCACGCCGCGCAGGGCCTGGAAGAGAAGAAACAGATCCTTTACCTGCTGGGCCCGGTAGGCGGCGGTAAATCCTCACTGGCAGAACGCCTTAAAGCGTTGATGCAGCGCGTGCCCATCTACACCCTCAGCGCCAACGGCGAACGCAGCCCGGTCAACGATCATCCGCTGTGCCTGTTCAACCCTCAGGAAGATGCCTCAATCCTGGAAAAAGAGTTCAACATCCCAAGTCGCTATCTCGGCACCATCATGTCGCCGTGGGCGGCGAAGCGCCTGCACGAGTTCGGCGGCGATATCACCAAGTTTAAAGTCGTGAAGGTGCGCCCTTCCATCCTGGAGCAGATCGCCATCGCCAAAACCGAACCGGGCGATGAGAACAACCAGGACATCTCGGCGCTGGTCGGTAAAGTGGACATCCGTAAGCTGGAGAACCACGCGCAGAACGATCCGGACGCCTACGGCTATTCCGGCGCACTGTGCCGCGCCAACCAGGGGATTATGGAATTCGTCGAGATGTTCAAAGCGCCGATCAAAGTGCTGCATCCGCTGCTGACGGCGACTCAGGAAGGTAACTACAACGGCACCGAGGGCATCTCCGCCCTGCCGTTCAACGGCATTATTCTGGCGCACTCCAACGAATCCGAGTGGGTGACCTTCCGTAACAACAAGAACAACGAAGCGTTCCTCGACCGCGTGTACATCGTCAAGGTGCCTTACTGCCTGCGCGTGTCGGAAGAGATCAAGATTTACGACAAGCTGCTGGATCACAGCGAGCTGACTCACGCGCCCTGCGCGCCGGGCACCCTCGAAACGCTGGCGCGCTTTAGCGTGCTGTCGCGGCTGAAAGAGCCGGAAAACTCGAGCATTTACTCGAAAATGCGCGTGTATGACGGCGAAAGCCTCAAGGATACCGATCCGAAAGCCAAGTCCTATCAGGAGTACCGCGACTACGCCGGGGTTGACGAAGGCATGAACGGCCTCTCCACCCGTTTCGCCTTTAAAATCCTCTCGCGGGTATTCAACTTCGATCACGCCGAGGTGGCAGCCAACCCGGTGCACCTATTCTATGTGTTGGAGCAGCAGATCGAACGCGAACAGTTCCCGCAGGATTTGGCCGAGAAATACCTCGAACATCTGAAAGGCTATCTGATCCCGAAATACGCCGAGTTTATCGGCAAAGAGATCCAGACCGCCTATCTGGAATCCTACTCGGAATACGGACAGAACATTTTTGACCGTTACGTGACCTACGCGGACTTCTGGATCCAGGATCAGGAGTATCGCGACCCCGACACCGGTCAGCTGTTCGACCGCGAGTCTTTGAACGCCGAACTGGAGAAAATTGAAAAACCGGCCGGTATCAGCAACCCGAAAGATTTCCGCAACGAAATCGTGAACTTCGTGCTGCGCGCCCGCGCCAACAACAACGGCCGCAATCCGAACTGGACCAGCTACGAGAAGCTGCGCACCGTGATCGAGAAGAAAATGTTCTCCAATACCGAAGAGCTGTTGCCGGTGATTTCGTTTAACGCCAAAACCTCGACGGACGAGCAGAAAAAACACGACGACTTCGTCGACCGCATGATGGAGAAAGGCTATACCCGCAAGCAGGTGCGCCTGTTGTGTGAATGGTATCTGCGGGTCAGAAAATCCTCATAACGCCTCAGGTAAGCGGCATTATCAGGGCCATGTCCACAGTCATGGACGTTGCAGCGCAGCCCAAGGAGGGGCTTACACATTGCGCTGTCGCGACCGGGACATGAAGAGTTGGCAACGTCGTTTGGGGGAAGTATGGCCTATTTCATTGACCGACGGCTGAACGGCAAAAACAAGAGCATGGTGAACCGCCAGCGCTTCTTGCGCCGTTACAAGTCGCAAATCAAACAGTCGATTGCCGAAGCCATCAACAAGCGTTCGGTCACCGACGTAGACAGCGGGGAGTCGGTCTCCATCCCCACTGACGATATCAACGAACCGATGTTTCATCAGGGGCGCGGCGGCACACGCCATCGCGTTCACCCAGGCAATGACCACTTCGTGCAGAACGATCGCGTTGAGCGGCCTCAGGGCGGCGCAGGCGGTGGCGGCGGCCAGGGCAACGCCAGCCAGGACGGTGAAGGCCAGGATGAATTCGTCTTCCAGATCTCCAAAGACGAGTACCTCGATCTTTTGTTCGAGGATCTCGCCCTGCCCAATCTGAAAAAGAATCAGTACAAGCAGTTGACCGAGTTCAAAACCCATCGTGCCGGCTATACCGCCAATGGCGTGCCGGCCAACATCAGCGTCGTGCGTTCGCTGCAGAATTCGCTGGCGCGACGAACCGCCATGACCGCCGGTAAAAGACGCGCGTTGCACGAGCTGGAAGATGCGCTGACCCAGTTGGAAAATACCGAGCCGGTGCAATTACTGGAAGAGGAGCGGCTGCGCAAGGAAATTGCCGAACTGCGCAAGAAAATCGAAAGCGTGCCGTTTATCGATACCTTCGACCTGCGCTACAAAAACTATGAGCGCCGGCCGGAGCCCTCCAGCCAGGCGGTGATGTTCTGCCTGATGGACGTGTCCGGCTCGATGGACCAGGCGACCAAAGACATGGCCAAGCGTTTTTACATTCTGCTCTATTTGTTCCTGAGCCGAACCTATAAAAACGTCGAGGTGGTCTACATTCGCCATCACACCCAGGCGAAAGAGGTGGACGAACAGGAGTTCTTCTATTCGCAGGAAACCGGTGGCACCATCGTTTCCAGCGCGCTGAAGTTAATGAATGACGTAGTCGAAGAACGTTATGACCCGGCGCAATGGAATATCTATGCCGCGCAAGCGTCGGACGGCGACAACTGGGCCGACGATTCACCGCTGTGTCATGAGCTGTTGGCGAAAAAGATCCTGCCGATGGTGCGTTATTACAGCTACATAGAAATCACTCGCCGCGCTCACCAAACGCTGTGGCGCGAATACGAGGATCTACAGGCGAAATTCGACAACTTCGCCATGCAGCATATCCGCGAACCGGACGATATCTATCCGGTATTCCGCGAACTGTTCCGTAAGCAGACCGTGTGAATAACGCCGCGTGAATGTCACCACAGCCGGAAAGCACCGTTTTCCGGCTGTTTCTTTTTCGCATTATACATTTGCAAAACCCATGTTTATTTTTTAAACAATGGCAACAACAATAATAAGTCAGATTCCCCAGAACGGTTCTCTCTATTATTTGTTCTTCTGAGGTTATTCCTAAACATCCGCCGCTACCCCCGCACGGCTTGATAGGAATATTCCCATTCAGTTATCGTTACCCCATCGCTTAAGTCTCTTCCTAAGCGAAATTTGCATCATTTTATTTTTCTATGGCTTCTCAGCCCGCTGCGGCGGGCATTTACCTGTCAGCAGGTTAGACATCATGATCGACTACACCCTCTATGGCCTCAACAAGCACGATGTTGATGAATACCATAAGCAAATATGTTGCCTGCTCGGCAAAAACGTGCTGCTGGTGTTGACCGCCAACAAGCCGATAACCAAACAGAACCTGCTCGCCAGCCTTATCCAGGAGATAGAAAAGCAGCCCGATGATTATTTTCAGCGGCTGCATCGTGCGGCAATAGAAATGATCGGCGTTAACGGGCGCTAAGGCGATATGCGTAAGGCAGACCTCTACGCCATTATTACCGCCGCCGTCGTGTTGATGATGCTGTTATAACGATATCAGCGCTTATCCCTAATTAGCGCCTATTACGCCGGCGCTTTCGTCCGGCGTAATAGGCAGCGAAGGGATAATCTGCCGCAGAATGTCGAGCCTTCCTGCCCCTGCTTTATTTCAAACCTGCCGCTTCGTCAATCAAACCCGCCACCTCATCGGCATGGGAAACCAGCGAGGCATGGCTGGCATTCAGCACCATCACTTTCTTGGCCTGCAGCCGCTGCGCCATGCGCCGCTGATTCTCCGGCGCTATCATTCGATCGTCGCTGGAAAGTTGATACCATGACGGCTTATGTTTCCAGGCGGGCTCGCCGATGGTGTTGCCAAAGGTATCGGCCAGCGGGGCCTTCTGCGCCACCGCCATCACCAATGCCTCGTCGGCGGTCAGATCCTGGCAAAAGCTTTCGTGAAACTTGTCGGTTTTAATCCACAGATAACCGTCGCTGTCCGGGGCCAGATTCTCGACTGCCGCAGGAGGATGCGCTTGCGTAATACCGCCGGCACTTTCACCGGCATCCGGCGCAAACGCGGCGATGTAGACCAGGCCAACCACGTTAGGCTGGTTGCCCATTTCCGTGATCACAGCACCGCCGTAAGAGTGCCCGACCAACAATACCGGTCCCGCTTGCTGCGCGACCATCTTACGCGTACGTTCCGCATCCTCAGCCAGCGACGTCAACGGCATTTCCACCGCATGAATCGCCGTATATCCCCTGCGCGACAACTCGATGATGACCTTACTCCAGTGCGCGGCGCCGCCCCAGAATCCGTGTACCAGCACGATAGTTGGTTTTGTGCTCATTGCCGACTCCTTCATCTCATAGGAAAGCGCCGCAGGCAGATGAACGGCCCCGCAAGGGGCGAGCCTGGCTGCCTTCGACGCCACGCAGTCCCCCTTTTATATAGTCAGCCTCATGGCGTTCAGCAATAGCTACGACGAGTTAACGTCCCCGATTTCCCACCGCCGCCACGGCTTATCGAAGCGGCTTACGCCGCAAGGCCGGGAAAAAACAGGATTAAAACTAGGATTTTTACCCATACCGATCTAAAATTTCGCGCAAAAACAAAGAGAAGTAAATTTGGCTCACCGGGAAAAGGAATGAAGTTGTGAAGGAAATGATCTCCATCGTTTTTATGGCATGCCTGCTGGCGCTGCTGTTTTCGTGGCTGTTCGTCTACGGTCTTAACATTCATTAAACCCGTAACGACAACCATCCCCCTCCCTGGCGGGCAAGCGGCGCATCGCGACCGATGCGCTAAAACCGGCGCCTGAAGGGTTCACGTACCGCCAAACCCGACGCCACCTCACCTTAGCCTTGCCGTCCGCAAATACATCATTAATTTTTATGAGTCATAACCCCACCGCGTTTCCCCCTTCACCGACTCTTTAACTGCTCAGCGGAGTTCACTCCAGAAGGATGGCTTGCCTGACGCAAGATGTTACCGGTAACTATGCTGTTGATTTCTTTTGGCAATAAACATAAAGCCGCTAATAACCCTACGTTCTTTATAGAAATAAATTATGCATACTTATGGATAAAGGTTTGAATAAAGGGCCTTTGGTCATTGATTATCACCCGCCAAGCTCCTAGAATTCGCGCGTAAAAATACAACTGGGATCGGGTTTCATGTCGCCGCTGTGGGTTGCAACGCAATACTGTTATTTTATTGGTCTGTTAGTTTCTATGGTTTTCACCTACCTGGTTAGCCGGGACACCGTCAAAATTCGCTGTATCAGCGCACTGACCATCGGGTTAACCTGGCCGTTGAGCCTGCCGGTGGTGTTGCTGTTTTCGCTGTTCTAACGCCCCAATGCCGCGCGCTGGCTTTTAAACAGTCATATTAATGAAAAGAGGCTGACCACCGGCGTCATGGTTTTTGGCGTGGGATAAAAAAGTGCCAGCGCAAGGCTGGCATGAAAACGGGAAGCAATGTGAGCAATGTCGTGCCGGATCGGGGGGCACAGAAGGAGACAACCCTTTTCCCCTCACCGGCGAACAAAATGATAATACGTCTCATTATTGAATGAAAAGTCATTTCCCCAGGCAACTTTCCCCTTTGAGAAACTATCAGCCGCGCGGCGATCGCCAGCGCTGATACAATCGCCCCGCCCCCCACACCAGCAGCCAGAGCAAAGCGTTCAACCCCAACCATAGCATCAGCAAGTAGAAGAAAGTCTGATAGCCGGGTATGCCCCGATCGGCCAAAAACGGGTTGAAGTGAAAAAATTTGACGATCGCGAACGGATTAAGATTGAAACGGTTGAACACGACCGCCGTCAGCAACGGTGGCAATAGCGTATAAAACGCCAGGCTGAACAGCAGCAGGATTTTTGTGCCCGAAGTGTTTTTATAATCTTTCATATCAATAAATTATATCTGTCATCATAATGCAAAAACCGCCAGGCATTCGTACGCCAATCGACCCCGCGGGCGCAAAAGAGTTCCAGGCCAACGCGGAAATAAAGCCGATCCCGCGTTTAATTGTCATTTAGCGCTCGGGTGATATATACCCTGTGGATTTTAAATTACGATGTCGCCGCGCCGTCTTCAAGCACAGCGTTTACATGGCATCATCAGGAGGCATTAATGAAACCGGACGCACTCTCCCTGCCGCCGACCCCGAAAAAGCTCAAGGTCATCTACGGCTGGTATATTTATGTGATCTATATCCTGCTGGTTTTCAACATTTATATGGCGGTCTACAACGTCTGCGTTCGGCACCCGATCGAGGCCCCGCTGCTGTCGCTGTTTCACAGCCTGTTTCTCGCGTTGATGCTGCAGCAGGTGCTCAAGAAGAACGTCGTTTTCGCCTGGATCTTGCTGAGCTATTTTATTCTGATGCGCCTGTATTACGCCAATGTGCTGCATGTTGAGTTCACGTTGGTGAGCCGTTGCCTGGTGCTGCTGATTCTGACGCTGCTGCTGACCGGCGCCGTAGCCGTCGGGCAACTGTCCACGCCGCCGCAGCGGCATGACTGGCTGGCGCGGCTGGGCTGGCGGCAATGGGGGGCGCTCACGGCGCTGGCGGCCATCCTGACGCCGCTGATTACCACCGACTATCTGGGATAAACTGGGGGCTATTTGGGAATATGAGGTTCGGAAATGTCTACGACGCGGCATATTTTGGTGTAGTTACCCGCCTTCTCACAGATCTTGTCCGTGACGAACATGCTAAGGTAGCCCAGCAACAGCAAGTAGCCGGCCATGCACAGAATAAAGATAAGCGTTCTCACCGATAGCGACCAACCTGACAAGAGTATCACGAGCATCATAACCTGAACGAGGCGCTTTAAAAGGATTTCATGTGCGCACCGGCCGCATCGGCGCACGTTCTGTAGTAACATTAAGCCACCACGCCCACCACCGGAAACGCCGATGCACCATCTGATGTTAGACATTGAAACCCTGGATATAAAACCCAGCGCCGTCATTCTGGTGGTTGCGGCGGTGTTTTTCGATCCCCGGACCGGGGCGCTGGGCGCCGAATTCGAAACCGCCGTCAGCAGTCAGAAAGACCAACCGGGCCGTACCATCAGCCTGGACACGGTCGCCTGGTGGGCGAAACAGTCCGATGAAGCGCGCAAACAGGCCTTCGGCGGCACCGAGAGCCTGAAGCGCGTGCTGAGCAGCCTCAGCCGCTTTATCCATATGAACAGCACCGACACGGTGAAAGTCTGGGGCAACGGCAAAGAGTTCGACTGCGCGATCCTCGAACACGCCTTCCAGCAGTTGGAAATGCCCTGCCCGTGGAAGTTTTGGGATACTCAGGACGTGCGCACGGTGATCACGCTGGCGGAACTGCATGGCTTTAACCCGAAAAAGGCTCGCCCGTTCGAAGGTATGCCGCATCGTGCGCTGGATGATGCTCGCCACCAGGCCCTCTATGTGGCCGATACCGTCTCGGCGCTCTATTATCGTCAGGGGGCGCAGCGCTGACCCGCTTTGCCCCTTTTCATTTGCCGCCAGAGTCTCTACTCTAGCCCTCTTTGTCACTCGGACGTGCCTTTTCTGTTATGCAAAAGTTTCTGTTTATGCTTCTCAGCCTGGTGCTGCTCGGCCCATTAGGCATCGATCTTTATCTGCCGACGATTCCCGCTATTGCCGTCGGTCTGGGCAGCAGCGAAGCGTTGATCCAATCCACCATATCGCTATTTATTCTGGTACTTGGCCTCGGCCAGGTCATCGCCGGCCCGCTGGTGGATAACTATGGCCGCAAACCGGTGGCGCTGGCCGGCATTATCCTCTACATGATCGGCGCCGCGATGGCGGCGCTGGCCACCAGCCCGACGATTTTCATCGCTTCGCGTCTGCTGCAAGGGGTGGCCGTTTGCTGTACCGCCGTCGTCGCCTTCAGCGGCGTGCGCGATCGCCTGAATGGCGACGACGCCGCCCGCGCTTTCGGCTTTCTTAACGGCACGCTGAACATCATCCCGGCGCTGGCGCCGCTGCTCGGCGGCCTGCTCGCCGAAGCCTTCGGCTGGCGCGCGCCCTTCTGGTTTCTGGTCGGCTACGCGCTGCTGGTGTTGGCGCTCATCGCGCTGCGCCTGCCGGAAACTCGCCCCGCCGACACCGTGCCGGTCAAGGGGTTGCCGGTGCGTCAATACGCGCGCATCCTCAGCGAACGGCGTTTTCTCTCCTTTGCGGTGGTGAACTCCGGGGCGATGGGCATGGCGCTGACCTACGTTTCTCTGGCACCGAACGTGCTGATGGGCACCGCCGGCCTGACGCCGCTGCAATTCTCGCTGGTGTTCGGCGCCAACGGTTTCTGGATCATGCTGGTCAGCTTCTTCGCCAACCGCATCATCCACAAGGTCGGCCGCCCGGTTTGTCTGGCGACCGGCGGCATGTTGATGGGGCTGGGCTGTCTGGGCCTGCTGCTGGGCGTCATGCTGCTGCCCGCGACGGCGCAAACGCACTGGCTGGCGTATATGCTGCCCGTCGCCAGCGCCTGCGCCGGGTTGGCATTCGTGATGGGCCCGGCCACCAGCTACGCGTTGGAACCCTACTCCAATGAGGCCGGCGTCGCGTCCGCGCTGGTCGGTTTCGTGCAGATGGCGGGCGGCGCCGCGCTGGGTCTGGTGGCGATGGCGTTGCCGCTGCAACCCAAGCTGTCGCTGGCGCTGGTGATGCTGGCGGGCTGCCTGCTGGCGCTGCACGCGCGGCGGCTCAGCAAGCAGATTAAAGGGCAGATCAGAAAAGTCGCCTAAGCCCCGGCTCAGGCCTCGATGGCGACCGGCACTCGCGCCGCTAACGCCGACAGCAGTTCATAGCCTAACGTCCCTGCCGCCGTGGCCACCTCATCCACCGGCAGACGTTTCCCCCACAGCTCGACTTCGGCGCCCAGTTCGACTTGCGGACAGGGCGTCAGATCCACCGCCAGCATATCCATCGATACCGTTCCCAGGGTGCGCGTCAGCACGCCGCCAACCCATACCGGCGTACCAGTCGGCGCATGACGCGGATAGCCGTCGGCGTAACCGCAGGCCACCACGCCGATACGCTGTGCGCCTGCGGCGCTGTAACGACCACCGTAACCCACACGATCGCCAGACTTCAGCTGCTGAATGCCGATGATTTCACTGCTCAGCGTCATCGCCGGCTGCAGCCCCGTCGCCGCAACGTCATTCCAGCAACCGCTCGGCGAAGCGCCATAGAGAACGATCCCAGGACGGATCCAACTGCCGTGGGTCGAAGGGTGCCACAGCGTGGCGGCCGAGTTGGCCAGGCAGCGCGGCAGCGGTATATCGGTAGCCGCCGCCTCGATGGTGGCCATCTGCTGCGTCACGCCTTCGGGGCCGTCGGCGGTGGCGAAATGGCTCATCAGCGTAAGCTCGGCAATGTTGGCTACCGCCTGCGCCCTGCGCCACACCTCATGCAGCCGCTCGGGTGCGAACCCCAGCCGATTCATGCCACTGTTCACTTTCAGATAGACATTGAGCGGCGCGTTCAGCGTGGCGTCGGCGATCGCCGCCAGTTGCCAGTCGCTGTGCACCGCCGTCGTCAGGCGATAACGATCAAGCAACGCCAGATCCTGCGGCTGGAAGAAGCCTTCCAACAACAGGATAGGCCCTTGCCAACCCGACTCGCGCAGCAGCACCGCTTCGGCCAGATCCAGCATGGCGAAGCCGTCGGTTTGCGCCATGCTGCGCCAAACGTGTTTGATGCCGTGGCCATAGGCGTTAGCCTTGACCACCGCCCAGACTTTGGCGCCGGGGGCGAAACGGCGCACCACCTGCAGGTTATTTTCAATCGCGCCGAGATGCATCGTGGCGGTTATGGGACGGGGCATCGCTTCTCCTTGGGGCAGCGTACGGCGGCCACGCGCGCCTGCGCGTGGCCGGGAAAGTCTATGACAGAGTCAACGATTAACGTGCGGGATGCACGTCGTTCAGCGGAACCGCGTGTTGCTGACGAAACCCGGCGCTGTAACGCGCCACCGCCAGGTCATCGGAAGGGATCGCCGGCGTAATGCCGGACATCAGATCGGACAACAACTGCCCGGAGCCACAGGCCATCGTCCAGCCCAACGTGCCATGCCCGGTATTGAGATACAGGTTCTTCAGCGAGGTGCGGCCGACAATTGGCGTGCCGTCCGGCGTCATCGGCCGCAGGCCGGTCCAGAACGTCGCCTCTTCCACTCGGCCGCCGTTCGGGTAGAGATCGCGCACCACCATTTCCAGCGTTTCGCGCCGTTTTTGCTCCAGCTGCGTATTGAAACCGACGATCTCCGCCATGCCGCCAACGCGAATGCGCTGGTCGAAGCGTGTGATGGCGATTTTATACGTCTCATCCAATACCGTAGAGAACGGCGCCGCCGCTTCGTCGGTGATAGGAATGGTCAACGAATAGCCCTTCAGCGGGTAAACCGGAATGGACACCAGGCCGCGCAGCAGCGCCGTGGAGTACGAGCCGAACGCCACCACATAGCTGTCGGCCTTGAACACTTCCTCGCCGCACTGCGCGCCGGCGATCTTGTCGCCCTCCACCAGCAGACGATCGACGCTGCGGTTGAACAGGAAGGTGACGCCCGCCTGCTCTGCCATCTTCGCCAACTGTTGCGTAAACAGCTGGCAATCGCCGGTTTCGTCGTTCGGCAACTGCAGGCCACCGGTCAGCTTGTGCGCCACCTGCGCCAGCGCCGGCTCGACGCTGCCGAGCTGGCCGGCTTCCAGCAACCGGTAAGGCACGCCGGCATCTTCCAATACCGCAATGTCTTTCGCGGCGTTTTCGAACTGTTGTTGAGTGCGAAACAGCTGCAGCGTGCCGCCCTGGCGACCTTCGTACTGGATGCCGGTTTCCTGACGCAGCGCCTTGATACAATCGCGGCTGTATTCCGCCAGGCGCACCATGCGGCCTTTGTTGGTCATGTAGTGTTCGGTGTTGCAGTTTTTCAACATCTGCCACATCCAGCTCAGCTGGAAGCTGCTGCCGTCGAGGCGGATGGCCAACGGCGCATGGCGCTGGAACATCCACTTGATGGCCTTCAGCGGCACGCCCGGCGCCGCCCAGGGGGCAGCATAACCCGGTGAAATCTGCCCGGCGTTCGCCGCGCTGGTTTCCAGTGCGGGGCCTGGCTGACGATCGATCACCGTCACCTCATGCCCCGCCTTCGCCAAATACCAGGCACTGGCTACGCCCACCACTCCACTACCTAAAATTACCACTCGCATCGCTGACTCCAGCCCAAGGCTTCACAAAGCATAATCTTCTGCTTACAGGAAATTAACTCAGTGAAAAAATCCGTCCAACAACTTCGTCATCAAACGTGACAATATTCACAATTAATTTATCGTCGATGGGCCATGTATTTGCAATAGCCGTCTGCAAATAGCGATAAGATGCGGTTTAGAGGGGATTATAGCGTCATACCGCCACTGAACTGATATCAACGCTATCAATGATAGCACTCAAAAAAGGCGTAATAAGCAACATTGATTTAACAGAATATAAAAATACCAGCCAACATTTAAACAGAATAAAAATCCAATAAAATAAAAAACACCAACATAACAAACAAAGAGAGCCCCCTCCCTCCGCAGCAGAAAAATCGCGCAAAATTTCAGCTGCCGTTAACCTTGCTTTCAGTGCCGGAATAAAACACCCGAGCCCTTGGCCCGCCCGTTTATGTTGAACGCTGCAGCACGATATGAACGTTAAAGCCAGAAGCAGCGCCTAAAGTTCACACCGTCGCTATTGTGGAGAACGTCTTATGTTCATCGCCATCTACCAGTTTTCAGTCAAACCCGGACACGAACACGCCTTTCGCCAGGCTTGGCTGGCGTTGACCCAAGGTATCTATCTGCAGCGCGGCAGCCTTGGTTCGCGCCTGCATCGGGATGTGGGCGGGCAGTTTATCGGCTATGCGCAATGGCCAAGCCGAGTCGCATGGGAAAGCGCCGGTGATATTCAGTTGGATGAACGCTACCGGCAAGCCCGGGAACGAATGCGTGCGACCTTGTTGGCAGATAAAACGCTATTTGAAATGGAAGTGACGGACGATTACCTGCAAATCAGACCGTTTGACTGAGCACAAGCCCACACAGGCGGGCTTGTGGTTGCGGGAACGAGCAGCATCAATGATGCAGCATCTCATCCACGACTTCTTTGGTTTGCAGTTGGAATGGGTAATAAGTCGGCCAGTTATCCATCTCTTTCAGCAACGCTTCCTGCGACGTGTTGCCCATAAAGATATGGAAATGCGCCGATTTGCGCGGGCCGATAATGTGATCGCTGAACTGCACGAATTTCGGCGCCAGGCTGCCGGCATCCTGACATTCAAACAGATAACGCACACCCTTTTTACCGGAAACATACGTCAGGATCTTATGCCCGGCGTACTTATACTGACAGGCGCTGGATTGGTCACCGCGGTGAAATTCCATGACGCCGTTTTCAATGCCGATGGTATCCACATCGGTGGCATACCCTTTGCGGTAATACGCCTTCACTTCGGCGAAGGTCTTGCGCTTGTCCTGTGCCGCTTTCTTCTTGAACACCGGGTCAAGATCCCCATTGAGCAGATAGGGATACACGGATTGCCACACGCCCTCCCAGTCGGCCAGGTCGCGATCTTTGACGTCCTTATCGTCGAACACCCCCGCCTCCGCCTTTTTTTCCGCCTCCGTCAACGGCTTGCCATGTGAATGATGCCCGTGGGCGCATGCCTGCCCGCTGATAAACAACGCGGCCAGCGCCACCGCCAGTTTGCCAAAATGCCTCGCCAAAATGCGCTCCTTGTCCGTTATCGAGAAAAATCAAAAGTTACAATATAACATAACAATTTTCAATCCTTGTCGTGCAACAGGCATTGTGTTGCACCCCCCTGCCGCAGGGTTATACTCGAAGAGGAAGTGCGGTGCCGCACCGCCTTCTGCCGGGACGGGCGCCGGATTGACCGCCGTTCGCTCCTTTGCGTACCGGCATTTTTATTTCACTGATTTGCAATGGTTAATTATGACTTGAACTATGCTTGTTACAGGGTCTGCCGTTTGAGCAAGACCCGTGAATAATGAGGGTGCGCTGATGACTACTTCAACACATGAAAAGGTTAAGGATGATAAACGTCTGAGCGATGGACCGGACTGGACGTTCGAACTGCTGCAGGTGTATTTGGAGCAGATCGACCGCGTCGCCAAGCATTACCGACTCGACACCTACCCCCATCAAATCGAGGTGATCACCTCCGAGCAGATGATGGATGCCTATTCGAGCGTTGGCATGCCGATCAACTATACCCATTGGTCCTTCGGCAAGAAGTTCATCGAAACCGAACAGCGCTACAAACAGGGCCAGCAAGGGCTGGCGTATGAAATCGTCATCAACTCCAATCCCTGCATCGCCTACCTGATGGAGGAGAACACCATCACCATGCAGGCGCTGGTGATGGCGCACGCCTGCTATGGCCACAACTCGTTCTTCAAGAATAACTATCTGTTCCGCAGCTGGACCGACGCCAGCTCCATCGTCGATTATCTGCTGTTCGCCCGCCACTACATCAGCCAGTGCGAAGAGCGCTACGGCGTCGATGAAGTGGAGCGACTGCTGGACTCTTGCCATGCGCTGATGAACTATGGGGTCGACAGGTACAAGCGCCCGCAGAAAATCTCCCTGGTGGAAGAGAAAGCGCGCCAGAAAAGCCGCGAAGAGTATCTGCAAAGCCAGGTGAATACGTTATGGAAGACCTTGCCACGCGTTGAACGCGAAGAGTCGCCGGAGCAGGCGCGCCGGTATCCGAGCGAACCGCAGGAAAATATCCTCTATTTTATCGAAAAGAACGCACCGCTGCTGGAACCCTGGCAGCGTGAGGTGTTGCGCATCGTGCGCAAAGTCAGCCAGTATTTCTACCCGCAAAAGCAGACTCAGGTGATGAACGAGGGTTGGGCCACCTTCTGGCACTACACCATCCTCAACCATCTGTACGATGAGGGCCGAGTGACCGAGCGGTTTATGCTGGAGTTTTTGCACAGCCACACCAACGTGGTGTATCAGCCGCCGTACAACAGCCCGTACTATAACGGCATCAACCCTTATGCGCTGGGCTTCGCCATGTTCCAGGACATCAAGCGCATCTGCCAATCGCCGACCGAAGAAGACCGCTACTGGTTCCCGGACATCGCCGGAAAAGACTGGCTGGAGACATTGCACTTCGCCATGCGCGACTTCAAGGACGAGAGCTTTATCAGCCAGTTCCTGTCACCCAAAGTGATGCGCGATTTCCGGTTGTTCACCGTGCTGGACGACGATCGCAACAACTATCTGGAGATTGCCGCGATCCATAACGAAGCCGGTTACCGGGCGATCCGCCAGGAGCTGTCGGCGCAATACAACTTGAGCAACCATGAGCCGAACATTCAGATCTGGAACGTGGATCTGCGCGGTGACCGCTCGCTGACATTGCGCTACATCCCGCAGGAACGCGCGCCACTGGATAAGAGCCGCCGCGACGTGTTGAAGCACCTGCATCGCCTGTGGGGCTTCGACGTGATCCTCGAGCAGCAAAATGAAGACGGCAGTGTAGAGCTGCTCGATCGCTGCCCGCCGCGGCCTACGCCGCTGTAACCGCCACAACGACAAAGGGCGCCGCATGGCGCCCTTTCTTATTTCATTGACTCGCGATTAACGACGCGCTTCGGTCAGATCGCTCGGCATGGTGCCCTGCATGCTCTGCCAAATCGCTCCGCTGTCTTTACCGTAGCTGCGCACGGTATCCATCACCTGGTCGTACAATTTCTCATGGCACAGCGTGGACAGCTTGCTGTAGAAGGCCAGCGCCAGCTTGCGCGCTTCCGGATTGGAGAAGTAGTAACGGCCCACGCGGGTGTACAGCCCTTTCAGACCGTTGAAGATCAGGCCGTAGATCGGGTTGCCGGAAGCGAACGCCAGACCGCGGAAGATCTCGTAATCGAGCAGATTGAAAGCGTCCGCCTGATCTTCTACCTCGGCGGCCTTCGCCAACACTTCCTGGGCCTGCTCAGGATGATTGCGCACCGCGGCGCGAATAAAGATCGACGCGATATTGGTGCGCACGGACAGCAGGTTATCGATCAGCTGAGGGACGCTTTTGTGATCGAGACGGGCCACCGTCTCAAGGATATTGAGGCCGGACGTTTCCCAAAAATTGTTCACTTTGGTCGGTTTGCCATGCTGAATGGTCAACCAGCCATCGCGGGCCAGACGTTGCAACACTTCACGTAACGTGGTGCGCGTGACGCCAATCAACTCCGAAAGCTCACGCTCCGCGGGCAAAATAGAGCCAGGGGGGAAGCGATTATTCCAAATACTCTCAATAATGTACTCTTCCGCGAAACCGGCAGGACTCTGCGCCTTTATGACCATGTGTTTGACGTTCCGTTGCGACGATAAAATCAGTAAAAGTAATCAGCTCATCATACCAGATCGTGCTGACATGACATAGCGTGAGCGAAAAACAATAAACGAAAGTGTGCATAACGTGGCAAAAAACGAGCAAAAATACCGGTCGCAGGAATTTTCTCATCGTAAAACAAGCTCAGGTTGCGCACGCCCCCGCCGCATTGTTAGGGTACGTGCTACGACTGATTGAAGGATGCATAGAGCACAATGGAAACAACCCTGCGTAGCGCCCTGCTCAAAAATTTTCTGGGGCAATCTCCCGACTGGTACAAACTGACCATTCTCATTTTTCTGGCGATCAACCCCCTGGTGTTCTTTTTCGCCAGCCCGTTTATCGCGGGTTGGCTGCTGGTGGTCGAGTTCATCTTTACCCTGGCGATGGCGCTGAAATGCTACCCGCTGCTGCCGGGCGGCCTGCTGGCGCTCGAGGCCGTGGCCATCGGCATGACCAGCCCGGCGCAGGTCTCGCAGGAGATCGAACACAATCTGGACGTGTTGCTGCTGCTGATCTTTATGGTGGCCGGCATCTACTTTATGAAGCAACTGCTGCTGTTCGTGTTCACCAAGCTGCTGCTCAACATCCGCTCGAAAACGCTGCTGTCGCTGGCGTTCTGCCTGGCCGCTGCCTTTCTTTCCGCCTTCCTCGACGCGCTGACGGTCGTGGCGGTGGTGATCAGCGTGGCCACCGGCTTCTATTCCATCTATCACAACGTGACGTCGAATCGCCCCGACGGCGACATCGGCGATGACAGCGATTTTACCGGCGAAGAGCGCAAACAGACGCTGGAGCAATTCCGCGCCTTTCTGCGCAGCCTGCTGATGCACGCCGGCGTCGGCACCGCGCTCGGCGGTGTCATGACCATGGTAGGCGAGCCGCAAAACCTGATCATCGCCAAAAACGCGGGCTGGGGTTTTATCGATTTCTTCCTGCGAATGGCGCCGGTCACGCTGCCGGTGTTGGTGTGCGGCCTGCTGGTTTGTTGGCTGGTAGAACGTTTTCGCCTGTTTGGCTACGGCGCGCAGCTACCGGAAGCGGTACGCGACGTGCTGAAAGAGTATGACCGCAAGGCCACTGCGGGTCGTAGCAAACAAGAACGACTCAAACTGGTGATGCAAGCGCTGATCGGCGTTTGGCTGGTGCTGGCGCTGGCCTTCCACCTGGCTGAAGTGGGGCTGATTGGCCTGTCGGTCATCGTTCTCGCCACCTCCCTGTGCGGCGTGAACGACGAGCACGCCATCGGCAAAGCGTTCCAGGAAGCGCTGCCGTTCACCGCGCTGCTGACGGTGTTTTTCACCGTGGTCGCGGTCATCATCGAGCAGCACCTGTTCAGCCCGGTGATCCAGTTTGTGCTGCGCGCCGAGCCCGCTTCTCAGCTTTCGCTGTTCTACCTGTTCAACGGCCTGCTGTCGTCGGTTTCCGACAACGTGTTCGTCGGCACGGTTTACATCAACGAGGCGCGCACCGCGCTGGAAACCGGCGCTATCGGGCTGAAGCAGTTCGAGCTGCTGGCGGTCGCCATCAATACCGGCACCAACCTGCCCTCGGTCGCCACCCCTAACGGGCAGGCGGCGTTTCTGTTTCTGCTGACGTCTGCGCTGGCGCCGCTGGTGCGTTTGTCGTATGGCCGCATGGTATGGATGGCCCTGCCTTATACGGTGGTGCTGACGGTGGTTGGCCTGCTGTGCGTCCAGTTCACCTTGGAACCGGCGACCGAGCTGTTGACGCAGTGGCATTGGCTGACGCTGCCGTCCATCGACGCCGTCGGCCACTGAGACGGCGCCGGCAGGGTGAACCGACTATTTTTACGCTGAATCCGGCCCAGGTGGCTGGCAGCGAAGAGGAATTGGTTTACACTGCCGGTTCAATTGCTTACTGCATGGAAGAATCTAGATATGTTGCAATTCTTTAACCGCTGTTCACAAGGACGCGGCGCCTGGCTGCTGATGGCCCTGACAGCGTTGGTGTTGGAACTGGTCGCGCTCTATTTCCAGCACGTTATGCTGCTGCAGCCGTGCGTGATGTGCATTTACGAGCGTTGCGCGCTGTTCGGTATCCTCGGCGCCTCGCTGGTGGGCGCCATCGCGCCGAAAACGCCGCTGCGCTACGCGGCGATCTTGCTGTGGATCTACAGCGCCTGGGAAGGCGTACAGCTGGCGTGGAAGCACACCATGATCCAGTTGCATCCTTCGCCATTCAATACCTGCGATTTCTTCGTCAGCTTCCCGTCATGGCTGCCGCTGGACAAATGGCTGCCGGCGGTGTTCCACGCTTCCGGTGACTGCTCCGTGCGTCAATGGCAATTCCTGACGTTGGAAATGCCGCAATGGTTGGTCGGCATCTTCGGCGCCTATCTGCTGGTGGCGCTGATTGTGCTGATCGCGCAGTTTGTTCGCCCACGCCGCCGCGACCTGTTCGGCCGCTGATCGGCAGACAAACAAAAAACGGCGCCGGAAGGCGCCGTTTTTTTAGGTATTGCTGCCACATTCCGAGATAAAGCCACCTCAGGTATGTGTAAGGAAGTAAACGAGCACGATCAGCGCTCCAGCTACGGCAAACAGGCGGATCATTTTCATTGTTATACTCTCGAACTTGCGGGAGAGCGGCCAAATTACCCAACTTATCGTTTAAAAAGAAGCATCCCGGCACAGTTAAGCGCGTAATTTACATAACATTAAGCTTCTGCGATATCGGCGACTAAAAACTGGCCATTCTGGCACCTTCCTTTCAGCCTTCGAGCATCAATAAATTACCGTTACTTATGAACGACTGCACCTTTGTCACATTCAGAGCACAATATTTTGGTGAAGTTTACCCATAAAATCCTTATAGTATCGGCAAAGTGAGTACTACCGATTTCCCTGGTGTTGTTGTGTGTCTTGCCCCTCATCTTTGCAGGGGCTTTTTTCCCCCCCTCTTCCCTCACACAAGCCCTTACCATCCTTAAATAAATTGTTGGAATTTGCCTCTATCCGGCAGCAAGCATCAACGCTATTCGCGCACTAAAGATTAAAATCGTTCGCGATGCTTTCCCTATGCTAAATGACGTGTTGACTTTCACCCTTTCTTCCTGTGAGCCAGGTTTTGGCTGACTAAAGCACATCATATGACATCAAGGACACGATACTATGCCGGATACCACATTGCCCCCTTCGTCTCAGCGCCCCTTCCTGCGGCGCATGCTGCTCAAAGCCGGGAAAAAATTCCTGCGCTTGAACGGCGAATTTCAGACTCGCCATTCGCTCATCTCCACCACGCCGCGGATCGGTAATCATGAATTTCATTGGGTGACGGCGCTGGAAGCCCGTTGGCCGGCCATTCGCGAGGAGTTGGATCGGTTGCTGGAGCACCCGGAGGATATCCCAGCGTTCCACCAAATATCGCCGGATCAGAAACGCATCTCTAAAGGAGATAACTGGAAAACCTTCGGGCTGTTTGTCTACGGGCAACGGGTTGATGAAAACTGCGCCATCTGCCCGCGCACGGCAGAGGCGGTCAGCGAGATCCCGGGCATGCGCACCGCCATGTTTTCAATCCTCAAACCGCACTATCACATCGTGCCCCACAAGGGCCCGACTCGAGCCGTCGTGCGCGCGCATCTGGGATTGATCGTGCCAAAGGATCGGGACAAGCTCTGGATCCGCGTTGACGACCAAATTCTGCACTGGGATGAAGGCAAGGTGATTTTGTTTGATGATTCTTATGAACACGAGGTCCGCAATGATACCGACGAGCTGCGTGCGGTGCTGTTTCTCGATGTCGACCGGCCAATGGACAAAGTGGGCACGGCGGTGAATAAACTGCTGTTCAGCCTGATCAAAGCCAGCCCGTATGTGAAGCAGCCGCTGAAAAATCTGGCCAACTGGCATCGCCGAGATAAAAAAGCGTGAAGCAAGAGTCTCACGCGCGTAAGCTCAATAGCCAAGAGGGCGGAATGTCTTAACACGCCGCCCTCTGGCATTAAAACTCGTGTTGCCGAGCAACATCTGTCAAGGTATCCGCGTTATCTGGCCCAGTCCGGCTTGTTGAGGATATGATCCTGCCAGTCCACCACTTCACTCTCGCGCACCGCAATATGCCGCACCGTGATGCGCTCGCCGTGCATCGCCGCTTTGGAGCCGCTGATCAGCGGGTGCCAGGGGAACAGCGGCTTGCCTTCGCCAATCAGACGATAGGCGCAGGTAGGCGGCAGCCAATCGAAGGTGGTGAGATTTTCGCGCGTCAGTTTGATGCAGTCTTCTTCCAGCTCGAAGCGCCGCTCGTAGTTGCGGCATTGGCAGGATTTGATGTTGAGCTGGTTGCAGGCTACGTTGGTAAAATAAATCTCGTCGGTATCTTCGTCGATCAGCTTATTCAAACAGCATTGCCCGCACCCGTCGCACAGCGATTCCCACTCTTGTTCTGACATTTCCGCCAGCGTTTTCTGTTGCCAAAAAGCGAGTTGTGACATGTTAGCGTCCGGTTTCGGTAAATGGATAAGTCACCTGCGCGCAGGTTCGAGGGGGGACTATATAGACATTTTAGCCACAAGATGCAAGCTTTGCCGCCGACGATGTCGGCGGCAAGGAGAAATCAGATCACCCGGGTGCTGAGCATTTTGCCGTTCAGGCTGATTTTCAGCATGTCGCCGGAAGCCATCGGCCCCACGCCCTGCGGCGTGCCGGTCAGGATGATGTCACCGGCGCGCAGCGTGAAGAAGCGGCTCATGTAGCTGATAAGCGGCAGGATTGGCGTGATCATGTCGCGCGTATTGCCCTGCTGGCGCAATTGATCGTTGACGGTCAACGACAGCTCGGCGTTTTGCGGATCGCCGAATTCCGCCACCGGGATAAATCCCGACATCGGGCAGGAACCGTCGAAGGCCTTGGCCTTTTCCCACGGCTGACCGGCCTTTTTAAAGCCCGCTTGCAGATCGCGCAGCGTCAGATCGAGCGCCACACCGTAACCGGCGATCGCCCGCGCAACGCGATCTTCGTTGGCCTGTTTCAACGGCGTGCCGATCAATACCGCCAGCTCCACCTCATGATGCACCGCACCGAACTCTTTGGGGATGGCCACCGGCTGGCGAATATCACACAACGCCGTTTCCGGTTTGATAAACACCACCGGTTCGACGGACACCGCGCTGCCCATTTCCTTGATGTGATCGGCGTAGTTGCTGCCGACGCAGACCACCTTGTTCACCGGGAAATCGAGCAACGAACCCTGCCAGTCTCTATGTTGATACATACCGCTTCTCCCAAACTGTAGAGGCTTGGCGCGCCAAGCCGATTATTGGTGTGCCGGATCAATGCCCGATCGCGTCTGCCATCATACCCACGGCGAGAGCGAAATAGTAAGAGCGATTCCAGTGCATGAGGGTGCGGAAATTATCATAGACCAGGAACGTCCGCCCCTGCAGATCATCCGGCGCGATAATCCAACCGCGCTGCACGGCATGCGGCAACGCACTGCCATCCGCGCGGCGCACGCCGCGTTTCTGCCAGTCGTTGACGCTGCGCGCCTGCGCGTCTTTCAGGCCCAGTTCGACCGGGTTGAAACCGGCGGGCAATTTGACCTCGCGCCCCCAACCGATGCCGGGCTGCCAACCCTCTTTGGACAAATAGCTGGTTGTAGACGCGAAAACGTCGTCAATGTTATTCCAGATATCGATGCGCCCGTCGCCGTCGCCATCCGCAGCGTAGCGCAAGAAGGAGCTCGGCATAAACTGGCATTGCCCCATCGCGCCGGCCCAGGAGCCTTTCAGCGGCGTATCGCCGACGTGCCCCTGCTCAACTATCTGCAGCGCCGCCATCAGTTCCTGGCTGAAAAAAGCTTCACGGCGCCCTTCAAACGCCAAGGTCGCCAGCGCAGACACCACGTCTTCCCGCCCCTGAATCTTGCCGTAGGCGCTCTCCATCCCCCACAGCGCGATGATATAACGCCCTGGCACCCGATAGCGCTCGCTGGCCCGCAACCATTGCGCATGGCGCAGCCGATACAGTTCGCGCCCCTGGCGCACCTTGGCGGGCGACATCACCCGCCGTAGATAGTCGTCCAGGGTTACCTTCTGCTCCGGCTGATTGCGATCGGCCTTGATCACCCGATCGACGAAATGGATTTGCGCAAACGCGCGATCAAGGGTGGCCTGACTGATGCCCTGTTCCCGCGCCCGGCGCTTAAGTTGATCGACATACGCCGGGAACTGCGCCGGATCGCGGCCGCTCGCCGCCAGCGTCGTCTCCTGCGCCGCCTGCGATGCGCCGGGCATCAGCACCCCGCCCAGCGCCAACCAGGCGGCCAATACGGTCTTTCTCGCCGAACGTGTCATCGCGCCTCCCCTGGCCGTGGCGACTGTCTCAGGCCTTATCGCCCGCCAGATGCTGATTGAGCAGGTTTTCAACCGGCGGCGGGAACTGCAGATAATAGCCTTCGTCTTTCAACGCCTGCTTCACCTTTTCGATATCCGCCGAGGCCAATTTTTTGCGCTCATCGAGCGACAGCATCATGGCGAATTGCGGCACGCCGAAACTTTTCATCAGCTCTTCCGGCACACGAGAGAAATCGTCTTTTTTTTCGACATAAAGATAAGTTTGATCGCGTTTCGGGCTTCTATAGATCACACAAAGCATTTTTTTAACTCTATTTAATTGAGGGAGCGTCTTGCCTGGATATAACTCTGACTATAACATGCTTATAGTACATCGGAATATCGCACCCCGAGTGGTATTCCGGGGATTTAAAGTTGCTGAGACTGAGTCAGGATAGATGTCACAATCGCCAATTGAGCTAAAAGGCAGCAGTTTTACCCTATCGGTTGTTCATTTGCATAATTCGCAGCCCGAGGTAATACGCCAGGCGTTACAGGAAAAAGTTGAGCAAGCGCCCGCTTTTCTGAAAAACGCCCCTGTTGTTATCAACGTCGCAACGCTGGAAGGCGATGCGAACTGGAAAGAACTTCAACAGGCTGTCGCGGCAGCAGGTCTGCGCGTTGTGGGTATCAGCGGTTGCAGAGATGAGCGTCAAAAGCGCGCGATAGCCCGCGCCGGGCTGCCGCTGCTGAGCGAAGGCAAAGGCCAGAAAATGGCGGCGCCGGAGCCTGCACCAGCGCCCGTGGTGGCGGATAACGCCCCCGCCAAAACGCGCATCATCAGTACGCCTGTCCGCTCCGGCCAACAGATTTACGCCCGCAACAGCGATCTTATCGTGACCAGCAGCGTCAGCGCCGGCGCCGAATTGATTGCCGACGGCAATATTCATGTCTACGGCATGATGCGCGGTCGCGCACTGGCAGGCGCGTCAGGCGACACGCAATGTCAGATTTTTTGCACCCACCTGGCGGCTGAGCTAGTCTCTATCGCAGGGCAGTACTGGTTGAGCGACCAAATCCCGTCCGATTACGTCGGGCAGGCCGTACGACTCAGCCTGTTGGATAACGCTTTAACCATACAACCTTTAAATTAAGCCCTTTTGACAAGGAATCCATTTCATGGCACGCATTATTGTTGTTACATCGGGTAAAGGGGGCGTTGGCAAGACCACTTCGAGCGCGGCCATCGCTACCGGCCTGGCCCAAAAAGGCAAGAAAACCGTCGTGATCGATTTCGATATCGGTCTGCGTAATCTTGACCTGATCATGGGCTGCGAACGTCGGGTAGTTTATGATTTCGTGAACGTGATTCAGGGCGATGCCACGCTGAATCAGGCGTTGATCAAAGACAAACGCACTGAAAACCTCTATATCCTGCCGGCTTCGCAGACACGCGACAAAGACGCGTTAACCCGTGAAGGCGTTGAAAAAGTCCTCAACGATCTCGGCGAGATGGATTTTGACTTCGTGGTCTGCGACTCACCGGCCGGTATCGAAACCGGTGCGCTGATGGCGCTGTATTTCGCCGACGAAGCTATCATCACCACCAACCCGGAAGTGTCTTCGGTACGCGACTCCGACCGTATCCTGGGCATTCTCTCTTCCAAATCACGCCGCGCTGAGAAAGGCGAATCGCCTATCAAGGAACACCTGCTGCTGACCCGTTACAACCCGGGCCGCGTCAGCCGTGGCGACATGCTGAGCATGGAAGACGTGCTGGAAATCCTGCGCATTCCGCTGGTGGGCGTAATCCCGGAAGACCAGTCCGTACTGCGCGCTTCCAACCAGGGTGAGCCTGTCATTCTGGATGCCGAGTCAGACGCCGGTAAGGCGTATGACGATACCGTTTGCCGCTTGTTGGGGGAAGAACGCCCATTCCGCTTCATTGAAGAAGAGAAGAAGGGTTTCCTGAAACGCCTTTTTGGGGGATAAACCATGGCCTTATTAGACTTCTTTCTGTCCCGCAAAAAACAGACAGCCAATATAGCCAAGGAACGGCTGCAGATTATCGTCGCTGAGCGTCGCCGCGGGGACAGTGAGCCCCCGTATCTGCCTGATTTGAAACGCGATATTCTGGCGGTTATTTGCAAATACATTCAGATCGATCCTGAAATGCTGCACGTGCAGTTCGAGCAGAAAGGGGACGATATTTCGGTACTTGAACTTAACGTGACATTGCCGGAATCGGAAGAAGCAGCTAAATGATTGCGACGCATTAATTACCCCCTGTATATTTTATGCAGGGGGTAACTGTATGTGCATCCAGTTATTAAGCATTGTCGGCAGCAAAAAATCGATTTTTCCCTTTGGGACAATTCCCAATTAACTTTGCCGCCACCTCGTTTAAAGTAAATTCTGGCCAGATTTACCTTCAACGCATTATTTCCTGCCTATATTCATCCGAGCAGAGTTTCCCTACCCTGCCCTGGTGATAACCAGCGATTAATAATCTTTCAGGATGTCCTGCAACGGTGCCATTAATAAATCGCCGCGCCAGCCGCTGATTAATTCAGGGCGACTTTCGCCGTCCTTCAGTTTCCAATGCCAGTTCAACAATTGGTTAATTTGGCGACGGGATGCCAGCAGCTCGCTGCTCAACCCGCTTTGCTCGCTGACGGTAGCGATCGCCGCCTTGATGTCTTTGAACACCTTCTTGTAGCCCGGCTGATCGATAAGGTTGGCCAACGGCGCCGGCAACTCGGACTCGTCCAGCGCTTCGGCCTCCGCCACCAGCGCCAGCAGCGTTTTACCGTGATAACGGATCTCCGGCCCGCTCAGACCCAGCGAATCCAGTTCTCCCAGCGAAGACGGCATATAGCGCGCCACCTGCCACAGGTTCTCCTCACGCACCACAAAGTTCACCGCCAGATCGCGCTCACGCGCCTGGCGCAGCCGCCATTCCGCCAACTTCTGCAGACAACCGAGCTGACGCGGGCGCAGCTGCCAGGCGTTGCTGATTTCGCGGTAGGCCAATGCCGGCGCCAGCGTCTCGCTACGGCGCTGGCACAGCAGCAGGCACTCGTTATTGGCCGCCGCGGTCCAACCGGCCTCTTCGGTCTCCTGCACCAACTGTTTAGCCATCGGCAGCAGATAGAACACGTCGGCGGCCGCATACACGCACTGTCTTTCAGTCAGCGGGCGCGCCAGCCAGTCGGTGCGCGACTCGCTCTTGTCCAGCTCAACCTTCATGTACTCCGCCACCAGCGTCGCGAAGCCACAGGAGAGCGGCCGGCCGGTAAAGGCCGCCAGGATCTGGGTATCGACCATCGGCGTCGGCAGCGTTTTAAAGGCGTTGAGAAACACTTCGAGATCTTCACTGCCGGCATGCAGGAACTTCACCACGGCGGTGTCGGCCAGCAGGTCGACAAACGGCTGCCATTGCTTGATCGGCAGAGGATCGATAAGGGAGAGTTGTTCACCGTCGTAGAGCTGGATCAGGCCCAGCTGCGGATAGTAGGTGCGCGTTCTGACAAACTCGGTGTCCAGCGCAATCTGGGCATGCTTTCTCGCCTGCTCGCAGACCTGCTGCAATCCGGCATCGGTAGTGATCAACTGATAATTCAAAACATCATTCTCTTGTAGGATTCAAACACAACAACGCCGGCATTCACCGGCGTTGTTGATAGTCAGGCGCGAGAGCGACACCTAGGCGGCATCGGCCGGCTTCGGCGTTTTTAGCTCATCGCGCAGTTCTCGCCGCAAAATCTTGCCGACGTTAGACTTCGGCAGTTCATCGCGGAACTCAACAATTTTAGGCACTTTATACCCGGTCAGGTGCCGACGGCAATGGGTCAACAGCTCTTCCTTGGTCAGCGAGGCGTCTTTCTTCACCACGCAGATCTTCACCGTTTCGCCGGAGGCCTCGCTCGGCACGCCGATCGCCGCACATTCCAGCACTTTCGGATGCTGGCTGACCACGTCCTCGATCTCGTTCGGGTAAACGTTGAAACCGGAGACCAGGATCATGTCTTTCTTGCGGTCGACGATGCGCACGAACCCCTGCTCGTCTACGGTCACCACATCGCCGGTCGCCAACCAGCCATCTTTCAGCACTTCGTCGGTGGCGTCCGGGCGCTGCCAATAGCCTAACATAACTTGCGGCCCTTTGACCCACAGTTCGCCCGGTTCGCCCGGCGGTACATCCTGGCCATTGTCGTCCACCAGACGAATGTCCGTCGACGGCACCGGCAGGCCGATGCTGCCGCTGTAGTGTTTCAGATCGTAAGGGTTACCGGCCACCAACGGCGCGCACTCCGTCAGGCCATAACCTTCCAGCAGGTGTTTACCGGTGGTTTTCTCCCACTTCTCGGCCACCGCTTTTTGCACCGACATGCCGCCGCCGACCGAGAAACGCAGCGTAGAGAAATCGAGCTTGTGGAACTCTTCGTTGTTCAGCAACGCGTTGAACAGCGTATTCACCCCGCTCATGGCGGTGAACGGATATTTGCCCAGTTCTTTCACCAGCCCTGGAATGTCGCGTGGGTTGGTGATCAGCAAATTGCGCCCGCCCAGATCGATAAACAGCAGGCAGTTCACCGTCAGCGCGAAAATGTGATACAGCGGCAACGCCGTCACCACCAGTTCCTGCCCTTCGCGGAACAGAGGCGAATAGGCGGCCTTGGCCTGCTCGAGGTTGGCCTGCATGTTGCGGTGCGTCAGCATCGCGCCCTTCGCCACCCCGGTGGTGCCGCCCGTATATTGCAGGAAGGCCAGATCGGCATTAATGATGTCCGGTTTTACATACTGCAGGCGGCGGCCGCGCTGCAGCGCGCTGCGGAATGAAATGGCGTCCGGCAGGTTGTATTTCGGCACCAGACGCTTGACGTACTTGACCACGAAGTTGACCAGCGTACCTTTGGCGGCCGACAGCTGATCGCCCATGCGCGTCAGGATCACGTGCTTAACCTGAGTGTTGAACACCACTTTTTCCAGCGTATGGGCGAAGTTGGACACGATGACGATGGCGCTGGCGCCGCTGTCGTTCAACTGGTGCTCCAGCTCACGCGGGGTATACAGCGGGTTGACGTTGACCACCACCATGCCGGCGCGCAGAATGCCGAACAGGGCGATGGGGTATTGCAACAGGTTAGGCATCATCAGTGCGACGCGGTCGCCCTTCTTCAGGCCCAGTTCATTTTGCAGGTAAGCCGCGAAAGCCCGGCTGCGTTCTTCCAGTTTGCGGAAGGTCATCACCTCGCCCATATTGATAAAGGCGGGCTGATCGGCATAGCGCTGCACGGCATGCTCAAACATTTCGATCAACGACGAATAGCGATCGGCATCAATCTCTGCGGGCACATCTGCCGGATACCGTTTTAACCAGACCTTATCCAAGGTATTACTCCTGAAATCATTACTAATTATCATCGCAGCCCTCAAACTCGCAGCCTAACCATAACAATATTTTAACTCAGCAGACCAGTTCGGGTTTTAAACATTATTCAGGTTGCGATGTACGTCACTAATTGTCGGATATTCCTTATCCCAAAAAACAAAAGGGCGGCCTGAGCCGCCCTGTCAAATGTGTTCACATCAAGCGTATGCTACTCGGTTACGATGGTTTGCACCTGTGCCGGGCCAGGGTTGTACCAGCCATAGCCTGCGCCCCAACCGGGTCCCCACGGACCTCCGCGCCAGCCCCAAGGGCCCATCGGCGCCGGCGGCATCACCACCTGCTGCACCAGATGCCAGCGCTTGAAACCGGTCACGTTCATCGTTACGAAGCGATACGGCGTCATGCCGATCCGCCCCTCTTTCAGGCCGGTGATAGGGCCGACGACGGTCACCAGTTGGCCTTTGAAATCGACCGGTTCGAGGAAGCCGTTCACCGTGGCCAGCAAGCGGCCGTTCGACGGTTCACCCAGTATCGGCCGCGCACCGCTGTCGAGCGGCACCGCCGCAATCTCCAGCACCGTGCGCCCTTGTTCGTTGGCGACGTTTACCACGGTGCCGCCGAAACGGGCTTCCGCGCCGGTAAACAGGTTGGGTGCATTTTGTACCGAGGACAGCTGAGTCACCGGCGTAGGGCTGGAGCCTTTGATCGCATCCGGTACGGTGACGCACCCGGATAAAACCAGCGCGCCGCAGGCGACGGCCAGCAGCGACAGCTTTTTACTTGCAGTGCGGATTAACATGGTCGCAATCTCCTGAAATGGCTGTAACTTTGACCGCGTTTCATCGTTCAAGTTGCAACCCCTCATCGCCCGGCATCAACATCAGCACAATAACGCCGCGATTACTCGCGGCCCGGCAGTTTTTTCCAGGTGACTTCATTGCGCAGATAGGTCGGCTCGGCGTTTTCCACCGCTACCGCCAGCCCTTCTTGCCAGGCCTGCAGCGCCAGCGGCAGCATGTCTTCCGCCTGCGGCAACAGCATTTGGCCGTCACGTACGCTCAACGCGGAACCCTTGACCAAGTCGGGATAGGTTTGCCACCCGGTGCCAACATGGGCCCATTCGCCCTGCAGGCGCTGCGCACGCTCCAGCGCCTGCGCCGGCGACAGCACGGCCTCGCTTTCGCTTTCCAACCAGCGGCCGTCCGCCTGGCGTTCGAACTGCCCCCAGTAGACCTCGCCCATGCGCGCATCGATCGCCGCCAGCACACGCCCCGCGCCGCTGACGCGCCAGGCGCCCTGCGCCATGGTTTGCAGCGTGGAAACGCCGATCATCGGCAGATCGGCGCCCAGCGCCAGGCCTTGAGCGATGCCAATACCGATGCGCACCCCGGTAAAGCTGCCGGGGCCACGGCCGAAGGCCAGCGCATCGAGCTGGTTGAGCGCCAGACCGGATTCCGCCAGCACCTGCTGCACCATAGGTAAAATTCGTTGCGTATGCTCGCGTGGGCACAGCTCAAACAGGGCGTGGATTTCGCCTTGATTCCAGACGGCGACGGAACAGGCTTCCGTCGCGGTATCGATCGCTAAAATTCGCGTGGACATGCCAACCTCTGGCGGGAATAAAACTGGGTTTTTCATACAGGGCGCGCATTGTAGCACAGCCCCGTAAGCCCTTCATCTTTCACGTGGCCGACGTGTCGGCGGCCTGCAGGAAGGCGATTGCCTGCTTCAGATCGCGGGTGCGCGGCGTGGGCGGCAGGCTATTGAGGAACACCTCGCCGTAAGGGCGCATCACCAGACGGTTATCGCAAATCACCAGCACGCCGCGATCGTCGGTGTCGCGGATCAAACGGCCGACGCCCTGTTTCAGGGTGATGACCGCATCCGGCAACTGCACATCATTGAACGGATCGCCGCCACGCAGGCGGCAATCTTCAATGCGCGCCTTCAGCAACGGATCGTCCGGTGACGTGAACGGCAGTTTATCGATGATGACGCAGGACAGCGCATCGCCGCGCACGTCCACCCCTTCCCAGAAGCTGCTGGTCGCCACCAGCAGCGCGTTACCGGCGGCGACGAACTGCGCCAACAGCTGGCCTTTACTGGTTTCCCCCTGCAACAGCACCGGCAGCGTCATCGTGGCGCGAAACTCTTCCGCCAGCTCGCGCATCATCTGGTGCGAGGTGCACAAGAAGAAGCAGCGGCCGTTGTTGGCTTCGATTAATGGCCGCAGCATGCGCGCCAGCTGGCGCGCCCCGCCGGGCTGATTCGGCGAAGGCAAAAAGCGCGGCACGCACAGCAACGCCTGTTTGGCATAGTCGAACGGGCTCGGCAGCAGCAGCGTTTTGGCCTTGGTCAGCCCCAACCGTTCGGTGAAGTGACCCAGCTGATCGTTGACCGACAGCGTGGCCGAGGTAAAGATCCAGCTGCCCGGCTTCTCGTCCAGCATTTCGCGGAAACGATCGGCCACCGTCAACGGCGTCAGCGCCAGCACGAAGTGGCGCGAATTGCACTCATACCAATAGCTGTAGCCCGGCTCCGTCACCGCCTTGAGGCGTTTGAGGCGCGCGCGGTACAGCGTGGCGCGCTCAAAGGCGGCATCCAGCAGCGCCGAACGCCCCAGCGACAGTTTCATGACGTCGTAACACAGCTCCAGCGCGTCATCGAGCAGCAACAAAGCGCGCTGCACGTTCGGCTCCCCGAGCACGTCACGCAGATTGCCGCGAAAACCCGGCTCTCCCAGATTAAGGCGAAAATCTTGCGTGCTCAGGCTGAGACGATCGGCGCTTTTTTGCAGTTGGGCGGCATCGCGCACCTCGGTGCGGTAGGCGATGGTGATGTCCTTCGCCAGATCCAACAATTGGCGGCTGGTGAGCTGCTGGCCAAAATACTGGCTGGCGATGTCGGGGATTTGGTGCGCCTCATCGAAAATCATCACCTCGGCTTCCGGGATCAGCTCGGCGAAACCGCCCTCTTTCACCACCATATCCGCCAGGAACAGGTGATGGTTCACCACCACCACATCCGCATCCATCGCGCGGCGGCGCGCTTTAACCACGAAGCAATCCTGATACAGCGGGCAATCGCTGCCGAGACAGTTGTCATTGGTGCTGGTCACCAATGGCCAGACGAAGCTGTCTTCCGCCACTTCGCTGCAGGTGCTGATGTCGCCTTCTTTGGTCTGCGACGACCACTTGCGCAGCTGCACCAAATCGATCAGCGTCTGCCCCGCCAGCTCCCCGCCGGCCATCGACTGCTGCTCAAGACGCTCCAGACACAGGTAGTTGGAGCGCCCCTTCAGCAGCGCCAGCTTGCCTTTGTACTTCAGCGCCTTGGCGACGGTGGGCAGATCGCGCGCATACAGCTGATCCTGCAACGCTTTCGAACCGGTCGAGATGATCACTTTGCGATCGGCGCGCAACGCCGGCGCCAGATAAGCGAAGGTTTTGCCGGTGCCGGTGCCGGCTTCCACCACCAGTTCCTGCTTGAAATTGATCGCTTCGGTGACGGCCTGCGCCATCTGCCGCTGCGGCTCACGCGGTTTGAATCCCTTGATAGCCTGCGCCAATGCGCCGTCTGTTGCAAAATCGTCTGTCACGCTGTCTCTCTGCCGGTGTCATTCAGCGGTGATTATGCCAAGCCTGCCGCCCGGCTACCACCCACTTTATCGCCGCGCTTTTTCATCACCGGCTGTGCTACCCTTAGCGGGACTATGATATGGAGATAAGCAAATGAATATCGAAAGAATTGATCCCGATCAGCGCTGGTCCGAAGCCGTGGTGCACAACGAGACCGTTTACTATACCAGCGTGCCGGAGAACCTGGATGATGACGCGACCGCGCAGACCGCCAACGCCCTTGCAGCCATCGACGTGCTGCTGGCGCGCGTAGGCTCGGATAAAAGCCGCATTTTGGACGCCACCATCTTCCTGGCCAATACCGCCGACTTCGCCGCGATGAACGCCGCCTGGGACGCCTGGGTGGTTGCCGGCAGCGCGCCGGTACGCTGCACCGTGCAGGCGCAGCTGATGAATCCGAAATATAAAGTGGAAATCAAAATCATCGCCGCGCTGTAAGCCTGAGCGCAGACGAAAAAAAACCGCAGACGGCAACGCCTGCGGTTTTTTATTGCCCGCTATCAGGACAGTTTAAGGATCACCATCCCCGCCAGCAACAGCGCCAGGCCGATCCAGCCTTTGGCATTTAACCGCTGGCCGAACATGATCCAGCCCGCAGCGATGGTGGCGGCGATACCGAAACCGCCCCACAACGCATAAGCGATCGACAGATCGATGCCCTTCACCGCCTGCGCCAGGGCGCTGAACGCGCCGAGCACCGACAGCAGCGACAACAGCCCCAGCCAAATTTTACGGAAGCCGTCCGACATCTTCAGGAAGATGTTGGCGATGATTTCCAGCACGATGGCCAATCCCAGAAACCCAATATGGTACAACTCAAACTGTTGCATGGTTGTCACCTCGCGGGCTGACCTGTTTTCGCTCTTTGCGGGTGCCGGATTTCACCAGCATGATGCCGGCGATCAGCGTAGCCAGACCCAGCACCTTCAGCGCCGAAATCGGCTCGTCGAACCACAGCACGCTGAACAGGGTGATGAACAGAATGCCGATGCCTTCCCACAGCGCATAGGCCACGCCCAACGCCACGCGTTTTACCGCTACTGACAACAACACATAAGACGCGGTGATCATCACGTACATCACGATATGCCCAATCATGCCGCCATTGACGCTGGCGTATTTCATCGACAAGGTGCCGATGATTTCGGTCATGATGGCCAAACCTAAAAAGATCCAATAAATCATAATTTTTCTCCCAAACGGCGAATAACGCGCGCCAAGGCATATTTATCCCGATTTATCTCGTCGAACGGCCACAGTACGGCGCGCAAGACGCAGAGATCCCTGGGGATAAACTGACCCAAACGCAAAAAGAATGTTTGCCCGGCTGAACGGTAGAACGAAGGCCTAAGCCCGCTACCCGCACCGGTTAAGGGAGAAAGACGCTATAGCTCGCTGCACCAGTGATGCTCACTGGCAAGGATCGCAGACAGGAAGAGTTGGCACGTAGAGGTTCTGAGGGTAGTTCCGTTAATAGTCATCATAATAGTTCTCTATTATCAGCCGCACACCGTGCGATTTGCCCAATATCCTCATAAAAGTAAAATTTTCAACTGAGATATTTTTACCACAGCCAAAATAAGAAAGCAAACTGCCGTTTTCATCAAAAAGCAGAAAAAAACGGGTTAAAAATAAGAAAGTTAATCACGATAAAAATTAAAAAAGGCTCAACAAAGGGTTGAGCCTTGCGATATCCGCGGGTGAGCAAATAAGCGCCAACCCCAGGCCTAGCGCGGGTTACAACGCGGCGCCGCTGACGGCGCTGCGCGCCAGTTCAGTGATGCGCGCATAGTCGCCTTTTTCGAGCGCGTCCGCCGGCACCAGCCAGGAACCGCCGATGCAAAGCACGCTTTTCAGCGCCAGATAATCGCGGTAATTGTTTGGCGTAATGCCGCCGGTCGGGCAAAAACGCACCTGCGGGAACGGGCCGCCGATCGCCTGCAGCGCCTTCACGCCGCCGTTGGCTTCCGCCGGGAAGAATTTAAATTCGCGCAGGCCGTGATCCATGCCCTGCATCAGTTCAGACACGGTGCTGATGCCCGGGATCAGCGGGATGGGTCCCGCCGTCGCCGCCTGCAGCAAGGCCTCGGTCAGCCCTGGGCTGATGGCGAACTGCGCCCCGGCTTCGGTCACCTGCCGCAGCTGCTGCGGGTTGATCACCGTACCGGCGCCGATGATCGCCTCCGGCACCTCTTCGGCGATAGCGCGGATAGACTCCAGCCCGCAGGCGGTGCGCAGCGTCACCTCCAATACCCGCACGCCGCCGGCAACCAGCGCTTTCGCCAGCGGCACCGCCTGCTCCAGCTTGTTGATCACGATAACAGGCACCACCGGCCCCGCCGTCAGGATCTGCTCGGCGCTGGTTTTCCAGTTTTTCATCGTTATTTCTCCATTACTCGCGGTTAACAATGGCACGCCCCTGCCACAGGGCTCCGCACAAATGCGCGGACGTCCGGCCGTACCGTAAGTGATGAGGCCCGCGCGCAGATCGCAGGCAAAAAAAAGCCGGCAGACAGGCTGCCGGCATTACGCATTATTCGAACTCGTTCCAGGAGCGGCCGTCGCGGGTGATCATCGCCACCGACGCCACCGGCCCCCAGGTACCCGCCTGGTAAGGCTTAGGCGCCTCGTTGTCGGCTTTCCATGCGTCCATGATGGAGTCGACCCACTTCCAGGCTTCTTCCACTTCATCGCGGCGCACGAACAGCGCCTGAATGCCGCGCATGGTCTCCAGCAGCAGGCGCTCATAGGCGTCCGCCACGTGCTCCTGGTTGAAGGTTTCCGAGAAGCTCAGGTCCAGCTTGGTAGTCTGCAGGCGGTGCTTGTGATCCAGCCCCGGCACCTTGTTCAGCACCTGAATTTCGATGCCTTCGTCCGGCTGCAGGCGGATGGTCAGCTTGTTCTGCGGCAACTGCTGGTAAGAATCGCTGAACAGGTTAAGCGGCGGGTTTTTGAAGTACACCACCACCTCCGAACATTTGGTCGGCAGACGTTTACCGGTACGCAGGTAGAACGGCACGCCGGCCCACTGCCAGTTGTCGATATCCACGCGGATAGAGACGAAGGTTTCGGTGCTGCTGCTCTTGTTCGCCCCTTCCTCTTCCAGATAACCCGGCACTTTCTTGCCTTGGACGAAGCCGGCGGTGTACTGACCGCGCACGGTGGTTTCCCGGACATTGGTCTGATCGATGCGGCGCAGCGAGCGCAGCACCTTCACCTTCTCGTCGCGGATGCGGTCGGTCGTCAGATCCGCCGGCGGCGACATGGCGATCATGGTCAGGATCTGCAGCAGGTGGTTCTGGATCATGTCGCGCATCTGGCCGGCCTGGTCGAAGTAACCCCAACGCCCTTCGATGCCCACCTCTTCCGCTACGGTGATCTGCACCGAATCGATGGTGCGGTTATCCCAGTTGGAGGCGAACAGCGAGTTGGCGAAACGCAGCGCCAACAGGTTCAGCACCGTCTCTTTGCCGAGATAGTGGTCGATACGGTAAACCTGGGATTCGTTGAAGTACTCCGCCACCTGATCGTTGATCACGCGTGAGGACGCCAAATCGGTGCCCAGCGGTTTCTCCATCACCACGCGCGCCGGCTCATGGTTCAGCTTGGCTTCGCCCAGCCCTTTGCAGATGGCGCCAAAGGTGCTTGGCGGCATGGCAAAGTAGTTGATGGTGGTGCGGTGCTTCTGATCCAGCATTTTACCCAATTTGGTAAAGTTCTTGCTGTCGTTGACGTCCAGGTTGCAGAAGTCCAGGCGCGCGCTCAGCGTGGCCCAGAGTTCGTCATCCAGTTTTTCCTTCATGAAGGTGCCAAGCGCTTCCTTGACCACTTCGGTATAGGCTTGTTTATCCCACTCCGCGCGGCCGACGCCGATGATCCGCGTATCCGGGTGGATGTGTCCGGCTTTCTCTAACTGGTACAGGGAAGGCAGCAGCTTACGGCGCGCCAAATCACCTTTCGCGCCGAAAATAACCAGGTCACACGCCTGGGCTGTAGAGGTTACCGCCATGTTCATCTCCTCGTTGCAGGATATTTGTAATTTTCTTACATTACTAATGTACTCTGTTTGACTACGGCCAGCAAACCCGGAGCAAAGCAGAAAAAAAGGCTTCAAGATTCCAGTGGAAAGCGCCAATCTACGCCAACGCCCTCACCACGGGCAAAACTGTAATTTTTCGTCTTTTTTGACGCTCTGTTACCATTATGAAAGTTAGACACAGGTCATATTCTGGTGAAAAAACCCTGCATACGCCGTGTCGAGACTGCCAACGGTTACCAGCACGTAGTATATTTTCACTAAACCGGCATTGATTTCTCCTTTGTTTGAAATCGACATACCCTATCGATTCCAGGTTACAGCCGCTCGTTTGGCGTCTGCTTGCACGGCGAACACGGGCGAAATTCGACGCTGTTGCTTGAAAGCCACAGGGATAAAACCATGAGTGACTCTCGTTATATGAATACGCTGGACAAAATCCAGAGCCATCTGGAACGCCTGAGCAAATCTGAAAGGAAAGTCGCCGAGGTGATCCTGGCCTCCCCGCAGACCGCCATTCACTCCAGCATCGCCACGCTGGCGCGCATGGCCGACGTCAGCGAACCTACCGTCAACCGCTTTTGCCGCCGCCTTGATACCAAAGGCTTTCCCGATTTCAAACTGCATCTCGCCCAAAGCCTGGCTAACGGCACGCCCTACGTAAACCGTAACGTTGAGGAAGATGACAGCGTCGATTCCTATACCAGCAAGATCTTCGAATCGGTAATGGCCAGCCTGGATACAGTAAAGGCAAATTTGGATATTGCCGCAATCAATCGTGCGGTTGACCTGCTCACCCAGGCAAAAAAGATCTCTTTCTTCGGGCTGGGCGCCTCCGCGGCAGTGGCGCACGATGCGATGAACAAATTTTTCCGCTTCAACATTCCGGTGGTCTACTTTGATGACATCGTCATGCAGCGCATGAGCTGCATGAACTCCAGCGAAGGCGACGTGGTGGTGCTGATCTCACACACCGGCCGCACCAAGAATCTGGTGGAGATGGCCCACCTGGCGCGGGAGAACGACGCCACGGTACTGGCTATCACCTCGCGCGACACCCCGCTCGCCCAGGCGGCGACCCTGGCCCTGCTGCTCGACGTGCCCGAAGACACCGACGTTTACATGCCGATGGTGTCGCGGATCGCGCAATTAACGCTCATTGACGTGCTTGCCACCGGATTTACCTTGCGCCGAGGGGCTAAATTCAGAGATAACTTGAAGCGGGTCAAAGAAGCGCTCAAAGAATCGCGCTTTGATAAAGGCGTGGTCATTCCCAACAGTTTTGATTCGTGACCCGACGAAGAAAAAATCGCCGTTCAACAGACATTTGAATGACGGCATCAGAGGCGGTACCCTGTTAACATGCTCATGCGGGTAACCCGGGTGAAATATCAGTGTTGTAAAATTACATTTCACGCCTGGTTTCGTTATCCGACGTTATCGCAACACCAATATTTGCTTCACCAGTCAACGGAGTAATACATGTCCAGACGGCTCAGAAGAACCAAAATCGTTACCACCCTGGGTCCGGCTACAGACCGCGACAATAATCTGGAAAAGATCATTGCCGCCGGTGCCAACGTAGTTCGGCTTAACTTCTCCCACGGCAGCCCGGAAGATCACCAGGCTCGCGCTGACAAAGTGCGCGAAATCGCTGCTAAACTGGGGCGTCACGTCGCTATCCTCGGCGATCTGCAAGGGCCGAAAATTCGCGTCTCCACCTTCAAGGAAGGCAAAATCTTCCTCAACGTGGGCGATAAATTCCTGCTGGACGCCAACCTGTCAAAAGGCGAAGGCGATAAAGAAAAAGTCGGTATCGACTATAAAGGCCTGCCAGCCGACGTGGTGCCGGGCGACGTCCTGCTGCTCGATGACGGCCGCGTTCAGCTGAAAGTGCTCGAAGTTCAGGGCATGAAAGTGTTTACCGAAGTGACCGTCGGCGGCCCGCTGTCCAACAACAAGGGCATCAACAAACTCGGCGGTGGCCTGTCGGCCGAAGCCCTGACAGAAAAAGACAAGGCGGACATCGTGACCGCCGCCAAGATTGGCGTCGACTACCTGGCGGTCTCCTTCCCGCGTACCGGTGAAGATCTGAACTATGCCCGCCGCCTGGCGCGCGATGCCGGCTGCAACGCCAAGATCGTGTCCAAGGTTGAGCGCGCCGAAGCAGTTTGCACCGACGAAGCGATGGACGACATTATTCTGGCCTCCGACGTGGTGATGGTCGCCCGTGGCGACCTGGGCGTCGAAATCGGCGATCCGGAACTGGTCGGCATTCAGAAGAAACTGATCCGCCGCGCCCGCACCCTGAACCGCGCAGTGATCACCGCGACCCAGATGATGGAGTCGATGATCACCAACCCGATGCCGACCCGCGCCGAAGTCATGGACGTGGCCAACGCCGTGCTGGACGGCACCGACGCCGTCATGCTGTCGGCGGAAACCGCCGCTGGCCAATACCCGGCGGAAACCGTGGCGGCGATGGCGCGCGTTTGTCTGGGCGCCGAGAAGATCCCGAGCATCAACGTTTCCAAACACCGCCTGGACGTACAGTTCGACAACATCGAAGAGGCGATCGCCATGTCTTCGATGTATGCCGCCAACCACCTGAAAGGCGTCACCGCGCTGATCGCCATGACCGAATCCGGCCGCACTGCGCTGATGATGTCGCGCATCAGCTCCGGCCTGCCGATCTTCGCCATGTCGCGGCATGAGCACACGCTTAACCTGACCGCGCTGTATCGCGGCGTGACGCCGGTATATTTCGACAGCCACAAAGACGGCGTGATCGCCGCCAATGAAGCCGTCAATCGCCTGCGTGACAAAGGCTTCCTGGTCTCCGGCGATCTGGTGATCGTCACCCAGGGCGACGTGATGGAAACCGTCGGCACCACCAATACCAGCCGTATTCTGCGCGTCGAGTAATCCACGCCGCAGACGACATGCCGGCCGGCTCACGTTGGCCGGCATTTTTTTTGCCCTGACACCGCCATAAACGACGGAGAACGCCATGCTCCACCAACGCAATCCAGCCTCGACCGGTGATGCACTCGATCTCGATGGGCGCGGTCTGACGCAGCTCGACGAATCGCAGCTAACCGGCCATGCGCTGCGCAAAATCAGCCTGTACGACAATCAGCTGACGGCCTTCCCCGCCTCCATCTTGCAACACCGCAACCTGCAGGTGCTGAACATCTCCTGCAATCAGCTCGACCGCCTGCCGCCGGAGATTGGCCAGTTGCAACAGCTTGAGATGTTCGACTTCGGCCACAATCGCGCCAGCGAGCTCCCCGAAGAGCTGGGCCAACTGCATCGGTTGAAATACCTCTACCTGAGCGATAACGGCTTTAGCGATCTGCCGCACTCGCTGGCGCAGCTACAGCAACTGGTTTACCTCAATGCGACCGACAACCGCCTGGCCGTTTTGCCCCTGGCGATACCGAGGCTTGCGGCATTGCAGGAGCTGCGTTTATACAACAACCGCATCGGCAGCCTGCCCGGCGAAATCGGGCAATTGCGCGCGCTGCGCGAACTGCATATCATGAAAAATGCCCTGACCGCGCTGCCGGCGGAAATGGCACAGCTCGGTGGGCTGGAGATACTCGACGCGGCCAGCAACGCCATCGCCGAACTGCCGGAAGCCTTCTGCCGGCTGCCGCGGTTGAGCGAGTTGAACCTGCGTTTCAACCAGCTGACGCGCCTGCCGGAAAATATCGGTGAGCTGACGGCGCTGAGAAGCCTGGATCTGCGCGCCAACCGCCTGAGCGATCTGCCGGAAAGCCTCGGCGAACTGAGCCGACTGCGCAAGCTTGATCTGCGCTGGAATGATTTCACCCACACGCCTAAAATCGTCGACATCCTGCGGGCTCGCGGCTGTAGGGTACACATCTGAAGAGACGCCGGCCGGGATGTGACCCTGCCGGCGTTAGCGGTAGAAAGGATTAACGATACAGATCGTCGCGCGAGTAGGGTTCAATCTCCCCTTCTTTGCGCGTCTTCAACAGTTTGAGGATCCAGGTGTACTGCTCCGGGTTCGGGCCCACCAGGTTTTCCACTTCTTCATTCATACGGCGGGCAATCCGTGGGTCATCGGCTTCGGCCAGATCGTCCATCGGCTCGCGAATATAGATATCCAGCATGCTGGTTTTGCCGTCGTACACCGGGAACAACGGCACGATCGCCGCACGGCATACCTTCATCAGCCGCCCGACCGCCGGCAAGGTCGCTTTATAGGTGGCAAAGAAGTCGACAAACTCGCTGTGCTCAGCGCCGTGATCCTGATCGGGCAGATAATAACCCCAATACCCCTGGCGCACTGAACTGATAAAGGGTTTGATGCCGTCATTGCGCGCGTGCATGCGGCCGCCGAATTTACGACGCACGGCGTTCCACAGGTAGTCGATCAGCTGATTGCGCTGGTTGTGGAACATCGCCGCCATCGGTTGGCCGCGCGCGGCCATCAACATCGCCGGCACATCCACCGCCCAGCCGTGAGGCACCAGGAAAATCACGTTGCGCCCTTCCGCCCGGATCTTGTCCAACACCTCTTCACCGTGCCAACGCACGCGCTTGAGCACTTTCTCGGGCTTGGTGCAGGCCAGCTCCGCCATCAGCACCATCGACTGCGGCGCGCAGGCGAACATCTGGTCGATAATGTGCTCACGGTCGCTTTCCGGCAATTCCGGCAAGCAATACAGCAGGTTGATGCGGGCACGACGGCGCGCGCCCTTCGCCAGCTTGCCGGCCAGTTTGCCGACCGCACCCAGCACCGGATCGCGCAGGCGCGCAGGCACCAGCGAAATGCCGGCCATCAGACCGGTTCCCAACCACACGCCCCAGTAACGCGGATATAAAAAGGCTTTTTGAAACTGCGGAATGAACTCTACGTTCGATTTCTTCTCGTTTTGCATGCACATGCTCTTGGCTTAGCGATTCGGCTAATCATAATTGCCAGCACCGATTTTGCAATTAACAACCGCGAACCGCCCAGGTAAAACAGCATCGGCCCGCAATCAGGCCGATGAAATTAACGGCGCCGAAGCGCCGGAAAAAGGGGGCGTTAATCCAACTGCAGCTGAGGAACCACTTCCTTCACCTGCGCCAGATAATCGCTGCGGTCTTTGCCGCCCAGCCCTTCGGAACGCGGCAGTTTGGCCGTCAGCGGGTTCACCGCCTGTTGGCCGGTCCACAGTTCAAAGTGCAGATGCGGCCCGGTGGAGCGGCCGGTGTTGCCGGAGAGCGCAATGCGATCGCCGCGTTTCACCTTCTGGCCTGGTTTCACCAACAGTTTTTTCAGGTGCATATAGCGCGTGGTGTACTGACGACCGTGGCGGATCGCCACATAGTTGCCCGCTGCGCCGCTGCGTTTGGCGATCACCACCTCACCGTCACCGACCGCCAGCACCGGCGTGCCGACCGGCATGGCGAAATCGACGCCCTTGTGCGGCGCCACGCGGCCGGTCACCGGGTTCACGCGGCGCGGGTTGAAGTTGGAGGAGATGCGGAACTGTTTCATGGTCGGGAAACGCATGAAGCCGCGCGCCAGGCCAGAGCCTTGGCGATCGTAGAATTTGCCGTCTTCGGCGCGGATCGCATAGTAATCCTTGCCGCCGGTGCGCAAACGCACGCCCAACAGCTGGCTTTGCGATTTCTTACCGTCGAAATGCTCACGCGACATCAGCACGGAGAACTGATCGCCTTTGCGCAGCTTGCGGAAATCGAGCTGCCACTGCAACGCCTTGATCACCGAGTTGATTTCGTTACGGCTCAGCCCGGCGTCGCCGGCGCTGCTGACGAAGCTGCCGTTGACCCGGCCGCTGATCACGTTGTTGCGCCATTCGCCCTGCTGCGCCTCTTTTGACTCCTTGAAGCTGTTGCCGACGCGATCATAGGTGCGAGTTTCGCGGCGGGAAACCTCCCAGGTCAACTGCTGCAAATCGCCTGCGTCGTTCACGGTCCACGACAGCTGTTGGCCGATCTTCAGATTACGCAGATCGCGGTTTTGCGAAGCCAGCAAGGTGACATCCGACATATCGATGCCGTACTGCGTCAGAATGCTGCCAAGGGTGTCACCGGTGGAAACCACATATTCATGCACGCCATCATCGCCGGCATCCTTCTGGTCCAGCTCATCCTGCGGGATTTCGTCATCGGGGGTGGGTTGGTCGACATCTATCGGTTCACTGGCTTCAGGGAGCAATGACCGCATCTGGCTGGATTCTAACTCGACGCTCTTGGCGATGGGGTTGTGTTCTGGGTGGTAAACAAAAGGCCGCCAAACAGCGACGGCCAATGTGACGACTGTCAGCGACCCCAGCATGACGCGGTGGGGCCGTGGCAGGTTGTTATACGCCAGAGCGATAGTTCGGACTATCTGCTGCACTCGATATTATCCTCATAAGCTTTACTTCAGGCAGCTCACGTACTGGTTTGACAACTGTGTCAGGAATTTCCCGTAGCTGTCCTTCCCCAGCGCGATGCCGGTGCCCAGCGGGTCCAGCGTTCCGGAACGCACTTTGGTACCCTTGGCGACGGCATTGATTACGGCCGGCCTGAATTGTGGCTCAGCAAAAACGCATACCGCTTTCTGCTCAACCAACTGTGTTCGAATTTGGTGTAGGCGCTGTGCTCCAGGCTGAATTTCGGGATTGACGGTGAAATGGCCCAGCGGACTCAAACCGTAGTGTTTTTCAAAGTAGCCGTAAGCATCATGAAAAACAAAATAACCCTTACCTTGCACAGGCGTAAGCATGTTACCAACATTTTTGTCAGTTTGCGTCAGCAGATTCTCGAACTGGCGCAGGTTTGCGTCTAATTTGTCCTTATTTTGCGGCATAAGTTCCAACAATCTGTCATGAATCGCGATCGCGGTCACTTTTGCTATCTCCGGCGACAGCCAAACGTGCATATTGTACTCGCCGTGATGATGCCCATGATCGTCATCGGCATGGTTATGCGCTTCGCCTGCATGTTCATGATCGTCGTCCTCTTCGCCTTTCATCAGCAGCGGCTTCACCGCCGGCAGTTCGCTGATAGCCAGCTTTCGGGTCGCCGAGATCGGCACCAGCGCCTTGTTCAAGAACGCTTCCATGTCCGGCCCGACCCACAACACCAGGTCAGCGGAACGCAAGCGTTGGATATCGGAAGGACGCAACGCAAAATCGTGCGGCGAAGCGCCGTCCGGCAGCAACACCTCGGTCGGCGTCACGCCGTCGGCGATCGCCGAAGCGATAAAGCCTAAGGGGCGAATCGAGGTCACCACCGCAGCGGAAGCGCTGCTCAGCGGGCCGGCCATCAACAGTGCGCTGGCCAGCAGCGTGCGCTGCAGCCATTTATTTTTCTTTGCCATCATCAGTAATCCCATCGTTTTCATCAACAAGGCGTGATATTATAACATCCGCTTCGTTCTGCAACCTGTAATCTCGAGATGTCTACACTGATAACGCTAAAAAATATCTCCGTCGCCTTCGGCAGCCGCAAGGTGCTGTCGAACATTTCCCTCAGCCTGCAGCCCGGCCGTATTCTCACGCTGCTTGGCCCGAACGGCGCGGGCAAATCCACACTGGTACGCGTGGTGCTGGGATTGGTCAAACCAACCGCCGGCACGCTGGAGCGGGAGCCCGACCTGCGCATCGGCTACGTGCCGCAAAAACTCCACCTCGACGCCACCCTGCCGCTGACCGTCAGCCGCTTTATGCGTCTTAAACCCGGCGTAAAGAAAGCCGACATTCTGCCGGCGCTCAAGCGCGTGCACGCCGCCCACCTGCTCGACCAGCCGATGCAAAAGCTCTCCGGCGGCGAGAACCAACGCGTACTGCTGGCGCGAGCGCTGCTGAATAAACCGCAGCTGCTGGTGCTGGACGAACCCACGCAAGGGGTGGACGTCAACGGCCAACTGGCGCTGTACGATCTGATCGATCAGCTGCGCAAGGAGCTGGGCTGCGCCGTACTGATGGTCTCGCACGATCTGCATCTGGTGATGGCGAAAACCGACGAGGTGTTGTGCCTCAATCAGCACATCTGCTGCTCCGGCGCGCCGGAGGTGGTCTCGATGCATCCCGAATTCATCGCCATGTTCGGCAACCGCGGCGCAGAGCAGCTGGCGGTGTATCGCCACCATCACAACCACCGCCACGACCTGCAAGGAAGAATTGTCTTGAAGAAAACCGGGAGCCGCGAAGCATGATCGAATTGTTACTTCCCGGCTGGCTGGCCGGGGTGTTGCTGGCTAGCGCCGCCGGGCCGCTGGGCTCCTTTGTGGTTTGGCGCCGCATGTCCTACTTCGGCGATACCCTGGCGCACGCCTCGCTGCTCGGCGTCGCCTTTGGTCTGCTGCTGGACATCAATCCTTTCTATGCGGTGATCGCCATTACGCTGCTGCTGGCTCTGGCCCTGGTGTGGCTGGAACGCCGCCCGCAACTTTCGGTGGATACCCTGCTCGGCATTCTGGCCCACAGCGCCCTGTCGCTGGGTCTGGTGGTGGTGGCGTTGATGTCCAACGTGCGGGTCGATCTGATGGCCTACCTGTTCGGCGATCTGCTGTCGGTCACGCTGAGCGACATCGTGATGATCGCCGGCGGCGTCGCCGTGGTGCTGTTGGTGCTGTGGTGGCAATGGCGCGATCTGCTGTCGATGACCATCAGCCCGGAGCTGGCGCACGTCGACGGCGTCAATCTGGCGCGGGCTCGCACCGTGCTGATGCTGGTCACCGCGTTGACCATCGGCCTGGCGATGAAATTCGTCGGCGCGCTGATCATCACCTCGCTGCTGATCATTCCGGCGGCCACCGCTCGCCGCTTCGCGCGCACGCCGGAGCAGATGGCGGGCGTCGCGGTACTGCTCGGCATGGTGGCGGTTACCGGCGGCCTGGCCTTCTCGGCATTTTACGATACGCCGGCCGGCCCTTCGGTGGTGCTCTGCGCTGCCGTGCTGTTCACGCTGAGCCTGTTCAAAAAACAACAGGCTTGATTAAAGCCGGGATATGACAAGGGCCGCATCTGCGGCCCTTTCTTATTGGCGGATTAAAAATTTACTCTTCGCGTTCGAGACCAAAGTGCCGGTAGGCGTGCTGCGTCGCCAGACGGCCGCGCGGCGTGCGCTGGATAAAGCCCTGCTGGATCAGAAACGGTTCAATCACGTCTTCGATGGTTTCGCGCTCTTCACCGATCGCCGCCGCCAGGTTATCCAACCCGACTGGGCCGCCGGTAAACTTGTCGATAATCGCCAGCAGCAGTTTACGATCCATATAGTCAAAGCCTTCGGCATCGACGTTGAGCATATCAAGCGCCTGCGCCGCTACCGAACCGCTGATCACGCCGTTGGCGCGCACTTCAGCGAAATCGCGCACCCGGCGCAACAGGCGGTTGGCGATACGCGGCGTGCCGCGCGCGCGGCGGGCCACTTCATGGGCGCCCTCGTCGGACAGCTCCAGCCCCAGGCACCCGGCGCTGCGCGAGACGATGTGCTGCAGATCCGCCACCTGATAAAACTCCAGCCGCTGGACAATGCCGAAGCGATCGCGCAGCGGTGAGGTCAGCGAACCGGCGCGGGTGGTGGCACCCACCAGGGTAAACGGCGGCAGATCGAGCTTAATCGAACGCGCCGCCGGCCCTTCGCCGATCATGATATCCAGCTGATAGTCTTCCATCGCCGGATACAATACTTCTTCCACCACCGGTGACAGGCGGTGAATTTCGTCGATGAACAACACGTCGTGCGGTTCGAGGTTGGTCAGCATCGCCGCCAAATCGCCCGCCTTCTCTAACACCGGGCCAGAAGTGGTGCGCAAATTTACGCCCATTTCGTTGGCCACGATGTTGGCCAGGGTGGTTTTCCCCAGCCCCGGCGGGCCAAAGATCAGTAAATGGTCGAGCGCGTCGCCGCGCTGCTTGGCCGCCTGAATGAAGATCTCCATCTGCTCGCGCACGTGCGGCTGGCCGACGTATTCGGTCAGCAGCTTGGGACGAATGGCGCGATCGAGGATCTCCTCTTCGTTGATCGGTTCGGCGGAAATCAGGCGATCGGCTTCAATCATTATCTACCCCTTTTCGGCCTTACAGGGCGGCGCGCAGCGCGTCGCGGATCAGGGTTTCGCAGTCGGCGCCCGGCTTGGCAATCTTGCTGACCATGCGGCTGGCTTCCTGCGGCTTATAGCCCAGCGCCACCAGCGCCGAGACAGCTTCGGCTTCTGCGTCCGCTTCCGGCGTTTTGTCGGCGGCGGCCGGCAGGCTGATCTCGCTGCTGTTGTTGAACAGATCGCCGTTCAGCCCTTTGAAGCGGTCTTTCATCTCGACCACCAGGCGCTCGGCGGTTTTTTTGCCCACGCCCGGCAGCTTGACCAGTGCGGTGATCTCTTCGCGCTCCACCGCGCTGACGAACTGCTGCGCGGACATGCCCGACAGGATGGCGAGCGCCAGTTTCGGCCCGACGCCGTTGACCTTAATCAGCTCGCGGAACAGCGCGCGCTCCTGCTTGTCGTTGAAACCGTACAGCAGCTGCGCGTCTTCACGCACCACGAAGTGGGTAAACACGATGGCCTCTTGCCCCAGTTCCGGCAGCTCGTAAAAGCAGGTCATCGGCATGTGCACTTCATAACCCACGCCGTTCGCCTCCAGTAACACCAGCGGCGGCTGCTTTTCCAGAATATTTCCTCTGAGACGACCTATCATTTACCCTCCTGCAGAATGACCGGGCATGGCGCCCTGCCATGCCGTTGCTGGTAAAGCTTATAACATAAAAAAGGCTGGATGAATATCCAGCCTGAGCAATCATCGTTTCGCGTCAGCGCAAACGCCCGCGCGCCAGGTTCAGCCGCCCTTCGCTCATTCGCAGCACGTTCTGGCTGAGGTGGCAGTGGGTGATGGCGATGGCCAGGGCATCCGCGGCATCCGCCTGCGGGTTTGCCGAGAGTTTGAGCAGCGAGCGCACCATGTGCTGTACCTGCGCCTTTTCGGCCGCGCCGGTGCCGACCACGGTTTGTTTGACCTGCCGCGCCGCATACTCGAACACTTCCAGGTTCTGATTAACCGCCGCCACGATCGCGACGCCGCGCGCCTGGCCGAGCTTGAGCGCCGAATCCGGGTTCTTGGCCATAAACACCTGTTCGATGGCGAAGAAATCGGGCTGAAACTGGGTGATGATCTCGCTGACGCCGGCGTAAATCAGCTTCAGCCGCGTCGGCATGTCGTCCACCACCGTGCGGATGCAGCCGCTGGCGATATAGCTCAACTGGCGCCCCTGCTGGCGGATAAGGCCATAGCCGGTGACGCGCGAGCCGGGATCGATACCGAGTATGATCGCCATATCTACATCCACCTTGCATGCACGGCGCCGCCGAACGGCGGCGCCCGTTTTACCGGATTACAGCGTCGCCGCCACTTCGTCGGAGATTTCACCGTTATGGTAAACTTCCTGCACGTCGTCGCAGTCTTCCAGCATATCGATCAGGCGCAACAGCTTAGGCGCGGTTTCCGCGTCCATGTCGGCCTTGGTCGATGGGATCATCGACACTTCCGCCGCTTCGGCTTCGAAGCCCGCCGCGGTCAGCGCGTCTTTCACCGCGCCCAGGCTTTCCCAGGCGGTGAACACGTCGATGGCGCCATCGTCATAGGTCACGATGTCTTCCGCACCGGCTTCCAACGCCGCTTCCATTACGCTGTCTTCATCCAGGCCCGGTGCGTAGGTGATCACGCCCTTCTTGGTGAACAGATAAGCCACGGAACCGTCGGTGCCGAGGTTGCCGCCGCATTTGGTAAAGGCGTGGCGCACTTCCGCCACGGTGCGGTTGCGGTTGTCGCTCAGGCATTCGATCATGACGGCGGTGCCGCCAGGGCCGTAGCCTTCATAGATGATGGTTTCCATATTGGTATCATCATCGCCGCCCACGCCGCGCGCGATTGCACGGTTCATGGTGTCGCGCGTCATGTTGTTCGACAGCGCCTTGTCCATCGCCGCGCGCAGACGCGGGTTGGAATCCGGATCGCCGCCACCCAGCTTGGCGGCGGTGACCAGCTCACGAATAATCTTGGTGAAAATTTTACCGCGCTTGGCGTCCTGCGCCGCTTTACGGTGCTTTGTGTTGGCCCACTTACTATGACCTGCCATAAAAAATCTCCGAAAAAAACTACTGGACTGAATTGATCACGAACTCTTCAATCGCCTGCTGATTGCTCCACGACTTGGTCAACTTCACGGCCTCGGCCGCCTCAAGCCATTGGTAAGCGTGATGCTCGGTAATCACCGGATCGCGCTCCTCGGGCAACGCCAGACAGAACCAGTGCTCTTTATTGCGCGTGGTTCCCGGCGCATAGCGATGTCGCAAATGGACAAAGAGTTCAAACTCCACGCAGCGCTGGCAATCGAACAACGGCAGGTGCTCTGCTTCGATATCGATGCCCACTTCTTCCATGACCTCACGCCGCGCGGCATGCGGCGGCGACTCATCCTGTTCCAGGCTGCCGGTGACCGACTGCCAGAACTCGGTATCGTCGCGCCGCTGTAACATCAGCACCCGACCACTGGATTTCGCGTAAATCACTACCAGGATAGATTCAGGGCGCTTGTAACTCATCACTCGCTCTCTTGTTCCGCACCGGCTTTCTTTACCACGCTGATCGCCAGCTCCTGCAGCGCCGCCGGGTTAGCGAAGCTCGGTGCGTCGGTCATCAGACAGGCCGCCGCGGTGGTTTTCGGGAAGGCGATAACGTCGCGGATGTTGTCGGTGCCGGTCAGCAGCATCACCAGACGGTCCAGGCCGAAAGCCAGGCCGGCGTGCGGCGGCGTGCCGTACTTCAGCGCGTCCAGCAGGAAGCCGAACTTCTCGCGCTGTTCGTGTTCGTCGATGCCCAGAATGCTGAATACCGTCTGCTGCATTTCGCTGCGGTGAATACGCACCGAACCGCCGCCCACTTCGTAACCGTTGATCACCATGTCATAGGCGTTGGCGATGGCGTTGACCGGCGCTGCGGCCAACTCTTCCGGGCTCATGTCGCGCGGCGAGGTGAACGGGTGGTGCATTGCCGCCAGGCCGCCCTCTTCGTCTTCTTCGAACATCGGGAAGTCAACCACCCACAGCGGTGCCCAGCTGTCGAGTTGGGTCAGCCCCAGATCGCGACCCAGCTTCAGGCGCAGCGCGCCCATCGCATCGGTGACAATCTTGAAACTGTCTGCGCCGAAGAACAGGATGTCGCCGGTCTGCGCGTCGGTGCGCGCCAAGACGGCTTCCAGCACTTCCGCACTGAGGAATTTGGCGATCGGGCTCTGCACGCCTTCCATGCCGGCGGCGCGGTCGTTGACCTTCAGCCAGGCCAGGCCTTTGGCGCCGTAGATGTTGACGAAAGCGCCGTACTCGTCGATCTGCTTGCGGGTCAGCTGTGCGCCGCCCGGTACGCGGATCGCCGCCACGCGGCCTTTGTCGTCGTTGGCCGGGCCGGAGAACACTTTGAACTCGACGTCCTTGACCAGGTCGGCCACGTCCACCAGCTCCAGCGGGTTACGCAGGTCCGGCTTGTCGGAACCAAAGCGACGCATCGCTTCGGCGAAGGTCATGACCGGGAAATCGCCCAGATCCACGCCCTTCACGTCCAGCCACAGTTCGCGCGCCAGCTTCTCCATCACTTCACGCACCTGCTCGGCGGTCATGAAGGAGGTTTCGACGTCGATCTGGGTGAATTCAGGCTGACGGTCCGCACGCAGGTCTTCGTCACGGAAGCATTTGACGATCTGATAGTAACGATCGAAGCCGGACATCATCAGCAGCTGTTTAAACAGCTGCGGAGACTGCGGCAGCGCGTAGAATTTGCCCTTGTGCACGCGGCTCGGCACCAGGTAATCGCGGGCGCCTTCCGGCGTCGCTTTGGTCAGCATCGGCGTTTCGATGTCGAGGAAACCGTGGCTGTCCATAAAGCGGCGTACGAAGCTGGTGATTTTGGCGCGAGTCTTCAGACGCTCGGCCATTTCCGGGCGACGCAGATCGAGGTAACGGTATTTCAGGCGCGCCTCTTCGCTATTGACCTGGTTGGAGTCCAGCGGCAGCGGCTCGGAGCGGTTGATGATCTCGAGCGCGTGGGCGAACACTTCCACTTCGCCGGTAGCCATATCTTTATTGATCTGGCTGTCCGGACGCGCACGCACGGTGCCGACGATCTGGATGCAGAACTCATTGCGCAGGTCATAGGCCTTGTCGAACGCCACTTTCTGGTCCGGATCGAAGAACACCTGCACGATGCCTTCGCGGTCGCGCATATCAATAAAGATCAGGCCGCCCAGATCGCGACGACGATTGACCCAACCACACAGAGTGACTTCCTGGCCCACGTGGGACAGATTCAACTGCCCGCAATATTCAGTACGCATACGCTATCCTTTTACACAGCCGATGCCGCGCCGGGCTACTGCGCCCCTGTCGCGCGGCTGTTATCTGATAAATTCTACTTGTTGCCCGGTTTAAAATCCGTCGCATACCAGCCGGTGCCCTTAAGCTGGAAACCGGAAGATGAAATCAACTTGGTCAACGCGGGCTGCCCACACGCCGGGCAGTCTGCCAGCGGCGCATCGGAAAATTTTTGCAATTTCTCTAACCGATGGTTGCAAGCACCACATGCATATTCATAAATCGGCATAGGTCGTTGGATTAAAGAGTGTTGAAAAAAGGGAGTCATTATAAAGGAAATTCATCCGCCCGATAAGTGCGAACACAGCATTGTTACTGCACTAAATGGCGCGTTTTTGTTCGAATCAACACATCGGTTAACAAATTTCCCATTAACCTGCGACAGTTTTTTCACGTAGCCTGATTCTCCCCCGGTTTTGCGCCGAACGCAGCTCGCCCGACGCGCCGAACAGTTTTTATCCACTTCGCAACGAGATGAAATCCATGCTGAAACTTGACGCCCAAACCACCGCTCTGGTGCTGATCGATTTGCAAAACGGCATTCTGCCTTACGCCGGCGGCCCGCACGGCGCCGACCAGGTGGTGGCGAACGCCGCCCTGCTGGCCGCGCGTTTTCGCATGCTGGGCGCGCCGGTGCTGTTGGTGCGCGTCGGTTGGTCAGACTCCTTCGCCGAGGCGCTGAAACAACCGGTGGATAAACCGGCTCCCGCGCCCGTCGGCGGTTTGCCGGCCAGCTGGTGGGAATTCCCCGCGCCGCTGGCGGTCTGCGACAACGATATTCTGATCACCAAACGCCAATGGGGCGCCTTCTACGGCACCGATCTGGACTTGCAGCTGCGCCGCCGCGGCATCAAATCCGTAGTCTTGGGCGGCATATCCACCAATATCGGCGTGGAATCCACCGCCCGCGCCGCCTGGGAGCACGGCTATGAGCTGGTGATCGCCGAAGACGTCTGCAGCGCGCAGAACGCGGAAATGCACCGCTTCGCGTTCGAACACATCTTCCCGCGTTTGGCGCGGGTGCGCGACACCGGCGAAATTCTTGCCGCGCTCGAGCGGTAACGTTAAGTTGTAGCCTGATAAACCAAGCACAAGTAAAGGAAGACGACGCCGTGATCTACATCGGACTGCCGCAGTGGCAACATTCAGCCTGGAATCGTATCGGGCTGCGTGATTTGGCGGATTACAGCCGCTACTTCAACTGCGTGGAAGGCAACACCACCTTCTACGCGCTGCCGAAACTGGAAATCGTGCAGCGCTGGCGCGACATGACCGGCGACGATTTTCGCTTCTGCTTCAAATTCCCGTCGGACATCAGCCACAAGGCCGCCCTGCGCAACTGCGCCGCCGAGCTACAGGCATTTTACCACTGCCTGGGCCCGGTGCATCAGCGCATCGGCCAGTTGTGGCTGCAGCTGCCCGCCGCCTTCGGCCCCGATGAGCTGCCGCGCATGTGGCAGTTCTTCGAAAGCCTGCCGCAGGAATTCACTTACGGCGTAGAAGTGCGTCATCCGGCGTTTTTCGCCAAGGGTGAGGAAGAGCGCGCGTTGAATCAGGGGTTACACCAGCGCGGCATCAATCGGGTGATCCTCGACAGCCGCCCGGTGCATCACGCCGCCCCCAATACCGCCGCCGTGCGCGATGCCCAGCAGAAAAAACCGAAGCTGCCGGTACACGCTCTGGTCACCGCCGACCAACCGTTGGTGCGCTTTATCGGCGGTGACCAACTGGCCGATAACCTGCGCTGGTTCGAAGCCTGGCAACAAAAACTGCCGCTGTGGCAGCAACAGCATCAGCCCTATCTGTTTATTCATACGCCGGACAACGGCGATTCGCCCCAGCAGGCGCAAAAAATTTGGCAGCATTTGCGCCTGGCGATCCCTGATTTGCCTGCGCCGCCAGACTGGCCAGAACAAGATGCACTGTTTTGACCTATTAATCTGACCAATAACATCAAATATTTCCCCGCGACAGTGAATACAATGACGGCTATGATGCTGGCTGCCAGTTTTGGTTAGGGAACGGAGTTAAAAATGGTAAGCGCGCTTTATGTGGTGCTCGGCGCATTGTTGTTGATCAAACTCTCTTATGACGTAGTCAGGTTAAGGATGCAGTACCGCGTAGCCTACGGCGACGGCGGTTTCTACGAATTGCAGACCGCCATCCGCGTGCATGGCAACGCCGTTGAATACATTCCTATCGCTGCCGTATTGCTGGTGATCATGGAAATGAACGGCGCAGAAATCTGGATGATTCACCTCTGCGGCCTGATGCTGATGGCCGGGCGGTTGGTGCATTACTACGGTTTACGCAACCGCGAGGTTCGTTGGCGCCGTTCAGGCATGGCCGCGACCTATATCTCTTTGTTGTTGATGGTTCTGGCAAATATCTTCTATCTGCCTTGGGATCTGATTTTCAGCCTGCACTGATCCCGTTTTATCATCAGGCGGCCGCGCCGCCTGCTTCCGCTCCGCTTTTTTGCGCTTTTCTGTTAGACTACGCAGCTTCGAATTCTGAACTGATTTGCCGCTATGCCAAACCGCGATACTCTTTTCTCCGCCCCCATCGCCAAACTGGGCGACTGGACCTTCGACGAACGCGTCGCCGAAGTATTCCCCGACATGATCCAACGCTCCGTTCCCGGCTATTCCAACATCATCTCGATGATCGGCATGCTGGCCGAACGTTTTGTGCAACCCGACAGCCGGGTGTATGACCTGGGCTGCTCGCTGGGCGCGGCGACGCTGTCAATGCGGCGGAATATCAAGGTGCCCGGCTGCAATATCATCGCCGTCGACAATTCGCCGGCGATGGTAGAACGTTGCCGCCGCCATATTGACGCCTTCCGCGCTGACACGCCGGTTGATGTCATCGAAGCCGACATTCGCGACATCGACATCGAAGACGCCTCAATGGTGGTACTGAACTTTACGCTGCAGTTCCTCGAGCCGGCCGATCGCCTGCGCCTGCTGGAGAAAATCTATCGTGGCCTGCGCCCAGGCGGCGCGCTGGTGCTGTCGGAGAAGTTCAGCTTTGAAGACGCCGAAGTCGGCGAGCTGCTGTTCAACATGCACCACGATTTCAAACGCGCCAACGGATACAGCGAGCTGGAGATCAGCCAAAAACGCAGCATGCTGGAAAACGTGATGCTGACCGATTCGGTGGAGGCGCACAAGGCGCGTCTGCAACAGGCCGGATTCGAGCATGCTGAAGTGTGGTTCCAGTGCTTCAACTTCGGTTCGCTGATCGCCCTGAAAGCGGGGGATGCGCAATGATCGAATTCGGTGATTTCTATCAGCGCATTGCCAAGAGCCCCCTCAGCCACTGGCTGGATACGCTGCCCGCGCAGCTGAGCGCCTGGCAACGCGAATCGCTGCACGGCAAATTCAAGCAGTGGTTCAACTCGGTGGAGCATTTGCCGACGCTGACCCCCACCCGTCTCGATCTGCTGCACGGCGTGCGCGCTGAGATGGAGCCTGGCCTGTCACCGGGCCAGCGTGAAGGCGTCGAGAAAATGCTGCGCACCCTGATGCCGTGGCGTAAAGGGCCGTTCTCGCTGTATGGCATCGATATCGATACCGAATGGCATTCCGACTGGAAGTGGGATCGCGTGCTGCCGCACATCTCCCCGTTGGCCGGACGCACCATTCTCGACGTCGGCTGCGGTAGCGGTTATCACCTGTGGCGCATGATCGGCGCCGGCGCACACTTTGCCGTAGGCATCGATCCGATGCAGCTGTTCCTGTGCCAGTTCGAAGCGGTGCGCAAGCTATTGGGCGGCGATCAGCGCGCCCACCTGCTGCCGCTCGGCATCGAGCAGTTGCCGGAACTGGCGGCATTCGACACCGTGTTCTCGATGGGGGTGCTGTATCACCGCCGCTCGCCGCTCGATCATCTGTATCAGTTGAAAAATCAGCTGGTAGCTGAAGGCGAACTGGTGCTGGAAACGCTGGTGGTGGAAGGCGATCGCCACCAGGTGCTGGTGCCGGGCGACCGTTATGCGCAGATGCGCAACGTGTATTTCATTCCTTCCGCCGAAGCGCTGAAATGCTGGCTGGAGAAATGCGGCTTCGTCGACGTGAAAATCGCCGATATGTGCGTCACCAGCCTCGAAGAACAGCGCCGTACAGACTGGATGACCAGCGAGTCGCTGGCTGAATTCCTCGACCCGAACGACCGCAGCAAAACGGTTGAAGGCTATCCTGCGCCGCTGCGCGCCGTATTGACCGCCAAAAAGCCCTAGCGCTTGCTAATCGGGCCGGCCTGCGCCGGCCTCAACTTACCCGTTGCCGGCATCGACAATCCGCAGCTCATACACCATCGTCGCGTTCGGCGGGATCTGCGGCGCATAGCCCGTTTCACCGTACGCCAACTCCGGAGGCACCACCATCGTCAGCGAACCGTGATTTTTCAGATGGCCGATCGCCTCGCGGAACAACGGCGGATAGGCGGAAAGCGGCTGAGACATCACCTTTCCACTGCGATCCATATCCTGGATCACGCTGCCGTCGGTTAAGCTCTCTTTCACCACGATATCCACCCGCGCGTTTTCCGCAATGGTTTCATCACCCGCATAATCGATGCGATACCAGAAGCCGGCTGGCGACTTCTGCGTGCCCTTCTTCTTTTTGAACTCGGCAACGAACGCTTCGCCTTTGCTGGTTTGCCTCTTCGCCGCCTGGCTTCTGGCGTCGTTCACCGCTTTTTCCGACTCCGCCAATGCGCGGGTCAGCTGCGCATCGCTCAACTGGTAATGGCCGTTGAAGGTATCGATCACGCCGGCCAGCAGCACGGTTTTATCGGGTGTGATGCCCCAATTTTTACGCTCCGCCAGCATCGTTTGGATATCGCGCCCCAGGGCGACGCCGGCAGCATAGCTCTGTTGTTCCGGCTTTTTCTTCAGCGTTTTCACCTCCGGCAACCATTTGGCCCGCGATCTCAGCCCGCTCAGTTCGTCTTGCAAAGCTTGCTGAGCCTGATGGGCGGCAGCCAGCTCCGCCGCCGTTTTATCCGCCCGTTGCGTCGCTTCATCCCTCTTCTGCGCTGCCTGCGCGCTTTCCGCCGTCACCGCCGCCAGACGTTGTTCCAGCGTTTTGGCCTGCTCGGTTTGCGTTTTGTTTTTTTCCTGCAGTTGCGCCAACTGCCGCTGCAGTTCCTCCGTCGCTTTGGCGGCTTCTATCGCCTGCTTTGCCAGCGCCGCCTTCAGGCTGTTCTCTTGCTGCTCGGCCTGCTGGCGTTGGTCATCACGCTCTTTTTGCAGCGCTGCCAGTTGCTGCTGAAGTTCCCCCGTCGCTTTGGCGGTCTCGGTCTTTTGCTGCTCCAGCGCCATCTTCAGGTTTTTCTCCTGTTTTTCGGCCTGTTGGCGTTGGAGATCCTGTTCTTTCTGCAGTTGTGCCAGCTGCCGCTGCAGTTCCCCCGTCAACTTGGCGGCTTCGGCCTGTTGCTGCGCCAGCGCTGTCTTCAGGCTTTTCTCTTGTTGCCCCTCCTGTTGTCGTTGGACACCCTGTTCTTTCTGCAGTTGTGCCAGCTGCCGCTGCAGTTCCCCCGTCAACTTGGCGGCTTCGGCCTTCTGTCGTTCCAGCTCAGCAGCGGCCGCTTTTTTGTCCTGTTCATAACGCTGACGCGCTTTATCGTTGGCGGTTTGCGCCGCCGTCAGCTTCTCCTCCCAAACCTGCTGCCGAACGTTTTCCGCTGGTTTAGGCAAGGCCGCCAGCCGTTGTTCCAGCAAGGCAATGCGCCGATCTCGCTCCGCGGTTTGTTGCTTTTGCCGCGCTAACGCGGCTTGCGCTTCGGCGATCTGCGCCTGAGCCTTGCGTTCCTGCGGCGTCAGATTCAGCGCCTGTCGCACGCCGCTGGCGAAGTCGCTCAACGCGCTCAGATCGGGAGCAGGTGCCGGTTTATCGGCAGCCGTCAGGGATGACGCAACGCGCAGCGCGGTCAGCTCCTGCTGCAGTGATTGAATAGCGGCTTGCTGTTGTTCCAATCGAGTCTCTTTCTCACGCAGCGCCTTTTGCAGCTGCGTCAGTTGCTTTCTCTGCGCAGCCGTTTCACGAATCTGAATCGGCCGGGACGCCGGCTTTTGGGTTTCCCGAGATGGGGTAACCACGGTATCAGCCGCCGGTGCATCCTGCCGCTGATAACGCTCGGCAAACTGCAATAACGCCGGCACATCGTCATCCGCCGCGGCCACCGCTGGCGCAAACGCCAGCGGTATCATCAGGCTCAGTAATGCCTTTCTTGCACGAGGGGTCATTGGGCGCGTTCTCCGCGCTCAGCCAGGCCGGTCATCATGGCAGAACTGATGTCTGCGCAGAGACGGCTGGTGCGATAACGATACAGCGCGTCGACGGTTTCCTGCGTGCCCGTATTGACCCGCTGACGTACCCCGGCATACTGCGCGGCGCCGCTCATCAAGGTATCGAACTCGCGTTTGAATTTCTGATATTTCTCGTTATCCATGCCGCGCATGGCATCCAGTTCGCGCTGGCACTGTTGCATGCGCTCGGCCTCACGCTGCCGCTTATCTTGCTCCGCAACTTCTTCTGCGCTGGGCGGCTTACTCAATGTAGAAACAGGCCGCTTGGCGGTCTGGCAGCCGGTCAGGGCCAACGTCAGCAAAAGCGCAGCGGTCAAACAGTGTGCCGTTCGGGTCATTATCGTTATCTCCTTGTAAAGTCCGCCGTCGACGTGCTCTGTGGCTGCGCCGACGGCTCTCCTCATTGGTGCTGTGATGTTCCGGCCATCAACCAGGCTGTGTTCGGACATGAAAACGCAGACGCAGCGTTGAGAGGCATGTCGCCAATAATTCACCGCATCAATACATACAAAAAAATCATTTAATATTATGATATTTAAAGGATTTTAACTCACAAACTTATCAGCAGGACATGACGATCGCAAGAAGATATGGGGGGTTGGTCGACCGAGATACCGCGTTGAAACGGGCAAATGGTCTTTACAAAACATAAAAAAAGCCCCGGCAAAACGCCGGGGCCTGACTTTACGCTGTATCAGCGTCCTACAAACCTTATCGACTGTTTCAATCGTCCCGTCTGATTGACAATCATGTTGCCAACCAACAGGAGAAATACCATGAGCAATATGATTAGTGTAAATAATATCAGTGAATTGCGTAATCTGACGCCAGTTACAGATGACCAGATTGTCTTTTTAGTTTCTCACTCCGCCGGACGTTTCGCCGGCGGCGGAGAATTCTATTATGCGAAAACGGATACAACCAGTGCGGACAATAACGGCACCGTGGTGGTTACATCGGGAGGAGCCCGCTGGAAACGACTGGAGCAGAAACTTAGTTTCGATCACTTCGGCGCCGATCCCAGTGGTGCCTCCGCCTCGGATGCAGCAATCAGCGCGACATTAAACTATGCCGCGAGTTTAAAAAACAAAGTGGTCTATGCTTCGGAAAATGCTCAATATCTGCTGACCAGTGCTCAGCCTATCAACGTCGCTAGCGGCGTCACTGTGAGAGGCTCCCGTCGCGGTATTGCTCAAGGCCCTGCAAGCCTCACAAGCAATGGTCCTAATCGGGCAGGCCTTGCGGACGACAGTGCTTTCATTATCAAGAAACCCGCGGGTACGGTTTGTTTCGCCTGCGATAAGAATGTTGTCTTTGATGGTTGGTCGTTCCTCTACCCGGATCAAAAATATACTGCCACCCAGCCGGAGGCATTCGTTCAATACGGTGCCACCATTACGGCAGGTGGCGCTCTGTCAGTCGCCAACTGCCGTTATGTAGGCGCCTATGACTTTGTTGAAGCTCGAGGAGAAGCCAACAACTTTGAGAATATCTACGGTTGGGCAGTCCGCTGCGACTACAGGGTTTATGAAAGCAGGGACATCAACAGATTTACCAATGTTCACGTCAATGCCAATGTCGTGCGTCCGACAGAAAACGCGGTTACTGCCTCTATCGCCGTAGCCGGTTCTTGTGCTTTCAATTTCGATCGCCACGACAATACGTTTATGGTGAATGTATTCTCTTATGGCAAAAAGATCTTTATCAAAACCACAACACAAGGAACTTCCTATTTAGGCGGTCTCAGCCTAAGCAATTTCATGGCAGACAGAAATGGTACCGGCATCGATATCGACTCAGATTCCTCCGCCAATATTCAAATCGCCAACGGTTCCTACATCAATGATTATGGTGATGCCGTTGGGGGATTCCTGGTATTAAGAAAATCCACCAGCCAATCTAATATCACCCCAGTTCAAATCAGTAATGTTAACTTCGCTACCGCCAATGGGCCCAAGGGCACACTGTCGCCCCAGGCTATTCGCTTCGAAGCTAACGCTGGGTATCAACTCTCATTCAGCAACACCGTTATGCCAATGTGGACAAACGGCAGTCTGAACAATGAAGCGGGTTACAACATTCTCAGAGGCACACTGAGCATTGCACAGCGCAGTTATCAGCTGCATGAGGCCCCGCTAAATTATTTGACGAACAGCAATCTGATCGCCATCGGTGCTGATAATCAGCCTACAGGCTGGTTTATCGACGGGAAACTGACGGTAGACAGCAATCTTCTGACAGCCACTGGCGACAACCCGGCCTACAAAGGTTTGGGTCAACGTATTCATCGGAGCATGGGACCGAGGACATTCTGGGCCATCGCATCCTCTATCGGCGATCAATCTACCGCGCAAGCTTCGACTGGCATTTGGGCCCGCTCGTTCAACGATAACTATACCGACACTGTCGAGAGCAATCAGGCTATTCCCTGGATACGCATCGGCAACCTTTACTACGCGCGTTTTGTCATGAACAACAATCGCACTATCCACGATATCTTGGTCAATCCCGGCAGTGGCAATAATACGGTGCGCATTTTAGCCTGCGGCATTAGCCCGGGTGAAATCTTCGACTTCTCGCCTGACACGTTGCAATAGTCTCTCGCGGCATAAAAAAAGCCCCGGCAAAACGCCGGGGCCTGGTACTTGCGTGATCGCCGAGGGCTCAGTGACACGCAAAGGGGTCTTACGGCCCGGAAACCGGTTGTCAAACGCGGCTAACTGCGTGTTTATGCGCTTTGCGCCAGAGGATCAACCAAGGCCAGCGCGTTTTTCATCGCCTCCACCATTTCGCCATCCACGCAATAATGGCTAAATTCGTCAAATTCGTTATCGGAACACATGGTGACGCCCGCCTTGCGATAACGCATGGTCGACGGCACCAGATGGCCGGAAGAGCTGTGCAGTTCATGCAGGCCGATATCGACAAACTTATGCAGATTGCTGAGGCGCACGCCGGCACCCGCCATGATCACCGGGCCTTGGCTGGCCTGGCGCAAATCGCGCAGCAACGGCAGGCCAAGTTCGGCGCTCTGCTGCTGGCCGGAGGTCAGAATGCGCGCCACACCCAGCTCGGTCAGTTGCTCCAGCGCCACCATCGGATTCTGGCACATATCGAACGCGCGATGGAACGTCACCGCCATGCCTTCGCACAGCCTCATCACTTCGCGCATGCGCGGCAGATCGATGTGCCCTTCGTCGTCCAGCATGCCAACCACCACGCCGGGGAACCCCATCTCGCGAATTTGGCGGATATCTTGTTTGATCACTTCGAAATCCACCGCGCCGTAGCAGAAATCGCCACCGCGCGGGCGAACGATCGGATGCACCGGGATCGCAACCCGCTCACGCGCCAGACGCAGCGTGCCATAGCTCGGCGTCAATCCCCCTTCGCTCTGGCTGGCGCACAACTCGATGCGATCGGCGCCCGCCCGTTCGGCCGTCAGCGCACAGTCGACGCTAAAGCAACAAACTTCCAGTTTTATCATTGTCACCCCCAGATAACGGCCAACATACGGCGGCAATTGTTCATTTCTTCATTTCTCACGTAGGCTCATGCATAGGCATAAACCGGCTCAGGGTTATCACTATGGCATTCAATTTTGATCAATGGGTAGACCGCAGTCACAGTGACAGCGTTAAGTGGGATAAATATCGCGGCAGCGACATCATCCCGCTGTGGGTCGCCGACAGCGATTTCACCTCACCGCCGGCGGTGATCGAAGCCTTGCAGCGCCGCGTAGCACACGGCGTATTCGGCTACACCCACCCATCCCCTGATCTTATTGAGGTTTTTATCCGCCGCATGGTAGAGCGCTACGATTGGCACATCAAGCCTGAATGGATCATTTTCCTGCCTGGCCTGGTGTGTGGCCTGAACCTGTGCGTGCGGGCCTGCACCGAAGAACATCAGAGCACGCTGGCCCCCTCGCTCATTTATCCGCCGTTTCGCAAAGCGGCCAAATTCGCCGGGCGTAAACACCTTCCGGTATCGCTAACAGCGGTCAACCAACGTTGGGGACTGGATTTTTCCTCGACGCATGATCAGCTCAACGGCAACGAAAAACTCCTGTTGCTGTGCAACCCGCAGAACCCCGGTGGCACCGTGTATCGCCGAGAGGAGTTGTTGCAGCACCATCAGTTCGCTCGCGAACACGATTTAATCGTCTGTTCGGATGAAATCCACTGCGAACTGCTGCTTGAGCCCGGCGCGCGGCATATCCCCTTCGCCACCCTGAATGAAGACGCGGCCCAACGCAGCGTGACGCTGATGTCACCGTCAAAGACGTTTAATCTCGCCGGGCTCGGCGCCTCAATGGCGATCGTTCCCAACGAAGCATTGCGACAAAAGCTGAAACGCGCGCGCAGCGGCATCGTGCCGGAGGTCAATCTGTTGGCGCTGGTGGCGGCGCAGGCGGCTTATCAATACGGACAACCCTGGCTGGATGAGCAGTTGATTTATCTGCGCGCCAATCGCGATCGGCTGACAAAGCGTATCAACGCCATGCCGGGATTGACGTTGCTGCCCGTCGAGGCCACCTACCTGGCCTGGATAGACTGCAGCGCGCTGCCGGTAGATAACCCGCATCAGTTCTTCGAACGTGCGGGCGTTGGGTTAAGCGCCGGCTTGGACTTCGGCGATCGGCGCTTTGTACGGCTTAACTTTGGTTGCCGATGGGCCCTGCTCGATGAAGCGCTCGATCGCATGGCGCGAGCCTGTGCGGCGCTGCCTGGCTAACCTTGTTCGCTGGCGACGATGTCTCGAATGGAATACGGATGAAACTTGATCGTGACCGTTCCGTCGGTGATGGCCAGCGTCGGGTTCGGTAGCCGCTCGCCCTCGCCTTTTGGCGAGCTTTGCTTCAGCTTGATCCCCGGCGCCAACAATGCCTCATCGGCAAGGTGGCTCAACGCCCGAGCGTACAGCGTCTGAGGATCGCCACTGAGCACTAATTCGACGTGTTCCCAGCCTTCGTGCGGATAGCGTTTCTCCCCAGGATACGGCAGCTCGATGCAGTCTATCCGCCACGGCCCTACGGCCAGCGGCTGAGACAAATCGAACAGACAGATAGGCCGCCCGTTGATCATCGATTCGGATAGCAGTGTCCCGCACTGCATCAGCCCCTGGCGCCAACGTTCGGCGGTGGCATTCTGGTGACAGCGCAGGGAGATGTGATCGGCGGTGAACGCGGCCAGATCAAGCCGCAATTTGGCGGCAAATTGATGCAGCGCCTGCTCGAAACGCGGCAAATCGAGCTTCAGATCGTCAAGCTCGGCAATGGCCTGCAAGGGAGTGGTCATAGAAACCTCAAAACAACGGAGCGCAAAGTTAAACGCGGTAATTTACACGGTGGCGGCAGTGCTCGCCACCGTTACGACGTTTTTCGGCGGCAGTTCAGAATGATTTTTGGTTGCGGACGGGGAGAATAAAAAAACCAGTCCCTTATTAAGATGACAGCTTATTAAAGCAACAGAAAAATAAAAAATAAGATTTTTCGCAAGCCATTATACCTTTTCTTCATGACGCTATGATTTAAGTTATTTTGCACAAAACTCTCTGCAGTCCATTGGGCAACCCGATTGAATAGTCTGGTTTAATCAAACCTGATCCACTTATCGAAACCACATAAAACCATAAGCACAACCCATTGTAAAAGAAGACAATAAACCCCACTAATTGATGTGAAACTAAGGATTATCTTAATTTACCCCCGGGCAATTGATTCACCAAGACAACTCAGCTACTTTGGAGGAAATTTAAATTCGAGATGATCATTATGTTATTGCTGACGATATCCTTGGTGTTGATAATTATCGCCGTATACGCCATCTACCGTCATTTCAAATCACGCAGCGCCAACACGCTGGATGCCGGTCGCCGCAATAAAAAGCGCTAGCTTCGCAACTCTCCCCTTCGTACATTCTGTTCAAATCATTCTGCTTTCACCTTCCGGCAATCAACGCGCCGCCCTCGACAACTGTTTCATCGCAGCGGCCGCGCCAACTGCTGACGGGCTCCGTCAGATCGGTTACAATTACAGGCTGTTTTGTGGCGGTCGCACATCGCGCCCGCCACCGTTGAATCCCGCAGGGGCTGGCTTCAGCCCCTCGTTCGTCATTAAGGTAACCCGGTGAATATTCAGGTTCTTCTTTCAGATAAAGTCAGCCAGGCGCTGATCGCCGCTGGCGCGCCAGCCGATTGCGAAGCGCAGGTCCGCCCTTCCGCCAAGGCGCAGTTTGGTGATTACCAGGCCAACGGCGTGATGTCAGTCGCCAAAAAGCTGGGCATGCCGCCCCGTCAGCTGGCGGAAAAAGTGGTGCAACTGCTGGATCTCGGCGACGTCGCCGGTAAAGTGGAAATCGCCGGTCCCGGCTTTATCAACATTTTCCTGAACAGCGATTGGGTCGCCCGCCAGGCCGATCAGGTGCTGAACGCACCGAAGCTGGGCATTGCGCCGGTTGAGCCCCAAACCATCGTTATCGACTACTCCGCACCGAACGTGGCGAAAGAGATGCACGTCGGCCACCTGCGCTCCACCATCATCGGCGACGCCGCGGCGCGTACCCAGGAGTTTTTGGGCCATAAAGTGATTCGCGCCAACCATGTCGGTGACTGGGGCACTCAGTTCGGCATGTTGATTGCCTACCTGGAAAAAATGCAGAACGAAAACGCCAGCGATATGGGCCTGTCCGATTTGGAACAGTTCTATCGCGAAGCAAAAAAACACTACGACGAAGACGCCGAGTTCGCCGAGCGTGCGCGCGCTTACGTCGTGAAGCTGCAGGGCGGCGATCAGTACTGCCTGAAAATGTGGCGCAAGCTGGTCGACATCACCATGGCGCAAAACCAGCTGACCTATAACCGCCTGAACGTCACGCTGACCGAAGACGACGTGATGGGCGAAAGCCTGTATAACGCGATGCTGCCGGGCATCGTCGCCGATCTGAAAGCCAAAGGGCTGGCGGTGGAAAGCGAAGGCGCCACCGTGGTGTTCCTCGACGAATACCAGAACAAGGACGGCGACCCGATGGGCGTCATCATCCAGAAAAAGGATGGCGGCTACCTCTACACCACCACCGATATCGCCTGCGCCAAGTATCGCTACGAAACTCTGGGCGCCAACCGCGTTCTGTATTACATCGACTCCCGTCAGCATCAGCACCTGATGCAGGCCTGGACCATCGTGCGCAAGGCCGGTTATGTGCCGGAGTCCGTCTCGCTGGAACACCACATGTTCGGCATGATGCTGGGCAAAGACGGCAAGCCGTTCAAAACCCGCTCGGGCGGCACGGTGAAGCTCTCCGATCTGCTGGATGAAGCCATCGAACGCGCCGAACAGCTGATCGCCGGCAAAAACCCGGACATGCCGCAAGACGAAATGAAGACCGTGGCCCACGTGGTCGGCATCGGCGCGGTGAAATACGCCGATCTGTCGAAAAGCCGCACCACCGACTATGTCTTCGACTGGGACAACATGCTGGCCTTCGAGGGCAATACCGCGCCTTATATGCAATACGCCTATACCCGTGTGGCATCGGTATTCAAGCGCGCCGGGATCGACGAAAGCAGCCTGACACTGCCGCTGACGCTGACCGAAGAGCGTGAAATTGCGCTGGCTACCCGCCTGCTGCAGTTCGAAGAGGTGCTCACCACCGTCGCACGTGAAGGCACGCCTCACGTCATGTGCAGCTACCTGTATGATCTGGCCGGCTTGTTCTCCGGCTTCTACGAGCACTGCCAGATCCTGAACGCCGACAGCGAAGAAACCCGTCAGAGCCGCCTGAAGCTGGCGCTGCTGACCGCTAAAACGCTGAAAACCGGCCTGGATACGCTGGGTATCGAAACCGTCGAACGTATGTAAGCCGCACCGCGCGGAAAGTAAAAAGGTCGCCAAGGCGACCTTTTTTGTTCTTGCATTCGGCTCAGGCGACGCGGCGCGCAAAATCACGCGGGCGGAAGCCCAACCCGGCCAGCACGCCAAAGTAGGCCATCACACCGGCCACCACCACCGCCGCCAAACGCAGCAAACGTTCCAGCATATTGCCCTGATCCCAGGCCGGCATCAGCCACATCACGCCAATCAGCACCGCCGACATCGCCAGCACGGCGATCACCAGCTTAGTGAGGAACAGCGCCCAACCCGGCTGTGGCTGGAAGATCTTCTGCTTGCGCAGCTGCCAATACAGCAGCGAGGCGTTCAGGCAAGCCGCCAAGCCGATCGACAACGCCAGGCCGGCATGCTTCAGCGGACCAATAAACGCCAGGTTCATCACCTGCGTCATGATCAGCGTGATGATAGCGATCTTGACCGGCGTTTTGATGTCCTGCCGCGAATAGAAGCCCGGCGCCAGCACTTTAACCACGATCAGCCCCATCAGCCCCACCGAGTAAGCCACCAGCGCGCGTTGCGTCATCGCCGCGTCAAAGGCGCTGAACTTGCCGTACTGGAACAGCGAGACGGTCAACGGTTTGGCCAAAATGCCCAGCGCGATGGCGCTCGGCAGCGCCAGCAGGAAGCACAGGCGCAGCCCCCAATCCATCAGGCGCGAATACTCATCGTGGTTGCCGCTCGAGAAGCTTTTGGCCAGCGACGGCAGCAGGATGGTGCCCAATGCCACGCCCAACACGCCGGAAGGAAATTCCATCAGGCGGTCGGCGTAGTACATCCAGGACACCGAGCCGGATACCAGGAACGATGCGAAGATAGTATTGATGATCAGCGAGATTTGGCTGACCGACACCCCAAGGATCGCCGGCCCCATCTGACGCATTACCCGCCAGACTCCGGCATCGCCCAATTTGATGCGCGGCAGCACCAGCATGCCGATCTTGCGCAAGTGCGGCAGCTGGTAACCCAGTTGCAGCACGCCGCCCACTACCACCGCCCACGCCAGCGCCAGCACCGGCGGGTGGAAATACGGCGCGGCGAACAGCGCGAAGCCAATCATGCTGACGTTAAGCAGCGTTGGCGCAAAGGCCGGGATCGAGAAGCGGTTCCAGGTATTGAGGATCGCCCCCACCAGCGACGCCAGCGAGATCAACAGAATATAGGGAAATGTGATGCGCAGCAGCGCCGACGTCAGGGCAAACTTGTCGGGCGTATCGGTAAAGCCCGGCGCGGTGAGATAGATAACCCAGGGCGCGGCCAACATCCCCAGCACCGTCACCACCGCCAGCACCAGCGTCAGCAGCCCGGAGACATAGGCGATAAAAGTGCGTGTCGCCTCGTCGCCCTGCTGGCTTTTGTATTCGGCCAGGATCGGCACGAAGGCCTGCGAAAATGCCCCTTCGGCAAAGATACGGCGTAACAGATTCGGGAGTTTGAACGCCACGAAGAAGGCGTCCGTTGCCATGCCGGCCCCGAACACCCGCGCGACGATCGCATCGCGGGCAAAGCCCAACACCCGCGAAAACATCGTCATCGAGCTGACGGCAGCCAAGGATTTGAGTAGGTTCATGTGGTTGTCTGATAGGTACCGTAAATATCAACGCCTGCAACAGCAGGCGTCAGTGAAACAATCGGCTCAGTTTACGCATCCGGAAAAGAATAGCTACCGCCAGATGTTACATAGAGTTATCCCGCAGCAAACGCTCGACCACCCGCTGGGCAAGCAGCGCCTGTTCGCCGCCGGTTTCCGGCGCGCTCTGATTGGCGACGGCATCAAGGAAATGCCGCACCGCACCGTCGAAGCCGCGTTGCACCAGCGTGCTTTGCCAGCCAGGCACCGGTTGTTCCAACTCGCCCTGCGCATCTTCACGCAGCCAGTGGCGCATATCGGTCAACTGATACAGCGCGCCGTCTGTCACCGCCTGCACGCTTTCGCGCTGGCTGCCGCCGCGGCGATGCATGCTGGTCGTCACCTGCGTATCGCCGCAGGCGAAGTGATGCTCGGCGTACAGCATTTCGCCTGCGGCGTTGGTGCGCACGCTGCCGCTCAGCAGTTGCTCGCCGCCGCCCGCCAGCCACAGCGCCGTGTCCACCACGTGCAGGTAATCATCCAACAGGGTAAAACGCAGATCGTGCGGGCCGACGCTGTCCGCCCGATGTTTATCCATGCGAATGGAGGCCGGCTGGTTCATTTGCTGCTTGAGCTGCCGGTAAAGCGGCGCGAAACGCCGGTTGAACCCCACCATCAGCGTTTTGCCTCGCCGCTCGGCCAGCTCAAGCAACTGCTCGCCCTGCTCCAGCGTCTCCGCCAGCGGTTTATCGACGTAAACGTGTACGCTGCGGTTCAGCAGCTCGCCTATTACCGAAAAATGGCTGGCGGTGCTGCTGTGAACAAAGACCGCGTCGCACTGTTCGGCCAGGCTGTCCAGCCGGGAGAAACAGGCCATGCGGTAGCTATCGCACAGCGGCTGCGCTTTTTGCTGATTGGGCGAAAAACCGCCCACCAGCGACCAATCCGCCGCCTGGCCGAGGATTGGCAGGTAAGCCTTCTGCGCGATACTGCCCAATCCCACCACGCCTACACGCAATTTAGTCATTCGCATCCCTCACCAACAGGTGTTGCAACTGCCGTTTCAGTTCCGCCACTTCGCTTTCCAATGCGCTAACCCTGGCGCTCAGTTCGCCGTCGTCCTCGGATTCGAACGCCGCCGGCGGCGCTTCATCAATCTGGCCGCTGAACAGATGCATGAATCGGCTTTCGCGCTTGCCCGGCTCACGCGCCAGGCGCACCACGAACGGGCCATCTTCTCGCGTGGCCAGCTGTTGCAACACCTGTTCGACCTCGCTGACATCACTGAACTCGTGCATCCGATTGGTACGGGTGCGCAGCTCGCCGGGCGTTTGCGCGCCGCGCAGCAGTAAGGTGGCAATCACCGCCAGTTCGGCGGGCGAAAGTTTCAGCTGGCCAAATTCGGAATTGCAAAACCGCTGCTCGTACTTCACTACCCGGTTGCCGAATCCGCTGAGGGTGCGCAGGAAATGTTTGCGCAGCAACAGATCGAGCAGCTGCTGCACCTCGCTTTCGCTCAGATCCATCACCGGTTCACGGTTGGTCTTTTGGTTGCATGCCAGCGTAATAGCGTTAAGCGAAAGCGGGTATTGGTCCGGCGTCGTCACCTGTTTTTCCAACAGGCAGCCGATAACCCGAGCCTCTTTGGCGTTCAATTCATATTTCATCGTTTGGCCTCAACGTGGGGGTAGCCACTCTTTATTGGTGTATGCCGTCAAAACGTGGTCTTGCCACTGGCCGTCGATCAGCAGGTAATCCTTGGCGTAACCTTCGCGTTCGAATCCCAGACGCGTCAGCAATGCGCCGCTGCGCTGGTTGTGCGGCATATAGTTGGCCATGATGCGGTGCATGCGCTGTTGGCGCAGCATATAGCGGATGGCGGACTGCAAGGCTTCGAACATCAGCCCCTGTCCCTGCCATTTCTCCCCCAGCGAATAACCGAGGAAACAGGCGTGAAACGAACCGCGCAGCACGTTGCTGAAGTTCGCCACGCCGCGCACTTCCTGCTCTTCTGGATCGAGCAGGATAAAATAGTAGGCGCTGCCCTGCTTTTGCATTTCAGCGATCATGCCCAGACGCGCCTGCCAGCCGGAAGGATAACAATGGCTTTCGTCGCGTACCGGCTCCCAGGGTTTGAGAAAGGCTCGGTTCTCGGCATAATAATCCGCCAGACGATAGGCATCCCGTTCATGCACTAAACGGACCACCATCCGGTCGGTAGTAAGGCGTACTTTTGGCGATGCAGAGCGGTAGCCGAACATCATTTCCCCCGCAGTCAAAACGGTTCGATAAGAAGTATTTATTGGGAAGCCGCGTGGATAATCATCCGATGCCGATCTGATGGCATGATTTTATTTTGCCAATAGCGCTTCAGAACCGCACTTCCCTGCATTCAATATAACCGTAGCCCGCCCCCGAGGTAAAACCTCGGTCGCTCAGTAAATCGCCGAATACGCGTTTTACGGCGTTTTTCCGCCCATTTTGCAGCACAGGTAACACCTTGACGATAAAAAAATATTATCTACTCCGCACCTGTCGCCGTCCGGCAATTGGGTAGAGAATGGTGGGGTTGCCTTCCCCCTCTATCTTAATTGCTCATGGTGAAGCATGTCTCTGGTATCGCAAGCGCGCAGCTTGGGTAAATATTTTCTGTTGCTCGACAACCTGCTGGTAGTTTTAGGCTTCTTTGTCGTGTTCCCGCTTATTTCGATCCGCTTCGTCGATCAATTGGGATGGGCGGCGTTGATCGTCGGCATCGCGCTGGGTTTGCGTCAGCTGTTGCAACAAGGGCTCGGCATCTTTGGCGGCGCCATCGCCGATCGCTTCGGCGCCAAGCCGATGATCGTCACCGGCATGTTGCTGCGCGCCGCCGGTTTCGCCACCATGGCGATGGCCGATGCCCCCTGGATCCTGTGGTTCTCTTGCGCACTGTCCGCCCTCGGCGGCACGTTATTCGATCCGCCGCGCACCGCTTTGGTGATCAAGCTGACCCGCCCGCACGAACGCGGCCGCTTTTTCTCGCTGCTGATGATGCAGGACAGCGCCGGTGCGGTCGTCGGCGCGCTGATCGGCAGTTGGCTGCTGCAGTACGATTTCCACTTTGTCTGCTGGGTCGGGGCGGCGATCTTCGTGCTGGCCGCCGGCTGGAACGCCTGGCTACTGCCGGCTTACCGCATCTCCACCGTGCGCGTGCCGATGAAAGAAGGCATGCTGCGGGTCGTGCGCGATCGCCGCTTCCTCACCTATGTCCTGACGCTGACCGGCTACTATATGCTGGCGGTACAGGTGATGCTGATGCTGCCGATCGTGGTCAATGAAATCGCCGGCTCACCGGCGGCGGTGAAATGGATGTACGCGATCGAAGCGGCGCTGTCGTTGTCGCTGCTCTATCCGCTGGCGCGTTGGGGTGAAAAACATTTTCGGCTTGAACAACGCCTGATGGCGGGCCTGCTGCTGATGACGCTCAGCCTGCTGCCGATCGGCCTCGCCAGCAGCCTGCAAGGCGTGTTCACGCTGATCTGCTGTTTCTACCTGGGTTCGATCATCGCCGAACCGGCGCGCGAAACGCTGAGCGCTTCGCTGGCCGATCCACGTGCGCGTGGCAGCTATATGGGCTTTAGCCGCCTTGGTCTGGCGCTGGGTGGCGCGTTAGGTTACACCGGCGGCGGCTGGATGTACGATACCGGACGCACGATGAACATGCCGGAGCTACCTTGGTTGCTGCTTGGGGCAGTGGGCTTCGCTACGTTGCTGGCGCTGTACTGGCAGTTCAGCCCGCGGCGCAGTGCATCGATGATGCTGCGCGGCGGTTAACGCCATAGAAATCCGGCCGAATCGGCAACAGCTGCTATCCTGTTAGTAAAAACCCCCACAGGAGCCCGTCGGCATGAGTGAAGAAGCAAAATTACCGCAACTACTCGAACATATGATACTGAACTTGCGCATGATTTATGCGCGCTCCACCCTGGTGGAAAAGGCCCTGGCCCATATCCTCGCCAGCGACGCCGGCCTGAAAAACGATATTATCAAACAGCTGCAGGTCGTCACCGCCGCCAACGAACGTGACAAAATCGACCTGGAAGAAGCTCGCATTCACCTGATCGATGTGCTCAACTCGGTACCGGCCAAGAAATAACGCCCCCTAGCCCGCGCCGGTGCGCGGGCAATATCGCAATAACGCACCATCCAACACACGCACGTCAAGACAGCCTCGATAAGCTGTGGTAACTATTGCTGTTAAAACCTGACAACCCGGAGCAAGCATGAAACTGTTCATTTACGATCATTGCCCATTCTGCGTTAAAGCCCGCATGATTTTTGGCCTGAAACGTCTGCCGATTCGTCTGGTCACGTTGCTCAACGACGATGAGACGACTCCGTTCAACCTGATCGGCCAAAAAATGGTGCCTATCCTGGTCAAAGACAACGGCGAAGCGATGCCGGAAAGCCTGGATATCGTGCGCTATGTCGATCACCTGGACGGCAAGCCGGTGCTGACCGGCCGCACCAACCCGGCCATTGCCGAGTGGCTGCAGCGGGTCGGCGGGTACAGCGCAAAATTGCTGTTGCCGCGTATTGCGCATGCCGATTTCGAAGAGTTCGCCACCGACAGCGCCCGCCGTTATTTTATCGATAAAAAGCAGGCGTCAATCGGTGATTTCGCCGAGCATCTCGCCAACAGCGCCGATCTGATCGCCCAGCTGGAGGCCGATCTGCAAACCCTGTCACCGCTGATCGTCTCCGCCGAAGCGGTAAACGGCGAGCTGTCCGAGGACGATATCCACCTGTTCCCGCTGCTGCGCTCGTTGTCGATCGTCGCCGGGGTCGCGCTGCCGGAGAACGTGGAAACCTACCGCAACCGCATGGCGCAGCGCTGCGAGGTGCCGTTGCTGCTGGACATGGAACAATAACGTTTGAATAACCCAAAGGATAGGGCGTACTGATGCTGAAAATGGTGCTCGCCACCGCTCGCGATCGGGCGCGGCTGAAGGAAATTACCTCCGTTCTGATTCGTTACGGCCTGCAAGATGTTCTGCGTCTGCTGGGCCTGGGGGCTTTGCTGCGCGGCGCCCGCGCTGGATCCGCCCAACAGGACGCACAAACCCTGCCCGAGCGGCTGCGCGAAGCGCTCGAGGCGCTGGGCCCGACCTTCGTCAAATTCGGCCAGATCCTGGCCACGCGTTCTGATCTTCTGGATCCCGCCTGGACCGACGAACTGGATCGCCTGCACAGCCAGGCAGCGGTGCTGCCATGGAAAACGCTGGCACCCCAGATCGTTGCCGACCTGGGCGATGAGCCCGAGCGGCTGTTCGCCGAATTCGATCGCACGCCGCTGGCCGCGGCGTCGATGGCGCAAATTTACCGCGCCCGCTTGCACAGCGGCGAACAGGTAGTGGTGAAAGTGCTGCGGCCCGGTTTGGCGAAAACCATCCACGCCGATCTGCGGCTGCTGGCCTCGCTGGCGGAAACCGTGGAGCAGCAGAGCCCCACGCTGGCACGCTATCGGCCGCGGCAGATGGTCAGAGCGCTGGCGACGGCGCTCAATCATGAGCTGGATTTAACTCACGAAGGGCATAACTGCGATCGCGTCGCCGGGATGTTCGCGCATGAACCCGATGTGGTCGTGCCAAAAATCTATTGGCAATGGTCGTCTCCACGTCTGTTAGTGCAGGAGTACTTGCCCGGCACCGCGCCGGAGAACCCTCAGCAATTGGCGGCGGCGGGCTTTGACGGCCCGCTGCTGGCGCAACGCGGCGCGCGCGCCTTTATGAGCATGGTGCTGGAGCATCGGTTGTATCACGCCGATCCTCACCCCGGCAACGTCATGGCGCTGAGCGGTGACCGCGTCGGCTTTATCGACTTCGGCATGGTGGGCCAACTGTCTGAGCGGCGGCGCAATCAGTTGCTTCTGCTGCTGCAGGCCATCGCCGATCGTCAGTCCGAAGGCATCGTCAACACGCTGATCGCCTGGTCGGACAGCGAACCGCTGGATCTGATGGACCTGGAGCTGGCGGCGCAAAACTTTCTCGACAAACAGGCCGCCGCCACCCTGACGCTCGGCAAAGCCCTCACTGACCTGTTGGTGATGGCGCGTGAGCACCAGCTGGCGCTGCCGCCGGATCTGGTGCTGCTGTTCAAAGCCTTAATCACCGCCGACGGCGTGCTGCACCGGCTGGATCCGGCCTTTGACATCGTCGCCACGCTCAAACCGATGCTGCAACAAACGGTGCTGCAACGCTATGCCCCTGACGCCGTGCGCCAGCGGTTGTTGGCCCTGGGCGGGGAAGCGCTCGACGCCGGGGAAGAACTGCCGCAAACCCTGCGGCTGTTGGTGCGCCGCCTAAAACGCGGGCAGCTCAATGCCGATATCAACGTCAGTAATCTCGGCCAGTTGAGCAAAGCGCTGGAACGCGCCGCCGTCACCCTGGCTATCGCCATTGTCACCGCCGCTTTCGCCCTGGGCCTGGCGCCTTATCTGATGCACTCCTCACTGCAGTTGTGGGGCATTCCGCTGTTCCCGCTGTTGGGGGCCGCGGCCTGCCTGGCCGGCGTGATCCTCCTGGCGCTGCGATTGCGGCGCTGACGCTTTCGGCGTTATCCGATAGGTGTCGCCCGCTTTTGCGCGCACTATCCTCTGCACATCACCGCCTGCCGTTTTCACGCGCAGGCGGAACGTTTATAATGATTAATCAATTATCTGCAGCACTTTTCGCCAGCAGTCGCAATGAGGCATTAATGAAGAAGATCCTGATGGGCGCAGCCGCCCTGCTGTTCGCCGGCGTATTGGCCGGTTGCAATCAACTGACCCAGTACACCCTGAGCGAGCAGGAAGTGAATGATTACCTGCAGAAACATAACGACTATCAGAAGCAGATCGGCGTGCCCGGCCTGGTGGACGCCAACATCGTGCTGACGCAGCTGCAAAGCCAGATCGGCCGCAGCGAGCCGGGAAAAGTCACCCTTTCCGGCGACGCCAAGGTCAACATCACGTCGATTCTCGGCCCGCAGACCGCGGATCTGAAGCTGACGCTGAAAGCGCAGCCGGTTTACGACCGCACACAGGGCGCCATTTACCTGAAAGACATGGAACTGACCGATTACAGCGTACAGCCGGAAAAAATGCAGACGGTGATGAAAGCGCTGACGCCATATCTGAATCAGTCACTGAAGTCTTACTTCGACCAAAAGCCGGCTTATGTGCTGAATCCTGACAACAGCAAAACCGAAGCGCTGGCGAAAAAACTGGCGAAGGGATTGGAAGTGAAACCGGGTGAGTTGGTGATACCGTTCAGCGACTGACGCCGTCTGGGGACATCAAGCCCGCCGCCAGGCGGGCTTTTTATTGCCAAAAAAGCGTTACTGCGGCGCGCTGTAGGCGATCTCGCCGGTGTTGCAGTCAAGCGTCACGTTGTAGGTTTTATCTGCCTTGGTGCCACGCACCGTCAACGGCACCTGCCACACCTGATCCTTGCCGCTGATGGCATCCGGGCTAACCCAGGCAATCGGCGTTGCGGTGCCCAGCAGCTTTTTGTCCGATTCCCAGCGCGTGATGCGGTTCTGCAAGAAGTCGCGCTTGACCTGGGCGGCGATATCCGCCGGCTGCAGACCCGCACACTGCCCCACCTTGGCGGCGCGCTGCTCGTGATCCTGCGCCCACACCGCAGTCGATGCTCCCATCATGGCCAACAAGGCGATAGCCAAACCCGTTTTTTTCATATCTCCTCCCGTTGTGATTAGCGCTATCCGGGCGCCCATCCCTGGCTCACAACAGGGTTTCGGCAAAGGGTTTACCGTTTGACGAACTCGATGACAAACAGCGCATCCAGGCCCGGATAGATTTCCTTGATCACCTGCTTCAATTCGCCGAGCGACATGTTCTCCTGCTGTGCGTGGCGTTCAGTCAGCGCGTCCAGGCGCACCGGCGTTACCGACAGCACTTCGATAAAGCAGAAAAATACGCCGTCTTCATTGCGGCTTACGCGCAATACCTCGCCCGGTTCGAAGTGCGACTCACTGGCATCCCGAATGGTGATGGTTTTGCGCCCGGCCAGAATATCTTGCTCAAAGCGGCTGAAGAAAGTTATTTCACGGCTCATTTTAGATCCTTTTTCATCACAACACCGCAACATAAGTCATTATGCCGCTTGCTTTTCTGACGCAGATCCCTCTTTTGAGTTAGAGGCCGCTTTTTTCGCTTTCGCTTCCGCCGGTTTCTTGAGGGTTTCCGCCGGTGAAGCGCCGCGCAGAATCAGCCCCAGCGCATCTTTATTCTCTGCCAGGAAGAAGCTCAGCCCTTCGCGCTGTTCGTCGTCCAGGTTCAGCGGCGCCTGTTGCAGCCACTCTCCGAGGTTATCCGCCAGATCCAGCATTTTGTCGTAGGCGTCGGCTTCTTTCTTGCTCGCGAAAGTCATTTTTTCCTCACCGTTTCTCACCACCACATATTTAACTTCAACCGCCATGCGTGCGTCCTCAAATACTCAAATAACTGTAATTACATACAGTATAAATAGATAATGGCGGGAGGGCAAACCGCCGCCCGCCTTCGGCTTATTTCAGCAGCCGCACCTTGCAGCTCTTGCCTTTGATTTTGCCCTGTTGCAGCTGTTGCAACGCCTTACGCGCGCTGGCTTTACGGATCGCGACGTAGGCATGCACCGGGAACATGTCGATCTTGCCCACTTCCGCCGCCGTCAGCCCGGCATCGCCGGTCAGCGCGCCAAGGATATCGCCGGGACGGATCTTCGCCTTGCGGCCGCCGTCGATGCACAGCGTCACCATCTCTGCCTCCAGCGAGCCGTTGGCCGCCCCGCTCAGCTCGGACACCGGCGCCCAATCGACGGTCATCTGCAGGTAGTCTTCAATCGCATGCGCCCGCGCCATCTCCTGCGGCGTGCACAGGCTGATCGCCAGCCCGCTCATGCCGGCGCGGCCGGTGCGGCCGATACGGTGCACATGCACTTCGGGATCGAACGCCAGTTCGTAGTTAACCACCAGCTCCAGCTCTTTGATGTCCAGCCCGCGAGCGGCGACGTCGGTCGCCACCAACACTCGGCAACTGCGATTGGCGAAGCGCACCAACACCTGATCGCGGTCGCGCTGCTCCAGATCGCCATGCAGCGCCAGCGCGCTGATGCCGCGGGCCTCAAGGGCCTCAAGCACTGTCTGACAATCGCGCTTGGTATTGCAGAACACCACGCAGGACGCGGGTTGATGGTAGCGAATGGCCGACACCAGGAGCGCCGGACGCTGCTCGCGCGTAGTCTCATAAAAGCGTTGTTCGATAGCGGTCTGCGCTTCGTCATCGTCCACTTCGACGCTCAGCGGCTGACGCTGAACACGCTCGCTGATGCGTTCGATGCCCGCCGGATAAGTGGCGGAAAACAACAGCGTCTGACGCTGCGGCGGCGTGTAGCTGATCACATCGTCGATATCGTCGGCGAAACCCATATCCAACATGCGGTCGGCCTCATCCAGCACCAACACCTTCAGCTCGTCCAGCAGCAGCGTTTTCTTGCGCAGATGCTCCTGAATGCGCCCCGGCGTCCCCACCACGATGTGTGGCGCGTGCACCAGCGAGTCGAGCTGCGGCCCCATCGGTTGGCCACCGCACAGCGTCAGAATTTTGATGTTTTGCGTGAAACGCGCCAGGCGACGCAGCTCTTTGCTCACCTGATCGGCCAACTCGCGGGTGGGACAGAGCACCAGCGCCTGCGTGGCAACCTGAGTAACGACGATGTTATTCAGCAAGCCAATGCCGAATGCCGCCGTTTTGCCGCTGCCGGTTTTCGCCTTGGCGCGCACGTCTCGCCCTTGCAGGATAGCGGGCAACGCGGCGGCCTGCACCGGCGTCATTTTGGCGTACCCCAGTTCGTTGAGGTTGGCCAACTGTTCGGCTGGCAGAGGCAGGGAAGAAAAAGAAACTGTGCTCACGGCGATAACTCTTATATGACGAATGGAATGGCGGCGCGCCCGCAGGTTGGCGCCGAATCAGCGGTAAATGATAACAGAGATGGGCGGCGTTACGGACAGCGGGCATAAAAAAACCCGCCGGCGGCGGGTTTCTTGGCGGCTCAGTCGTTAAATCGCAACGACGTTGGCTGCGGCTGGGCCACGTTGGCTGTCCTGGATGGAGAATTCAACCTGCTGGCCTTCAGCCAGAGTCTTGAAACCATCGCTAACGATAGCGGAAAAATGAACGAAAACGTCTTTAGAGCCGTCGGCAGGCGTGATGAAGCCGAAACCTTTGCTTTCGTTGAACCATTTAACGTGACCAGTGATCTTGCTCATTTGTGTTTCCTTTACTTGATAAACCTGCCTTGACGGCACGAGACGCGAAAACCTTGCTATATATAGGCCTTCTTTCGCCGTCGCTTATTAACGCACAATCGCCCAGGCAGGGCAAATATTTCTGCTTGTTATAAAAACAGTAAGTTAGCAACAAACCTGGCGCGGCGGCTGTGAACGCAATCGTTTTCGTATATACTGCCCGCCGATCATCAATCCGCTTACTTTCACCAATCCAGGTACGAAACTATGTTAACGATTGGAACCGCCCTGCGCCCTTCCGCCACCCGCGTTATGTTGCTCGGCTCCGGGGAGCTGGGTAAAGAAGTCGCCATTGAATGCCAGCGCCTCGGTCTGGAAGTGATCGCCGTCGATCGCTATGCCGACGCCCCCGCCATGCATGTGGCGCACCGCAGTCACGTCATCAATATGCTGGACGGTGACGCGTTGAAAGCCGTTATCGAACAAGAGCGGCCGGACTATATCGTTCCCGAAATCGAAGCGATCGCCACCGCCATGCTGGTGGAACTTGAACGTCAGGGCCACCGCGTGGTGCCCTGCGCCGAAGCCACGCGCCTGACCATGAACCGCGAAGGCATCCGCCGTCTGGCGGCGGAAGAACTTGGCCTGCCTACCTCCAGCTATCGCTTTGCCGACAGCGAAGCGGCTTTCCGGCAGGCGGTCGAGCACATCGGCTATCCGTGCATCGTCAAACCGGTGATGAGTTCTTCCGGCAAAGGACAAAGCCTGATCCGCGCGCCTGAGCAGCTGCAAAGCGCCTGGGATTACGCGCAACAGGGTGGACGCGCCGGCGGCGGCCGGGTGATCGTCGAAGGGTTGGTAAGATTTGATTTTGAAATTACGTTGCTGACCATCAGTGCCGTGGACGGCGTACATTTCTGCGAGCCGATCGGCCATCGTCAGGAAGACGGAGATTATCGCGAATCCTGGCAACCGCAGCGCATGTCAGCCACGGCGTTGAGCCGTGCTCAGGCTATTGCGGAGAAGGTGGTGAAAGCCCTGGGCGGATTCGGCCTGTTCGGCGTGGAGCTGTTCGTCTGCGGCGACGATGTGATCTTCAGCGAAGTGTCTCCGCGGCCGCACGATACCGGCATGGTTACGTTGATCTCACAGGATCTGTCCGAGTTCGCCCTGCACGTTCGCGCGTTTCTCGGGTTGCCGATTGGCGCCATCCGCCAGTTCGGCCCTTCCGCTTCGGCGGTGATCCTGCCGCAGCTCACCAGCAGCGATGTGCGTTTCAGCGGACTGGAAAATGCGCTGCGCGGGCACAACCAGCTGCGCCTGTTCGGCAAACCGGAGATCGCCGGGCAACGTCGTCTGGGCGTAGCGCTGGCGACGGCCAACACGACGGAACTGGCGGTGGAGCAAGCGAAACAAGCCGCCGCCGCCGTGACGGTCAACGGCTGATACTCACGGGGCCGCTTGCGCGGCCCCGATAACGTCAATAGTCTTCGTCTTCTTCAGCATCGTCATCCCGCGACGCCTCCGGTGCGGCCTCATGTTGCTCGTCTTCGTCATCGAACAATACCGCAACCTGAGCACCCTGATGCTTCTCGCGAATTTCCTGCGCAACGCGAGCAATGGCCTCACCGCTGCTCATGCCCTGCTCCATCAGTTGATGGATGCGATCCGCCGCTTCCTGCTGCTCCGCGTGATTCAGTAATGGCATACCTGCATGCATGTGTCGTTCTCTCCGGCAAAAGGGAGAAGGAGTATACGCGCTAAAGCGGCGGATCCCAACGTCTGGTGCGTCAGGCCGGTTGCGAACAGCCGTTATCGTTGCGCCACTGCTTCAGGCGATGCCGCCACAGCATGACATGCCACCCCTGCTTCAGGCCGCGCGCATTGGCGAACATCGCTCTGTCGATACCGCGCTGATAGAACTCTTCGGTGATCTGACTCTGAGCAGCCGGTTCCGGTTCGCGACGAATGCTGTGGCAAATGCCCAGCGCTTCGCGGGTGATTTGCCAATGGAAAGCCGGACGAATGACGATAGTGCCCGCATAGCGCTGGTTGAGGCGCTCCAGCATTTCGACGATTTTCATATAGTGGCGTTGATACTCCACGTTCGCCTTACCGATGCGCCGACGATTACTGATCGACTTGTCGTGCACCCGTTGACGGTACAGCGGCGTACTTAAATATTTGACCCGTTTGGCATTAAACATGACTTCTGTCGTCCAGGGAATATCCTGGTGATGTAACCCCGGCTCGAAATAAAGCCGATGCTGGCGAATAAAGTCGAGGCGATATATTGCCAGCCATACAACGTGAATAAACTTTCGCGATTTCAGCGCACGTTCAAACCACTGCACGCCACTGATAACATCGGTGGTACGCAAACGCGCCTCGGGAAAAATCGGCTGCAATTCATCTTGGCTGGTGAAATAGCGCTCGCCATTACATTGCATCACGTCTAATTGGTGTTTTTCCGCCTGTTCCAGCAGCGTGGAATACATCTCCGGCGCCAGCAAGTCGTCGGCATCGGGAAACGCCACATATTTGCCTTGGGCAACGGCAAGCCCGGCATTACGCGCGTTAGAAACACCGGCATTGGCCTGATCGATCACACGAATATGCGGATGTACCGCCGCGTAACGATGCGCGATCTCTCCTGAACCGTCAGTGGAACCATCGTTGACGATGATCACCTCCAACCGTTGCTCGCGCTGGGCCAGCAGCGAGGCCAGGAAAGGCTCCAATAATTCCCCCGCATTGTGCATCGGGACGATCACGCTCAGCATTAACGACATAGTCAGCTCTTCAATAATAATGTAACAAAATAATAATTTTATTTTTCTAAAAGACTCATTCGGTCTGCGTACGCTTGGGATAGGCGTGAAACCTGCAAATTCCCGCGCTGGCTAATGGGACCGAACTGGCCTTTCTTTCTCAAACCCGCGCCAGAAAAGCGCTGAGTAATTAATCCATTAATTCCAAAGGGTGGCGACGTTGGCTAAAATCGGGCATAGCAACATCTCCCCCGCTTCTAATAACAAGCAGAAATAATAAATTTATGAAATTAACGAATCTTTTTTTATATTTCTCGGGTCTTGCGCCCTCGGTGAAAAATACTTCCAGTTATTTTGACGTTAAATTTTTAACATATCGAAGTATAAACAATGGCGCAAAAAATGCCTTATTTCAGGTTTATTGAACTACCGTTTATGTGAGGTGTGCTGCATGTCTCGCATGGCAAAACATGCATGACGTGGCCGTCTATGGCACACTAGCCGCCAGATATCGCCGTCCTCACAGCCAGGTTTATTGACGTTCATGAGCGTAACCGCCCCAAACATAAAATCTTTGCCCTACAGCCGCCGTGCCCTGATGACGCTTTTCGCCCCGCTTTCATCGCAGCCTTGGGCGATGCTGCTGCATTCGGGCTTTGCCGACCATTCGCACAACCGTTTCGATATCCTGGTCGCACAACCGCGCGTGACACTCACCACCCAGGGTGCCGACACGCAAATCGAAAGTGACGGCGTCACCATTCAGTCGCAGGAAGATCCGTTCTCCTTGCTGCAGCAGCAACTGGCGGCGCAAGGCTGGCAGCCGGCGTTTAATCCGGACCTGCCGTTTCAGGGCGGAGCTCTGGGACTGTTCGGCTACGATCTTGGGCGCCGGGTGGAAACCCTGCCGCAGTTGGCCGAAGCCGACCTCGCTTTGCCGGATATGGCAGTGGGCATTTATGACTGGGCAGCGATCGCCGACCACCAATTGCAAACCCTGACGCTGCTCAGCTATGGCGATGTGGAGCAGCGCTGGCGCTGGCTCAATAGCCAAACCGCACCTACAGAACGCCCTTTCACGCTGCTGAGCGACTGGCGCGCCAATATGAGCCGGCGACAATACGGCGAGAAATTCCAACGTATTCAGCACTACCTGCGCAGCGGCGACTGTTACCAAATTAATCTGGCACAACGGTTCTCCGCCGACTATCAGGGGGATGAATGGCAGGCGTTCTGCCGCCTGAGCGCCTGCAACCGCGCGCCGTTCTCGGCCTTCCTGCGCTTGCCGCACAACAGCGTACTGAGCGTCTCTCCCGAGCGCTTCCTGTGGCTGGAGCAGCAGCGTATCCAAACCCGCCCGATCAAGGGCACGCTGCCACGGCTGGCGGACGCGGAGCAGGACGCCGCGCAGGCTCGCCGTTTGGCCGATTCACCCAAGGATCGCGCTGAAAATCTGATGATCGTCGATCTGCTGCGCAACGATATCGGTCGCGTCGCCCAGCCTGGCAGCGTACGGGTGCCGGAACTGTTCGCCGTGGAGCCGTTCCCCGCCGTGCATCACCTGGTGAGCACCATCACCGCGACCCTGCCAAACCATACCTCGGCGGCCGAACTGCTGCGCGCCTGCTTCCCCGGCGGTTCGATCACCGGCGCGCCCAAGGTGCGCGCGATGGAAATCATCGAAGAGTTGGAGCCGCAGCGCCGCAATGCCTATTGCGGCAGCATCGGTTACCTGAGCGCCTGCGGCACCATGGACACCAATATCACCATTCGCACGCTCGTCACCGAAAACGGTCGCATCCACTGCTCCGCCGGCGGCGGCATCGTGGCGGACAGCCAGGAGCAGGCGGAATACCAGGAGACCTTCGACAAGGTCGGCCGCATTTTGCCGCAGCTAGGGGAGTATGCCCTGTCGTGATCCCATCGAACTCACCGGCCTCACTGCACGCCTTTATCAGCCGTTTTCAACTGCAGCTGCCGCAGGCGACGCAGATTTCGCACCATGTGCGCCCGGCGGCGGTGCTGATCCCGATCGTCTGCCGCGCCGAGCCGACGTTGCTGTTGACCCGCCGTGCCGACTCGCTGCGCAAACATGCCGGTCAAGTGGCCTTCCCCGGCGGCAAAACCGACGCCGAAGACGGATCGGCGATCGTCACGGCGCTGCGAGAAGCGCAGGAAGAAGTGGCGATACCGCCGCAAGCGGTGACTGTCCTCGGCCAAATGGCGCCGCTCGACAGCAGCACCGGATTTCAGGTTACCCCTATCGTCGGCCTCATCCCGCCGGACGTGCAGTTCCACGCCAATGAAGGCGAAGTGGCGGACGTGTTCGAGATGCCCCTGCGGGAAGCGCTGACCCTGTCGCGTTACTATCCGCTGGATATTCATCGCGCCGGCCATACGCACCGCATCTACCTCTCCTGGTATCACAGCCAGTTTATCTGGGGGCTGACCGCCGCCATCATTCGGCGCCTGGCGCAACAGGTCAGTATTTAGCCCGCATTACGTGATCTGACTCGCAATCTGGCACGGTTGCCGGCCTCCGCGGCGGGTAAAGCGATCGCTATCACTTCATTTGATCGCTTTTTCAACTACCGTTCCGTTTGAATGGTTTTAAAAAAACTGTAAACCCTCTCTTAAACCTTACGAAATACCTGTAAAATACCACCGTCCGAGATAAACCACTGTAGAAACAGGGATTAAGCCGGCGGCGTTCAGCACGGAAAGCTGGCGCGATTACCGCTAATGGAGCTTGGGCGAAAGCGGATACCCCGCACAAGGGTTCGCCCCGGGTAATCAGTAAAAAAAGCGACACCACGGATTATTTAATTTCATGCGAAAAAGGCAGCCGAACCCGCACGGCCCTTTTACAATATCGCTGTTCCCTGCGCGGTTTTTGACCGCCGCAGCCATAACAATACGTCTCTTTAAGGAGTTTTAGCGTGATTAGCGTTTTCGACATGTTTAAGATCGGCATCGGCCCGTCCAGCTCTCATACGGTTGGACCGATGAAAGCCGGCAAACAGTTTGTCGACGATCTGGTAAATAAAGGCCTGATGCCTTCTATCACGCGTGTTGCCGTAGACGTTTACGGCTCACTCTCATTGACCGGCAAAGGTCACCATACCGATATCGCCATCATTCTCGGCCTGGCCGGCAACATGCCGGACACCGTCGATATCGATAGCATTCCGGGTTTTATTCGCGATGTAGAACAACGTCAACGCCTGATGCTGGCCAACGGCCTGCATGAAGTCGATTTCCCGCGCGACGGCGGCATGGTCTTCCGCAGCGACAACCTGCCGCTGCACGAAAACGGCATGCAGATCCACGCCTTCGCCGGCAATAAAGAAGTGTACAGCAAGACCTATTACTCTATCGGCGGCGGTTTCATCGTCGACGAGGAGAATTTCGGCAAGGCCGCCGAGCAAGAACTGCAAATGCCCTATCCGTTCAACTCCGCGCGCGAAATGCTCGACCACTGCCGCGAGACCGGCCTGTCGCTGTCCGGCATGGTGATGCAGAACGAACTGGCGCTGCACAGCAAGCAAGAGATCGAGACCTACTTCGGCAACGTCTGGCAAACCATGCGCGCCTGTATCGATCGCGGTCTGAACACCGAAGGCGTACTGCCGGGGCCGCTGCGCGTACCGCGCCGTGCCTCCGCGCTGCGCCGCATGCTGGTGGCGTCGGACAAACTGTCCAGCGATCCGATGAACGTGATCGACTGGGTCAACATGTTCGCGCTGGCGGTTAACGAAGAAAACGCCGCCGGCGGCCGCGTGGTCACCGCGCCGACCAACGGCGCCTGCGGCATCGTGCCTGCGGTGCTGGCTTACTACGATCACTTCATCGAGTCCGTCAGCCCGGATATCTACATCCGCTACTTTATGGCGGCGGGTGCGATCGGCGCGTTGTACAAGATGAACGCCTCCATTTCCGGCGCCGAAGTCGGTTGCCAGGGTGAAGTGGGCGTTGCCTGCTCCATGGCGGCGGCCGGTCTGGCCGAACTGCTGGGCGGCAGCCCTGAGCAGGTCTGTGTGGCGGCGGAGATCGGCATGGAACATAACCTGGGTCTGACCTGTGACCCGGTCGCCGGCCAGGTGCAGGTGCCGTGCATCGAGCGCAACGCCATCGCTTCGGTCAAGGCGATCAACGCCGCCCGCATGGCCCTGCGCCGCACCAGCGAGCCGCGCGTTTCGCTGGATAAGGTGATCGAGACCATGTACGAAACCGGCAAAGACATGAACGCCAAGTACCGCGAAACGTCACGCGGCGGCCTGGCAATCAAGGTGCAATGCGACTGACAGACAACCCCGCCACCCGGCGGGGTTTTTTATGGGTAATCAATTCATTGGCCGCCTTTTGTGACAATGTCACCAGAAAAAATCCTGCATTTCTCTCATCGATCCGGCGGTTAGCCTGCAAATTGACCTTCTGTTTTGCCAAATCGAAATAATTTACTGAGTTACCATCAATCTTGTATAACCTCAGGCTAGAATTAGCCGAGCGCAACTTAAGGATCTATGACCTGACCGTGACTCGGGGCTGGATTACCGAACAAGGATTTACCGGATGTTGATGACCCACCTCGCCGCGTCCCGATATCGTTATTACCGTTGGCTGCTGGCCGGAGCGGTGGGCGCGGCTATTCTGTTGGTATCGCTGTATACCCGTTACTATCAAGAGGTCAAAAGTATCGAGCTGAGCCAACAGACATTGGCCACCCGCACCGTCGGCAAGCTCAACCAGTTGTTGACGCCGGCTCAGCTGCAGGCGGAGCGCAGCATGGACATGCTGGACCAGCCCTGCGAGAACGTTTCGTCGGCCCTGCGCTTTCGCGCCGCGCAGAATCAGGCGCTACGCGCCATGTTGCTGGTAAAAAACGGCATTATTTACTGCTCCAGCCTGTTTGGTTCCCGTCATTATCAGCTGGCCGCGGTAATGCCGACCTTCGTCAACAGCAACGCCAGGCTGGCACTGCGCCCCTCGCTGGCGGTGAGCAAAGGCCTGCCCACGCTGGTGATGTGGACGCCATCCCCCCACGATAAAACCAGCGGCGTGCTGCACGTGTTTAATATCGAGCTGCTGTCCAACTTTTTACTCGAGCCGCAGGAGCCTTACGTTCAGCGCGTGGTGCTGAACGTGGCTGACAGCAGCCTGGAATACGGCCGACGTGAAATCCTGAGCCGTGACACCTTGACCAACGATCTGCGCTACACCGCCGGCTCTGCGCTATACCCGTTCTCGATTTCGCTGTTCGGCCCGCAGATCGGCATGCTGGCGCTTTCCGCACTGCCGCGCCATATCCCGCTGGCGCTGCTGATCAGCCTGTTGGCCGCCTATGTGGTCTATCTGCTCACCGCTAACCGCATGAGCCTGTCTTATCACATCGGCCATGCCATCACCCATCGCGAGTTCCGCGTCTATTGCCAGCCCATCATCCATAGCGACACCGGGCGCTGCGCCGGCGTCGAGATGCTGCTGCGCTGGAAAAAGAAGCGGCAAGGGTGGATCTCCCCCGACGTGTTTATTCCGCTGGCCGAGCAGCATGAGCTGATCATTCCGCTGACCCGTTATCTGATGAACACCGTGACGGAAAATCTGCAGCTGTTCCCGCCGCGACCGTCGTTCTACATCAGCATCAACGTCGCCGCCGAACACTTTAAAACGCTCAACATCATCGACGATATCCGCCGGATTTGGCTACCGGCGCATCCGATGCCGTCACTGATGCTGGAGCTGACCGAACGCACCGCGCTGTCGGCGATCCAGCATGACCAGATCCGGACGCTGAAAGACATGGGGATCATGCTGGCCATCGACGATTTCGGCACCGGCCACAGCTCGCTGAGCTACCTGAAGAACCTTAGCCCGGACGTGTTAAAGATCGACCGCGGGTTTACCGCGGCCATCGGTACCGACGCGGTCAACGCCACGGTGACCGATACCATCATTACGCTGGCGCAGCGGCTGAAGCTGAAGCTGGTGGCTGAAGGGGTAGAAACGGCGGAACAGGCCGACTATCTGCGCTCACGCGAAGTCAATGCCCTGCAGGGGTATTATTTCGCCAAGCCGATGCCGATCCACGTTTTCCCGCTGTGGTTGCAGCAGTACGAATCGCGCGTCAGGAAAACAGAAGAAAATACGCCGGAGGCCTGAGCCTCCGGCGGGTGGGTTACGAATGCGCCGGTTCGTCGAAGACGATGCGGGTGACACGCACCAACTCGATGCGATAGTCGGAGACCTCGACGATATCGAAACGCAGGTGGTTCAGTTCAATGGTGTCCCCCACCACCGGCATCTGGCCGTAGTGGGCTAACAGCAGCCCCGCCAGAGTGGCGTAGTCTGCGGTTGGGCTGACCAGGTCATCGCAGGCCAGCGCCTGTTCCAGCGAGTGCAGGTCGGTCCCGCCTTTGACCAGCCAGCCGTCGCCTTCCGCCACGCTGATCAGCCCGCATTACCGGCATCTCGATTTGGCCGCAATTGCCGAATACAAGCTGGCGGCGCTCGGCTTCGCCGCCGTTGACCGCGCCGGCAGTTGCACCATCTGCACGCCGGACGTCGACCCACAGCGGCCGCAGCGCTTCAAATACACCAGCTATCGCCGCAACAGCCACCGGCGCGCGCAGGATCCGACGCATCCGGGGATCAAAGGCCGCAACCAGTACGCCGGCATCATCATCGCCGCCGGATGACGGAAACGAAAAAGCCCGCGCGAAGGCGGGCTTTTTGTACAGCTGACGCTGATTAGATAGCAGTAACGTTTACTGCAGATGGGCCTTTCTGGCCATCTTGGATTTCGAACTCAACGTTCTGGCCTTCAGCCAGGGTTTTGAAGCCGTTACCCTGGATTGCAGAGAAGTGTACGAACACGTCTTTGCTGCCGTCAGCCGGGGTGATGAAACCGAAACCTTTAGACTCGTTGAACCACTTAACTTGACCTTTGATCTTTGCCATCTTGAGTATTTCCTTTGGATTGTTTAAACCGCCCGAGGGCGTTACATAGACAAACTAGAGTCGTTACTGCTTGAGGCACTAAGATAAGGATCGGCAGAGAAGCGGTATTCAACGCTAACGTCTTTACTCAGAACTTCTTTACTGAAAATGCCACACATATACAGAACTGTACCTCGTTTTACCCAGATGCGTTATCACATACTCTGTATGCGATGGCAAGCCATTTTTAATCACTGAACGACATGTCGCACATATTTGAAACGGTCGAGCGCAACATTTGCTTAAATAGGCCAAAAGATGTTGAAGCATCGGCTATTTTCTGCTTGCCAAAATCACTGCGCCAGACCCCGCATTCTGCTGGAGTTTTAACAAAACTTTCATCGTATTGACGCCTTTGCGTCTCATCATTTCCGCTTTTTTGCCGCTTATAGCGTTAAAAAATTTGAATCTTTATGGAATGTGATATGCAACATTTGAATATCGATGAACGGGGGCCAATTTATTCATCGCTCCTCCGACCATTTACCGCCGGAAAGCCCATTCATCATCGGCTTTCCGGCCTGCCGCCAAACGGCGCGGGCGAGAACGGCGCACGGGTCAGCGGCAACGTCTCTGCCCTGCACAACGGATGCATAAGCATGCAAAGCGCCGGCACATCTTCCGCTGCCGGTGGGTCCATCATAAATAATCCGAATGTCATTAACCTCAATAGCCGGAATAATCTTATCAATAACGAAAGTTCAACGTTGAATTAAATCCTGAAAACACGGGGGTTATTTGAATCACCACCCGCACTTATCAATTCTGCTAATTACAGCTGCGCTTTCAAACCATTGACTTTATTCATCCCGCTGCGCCGCCGGGTGATGAGGTAACACAGGCGATGAACCCTGCAACGCGATGCGCTCGCCAATCTTCAGCGGGAGGAATTGATGCTGCTCCAACCCCGCCTCGCTCAGGGCCAGGTTCAGCTGCTGCGGCGGTTCGTCCAGCGACTCATCCGCCAGTTCAAATACTCCCCAATGGATGGGAATGGCTCGCGGCTGATTCAGCTCGCGATACAGCGCCACCGACTGCTGCGGATCCATATGCTGCTCCTGCATAAACCAGCGCGGCGCATAGGCGCCGATCGGCAGCGCAGCCACGTCGAACGGCCCCAGCCGTTGACCGATCTCCGCCAGCCGTTCCGAATAACCGCTGTCGCCGGAAAAATAAAACCGTAGCGCCGGATGGTGGATCACCCACCCGCACCACAGCGAGCGATTGCGATCCCACAGCGTGCGCATGCTCCAGTGCCGCGCCGGCGTGGCATAGACCGTCAGCTCGCCCAGTGACAGGCTCTGCCACCAGTCCAGTTCATGCACCTTCAGCCGGTAGCGTCGAAACCAGCGCTTCAACCCCAACGGCACGATGAACTCGGCCTGCGGGAAACGCCGCGCCAATTGCCGTACCGTGCGCCTGTCGAGGTGGTCATAATGGTTATGGGAGATCAGTACCACATCCACCGCCGGCAGTTGCCCCACCGTCAACGGCGGCGGCGTTCTGCGCTTTGGGCCGTAAAAGCTCAGCGGCGATGCACGTTCGGACAATACCGGATCGATCAGGATATAGCGGCCGCTCAATCGCAATAGCATCGAGGCATGCCCCAACCACCAGACGCTGTCGTCGCTGCCACTGAGATCGGCAGGCTGCCACCAGCGCTGGGTAAATTGCGCGTAACCCTGCTGCGGCGGCCTGGGCAGCCCCTGCCGCTTGCGTTCATCTTGCCAACGCCGAAGATCGCCCTCCTGGCGCCGCGAAGGTTCCAGGTTGCGAAATCCCTCCGGCGTATGATGCGCCTTGGCCGCGTCGTAATAACGGTTGATTCTTTTCATCCTGCCTTTTCTCCCGACCACAGCGCCCTGCACGGGCATGACTTTCAGTGTAACAAACCCGATGAAGCTCGCACTTTGTCAGCCGTGCGCTGCATCTCGGGACCTTTTGCCGTATGCTGTTGTCTCACTCCGGTGGAAAGCCAGGGCCGCCAAGAGCCCGTTAAGACTCTCTTAAGATCTTTGTGATTGACTTGTAGGGCATACAGAAAAGGAGAAGTTATGAGTCGTTCGACATCCCGCAAATCAGGCGCAGGCCTGGGGCGCCGTATTCGCAGCGCGCTGCTGGCGCAGAAGCAATACTGGAAAATGTATTTCGCCATGAAGCTGCGCCGCGTGCGCGTGCCTGCACCGCTGGTGCTGCTTGGCGGTTCGCTGCTCGGGTTCTTCATGCTGACCCTGCTGATGCTCAGCGTGGTGACCATCGACATCATCAGCACCCTGCTGCTGCTGTGCCGGAAACTGCTGGGGCGGGGTCACGGCGAGGGCCGCGCCTTTATGCCGCGCGGCTAACGAGAAAAGAAGCGGAGGCGGGCAATACGCCTCCGCAGCACGCAGATTAACGCTTGGCGCCTTTACGGCGCGTCAGCATGAACCCGCACCACAGCACCGCAACCCATACCGGTATCAGCAGCACCGAAATGCGGATCCCTTCGCTGAAATACATGATCACCAGAATCAGGCCGAGGAACGCCAGGCACAGGTAGTTGCCGAACGGATACCACAGCGCCTTAAAGCTGGGGATGACGCCCTGGCGGTTCTTGGCGGCACGGAACTTCAGGTGCGCCAGGCAGATCATCACCCAGTTGATCACCAACGTTGACACCACCAGCGCCATCAGCAGCTCAAACGCCTTACCGGGCATCAGGTAGTTGATCAGCACGCCGATCGAGGTAATCAACGCCGACAGCGCGATGGACAGCACCGGCACGCCGCGTTTATTCACGCGCGTCAGCACCTGCGGCGCATTGCCCTGGCTGGCCAGCCCGAACAGCATGCGGCTGTTGGCATAAACGCCGCTGTTGTAAACCGACAGCGCGGCGGTCAATACCACTACGTTGAGCACCGTTGCCACCAGATTGCTGTTCAGCGCATGGAAGATCAGCACGAACGGGCTGCCGCCCTCCACCACTTGCCCCCACGGATAGAGCGAAAGCAGCACGGTCAGCGAGCCGATATAGAAGATCAGGATGCGGTACACCACTTGATTGGTGGCTTTGGGAATGCTGCGACGCGGATCGGCGGCTTCCGCCGCGGTGATGCCGACCATCTCCAGCCCGCCGAACGAGAACATGATCACCGCCATCGCCATCACCAGCCCGGAGAAGCCGTGCGGCATAAAGCCGCCCTGCTGCCAGAGGTTGGTGATGCTGGCCTGCGGCCCGCCGTTACCGCTGGCCAACAGCCAGGCGCCGAAGACGATCATGCCGACAATCGCCACCACCTTGATGATGGCGAACCAGAACTCGGTTTCGCCGTACAGGCGCACGTTCACCAGGTTAATCAGGTTGATCAGCACGAAAAACAGCGCGGCAGAGGCCCAGGTGGGGATCTCCGGCCACCAGTACTGAATGTAGATGCCGACGGCGGTCAATTCCGCCATGCCGACCAGAATGAACATTGCCCAGTAGTTCCAGCCGGAAAGGAAGCCGGCGAAATCGCCCCAGTATTTATAGGCAAAGTGACTGAAAGAGCCGGCGACCGGCTCCTCCACCACCATTTCACCCAGCTGGCGCATGATTAAAAACGCGATAAAACCGCCGATGGCGTAGCCCAGCAGCACGGCGGGGCCGGCCATTTTAATGGTTTGCGCAATGCCGAGAAATAAACCGGTACCGATGGCGCCCCCGAGGGCAATAAGCTGTATGTGTCTGTTTTTTAAACCGCGTTTTAGCGGAGTATCCTGATGCTGACCGCCCATCTTATCCTCATATGGCGTATACCCTTGCCGCTATCGGCCAAGATTTCACCAATCAATAAATGTATCTGCGGGCGGCTTTTTAACACTTAACCCCGTGAGCATCAAGGAGAAGCGCCCCGAGACGGCAGGCCGGAGCGCGATTTTTTTACCGCGAGAAAGCGGATAACGGCAGCGTTTAGCCAGGCATACCGCACAGTTTGGTCAGATTGCGCGCGCCGATCATCAGCGTGGCAACATAAGATTGGCTACGCGTGACCACTTCCACCGCCACGCGATCGTTTTGATATTTTATCAGGTAGGTCGAGGGCCAGCCCTGACGGCGCTGGCCGAAGCTTTCGGCATGACGATCGATCGCCGCATGGGCAATCACCAGATGAGACAAGTTTTTATCACCTTTGATAATGCGCTTCATAAACAGCCTCCGCCAACGACAGCTCTGTTATTAGAAAAAGGAGAAACTCTTACCAATCACCGGTATTGTTCGACTCAGTTAGCCTGTCGGCTCATCAGGAAGCAGATCATCGCCGCGCGCAGCGGGCTGGCGCTGTCCGCCTGCCATTCACCGCCCTGAGTGCTCATGCGCGCCTGCCACTGCGGGCTGTCGCTTTGGTTGTCGGGGTTCAGACTGATTTTGTTGGCGCAAATGATCGGCCAGGCATCGGAGGGATTCTTGCAGTAATCTTTACCTTTCACACCACCGTAGGGATACCACTTGTCCGGGTTCTCTCCGGTCAGCAGCGCAATGCTGCGGTTCACTTCGGCATCGCTTTCTTCGTACCATTTAATCATCGGCTTCATCCAGCTTTCGTAAGGTTCGCGCTACATTACGATGTCTGTACGACAGTTTTATGACAGCGCCGCCGGTTTTCACATTATCTCTACTAATGCTTTGTCCCCTTTATCTTTTCTTAGCGCCTGCGTAAACTTTTCTCCCTGTTCAGCGCCCAGAGAACGCATGCATGTTGACCGGCCTTAACCATCTGACGCTCGCCGTCAGCAATCTCGATCGCAGCTTCGATTTTTATCGTCATCTGTTGGGATTTATCCCGCACGCCCGCTGGCAAGGCGGCGCCTATCTGTCGTTAGGGCCGTTGTGGCTATGCCTGTCGCTGGATGAAACGCGCATGCAACAACGCGAGCGCGATTACACCCATTACGCCTTCAGCGTCGCGCCGGAACACATTGAGCAGGTCAGCGAGCGGTTGCGCCAGGCCGGCGTCGAAGAGTGGAAAAGCAATCGCAGCGAAGGCGAATCACTCTATTTTCTCGATCCCGATGGGCATCAATTGGAGATCCATGCCGGCGATTTGGCCAGCCGCCTGGCGGCATGCCGGGAAAAGCCGTATCAGGGCATGGTGTTTTACTGAGGCGCCCCGGCGACGCTGCCGTCGGCCGGGGCATCATGCTCAACGTTCGGGGATGAAACCTTTGAAATCCAGCGCGGGGTTGAGTTCGTCGTCAGCAGCAGCGGCGCCGTCTGCGCCGGCGCGGTGCGCCATACGCTTCAACAGCGCCGTTTGCTGGCGTTGTTGCTCGGCAATCTCCTGCAGCAGGCGAATCTGCTCATTGGCGCGCACGCTGGCGCGGTTCACCAAGAACCAGACCCACAGCCCGGCCAGCAACGCCACGGCGGCGAGGGCCAGCGACAACAGGCCGTTCTGGCCAAAACCTAAATCGTACATGGACAACCCTATCTACTGCGAAATTCAGACAGCCATCTTAACACTCGCGGCGGCCGTGCGAACATCCCTGCCAAAAATTGCTTACCAGGGCACGAAGCGGGTTACCGAACAGATGCCCAACGCAAAATTTCCACCATCGTCGCAATAGCTGTCCAGCGCCAGCAGGTAGAAAAACAGGCAGGCAGCGACGGCCGTCATTATCACGAGGATTTTTTTTCGCAACAAATTTAGCAGCCTCATTGTTATCTTGGTAACCTATCGCGCATGTTATCACAGCGAAGTTAAACGAAGTTTAACTTTCCGTTTAGATTTCTGGCTATCGCCCGGTTTTCAGACTGTTACCCTTGCCCTCGCATAGGCGCCGTGGCTAGATGAACCCTCAGGGATAACGAGGAAATACGATGAGCAAATTGATTAAGTGGGTATTGGTGTTGGCGGTCATTTACGGCGGCTTTTTGATCTCTGGCTACGGCGTGCTGATCGGCAGCAACAAAAACGTTGGCGGGTTGGGGTTGCAGTGCAAATACCTGACGGCGCGCAACGTGGCGATCGCCCAGTACGTGAATGGCGACAACGGTTTCATCGGCGTAGCCGACTGCCCGCTGTTCAAGAAAATCGAAACGGTGGTGGATTAACCGCCACCGCCCGACGCCGCCGCTTTGCGGCGGCCCCGCCTCAGTTGCGGGTAAACTTCATCTCGATCAGCGCAATCGCCTTGTCAATCGCTCGGCGGGTCACCGGATCGGCGCCGGCAGGATGCGTGGAGAAATCGATGCTTTTGAGCTGACCCGCCATCTTGTCGCGCACTTCGGTCGGCGCAATCACGTCGATAACGTCCAGAATCTGTTTGATGACCAGTTGGCAAGCGACCAGATCGGAAGCCAGTTCCTGCTCGTTGCTCAGCATGTCAGACATAATAAATTTCCTTCTTGATTCAAACGCCGCACAGAATAGCATGGCGTCCGCGCCATTGCCCGCACTCCCCGTCTTTTTCCCCATTCTGCGCACCGGCGGGCAAAAGCCTGCGGCGGATTGGCCTATACTTGCTGCATGGCGGTGGTAAAAACCACCCGCAAGCCACAACCAACAGGAGAAAGTTATGGCGAATCACAATGTGAAATCCTGGGCGACAGTGCGTGAAACTTCGGTGGAAATCGCCGAAGCCATTTTTGAGCTGGCAGGGAACGATGAAGTGTTGGCGCAGAAAATCTGGGAAGAAGGCAGTGATGAGGCGTTGGAAAAGGCCTTTGCCAAAACCACCGCCGACCAGCTTTATTGGGGAGAAGAAACCGTCGAGCGGAAAAACGTTTGAGCGGTTACGCAACAAAAAGCCCGGGTTTCTGACCCAGGCTTTCCCGATTAGCGCTCGCCCCGCTCAGCGGCGTGCATGTCTTCTTGCTCTCACGGTTCTTCACCTCCCACACTTTCCGCATTCTTCATGCTCATCACCGGCGTCGCCATAAAAGCGCCGACGCCCACGATTACAACCAGAGTAATAATCACTGTCATTAACATGCGATCACCCCATCAACGTTGAGTTGTTACGGCTGACTCTGTTTTGGCGGTTCTTGCTGCGGCTTTCTTTGCGTCCCCCACCGCGGCGGCGACAGTCTCAGATTAGCCGTTTTTCCTTTCGGCTGACAAGCGGCGGTCAAACGGTTTTTCCGAATAATTGCCCTCCGTCACCGGCGGCATTTTTGTCCACGGCGGCAAGTTGTGTATACTTCACCGCTATGTAGGTCTCACACTGACGCACTGATGATACAAGAACACCACCTCTCGTTGGTCTGCGCCCTCAGCAAATGGGTCGAAACTCACCTCGGACGAGTGATCCATCTCGAAGAGCTGGCCGAGTACTCCGGCTACTCGCTGTGGCACATGCAGAAGCTGTTCAAAGAAGCGACAGGGATTTCGCTCGGTAAATACATTCGCGAACGCCGTCTGGCCGGCGCAGTCTATCAACTGCGCAGCAGTGAAGCGTCGATCTTCGACATCGCCCTGGACTTTGGCTTCGGTTCACAGTCCCACTTCACCTACATGTTCAGAAAGCGTTTTAATATCACACCCTATGATTTCCGCCAGGATTTGAGCGTTGATCTGCACATCGATCCGCCGCTGCACGTCATTCACCAAAAATCCGCCTGAAGCTCGCCGCAAGTCGGCGGGTTAACGCGCCCCCCAGACCGCCAGCATCGCGATCGCGGCCGGCAGCGCCTGCACCCACAAAATTTTGCGGCTGGCGCTCAACCCGCCGAACACCCCGGCCGCCAGCACACACCCGAGAAAGAACAGCTGCAGCGCCACATCTTCACGCCAATAGCCCCATACCAGGCCCAGCGCCAGAAAGCCGTTGTACAACCCCTGATTGGCGGCCAACACCCGCGTGGCTGCGGCGAACTCCGCCGTTGTGCCGAATGCGCGCCTGCCGAGGGGCGTACGCCACAGGAACATTTCCAGCACCAGGATATAAAGATGGAGCGCTGCGATGAGCAGCAGCAAAATATCGGCAAAGAACTTCATGATGGTTCCAGTCGTTTATTGAAGATGCCATCAATTATAAACACCTTCGCTCGCCTCCCCATCGGCGGAGATAAAAAAACCCGCCGAAGCGGGTTTATGCAGGAGTCATTTTTTGAGGTTAGTTTAATACGGCGACCAACAATGCCGCGACAGAGACCCAAAACAGCGCCGTGGCAACCACGACATGGGACAATCTTGCACGATAAAGTACCTGGCTCATAATGACCTCACTGACATCTGACTGACGGGAGACAACCTGACTTCCTGAGGATTATCCTAAACTTCTTCTCACTGTCGTTATATGCGCCAGATCACTTTTCCGCCGAGAAACCTTATATTGTCGTAAAGCTGGAGCCGCGATCACATTAATTACGCCTTATTAGAGCGAAATAAGCCGAATAATCGCGGCGATTATATCCTAACGCTATCAAACATCGTTCCAGGGCAGGCGCGGTGCGGTCATGCGCTCACCAGAATAACCGCTAACCGGTGGGAAACGCGGCGCGCCTTGTTCCCAATCATGCTGAGCCCGAGTAATTTCAGCCTTGGTATGGCCAACGAAATTCCACCAGATAAGGATCTCTTCGTTTAATGGCGCCCCACCGATGAGTAATCCCCGGCTCCCCTTCCGTGCATTTAACCCAATAGAGTTATTCTTTATGCCCAAATAAGCGAATTCATCAGGTGAAAAGGTTTCATCATTAAGTTCAAATGCACCAATAAGGGGCAAAAAGCCGATTTCATAATCATCGCGCAACGGCAATTCGATTCTTGCCGCTTCTTCCCATTCCAGATCAATGGCGATTAATGGCGAAAGAGTGAACACCGGTGAACGATACGCGCCAAATTCCCCGACCAACAGACGATGATTCACGCCGTTATTCTGCCATTGTGGCAAGTCAGGATAATGATCGAAGCGTGGCGCCATGTCGGCATGTTCGGCTGGCAGCGCGATCCATAATTGCGCAGCATGCAATCGCCGTTGCTCACCCACCGACTGTTCCGTATGCGCAATGCCGTGCCCTGCGGTCATCAGGTTAACCTGACCCGGGCGAATCACCTGCTCACTGCCAAGGCTGTCTCGGTGCAGCACCTCACCTTCTATCATCCAGGTGAACGTTTGCAGCCCGGTGTGCGGATGCGGCCCAACATCCATGCCGGGTGAAGTGCCGTTGAATACCGTCGGCCCGGCGTGATCGAGAAAACACCAGGCGCCGACGGTGCGCCGCTCCCGGGTTGGCAACGCGCGGTTGATCGGAATGCCCCCCACTTCGGCGTTACGCACGGCAATACGTTGTATCTGGCGCACGCCGTCAACGACGGGGCACTCGCGTGAAGGTGAAGAGAGCGTAGGACGTGGCTGACTCATCGCAAAGACCTCCTGAATGGCGCCGATTCGCCAAGGGTAACCGCCCAAGCTTAACACAGGACAGCTCCCCCGCAGAGCGGCGACGTGCAGGCACGTTCGCGCGGTTCAGGGGGCTTTGATATAGCAGCTCTTGATGTCTATATCGTCATGCGCGTGCCTGAGATCGGAGAAATAGGTCACGCCAAAGAGAATTGATACCACCAGCAGCACGGACACCAACAGGCCGATGATCGCCAGCAGTTTGGTTTCATCATGGAGATTAGGCTCCATTTTATCTCCCCTAGTTAATCGCGTCAGGTCACCCACAGCGTGACCGCCAGCGTAAAGATAATCAGTGAGCAGGACGCCACCGCCAACACGACGATCGCAAATTGCGCATCACCCAAGGTTTCTCGATAATTTTTATCCGTTGAGGCGTTACGCTCTTGTTTCACTAAATCGATTTTCACTCGTTCAACTGCTGCGTTGCTGTTTGGCGGGACAAAACATCCCCTCAGAATAAGGCGCCAACGTCGCTGACTTGGTCGCTCCGGCCTCAACCGGGGGATGACGCTATCAATTTTCCCCATCAGGGTCAACACCGCGCCTGCCGGTGAGCGAGCAAGTACACAGGGGAGATGTAACTGGCATGGAGATCGCAGGGAAATAAGAGACGCCGATTGCAGAGGACAAAAAAAAGCCCGGTACGTAACCGGGCCAGGGTAGACCGACGCGTTATTGCGGGATACGCAACACCTGCCCCGGATAAATCTTGTCCGGGCTCGACAGCATCGGCTTGTTGGCTTCGAAAATCTTGTTGTACAGATTGGCGTTGCCATACATCTCTTTAGAGATCGCGCTCAGCGTATCGCCCTTCTTCACGGTATAGAAGCGGCTCTCGGCGTCGGATTGCGCTACCGCCACCTTATCTTCCACACCGCTGATACCCGCCACGTTGCCGATAGCCACCAGGATCTTCTCTTTTAACTCCTGGCTGACGGCGTCGCCGGTCACTACGGCTTTACCATCGACCACCTGCACATTCACTTTGTCAGTGCCCGGCAGGCCGCTCTTATCGAGATGCTCCTTGAGTTTGGCGCTTTGATCTTCGGCGGAGGCATTGCCGGTGACTGTATCCCACAGTTTTTCGCCCGCTTCTTTGACGAAGTTAAACAAGCCCATATTCACTCCTTTTGATGGTTGCAGTAATTCGTTTAAATAAGGCTTGTTAAGCTTAGCATCGACAAAAGGATATGCCATCCGCTCACGGCGTCAGAAACGGGTAGAGTATTCCGAAAGTGTCGTCAGCGGCGTTTCCATGGCGACTTATCGTGCAATGATGCTGAAAAATCGCGCTTTTCTACCTACACTGTTGCAGACAAGGCAACTCGACGAAGGAGGCGTGCGACGATGTACGCATTGGTGATGTTTGTCTGTTATCTGGATGGCGGCTGCAGTGAAATGGTGGTCGATATATTGCGCGACGAGCCGCAATGCCTGGTCGCGATGAAGGAACAGAACTTGCGACACGCCGGCTGTTATCCCATGGAAGAGTTTATCGACGGCTTCTGGTTGCCAGCCAGCGAATATTCGGATTTTTAACCTCCTCCCCGCGCAATGCTGAGGAATTTCTGATTTCATCGGAAACTTCGTCTTCCTCTGAGGCATAAGGCCGCTGTTTTGCTAAATTGCGGCTCCCGAAGAAGAGAGAGACAGAGAAAGGTCATGCCAGCATCGGCTCATTCGAACGAGCAATATGAAACTCTGCTGCGCGACGTCAGCCTGGCGTTAGGCGACGCAGTGTTGCAGTTAATCCAAAACCATAAAAAGGTATCCGGCGGCAATATTCTTTCGCAGCTGGTGGACGAAATAGAGCGTGAGCAGGATCAGCAACGTTTCGTCGCGCTGCGTTCCGCCATTGAACTGATCGGGCTGGCGCCCAAAGGCTGAGCTCCCGATAAAACAAAGGCAGGGCTTGCGCCCTGCCTGATTACCAATCCCGACACAGGATGAAGGTAATGAAATTGCAGAATTAGAAACGATACGTCAGGCTGACGGCAACGATATCATCGTTGGCCAGTTTCAGTTTGTTATCGTCGCTCAGCTGGTTGATTTGATAATCGACGTAGGTGTACATATTTTTGTTGAAGTAGTAAGTCGCCCCCACTTCCACGTATTTCACCAGGTCGGCATCACCGATCCCTTCGATATCCTTGCCTTTGGACTGCACGTAGGCCACGGAAGGACGCAGGCCGTTCTCGAATTGATACTGAGCCACAACTTCGAAGTTTTGCGTTTTATTGGCGAAGCCGGAAGTGCCGTTGACGCTGATCGGCGTCATGTTACGGGTTTCGGCATACATCGCAGCCAGGTAAACCTGGTTGGCGTCGTATTTCACCGCGGTGGTCCAGGCGGTAGCGCTGTCACCCTTGCCATACTGCAGCGCTTTCTGAGCGCTGGTGCGGTTGGAATCGGAGAACGCCGCCGCTACGCCGATGCCGGAACCGCCGATATCCTGGTAGTCCAGAGACAGGCCGTAACCGTCGCCGTTTTGCTTGGTCACGCTGCGGCCGTCACCGTCGTTTTTACCCTGATACTGCACCGCCAGGTTCAGGCCCTCCACCAAACCGAAGAAATCACGGTTGCGGTAGGTGGCCAAACCGTTGGAACGGGCGGTCATAAAGTTATCGGTATAGCTGTAGGAATCGCCGCCGAATTCCGGCAGCATGTCGGTGTAAGCCTCGGCGTCATACACCACGCCGTAGTTACGGCCGTAGTCGAAAGAACCGTAGTTGCCGAATTTCAGCCCCGCGAAGCCCAGACGCGTTTTGGTGCCGGCGGTGCCCTGCGCTTCGTCGTGATTGGCCTGGACGTTGTATTCCCACTGGCCGTAGCCGGTCAACTGGTCATTGATTTGCGTTTCGCCTTTGAAGCCCAGGCGAACATAGGTCATATCACCGTCGTTGGACTTACTGTCGCTGAAATAATGCTTGGCGTTAACGCGGCCGTACAGGTCGAGTTTATTGCCATCCTTATTGTAGATTTCAGCCGCGTTGGCGAAGGAGGTGATCGCCCCGAGGGCGACAGCTAAGGCTAATACACTGCGTTTCATCATTTATTTTCCTAGATATTATAATTAGAACCCTGCCCGTCACGCCCAATTTATAATTTGGGCTGTGATTTTATCTTTTGGTATTTTATGAGCTCCCCTAATGCAGGGGTGATGTGACATTAGCATCATGAATCAAAACTTAAAATCAAAAAGTTCATGAAACAACGAGGAGAAAGCATGTTTATTTGTAACTAAATGTGTCAATAAGGAATTCACTCAACTCATTGAATATAAGAATTTTTTATCACATAAGTTATAACCAAAACGGTGCATAGCACCAAAGTGGTGCAAATCGGTTTCGTTTTGCGTGCTTTCTGCGCGATTCAAAAGTAACAACAAGATTAGCATGGTTATTAAAAACGTTACTTATTTCACATTTTTATCTTAACAAACTCATCAGGCAATTAAGGCTTTCAGATAACGACCCGACACTGCCTTCTATTCATTCGCATAAAGACGCGGATTAGTGACGAATAAAATTCGCCTTACGGGAATAAAAATAGCGGGAAATAGCAGATTAAAATAATGAAAGGAATAACGGCGGCGCGCTGACGGCGCCACCGTGGATAAATCAATACAGCGTAGAGCGGGAAACTTCGCTCAACAACATACCGGCACGCAGGCCCAACGCCACGCTGGGGTTAGGGAACAGTATCCACGCCCCCTCCTGGCCCACGCGATAGTCCTCCTGCGGCTGCTCGCACAGCAACATGCCCGGTTGCAGTTCGGTGAAGTTGGCCGTGTCATCGTCCAGATGCAGTTTGAAATCTTCGCTGTGCTTGATCAACGAGTGCATCACACGGAAAACCCGAATCTCGGCGCCCGCACGCGTCGGCAGCGCCCCTTCGCTGACCGCCGCCCGCAGAGCGCGATCGATGGCGGCGAACTGCTGCAGATCGTTGCTGCCGAACGGCCGCGCCTTGCCCAGCTCGAGCGTACAGCTCGCCGCATTGAGATGTTCGCTGGAGTAATGGCTAAAAGTCCCGCCCGGCGCACTGTGTACCACCAACGCATCCAGATCGGCGGCATCCAGCAGCTTCAACATCGGCTCACTGTACGGGCGTTTCTGAAAGGGCAGAATGCCGAAACGTGGCAAACGCGATTCACGGATGGCGGTGTGCAAATCGTAATGGAAACGCGCCGCCTGCTCCCCATCGAAAAAGGCGGCGAGCGCACGCTCCAACTGCTGCGCGCGCACGGTTTCGCCGCTGGCGGCGAAGTTGCGGTAGCGGCCGCCGAACATGCGGTTCATATCGCTGTGCAGATAACGCTTGCCGGCCCGCATCGCCGCCGGGTTGCCCAGTACCACCAACAGTCGCACCGTCAGCGGCAACCGGCCGGCAAGGAGATCGCCGACCAGTTGATTGAGCAGTTCAATCGGCGCGGTTTCATTGCCGTGCACGCCCGCCGACATCACCATCGCCTGGCGGTAAGGCTGTCGCGGCGTAAGCTCCAGCACCCCTTCCCCCTGCCAGCGCCACCGCAGCTGCGGTGTTTCACCTTGCCATTCGACGGGTTCGTTCCCTTCCAGCGTCAGGGGCAGTAGATCGATCATGCTGCCTCCCTTAGCGTTGGAACGGATAAATGGCGCCGAGACCGAGGATCGACGTCAACGCATCCAGCGCCTCGCGCCCTTCGCGCAGCAGCAGCGGATCGGCCAGGTCATCCTGCGTCAGGCGATCGCGGTAATGACGATCGACCCACTCGTTCAACGTTGCGAACAGCCGATCGTTCATCATCACGCGCGGATTGACCGCTCTCAACTCTTGTTCGTTGAGCGCCACCCGCAACCGCAGGCAGGCAGGGCCGCCGCCGTTGCGCATGCTTTCACGCAGGTCGAACACGCGGATTTCATCGATAGGGCCGCCGCTGCCGACCATGTCGTTGAGGTAACGCCACACGCCGGCGTGCTGACGCGACTCCTCCGGCACGACGATCATCATCTTGCCGTTCGGTTTGGTAAGAATTTGGCTGTTGAACAGATAGGTCGCCACCGCGTCCGCTACCGAGACGCGCTCTGTCGGCACTTCTATCGCTACCAGCTCGCTGTCCAGCGTCGCCATCTTGCGGCGCACTTCATCCAGCGCCTGTTGCTGGCGGTAAAACGCCTGCTGATGATGGAACAGCACGTTCTGGTTGCTGACCGCAATCACGTCGTTATGGAACACGCCCTGATCGATCACCGCCGGGTTTTGCTGCACGAAGACCGTATGCTGTTCATCCAACTGGTGCAGGCGAGCGATCGCCTCGCCGGCTTCACGCGTCTGGCGCGCAGGGTAACGCGCCGGCGCCGTTTCGCCGCCGAACTCCTGACGCCCATAGACGAACACCTGCACGCTGCGCTTAGCGTAATCACCGCCCAGACGGTTATGGTTGGCCGCCCCTTCGTCGCCGAACAACGCCACCTGCGGCAGCGCCTCGTGGTGGGCGAAATGCCGATCGTCGCTGAACATCGCCCGCAATACGGCAGTGGTGGTTTCCGCTTCGATGGCGCGGTGGAATTTGTTGTTCAGGTTGGCGGCGGTGAAGTGCACCTTGCCGTCGGCGCTGTCCGCTGAAGGCGACACTGTGGCCGCATTGGCGGTCCACATGCACGATGCCGAGCTGAGTGCCGACAGCAAGCGCGGCGACTGACGCATCGCCTGCGCCAGCACCGCCTCATCGCTGCCGCTGAAACCCAGGCGACGCAGCATCGGCAAATGCGGCCGCTCCTGCGGCGGCAAGACCCCTTGCTGGAAACCGAGATCGGCCAGCGCCTTCATTTTCAGCAAACCTTGTTTCGCCGCCAGCTTCGGGTTCGATACGCTGTTTTGATGCTGCGTCGACGCCTCGTTGCCGAACGACAGCCCGGCATAGTGGTGCGTCGGCCCCACCAAACCGTCGAAATTGACTTCATATCCTGACATGTTTATCCCCTGGGGATAGCGTGCGGCAGCGCCATCGCGCCGCCGCAGACGATTAACGGAACGACAAGCCCGGCGATAGCGTCGCCGGCAGCGACAGGCTTTCGCTTTCCAGCGAAGCCATCGGCCAGGCGCAATAGTCCGCCGCATAGAAGGCGCTTGGGCGATGGTTGCCGGAGGCCCCCACGCCGCCGAACGGCGCCGCGCTGGACGCCCCGGTCAGCGGCTTGTTCCAGTTGACGATGCCGGCGCGCGCTTCCAGCAACAGCCGCTCGAACAGCTCGCGCTGCGGCGAGACCAGTCCCACCGACAGGCCATAGCGCGTCTGGTTGGCGAGCCGCAGGGCCTCGTCGAAATCGCGGTAACGCACGATGGTGGTCAACGGCCCGAAATACTCTTCGTCCGGCACGCCGGCCACGCCAGTCAGATCGATGATCCCCGGGCTGAGCAACGAGCTGCCCGGTTCCAGCAGACGCATGGCCAGCAGCGATTTGCCACCCAGCGCCAGCAAGCGCTGCTGCGCTTTCAGCATGTTTTCCGCCGCAGCAGCCGACACCACCCCGCCCATGAACGGCTGCGGTTCGGCATCCCAACGGCCGACGCGCAGTTCGCCCGCCACCTGAACCAAACGCGCGATAAAGGCATCGCCTTCCGCCCCTTGCTTCACCAGAATGCGACGCGAACAGGTACAGCGTTGACCGGCGGAGATAAATGCCGACTGGATAGCCAGGTTGACCGCCGCGTCGCGATCCTCGAAACCGTCGACGATCAGCGCATTGTTGCCGCCCATCTCCAGCGCCAGGATCTTCTCCGGCTGCCCCGCCAATTGGCGATGCAGGTGATAGCCGGTGCCGGCGCTGCCGGTAAACAGCAGACCGTCGATATCCGCACTGGCCGCCAAGGCTTCGCCGGTTTCCCGGCCGCCCTGCACCAGATTGATCACCCCGTCCGGCAGACCGGCCTGCAGCCACAGTTTCAGGGTCTCCTCGGCGGTCAACGGCGTCAGCTCGCTCGGCTTGAACACCACGCAGTTACCGGCCAACAGCGCCGGCACGATATGGCCGTTCGGCAGATGGCCGGGGAAGTTATAAGGCCCGAATACCGCCAGCACGCCGTGCGGACGATGGCGCAACACCGAAGCGCCGTCGGCCATCGCCGTCTGGCTAAAACCGGTGCGCGCCTGATAGGCCTGCAGCGAAATGCCCACCTTGCCGATCATCGCCTGAATTTCGGTCAGCGTTTCCCAACGCGGCTTGCCGGTCTCGCGGCTGATGGTTTCCGCCAGCGACTGCTTGTGTTCCTCCAGCAAGGCGGCGAAGCGTGTCACCAGCTGTTCGCGCTGCTCGAACGGCGTGCGCGCCCAGGCGGGGAACGCGGCGCGCGCGGCTTCGCAGGCGGCGGCGACGTCATCGGCGTCGGCGGCGTTAGCGCGCCACAGCGGCTGGTTGCCGACCGGATCGGCCTTGCCGAACTCAGCGCCGCGGCCCTGCCGCCAGACGCCGTTAATCAACAGTGCAGGATGGGACATCATGCTTTCTCCTGTGCAATAAGGGGGAGCACCCGCACCAGGCTGCCCTGTTCGACGCCCAGCGCCGCGGCGGTGGCGGCGTTGATATGCAGGCGGTCGTCATACAGATCGGCATTGACCAACAGTGCGCGGTAATTCTGATAGTTGTCGTTGGCCACCAGATGCACCGGCGCATCGGCGCGCATCGGCGTGTCATCCAGCACCACTTTCACCAGGCGGCTCTGCTTCACCGCGCGGATATGGTCGATCTCCGCTTCCAGCGTCGGGCCGCCGTCGAAGATATCGACGTAGCCCTGATAACTCAGGCCTTCCGCCTCCAGTAGGCGGCGCGCCGGCAGGGTTTGCGGGTGCACTTCGCCAATCACTTTCTGCGCATCTTCGGCCAGGAAATCGACATACAACGGGTGTTTCGGCATCAGCTCGGCGATAAACGCCTTTTGCCCGGTGCCGCTCAGGTAGTCCGCCTTGGCGAACTCGATGGAGAAGAAACGGTGACCGACGCTCTCCCAGAACGGCGAACGGCCGTTTTCATCGGAGAAACCGCGCATCTCGGCGATCAGACGCCGGGAGAAGCGTTCACGGAACGCGGCGATAAACAGGAAACGCACCTTCGACAGCAGCTTGCCGTTCTCGCCGCGGCGATAATCCGGATCGAGGAACAACGTACACAGCTCCGAATGGCCGGTATGGTCGTTGCTGAGGAACAGCGTCGGCACCGATTTATAGACGTTCAGCTGTTTGGAGGCGTGCACCTGCGTACCAACGCGGAAGCTGTACCAGGGTTCCGCCAGGCCGACGGCCACTTCAATTGCGCAGACCCCCACCGCCTGCCGGCGCTCGCTGTCTTCCAACACGAACAAATAACACTGGTCACTTTGCGGAAGTTCGCCTTGCCAGGTTTTTAACGCCCGCTCAATGCGCGCCGACAAGGTATCTTCATTCTGCGGCAGTGAAGTGAGACCGATGCCGGATTTACCGGCAAGCGTCAGTAAATCCGCCAGATCGCGACGCTCTATAGGGCGAATAATCATCATAATGCGAACCTCTTCTGAATCAGGCTGCGCCGGTGAAGGCGCAGCCCGCTGATTAGCTGCAAATGCGCGCCACGGCGCGCGCGAATCGCGCCAGCCCCTCTTTCACATCCTGCTCAGGGATGATCAGCGACGGCGTGAAACGCACCACGTCCGGACCGGCGATCAGCGCGATAACGCCTTCTTCGTTGGCCAGTTGGGTGATCTGCTTCGCTTTGCCAGCATAGTCTTTCTTCAATTGGCAGCCGATCAGCAAACCGCCGCCGCGGATCTCGGCGAAGATCGGGTACTGACGGTTGATATCGTTCAACCCGTCGATGAACCACTGGTGACGTTGTTTGACGCCTTCCAGCACTTCCGGCGTGTTGATGATGGAGAACACTTCCCCCGCCACCGCCGTCGCCAGCGGGTTGCCGCCGTAGGTGGTGCCGTGGGTGCCGACGCCCAGCGTTTTCGCCAGCGCATCGGTGGTCAGCATCGCGCCGATCGGGAAGCCGCCGCCCAGCGCTTTGGCGGTGGTCAGCACGTCCGGCACCACGCCGTACTGCATGTAGGCATACAGATGGCCGGTGCGGCCGACGCCGGTCTGTACTTCGTCGAAGATCAGCAGCGCGTTGTGACGATCGCACAGTTCACGCAGCCCCTGCAGGAAACTGGCCTCCGCCGGCAGCACGCCGCCCTCACCCTGAATAGGCTCGACGATCACCGCGCAGGTGCGATCGTTGATAAGCTCGGCCGCTGCGGCCAGATCGTTATACGGCGTATGGGTGATGCCGCCCGGCAGCGGCGCAAAATCCTGCGAATATTTCGGCTGGCCGCCGGCGGAGACGGTGAACAGCGTGCGGCCGTGGAACGCGTTGTTGAACGCCACAATCTGATCTTTACCGGCGCCGTGCTGATCGTGCGCGTGCTTACGCGCCAGTTTCAGCGCCGCCTCGTTGGCTTCTGCCCCCGAATTACAGAAGAACACCTTGTCGGCGAACGTGGCGTCGATCAGTTTTTTGGCCAGACGCAGTACCGGTTCGTTGGTATAGCCATTGCCCAGATGCCACAGTTTGCCCGCCTGTTCCACCAGCGCCGCCTTGACCGCCGGGTGCGCATGGCCCAGCGCGTTAACCGCGATGCCGCCGGCGAAATCGATGTAAGACTTACCCTGCTGATCCCACACCTGCGATCCTTCGCCACGCACCAGAATAAAATCGGCAGGGGCATAAACCGGGACCATCCAGTCATCGAAAGACTGGCGGGTAACTGCGATTGGCTGTTCCATAGTGACCTCATAATCTCAGCAAAGGCTGAATTTTGACTGTAAGGGCCGCTCAAGCCCGGTTAGACCGCCACAATGCAAAAAAACCGTTGTTCAAAACCGACTTTCGCGGCGGAGAAAATGCTGTCCCTTACCGCTGATTTAGAAACAAATCTGTTACATAAAATCGGTTTTTCACTATTTATGGCGTATATCCGGTCCCTGAGCGGGGAGTAAATGTTAACGAGCAGTTAAAATACATGTCGTTTGATAAAGAGTGTAGAGCAGCTATCGTGCCAAAACGGGATTTTTGCCGGATTTGGCTATTTTTTACGTTAAAACAACGGCTTATAATGAATATTTATTCATTTTCTATGCATTGGTAATGCATAAATTAAAAAATAAGGCCTAAAATCATCATTGCGTGCGAAATCCTATTCAATTACGAAAAACTTCAGGATTTCTGATCGGGCTCGCAAAAATAATTTCCCCCAATTTGCTCGCTATCACACTTTTTGCCCCCATCGGGTGCAGCGGCGCGCCAGCATGGTGCAACGCGGCAGCGACGCAGAGGCGCCACCCGCCATACTCGCGAAAAAGGAGCCGCGCTGACCGCGGTTCCTGCTTTGTACGCCAGCGACTACACTGTGATCCTGACCGCCCCTTCTCTTCTGCGCACAAGGAGCCACCATGCCCAAGAAAACCGTCGATCTCAGCCAGCCGCACGCCCAACACGACATCCGCGCGTTTCTCGACGCGCTGAATGCCGGTGGCGGTAAACCCATGGAGCAGATGAAGCCCAAAGAAGCGCGCAAGGTTTTGGAGGACGTGCAACGCAGCGTCGAGGTGCCGCTGCGCGAGGTGGAAATCAGCGAGAAAACCATCCACGTTGAGGGCCAGGATATTCTGCTGCAGTTGGTGCGGCCGGCCAGGGTCAAAGAGAAGCTGCCGGTATTCATGTTCTTTCACGGTGGCGGTTGGGTGCTGGGCGATTTTCCCACCCATGAACGGCTGGTGCGCGATCTGGTTTACAGCTCCGGCGCGGCGGCGGTATTCGTCAACTACCCACGCTCCCCGGAAGCGCATTATCCTCAGGCGATCAATCTGGCCTACGCCGCCACGGAATGGGTGGCCGAGTACGGCGAAAAAATCAACGTCGACGGTTCACGGCTGGCGGTGGTCGGCAACAGCGTCGGCGGCAATATGGCAGCGGTGGTCAGCCTGATGGCCAAAGAGAAAGGCATACCGGCATTGCGTTGCCAGATCCTGCTGTGGCCCGTCACGCACGCCCACTTTGATACCGATTCCTATCATCAGTTCGCCGAAGGCCATTTCCTGACCCGCAACATGATGAAGTGGTTTTGGGACAGCTATGCGCCCGATAAGGCGCAGCGCAAAGAGATCTACGCCTCGCCGCTCAACGCCACGCCGGAACAGCTGCGGGGCTTGCCGCCGGCGCTGGTGCAGACCGCCGAACTGGACGTGCTGCGCGATGAGGGCGAAGCCTACGCGCGTCTGCTTGACGCCGCCGGCGTCGAGGTCACCGCCACCCGCTACAACGGCCTGATCCACGACTACGGCCTGTTGAACCCGCTCGCCCACGTCCCGGCGGTGCATTCGGCAATCCACCAGGCCGGGCGCGCGTTGAAGCACTACCTGTCCTGACGCTAACCGACCAGGTGGCAAGCCACCTGATGACCGGGCGCCACGCTGCGCAGATGCGGCGCCTGTTCACGGCATTGCGCCGTGGCCAGCGGACAGCGGGGATGGAAACGGCAGCCGCGCGGCGGGTTGGCGGGATTGGGCGCTTCTCCCCCGGCCACCCACGCCGGCGAACGGTGCGCATCCAGCGTCGGCACCGCCGCCAACAAGGCCTGCGTGTAGGGATGCAGCGGTTGGCGAAACAGCGAATCGCGGTCGGCGCTCTCGACGATCTGCCCCAGATACATCACCGCCACGTCCTGGCACAGATGCTCCACCACGCCGAGATCGTGCGAAATAAACAGCAGCGTCACCCCCTGCCTTTCCTGCAAATCGGAAAACAGATTGATGATCTGCGCCTGAATCGACACGTCGAGCGCCGATATCGGTTCATCGGCGACGATAAATTCCGGTTGCAGGATCAGCGCGCGCGCGATGCCGACGCGCTGACGCTGGCCGCCGGAAAACTCATGTGGAAACCGCCCGTAATGCTGCGGCGACAGCCCGCAGATCGCCAGGGTATCGAGCACCCGTTCGCGCAGTTCCGCCTTGCTTGCCAGGCCATGCTGCAACAGCGCTTCGCCGATGGCGTCGCCCACGCGCAGACGCGGATTCAGCGAGCTGTACGGATCCTGAAACACCAGCTGCATTTTCGGCCGCAGGGCGCGCAGCGCGTCTTTGCTGAGGCTATCCAGCACCTGCCCTTTGAACATCACCTCACCGGCGGTTTTATCGTGCAGGCCTAGCAGCGTGCGGCCGACTGTGGTTTTGCCGCTGCCGGACTCGCCCACCAGCCCGAAAACGCGGCCCTTGCGAATGCTGAAGCTGACGTCGTCCACCGCCTTCAGTTGGCCGGTGGTTCGCCCGAACAGCCCGTCGCGCAGCGGGAAATATTTCTTTAATCCTTTCACTTCCACCAGGGGTTCAGTCGACATGCAGGCGCCCTCCGGCGTTGAGGAAGCAGGCGGATTGGCGCTGCTGAGTCCCGTACAACGGCGGGATGCCGTCGCGGCAGCGCGCGGTGGCCTGCGCGCAACGCTCGGCAAACGCACAGTGTTCAGGCAGCCGCGCCAGATCCGGCACCTGGCCGGGAATGGAGTACAAACGGCGACGCCGCTGCCCCGGCACCGGCCGCGAGGCGATCAGCCCCTGAGTATAAGGGTGCCGCGGTTCGGCCAGCACTTCCCGCGTCGTTCCCTGCTCGACGACGCGCCCGGCGTACATCACCGCCAGCCGATCCGCCATTTGTGCGATCACCCCAAGATCGTGGGTGATCAAGATCATCGCCATATTGTGTCGCCGGCTCTGCTCGCGCAGCAACGCCAGGATTTGCGCCTGTACCGTGACGTCGAGCGCCGTGGTCGGTTCATCGGCGATCAGCAGCGCCGGCCGGCACCCTATCGCCATGGCGATCATCACGCGCTGCAGCATGCCGCCGGAAAGCTGGTGCGGGTAGCAGCGCATCAGCACCTCCGCGCGCGCCAACCCCACTTCCTCCAGCAGTTGCACCGCCTGACGCCAGGCCGCTTTTGGCGACAGGGCCAGATGACGAATCAGCGGCTCCAGCAGCTGTTCGCCGAGCGTCAGCACCGGATTGAGCGCGCTCATCGGCTCCTGAAAGATCATCGCCAGCCGGTTGCCGCGCAAATCTGCCATCTGCGCCGCCCGCAGCGACAGCAGGTTTTGTCCTTCAAAACGAATCTCACCGCCGTCTACCTGCGCCAGCGGCTGCGGCAACAGCCCCATCAGCGCCATGGCGGTCACGCTTTTGCCGCAGCCCGATTCGCCGACGATCCCCAGCGTTTGCCCGGCCTGCAGTTCCAGGCTGACCTGCTGCACCGCCCGCACCGGCCCCTGCTCGCCCTGAAACGACACCGACAGTCGGTCGAACGCCACCAGAGGTTGACTCATCGTGTTACTCCGTTCATTTTCGGATCGAGCGCGTCCCGCAGGCCGTCGCCCAGGATATTGATCGCCACCACGGTGACGAAGATCGCCAGCCCGGGCGGCATCCACAGCCAGGGCCGGCGCTGAAAGTCGATCAGGCTGTTGGCGGCGTCCATCATGTTGCCCCACGACGGCGTCGGCGGCACCACGCCCAGCCCGAGGTAACTCAGCGCCGATTCGCTGAGAATGGCGTTGGCCACCGCCATGGTAGCCACCACCACCAGAATCGGTACGGTGTTGGGCAGCAGATGGCCGAAGAGGCGTCGCCGAGTGGAGAGACCCAGCACCTCGGTGGCCAGCATGAAATCCCGCTCGCGCAGCGACAGGATCTGGCCGCGCACCAGCCGCGCCAATGACGGCCATCCCAACAGGCTAAGCATGATCATCACCATGTAGATGCGGTAGTCCGGCGACACGTCGAGTTCGGTCAGCATCGCGCCCATGATGATCAACAGCGGCAGGCCGGGAATGGTCATCAGCAGATCGGCGAAGCGCATGATCAGCCGGTCCGCCACGCCCCCCAGATAACCGGCGAACGCCCCCAGCACATAGCCCAGCGTCACCGACAGCAGCATCGACACCAGGCCGATGGTCAGCGATATTCGCCCCGCCAGCAGCAGCCGGGTGCAGATATCGCGGCCGAGAAAGTCGGTGCCCAACCAGTGCGCGCCGCTCGGCGCCTGATTGATATTCAGCACATCGCCGGCATCGTCGCGCCACGGCGACAACGACGGCCCAATCAGGCACAGCAACGCCAACAGCACCAGCAACGCCAGCGAAATCATCGCCGGCCGGTGGCGGCGCAGCCGCCGCCAGGCCTGCGCCGCGGGCGGTGGCGACAGTTGCGCCAGCGCCGGCAGTTGCGCCTGGCGCCAGCGGCGACGGCGGCCGAAAAACAACGTAGCCAACATCGTGTTACCTCAAGCGAATGCGTGGATCGGCGTAGGCGTACAGAATGTCCGCCAGCAGATTGCCGAGAATGGTCAAGGCGGCCAGAAACAGCGTGAACCCCATCAATACCGGGTAATCACGCGCCGCCAGCGAATCGATATGGATGTGTCCGGCGCCCGGCCAGTTGAAGATTTTTTCGGTGATCAGCGCGCCGGAGAACAATCCAGGCAGCTCGAACCCCAGCAGGGTGATGATCGGCAATAGCGCATTGCGCAGCGCGTGTTTGAGGATCACCGTTTTCTCCCTGAGCCCTTTGGCGCGCGCGGTGCGAATATAGTCCATGCGGATCACCTCCAGCATGCTGGCGCGGAAATAGCGCGTCAGGCTGCCGGCCTGCAGCATCACCAGCGCCAGCACCGGCAACAGCAGGTGCGCCGCCACCTCCAGCGCCCAGGCCAGCCCGCTCGCCTCGCTGCCGGTACGCAGCATGCCGCCCGCCGGCAGCCAGTGCAGATCGACGGCGAACCATTTGATCAGCAACAGGCACAGGAAGAACGTCGGAAACGACATGGCGGCGAACACCGCCACGGTGATCAGATGATCGAACAGCGAATAGGGTTTCATCGCCGAGATCACTCCCACCGCCAGCGCGATGCCCCAATACAACACCATCGCCACCGCCGCCAGCAGGAACGAGTTCCAGATGTATTGGTTCAGCAGCGTGCTGACCGGGATCTGGTACTGCAGTGAAAAGCCGAGGTCGCCCTGCAGCAGCCGGCCAAGCCAGTGCAGATAGCGGCTGAACAACGGCTGATCCAGCCCGTACAGCGCCCGCAGCTCGGCGGCGCGTTGCGCGGTCAGATTGATGTTGCCGTCGATAAAATCGCCGGGCGCCAGGGCGAAAATGCAAAAAATCAGCAAGGAAGCCAACAGCAGCATCGGGATCGTCTGCAGCAGACGGCGCAGGATAAAATTTCTCATCGCGGGTTCCATCGCCACCGCCCGTAATGGCGCGGCGGCGTCAGGGCGTTACGGCGCCGGTTTGACGTTCGGCAGGCTGCCGACCAATCCGTTGTAGATATCCGGTTTAAAGCCGGTGACGCGCGCGCTGCTGGCGCTCAAAATTTCGCGGTTGCCGAGCAGGATCACCGGCGGATCGTCGGACAGCGCCTGATACAGCTGATGGTACAGCGGCTTGCGCTGCGCGATATCCAGCGTGGCATTGGCTTTGGCGATCAGCGCGTCCACCTGCGGGTTGTGGTAGCCGGTCTCGCTCTCGCGGCTGATGAAGTCGCGTACGCCGTCGTGCGGATCGTTCAGCGTGCTGGTGCTGAGAGACGCCAGGTCGTAATTGCCCGCCTTGCGCTGCGCCAGCAGCGCGTTGAAATCCAATACCTGCGGTTTCAGCACCACGCCGAGCCGGCGGTAGTTATCCTTGGCGATCGGCACCAGCGCGTCGTTGATCAGCTTTTTGGTCACCAGCAGCGTCAGCTCCAGCTTTTTACCGTCTTTCTGCCGGATGCCGTCCGCCCCCACCTGCCAACCGGCCTCGTCCAACAGCTTTTTGGCTTTATCGAGATCGTAAGCGTAAGGATTGATGCCGTTCGCGTCATAGGCCCAGGAGATCGGCGAAATCGGCTGGTTGGCGACTTTGCCGTAACCCTGATACACCACGGCGATCAGCTTTTGCCGATCCAGGCCGTAAATCAACGCCTGGCGCACCCGCTTGTCCTGCAGCGCCGGACGCTTGAGGTTGAAGTCGATGCGGCTGTAATCGCTTGAGCTGTAAAGGTTGATATTGGCGAAGCCGAGCAGCTTGAGCTGTTCGATATCGTCCGGCTTGGCGGTAAAGGCGTCGTAGTCGGTCTCACCGGTCTGGAACAGCTGGAAGTTGGTGGCCGGGTTGGTGACGCGGTAGATAAAGCGCGCCATCGGCGGCGTACCGAGGTAGAAGTTCGGGTTGGCGTGGAAGCGGATCTCCTGCCCCGGCACGTACTTGTCGTAAATATAGGGGCCGTTGCCGAGCGGTTTGGCGTTCAAGGCGCGCACGCCGTCGAGCTTGCCCCGCTGATAGTCTTTGCCGTAGTAAGCCCGCGACAGCACCGGGCCGCCGATCAGTTGCAGCGTGGTGGCGCCCGGTTGCGTGGTGACGATCTGAATGGTGCGATCGTCGATCACCTTCAGGCCGCTGATGCCGGCGGCGGTGCCGTTTTTATACTCGGCGCCGCCCTGAATGTGCGCCGGCGTGATGTCAGTGTCGCCGTCATAGGCCGGATCGTGCAACAGCGTCAGGGTAAAGGCGATATCGTCAGCCTTCAGCGGCGAGCCGTCGCTGTAGACCAGATTCGGCCGCAGCTTGATGGTGTAGGTCAGATTATCGGGGCTGACCTGCCAGGACTCCGCCAGACGCCCTTCCGGCTTGCCCTGGCTGTCCAGGCCGATCAGGCGGCTGAAAATCACGTCGGTCACGTTCTCGTCCCAGCCGTTGGTGAACAGATACGGGTTGAAAATCCCCTGCGGTTCCGAGATGCCCGCCACCACGGTGTCTTTGCGCAGCTTGGCGGCGGCCGGCACCCGGCTGGCGTCGCTGGCCGGCGTGATGCCTTCGGCCAGCGTTTCCGCCTGCGCGCCGGCGCTCAATCCCAGCGCGCAGATCAACGCCAGCGGCGTCAACCGATAACGCAACAGTTTGTTTAGCTTGTTTTTTATTCTACTCACCCACTGCCCCTCGTCTACCCGTTGATAAAAATGTGACAAAATTTATCGCAGAGTAATGGGCGGCTGGAGGGCTGTCTAACAACGAAACCGGCATTCCATTGCCGAAAAAAGCATTATGAATTTTTCTGGGGCGAAGCGGCGTGAAAAACGCGGCTCAACCGGCCGCCGCCAGCCCCCGGATAAGTTTGGCTAAGGTTTTGATCGCCTCTTCAAAGCGATCATTCCATTCAAAAGAGGCGTTGAGACGGAAGCAGTGGTTGAAATGGTCGCCGGTAGTAAACATGCGCCCCGGCGCGATGCTGATACCCCGGGAAAGGGCCCGCCGGTACAGCTCCATCGACGACAGCGCCGGTTCCAGCTCCAGCCACAGGAAGTAACCGCCGTCGGGCTGGCTGACCTTCACCGTCGGCGGGAAATGGTGGGCAATCGCCTGACGCATCGCGCTTTGGCGCTGGGCCAGCAGGCGGCGCAACCGCCGCAGGTGGGTGTCGTAGCCGCCGTGCAGCAGATAATCCGCCAGCGCCATCTGGGTCGGCACGCTGGTGGAAACGGTGCTCATCAGTTGCAAACGCTGGATCTGCTGCGCATAACGCCCCGCCGCCACCCAGCCGACGCGAAAGCCCGGCGCCAGGCATTTGGAAAACGACGAGCAGTGCAGGATCTGGCCGCCGCTGTCGAGCGCCTTGGCCGGCAGCGGCCGTTCGGCGCTGAAGTACAGCTCGCCGTAGACATCGTCTTCGATCAGCGAGATCTGCCGTTCGCGCAGCAGCGCCACCAGACGCTGTTTGTTGGCTTCCGGCAGGGTGGCGCCCTGCGGGTTCTGGAAGTGGGTCATCAGCCAGCAGGCTTTGATCGGATACTGCTCCACCGCCTGCTGCAACGCGTCCAGATCGATGCCGTCCTGCGGATGGGTGGCGATCGCCACCGCCTTCAGCCGCAGCCGTTCCAGCGCCTGCAGCGCGCCGTAAAACGCCGGCGACTCGATCGCCACATAGTCGCCCGGTTGGGTCACCGCCTGCAGGCTGAGGCTGAGCGACTCCATCGCCCCGGCGGTGATAACGATTTCGTCCGGCGCAACCTGCATGCCGCTCAGCGCATAACGTTGGGCAATGTGCCGCCGCAGCGCGTCGTTGCCCGGCGGCAGGTTAGCCAGCGAACTGTGCGGCGTGAATTTGCGCGCTACGCTGCTCAGCGCCCGCGCCAGCTTCGGCTGGGCGAACAGCGTGGCGTCGGGAAAGGCCGAACCGAAAGGCACGATGTCCGGATCCTTGCAGGCCTGCAGCACGTCAAAAATAAAGGCGTTGATGTCCACCTGCTCGCTCAGCAACAGTTTCTCGCCGCGCGAAGGCTGAGGCAGCGGCTGCGGGCGCGCCGCCACGTAGTAACCCGACTGCGGCCGGGCGACGATCCACCCCTGGCTCTCCAGCAGTTGGTAAGACTGCACCACCGTCATCAAGCTTAATCCGGCGCGTTTGCCGCTCTCGCGCAGCGAAGGCAGCTTGTCGCCCGCCCGCCACACCCGGTTCTGGATCTGTTCTCTAATCTGCTGCGCAAGCTGTTCGTATCGGGTCATAACCATTAACTGTTATATGAAAAAGTAAAATAACTGTCACTATTATAGTCACTGTACTTCGTGATTAACTTCACGCCAAGCTTTTCACATAAAAATGACAGCTATACTCAAGAGGTTAATTTATGTTCAACCCTAGGAGGCGCCATGCTGGGTCTTGATGCACTGGAACTCGCCAGAATACAGTTCGCCTTCACCGTGTCTTTCCATATCATCTTCCCCGCCATCACCATCGGCTTAGCCAGCTATCTGGCGGTGCTGGAGGGATTATGGTTGAAAACGCACAATGAAGCCTATCGTGAGCTTTACCATTTCTGGTCAAAGATTTTCGCCGTTAACTTCGGCATGGGCGTGGTTTCCGGGTTGGTGATGGCCTACCAGTTCGGCACCAACTGGAGCTTCTTCTCCGAGTTCGCCGGCAGCATTACCGGGCCGCTGCTGACTTATGAAGTGCTGACCGCCTTCTTCCTCGAAGCCGGTTTCCTCGGCGTGATGCTGTTCGGCTGGAACCGCGTCGGCCCAGGGCTGCATTTCTTCGCCACCTGCATGGTGGCGCTCGGCACGCTGATCTCCACCTTCTGGATCCTGGCCTCCAACAGCTGGATGCAGACCCCGCAGGGACACGAAATCATCAACGGCCAGGTGGTGCCGGTCGACTGGCTGAAGGTGATCTTCAACCCGTCCTTCCCGTATCGCCTGCTGCATATGTCCACCGCCGCCTTCCTCTCCTCGGCGTTCTTCGTCGGCGCGTCGGCCGCCTGGCACCTGCTGCGCGGCCGCGACACGCCGGCGATGCGCAAGATGCTGTCGATGGCGATGTGGATGGCGCTGATCGTCGCGCCGGTGCAGGCGCTGATCGGCGATGCGCACGGCCTGAATACGCTGAAACATCAGCCGGCGAAGATCGCCGCCATCGAGGGCCACTGGGAAAACCCGCCGGGCGAAGCCACGCCGCTGATCCTGGTCGGTTGGCCGGACATGCAGCGTGAAGAGACCCGCTTCAAGCTGGAAGTGCCCTACCTCGGCAGCCTGATCCTGACGCACAGCCTGACCGAGCAGGTGCCGGCGCTCAAATCCTTCCCGCCGGAAGATCGCCCCAACTCCACCGTGGTGTTCTGGTCGTTCCGCATCATGGTCGGGCTGGGCATGCTGATGATCCTGGCCGGGGTGTGGAGCCTGTGGCTGCGCTGGCGCGGCGGGCTGTATCAGTCGCGCCCGTTCCTGTACTTCATTCTGTGGATGGGCCCATCCGGACTGCTGGCGCTGCTGGCGGGCTGGTTCACCACCGAGATCGGCCGCCAGCCGTGGGTGGTGTATGGCCTGCTGCGCACCAAGGATGCGGTCTCCGCGCACGGCGATCTGCACATGAGCATCAGCCTGCTGGCGTTTATCATCGTCTATTGCTCGGTATTCGGCGTGGGCTACTCCTACATGATGCGCCTGATCCGCAAAGGGCCGCAGCCGCATGAGCACCAAGAAGACAATACCGAGGGCCGCCCGGCGCGTCCGCTGTCCGCGGTCAACGACACTCTGGACGACAGGAGCTGAACATGGGTATCGATCTTCCGCTGATTTGGTTTGTGATCATCGTGTTCAGCACCATGATGTATGTGGTGATGGACGGTTTCGATTTGGGCATCGGCATCCTGTTTCCGTGGGTGAAAGAGAGCGGCGATCGCGATCTGATGATGAACACCGTCGCCCCGGTGTGGGACGGCAATGAGACCTGGCTGGTGCTGGGCGGTGCGGCGCTGTTCGGTGCCTTCCCGCTGGCCTACTCGGTGATCCTCGACGCGCTGGCGATCCCGCTGACGCTGATGCTGATCGGGCTGATTTTCCGCGGCGTGGCCTTCGAGTTTCGCTTCAAGGCGACGCCGCAGAAGCGCCATATCTGGGATAAAGCGTTCATCTGGGGCTCTCTCTTCGCCACCTTCAGCCAGGGGGTAGTGGTGGGCGCCGTGATCAACGGTTTCCCGGTCGAAGGCCGCACCTACGCCGGCGGCGCGCTGGACTGGCTGACGCCGTTCGCGCTGTTCTGCGGGCTGGGGCTGGTGGTAACCTACGCCCTGCTCGGTTGCACCTGGTTGGTGATGAAAACCGCCGGCGATCTGCAGGCGCGCATGTATTACCTGGCGACGCCGCTGCTGGCGATCCTGTTGCTGGTGCTGGCCGCAGTCAGTATCTGGACGCCGATCGCGCATCCGGAAATCGCCGCCCGCTGGTTTACGCTGCCGAACCTGTTCTGGCTGCTGCCGGTGCCGCTGCTGGTGCTGCTCAGCGCCTGGGGTATTCACCGCGGGGTAAAACGCGGCGCGCACTACTCGCCGTTCATGCTGACGCTGTTGCTGGTGTTCCTCGGCCTGAGCGGGCTTGGCATCAGCATCTGGCCGCACCTGATCCCGCCGGCCATCAGCCTGTGGGACGCCGCCGCGCCGCCGCAGAGCCTCGGCTTTATGCTGGTGGGCGCGCTGTTCATCATCCCGATCATCCTGGTCTACACCTTCTGGAGCTACTACGTGTTCCGCGGCAAGATCAGCCATGAGCACGGCTATCACTGAGGAGGGAGGACGCTATGCAAGATAAAACGGCAGCCGCCGCTCCGGCGCCCTGGTGGAAACGCATCGGTTGGCTGGTGATCATCTGGAGCGCCAGCGTGCTGGGGCTGTTCGTGGTCGCCTCGCTGTTCCGCCTGCTGATGACTGCGGCGGGCATGAAGTCGCATTAACGCGGCGCCTTATCTGGACGCGCTGTTGGGAAAGTAAAAAGAGACCACCAGCGTGACCAGCGGCAAGGCGCCGATCTTCACCAGCTCGAACACTTGACCGAGCGCTTCGTTTTTGTCCCAATATGCGTGGGCGGCGAATACGCCCACGCTGACCGCAAATATCCCGCACAATACCTGGCGCGCCAGGCGCAGCCGCTCCATTTCGTCGAAGACCAGCGAAGGATCCAAATACAACCTTTCAGCATCGAGCTGCGGGCGCTCATGTTGCGGCTTCATGGAAAAATCCCCACCACCACGGCGACTGCCTCCAGCCCCTCGTCGCTTTCACGCACGATACCGAGGCGGGAACCATCCTGTTTCATCCACTCACGGTCGGCAATCGTCATCAAAGCAAACGCCAGGCGTATGACGTCGGTTTTGGCCATCCCGTGACGCCGGGCAATATCGTTCAAACTGTCGTCGATTTCATTGGATAACCGAATCGGTAAACTCCGCATACTCCACCTCCTGTGGTCGTTGATTCACCGGGGGAAAGTCTACTGGAAGGGTAAATGTCGTTCAATTAGTGAACTGCGTAACGCCTCGCATAACCCGCATGCAACGCTAGTGCGGCTTGCGCCCCATCGCGCTGAGGAAACGCTGCTGCAGGCGCAACAGCTCCTCCAACTCCAGCAGGCGGTAGTCGATGCCGAAACGCGGCGCCACCTCGCCGATAATGCGGCTCAGCGCCGGGTAATGGCGGTGGCTCCAGTGCGGGAACAGATGATGCGTCAAATGCAGGTTCGCCCCGCCGAGCCAGTACCCCAGCCAGCGCGGCCGGGTCAGCCAGTCGAAGGTAGTGGCGAACACATGATGATACCAGCCGTGCGGCATTGCGCCTTGTTCTGGCGCCTGGTAGAAGTTGGCCTTGGCCCAGTGGGTGCCGATGATGAGCATCACGAACAGCAGTGAAGAAAGCATCTGGCTCAGCAAATAGACCAGCAGGATTTGCCCGATGCCGATAGCCGGCGGCAGCAGCCAGCACGGGATCGCCAGCGCCAGCAGCAGGTGCGCCGCCTTCCCCGCCAGAAACCCGATCCAGCCACGCACGCCCTGCTGCGCCATGCGCGCCGCCACGCGGGTGCGGCCCGCCCTGTCCAGCCAATCGAACAGCCAGATGTAGTACGGAAAAGTCAGCGCCGCCACCAACGGCCAATAGTAACGCTGCGCGCGCATAAAGGGCCGCCAGCGCTGGAACGGCGTTTGCCGCAGCACACCGTTGGCGTCGATGTCGGGATCGTAATGTTCGATGTTGTTATGGGCATGATGGAACAGCACGTGCCGCACGCGCCAGCAGTCGGGATCCAGCCCCAGCGGCACGCTCACCAGGGCGTTCAACCCGCGGTTGGCCCAGGGGCGACGGAAAAATGCGTTGTGCGAGGCGTCGTGCACCACGTTCACCGTCAGGAACATGCCGATAAAGATAAAACCGAAATAGCAGGCGAAAAACGCCCAGCCGTTATGCTGCTGCAGGCTCAGCCCGTAACACAGGCCGCACAGCGCCAGCAGCAGCGCGACCTTCGCCAGCATGCCGCCGTCGGCGAAACGGTGATCGCCGTTGGCCGCCAGATAATGCTGGGCGGCCTGCATCAGCGCGCGGTGCAACCCGTTGTCGTCGCGCCGATAGGCTAACGGACGCAGCGGTTTCACGGCTGCCCCATAAGGCGCAAGAAGCGCTGTTGCTGCGCCAGCAATTCGCGATAGCCGATGCAGCGGTACGCCATGCCGTGCCGCTGCGCCACCTCTGCCAGCGCCGCGGCCAACGCCGGGTAGTGGCGATGATTCCAGCCGGGGAACAGGTGATGCGTCAGGTGATAGTTCAGCCCGCCGGTCAGGTGCTCCAGCCAGCGCGGCTCAGGTTGCCAGTCGCAGGCGGTGGCGAAATTGTGCCGGTACCAGCCTTGCGGCATGCTGTCACCTGCCGGCGCCGGGTAAAACTCGGCCTGCGCCCAGTGGGTGCCCAGCAGCAGGAACACCACCAGCAGCGAGGCGCACATCTGGCCGACCGCATAAGCCAGCAACACCCAGCCCCAGCCGATGCCGTGCAGGTGGCCCACGACCAGCGGAGCCACCAGCACCAGCGCCAGATGCGCGAGCTTGCTCAGCACGAACAGCGCCCAACCGCCGCATCCCGCCAGCACGCATTTTTCCCGCAGCGGCGTTTTATCGAGCCGATCGGACCAATCGAAAATCCACGCGATGTAGGGCAAGGAGAGCGCGGCGATCAGCGGCCAGTACAGATGCTGATAACGCATATGCGGTCGCCAGCGCTGGAACGGCGTCTGGCGGAAAAAACCGTTCTCTTCGGTGTCCAGATCGTAGTGTTCGACGTTGGCGTAAACGTGGTGGTAATCCACATGCCGCGTGCGCCAGTAGTCCGGATCGACGCCCAGCGGCAGCGTCACCAGTCGCCCCACCAGGCGATTCGCCCAGGGCGCGCGCAAGAAGGCGTTATGCGAAGCATCATGGTTGACGTTGACGTTAAGCAGCATGCCCATGGCCACGAACAGGAAATAGCAGAGGAAAAACGCCCAGGGCTGGTGCTGCAGCAGACTCAGCGCGTAAAACCCGGCGCACAGCGCCAGCAACAGCGCAGCCTTGGCCAATCGCGCGGCATCGGCATAGCGATGATCGCCCGCCAGACAGGCGTGGGCCGCGCGCTTAAGATCGCGGTGGAAGGCCTGTTCGCCATCGGCGGGAAAACGCAGCGGCGGCAATGATTCAGCCATGCGGTTCCTCCACGGCGGCCGGTGCGGCTACTCTTCCCCAGCCCAATGCGACGCACAGGGCATGCAACGCCACGGCGGCCATGGCGATATGCCAATAGCGCTGCGGCCAACCTAGATAGCCGATAAACAGCAGCGGCATGCCCAGCGCGACCAGCAACCAGACGGCGCTCGCCCAAGGTCGCCCTTCCGTCATGCCGCCCAGCGCCACCGAGCCCAACGCCAGCAGCGCCAGCAGCGCCATTTGCGGCCAGCTGATGTCGCCGTAGCCGTAACCGTATTGGTAGACGTAACCGACCACCAGCGAGAACAACAGCATGGCGCCGCTGAAAACGCTGAGCGCCGAACGGCGGTCGCGCGGCCGGCCCGGCGCCGGGCGCCAGGCCAGACGGAAATAGCGCAGGAACGGCAGATTGCTCGCCCAGAACGGGTTGGCGGACGGCCTGTCGCCGCTGACGCCGTAGCTGAACGGCGTGGTCGGCAATGCCGGGCAGAAGGTGCCGAACAGTTTGTCCCAGAAGATAAAGCTGCCGCCGAAGTTCTTATTGGAATAGGCCATGTCCTTGACGTGATGCACCCGGTGATGCGCCGGCGTGACCAGGATTTTTTCCAGCACGCCAAGCTTCGGCGTCAGCGCATTGTGGTTAAACAGTTGAATGCTGTAGTGAAAAATCGAGACCGCGACGAACACCGACAATGGCACGCCCGCCAGCGCCAGCAGCAAAAAGAACGGGATCGACGTCAGCGACGAATACCAGGAGTTGCGCACCCCCAGCGACAGATTGAAATGCTCGCCCTGATGGTGCACCACATGCACCGCCCACAGCAGGCGGAAACGATGATGCAGACGGTGCAGCCAGTAGAAACCGAAGTCCCACGCCAGCAAAGCGAACAGCCACATCAACAGCGGCGACCAGGCGTCCACCAGCCCCAGGCTGAAATGCGCGGCCACGTAGCCGTAACAGGTGATCTCCAACCCGCGGAACAGCCACAACATGATATGGCCGGAGTTCAGGTTGAACACCAGATCGTGCCAGTTGACCGGCTCGCGACGCCCCCACTGCAGCGCCACCGCCTCGGCCACCACGATGAACAGCATGAACACTATCGGCAACACCAGATCGCTCATCCCATTTCTCCTTTAACCACGCGCCGGCGCAGGGTGTTCATACGCAGGGCCAGCCAGCCGGCGAACAGCGCCAGCAGCGCGCCGCCGGCCAAATCGACAAACAAATGGCGGCGCAGTTGCAGAATCGAGAACGCGATCGCCGCACCCCACAGCATCCACAACGCCGTGCGCACTTTGCGCTCGCCGTCGCTCAGCGCCCACACCGCCAGCACAGTCAGCGCCATATGCAACGAAGGCAGGCAGTTCTGCGGCGAATCCACCTGGGTTAACGCCGCCAGCAGCTGCGCGCTGATCCCGACGCCATCGTTCTGCGGATAGGCCATGGTGGTCGGCCACAGCAGGTAAACCGCCCCGGCGCCCAGCGCGGTGAGCTGCATCGCCCGCGTCAGCCATGTGATCCGCTGCAGCGGCGCCAGCAGATAGCCCGCCGGGACGATGAGGAAGAACGACAGGTAGAGCCATATGGCCGCCGGGTTGAACGGGATCGCCCGGTCAAGCGCCGACGGCGGCAACAGGGTTCCCGCCCCCTGCAGGCGATCGGTCAGACTATACACCACCCCGACCGTCCCCCAGCCGAGCAACATGTGCCCTAGTCTGAACAGCGTATTTTTCATGCCTCCTCCGCCTGGCGCACGATGCGCCGCCGCTTGCGATCGAACTGCGGCAGCACCGCCTGCGCCGTCAACCGCCATTCGAGGCGCTCGGTGGCGATGCCCTGGCGAGCGAACAGCGCCATCAGCTGCGCCTGGCAGTGCGCCAATTCAGACTGGCTGCAATCGGCAATCAATTCCAACCGCCGTTCACCGCGCTGGATCAGGCGATAATCGCTGCTCAGCGGCAACGCATTGGCGATCGTTCGGCTGCAGGCATCGGCGAACACCACCTGCGGTTGCCGCCGCGCATCGGGCAGCATCAGTTGATCGTCGCGCCGCCCCTCGATACGGGCGATCGCCCGCGTCGGCTGCCCGCACGGGCAGGGTTCCTTGCGCAACACCAGTACATCGTCCAGCCGATAACGCACGATCGGCTGCGTGCTGCGGGTAAAGTCGGTGATCAACGGCGTAAAACGCAGTTCGTCGATCCACTGCGGTTCGATATGCAAAAACTCTTCGTTCAGATGCAGCGTACCGTGCGCGCAGGTCGCGGCAAGAAATCCTTCGGTGGCCTGATACACTTCGCCGACCGCCGGAAATACCTGCAGCAGCAGGCGGCGGTCCTGCTCTTCCAGCACCTCGGCCACCGAGATCGCTTTTTTGACCGGCAACTTCACCTGCCCGGCCAGCACCGCCAGCGCCAAGGCGCGCAACACCTGCGCCGGGGCCACGATGATGCTGGGCGCCTGCCGTTCCAATGCGGGCAAATGCTCGCTGAACGGCGCCAGCAGATCGTAAAACGCCAGGCTCAGCCAACGGTTGTTCACGCTGTGATAGAGATTATTGTCCGCCCGCAGAAACAGCGCAACGCGCTCGCCGGCCAACAGACCGTCCGGCAGCATCTTCGCCAGCATGCCGCCGGCCCACACCTGCTGTTCGCGCGGGCTGACGACAAACACGCCGCGCTGCCCGGAGGTGCCGGACGACAATCCAACGCTGTAGCGCCCGATCTTCGGCGTGAAATCGCGATCCGCCTCGCTGCGCTGCGCGCAGGCCAGCACCGCATCGCGCTGCAGCCCGGCGGTGTTCATCCGGTCGAACTGCGCCATCATCAGCGCCTTGTCCATCTGCGGCCATTCGGCGAACGGCCGGCGACTGAAGCGTTGAAAATAGGGGCTCTTGCTCAGCACCCGACGGGCGAAGCCCGCGAGCTGCCGGGCCTGATGCGCCTCCAGCGCCGCACGATCGCCAAAGCGCAGGCGCCGGGCGCGGAAATAGTGCCAAAGGGTCATGAACGGGATCACAGGTCCCCCTCGTGGCACAGCAAAATGTTGACCTGGCCGCCCGCCCACAGCTGGTTGAGCCGCTCCAGCGTGCGGATGTACGCCGCCGCGTCGTCCATCACCAGATTGGCCAGGCGCGAAGGCCCGCGCAGCGTCTGGTAACTCTGCGGCGACCAGGCGGCGTCGCTGGCCAACAGCGTCCAGCCGGCGTCGGTGAGAATAAAGGCGCCGATATGGCCGGCCGCATGCCCCGGCAGCGGCACCAGCACGATCTGCCCTTCGCTGCCCGGCAGCGCATAGCCGCGCTCGAACGGCGCCAGCAGCGCAGGCAACGCCACCGAGGGAAAAGCTTCCATAAACTGCAGGTTGCTCTCGAAATCCGCCGGGATCAGGCCGGGAATAAAGGCGCGCTTCAGCGCCGCGAAACCGCGCAGCCCGCGGGTTTGCCGCCAGGCTTCGCCGGAGCAAATAAAGTCAAGTTGGCTGAAATCCTGCAGCCCGGCGATGTGATCGGCGTGAAAATGCGAGACAATGAGCGCCTGAATATCCCCTTTGGCGTAACCGGCTTCGCGCAGCTGATGCGCCAACGACTCGGCGGGATCGAAATAGACCGGCGTCATCCGGCGATACAGGCTGAACACCCCCGACTGCGTGTGCTGCTGAAAATAACGCGCGTAGCCGGTATCCCACAGCCAGCGGCGCTCCCCCACCTCCAGCAGATAGGCGCGCGCCGGGAATTTGCACACCCGGAACCCGGCGCCGCGCAGCGCCATGCAGCCGATATGCGTGCAATAGCCCACTTCAAAAACGGTAACCTTAGCCATGCTGTATGCCTCCTTGCCGCCGCAGCCACTCGCCGGTCAGACGAATGCCCTCTTCCATCGAATAACGCGGCTGATAGCCCAGCTCTTCGATCGCACGGGTCTGGCTCAGCGTCATGTCAAAATGCACCGCCGCCACGCTGTAGCGCGTCAGCAGCGGTTCCTTGCCGCTCAGCGTCGCCCACAGCTCCATGCCGCCGGCCAGCGTATGCAGCAACGGATAGGGCACGGCCTGCAGCCGGTAGTGCAGCCCCAGTTCCTGACGCAGCAGCGCATCCAGCATCTCCGCCAGCTGCTGCGGCTGGTGGTTGGTGATGTTGTAAACGGCGCCGGACGGCAACCCGCGCTGCCGACTGGCCAACTCCATGGCGTGCACCACGTTGGGGGCGAAGGTCAGGTCCAGCAGCGCTTGCCCACCGCCGGGCAGCCGCAGCACGCCGCGATCGCGTTCGAGCTGCTGCAACAGCCGCGGCACGATCACCCGATCGTGCGGGCCAAACAAGCCGCGCGGCCGCAGCATAATGTAGGTGGTTTGCGGGTAGATCTTCGCCTGCGCCAACAGGCGTTGTTCGGCCGCATACTTGCTGGCGGCATAGTGATTGGCGAAGCGACGGGCACGATAACCTTCGTCAAGATCGTAATGCGGCTGAAAATCGAAGTAGATTGCCGGCGTGGAGATATGCACAAAGCGCCGCACGCCGCAGCGCCCCGCCGCCTCCGCCAGCTTGTCCGTCGCCGCGGCGTTGATGCGGTGAAACTCCGCTTTGCCGCCCCAGGGTGAAGACTTGGCCGCACAGTGCCACACCCACTCGCAGTCGGTGACGAGCTGCCGACACTGCTGCGGCGTGGCCTGCGCCAGATCGAGCGCGCAAAACTCGGCGCCCAGCCGACGCAACGCTGCGCCGGCCCGTTCATCGCGGCCGGTGGCGCGCACCTGATGTCCGGCCTCCAGCAGCCACTGCGCCGCGTTGCGCCCCAGCCCGCTGGTCGCCCCGGTCACCAGCACCCTCATGGCAACAACACCATGCCAGCCAGCGCCAGCCCGGCGGCGGTGCCGATCAGCATCACCGGCTGGCCGGGGTTGAAGCGCCCGGTGGTCACGGCGGCATGCAGCGCCGTCGGGATGGACGCCGCCACCTGGTTGCCGTGGTGGCGATAGATATCCACCAGCGCCTCGCTGGAGACATGCAGCCGCTTGCGCATATGTTCGAGCGACAAATGGCTGGCCTGATGCGGCACCACGGTGGCGATCTGCGCCAGGGTCAGGCCGCTGGCGCTCAACAGCCGATCGAGGTAACCCTCAATCAGCGCCGACGCCTGGCGGAACAGCGGCTTGCCCTGCATATGAAACAGGAAGTCTTGCTCGCACATGCCGGCGCGCGGGTTGCGCCGCGTGCCGCCGGCGCGGATTTCGCACAGTTCGCTGCCGGCGGGATAGGTCTCCACCAGGCTGGCGAGGATGCCGCTGGCGCCGTCGCCGCGCTCCACGATGGCGCAGGCGGCGCCGTCGCCGAAGATCAGCGACGACTCTTCGTGCTGCCAGTCGATGCCGCGTGAAGCGAGATCGGCCGAGACGATGGCGATGCGTCGGTACGTCCCGGCGTTCAGCAGCCCCGCCGCCACCTGCAGCGCAGAGATAAAGCTGACGCAGCTGCTGTTGATGTCGAAGCCCGGCGTGCCCGGCGCCAGCCCCGCCACCTTGAGAATGTGCGCGGCGGTGCACGGCAGCGCCTGCACCGAAATCGCCGAGGCAGAGATCAGCAGATCGATAGAGGCTGCCGGAAGGGCGCTGCGAGCCAGCGCGTCTTGCAGCGCGGCGGCGGCGAGTTCGGCCTGGCTGGCATCGTCGGCGGCGTGATAGCGGTAAACGATGCCCGAGCGTTTTTCAACGTAGCCGGCCGGTTTCCCCAGCCGAGCGTCGAGCGCAGAGGACGCCACGCGGTTAGACGGCAACGCGGCCCCGGTGGCGATGATTTTCAGAGGCAGCAGCTCGGGTGAGCGTAATTGTGTGGTCATTATTGTTATTGATTAACCTGACTATCCATAAAGCGATTCTCCCGTACGGCGCGAAGGCCACACGGATCATCCCCGGTTTTTATGTCCCAAAATGCCTTTCATCAAGGCGGTATCTCTTGTTATCGGCTACCACAGGCCGACGTCCGTCGGCGGAAGCATAAACGTAACATAACTGAGATAGTGAGTTTACGACAAGGTGACGAGAATGGGCAGACGGCGGGGGAATTATCGGAATAGCGCCGCCGCTGGCGATCGGCGGCGGCGGGGTCAGGCTCAGCGGCGGTTGCGCACCAGCTGGTAACGGCGGGTCAGGTACTCTACCGGCGCACTCCAGATATGCACCAGGCGGCAGAACGGGAACAGCACGAACAGCGTCATGCCCAGCACCATGTGCAGCTTGAAGATAAGCGCCACCCCTTCCAGGTGCGCAGAGGCGCCGGCGTGGAAGGTCACGACCGCCTGTGCCCAGGCCACCAGCTTCATCATTTCGCTGCCGTCCATATGCTGGGCGGAGAACGGAATGGTCAGCAGGCCGAGACACACCTGCACCACCAGCAACGTCAGGATCAGGATGTCGGCGAAGCTGCTGGTGGCGCGCACCCGCGGGTTGGTCAACCGGCGCTTCAGCAACAGCGCGCCGCCGATCAACGTCATCAGGCCGCAGGCGCCGCCGGCGATCATCGCCAGCTTTTGCTTCACGTCGATCGGCAGAAAGGCCTCATACATCCAGTGCGGCGTCAGCATGCCGAGGAAATGGCCCGCGAAGATGCCGATAATGCCGATGTGGAACAGGTTGGACGCCAGCCGCATGCCTTTTTTATCCAGCATCTGGCTGGAGCCGGCGCGCCAGCTGTATTGCCCGTAGTCGTAGCGCAGCCAGCTGCCGATCAGGAACACCGCGCCGGCCAGATAAGGGTAGATGTCGAAGAAGAACTGATTCAAAAATTGCATGATTAGCGTCCTTTGGTTCCGGTTAACGCATCCGTCAGATCCAGATACTGTGGCGCCACCGCGCCGGCGAAGCGCCGCTGGTGCGCCGTCTGCTGGGCGGAGGCGCAGCCCTGTTCACCGAGAAACTTGACCTGCTCCTCTTCCCACACCGCATCCAGCGCCTGCGGCGTATCGTCGCGCGCCTCTTGCGCCACCTGCGTCTCCAGCGCCTGCGCCTGCACCTCGCTGCCGGACAACGCCAGCAGCAAATCGAACAGCACCGCATACGGGCTTTCACGCTGCTGCAAGCGCGCGCCCAGCAGCGCCAGGATCGGCGCGATGTCCTGCAGCCCTTCGCGCGCCTGCGCCGCGTTGCGGCTGGCCAAATACTCCAGGTACAGCGGCAGGAAATCCGGCAGCTCGCGGCTGTCGATCTCCAGCCCGGCGGCGCGGTACTGCGCCATCAGGTCAACCATCGCCTGGCCGCGATCGCGCGATTCGCCGTGCACGTGTTCAAACAGCAGCAGCGAGGTGGCGCGGCCGCGATCGAACAGTTCGCAATAGTCGGCCTGCGCGTCCAGCAACGGGCGCGCGCACAGGCGGCGGATAAACAGAATCAGCTGCGCGCTGTGGTGCAGATCCAGCTCGCTGGCCGGCTCCAATGCTTCGATCAGCGCCTGCTGATGGTCAAACAGCGCCTGCTCCGGGTAATCCAGCAGGCGGGCGATCACTTTCAGGCTGATCATGAGGCGTCCTCCGGCCGCGCGCTTCTCGCGCTCACGTCGATGGCGTCGATACGGCGGCTGTTGAACAGGTTGAACTTGCCGTCGCTGCCGTGGCAACCGTCGCCGAAGCTGAAGCCACAGCCTTTGCTTTCCGGGAAGGCTTCACGCGCCAGCTCGCGGTGGCTCGACGGCACCACGAAGCGATCTTCATAGTTGGCGATCGCCAGGTAGCGATACATTTCCTGCGCCTGCGCTTCGCTCAGACCGACCTGCTCCAGCGCGCTGGTGTCGACCACGCCGTCGACGGTTTCCGCCCGTTTGTAATGGCGCATCGCCAGCATGCGCTTCAGCGCCAACAGTACCGGTTCGGTATCGCCGGCGGTCAGCAGGTTCGCCAGATACTGCACCGGGATGCGCAGGCTCTCGACGTCCGGCAATACGCCGCTGTGCGCCAGCTCGCCGGCGTCGGCGGCAGACTGAATCGGCGACAATGGCGGCACGTACCACACCATCGGCAGCGTGCGGTATTCCGGATGCAGCGGCAGCGCCAGCTTCCAGTCCATCGCCATTTTGTACACCGGCGACTGCTGAGCGGCTTCAATGACGCCCTGCGGCACGCCGTCCGCCAGCGCCTGAGCAATCACCTTCGGATCATGCGGATCGAGGAAGATATCGAGCTGGCTCTGGTACAGATCCTTGTCGTTCTCCACCGCCGCCGCCTGCTCGATGCGATCGGCGTCGTACAGCAGCACACCGAGGTAGCGAATGCGGCCGACGCAGGTTTCCGAACAGACCGTCGGCTGCCCGGCTTCGATGCGCGGGTAGCAGAAGATGCACTTCTCGGACTTGCCGCTCTTCCAGTTGAAGTAGATTTTCTTGTACGGGCAGCCGGTCAGGCACATGCGCCAGCCGCGGCACTTGTCCTGGTCGATCAGCACGATGCCGTCTTCGCCGCGCTTGTAGATCGCCCCGCTCGGGCAGGTGGCGACGCAGGCCGGGTTGAGGCAGTGCTCGCACAGGCGCGGCAGGTACATCATGAAGGTGTTTTCGAACTGGCCGTACATCGCCTTCTGCAGGTTGTCGAAGTTTTTGTCCTGCGAACGTTTTTCAAATTCCCCGCCGAGGATCTCCTCCCAGTTCGGGCCGCTTTCGATCTTGTTCATGCGCTGGCCGGTGATCAGCGAGCGCGGGCGCGCCACCGGCTGGTGCTTGCCCTGTTTGGCGGTGTGCAGATGCTGGTAGTCGTAATCGAACGGCTCGTAGTAGTCGTCCAGCGCCGGCACATCCGGGTTGGCGAAGATTTTCGCCAGCACGCCGACGCGGCTGCCCATGCGCGGCTCCAGCTTGCCGTTGATTTTACGGATCCAGCCGCCCTTCCATTTTTCCTGATCTTCCCAGGCGTGCGGATAGCCGACGCCGGGTTTGCTTTCCACGTTGTTGAACCAGGCGTATTCCATGCCTTCGCGGCTGGTCCAGACGTTCTTGCAGGTGACCGAACAGGTGTGGCAACCGATGCACTTGTCCAGATTCAGCACCATGCCGACTTGCGAACGAATTTTCATTTGTGGTTCTCCTGCTGACTGCCCTGCGCGTAGTCGTTGCCTTCGTCGTCCAACCAATCAATGCGGTTCATCTTGCGCACCACCACGAACTCGTCACGGTTGGAACCGACGGTGCCGTAGTAGTTGAAGCCGTAGGCCAGCTGCGCATAGCCGCCGATCATGTGGGTCGGCTTCGGACAGGCGCGGGTCACCGAGTTGTGGATGCCGCCGCGTTGGCTGGTGATCTCCGAGCCCGGCAGATTCACGATGCGCTCCTGCGCGTGGTACATCATGGTCATGCCGGCCGGGATACGCTGGCTGACCACCGCGCGCGCCGTCAGCGCGCCGTTGGCGTTGAAGGCCTCGATCCAGTCGTTGTCCGCGATGCCCAGATCTTTGGCGTCGTCTTCGCTCAGCCAGACGATCGGCCCGCCGCGCGACAGCGTCAGCATCAGCAGGTTGTCGCTGTAGGTGGAGTGGATACCCCACTTCTGGTGCGGCGTCAGGAAGTTCAGCGCCTTCTCCTTGTTGCCGTTCGGCTTGCTGTTGAGCAGCGGCTGGGCGGCGTGGGTATCGATCGGCGGCCTGTACGCCAGCAGGCTTTCGCCGAAGGCGCGCATCCACTCGTGGTCCTGATACAGCTGCTGGCGGCCGCTGAGCGTGCGCCACGGGATCAGCTCGTGCACGTTGGTGTAGCAGGCGTTATAGGAGACGTGTTCGTCTTCCAGGCCGGACCAGGTTGGGCTGGAGATGATTTTGCGCGGCTGCGCCTGAATGTCGCGGAAGCGAATTTTCTCGTCTTCCTTGTTCAGCGCCAGATGTCGGTGATCGCGGCCGGTGACGTTGCTCAGGGCTTCCCAGGCTTTCACCGCCACCTGGCCGTTGGTTTCCGGCGCCAGCGACAGGATCACTTCCGCCGCGTCTATCGCGCTCTCGATCTTCGGCCGCCCCGCCGCCGGGCCGTCGGCCTTGACGTAGTTAAGCTGCTTGAGGAAATCGACCTCGGTCTGGGTGTTCCAGCTGATGCCCTTGCCGCCGTTGCCCAGTTTGTCCAGCAACGGCCCCAGGGAGGTAAAACGCTCGTAGGTGGCCGGGTAATCGCGCTCCACAGCAATGATGTGCGGCGCGGTTTTGCCGGGGATCAGTTCGCACTCGCCTTTCTTCCAGTCCTGCACGCCGTAAGGCTGCGCCAGCTCGGCGGCGGAGTCGTGCTGAATAGGCAAGGTCACCACGTCGGTTTCCTGGCCCAGATGGCCGACGCACGCCTCGGAGAAGGCTTTGGCGATGCCCTTGTAGATCTCCCAGTCGCTCTTCGAGTCCCAGGCCGGATCGACCGCCGCCGACAGCGGATGAATGAACGGGTGCATGTCGGAGGTGTTCATGTCGTCTTTTTCGTACCAGGTGGCGGTCGGCAGCACCACGTCGGAATACAGGCAGGTGCTCGACATGCGGAAATCGAGCGTCACCACCAGATCCAGCTTGCCTTCGCCGCCCTGCTCGCGCCATTCCACTTCCTGCGGCTTCACGCCGCCCTGCTGGCCGAGATCTTTGCCCTGAATGCCGTTTTCGGTGCCCAACAGGTATTTGAGCATGTACTCATGACCCTTGCCGGAAGAGCCCAGCAGGTTGGAGCGCCAGACGAACAGGTTGCGCGGGAAGTTCTGCGGATTGTCCGGCTGCTCGGCGGCAAAGCCCAGCGAGCCGTTTTTCAGGCTGTCGACGGTAAATTCGACCGGCGACTGACCGGCCGCGCGGGCCTGCTCCGCCAGGCGCAGCGGGTTAGCGCCCAGCTGCGGCGCCGACGGCAGCCAGCCCATGCGCTCGGCGCGCACGTTGAAGTCGATCAGGCTGCCGCCGAAGCGCGACTTGTCCGCCAGCGGCGACAGCAGCTCATCGGCGCCGACGGTTTCATAACGCCATTGGCTGGAATGGTTGTAGAAGAACGAGGTGCTGTTCATGTGGCGCGGCGGGCGTTGCCAGTCGAGGCCGAACGCCAGCGGCAGCCAGCCGGTTTGCGGCCGCAGTTTTTCCTGGCCGACGTAGTGCGCCCAGCCGCCACCGCTCTGGCCGACGCAACCGCAGAAGATCAACATATTGATCAGGCCGCGGTAGGTCATGTCCATGTGATACCAGTGGTTGACGCCGGCGCCGACGATGATCATCGAACGGCCGTGGGTCTTCTCGGCGTTTTGCGCGAATTCGCGGGCAATGCGGATGATGTTGTGGCGCGATACGCCGGTGATCTGCTCAGCCCAGGCCGGGCTGTAAGCCTTGACCTCGTCATAGTCGGCGGCGCAGTTGGCGTCGCCCAGTCCGCGCTCCAGGCCGTAGTTTGCCAACGTCAGATCGTACACGCTGGTCACCAGCGCTTCGCTGCCGTCCGCCAACTGCAGGCGTTTCACCGGCAGCTTGTGCAGCAGGATCTCGTCCAGCGCCACGCTGTTGAAATGCTCGCTGTCGGCGCCGCCGAAGTACGGGAAACCCACCTCGGCGACGTCGTCATGCCTGCCCAACAGGCTGAGCTGCAGCTCGACTTCCTGTTGCGCCTTGCCTTCGCGCTGTTCCAGGTTCCACTTGCCCTTCTCGCCCCAGCGGAAACCGATGGAGCCCTGCGGCGCCACCAGCTCACCGCTGCGGCTGTCGATAGCGACGGTTTTCCATTCGGGATTGTTTTCCTGGCCCAATCCGTCCACCAGATCGGCGGCGCGCAGCAGGCGGCCGGCGGCGTAGTGGCCGCCTTCACGCGGCTCCAGCAGCACCAGCATCGGCATGTCGGTATAACGACGCACATAGTCGCGGAAGTAGCCGACTTCGCGATCGAGATGGAACTCTTTCAGCATCACGTGGCCCATCGCCAGCGCCATCGCGCTGTCGGTGCCCTGCTTCGGATTCAGCCAGTGGTCGCACAGCTTGGCGACTTCGGCATAGTCCGGCGTCACCGCCACGGTTTTGGTGCCCTTGTAACGCACTTCGGTAAAGAAGTGGGCGTCTGGGGTACGCGTTTGCGGCACGTTGGAGCCCCAGGCGATAATGTAAGAAGAGTTATACCAGTCGGCAGACTCCGGCACGTCGGTCTGCTCGCCCCAGGTCATCGGCGAAGCCGGCGGCAGATCGCAATACCAGTCGTAGAAGCTCAGGCAGGCGCCGCCGATCAGCGACAGGTAGCGGGCGCCGGCGGCGTAGGACACCATCGACATCGCCGGGATCGGCGAGAAGCCGATAATGCGGTCCGGGCCGAAGGTTTTGGTGGTATAGACGTTGGCGGCGGCGATCAGTTCATTGACCTCCTGCCAGCTGGAGCGGACGAAACCGCCGCGGCCGCGCGCCACCTTGTAGCTTTTGGCTTTTTCCGCATCGCCGACGATAGAGCCCCAGGCTTCGACCGGATCGCTGTGCTGCGCTTTCGCTTCGCGCCACAGCTTGAGCAGGCGCTTGCGCATCAGCGGGTATTTCAGCCGGTTGGCGCTGTAAAGGTACCAGGAGTAGCTGGCGCCGCGCGGGCAGCCGCGCGGTTCATGGTTGGGCAGATCGGGCCGGGTGCGCGGATAGTCGGTTTGCTGGGTTTCCCAGGTCACCAGACCATTCTTCACGTAAATCTTCCAACTGCAGGAACCGGTGCAGTTCACGCCGTGGGTGGAACGCACCACTTTGTCGTGCTGCCAACGGCTGCGGTAGCCGTCTTCCCAGTCGCGGTTGGTGTTCAAGGTCTGGCCGTGATCGCCAGAAAAAGGCTCCGCCAACTGCTTGAAATAGCGGAAACGGTCTAAAAATTTGCTCATCCGGAATGCTCCTGAAGGCTCTTGTCGTTATAAGAAGACATGCTCAATCTGCCGCCAGCCTACTGACGGCCAACCGGCGGCAAATTGATTGCGATCAAGAGAAAGCGGGAGGCGCCGCGCGCGTCGGCTGAGAAATACCACCAAAGTATAGGTGTGAAAGATTAAGTTAATTGATTGAATTAAAACGAGTAAAACAGAATATAGAAATAAAGGTGGGCAGGCGGGAGGCAAGGCGAGGTATTTGGGGGTAGGACGCGGGAGAAACCTCCCGCGTCAGACTGTTGACAAAGGGGGAAAAAGCGTGGTTTTTCCCCCTTTGTGGTGAGCGGCCGAAAATCAATAAATTGATTTTCCTTGTTTTTTATTTGGTGCTCTCTGCCAACCCGGCAAGGGTATAAGGTTTGTCATCAATCTCACGCGGGAGAAACCTCCCGCGTGATGCTGACTCGTCGCTTTCAGCGTTGAAGCCACAGCGTCGCGGTACCCACGGCGGGCAACGTCAGCTTGACCTCCGTGCCCTCTCCCTGCTGCCGCCAACCTGCCGGAAGGCGCAAGCGGGTGCTTCCCTCCCGATAGTAAGGATTGGCTACCAGCAGCAAGGCGCGATCGCCCAGAATAAACATCCGCGCCGGCATTTGCGGGTCGCTTCCCGCCAGCGGCGTTGATTTTCCCGTCAGCAGATAAGGGGTGAAGGCGGCGATTTGCTGCGACACGGCAGCCACGCCACGCCAGGTGGCGTCAAACTCCCGTTGGTCGAAGCGGCCGGTTTTACGCTTATAAAACAGATCGGTATAAGAATAAAACAACAGCCCCTTGGCGCCGCCGATCAGCGCCTGCCAGGCCTGATTGCGAATTTCCGCCTCTGACGGCGGATGTGGCTTGCGGCGGGCGTCATAAGCGGCGTGATCCATGATTTGCATCACCACCCAGGCCCCGCGTGCCTGGCGGGCGGCCTGCACCGTCAGTGCGGTATAACGCGTGGTGCGCGTCAGATCGCTATCGTTCCCCACCGGATAAGGGTCGGTCGCCAAAATGTCGCTGCTGTTGAAGTGAGCGTCCAACTCCCCGGTTTTGTTCAGCACCTGGAAAGTCGGATGATCGCCGTCAAGTCGCTTTATTTGCAGGTTTTTTTCCTCGATTTTATCGAGATATTCCGGCCCCAGCTCATCGTTGATGTACCAGGCAAGCAGGTTGGGCTGAGAGCGCAAACGCTGCACGTACCAGGCAGTCAGCGCCGCGTAGTCGCCACCGCGGACGGCCGGCGCGAAGCGGCTGCCGCGGTACTGATCTTTGACGGAGTAAATGACCAACAGCCCGCGCTTGCGTGCGTTGCGGAAAAAGGCGTATGGATCTTTCTTTTCCCCGTAATCATAGTTCAGCACCGTGTTGAATCCCGCCGAGGCGATGCGCGCCAAATGCTCATCGGTAGCCACGTTGGCGTAAATGCCCAACGGGAAAAGCCGTTGACCGTCGCGCAGGGTAAAACCTTCGCTGTCGATCGCCACTTTGGCCGCAGGCTGCCCGACGCGAAAAGACAGCTCGCTGCCCTGAGCCTGGCGGGATTGTGGACCGGTAACCTGCTGACGCAGGCGGTATTCACCCTGGGCCAGGCCGGCCGGCGGTTGGTATTCGATACGGCGTTGTCCTTCAACCTGATAACGGTCGCGGCTACTGTGAACAACCTGCCCCTCGGCATTGAGCAATTCGCTGTCGACCTGCAAATGCTGCGGTTGCGAAGTGACGACCAGCGTGTCAACTTTCCCCTGCGCCGACGCGCCGAGCTGATACAACGCCGGCATAGACGCTCGAGCACAGGCATAGGCGTCGTCAAACCAGGCGGTACCGGTGCTCCCCTTACGCAGATAAACGCCAAAAGTGATTCGCGCCGCCTGCGGCGGCACGGTATAGCTGGCGTTCACCTGCCGCCAGCCGCTGTCGCCGGTCACCCCAGCCGGATAGCTGCCTTCCAGAAAGCGCCCCTGCGCATCAAAGCTCTGCAGATAAACCCCAGCGCCGCCGTCGCGGCTTTGCCCGCGTACGCCGCGAGTCTTGAGCCAGACGCCGAAATCTATCGTCTGTCCGGGCACAACCTGCAGCGCCTGGTTGAAGGTACGGTATTGCGCTACATCTGCATTGTCATAACGCAGACTCCCCCTGCCACTGTGCGTATCGCCGTCGGCCTGCGCGCCCTGCGCTCGCCAGCCGCTGAGCCCCTGCTCAAAGCCGGGGTTGGTCAACAGATTGGGTTGGCAGTTCTGCGCCAGAGCCGCTGCGCCCCACAAGGCGCAACAGCCCAGAGCCGCCCGCCGATACATCCCCCTCATGGTCATTTCCTTTTCACTACGGCATTGAACAGATAGGTGGCGAACAAATAGCAGGATTTCTGGTACGACAGCCCCAAATGCTGACGGTAAATCCGCCATTGCCAGTCCGCAGCGCGGATTTTGTTGCCCGACAGCGAATGGGTAGACAATCGGTAACAGGCCAGCGGTTCGGGAATACAGTAGGCCAGGCCGTTACGCGCCTTCTGCAGCACCGCCAGCCACATCAAATAGTCCTCATGCCCCACTTTTTGCTGATACACCTTACCGATGCGCTTCTGGTTATAGATGCCGGTGAGATTGCCGATCCAGTTGCTTTTCAACATGTCCTGATAGCCGATAAGCTCATCCGCACCACGGGTGTTTTTGATCAACTTCAGATCGTCTTCGAAGGTGTAATAATGGGAACACACCACGTCATAGCGGCGGGTTTGCAAAATGCTCGCCTGGCGCGACAGCTTGTTGGGGAGCCATACGTCATCACTGTCGCAGAAGGCGATATAATCCCCGCTCGCCGCCTCAATGCCGATGTTGCGCGTTTCCGCCACGCCCTGGTTATGCTCATTGCGTATATAGGTGAGGCGATCGTGGATAAACGGCCGCACCACCTCGGCGGTGTTGTCGGTGGAGGCATCATCGATCACATACAGGTGATAGTCGGTAAATTGCTGGTTCAGCACACCAAGAATCGATTCTTTGATTGAGTTTGCCGCGTTGTAAGCGGGCATTATCACGGATATCTTTTCCATTCGGTCCTCACTCAATGAGCTGTTGCCACTGGGGATAAATACGTTCGGGAGAAAAACGGCGAGACTTATCAAGCGCAGCGACAGAAAAGCGATCGCGCAGAGCCGGATCGCGCATCAGTTCGAGCACGCCTTCGCTGAAGGCGGCGGCATCGTCATCGGGCACCAGATAGCCGTTGACGCCGTTGTCTATCAGCTCGGCCGGGCCGGTCTTGCAGTCGTAGGCCACCAGCGGCAGGCCGAAACTCATGGCTTCGATCAGCACCATCGGCAACCCCTCATAGCGCGACGTCATCACGTACAGGCTGGCCTGGCGATAATAGGCCGCCACGTCGGCGGTGGCCGGCAGCAGGCTCACCTGCTGCTCCAGCCCGGCGCCTTCAATCTGCCGCCGCAGTGCGTCGCGCTCAGGGCCGTCGCCAATAATCAACAGCCGCCAATCCGGCATCTGCGCCGCCACCCCTCGCCACAGCGCGATCAGACGATCGAAGCCTTTCTGATTGCTCAACCGCCCCACCGCCAGCGCCACCTTTTCCTGCAGCGCCGGCGTCGGCGCCTGTGCGCCGAACGGCGAAACGTTCTCGATCACCCGGCATTTCCCGGCGCCCACCCAGCGCGCGATGGCGTCGCTATCTTGCCGCGTCAGGAAAATCACGCGATCGCTCAACCGGTAAACCAACAACTTCAACCATTTAAATACGCGCGGATACTGGTGAAAGCTGACGTGTTCGCTCAATAACAGCCGGCTGCGGGCACAGAACAAACGTAGAAAAGGCGTCATCACCACCGACAGTTTTCCCATGGAAACGGTAATGATCACATCCGCGCGTTCACGCCGCAGTGCCAACGCCAGCCGCCATGGCCAGAACAGCGAATCGCCGCCGCCACAGCGTAGCCGGACGTTGCTCGCCAGCGGAAAGAAGCTCCGTTCGCCACACAGCGAAAACACCGCCACCTCGTAATTCGGCAGACGCGCCAGCGCATTGGCCAAACCGCTGGCGACCCGTTCAGTGCCGCCCTTGCCCGCCATATTTTCGATGACGATGATTACCTTGCGTGCTTGCATATCATCTCCTGAATCCCTGGCGCACATTGCGCAACAGCCGGCCGCCAACCGAGAACAACCCCAGCCGCGTCAGACAATCGCCATACCATTTGATCATCTTGAACTTGCCGCTCAGGCTGTGCCGCACGATGCGCGACGAGTAATAATTGAACGCCTGGGCGTTTTCCGAATACAGCGAGGCCAGCAGGTGCTTGCAGGCGAATCCGCTGATATGGCGATCGCTGGGGCTGAGGAAGGTATTGATAAAACGGTCGCTGGCCTCCAGGTTAAGCTTCGCCGTCATGCGTCCGTAGCGCCCCACGTCGAGAAACACCCCGCCGCCGGCGTCATGCGCCACCTGCGCGCCCAAATTGGTGGCGTTGACCAGAAAGCCCCAATCCTGATGTTTGTTGAGAAACTCGGGAAATAAAAAGCGGCGATCGCTTTTTTTACGCATGCTGATGGTGGATGACCGAATATCGCCCATTTCCAGAAAAAGAAAATCCTCGCCGGAAGAACCGGATTTGTAGTGGAAGTTGAAGTCGCGTACCGAATCGCCGCTCACCTCTGCATAATTACCGAAGATAATATCAATATGGCGATCTTCATGCTTCTTCATGCGGCGAATAATATAGTTGGTAGTGAAGTAATCATCCGAATCGAGAAAAAACACGATCTCCGATTGCGCTAAATTGGCGCCCAGGTTGCGCGATACCGCCGCATTGCTCTTCTGTTTTTTCTCATGCAGCATCACGTTGCTATTAGTCGCCGCTATCTGGCGAATATATTTGATGTCATCCTCGTCAGAGCAATCATCAACCAAAATCACCTGATAGTCGAACCCTTGGCAAGCGTTGAAAATCCGCTTCAGAGTTTTAGGCAGGTAACGCGCACTATTATAAATAGGGATCACGATCGAGAAATCCATTTCTTAACCCTCCAACTTAGAATTTATCATTTCTTTTCCACGGCAAAGCAGCAATAACGACACGTTAAATACCGGGACCAAAAAATAGGTTTCCGTAAAAGTTGTCAGCAGGAAAACCACCACTACCCAGCGCATGAATCGACTCAGCCTGCGCATATTCCCCAACAGGTGAAAATAACAAAAAAGCATGACAACAGAGGCGATCCCACCAGCCGAATAAAACATGGCGATGAAGAAAAAATCGACCGGCTTATAGGGTTCGATATTCATGCCGAACAGCGGATTGGGTAGCCCCACCGCCTGAAACATCTGCCAGGAGAACCAAATGCGCCCGGTCAACGCCTGGTTCAACAGCGCGTCCAATGCCGGATTGTTCCCCCAGCGTATAACGCTGGCGAACTGAAAGCCTATGATGGCCAACGTCAGCGCAATGCAGACTTTTCTATTGGGGGTAAAACGCAGCAGCGGCGCCAGCCAAAACAGCAACAACATCAACAGCGCCAACATAAAACAGGTGCGGGAATAGGAATACATCAGCACCGGGATAATTAACGCCGACACCGCCAGTGAGGCGATATTTTTCATTCCACGCGTTAATTTCGCATGGTCGATCAGGCACAGCAGCATGGCGAACAAGGCAAAAGAGTAATACGCCAAGGTGTTCGGGTTATCGAAACCCAGCGTTAATCTGTTGCCATAGCGCTCATCAAGGTAAACAAATCCCTCGGTGTAAAAGGTATAGGGGACAACCATCAACAGCCCGGCAACCACAAAAGCGATAGCGAACATTTCAGCGCCGCGCACCATCTCGATGCGGCGGAATAAAATTATCACCGCCGAGCTGAATACCGCGCCAAAAAGGTAATCACCATGTCCGGTGGCGATATTAACCAGAAACAGCAGAACCAAAAAACCCGCAACCGCTTTTTCCGCCATCGTAGCGATGAAAAATGCATAGCCGACATAGAGCAACATCAGGGCATTAAGCCCCGTCACGGTTTTATTAATCAGCTCGCTGTTGAACGATCCCGAGGTCAGGAAAGTTTTCACGAAAAAGATCAACAGGAAGGTCAATATGATTGATTGATTGACCAAATCCCGCGACTGATTATAACCGACATTGGCATGCATGTGAAAATTGGAGGCGACTCTCTGCATAAGCGTTTACTCAGTAAAATAACTGCCCCATTCCTGCTCGATGTTTTCCGGCTTAAGCTTGCTTAACCCCGCACCAGGCGTAAACGTCAATTCACCGAAATAGACCTTCTCACCGACCTGGTAGAAATCCACGCGGACATAAGAGAACTGCTGCGCAACCTGGCGAGCCAAGCGCGTCATTTCTTCCAGTCGCGTAGGCCGCGGCATCGGTTCGTCGGCATTCGGCAAGCTGATGCGGATTTCGGTGCGGTTCCAGTCGATATCAAAAATGTCGCGCCGATGGGTGCCGAAACGCTGGTAATCCACCTGGATGAACATGCGAATTTCATGGTTATCGTTGAAACAATGAAACTTGATATCGTTCGGCACCTGCTCACCATCCAGCAACATGCGTTCCACCATGATGCAGGGTTCGATGTCCAGATAATGCTTTTCGCGACTCTGCTCGTAAAAGTTGCTGCGCATCCACGCACTGCTGAGATCGTACAATTCCGCGTAGCTGACCTGTTGCTTGTCGAACACCAACCGGTTATAGCCGCTGCCATGGTTGGCCTTAAGCACGAAGGCGTCGGGCAACTGCCTGAACGTGTCGTAGCTGAGTTCAGTGCCATGCGCATACAGCTCCACCAGATACTCTTCGCCCCACAGGCCGGCAATAAATTCACGGACCTTGTATTTGTCCGACAAGGTGGTGTAGATGCTGCGCGGATAAATTTTACGGCGCATGATCTTTTCGCTGAAGCCGGTCGGTTTTGACAAGTGCGGCAGTTTTTTGAAATAGAGCGCGTATTTAACCTGATGGTGCCAGGCATCGGGCAGGCGCTTGGAAATGCTTTTAACCAGGGTGTTTAACATGCTCTCTCCTTAATTTGCTGACAAGACGCGGCAGGCAGTAAAAACAGGTCAGCTGCAGTCGGGTAATTTTCCCGCCACGGAATAAACTGTTCAGAACGAAGAATGAAATGAATTCCGCCAGTAGCGTAGACACCGCAGCGCCGGTCAGGCCGTAACGCGGGATCAGCAGCAGATTCATCGCCACGTTCATCAGAGCCACCAACGGCATCTTGATGGCGATAAAGCGATAACCGGCGAACAGCACGATGCTGCGGTACGAAACCGTCCCCATCACCGAGAACAGCGAGGTCAGCGTACAAATAGCCAGGATGTCGGCGGCCGGTTGAAAAGCGGCGCCATACAGCAGCGCAATAGCCGGGTGGGCGAACCACCACAGCCCCAGCAGCACCGGCAACGACAGGCCCAATACCACCAGATACAGCACCCGGATGCGGTACTCCTGCTCCAACGGATCGCGACAGTTGGCAATACCCGGCATCAACGAGGTGATCAGCGCCATCGGCACAAAAACCCACCCCTGACTGAGGGTGGTAGCGGCGCTGAACCAGCCCACCGCCTGCTCGCCGACCAGATTGCCCAGCATGATTTGATCGATGCGGGTATAAATCACTATCGCCAGACTGGAGATGGCCAACGGCAGACCCACTTTCAGCAAATAACGGCCATAGCGCCCGGCCTGGCGCGGCGTAACCCGCGGCGTGGCCGCAGCTTCCCCACGGAATAGCCAGAGGCGCGCCAGATAAGGTACGGCGCTGCTGAGGATGTAGGGTACCGCGAACCACACCAGCGGCAGCGCGGCGCTCACCAGCGCCAGCCGCAGCCCGATCGACAGCAGCAGCGCCAGGTTGTTGAGCAGCGTATTGCGTTTCGACTGCAGGCGGGCATCGTAATAAATCTTGTACACGTCCTGAATCGAGAAATAGGCGCTGATAAGCAGTAACAGCGTCATCAGTTGACTGGCTGGCGGCTGGCTGAAATAGCTCCATATCAGCATCGGCAGCGCCACCACCAGGAACAGCCGGCGGCGCAAACGCATCGAAGCCAACATCAGGCGAATGCCGCTCGGCTGGCGGCGGGCGACGCGGTTGAAAATGATGCTGTCGGCGCCCAGCTGCACCAGCGGCACCACGATGGCGATCGTCGCCAATAGATAGTTGAGAGCGCCAAACTGGGCGGGCCCCAGATAGCGCGCAACGTAAATGGAAACGAAGATGCCGGACAGGCTGAGCGAAACGCGTTCCAGCATCAGCCACAGGGCGTTGGTGATAATGGCCTTCACCCGCTTATTCCTCTGCCTGCCGGCGATCTTCCCGATGGCTTGGATAGGCGAAGTTGTAATAGCTCATGTCGGTCGCCGCCCTCTTCACGATGCCGTTGAGGATTACGCCTCTGATCGCCACGCCATTCTGTTCGAAACGGCGCATGCTGGTTTCGATCTGCTTGACGGTGTTCACCTCAAAACGCACCACCAACAGTGACGTACCGGCGTGATTGCCGACGATGGCCGCGTCCGTCACCGCCAGAATCGGCGGCGTATCGATCAGCACCAGATCGTAGTTTTGCCCGGCCCAGCGCAGGAAATCGGCGAAACGGCGATGCATCAGCAGCTCGGACGGGTTCGGCGGCACCTGGCCACGTGGCACGAAATCCAGATTGGCGATGGCGGTTTTCCGCACCGCCTGTTCCGTCGTCACTTTGCCCACCAGCATGTCGGACAGCCCTTGATGAGCGTCGTCCGATAGCCAACGATGCAAGAATCCTTTACGCATATCCGCGTCGATCAACAGCACCCGCTGCCCGGCCTGCGCCACCACCACCGCCAGGTTGGTGCTGGTAAAACTCTTGCCGCTTTCCGGGCTGGCACCGGAGACCATCAAAATGTTGTTTTTGGCCTCCAGCATGGCGAAATGCAGGCTGGTGCGCAGGCTGCGAATGGCCTCCACCGACAGATCCGCCGGCTCGGCCACCGCCAGGATCGGCAGGCGACGACCGCCGGATTTGGGCAACAGCAGGCGTTGTTCGCGATTGCGTTTCGCCTGCCATGGCGACAGCGGCACGGTGGCGTAGACGTTGATGCCTCTCTTCTCCAGCGTATCGATATCATTGATGCCGCGATGGAAGGCCGTGCGCAGCAGCACCACGGCCGCGGTGCCTGCAGCGCCCAATATCAACGCCAACAACACGATGAGCATCTTTTGCGGCTGAATCGGTCGGATAGCGGTTTCCGCCTCGTCAACGATGCGAATATTGCCCACCGTGCCGGCCTTGCTGATGCTCAGCTCCTGCTGTTTGTTCATCAGTTGCATGTAAACCTGCTGATCCACCTGCACGTCGCGGGTGAGACGCAGGATCTCCTGCTGCATTTTCGGCAGCGTCTGTACCTGTTTGCCGAGCCGCGCCTTTTCCGCCTCCAGCGTGGCGCGCTTTTCCAGCAGCGCCCGGTAAGCCGGGTGCACGCGGGTATAAAGCTTGGAAATCTCCGCCTCTTTGAAGGTCAGCTCGTTGAGCTGGGCTTCGAGCTGTACCTGCGTGTCCAGCACCGATTTGGCTTCCAGCGACAGATCCACCGAGTCGTTTTGCTGGCGGAACTGGTTGAGCTGGGTTTCGGCGTTGTTGAGCGAGGTTTGCGTTTGCGGCAACTGCTCCTGCAGGAAGGCCAGCATTCTCTGCGCCTCTTCCGTTTTGCGATCCACGTTCTGCTGCAGGTAGTTATCGGTGATGTTCTTCAGCACCGCCTCGGCGCGCTGCGGATCTTCGCTCGGCAGCGTAAACGTCATGATGCCGCTGTCTTTGCCGCTCGGCACTACGCCCAGGTATTTACGCAGATCGTCCACCGCTTCTTGACGCGCGACTTTCACCACGGTGAAACTGGTGCCCGGCGCCGCGTCCAGCGCCGAAACGGTCATGCCCCACTCGCCCTGCGCCACCGGTTGCCCAACCACGCCACTGAACAATTTGGCGCCGTCATGGCTCAGCTCATAATGTTGCCCATCGCGCACCGTCAGCGTCAGCGCTTCGCCCTGCATGTCCGCCGGCGTTGTCAGCGTGGCGATGTCCAATACCGGCGCCTTTTCACCGCTCAGTCGGGCAAAGCCTTTACCGAATACCGGGAAATAGTCCGGTTCGACGCGCACCGTCAGGCCGAGGGCATCCACCGTTTTGCCGAGCACGTAGCGCGACTTGACCAGCGTCACCTCATCCTGCGTCGCCGAATTTTGCCCCAGCGAACTGTCCAGCGTTTCACGCAGCAGCGAATCGCCGGACAGCTGATTCTCCACCTGCACCACCGCCGTGGCCTGGTACACCGGGGTAGCCAACAGGGCGTAGGCGACGCCCAGCGCACCCGCCACGCCGGTCACGACGGCGATCCGCCAGCGGTTATCCCACAGCGGCCCTACCAGACGCTCCCACTCCAGCTTTTCATCTTGTTCGGCCACCATCACGGACAGCGCATTGTTTTTCATCTTCTGTTCCTTATTCACCCTGCGGAGTTACCAGTTGCGCACGCGCAAGGTAGCCTCGCTGAGATCGTTAAAACTGCTGATGGTCGGCACCAGCTGGCTGATCAAACGGTTCCAGCGCGCGATAGGCGCCGCGGTGACGTACACGACGTCGTAAGGGTGCAGCTGAAATTCAGCGCCCATCGCCAGCGCGCTGGCGTCGGAGAGATCGAACTGATACAGCGTCGCCAGCCGCTGCGGGGGATTGCCGCCGCTCGGCCGGATCACGAACACCCCGGTCGCATCCGCCACCGTCTGGCTGATCCCTTCGGAAGATCCGAGGGCTTCGGTCAGGGTCATGCCGCTGCGATCCATCTTCAGCGTCGCTTGCTTGCCCACCTCGCCCATCACGAACACTTTCAAGTTGTCATTGCGCGGAATGTAGAGGATGTCGCCCGGCTGCAGCAGCGCGTTCTGGCTGATGTCGCCACGCTGCATCAGCGCCTGCAGCGAGATGGCCCGCTCTTTGCCCTGATGGGTCAGCACCACGTTGCGCCAGTCGGCATTGTCCGTCAGGCCGCCGGCGGCGTTGATCGCATCCAGAATGGTCAGCGGCACGTTGGTGATCGCCTGCTGACCGGAGGTTTTCACCTCACCGGTCACATAAGCCTTCTGCGAGCGGAACGCGGCAATGCTGACATCCACCTGCGGGCTTTCCACATACTGCGCCAGACGGCCGGCGATCAGGCTGCGTACTTCGGTGACGGTTTTGCCCACCACCGCCACGCGCCCGATATAGGGGTAAAAGATCGTGCCATCCGCATGCACCCAGTTACCGGTGTCGCTGGCGCTGCGATATTGCCCGGCCGGCGTGGTCAACTCGGGATGATCCCAGACGGTGACGTTCAACACGTCGCCAACGCCGATACGGTATTGGTAGCTCTGCAACCGCTGATCCAGTGCCGGATTCGGCTGGGCGACCGGTTCAATACGCCGCATTTTCTGCAGCAGCATCGGTGACATGCGGTAGACCTGTACCTGGCTGTTCAAATCGAAATCGTCGTCTTGTTGCACGACGATGGCTTTTCCGCTGGTCGGTAAATGTGAGCCGGGAACCACCGTACAACCGCTCAACAACGCGGAGGTGAAGGCCAACGGCATCAAAAGAGGCAAATGAAAATTCATGGAAATACCGTGATAAACGGGCTGCTGCCGCAGCCCGTGAGAGGATTAACGCCCGACGGTTGGATTATCGCTGAGCATCGTCGCCTGACGCGGTTCGCGCAACATGGCGAAATAACCGCAAAAACAGAACAGAAACGCCACCAGCATCAGGCTTTCCTGCAGCTGCAACACTTCACTGCAAATGCCGATGCAGGCCAGCGTCACCGCCAGCATGGTGCTCATCGCCAGTGCCTGACGCGCATTGAGCCCGCGACGCATCAGAATATGGTGCAAATGATCGCGGCCCGCTTTGAAGGGGCTTTGGCGGCGCAACAGGCGGCGCACCATCACGGTCACCATGTCCATCAGCGGAATGGCGATCAGCCACAGCGCGGTGACCGGGCGCATTACCGCCTGCTGCCCCTGCGTCGCCAGCAATACCAGCCACAGCACGCTGAAGCCGATCACCATGCTGCCGGCGTCCCCCATAAAGATTTTGTTACGCGCGCCGAACAAGCTCAGGTTGAACAGCAGATAAGCCGCCAGCGCGACGATCATGCCCAGGCACCACAGCGCCAGATCTTCCCGGCCACCCAGTCCGAACACGATGGCCAGCGCAACAAAGGTCACGCAGGACAAGGCGCCCAGTTGCCCGTCGATGCCATCCACCATGTTGTAGGCGTTGATCGCCCCCCATACCGCCAGCGGCGTGAGCAGCAACGCGCCATAACCGAGCATCACTTCCTGATGGCCCCAGGCATGGCCCAATGAGGAAAGCTGCATCCCTGCCGCCAGCATCATCGCCAGCGCGATCCCTCCCTGCACCATGACGCGCGGCGCCACGGGCAGATCAAAGCGGTCATCCAGTACGCCCAACACCACCAGCGCCGTGATGCACAGCAGGTAGACGGTGTTGTCGGGCAGCCAGTCGGGTTGCCACAGCGTCATCAGCATCAGCGTCAGGTACACGGCGATGCCGCCGACCAACGGAATATGTCCCAGATGTTGCTTGCGCGCATTGGGCTTATCCACTAATCCCACCGTCAAGGCGACCCGGCGGGCAATAAGGATCCACGCGACCGCCAGCACAAATATCACGCTCAGTTGATATAACATCGTTCCTCCAGCGAATAAGCACGCTACCGCCCTTGAGTTACAGCTCCCAATGCGCTATTAACAAAAACAAAATTGATCCTGCCAGGATATAAGTCAGCATGAATTTATCCTGAAAAATACAGATTTATCCGCTTGTCGGCGGAATAATCAAATAACGTCAGCGTGCGATTAAGTTATCTATCAGAAAACTCATGTTTAATGGTTCTTTCGATTGCCGAATCAAGTTCAACAGGCGCCACGAAATTATTTTTCACATTACTTTTAAACTGCGTTCTGGCGCAGAATTTCTGTACTCTGACGCGACTGATTGGGAATTTTTTGCGACTTATTTTACTCACAACATCCAATGCGGTTGCGCCGCATATGCCTACGGCATAAGGAATGCGAATCGTCTTATTTTCTCTCCCCAATGAAGAGGAAATTACGTCAACCAATTGATTCATCGTAAAGTCCGGTTTATCGACGTAGTTGCTGACCTGATAACTTGACTGTTGATCCAGCGCATATTCCAGCCGCGCGGCAATATTTTCAACGTAGGCCATCGACTTCATATTATTGCCGCTGCCAATCATCACGAAACGTCCGCTGGCGATCTGACGGAACAGGTTATACACGTTGCCACGGTTGCCTTCGCCGAATACCACCGTTGGGCGGATGATAGTCAACCGATTTTCCTCATCGGCCTTGCGCCAGGCTTCATAAACGTATTCCGCCTCAAGCTTGGATTTGCCGTAATGGTTGAAAGGCTCGAAACGTCCTTCTTCGCCGGTCTCCTGTTTGACGAAGCCGTAAACAGCGACCGAGGAGGTGAAAATGATTTGACGGATATTCAGGGCGGAGGCGGTCATGCAGACATGGCGCGCGCCTTCGACATTAACCTGATAATAGAGCGAAATAGGATCGACATTGTCCTGATGCTCCGCCGCCAGATTAATGATGGCGTCGCAGCCCGCCAGCGGTTCTTGCAAGGTCTGGGGTTGCGTCACATCGCCATACTGATAAAGGGATGGAAAATGTGCACTGGGTTGCTTATCGACGATGACCAATGTCAGATCATCGCGCTTACTGAGACGTTTCGCCAGGCGTGTTCCGATAAAACCGGAACCCCCGATAATAGCTACTTTACGCTTATCCATAATTTGTCACTCAGCAGGTTCTCATTATTCCCGTCACCCGATTGGGGCAGGACGCTAATACGCGTTAGGTAATGAGTTCCAGACTGGACAAATCGAACCTGGCTTTCAAATAACAAATAATGAAATAAAAGATTTCATCAAATGTAAAATTATCGCTATAGATAAAACCTCATTCAACGCTAATTTTTAACATCGTAAGCAACTTGATATTGCAAGGTTTTATTCGGCAATATAAGATTAATCCGACCCTTGCCGGTGGACGAAGAGGTCTCATATTTTACCGGCAATTTCAGCTGGCCTTGCTTAGGATCGACACATTCGATGGTCGCCTGCTCCATGCTCTCGCCCTGGTACAGGCAGAACAGAGTTTGCGGGCTGTTGGTATGGGGGTTATTCAGCGTCAGCGTCAACACCACACGCGTGTTGTTCTGAATATCATTGATCACCGGGGGGCGAGTTTGGTTGCCAAGCACGTATGAAAAATGTGAAATAACCAGCAAAGAGGCGAATACCGTCAGGTATTTCACTACACGGCTGGCGGGCATGCTGAAAAAGCGACGCGCCGCCGCCGACTTTTTTTCACGCGCCGGTTCTTTGGATGACTCCACCGTTGCAACAGGCGCAGCAACCAGCGTCGATTTATGCGGCTTATCTATTTTTTCATCGTTTGTTTCAGACGACTCACTTTCACTTTCAGAAAGTTCCGCTTGAATATTAACGCCAATATCTTCACCGCCATTTAATATATCATCATCAGCGTAGTCTTCATCCTCGGATATAAAGTGAAAAGCCGCTTGATTTTCCACCTTGTAACCCAAACGAGGAATGGTTCTGATAAGCGTGTGTTCCGTATCGCTAATCTTTTGGCGAATAGATTTAATTGTTTGATTTATCGTTGAATCTGAGCAATAGGTTCCTTTCCAGATATTTTCTATAATTTCCGTTCGGGTAACCAGTTCTGGCGATCTGGCGACAAGCAGCGAAAGAATTTGATACTCCTTCCAACGCAGACGAAATTTCTCCCCGGCAGGAGTCAGAACATCTAGATTCCTAATCTTTATTCTTTTATCAAGATTCACTTTTAATTTCCTTAGCGTGCCTGTCCTGCACACTTTGTATAGAAATATCAAAAAATGTTCAAGAAATTAAATGTAAACTCAACAGGTTGCATTCATCGGATATTGGCCTTTATAAAAATTTTCTGATTTCATTTTTTACATTAGGCCATATTAAGGATGTTCCGTTTATCCAAATGACTCTTTTTCCCTGTTGGCAACATGGATTTCTTTCATGGTTACCGTAAAATTCAAATGAACACCTCATTGATTTAAAAAGAAAAAACTAACCATGTTGTTCGATTGTTAATCGAATGAAATTGTGAAATTTCATTCTTATCCGTGAATTCATGGTGTTTTCCCACCTAATCTGATTGTCAGATAGACTACAAAAAGCCGAAAAAAACAGAATGAGAGTTATCTGATTTAACCCCGTTACACATTCCACTCGGTGTGTGCTGCATCTAAGACAAAATCCTATTACTGATTTTATAACAATCGCACTAATTATGCTTTGCCCTCCCGGAAATTTCATTTAATCTGCGAAAAAACATTAACGCCTTAATGTAAGAATACTCTCAATAAAACGAAAAAAACGTGCAAATAATATAATCCGTTTTGGCGAAAACATTCTCACATTGAGAGATAGTGCTATAAAAAAAGAAAAAAACGGCAAGCTAAGATGAGAATTTTACCTAAAGACAGAAAATTTCACTGAGGAGGCGAGGAGAGATGACTCGGAATGAGAGAAATATCCCTCCCCTGGCGGGAGGGATTGAGAAAGCAGTTTGATACTCAGGCCTTTTTCTTGCGGCCATACACCGCCCAGGTGATGACCACACACAAGATATAGAACACCAGGAATACTTTCATTGCCCCCGCCGGCGAACCGGCCAGCGCCAGCGAGGTACCGAATGCCTGGGGAATAAAGAAGCCGCCTGCAGCGCCGATCGCCGAGATAAAGCCCAATGCGGCGGCGGAGTCCGTCACCGCTTCACGCTGTGCGCTTTCGTCACTACCGCCGGCCGCTTTCACGCGATCGACAGTGATTTTACGGAAAATGACGGCGATCATTTGGAAAGTCGATCCGCTGCCCAGCCCCGCCGTGAGGAACAGCACCATAAAGATGCCGTAGAAGGCGATGAACGAACCGCCCTCGCCCGCCGTCGGCAAGGTCAGGAACAACAGCGCGGCGAACACGGCCATCACCACAAAGTTGATCAACGTCACCCGCACGCCGCCGAAACGGTCAGACAGCGCGCCGCCGACCGGCCGCGCCAGCGCCCCGAGGAACGGCCCGAAGAAAGCGTAATGCAGGATCACGACCTCCGGAAATTGCGTCTTCGACAGCATGGCGAAACCGGCGGAGAAACCGATGAAAGAACCGAAGGTCGCGAGGTACAGCAAACTCAGCATCCATAAATGCCCACGTTTGAGCACTGGCAGTTGCTGGCGCAGCGATGCCTTGGCCGCCGCCAGATCGTTCATGCCGAACCAGGCCGCCAAGGTGGCAACCAGCAGGAACGGTACCCAGATCCAGGCGGCGTTTTCCAGCCACAGCTGCCCCCCTTCTGCCTGATCTTGCGCCGTGCCGCCAAACAGACCAAACAGGCTGAAAGAGATCGCCAGCGGCGCGACCAGTTGCATGACGCTGACGCCCAGATTCCCCAACCCGCCGTTGAGACCCAACGCGCCGCCCTGACGCGCTTTCGGGAAGAAGAAGCTGATATTGGCCATGCTGGAGGCAAAGTTGGCGCCCGCAAAACCGCACAGCAGGGAAATGATGACGAACACGCTGTACGGCGTGCTGCTGTCCTGCACCGCGAATCCCAGCCACAAGCACGGCACCAGCAGGAAGCAGGTGCTGATAGCGGTCCAGCGACGGCCGCCAAACAGCGGGATCACGAAGGAATACGGCACGCGTAAAATAGCGCCCGAGACCGACGGCAGCGCTGTCAACAGGAACAGTTGATCGGTGGAAAAGTTGAAGCCAACCTTGTTCAGGTTGACCGCAACGGCGCTGAACAGCATCCAGACGCAGAAGGCCAGCAGCAGACAGGGGATGGAAATCCACAGGTTGCGGGTGGCGATGCGATGGCCACGCTGCTGCCAAAAGGCGCTGTCTTCAGGATGCCAATCCTGAATCAGCGCACCGGTTTTCTTTGATGAAGGCGTTGCAAGTTGCGACATAAAAACCTCAGACACGGGGGATTATTCCGACACCCTAGGGGGCTGCCCCGGCGGCAAAGTTGATGTATATCAACCCGAATGCAAGTAGTTGGCGGCACAAATAGCGCCTTCATCCACTTAGGGGTACGTTCCGGATAAAAATTAAATCATTTATAATCAATAAATTATAATCAACCACTTCGTCATCCTCACCGCTTCGCCGCCCCGCTGGAAACTAATGGGTACTTCATTCGAGGTATGGGGTTATGCTCAGGGATAATCAAAAATACGGCTGAATCGTTACTTGTTTACCCCATCGCCGCCTTCGCCCCTGAGCTTCTGCGGCGCCAAATGCCAGGAACCCGCGCTTATGAAACGCCTGTTGGCCCCGCTTTCGATCGTAAATCAGGTCGCCCTGCTGATGTTGCTGTCGGGCATTCTGGGCGTGGCCGGCATGGGGATTTCCGCCTGGATGTCGCAAAGCATTCAAGGCAACGCGCATGCCATCAACAAGGCCGGCTCGCTGCGTATGCAAAGCTACCGTCTGCTGGCGCAGGTGCCGCTGGATGAACGGCATGAAGCGTTGATCCGCGAACTGGAGCGCGACGAAAACAGCCCCGACCTGCAGCGTTCGGTGGAACAGGAAGGGCTGACGCAACCTTTCGACACCTTGCGCGACTACTGGCAACAGACCCTGCAACCTCGCCTGCGTAGCGCGCAGCGCCCGGCCGACGCCGCGCCGCAGGTAGCGCACTTCGTGCAGCTGTTGGATAAGCTGGTCTCGGATATCGACAGGCAAACCGAACGCCGCCTGCTGATGGTGACGCTGGTGCAGGCCGGCTTTATCGCGCTGACCCTGCTGCTGCTGATCGGCACCACCTGCTACCTGCGCCGCCGGTTGCTACATCCGTGGCGGCAGCTGGTGGAAATGGCGTTGGCGGTGGGCCGCGGCGACTTTAGCCGCCGCTTCGCGCAGCGCGGCCATCAGGATGAAATGGCGTCGCTCGGCGGCGCGTTGAACACCATGTCTGACGAACTGTCGGCCACCTACAGCGGGCTGGAGCAGCGCGTAGCCGAGAAGACCGCGGACCTGCAGCAAAAAAATCAGATGCTGAGCTTCCTCTATCGCGCCAGCCGCCTGCTGCACGCCAGCGAGCCATTGTGCAGCCGCCTGACGCCGCTGCTCAACCAACTGCAAATCCTGACGCCGCTGCGCGCCATTCAGGTGCGGCTGTATGAAAACGACAGCCGGGAGCCGCTGCTGCAGCTGAGCGGCAACCAGCCGTTGCGGCCGGAGCATTGCCATAATCCGGTGTGCAGCGCCTGCCTGCACGACAGCGACCGCCAGCATCCCGACAACCCGTCGCTGAGCTGGAGCCTGAGTGACAAACTTGGCGACTACGGCGTGATCGTGGCGCAACATGCGCCGCAACAGCCGCTGAACGATGAGCACCGCCAGCTGGTCAACACTTTGGTGGAGCAACTGACCAGCGTGCTGGCCATCGAACGTCAGGTAGACCACCAGCAGCAGCTGATGCTGATGGAAGAACGGGCGGCAATCGCCCGCGAGCTGCACGACTCCATCGCCCAATCGCTCTCCTGCCTGAAAATGCAGATCGCCTGCCTGCAGATGCAAGGCGAAACGCTCTCGTCCGCCAGCCAGGCGCTGGTGCAGCAGATGCGCGAAGAGCTGAACGGCGCCTATCGCCAGCTGCGCGAGCTGCTGACCACCTTCCGCCTGCAGCTGACCGAACCGGGCCTGCTGGCGGCGCTGCAATCGACGGTAGCGGAGTTCAATCCCAAACTGGGTCTGAACATCAGCCTCGATTACCAACTGGGGCCGCGCACGGTGCCCGCCTACCAGGCCATTCATCTGCTGCAGATCGCCCGCGAGGCGCTCAGCAACATCCTTAAGCATGCCGCCGCCAGCGAGGTGAGCATTCAGGTCATCAACAAACGGGGCGAAGTGACCCTGAGCGTATGCGATAACGGACGCGGCCTGCCGGCCGAAACATCCCGCCCCGACCATTACGGCTTGATCATCATGCGCGATCGCGCCAAGAGCCTGCACGGCCGTTGCGACATTTTACCGCGCAGCGGCGGCGGCACCGAGGTGCGAGTCAGCTTCACGCCGGATAACCACGCCATCGACTAACGGAGACACCATGACGACAGAAACCGCCGCCACCATCTTACTGATCGACGACCACCCGATGCTGCGCAACGGCGTAAAACAGCTGATTGGCTTGGACGCTCGCCTGCAGGTCATCGCCGAAGCCAGCAACGGAGAACAAGGGGTCACGCTGGCGGAGCAGCACGATCCGGATCTGATCCTGCTCGACCTCAACATGCCCGGCATCAACGGGCTGGAAACGCTGGATCGTCTGCGCCAGACCGACCTGTCGGGGCGCGTTGTGGTGTTCAGCGTGTCCAACCATGAAGACGACGTCGTCAGCGCGCTCAAACGCGGCGCCGACGGTTATTTGTTGAAAGACATGGAGCCGGAGGATCTGCTGAAGGCGCTGCATCAGGCGGCGGCCGGGCAGATGGTGCTCAGCGAAACGTTGACGCCGATCCTCGCCGCCAGCCTGCGGGAAAACCGCCCCAGCGCCGATCGCGATATTCAGCAATTGACGCCGCGCGAACGGGATATTCTGAAGCTGATCGCCCAGGGGCTGCCGAACAAGCTGATCGCCCGCCGCCTGACCATCACCGAAAGCACCGTCAAGGTACACGTCAAACACCTGCTGAAAAAGATGAAGCTAAAATCCCGCGTCGAGGCCGCCGTGTGGGTGCTGCAGGGTAAAAACGGTTAGTCGCCGCCGTACAGCGGCCCGGTTTGCGCCGGGATCGGCGGCGGCGTCAGGGTTTTGATCGGCGGCAGGCCCGCGTCATCACCGGCGGTCGCCGTCAGCGGCGGCGCCACTTTCAGCTCTATCCAGTTGGACGTCACGCGCTGCTGTTTATCGTCCTCCAGCGTGACCGATAGCCGGTAGCTGTTGGCGGCGCCCGGCGCATCGTCCCACGGCGGCACGATCGCCGTCCAGCCCTGCGGATCGTTGGCGTTGTGCGGCGGCGTCAGGCTCAGCGCCTGCGTATCCCCCTGCCAACTGACGTGAGAAATCCCGTTCAATGCCTTGATTTCCAGCACCAGCGGCACGGTTTCCCCCGCCTGCAGGCTCCACGGCGGCGTGGCGAGGAACACCTGCAGCGTTTTGCGCTGGCGGAACTCCAACACCGGCACGTTCTTGCGTTCGATAGGATCGTAGCGGCTGCCCCGCAGCGACTTGGCCTGCGCCACATACTCCGGCGAAATCTGCTTCACCAACGGCACCCCGAGCCGATAGCTCAGCGCCAGCTCGATCTGATCCTGGCTCTGCCCGCCCGCGCCAATCTTATGCAGCGCCTTCATCGTCACCAACGGCACCGGGGTGTAATTGAGCCCCAGCTGCATCGCGCGCGGATCGTTTTGTTTTTTGCCGCTGCCGAACAGATCGACATTATCGCCGAGATACTGCTCATAGCTGAGCGAACCGCCGATCTGGCGATAAAACGGCAGATAGCCTTGCGTCGTAATGTCGTAACCGCGCGCCGGGCGGCTGAAAAACACGCCATCGCCAGGCTGTTGCGCCAGCGCCGACAGCGGGTAGTAATAGTTGGTGGAGAAACGCAGGTAGTCTCCCCAGGCCTCCGCGCCGACGCTGCCGCGATTACGCTGCCGGGCGAAATCGCTGTCGAGCGCCGTGTTGTACCCCAGCAGCCAGTCACCGGCGATCCAGCGCTGCCCCAGCGCGAAATTACCGAGCGCCCCGGCGCTTTGCTGTAGCCAGCCGATCTGGCTGTAGGTCAGCAATCCGTCGACGTCGTACAGCGGGCTGAATAACTGCCCGTTGCTGCCGGTAAAGTCCCCCTCACCGGTCATCTTCAGCGATAATCGGGCGGTGCCCAGCGGCGACAACAGTTCCTGCGCCTGCTGTTGCAGCGCGCCGGTCGCCTGGCCCAGCAGATAATCCTCGGCGCGGCTGCGCATCTGCTGACGGGAAACGTTATTCAGATCTTTTTCGCCGAACTGCTTCGCCATCTCGGCCCACTGCTTCTCGCGCGCGGCGTCATCGGGCGCGCCGCCCAGTTCGGGCAAGTTCGCCGCCGGATCTGCGGCGGCCGGTGCGGAAGAGACAACGCTCTCCGGCGCCGGCGGGGATTCGGCACAGGCGGGCGCCGCGCCGGCCAGCCACACCAGCGCCCCGGCCAGCCACGCCGTCTGGCGTCGGCGCCAGAGTCGTTTTTTAGTCTTGATGAGTACTGCCTGAATAACGTCTTTCATGACACCGTTGGCTTCCCTCCTTCCTGGAGCACGCCAACCCACTGCTTTGCTGTCGCCTTTCCCGCGGCAGTTCTGGAAACCCTACGCCCCGTCCAGGCCGGGGCGCCTCTCCCTTAAAGTCTAACGGCTTGACGAACAGAAACAATAGGATAAACCCCAATCACTCCCCAGTGACGCCGTCACTTACGCCATTTGCCGATCCATTCCGGCCGCCAGGTGAATTCACACCATTTCAGCACCGATTTTGCCGATAAAAAGCGCAACACCCCACTGCTGCGCGCCTCCGCGCATGACATTGCCTCACTCTGCAATACGTGAAGTGGCGATGCGTACAACTGCGCATTCCTCACAGCCCACCGCATTTCACCCCGATGAAATACGCATTTTGCCGTTATTTTAAACATCTATTTCACGACTGACGGAGCCCCGATGTTTCTTTCCTTACTGTGGCCCGCGCTGTTTTTCACCGCGCTGCTGTCGGCAGGTGCGGTCGCCTTCACGCTCATCACCCGGTTGGAGCGAATGGCGGCCGGGCGCGCCAGCCCACCGAAATTGCGCCGCCGTAGCCTGCTGCTGACGGCCTTCGGTTTGGCGTTGACGGCGCTGCCCTTCGACCTGCCGGCAGCACACCGGCTGTGGTTACCGCCGGCCGCGGCGTTGCTGATCGCCCTGGCCTGGCTAGACTGGCGCCACCGGTGGCTTCCGGACCGGTTAACCCAGCCGCTGCTGTGGGGCGGGATGCTGTGCAATCTTGATGCTCGCTGGGCGACGCTGGGCGACGCGGTTATCGGCGCCGCCGCCGGCTACGGGGGTTTGTGGCTGCTCAATGCGCTTTATCGGCAGGTGCGGCGGCGTAACGGCATCGGCCAGGGTGATTTCAAACTGCTGGCGGCGCTGGGCGCCTGGCTCGGTTGGACGATGCTGCCGCTGCTGGTCTGTCTGGCGGCCATGTTCGGATTAGGCATGGCATTGACGCGCGGCCGCCGCAACCGCCGCGCCTGGCGAACGCGGCAACCTTTCGGCATCGCCTTGGCGGCCGCCGGCTGGCTGTTGCTCTTGATGGACGCCGGCCAGAATGCGCCGGCGTTATTCGGTTAGTTCTTCAGTGTCTCGATCAGCCGATTGAGCAATCCGGCCACTTCCGCAGTGCTGGCCGTTGTCGGATTGGCCAGTGGCTGGATCACCGCGAGCCTGGTGGTGGATAACACCTCATCGCTGCGGATTTCCAACGCATCGGCGGGTGGCGTGCTCAATGAAACGCCGTCCGGCCGCCAGTAGCTGCCGCGCGTAGTCTGCACCTGATAACTGCCAAAGCCGAAATCTTTCTCGACGCGGTAATATATTTCGCAGCTTAACGGCCCGGTGCGCCGCAACATAAAGGCGCCTTTCGCGCTATAGCTGCCTTTATTGACGACAAAGGCGGTCGCCTGCGAAGACAGATCGAACGTGATATATAAATCGCACGCCAGCACCTTGGTGCTTACGCCCTGTTGCAGAGTAATGCGCGTTGTTGGTTGCCGATCCGGCGCGGTCAGGGTGCCTAAAAAAGTCCACGATTGCTGTTTCGAGATATTGCGCGGCAAATGGTTGCTGGTGGCGGAAGGGGCAATTCCCCGCTCGCCCAGACTGTACATCGCTTCGACCCCGCTTAAAAACGACGTAACGTCGACGGTGCTTTTGCCGGCCACCGGGACGCCGCCGTTGTATACGTTACTGAAGGTTACCTCGGTATTGTTGCTGCAGGCGGCGATCGCCGCCGGGAACGGCGTCTTAGAACCGCTGTAAAGAGTCAACTGACCGATGTCCCAACGAGATTCGTTGATGAATCGGCACAACACGCTCCCGCTCTCCACATTCTGCGCGTCCTGGATATTGATATTGCCTATCGTGCCTTGGGCAAAGTTGGTGGACAACACGCTGACATTGGCGGCGCGCTGCGTGTTGCGGTTCTCGCAACCCAACGAATTGATCGTGCCGTTAAAATCTTTGAACGAGTAGATATCGCCGATGCAGTCATCCGCAGCCAACGAGCCGATAGTAGAGTAAAACCCTGAAATTCTGAACGCAGTCCCCTTGGCACGAGCGGCGTAGAGGCCGTCTATAAAATTGGTGGTGCCGGACTTGTCCATCCACAGCACCCCATCGCCCGGGCGATTGGCGTTTGCCTCCATCTGCACGTTCACCAGCCAGTTAATGAACATGTCGCCCGAGACAAACAGCGAATAACCGCCGACCTTGGTGTAGATGTCGCGAATATCAAACTTCGTCATATTGCGATCGCTGAACCACACGCCGTGAGTGTCGTCTACGCCGGTATCATCCCGCAACGTCAAGCCGTGCAGCGTCAGATTGGCGAAGCCTTTCACCACGATCACCGCTTTCTTCGTTTCGCCCTGTTCGTTGGTGTAACTGCTGTCCGCCGTCTTGACAATTTTGGTCGCCCGTCCCAATCCGACCACCCGCAACCCGATGCCGCCGTAGATGTCCGTTGTCGTCTGAATGAGTACGTGTCCGGCGACCGTATACACCCGCTTCCCAAGGGACAGCGTACCACCGGCTTGCAGCGCCGCCGCCGCCGCTTTGTTGATCGCCGGCCCCCAGTTGCTTCCGTCGCTGTCCTGATAAAACTGTTCCGGCGTAACAACCTCACCGGTGGCGAACAAGGTTGCTGCGCGCGATCCTGAAGCGTTTTCGTTATTGTCCATAATATCTCCTGACGTGATGTGTCCGCATCATTGCGGACGGCCGCGGTGAAAGGCGTAAACAACGCCGCCTTTCAGTGCCAATCTATCACCGTCATATGAGCGTGTTATGAAATTTCATTTTATTTCACCCTGACACAACATCTCGCGATCCGAGGTAGCAATAGCCAGCGATTTCACTCGCCGTTGGCCTTTGGTGCGACAGAAAGCTCGGACAAACCCGCTACTTGCTGACCCGATCCAGATACAGCATGCTGTTGGCGATATCCAACCGGGCACCTTCGACGTTGTCTCGCAATGCCACCAGCGTTTGCCCCTGCAGCGCCACCACATACGGCGAACTGGCCTGCAGTTCCCGTTGCAACGTGACGTAACGTGCGCTGCGCGCGGCGCTGTTACCTTCCGCAGCCGCGGCGCGCGTTTCCGCGCTGATGGCGGGAATGTTCCACTGGGTGCGCCAGGCCAGGGTTTTCGGCCCACCGGGCACGTTATAGGCAAAGGCGCTGGCATTGGTGTTCGGATCCAGGTAGTCGGCGCCCCAGTAGGTGAAGATCGCCTGAAAATCGCGGCCGCGCATCTTGCCCCACAGATCGCTTTCTACCACCGGATGGATATCCAACCGCAGCCCGGCCTGCGCAAAACTGGCCTGCAGCGCCTGCGCGATGTCGGTATACGGCGGTTGGTTGATGACGATAAGATCGATGCGCGTGCCTTCAGCGATGCCGGCATCGCGCAGGATCTGTTTGGCTTTGTCCACGTCGAGCTTAAACGGCCGATCGTCGAGTGCCCCGTCCAATCCCTGCGGCAAGAAGGCCTGATGCACGCGATATTGCCCTTTCAGCAGTTGCTCGGCGATGCTCTGATAATCGACCAGCCAGCGCGCCGCCTGCCACAACGCCGGATTGCCCAGCGCCGGATTGTCTTTGCTGCCGGTGTTGAAACCGAGGTAATAGATCCGGGGCGCATCGGCCTGCTCGATGCGCACGCCAGACGCGTTACGCAGCGAGTCGAACTGGTCGGCCCCCAGATCGTAGGCCACGTCGGCATCCCCTTTCAGCAACAGCAAACGGCGGGTACCGGCGTCGCTGACGTTCTTGAACAACACCGTTTTCAACCTTGCCGGCGACGGGGCGTAGTCATTACGGCCAAACAGCAGCGCTTCATGCGGCACATAGTTGTTCACCCGATACGGGCCGCCGCCGGCGGAATGGCTGCGCAGCCAGGCGTTACCGTAGTCCCCCTGCTGCGCGTGCTCGTTCAACAGCTTTTCATCCACGATCGAAGCCACATTCGCCGTCAGCAGCCGCAGCGCCAACTCGCTGCCGATGTTGGCGGGCCAACTGAGTTGCACCTGGTTATCCCCCACCTTCTTCAGCTGTTGCTCAACGTTATCCGGCGTCCAGCCAAACTCGCCGAGAATAAACGACGGCGCCTTGTTCAGCTTCACCGCGCGAACCAGCGAAAAAATCACATCTTCTGGCCGCAGCGGGTTGCCGGAAGCGAAACGCTGCTGCGGTTTCAGGGTAAAGGTCAGGCTGCGGCCATCGGCGCCCGCTTGCCAACTGCCTGCGGCGTCCGGCGCCAGCTTTTGCGGCGCGGCGCGATCCGGCGCCACCAGGCGCTGATAGAGGTTGACCAGATTGGCCGAACTGACGGTTTCAAAGCTCTCCGCCGGATCGAGGCTGATAATGCCCTCCAACGAACTGACCACCACCAAGGTATCCTGCGGGGTGGCAGCCTGCGCACCGAAAGCGGCCGCCAGCGCGCCATACAATAAGGTTGGAATTAACCGTTTCATCGATACACTCTCCACAATCACGCGGTTGCGCTGTTTTTCGAGTGTAGGGGGTAAGAATTAACAGAAGAACGACGATAAATTGCTTTATTTATTACCAAGATGGATATGCCCGCCGCGTTGGCGGGCACAGGTTTAAATGCTGATGCGGCCGTGCGCCATTGCCACCGAACGATCGCACATATGGTCAATCACGTCCGCATCGTGACTGACCAACACCATGGTCAGCTCGCCCGCCTGCTTCAGCTCGTTGAGCAGATTGAGGATCTCCGCCTGCACCGACATGTCCAACGCCGAAGTCGGTTCATCCAGCAGCAGCAACTTCGGCCGCAGCAACAATGCGCGCACGATCGCCACGCGCTGCCGCTGGCCGCCCGACAGCTGATGCGGGTAGCGATCCAGCAGGCGCGGATCCAACCCCACCTGGCGAAAGCCCGCGCTGATCTTGCGTTCGATATCGCTTTCCTGCAGCAGCTTGAGCGGCTCCGACAGCGTACGCAACAGCCGGTGCTTGGGGTGTAGCGAAGCATAGGGATCCTGAAACACCATCTGCACCTCGCGCCGCAGCTCGCCGGTAAATGCCTGCCCCGGTTGCAGCCGCCGCCCCAGCAGCTCAAAACCGCCCTGCCAGCTGCCATTCAGCCCGGCCAGCACCCACAGCAACGAGGACTTGCCGCAGCCGGAAGGCCCCACCAGCCCGAAACACTCACCCGGTTCGATGTGCAGGTTAACCTCATGCACCACGGTGCGCAGCTCGTAGCCCTGGCGGTGACTGACGCTCAGGTTCTCCAGTGCAATTACGCTCATTTCAACGTCTCCAACAGCGCGCGGTCCAGCACCGGCAGCGGTTTGCCGCGCGTCTCGCGGCTCGGCCGGCACGCCCACAGCGTGCGAGTGTAAGGATGCGTGGCCTGCGCCAGCTCTGCCGCCGGCAGTTGATCCAACAGCTCGCCTTTGTACATCACCAGCACTCGCTCGCAGTGGTGCGCCACCTGCTGCAAATCGTGGCTGATCAAGATCAGCCCCATGTTGCGTTGCGCCACCAGATTGTCTATCAGTTGCAGCACCTGATCGCGCATCTGGTGATCCAGCGCCGAAGTCGGTTCGTCGGCAATCAACAGCTGCGGATCGTTGATCAACGCAATGGCCAGCATCACCCGCTGCCCCATGCCGCCGGAGAGCTGATGCGGATAACGGCCGCACAGCGCCGCCGGATCGGGCAATCCCACCGCCGCCAGCATCTCCAATACCTTTTCACGCCGCTCGGCGCGGCTCAGCTTGGCATGCAGCACCAGCGGCTCCTCCACCTGACGGCCGATCGGCTGATTGGGATTCAGCGCATGTTTGGGATCTTGCATCACCATCGCCACCCGGTCGCCGCGCAGGCGGCTCCACTGGCGTTCGCTCAGGCGCGTCAAGTCTTCATCGCCCAGCGTCAGGCGCTGCGCCTGCAGCTGCAACGGCGGCGGCAATAGCCCCATCAGCGCACGCGCGGTCAACGACTTGCCGGAACCGGACTCGCCGACCAGCGCCAGCCGCTCCCGCCCCATGCTGAACGAGATATTCTTCACCAGCGCCGCCGGCTGCGGCCCCGGCACGCCGATCGCCAGCCGTTCGACGGTCAATAAAGTGTTATCAGTGCCCATGACGAGGATCCATTTTGTCGCGCAGGCCATCGCCCAGCAGGTTAAACGCCAGACTGGCGAACAGGATCGCCCCGCCTGGTGCGGCGGCGACCCACCATTGGTCGAAAATCACTTTACTGCCTTCGGCCACCATCGAACCCCATTCGGCGGTCGGCGGCGCGACGCCCATGCCGAGGAACCCCAGACCGGCGGCGGACAGGATGATGCCGCCCAGGCTCAGCGCCGCACGCACCACCGCGCTCGGCAGGCATAAAGGCAAAATGTGGCCGACCATCAGCCGCAACCCGTTGATGCCCTGCATGCGCGCCGCCGCCAGGTAGTCACTGCGGCGCAGCGCCAGGGTTTCGGCCCGCGCCTGGCGGGCAAAGGCCGGCCAGCTGGTCAATGCCAGCGCCAGCGCACCGTTCATCAGCCCCGGCCCCATCACCGCCACGAACGCCAGCGCGATCACCAGACTCGGCAGCGACAGGAAAATGTCGGTCAGACGCATCAAAATGCGCTCGACCCAGCCGCCGAGGTAACCGGCGCAAATGCCGACCAGCAGGCCGATGGGAATGGTCAACACCAGAATCAGCGACACCAGGATCAGCGTCGGCCGCGCGCCGTAAATCACGCGGGAGAGCAAATCGCGGCCAAAGCCGTCGGTGCCCAGCCAATGTGCAGCCGAAGGCGGCAGTAACCGCAGCTCGATATGCTGCAGATTGGGATCGAAAGGCGCCAGCCACGGAGCCAGCAGCACGGTGACAAGCAGGATCGCCACCAGCGCCGCACCCAGCGTCAGCGTGGTCAGACGCCGACCGCGGCGGTCACCGACGGCTGGCTCGCTTTGCGGTTCGTGTTCAGAGAGATATTGGCTCATCGAGTTCGCGGATCCACTAAATAGGTCAAGGCGTCGGCCAGCGCATTCAACAGCACGAAACAGGTGCCGATCAGCAGCGTGGCGCCGAGGATCGCCGTCGTGTCGGCAGCAAACAGCGCCGAGGTCAGGTAACGCCCGACGCCGGGCCAGGCGAACACCGTTTCGGTCAATACCGCGCCCTCCAGCAGGCTGGCGTAGGAGAGAGACAGTACGGTGATCAGCGTGCCAAGCACATTGGGAAATACATGGCGCAGCAGAATGCGCAGGCGGCCGGCGCCCTTGGAACGCGCCAGCGTCACGTATTCCTTGTTGCACTCTTCCAGCATCGCCGCCCGCAGCAGCCGGGTAATGCCCGCCATCGACAGCAGCGCCAACGCCACCACCGGCAGCCACAGGTGGCCGATGGCGTTGTAGAACATTTCACGATCGCCGGACAGCCAGCTGTCGATCAACACGAAACCGCTGCGCGGCTCCATGCTGTACAAGTAAATGTCGTCCAGCCGCCCCGGCCCCGCCGACCAATGCAGCGTGGCGTAGAACAGCAACAGCCCGAGCAGGCTCAGCCAGAAAATCGGCACCGAATAACCAATCAGCGACAGCAGACGCGCCGCGTTATCCAGCCAGCTGCCCGGTTTGAGCACCGCCAGAAACGCCAGCGTAATGCCGCCGAGGGCGCCGAGGATAATGGCGCAGGTGGCCAGCTCCACCGTCGCCGGGAAGGTACGCAACAGATCGCTCAACACCGGCTGCGCGGTAATACGCGAAATGCCCAAATCACCGTGCGCCAGGTGCACCAGGTAACGCCAAAATTGCACCGGCAGCGGCTGATCCAACCCCAGCTCGTGCCGCACCTGCGCATAGGTGGCTTCGCTGGCGTGATCGCCCGCCACCTGCAGCGCCGGATCGATCGGCGCCAGGTGCGACAGCATGAAGGTGAACAGCAGCAGGCCAAGCAACGTCAGCGCCAGAGACAGCGCGCCGCCGAGCAGCCGCCCGCCCCAGCGCCAATACCGCCGGGCCGCCCCGGCGCCGGCGGACAGGTCAGCGGCCATTACTTGCTGACCTTGCTGTAGAACACCATGTCAGGGTTGATGCCCTGCACATAGCCCTTGAGGTTGTCACGCACCGCAATCAGGCTGCGTGCCTGCAGGCCGATGACAAACGGCGAGCTTTGCTGCACCTGTTTTTGCAGTTGCTGGTAGTCTGCCACCCGTTTGGCGGTGTCGTTTTCCGCAGTAGCGGCCAGCGTCAGCTTGCTCAGCACCGGGATCTGCCAGTTGGCGCGCCAGGCCAGCGTCTTGCTGCCGTCTTCCGGGTTGTAGGCGAAGGCGGCGGCGTTGGTGTTAGGGTCGAAGTAATCCGGCCCCCAGGAGGTCAGCGTCGCATCGTAGTTAAGCGCTTTCACCTTGGTGGAGACCTGCGAACTGATGCCCGGCACCAGTTCGACCTTCACGCCGCCCTGGGCAAAACTGGCCTGCAGCGCCTGGGCAATATCCAGATACGGCGGCTGGTTGTTGACGTCCAGGCGGAAACTGACGTTGCTCAGCCCCGCTTTGGCCAGTATTTCTTTGGCTTTCTGCGGATTGAAGCTGTACGGCTGATCCTTGAGCGCGCCCAGATAACCGTCCGGCAGGAATGCCTGATGGCTCTGGAACTGCCCTTTCAGCAGATCGTCGGCGATGCCTTGATAATCGAACAGCCAGCGCGCCGCCTCCCAGAACGCCGGATTGCCGAGCGCCGGCGACGCCTTGGCATTGAACTGCAGGAAATAAAGCGAAGCGTAAGGAATAGCCAGCGGTTTGACGCCCGGCTTGCCCTTCAGAGCCGCCATCTGGTCTGCCCCCAGGTTGCGTGCGATATCGGCATCGCCCTGCTCGATCAGCAAACGGCGCGCCGCCGGATCGGGCACGTTTTTGATCAGGATGGTTTTCAGCGTCGGCGCCCCTTCCGGCGAGCCGGGATTGGCGTCCAGCACCACCACTTCGTGCGGCACATAGGTGCGGATTTTGTAAGGGCCGCTGCCGGCGGAGTGGCTGTTCAACCATTGATGCCCCAGATCGTCGCCCTGCTGGTGCGCCAACGCCTCTTTGGCGTCGACGATCGAGGATACCGGCGCCGACAGCAGGCTGAGCACGAAGGCCGGGCTGACGTTCTCACTCCAGCTGATTTTTACCGTGTGCTCGTCCACCTTGCTCAGGTGTTGCTCCACGTTCTTCGCGTTCCAGCCCAGCTGCGTCAGGATAAATGACGGCTCCAGATTCAGTTTCACCACCCGTGAAAGCGAAAAGATCACGTCTTCCGGCCGCAGCGGATTGCCGCTGGCGAACCTGGCGTCCGGGCGCAGGCTGAAAGTCAGGCTGCGGTCGTCGGCGCCGGCCTGCCAGCTGCTGGCCAGGGTTGGTTTAAGATCGATGGGATTGTGCGGATCTGACTGGATCAGACGTTGATACAGGCTGTTGAACGACTGCACCGTGGTTAACTCAAATCCCTGGGCCGGGTCAAAGCTGACCACGTCATCGATAGATTGCGCGATCACCAGCGTGTTGGCCGGCGTCGCCGCCTGTACGTTAACGCTGGCCGCCACGGCCAAAAACAGCAAAGAAGGAACGAGCGCTTTCATCTGAAACTCTCCAAGCGGATGGAATTTATAATAATTTTGCGAGTGTATGCGAGCACGATCGGCAGCTGAAGGTACTTAAATCACTATAGATATTCTTTTTATGTATATAGATGGGATTTTGATTATTAGGCAGGCGATGCAGAATGCGCGGCAGGAATTGCCTGCCGCTTATCGGTTAAATCTGATAGTCAATCACCGCATCCAGCTGCGACGAGAAGACCTTGTCTTTGATTTCGGTCAGCGACAACGTCGGGTTGCACAGCTGAATAAAGCGCCAGGCATAGTTGCGCTGCAGTTGGCTGCGTTTCAGGCCCAGCCAGACCGTATTGGGTTCAAACAAATGCTCGGCGTTGAGGCTGACCAACCCGCGATCGCGCTCTTTTTCATACGACATGTCCGCCAGCACGCCCACGCCCAACCCCAGCTCGACATAGGTTTTAATCACGTCGGAATCTTGCGCGCTGAGCGCGATGTCCGGCGTCAGGCCCGCTGATTTGAACGCCGCATCCAGCTTCGCGCGGCCGGTAATGCCCTGGCGGTAAGTGATCAACGGCAAGGTGCTGAGCATCTCCAGCGTCACCTGCGGCTGCCGCGTCAACTCGTGCCCTTCCGGCACCAGAATGGTGTGATGCCACCGGTAGTAGGGGAATGCCGCCAGCGACTCGTCGCTCATCAGCCGTTCGCTGGCAATGCCGATATCGGCTTCACCGGCGGCCAGCATAGAAACGATCTCCTCCGGGCTGCCCTGATTGAGCACCACCCGCACCCGTGGATAAAGCGCGCGAAACTCTTTGATCACCCCCGGCAGGCTATAGCGCGCCTGGGTGTGCGTCGTCGCGATATGCAGTTGCCCCGAATCGTTGCTGCTGAAGACATCCGCCAGGCGACGGATGTTGTTCGCGTCGTTAAGAATGCGCTCCGCCACTACCAGCAGCTCTTTGCCGGGCTCGGTCATGCCCAACAGCCGTTTGCCGCGGCGAATGAATATTTCAATGCCCAGCTCTTCTTCCAGCTCGCGAATATGCCGACTGACGCCGGACTGCGAAGTAAATAAGGTATTGGCGACCTCGGTCAGGTTGTAGTTGCAGCGCGCCGATTCGCGAATAATTTTTAATTGTTGAAAGTTCATCCCCGTCTCCCTGTTTCTTGCGGTAGCGTTTGCCATATTGATACGGAGTCCTGCGGGGCTGAACAAATAAGAAATAACCTTTACTTATGCAATTTAATACTAAGTGAATTATTTATCGTGGCTCTCGGGGGGTGAGGACGTGGGAAAATGATGAATGTCTTTAAAAATAATGAGATAAATAACCATACAAATAAAGAGCCTTAAATCATCATGCAGAATAAAGTTATTAAATAGAGGTATTAGATATATGAAAAAGGGCTCAGCATGCTGAGCCCTTCAGTGTCTGCTGCCCTGTTAACGCCTCAGGCGGTAGCCTCAGCCCCGAAAGCGCCGGGGCGGTTCTGTTGCAACCATTGCTGTACATAGCGCACCAGATCGCCGATGCAATCATCCTGCATGCCGTGGTGTTTCAGCTCGTTATCCAGCGCAAACAGGTATTGCGCGTTGGTACCCAGCGGGCCGCTGGCGCTGGCGATCAATGGCGCGATCACCTGGTGGCTGGTGTCTGCTTCAAACAGCGGGTGCTGCGCGTTCATCACGAACACCAGCGCCGTGACGGTCTCTCCGCCATCCAACTGCAGTTCACACCAGGTCGGCACGTAGCAATCGGTCACCATTTCGCGCTTCCAAAGCAGCTCCAGCTCTTCACGCAGCTTGCCTTCCGGCAGACGAAACGCCAATCCGGTGGTCTGGCCGCCCTCTTTCAGCGCCAGCATGCGCCCCGGTTGATGCAACGTGCCGCGCCCGGCGGTCAAACGCATGCAGAACGCCCGATGCCAGCCCTGCAGCATGGCGGGCCGCACTTCTTCAGATTCGAAAACCGGATTCCACATCAGCGAACCGTAACCGAATACCCATACCGGGCTGTGATCCGGCCGGCGCGATAACGTGCATTCCAACGAGGCTGCGCGCTGTTCAGGCGTCAGCAACAGCGACTCCTCAATAGCGCCAAAGGCGGTTTTGCAATCCGCTTTTTGCAGAAAATCTCGCGTTAACACTGTTACAACCTCCCGGGAATACGATTTCTCGTCCTCCCTCGCCACTACTGAACCTTTGCAATTTTATTTTTTGGTGCGGAATTTTATTAATTCAATAACCGCGCCGATTAATAATGACCATATTCTTTTCCCGCCGCGCAATCAAGTTGCAAAGCGGCGTTAACGTGGAAAAGTATTTGTACTGAGCAGCAATAATATTAATTGCCGAGGTCAGCATAACGTCTGCGCGTTTTTTACCGGGGCATAAAGGCGTTACTTTTTATGCCAGCGTTCGTCGTCGCCCTTGCGATAGCTTTGCTTGACCGCCGCCCAGGCCACTTTATGCGCCGTCTCCTCCCGGCTGTCGTCACCGCGCCGATCGTCGGGATCCCGGTATTGTTGCCAGGCGCTGTTGAACGCTTCTTTATAGATCGCCTGCGCATGTTCCGGTAGCACATGCTTCACATTGTCCGGCAAGTCGTTCGTGTCTTGGTATGGCATCACGTCCTCCCGTGCTTATTGCGTGGACCTTAAGCCTAGCTCACACGCGGTTGCGCCTCAATGAGCAAACAATTCTCATTATCAAACGGCATGGTATACTCACCGCCAAACGAACTATAAGGAGATCCTCGTGACTACCGAAGCCCCTCGCTCACGCGCCCCCTACCTGATCGCCGTCAGCGCCGTACAGGACATTACGCCGCACCTGCGCCGCATCACCTTTACCGCGCCCGATCTGCGCTACTACCCGGCCAACGCCGCCGCCGCGCACATCAAGGTCTTTTTGCCGCTCGCCGGCCAAACGCAGCCGGATCTGCCGACGCTGACTGAAAACGGCCCGCGCTGGGCTGCGGATGCCGTGCGCCCGATCGTGCGCACCTATTCCATTCGCGCCGTGCGCCCGGAACAGGCGGAAGTGGACATCGAATTCGCCATTCACGATCACCAGGGACCGGCGGTCGACTTTGCGCGCCAGGCGAAAATCGGCGATAAAATCGGCATCAGCAATCCAGGCGGCCCCAAACCGATGCTGCCGGCCGCCGACTTCTACTGCCTGGCGGGCGATCCTTCCTCGCTGCCTGCGTTGGCCGCGCTGCTGGAAAACCTGCCGCCGCACGGCGCCGGGCGCGCTTTCATCCGCGTCGACAGCACTGCCGACGTGATTGACCTGGAAAAACCTGCCGGCGTTGAGGTGAATTGGATCGTCGGCGGCACGGAAAAAACCGACGAATTGATCGCTCGATTCCGCGCGCAGTCCCTGCCGCAGGGGGAAGCGCACTTCTGGCTCGCCGGTGAAGATCGCCTGGTGGTGGAGCTGCGCCGTTACCTGCGGCGCGAACGTCAATGCGATCGTAATCGTCTTTATGCCGTGCCTTACTGGCGTGAAGGGCTAAATGAAGAGGGATACCACAATAAACGGCATGAAATCATGGACAATATTGACGACTAGCGGTCATATTTTCCTTGAATAACCACGAACTAAATAAGTAAACACGACTTTTCTCAAATCTAACGTTGTAAATTGACGTTATTGCGTAAAAGTAAGTAAATAAAACCGCACCCCGTGCGGTTTTTTTGTTACTCTGATCACATAAAGCAAGCAATTGCTTTCTCAGATAAAAACAACATCACACCGGCGCCGCGGGTGTATCCTAATATAAAATACCTACTGGAAACGCAGAGTTGCCGCATCACGGCGACCGGCGCTGACGGGCTACGCTGTTTGAGAAGGAGTGCCACCCTCATGAAGTCGCAACACGATCCTGGCCGATCCACCAAGTCTCGCCACACCGAATACTCACTGATCTTCCCCATCGCCGCGCTGGTGGTGTTGAATTTATGGGGCAGCACCGCTAACTTTCCGCTGATCGTCGGCATCAATATTCTCGCGCTGGTGGGGATCCTCAGCAGCGCCTTCAGCGTGGTGCGCCACGCCGACGTGCTCGCCCACCGGTTGGGCGAGCCCTATGGCTCGCTGATCCTCAGCCTGTCGGTGGTGATCCTCGAAGTCAGCCTGATCTCGGCGTTGATGGCCACCGGCGACGCCGCGCCGGCGCTGATGCGCGACACGCTGTACTCCATCATCATGATCGTTTCCGCCGGCCTGGTCGGCTTCGCGCTGCTGCTCGGCGGGCGCAAGTTCGCCACCCAGTACGTCAACCTCGGCGGCATAAAGCAGTATCTGATGGCGATTTTCCCGCTGGCGGTGATCGTGCTGGTGTTCCCAAGCGCGCTGCCAGGCGGCAACTTCAGCACCGGGCAAGCACTGCTGGTGGCGCTGATTTCCGCCGCCATGTATGGCGTATTCCTGGTGATCCAGACCAAAACCCACCAGAGCCTGTTCGTGTACGAGCATGAAGACGACGATGGCGATCCGCATCACGGCAAGCCTTCTTCGCACAGCAGTGCCTGGCATGCCGCCTGGCTCATCGTGCACCTGATCGCGGTTATCGCCGTCACCAAGTTCAATGCCAATCCGCTCGAAGGCCTGCTGACCAAAATGAACGCGCCGGCGCAGTTCACCGGTTTCCTGGTGGCGCTGCTGATCCTGTCGCCAGAAGGCCTGGGCGCGCTGCGCGCCGTGTTGAACAATCAGGTGCAACGCGCCATGAACCTGTTCTTCGGTTCGGTGCTGGCGACCATCTCCCTGACGGTGCCGGCGGTGACCATCATCGCTACCCTGACCGGGCAGACGCTGATCTTCGGCCTGCAAACGCCGCATATCGTGGTGATGTTGACGGTGTTGCTGCTGTGCCAGCTGTCGTTCTCGACCGGCCGCACCAACGTGCTAAACGGCACCGCCCACCTGGCGCTGTTCGCCGCCTACATGATGACGATCTTCGCCTGATCAAAAAGGGGCGCACTCTGTGCGCCCCTGCCTGCGTTATACCGAGAAGAATATCGCCGCGGCGATCCCCCCGAACAAAATCCACTTGATGATGTAATAGCCGGTGCGGTTCCAGGCCTTCAGCCGTTTCCCCACCCGGCGTATCGCATAGATGTATTTGAACATCTTGTTGACGCCGCCGGTGCGATCGCCCTCTTCGTTCGGCGCGGTGGCGGCGCTCATAAGGTTGCGCCCCAGCCAGTGATTCACCGCCTGCGCCCAGCGGTAGCGCATCGGCCGTTCGATATCGCAGAACAGGATCAGGCGATTCTGCCCGCTCTGGTTTTCCGCGTAGTGCAGATAGGTTTCATCGAACATCACCCCTTCACCGTCGCGCCAGCTGTAGCGCTCACCGTCCACCTCAATGAAGCAGCGGTCATCGTTGGGGGTAATCAACCCCAGGTGATAACGCAGCGAACCGGCGTAAGGGTCGCGGTGGCGCGGCAAACGGCTGCCGTCCGGCAGTTCGGCGAACATCGCCGCCTTGACCGAAGGCAGGCTGCGCAGCAGTTCCGTGGTCTGCGGGCACAGGGTCATGGCGGAGGGATGGCTGTCCTCATACCATTTCAGATAAAAGCGCTTCCAACCGGTCTTGAAGAACGAGTTGAAACCGGCATCGTTGAATTGATCGGACGCCTTGATCTGCTGGATCTCCATCAGCTTCTGTCCTTCGTCGCGGATGGTCTCCCAGTTCTCCCGCAGTACCGCCAGCTCAGGGAACTGCTCCGGCTTCAGGTACGGCGTAGTCGGCACACGAGAAAACAGATACATGAAGACGTTCAACGGTGCGGTAAAGGTGGAATGGTCAGACAGCTGCCGCCACACGTTGTAGCGCACCCGCCCGCGGTAATGCACATAGACGACGCATAAAATAAGCAAAAGCAGAATGATGTATTTCATGTTTGAATCGCAGCAAAGAACCCACACGCTATGCGCCGCGCGGCGCACACCCCAGATAATGTCCTTTTGGCGCCGCACGCAAATTGCGCGCCAATCTGGAACCCATTAATCATTAACGCTAACTCAAGGAAAATCTATACAAAAAACCACAATAATTTACACAAAGGTTAAACGAGAGCGGAAATTGCGGAGATAAAAAAGGCCGCCGAAGCGGCCTTTTCAGTAGCGGGTAGGTTAACTGTAAGCGTTGAGCGTGCGCTGGCACAAAGCGGAGCGTACGCAGTCCTGTTTTTCAAAGCGGATAACGCCGATCATCTCGTCCTCTTCGAAGCGCTCCAGGGCATCGCTGAGACCGGATTTCACGCCGCGCGGCAAGTCGCACTGGGTCACGTCGCCGTTAACGATAACCGTCACGTTTTCCCCCAGGCGGGTCAGGAACATTTTCATCTGGCTGGCGGTCACGTTCTGGGCTTCATCCAGGATAACGACCGCATTTTCGAAGGTGCGCCCGCGCATATAAGCGAACGGCGCAATCTCTACCTTGCCGATTTCCGGGCGCAGGCAGTACTGCATAAAGGAAGATCCTAAACGGCGCACCAGAATGTCATACACCGGGCGGAAATAAGGCGCGAATTTCTCGGCGATATCCCCCGGTAAGAAACCGAGGTCCTCATCCGCCTGCAAAACAGGACGGGTAACGATAATCCGATCCACCTCTTTATGAATCAGCGCCTCCGCCGCCTTGGCGGCGCTGATAAATGTTTTGCCACAGCCGGCTTCGCCGGTGGCGAAGATCAGCTGCTTATTCTCTATGGCTGATAAGTAATGACCCTGAGCTTCGGTTCTAGCCTCGATGGGTGAGCTATCGCGCTTGTCTCGCGCCATGCCGATAGACTCGACTCCCCCCATTTGCACCAGCGAGGTCACAGACTCTTCTTCCAGCTGGCGATGACTACGAGCGTCACGACGAATAACGCGTTTCGCTTCACGACGTGCTTTGATCACTGCTTTCTGTCTACCCATAGTGGCACCTTACAGTTTGTTTCACCTACCGCAACGGCCAGGCCGCGCGATTATGTTTCACACACGTATTAGGTTTTGGCCTCCTCCGAGCCAATAAGAGCCAAGGGACAAGGTGAATCGACGGCAACGCTTAAGCGCCGTGTCTTCACGGGACAACGCGGACTGCATCAATAAACGTGGAGTAAAAAGTGATGAGATTCGGTAGCGATAAGGGTGCGGAGTTGCCGGTAAAAGAGAGTCGGAGAGAGAACCCTCGTTACAACGAGAAATCAGGGGAGATGTGTTATTTTTTCTTTCCAGCCCAACCAAGGACTTTACCATTAGCGATCCCCGCAGTGATATTTACAGCTTCAAGCTGTGCACCGTGTGAAAACTACCGCCAGATGATTACAGTATAATGACATTCAATCCCACAGCGTTACTAAAATGTAAAAAAATTTAATGTCTTTTGTTTTCAGTTAACGCAAAAACACTATATCACGCCCAAGACATCATTCCATAGAAAATTATAATCAATAAATATCAATGAATTACAATTAAAATCCGCGAATGACACTTTGGTTTCCCGATTAAATTTTGCGCAATCAAAAGCAGCAGAGATGGGTGTTTTTTTATCTGCTGGCAAAGCATTGAATTGCGTTTCATCGTTAACTGCCCTCCTGCAGCGGGTAAGACAAACGTAAAACGAGGCGGAAGATCCCGCCTCGTCATTCCGCCTTCAGGCCTTGAGCAGGCCGCTGGCCAGATAATCGCCACCCTCTTTCACGCCCGGCAATACGAAGAAATACCCGCCGCCAATCGGCTTGATGTATTCCTCCAGCGCTTCGCCGTTCAGCCTTTTTTGCACCGTCAGGAAGCCTTTCTCCAGATCGGCCTGATAGCAGACGAACAGCAGCCCCATTTCCAGCTGGCCGGCATTGGAGACGCCAAGGGAATAGCTGTAGCCGCGCCGCAGCATCAGGTTGCTTTGGCTTTCCGGCGTGCGAGGATTAGCCAGCCGGATGTGCGCATCCATCGGGATCACCTTGCCGTCGGGATCGTTCGCGTAGTCCGGCTCGTCATGTTCACGCTTCATGCCCAGCGGCGCCCCGCTGTGCTTCTCGCGGCCGAAGATGGTTTCCTGCTCCTGCAGCGGCGTGCGATCCCAAAACTCGACGCGAAAACGAATAATGCGCGCCGCCTGGTAGCTGCCGCCCGCCGTCCACGCCGGCTCACCGACGTTGTCGCCGACCCACACCACCTTATCCATCAGCGGTTTGTCGTCGGTTTTCGGGTTCGCAGTGCCGTCTTTGAAACCCAACAGGTTGATCGGCGTCTCTTTGCCTTTGCTGCGCGCCGCGTGCGCGGAGATGAATCCCTCCCGCTTCCAGCGCACGCTGAGCAGATCCGGCGAATGCTTAATGATGTCGCGCAGCGCGTGAATCACCGTTTCGTTGGTGTTGGCGCAGATCTGCAACAGCAGGTCGCCGTGGCAAAGCGCGGCGTCCAACGCATCGTTGGGGAAGCGGGTCATTTTCTGCAACCGCAGCGGCTTTTGCGCCTGCAGACCAAAGCGTTCATCGAACAGCGATGCGCCGACCGAGACGGTGATGGTCAGGTTGTCCGGGTAAATCTCCGGCCCCATGATGCCGGAATCGAGCGGCGGCAGTTTGGCGTCCACCTCCGGCGCCTTGCCGCCGTGGGTCAGGAAGGCGATGCGCTCGGTCAGCAGCCGGAACAGGCGCTCCAGCCCCGCTTTGTCGGTCGCCAGCACATCGAACGCCACCAGCATCATCGCCGCCTGTTGCGGCGTCAGCACGCCGGCCTGATGGCGGCCATAAAACGGCTGTTTCTGCCAGCGCTCATCCTGCGGCGTCGCCAACGGCTCCGCCGCGTTACCCGCCGCCTGCGCCAGGCGGCTGCCGCCCAGCGCCAGCGCGCCCAGCCCCAGCCCTTGCAGCAAACGGCGGCGCGAAGGCGATGCCGCCCCCTGCGATTGCGGATGCGGCCCGTTATTCGGGCCTGCCTTGTTGCTCATAACCGTATGCCTCAGTCCAGACCCAATACGCCGCGCAGCTGAGAAAGATCTTCCGCCAGCGTGGTGATCGGCCCTTTCAACGCATTGCGATCGGCATCGGTCAGCTTCTCATAGGACTCATAACCCTCTTTGGTTTGGTACTTCGCCAAAATGGTGTCCACGGTTTTGAAGTTGGCGTCGATTTTGTCAAGCAGCGGCTTATTGGCCTTAACCAGCAGCGGGCGCAGCAGATTGACTATCTTTTGCGCGCCGTCGACGTTGGCCTGGAAGTCCCACAAATCGGTGCGGCTGTAACGGTCTTCTTCACCGCTGATCTTGCTGGCCGCCACCTCTTCGATCAGTCCGGCTGCGCCGCCCACCACCTTGCTCGGCGGGAAGGTCAGTTCACTCACGCGTTTTTGCAGCTCAACGGTGTCGCGATACAGACGATCGGCATATTGGCCCATGTCTTTGGTGGAGTTGTCGGCAAACAGCGCCTTCTCCAGACGGTGGAAGCCGGTGAAGTTCGGGTCCGCCGCTTTCTTCTCGTAGTCGTCTTCACGGGCGTCGATGCTGCCGTCCAGATCGGAGAACAGCTCGGCGATCGGCTCAATGCGCTCATAGTGCTGGCGGGTCGGCGCATACAGCTTGCGCGCCTGCTCCACGTTGCCGGCCTTCACCGCGTCGGTAAACAGCTTGGTCTGTTTCACCAACCCATCGACTTCTTTGGTGACGTAAACCTTGTATTCGGCGATCGGGCCGACCAGGTCCAGCGCGTTCGGCTTGCCGTCGGTGGCGCCGTTGGCCGCTGCGGTGACAGTCAGTTTGCCTTTCGGATTGCTCAGCAGCCCGCAGGTCATGTCATATTCGCCCGCTTCCAGCGTGGCGGTCATTTTCTGGGTAAAGCCCGGGGCGATGTTCTCGCGCTCTTCCACCACCATCACCCCTTTCAGGATTTCCCATTCGACGTTTTTCTGGCTGGTGTTGTGCACCACAAACTGCGTCTTGCCGGCCGGGACCGTCAGTTGCATCGGTTCGCACTGCTTGTCGTTAACCGTAACCTTGACCTGCGGCACGTCCGCCGCCAAGGCGTCGATGCTCAGCGCAAACGCCGGGATAGCCAGTAATGCTGCGTGCAACGCCTTGCGGCGAAATAACGGAGTAGACATACGAGATTCCCTATTAAACATTAATGATTGATTTTACGTTGCGCCGGGGCCGCTGCCGGCTCCGCGCGCTGCGGCAGGAAAAAGAAAATCAGCGCCGGGATCAGATACAGGAAGTAGACCGCCACTTCGCTGACCGTCGGCGCTTCCTGGTAACCGAGAATGCCTTCCAGCAGGGTGCCGAACAGCGAATGAGTCGACAGGGTGTTGCTGAAATCGAAGGCGATGTCCTGGAAGTGGTTCCACAGACCGGCTTCGTGGAAGGCGCGGATCGCCCCGGCGGCCAGGCCGGCGGCGACAAACAGAATGAACAGGCTGGTCCATTTGAAGAATTTGGCCAGGTGCAGCTTCACCCCGCCCCAGTAAATCATCATGCCCAGCACGATGGCGGCCACCAGGCCGAGCACCGCGCCGATCGGCGCCGCGGCGCCCACGTCTTGCTGGAACGCCGCCAGCAGGAAGAACACCGACTCCAGCCCTTCGCGCGCCACGGCGAAGAACACCATCGCCACCAGCGCCCACCCCTGCCCTTTACCGGCGCTGAGCGCCTGATCGATAGCCCCTTCCAGATGCACCTTGACCGATTTGGACACCTTACGCATCCAGAACACCATATAGGTGAGGATCAGCACCGCCACCGCCGCCACGATGCCTTCGAACAGCTCTTGCTGTTTCTGCGGGAACTCGCCGGTGGTCTCATTGATGAAGATGCCGAGCGCCAGACACAGCGCCGCGGCGACAATCACGCCGATCCACACCGCGCCCAGCCATTGGCTGCGCTGCGTGCGCTTCAGGTAGCTGGCGATCAGGCTGACGATCAGCGCGGCCTCCAGCCCCTCACGGAACATGATAAGAAAGGGAACGAACATAACTAATCACCCCTGAAAAGACCGCGGCGGCAGAGAAAACCGGCTCGAAATGAGCCGCGGCGAGTATGTAAAGAAACGTAAAATACAACGAGAGTGATTATCATTCTGGCAAAAAGAAATACAAGAGGCACAAGCGTGATTTTTTCTAATCAAATGTCGCCAGGTGTTACAGCCGAATGACGGGCAAACAGGCAAAAAGAAGGGGCGCTCTGCGCGCCCCTTGCCGACTGACATCAAACGGCGTTATACCGTTTTGTATTCGGCTTCCGCCTGATCGAAACGTTCGGTCATGGTTGAGGATGGCTGGCGGCCCATCAGGCTCACCACCACGATGGCCAGGCAACCCAGGATGAAGCCAGGGATGATTTCGTACAGGCCCAGCCATTCGTACTGTTTCCAGACGATCACCGTCACCGCACCGACCAGCATGCCGGCCAGCGCGCCGTTGCGGGTCATGCGCGACCACATTACCGAAATCAGCACAACCGGGCCGAAGGCGGCACCGAAACCGGCCCAGGCATAACTCACCAGGCCCAGCACGCGGTTCTCCGGGTTGGCCGCCAAGGCGATGGCGATCAACGCCACTACCAGCACCATCACGCGGCCGACCCACACCAGCTCACGCTGGCTGGCGCCCTTGCGCAGGAACGCCTTGTACAGGTCTTCGGTGATCGCGCTGGAGCATACCAGCAGTTGGCAGCTCAGGGTGCTCATGACCGCCGCCAGAATCGCCGACAGCAGCACGCCCGCCACCCATGGGTTGAACAGCAACATCGCCAGTTCGATGAACACGCGTTCGCCGTTCTGCGACACGTTACCGGCCTGATCCGGGTTATTGGCGAAGTAAGCGATACCGAAGAAACCGACGGCGATGGTCCCGGCCAGGCACAGGATCATCCAGGTCATGCTGATGCGGCGCGCGCTGCGGATGGTGCGGTGAGAATCCGCCGCCATGAAACGCGCCAGGATGTGCGGCTGGCCAAAATAGCCCAGGCCCCAACCCAGCAGCGACAGGATGGCGACGAAGTTCAGCCCCTTCAGCATGTCGAGGTTGGCCGGATTCTTCGCCTGAATCACCAGCATCGAGGTATCGATGCCGCCGACGGCGAAGATCACGATCACCGGCGTCAGGATCAGCGCGAAAATCATCAGGCTGGCCTGTACGGTGTCGGTCCAGCTCACCGCCAGGAAACCGCCGATAAAGGTATACAGGATGGTCGCCGCAGCGCCGGCCCACAGGGCGGTTTCGTAGCTCATGCCGAAGGTGCTTTCGAACAGGCGCGCGCCGGCCACGATGCCGGAGGCGCAGTAAATGGTGAAGAACACCAGAATGACGATGGCCGAGATCACCCGCAGCAGCTTGCTGTTGTCTTCAAAACGGCTGGTGAAATAGTCCGGCAGCGTCAGGGCGTTATTGTTGGCTTCGGTATGCACGCGCAGCCTTCCTGCCACCAGCTTCCAGTTCAGGTAAGCGCCGATGGTCAGGCCGATGGCGATCCAGCTTTCAGAGATGCCGGAGAGGAAGATGGCGCCCGGCAGGCCCATCAGCAACCAGCCGCTCATGTCGGAAGCGCCGGCGGACAGCGCGGTCACCACGCTGCCCAGACTGCGGCCGCCGAGAATATAGTCATCAAAGTTATTGGTTGCCCGGTAGGCAAGCAGGCCGATCAGCACCATCCCGAAAATGTACACCAGGAAGGTCACCAGCATAGGTGTGCTCATTGTCATTTAATTCTCCACTTTCATTATTATTCGCGTTTCGCTCCGGCCAAGCCGGCGCCGGTAAACCCACGCGCAATGCATTTCACTGGCCGCCGCGCCGGAACGTGGCGCAGCCTGCGAGCGAGTGCAGGTAAAATAGTTTCTGCCCGTAATTGTTGACCGTCGGTTATCCTAGATGAGCCTTTCATCAACCAACAAGATATTTAACAACAAAGTTACACAAAGTTTACCCTACGTCACATTTACCGGGCTCAAAGGTTGCACTCACGACAAGTAAAATGAGTTGCACCTTGCGATTACCCTTATATAGCGCAGGGTAAAGCGCCTGCGACGTAATAAACCCCGCCGCATTCGCTCAATAACGCAACATTCATGCCAACTGCCCGTGTTAAAAAATCGATGAAACTCACACTTCGCTCATCAGCCTGATTTAACAAGGTTGCACAAAGTTGCAACATGCAGGATATTGTCTGCATTCTTAACCCACACATCTCACGAACCTATCCCAACAGGCTTTCCGGCCTGCTGTTTGTCTAGCCTGATGGGATAGGTTCTAAACACAGGAGTTGGACAGGCATGGGCACTACCACAATGGGCGTGAAACTCGACGAGGCAACACGCGACCGGATCAAGAGCGCCGCGCAGCGCATCGATCGCACGCCGCACTGGCTCATCAAGCAGGCCATCTTTAATTACCTCGAGCGTCTCGAGAGCGGTACCGATATCCCTGAAATTCCAGCGCTGGCCGCAGCGGGCCAGCCTGAAGCGGACGACATTATGCCGCAAGCGCAGGAAGAGTCACACCAGCCATTCCTCGATTTCGCCGAACAAATTCTGCCGCAGTCGGTGACCCGCGCCGCCATCACCGCCGCCTATCGCCGCCCGGAGACCGAAGCGGTGCCGATGTTGCTCGAACAGGCGCGATTACCCGCCGATCTTGCGCAGGCCACTCACAAAATGGCCTACGGCATCGCCGAGAAGCTGCGTAACCAAAAAAGTGCAAACGGCCGCGCCGGCATGGTGCAAGGCCTGCTGCAAGAGTTCTCCCTCTCCTCGCAGGAAGGCGTGGCGCTGATGTGCCTGGCGGAAGCGCTGCTGCGCATTCCGGACAAACCGACCCGCGACGCCCTGATCCGCGACAAGATCAGCAACGGCAACTGGCATTCGCACCTGGGGCGCAGCCCGTCGCTGTTCGTCAACGCCGCGACCTGGGGCCTGCTGTTTACCGGCAAGCTGGTGTCCACGCATAACGAAGCCAATCTGTCCCGATCGCTGAACCGCATTATCAGCAAGAGCGGCGAACCGCTGATCCGCAAAGGCGTGGACATGGCGATGCGCCTGATGGGCGAACAGTTCGTGACCGGCGAAACCATCGCCGAAGCGCTGGCCAACGCGCGCAAGCTGGAAGAAAAAGGCTTCCGCTATTCCTACGATATGCTGGGCGAAGCCGCCCTGACCGAAGCCGACGCCCAGGCCTACCTGGTTTCCTATCAGCAGGCGATCCACGCCATCGGCAAAGCCTCCAACGGCCGCGGCATCTATGAAGGCCCCGGCATCTCTATCAAGCTGTCCGCCCTGCACCCGCGCTACAGCCGCGCGCAGTACGAACGCGTGATGGAAGAGCTTTATCCACGCCTGCTGTCGCTGACCCTGCAGGCGCGCCAGTATGATATCGGCATCAATATCGACGCCGAAGAGGCCGACCGCCTGGAAATCTCGCTCGATCTGCTGGAGAAGCTGTGCTTCGAGCCGCAGTTGGCCGGCTGGAACGGCATCGGCTTCGTGATCCAGGCCTATCAGAAACGCTGTCCGTTCGCCATCGACGCGGTGATCGACATGGCGCAACGCAGCCGCCGCCGCCTGATGATCCGTCTGGTGAAGGGCGCCTACTGGGACAGCGAAATCAAACGCGCCCAGATGGACGGCCTGGAAGGCTACCCAGTCTACACCCGCAAGGTGTACACCGACGTTTCCTACCTGGCCTGCGCCCGCAAGCTGCTGTCGGTGCCGAACCTGATCTATCCGCAGTTCGCGACCCACAACGCCCATACCTTGAGCGCTATCTATCACCTGGCCGGCAACAACTACTACCCTGGCCAGTATGAATTCCAGTGCCTGCACGGCATGGGTGAGCCGCTGTACGAGCAGGTGGTGGGTAAAGTGGCCGACGGCAAACTGAACCGCCCTTGCCGCATCTACGCGCCGGTCGGCACCCATGAAACCCTGCTGGCTTACCTGGTGCGCCGCCTGCTGGAAAACGGCGCCAACACCTCGTTCGTCAACCGTATCGCCGACGCCACCCTGCCGCTCGACGAGCTGGTGGCCGATCCGGTCAGCGCCGTGGAAGCGCTGGCGGCCAGCGAAGGCCAGATTGGTCTGCCGCATCCGCGCATCCCGCTGCCGCGCGAGCTGTATGGCGAGAAACGCGTTAACTCCAGCGGTCTGGATCTGTCCAACGAACAGCGTCTGGCCTCGCTCTCCAGCGCCCTGCTCACCAGCGCCAGCCATCCGTGGCGCGCGGAACCTATCATCGACGCCGAATTGGATCAGGGCGTGGAGCAGCCGGTGATCAATCCGGCCGAGCCGGGCGATGTGGTCGGCTACGTGCGTGAAGCCACCGAAGGCGAAGTCAGCCGCGCGCTCGACGCCGCCGCGGCCGCCGGCCCAATCTGGTTCGCTACGCCGCCGACGGAACGCGCCGCGATCCTCGAACGCGCCGCCGAACTGATGGAAAGCCAGCTGCAAAGCCTGCTGGGCATTCTGGTGCGTGAAGCGGGTAAAACCTTCAACAACGCCATCGCCGAAGTGCGTGAAGCGGTCGACTTCCTGCACTACTACGCCGGCCAGGTGCGCGACGACTTCGCCAACGACAGCCACCGCCCGCTGGGCCCGGTGGTCTGCATCAGCCCGTGGAACTTCCCGCTGGCGATCTTCACCGGCCAAATCGCCGCCGCGCTGGCGGCGGGCAACAGTGTGCTGGCCAAACCGGCCGAGCAAACGCCGCTGGTAGCCGCGCAGGCGGTGCGTATCCTGCTGGAAGCCGGCATTCCGCAAGGCGTGCTGCAGCTGCTGCCGGGCCAGGGTGAAACCGTCGGTTCGACGCTGGTCAACGACGCCCGCGTCCGCGGCGTGATGTTCACCGGCTCCACTGACGTCGCCGGCATTCTGCAGCGCAGCATCGCCGGTCGTCTCGATCCGCAAGGTCGGCCGACGCCGCTGATCGCCGAAACCGGCGGCCTGAACGCCATGATCGTCGACTCTTCCGCTCTGACCGAGCAGGTGGTGACCGACGTGGTGGCCTCCGCCTTCGACAGCGCCGGCCAGCGCTGCTCCGCGCTGCGTATCCTGTGCATTCAGGAAGACGTGGCCGAGCACACGCTGCAAATGCTGCGCGGCGCGATGGCCGAATGCCGCATGGGCAACCCGGAGCGCCTGTCTACCGACGTGGGCCCGGTGATCGACGCCGAAGCCAAAACCGGCATCGAGCGCCACATCCAGGCGATGCGCGCCAAAGGCCGCAAGGTGTACCAGGCCGCCAAAGGCAGCGCGCAGGATGAGAAAGAGTGGCCGCGCGGCACCTTCATCAAGCCGACGTTGATCGAACTCGACAGCTTTGACGAGCTGCAAAAAGAGATCTTCGGCCCGGTGCTGCACGTGGTGCGCTTCCAGCGCAACAATCTGGACGCGCTGGTCGATCAGATCAACGCCGCCGGTTATGGCCTGACGCTGGGCATCCACACCCGCATTGATGAAACCATCGCTCGGGTGACCGAACGCGCCAAGGTCGGCAACCTGTACGTCAACCGCAACATGGTCGGCGCAGTGGTTGGCGTGCAGCCGTTCGGCGGCGAAGGCCTGTCGGGCACCGGCCCGAAAGCCGGCGGCCCGCTGTACCTGTACCGTCTGCTGGCCAACCGTCCGGACGACGCGCTGCAACGTACGCTGCACCGCCAGGACGAAGAACGCCCGATGGAAGCCACCGCGCGGCCGCAGCTGTTGGGTGCGCTGCAATCGCTGGAGAAATGGGCGGTCACCAGCCAGCACGGCGAACTGGCGGCATTGGCGCAGCGCTATGCGGAACTGGGCCAGGGCGGCACCGTACGTCCGCTGCCGGGCCCGACCGGCGAACGCAATACCTATGCCCTGCTGCCGCGTGAACGCGTGCTGTGCCTGGCGGATAACGAAGCCGACGCGCTGATCCAGCTGGCCGCCGTGCTGGCGGTTGGCAGCTGTGCGCTGTGGCCGGAAGCGGAACTGCAGCGCAATCTGTTCCGCCGCTTGCCGAACGATGTGCAGGCGCGCATCGCCTTCAGCAAAGACTGGCAGCAGGACAAGGTCGAGTTCGACGCCGCCATCTACCACGGCGATGCCGACCAGCTGCGCACCCTGTGCGAGCAGATCGCGCAGCGCGGCGGCGCCATCGTCTCGGTGCAGGGCTTCGCTCACGGTGAAACCAACATCCTGTTGGAACGCCTGCTGATCGAACGTTCGCTGAGCATCAACACCGCCGCCGCCGGCGGTAACGCCAGCCTGATGACCATCGGTTAACGCATCCTCAAGGCGGCAATACATTGCCGCCTGATTTGCTAACCGCTACGCAAACCCTGCACTTGTGCAGGGTTTTTTATTGTCCGCAGCCCGGTCAGCCGTTAGCGTATTAATCTTCTTGCCTGAGAGTGTGTATGGTGTGTAGATTAAGGGCAATAACATCGTGAAGAGTTCAGAACTGATTGCGCTGCTGGAAAGCCACGGTTGGGTATTGCGGCGGGTAAAAGGCAGCCACCATCAATTCAAACATCCCGATTTTGCGCTGATCATCACCGTGCCGCATCCAAAGAAAGCTCTCAAGCTGGGCACACTGCGGCAGATACTTAAAGACGCGGGGTTAAGTGCGCTTCACATCGCCACGCGTTAACAGGAGAGACCATGTTTTATCCCGCTTATATCCATACAGAATCAAACGGCAGCGCCAGCGGTTTCTTTCCCGACGTCCCTGGCTGCTACTTCGCCGGCACCAGCCTGGACGACGCTTTTGCCGATGCCCAAAGCGCACTGGATGCGCACTTTGAGTTGTTGAGCGAAGACAATCAACCGCTACCGCGCCCGCATGCCGTCGCAGCCCATCTTGCCAAAGATGCGGGATCCTTCGAGGGAGGACAATGGCTATTGGTCGCTATCAATATGGATAAATTTGACGGCCGAGCCGAACGGATTAACATCACGTTGCCCCATCGCCTGTTAAGTCGCATTGACTCTCTGGTTCGGCAACATCCGGGATACGGCAGCCGCAGCGGATTTCTCGCTGCCGCCGCGCGCAATGAATTGTTGAAAGCGGAGTGAATGCAGTCGGGGGAAACACCCCCGACGCCTTATTGATTCCGGAACTTGTCGAGAAATTGCTGGGTGCGCTGATGCTGCGGATTGGCGAACAGCGCTTTGGCCGGGCCCTGTTCGACGATGCGGCCGTGATCCATAAAGATAACCCGATCGGCCACGTCGCGGGCGAAGCTCATTTCATGGGTGACGATCACCATGGTGCGTTTCTCTTCCGCCAGTGAACGCATGGTATTGAGCACTTCTCCCACCAGCTCGGGATCGAGCGCCGACGTCGGCTCATCGAACAAAATCACCTCCGGCTGCATCGCCAGCGCGCGCGCGATCGCCACCCGCTGCTGCTGCCCGCCGGACAGCCGACGCGGATAAGCCGCCTCTTTGCCGCTCAGCCCCACCTTCGCCAGCAACGCGCGAGCGCGCTGTTCGGCGCTGGATTTCGCCTCGCCTTTAACGATAACCGGCCCTTCAATGATGTTTTCGAGCACCGAACGATGCGGAAACAGGTTGAAGTTCTGGAACACGAAACCGACCTGCTGGCGCAGCGCGCGCACCTGATTTTTCTGTTTACTCAACGGTTTGCTGCCATCGATCAGGATATCGCCGACGCGAATAGTGCCGGAATCCGGCTCCTCCAGCAGGTTGATGCAGCGCAACAAGGTGGTTTTCCCTGAGCCGCTCGGGCCGATGATCGCCACCACTTCACCGGCGTCCACCGCCAGATCGATCCCATGCAGCACCGTCTGACCTTTGAACTGCTTGGTCAATTGCTTAACTTCAATGGCACTCATGCGTTACTCCTGATCCTGGCGATTAACGTGGGCTTCCAGACGGTTTTGCAGTGCGGAAAGCAGGGTCGCCATCACCCAGTAAATCAGCGATGCCGCCAGGTACATGGTGAACACTTCCAGCGTGCGCGAGGTGATGAGCTGCGCCTGGCGGAACAGTTCCGGCACCTGAATGGTAGCGGCCAGCGAGGTGTCCTTCACCAGGCCGATAAAACTGTTGCCCAGCGGCGGCAAGGCGGTGCGCGCCGCCTGCGGCAGGATCACCCGGCGCAGGGTTTGCCAACGGGTCATGCCGATACTGGCGGCGGCTTCCCACTGCCCTTTGTCGATCGACGAAATCGCCGCGCGCAGCGTTTCTGAGGTGTAGGCGGCGGTATTGAGCGACAGGCCAATCAGCGCCGCCGGGAAAGGATCGAATTCGATGCCGAACTGCGGCAGACCGTAATAGATCATAAACAGCTGGGCGATCAGCGGCGTACCGCGGAACAGCGATACGTAAATGCGCGACAGCCATGACAGCGGCCAAAGCGGCGAAAGGCGCATCAGCGCCAGCAGAAACCCCAGCAACAGGCCGAACGCCATACCGCCCAGGCTAAGCTGCAGCGTTAGTATGGCGCCCTTCAATAAAAATGGCGCTGAATCCAGCGCCAGTTGAATACTTTCGTGCATTATTTAGTTACGTCCGCGCCAAACCATTTTTCGGAGATCTTCGCCAGCGTGCCGTCTTTTTGCATCTCGGCGATCGCCTGGTCAATCGCGGCCAGCAGCTCTGGGTTATTCTTGCGCAGCGCCACGCCGGACTCCTGGCGGGAGAAGGCTGGCCCGGCCACCGCCAGCGTATCGCCGGTTTTCTTCACCAGATCCAGCGCCGCCAGGCGATCCACCAGAATGGCGTTGATGCGGCCGACGCGCAGATCCTGATACTTGGTCGGGTCGTCGTCGTAGGTGCGCACGTCCACGCCCTGCACATTCTCGCGCAGCCATTGCTCATAGTTGGTGCCCAGGCCAACGCCGACCTTTTTGCCCTTCAGGTCATCCGGCTTGGTAATGGTGCCTTCGTTGCCTTTTTTCACCAGCGCCTGAATACCGGAAACGGTGTAAGGGGTGGAGAAATCATATTTCTTCTTGCGCTCATCGGAGAGCGTCACCTGATTGATGACCACGTCGATGCGCTTCGAATCCAGCGAAGCCAGCATACCGTCCCATTTGGTCGGGTTCAGCTTGGCTTTCACGCCCAGATGTTGCGCCAGCGCGTTGGCGAAATCCACTTCGAAACCGGTCAATTTGCCGTCTTCCCCCTGGAAACTGAATGGCGGATAAGTACCTTCCAGCCCGACGATCAGCGTGCCGCGCTGTTTCACCTGCTGCAGCAGGTTATCGGCGGCGTAGGTTTGCGTCGTCACACCGGCGGCCAACGCAATACCCACCACGCCCAACAACCATTGACGACGAACTTTCGCAAACATCATAAACACCCCTGTATGTTGTTTATCTTTTTTGATATCAGCACTTTAACAGTGCAACCGCCCGCATAAAGGAATATAACCTTATAAATATAGTTCAAAATGGAATAACACGCGGTGTTTACACCTGCGGATGGTAGGCGAACAGCGCCGGCGCACCGCCGGTGTGAATAAACAGGATGGGACCTTCGTCGTGGAAGCGCCGCTGGGCGATGCCGTCGATCAAACCAGCCATCGCTTTGCCGGTGTACACCGGATCCAGCAATACCCCCTCTTGCTGCGCCAACAGCTGCACCGCCGCCATGCCCTCTTCGTTCGGCATGCCGTACTGCGGCGCGAAGTAATCGTCCCACAGCGCGATCGGCGCCAGTTCGTCGATATTCAGCGAACAGGCCAGGGCTTTCTGGATCTGCTCCACCTTCGGCAGCTGATCGATCACGGTGCGCGAGACGGTCACGCCGATCAACTCGGTTTCGGGCAGCAGCTGCTGCAGCCCCACCGCCAGCCCGGCGTGGGTGCCGGCGCTGCCGGACGCCACCACCACCGAACTGAACGCCACGTTGCTGCGTTGGCTCTGCTCGGCGATTTCCAGTGCGCACTGCACGTATCCCAACGCGCCCAGCGCATTGGAGCCGCCCACCGGCACCACATAAGGCCGGAAGCCCTGCGCCTCGAGGCGCGTCGCCAGTTCCGCCAGTTGCTGCTGCGGATCGTGCAGCGCTTCGCACATCACCACCTCGGCGTTGAACAGGCCGAGCAACAGACGGTTGCCGTTGGTCAGGTAGTTTTCCGCGCGGGTATCGATCGGGTTTTCCAGCAGCGCGACGCAGTGCAGGCCCAGTTTCGCCGCCACCGCCGCCGTCTGGCGCACGTGGTTGGATTGAATGGCGCCGGCGGTGACCAGCGTATCGGCGCCTTGCCGCAGCGCATCGGCGGCCAAAAACTCAAGCTTTCTCAGCTTGTTGCCGCCCATCGCCATAGGCGTGACATCGTCACGTTTGAGGTAAATTTCACGGCCGAGGTAATCGGAGAGACGGGACAGTTTTTCCAGCGGTGTGGCGGCGCCAACCAGATCCAGACGCGGAAATTGCGCCAGTTGTTGTTGCAGGTTCACTACTTCCCCCCAGGGAATCGAATATCAACATCTGATAACCGATAGATTTAGCAGATGTGAACTGAATAATCATCCTTTATCACGGGGGAAACAGCAGACCCCGGCCCAGCGGCCGGGGAAAGTCTCAGTAGCTGCGCTGCCAGGCGAGATACTGATCGTACTTGCGCAGCGCAATGCGGTAGTTGTTGTGCGCCGCGGTAGGCAGATCGTCGATGATGCGCTGATGGCTGGCGCTGTTGGCGAATTTGTCCGCCGGGTAATTCCGCGCCACCAGCATTTCATCCAGCCGGCGCAGCCGCACCACGTACTCGCGAATGGTGCTGTGACTCATCTCGGTCTGTTCGAACAGATACTGCTTGAACGCCATAATGTCGAAATAACTCGGGTGGCTGTTGCAGGAAATCTCGCTGCAAAAGCGGCACAGCGCGGTCAGCTCGTGCTGCACGTTTTGCCAGACCGCATCGTCGATCGGCTGATCCATGCGCGCGATGGCTTCTTTATTGATTATCTTGCCGCGAAACACCAGCGCCATGCGGTCCAACAGTTTGCCGCACTGGGAGCAATGGGTCTGGCTGTGCTTGTAATCTTTCAGGTAACGGCTAAGCGGCCGTTTCTTCAACAGTATTCCTGGCATAAGGGGCAGTCCGATTGTCGCATGAGTCATCGAGTTGGGGGCGGCGCTCCGCCGTCAGGTATCGTTCGCCAGCCGCGCGCGCAGCCGTTTGATCGCCTGACTGTGCAGTTGGCTGACGCGGGATTCCCCGACGTCCAGCACGGCGCCGATCTCTTTGAGATTCAACTCTTCCTGGTAATACAGCGTCAGCACCATTTTTTCGCGCTCCGGCAACGCCTCGATGGCGTCGATCACCCGCTGGCGCAGGCTGCCTTCCAACAGGTGATGCAGCGGGTTGGCCTCTTCATGCCCTTCCAGCATCGGTTCCGCGTTCTCGCCATGCTCCTCACGCCATTCGTCGTAGGAGAAAAGCTGGCTGTTATTGGTGTCCAACAGAATTTGACGGTACTCATCCAGCGAGATGTTCAGCGTCTGCGCCACTTCCGTCTCGCTCGCCGGGCGGCCGTAACGCTGTTCCAGTTGCCGCATCACCTGCGCGACCTCGCGCGCGTGGCGCCGCACGCTGCGCGGCACCCAGTCGCGGCTGCGCAACTCGTCGAGCATCGCGCCGCGAATGCGCTGCACCGCATAGGTGGTAAAGGCGGTTCCCTGTAGGGCGTCATAACGCTCAACGGCGTTTAATAGCCCGATTCCCCCGGCCTGCAACAGGTCGTCAAGCTCCACGCTGGCGGGCAGCCTGACCTGCAGGCGCAACGCCTCGTGGCGCACTAACGGCACGTAGCGCAACCAGAGAGAATTTTTGTCCATCACGCCTTCGGCGGTATACAGATCGCTCACTATGTCTTAAACCTGCGGATAAGAGAGTCAGCGCTATTATGCGTAGGGGGCAGAATGCCAATCGGCTGAACAGTCGCACAAAACGGGCTTTATTTGCGCCATGTAATAACCGCGCGGTGCGCGAGCATAAAAAAACCCCGCCGAAGCGGGGTTTCTTTGCGACAGTTAATCGGGAGAGACGATTAACGCAGCAGGGACAGGACGTTCTGAGTAGACTGGTTAGCCTGTGCCAGAACAGAGGTGCCAGCCTGTTGCAGGATGTTGGCACGGCTCATGTTGGACACTTCGGTCGCGTAGTCAGCATCCTGGATACGGGACTGAGAAGCGGACAGGTTGTTAACGGTGCTGTTCAGGTTGTTGATCACAGAATCGAAACGGTTCTGTACCGCACCCAGGGAAGAACGCAGGCCGTCAACCTGAGACAGTGCTTTGTCCAGGGTAGCCAGCGGATCTGCCATCTTAACGTCAGTAGTGCCTTCGGTGATTTTTGCTTTACCTGTTGTACCGTCTTCAGTAATAGTTGCTTCTTTATAAGTTTTAACACCTTTATCGGTAGTTTCTACGTAGAAGGTATCTTTGCCAGTAGCATCTTTACCGGAGAACAGCTTTTTACCTGCAGCCATGGCGTCAACAGTCAGATCTTTATCACCAACTTTTACGGTACCGGTAACTTCTGCACCCAGTTTAGGACCTTTTTTGGTCACGTCGAAGCCATCCAGACCCAGTTTAGTGGAGTCGATTTTCTGCAGGTCGATATCGATGGTTTCACCGTCGTTAGCGCCAACCTGGATGGTCAGCTTCTGATCGCTGCTCAGCACTTTCACGCCGTTGAAGTCAGTCTGCTCGGAGATACGGTTGATTTCCGACATGCGCTGAGTGATTTCGTCCTGGATGGATTTCAGGTCGCTGGAAGAGTTGGAACCGTTCTGCGCCTGTACGGTCAGACGACGGATGTTCTGCAGGTTGTCGTTAACTTCGTTCAGTGCGCCTTCAGTGGTCTGCGCCAGAGAGATACCGTCGTTGGCGTTGCGGGAAGCCTGAGTCAGGCCTTTGATGTTAGCGGTGAAACGGTTGGAGATCGCCTGACCCGCAGCATCGTCTTTCGCGCTGTTGATACGCAGACCGGAAGACAGACGCTCAATCGCAGTGCCCAGAGAAGACTGAGATTTGTTCAGGTTGTTCTGCGCCATCAGAGACAGGCTGTTAGTGTTGATTACTTGTGCCATTGTTTGCTTTCCTTACGAGTCAGTTGCGTTCTTCGCAACACGGTTAAAAGGTTCGGGCTTGTTTGCCCACGGCGTCAACCACCGTCCCCTCAGGTATCGGCCCTCCCCTAACAACCTTTAGAATTTTTTTAATTTTTTTTGCGTCCGCCGCAATGGCGGAAATAACGCGGTTTTTCCCTCCTCTATTGCGCCATCGGTTTTTTGTTTTTTTCGGTAAACTTTTTCACCACTGGGCCGATAACGCGTAAAGCGAATAAAGTCATCATCAAGGAGAATTACTCATGGCAACGATCAGTTCATTAGGTCTCGGCTCAGGACTCGACCTCAATGGCCTGCTGGATAAGCTGACCAAAGCGGAACAACAGCGCCTGACCCCTTACACCACCAAGCAATCCAGCTACAACGCCCAGTTGACCGGTTACGGCACGCTGAAGGGTGCGCTGGAAAAATTCGACAATCTCAGCAAAGAGATGGCGAAAGAAGATTTCTTCAAGGCCACCACCGCCACCGAACACGACGCCTTCAAGATCACCACCAACGCCAAGGCGGTGCCGGGCAACTATGTGGTGGAAGTGAACAAACTGGCGCAGGCGCAAACCCTGACCACCCAGGCGAAAGTCAGCGACCAGGGCGCTAAGTTAGGCGCTGAAGGCGTGACAGACCGCTCCCTGACCATCACCGCCGGCAACCCGCCGAAAGAAACCAAAATCCCGCTCAGCGACGATCAAACCTCGCTGGTTGAGCTGCGCGACGCCATCAACGGCGCCAAAGCTGGCGTCACCGCCAGCATCATGCGCGTCGGCGACAACGACTATCAGTTGGCGGTCAGCTCTTCCACCACCGGCGAAAACAACAAGATTTCTCTGCAGGTCGATAACGACGACCAACTGGGCGATATCCTGAACTACAACGCTACCCGCGGCACCGGCACCGCCATGAAGCAGACGGTCGCGCCGCAGGATGCTGAGCTGACGGTGAACGGCACCGCTATCAAGCGCAGCACCAACTCGATCAGCGATGCCCTGCAAGGCGTCACCATCGATCTGAAAACCAAAACCAAAACCGATGAACCGCAACATTTGGTGATCAGCACCAACACCACCGGCACCACCGACAAGATCAAAGAGTGGGTCGACAGCTATAACTCGCTGCTGGACACCTTCAACGCGTTGTCCAAGTTCACCCCGGTGAAAACCGGCGAAGCGCCAAACCCAACCAACGGCCCGCTGCTGGGCGACAACACCCTGCGCGGCATTCAGTCGTCGATCAAAAGCGCGCTGAGCGCAGCCCAGGACAACCCGGAGTTAAAAGGCCTGGGCAACCTCGGCATTTCCACCAACACCAAAACCGGCAAGCTGGAAATCGACAGCGCCAAGCTGAAGAAAGCGATGGATGAGAAGCCGGATCAAGTCAGCAACTTCTTCGTCGGTAACGGCAAAGACACTGGCATGGCCACCGAGATCCACAACGAGATCCAGAGCTACATCAAATCCGGCGGCATCATCGAGAACTCGACCAAAAGCATCAACACCAACCTCGATCGCCTGAACAGCCAGATCACAACGGTCACCGCCAGCATTCAGAACACCATCGATCGTTATAAACAACAGTTCGTTCAGCTGGATACCATGATGTCGAAAATGAACGGCACCAGTAACTATTTGGCTCAACAGTTCAAGTAACCCTTTAACAAGGTAAAGAAAACAGCATGTATAACCGTAGCGGCACTCAGGCCTATGCACAGGTCAGTCTGGAAAGCGGCGCCATGAGCGCCAGCCCGCACCAGTTAATCGTGATGTTGTTCGACGGGGCGCTCAGCGCCCTGCTTCGCGCACGCATCCTGATGAACCAGGGCGATATCGCCGGCAAAGGCATGGCGCTGTCCAAAGCCATCAATATCATCGACAACGGCCTGAAAAGTGGCCTCGACCCTCAGCAGGGCGGCGAGATCGCCGAAAATCTGGCGGCATTGTACGACTACATGAAGCGTCGACTGATGCAGGCCAACCTGCACAACGACGAAGCGGCGATCGCCGAAGTGGTTAAACTGCTGGAAAACATCGCCGACGCCTGGCGCCAAATCGGCCCTAACTACCAACCTTCGCAGGACGCCGTGTAATGGAACGTCAACAGCAGCTGTTAGCCGCTTATCAACAAATTTATAGCCTGAGCAGCCAGATGATCGCGCTGGCGCAAACCGGGCGCTGGGAGGAGCTCGTCGAGCTCGAATTCGCTTACGTGACGGCGGTGGAAAAAACCGCCGCCTATACCGGGCAAGCCGGCCCGTCCATGGCGCTGCAGGAGATGTTGCGCAATAAGTTGCAACAGATCCTCGACAACGAAACCGAGCTCAAGCGTCTGTTACAGCAGCGAATGGATGAGCTGAAGATGCTGATCGAACAGTCCACGCGCCAGAACGTGGTCAACAATACCTACGGCCAGTTTCATGATCGTGCGCTGTTGCTGGGGGAACCACAGGTCCGATAAGATCGACAATACTGACGAAAATGGATTAAATAGCACTATGCGCTATTACTCTCGGGTTACGTTAGGATATTAATCTATGGCATTTGAATTATTCAGTTTATGGGTAATTGGTAAAATGCGCGCTTCGAGCCTGGCTCTCACTTTAATGGATAAACATCATCCCGACACGGACGTTTTCTGTTCAGCAGGAAATTGATTTTTGATAGATAAAACACGCCGCTGTGTTTCACGGCCCATGGAAAAATGTTGCTCCAACGCTGATCAAAGCGTAAAGATATTCTCAGATAATGGCTGCGAAATGAATATCGATGGAACGTACAATTAATCTCTGTCCTGGAATTGGCGCCTCAGCGCACATCATTCAGCATACTGAATTATTATTCCCTTCAGTCTATTTTGAGCAACCACATCTGTATCTGATACAACAAGGCCATAAGCGCGTACGCTGGCAACAACACGAAGTGGTCGCTCATCCCGGCGAGCTGTTGATTATCGACGGCGGGCAAACGGTGGACATTATTAACGGCCCGTCCGAAGACGGCGTATTCAGCTGTCAGTTGCTGACCTGCGATCCCCTGTTGCTCACCGTCCAACCTCCGGCCGAGGAAACGCCGGCGGCGATGCCGTTCGATGCCGTCCTGGCGCTGCGCAACCTGCCCTGCGCCCTCAAGCACAGTTTTGAAACCACCGGCCTGGCGCTGACGCTGCGGCAACGCTTTCCCACCATCATCGTGCGGCATAAAATGCTGGAAATTCTGCTGTGGCTGGCCCAATTCGGCATTCGCTTTATTCACAACGAAGCCAAGGATCTGACGCAGCGCGTGCGCCGCTGCCTGGCGACCGACCCGCACAGCATTTGGACGGCGGCCAAAGTCGCGGAAAGCCTGTCGATGAGTGAAGTGATGTTGCGCCGCAAACTGTCGATGGAAAATACCGCATTGCGCAATCTGATGATCGACGTGCGCATGAGTAGCGCGCTGGCCCTGCTGCAGTCGACCGACTGGCCGATCTCCGCCATCGCGCAACATGTGGGTTATGAAAGCGCATCGCGTTTCGCCGAACGTTTTCGCAAACGCTTCGGTTTCGCGCCTACCGCCATTCGCGGCCATCAAAGGATTATGGAACCCGGCTCTCAGGGCGTTGAGGCGATGGTCGCCGGAGAAACATAAATAGACGCGCAACAAAATGGCTTTATTTAACACAAGTCCCTAACGGTTGTAACAACGCTGAGATACGCTAAGCAACGCCCATCCGCCGAACAGCGAATTAAATGATGCGTAATGAAAAGCGATTATTTTCTCTGGCAATAATTTTGTTGGGGCTGTGGCTGTTAGCCTTACTGAATGAAGAAGAGATGATGCGTTTACTGGCCGCACAATAAAACGGCCAGGCTTTTTATCGTCTGGTCAGACTTCAGTCCAGTTTAACCAGAACGCCAATTAATACCGCCAGCAGCGCCAACATTAAAATACTGATCAGACGCCATCTGGATTCGCTTTTCGTGCTCATTGACCGGCCTCGAATAATAACCCTACTAATCACGTAATAATAAACGGTCACCTGCGCATTCAATAAACCTGACAGCACCATTTTCTGCCCTCTATTCGGTACATTAGTCGGTTGTGGCACCGGCCATTAGCGATGCGATACCCACGGTGCCGCAAGCGCCAATTTTCCCGGCAGCTCCGCCACCAGCTTGTCTACCGCCAGCCGCACCTTAAGCGGCTGGTAAGGCATATAGGGCCACACGACGTTCACCGGGAAACTGAGGCTGGGCTCACCGCGCATGATCTCCACCAACGTCCCCGCCATCAAGCGCTCGCACACCAGCCACTCCGGCAACCAGGCAATACCGGCGCCGGCGGACACCGCATCGACGATCCCCTGCATGTCATCCATCATCATCTTGGCCGGTGGCCTGAACGGCCGCAGCTCGCCATTTTCGCCGCGAAGCTGCCAGGGCAGCACGGCGCCGGCGTGCAGATACCCCACCGCCTGATGTCGGCTTAACGCCTCTACCGTTCTCGGTTCACCGCAGCGCTGCAGATAATCGGGCGAGGCGCACAGCAGCATGCCGTGTTCGCCCAAGCGCCGGGCAACCAGGCTGCCGCTGTCCGCCAGCTCGCCAATGCGCACCGCCAGATCGAACCCCTCGTCGACGAGATCGATCCTGCGGTCGCTGAATGAAATCTCCAGCGTCAGTAAGGGATGCTCATTCGCCAGCGCCGTCAACACGGGCGCAATGCACAAATGGCCGAACAGCACCGGCACCGAGACTCTGAGCCGGCCGCTGACCTGCATCTTGCCGCTGTCGAGCTGGTTTTCCGCCGTTTGAATGTTTGCCAACGCCTGCCGGCAGTGCTCATAGTACAGCGCCCCTTCATCCGTCAGGCTCAGGCTGCGCGTGGTGCGCATAAACAACATCACGCCAAGCCGAGCCTCGAGACGCGACACGATTTTGCTGACCGCAGAGCGCGTCAGATGCAGTTTCTCTGCGGCGGCGGCGAAACTGCCGCCTTCCGCTACGGCAACAAAGGCCGGCAGCGCACTCAGATCGCTTTTCATCTTAACGTTTCCAAATTGGAACCAATTTAGTGAAAACCTATCACCACTGGTGAACATCAAGCAATGATAACCTGCTGTCATTCCGAATCCCCGGTGAAAACCACAGATGACCGTCAGAGGACAACAGCATGAAAAAAATACTGGTACTCAAATCCAGCATTATGGGAAATGACTCGCAGACCAATAACCTGATTGACCGCTATCTGGCGGCGCGTAAGGCGAAAGGACACGAAGATCGGATCGTCGAACACGATCTGACGGCGTTGGATCTGCCGGTATTGGACGGCGAGCTGTTCGGTGCGCTGCGCGGCGCGGAAAACATCAGCCCACGCGCCAAAGCGGCGGTGGCGCTCTCCGACCGGCTGATTGCCGAACTGAAAGAGAGCGATCTTCTGCTGCTCGGCGCGCCGATGTACAACCTCAACGTCCCGACCCAGCTGAAAAACTGGTTCGATCTGGTAGCCCGCGCCCGGATGACCTTCAACTATACCGCCACCTACCCGGTGGGGTTGGTGGAAGGCGTCAATGCGCTGGTATTCAGTTCACGCGGCGGCATGCACGCCGGGCATCCGACCGATGCCGTAACGCCCTACCTGCGTTCGGTGCTGGGGCTGATGGGGATCGGCGACGTACAATTTATCTATGCCGAAGGGCTGGATATGAAACCGCACGGCCGCGATCAGGGGCTGGCGAACGCCCACCGGCAGATCGCAGAATTGGCGGGCTGAAGCAAACGCACGGCAGCATTGATTTGTTATAACATAACAAATATGATAATCGCGTTGACGCCACCTCGAGCGGGTGTCGACGCTCCTACATGACATAAATGTTTTATCGCACCTTCAACCAGCTATTTCGATAGCTGGTTTTTTTTCCTCGGCTGGCGCTGCGGCTTCAGCATTGTCGGACTGGCCGTCACTCTAAGGTAACAGCGCCGAACCAAATTTCACTGAAAAATAGTCGGCACGTTCATCACACCGGCATATTCATGATGTCCTGGTAGGCCGCCACCAGCTTGTTGCGCACCTGCACGCCCAGTTGCAAAGAGACCGACGATTTCTGCAGATCGACCATCACATCGTTCAGGCTGATGCCTGGCGCGCCCAGCTCGAAGTCCTGCGCCTGTTTGCGCGCCGTTTGCTGGGTATCGCTGATCTTGCCGAGCGCCGCGGTCAGTTCGCTGGCGAAGCTGACGCCCTGCGGCGCCGCATTCTGCCCCATCTTGCCGGCCTGAACCGCCATGATCTGCATCTGCTGCAGTACCCCTTCAATGCCCTGAATCGCCATCTGGTCCTCAATCCTCTCGTCTCGCCGGGTGACGTTTTCACCCTGCACTTCTCCAATGATGCACACCCTAGCACAGCGTTTTCGGACCTAAAGCGGTTAATTAACTGCAAAAAACCCGGCTTATCGGGCAATCGGAATTGTCTGATAAGGCGAATAATGGCCTGCCCAGAAATGGGAGCGCCGCTATTTAGAAGATATGTGTATCAGGGAGTCTGTTTTGTCACACAACGCTAACCATACCGTTCATCAGCCTGGCAGGGAGCTGCTCAGCGGCCCGTACGGGATCGTGAGCGCCATTGAAGGACGAGACCTAAAATGAGTGCTTCGATAACCGCCGGCGAAAGCCGCGACAACGGCCTGCAGGCCATCTGGAACCGTCTGCGCGCCAACCCGAAAATTCCGTTGCTGGTCGCCGCTTCCGCCGCGATCGCGATCGTCGTCGCGCTGCTGTTGTGGGTGAAAAGCCCCGACTACCGCGTGCTGTACAGCAATCTGAACGACCGCGACGGCGGCGCCATCGTCACCCAGCTGACGCAGATGAATATCCCTTACCGCTTTGCCGAGAATGGCGCGGCGCTGCTGATCCCGGCGGAAAAGGTGCATGAAACCCGCCTGCGTCTGGCGCAGCAAGGGCTGCCGAAAGGCGGCGCCGTCGGATTCGAACTGCTGGATCAGGAAAAATTCGGCATCAGCCAGTTCAGCGAGCAGATTAACTATCAGCGCGCCCTCGAGGGCGAGCTGTCGCGCACCATCGAATCGCTGGGGCCGGTGCAAAACGCCCGCGTTCACCTGGCGCTGCCTAAACCTTCGCTGTTCGTGCGCGAACAGAAATCCCCTTCCGCCTCGGTAACGCTCACCCTGCAACCCGGCCGTGCCCTGGACGACGGCCAGATCAACGCCATCGTTTATATGGTGTCGAGCAGCGTTGCCGGCCTGCCGCCGGGCAATGTGACCGTGGTCGATCAGGCCGGCCGCCTGCTGACCCAGTCCGACGGCACCGGGCGCGATCTCAACGCTTCGCAGCTGAAATACGCCAACGAAGTGGAAAACGGCTTCCAGCGCCGCATTGAAGCGATCCTGGCCCCGGTGGTCGGCAGCGCCAACGTGCGTGCGCAGGTCACGGCGCAGATCGACTTCGCCACGCGCGAGCAAACCGATGAACAGTACCAGCCGAACCAGCAGCCGGACAAAGCCGCTATCCGCTCCCAGCAAACCAGCCTGAGCGAGCAGATCGGCGGGCCGCAGGTGGGTGGCGTGCCGGGCGCGCTGTCCAACCAACCGAGCGCGCCGGCCACCGCACCGATTGAAACCGCCAAGCCGGCCACCGCGGCAGGCAACAACGCCAACGCCACCGCGCAAAACGCCGCGGCCACCCGCAGCGCGGCGGCCGGCGGCGTGCCGCAAAATACCCGACGCGACGCGACCACCAACTACGAACTCGATCGCACCATCCGCCATACCCAGCACAAAGCCGGCACCGTGCAGCGTCTGTCGGTCGCCGTGGTGGTCAACTACCTCGGCACTGATAAAGACGGCAAACCGCAGCCGATGAGCAAAGAGCAGCTGGCGCAGATCGAAGCGCTGGTGCGTGAAGCGATGGGCTACTCCAGCAGCCGCGGCGATACCCTGAACGTGGTCAATACGCCGTTTACCGACAGCCAGGTGACCGGTGGCGAACTGCCGTTCTGGCAAAGCCAGTCGTTTATCGATCGCCTGATCGACGCGGGTCGCTATCTGCTGGTGCTGCTGGTGGCCTGGCTGCTGTGGCGCAAACTGGTGCGGCCGCAGCTGCAACAGCGCCAGGCCGCGCAACAGGCCGCCCTCGCCGCCGCCAACGCCCCTGCCGCCAAAGCGGTCGACAGCAACAAACCGAGCAACGAGGAGCTGGCGCAGCGTCGCAAATCGCAGCAGCGCGTCAGCGCAGAAGTCCAGAGCCAGCGGATCCGCGATCTGGCTGACAAAGACCCGCGCGTGGTCGCTCTGGTAATCCGCCAATGGATGAGTAACGAGATATGAGCCTGACCGGAACCGACAAAAGCGCCATCTTGCTGATGACGCTGGGTGAAGATCGCGCGGCGGAGGTGTTCAAACACCTCTCCTCGCGCGAAGTACAGCTGCTGAGCGGCACCATGGCCGGCATGAGCCAGGTTTCACACAAACAGCTCGGCGAGATACTGACCGAGTTTGAAGACGACGCCGAGCAATACGCGGCGCTGAGCGTCAACGCCAGCGACTACCTGCGCTCGGTGCTGGTCAAGGCGCTGGGCGAAGAGCGCGCCGCCAGCCTGCTGGAAGACATTCTCGAATCGCGCGAGACCACCACCGGCATGGAAACGCTCAACTTTATGGAGCCGCAGAGCGCCGCCGATCTGATCCGCGACGAACACCCGCAGATCATCGCCACCATTCTGGTGCACCTCAAACGCGGCCAGGCGGCAGACATCCTGGCCCTGTTCGACGAACGCCTGCGCAACGACGTGATGCTGCGTATCGCCACCTTCGGCGGCGTGCAGCCGGCGGCGTTGGCGGAGCTGACCGAAGTGCTGAACAACCTGCTCGACGGCCAGAACCTCAAGCGCAGCAAAATGGGCGGGGTGCGCACCGCCGCCGAGATCATCAACCTGATGAAAACCCAGCAGGAAGAAGCGGTCATCGACGCGATGCGCGAATACGACGGCGAGCTGGCGCAGAAGATCATCGACGAGATGTTCCTGTTCGAAAACCTGGTGGAAGTCGACGATCGCAGCATCCAACGCCTGCTGCAGGAAGTGGAAGGCGAGTCGCTGCTGATCGCGTTGAAAGGCGCCGAACAGCCGCTGCGCGAGAAGTTCCTCAAGAACATGTCGCAACGCGCCGCCGACATCCTGCGCGACGACCTGGCCAACCGTGGGCCGGTGCGCATGTCGCAGGTGGAGAACGAGCAGAAAGCCATCCTGCTGGTGGTAAGACGCCTGGCGGAAACCGGCGAAATGATCATCGGCGGCGGCGAGGACACCTATGTCTGATCGCATTAACACCCTGCCCTGGCAGCCCTGGTCGCTCAACGATTTGGGCGAACAGAAACCGGTTCTCGACCTGCCGCCATTGCCGGAGCTCGAACTTGACGATCCGTCGCCGGACGCGCAGGCCGAATTGCAGCAGCAGCTGGCGACGCTGCGCCTGCAGGCGGAGCAACAGGGCCAGCAACTGGGCTATGCCGACGGCCAGCAGAAAGGTTACGAGGCCGGTTTTCAGTCCGGTCTGGAGGAAGGCCGCCAGCAGGGGCTGCTGGAAGCGCAGCAGCAGCAACAGCCGCTGACCGCTCACTGGCAGCAGTTGGTCACCGAATTCCAGCACACGCTGGACGCGCTCGACAGCGTGATCGCGTCACGGTTGATGCAGTTGGCGTTGACCGCCGCCAAACAGGTGCTGGGCCAGCCGCCGGTGTGCGACGGCACCGCCCTGCTCGCGCAGATCCAACAGCTGATTCAGCAGGAGCCGATGTTCAACAGCAAGCCGCAGCTGCGGGTCCACCCGGACGACTACCCACGCGTCGAGCAGCAGTTGGGGGTTACCCTCAGCCTGCACGGCTGGCGCCTGCTGGCGGACGGCGAACTGCATCCGGGCGGCTGCAAGGTCAGCGCCGAGGAAGGCGATCTCGACGCCAGCCTGGCGACGCGCTGGCATGAACTGTGCCGCCTGGCGGCACCGGGAGAAGTCTGATGACCGCGCGTCTCGGCCGCTGGCTGAGTTCTCTGGATACGCTGGAAAAACGCATCGCCCGCGCGCCGACGGTGCGCCGCTACGGTCGCCTGACCCGCGCCACCGGGCTGGTGCTGGAGGCCACCGGCCTGCAGCTGCCGCTCGGGGCGACCTGCCTCATCGAACGGCACGACGCCGGTGAAGTGCAGGAAGTGGAAAGCGAAGTGGTGGGCTTCAACGGCCAGCGGCTGTTCCTGATGCCGCTGGAAGAAGTGGAAGGCATCGTGCCGGGCGCGCGGGTTTACGCCCGCATCGCGCCGGAAGGCCAAAGCGCCGGCAAACAGCTGCCGCTCGGCCCGGCCCTGCTGGGGCGCGTGTTGGACGGCAGCGCCAAACCGCTCGACGGCCTGCCTTCGCCGGAAACCGGTTACCGCGCGCCGCTGATCACCGCGCCGTTCAACCCCTTGCAGCGCACGCCGATCGAGCAGGTGCTGGACGTGGGGGTGCGCACCATCAACGGCCTGCTGACCGTCGGTCGCGGCCAGCGCATGGGCCTGTTCGCCGGCTCCGGCGTCGGTAAGAGCGTGTTGCTCGGCATGATGGCCCGTTATACCCAGGCGGACGTGATCGTCGTTGGCCTGATCGGCGAGCGCGGCCGAGAGGTCAAAGACTTTATCGAGAACATTCTCGGTGCCGAAGGCCGCGCGCGCTCGGTAGTGATCGCCGCTCCGGCGGACGTGTCGCCGCTGCTGCGCATGCAGGGAGCGGCCTACGCCACCCGCATCGCCGAAGATTTTCGCGATCGCGGGCAGCACGTGTTGCTGATCATGGACTCCCTTACCCGCTACGCCATGGCGCAGCGTGAGATCGCCCTGGCCATCGGCGAGCCGCCGGCGACCAAAGGCTATCCGCCTTCGGTCTTCGCCAAGCTGCCCGCCCTGGTGGAACGCGCGGGCAACGGCATCAGCGGCGGCGGCTCCATCACCGCTTTCTACACCGTGTTGACCGAGGGGGACGATCAGCAAGACCCGATCGCCGACTCGGCGCGCGCCATCCTTGATGGTCACGTGGTGCTGTCGCGGCGGCTGGCGGAGGCCGGCCACTACCCGGCTATCGACATCGAAGCGTCAATCAGTCGCGCCATGACGTCGCTGATCGACGAAGAGCATTATCGCCGGGTTCGCACCTTCAAACAGATGCTGGCCAGCTATCAGCGCAACCGCGATCTGATCAGCGTCGGCGCCTACGCGGCGGGCAGCGATCCATTGCTGGACAAAGCGATGACGCTGTACCCGCAGATGGAAGCCTACCTGCAGCAGGGTATCTTCGAACGCAGCGGCTATGATGAAGCCTGTCAACAGCTGCAGCAGTTGATTGTTTAACGTCACCAGAGGCGCACAGCGATGAAATCACAATCCCCCCTGATTACCCTGCGCGATCTGGCGCAGGATGCGGTGGAGCAAGCCGCGCAACAGCTGGGCCAGGTCCGGCAGGCGCAGCAGGCGGCGGAGCAACAGCTGTCGATGCTGCTCAACTATCAGGACGAATACCGCCAGAAGCTGAATCATACGCTCTGCGACGGCATGGACAGCTCACGCTGGCAAAACTACCAGCAGTTTATCGGCACGCTGGAGCAGGCCATCGACCAGCACCGCCAGCAGCTGCTGCAGTGGGGGCAGAAAGTGGATCACGCGGTGAAGCAATGGCAAGACAAACAACAGCGGCTGAACGCTTTCGACACCCTGCATACCCGCGCAATGAACGCGGAGCAGCAGCAGGAGAACAAACGGGATCAAAAATTGATGGATGAATTCGCTCAACGCAGCGCACAAAGGAATATCAACCCATGAATCTGAACGCCCTGCCCGGCCTGGCCTTACCCGGCGACGCCGGCGGTCTGACCGAACTGACCTCGGCGCTGGACGAAAGCCAGCTGTCGTCCGCTTTTGCCCAGCTGCTCGGCGCGCGTTTCGCGCCCGCCGCCGATGGCAAACCTCAGCCGGCCACGCTGAGCGCGGACGATGAACGCGCCCCGGCCTTGAGCCGCAACCAGCTCAATCAGCTGCTGGCCACCTTCGGCGAGCGCGGCGGCCTGTTGCCGAACCTGTCAGCCTCAGCCGACGCGCCTTCTTCTGAAGCCGTTGAAGGCGATGCGCCCGCCGCCGGCGATAAACCGGCGCAGCCGCCGATCGTCGCCGCCAAAGAGCTGGATGCCGCGACGCTGCAGGCGCTGTACGCCATGCTGCCGGCCGCGATCGTCGCTCAGGCGCAATCGGCCGAAGGTCAACAGTCGCTGCCGATGGAAAACGCTGACGAGGCGACTGCGCTGCAGCCCGGCAACGGCCTGCTGAACATCGTGGCGGCCGGTGATAACACCGCCGCGCGTTCGTCGGCGGCCCCCGCTCCGGCGGTGACGGGCGCGAAAACGCCGGCTACCGATGGCGACAACGCTGCCGCAGCGCTCCCGCAGCCGACCGGCGGTGAACGCGCAAACGCCGCACAGCCGCTGCCGGCGAGCGATGCGCAGCAGCAACCGACGCTCAATCACGCTGTCGCCCTGGCCGCCGCCAGCCCGACGCAAACGGCCGCCCCGGCCAGCGCGCTGGTAAGTGCACCGCCTACGCCGCAGCTCAACGCGCAGTTGGGCAGCCCGGAATGGCAGCAGGCGTTGAACCAGCAGGTGCTGATGTTCCACCGCAACGGCCAGCAGAGCGCCGAACTGCGCCTGCACCCGCAGGAGCTGGGCGCCTTGCAGATCACGCTGAAACTGGACGACCAGCAGGCGCAGCTGCACATCGCCTCTGCGCACGGCCAGGTGCGTGCGGCGGTGGAAGCGGCGATGCCGCAGCTGCGGCACGCGCTGGCGGAGAGCGGTATCAACCTGGGGCAGAGCAGCGTGGGCGGCGAGTCCACCCCGCAATGGCAACAGGCGCAGCAGCAGGCCTCCAACGGCCAGGGGCGTTCCAGCTATGCTGAACACTCTGGCGGCGAGGCGGCGGTCGCCGACGGCGTCAGCGCGCCAGTGGCGTTGCAGCGCATGGCCAGCGCGGTCAACGGCGTCGATATTTTCGCCTGAGCCGCCGCAAACGCCCAAGCTGGCACCCATTTGCGCGTCTATTCAGGCTATTGCACGCCACAATAGACGCGATAATACCTTTACATGTCATGCGTGCGGCTTTGCCGCGCGCTATGCCCGCCGCCTCACAGGCCGCGGGTGGAACAACAGGAATTAGATTTGGCTATGTCTCAGAACTCCCTTCCGGCAGCACCGAAACGCCCCCTTCTGGTCATCCTGCTGGTGTTGATCAGCGTCGTCGCCTGTGGCGCCGCGGGTTACAGCTGGTGGCTGCTGCAACAGCATAAAAACGGCGCCGAACCGGCCGCCGTCAAAGAACAACCGCCGGCGGCGCCGGTGTTCATGCCGCTCGACACCTTTACCGTCAACCTGGTGACGCCGGACAACAACCCGGATCGCGTGCTGTACATCGGCCTCACGCTGCGTCTGCCGGACGAAAGTACCCGCCGCCAGCTGAACGATTTTCTGCCGGAAGTGCGCAGCCGTCTGCTGATGCTGCTCTCCCGTCAGGAAGCGAGCCAGCTGGCCAATGAACAAGGGAAGCAACAGTTGGTGGCGCAGATTAAGGACGTGCTCAGCCCGCCGCTGGTTAAGGGACAACCGAAGCAGGTGGTCAGCGACGTGCTGTTCACCGCCTTCATACTGCGGTAATCACTATGGGCGATAGCATTCTTTCACAGGCAGAGATCGACGCCTTGCTCAACGGCGACAGCGCGGGTGATGAACCCGAGGCGGTGGTCGGCAAAGAGAGCGAGGTCAAGCCTTACGATCCGAACACCCAGCGCCGCGTGGTGCGCGAGCGCCTGCACGCGCTGGAAATCATCAACGAACGTTTTGCCCGGCAGTTCCGGATGGGATTGTTCAACCTGCTGCGCCGCAGCCCGGACATTACCGTCGGCCCGATCAAAATCCAGCCGTATCACGAGTTCGCTCGCAACCTGCCGGTGCCGACCAACCTGAACCTGGTGCATCTGAATCCGCTGCGCGGCACCGCCCTGTTCGTGTTCGCGCCGAGCCTGGTGTTCATCGCCGTCGATAACCTGTTCGGCGGCGACGGCCGCTTCCCGACCAAGGTCGAAGGCCGCGAATTCACCCCGACCGAACAACGGGTGATCAAGCGCATGCTGCGCCTGGCGCTGGACGCCTACGGCGACGCCTGGAGCGCCATCTACAAGATCGACGTAGAGTACGTGCGCGCTGAAATGCAGGTGAAGTTCACCAACATCACCACCTCGCCGAACGACATCGTGGTCACCACGCCGTTCCAGGTGGAGATCGGCGCGCTGACCGGCGAGTTCAACATCTGCATTCCGTTCGCGATGATTGAGCCGCTGCGCGAGCTGTTGACCAACCCGCCGCTGGAAAATTCGCGGCAGGAAGACAGCCACTGGCGCGAAACCCTGGTGAAGCAGGTGCAGCATTCCGAACTGGAGCTGATCGCCAACTTCGTCGATATCCCGATGCGGCTGTCGAAAGTCCTGAAGCTGCAACCGGGCGATGTATTACCGATAGACAAGCCGGAACGCCTGATCGCCCATGTGGACGGCGTACCGGTTCTGACCAGCCAATACGGCACGTTGAACGGGCAATACGCCCTGCGTGTTGAACATTTGATTAACCCTATTTTGAATGCTCTGAGTGAGGAACAGCCCAATGAGTGATCCTAAGCAACCGTCTGGCGAAGGAAAGGAATCCGTAGACGATCTGTGGGCTGATGCGTTTAACGAGCAGCAGTCTTCAGAGAAATCCGGCGCGAGCACCGAAGGGGTGTTCAAGTCGCTGGAAGCTCAGGATGCGCTCGGCAGCCTGCAGGATATCGACCTGATCCTGGATATTCCGGTCAAGCTGACCGTGGAACTGGGGCGCACCAAGATGACCATCAAAGAGCTGCTGCGCCTGTCGCAAGGCTCGGTGGTGGCGCTGGACGGCCTGGCCGGCGAACCGCTGGATATCCTGATCAACGGTTACCTGATCGCACAAGGTGAAGTGGTGGTGGTGGCCGACAAGTTCGGCGTGCGCATCACCGACATCATCACCCCATCCGAACGCATGCGTCGACTGAGCCGCTGATGACCGCCGCGGCGCCCGTTACCGTGCAAAGCACCCAACACCCCGCCGCGCCGGCCCTGCCGGCCGGTTCGGTGTTGATGCAGGTCAGCAGCGCGCTCGGCGGCATTCTGCTGCTGATCCTGCTGGCCGGTTGGCTGTTCCGTCGGCTGGGGTTCGCCCCACAGGCGCGCAACAACAAACTGCTTAACCTGCGCGCCAGTTGCCAGGTCGGGCAGCGTGAGCGCGTGGTGGTGGTGGAAATCGACGACACCTTGCTGGTATTGGGCGTCACCGCCCAGCAGATCACCCCGCTGCACACCCTGCCCGCCCCGCCGAAAGACGAAGGCGAGACCAACGCGGCGACACCGGCGGACTTCCGCCAACTGATGCAAAAAGTTCTGAAACGCCCGGAAAAATCGGCATGACCTCGACTCTTCATACCCTCGTCCGCCGTCCGGCGGTTTGGCTCCCTGCCGCCCTGCTGCTGATCAGCCCGGCGGCTTTTGCACAACTGCCGGGGCTGATCAGCCAGCCGCTGGCCAACGGCGGCCAAAGCTGGTCGCTGCCGGTGCAGACGCTGGTGCTGTTGACCTCGCTGACCTTCCTGCCCGCCATGCTGCTGATGATGACCAGCTTCACCCGCATCATCATCGTGCTCGGGCTGCTGCGCAATGCGCTGGGCACGCCGTCGGCGCCGCCGAACCAGGTGATGCTGGGGCTGGCGCTGTTCCTGACCTTCTTCATCATGTCGCCGGTGTTCGACAAGGTCTATCAGGACGCCTACCTGCCGTTCAGCCAGGACAAGATCGGACTGGAGGTCGCGCTGGATAAAGGCGCGCAGCCGCTGCGCGAGTTCATGCTGCGCCAAACGCGCGAAACCGATCTCGCGCTGTACGCCAGACTGGCCAATCAGCCGCCGCTGGCCGGCCCGGAAGCGGTGCCGATGCGCATCCTGCTGCCCGCCTACGTCACCAGCGAACTGAAAACCGCCTTCCAGATCGGCTTTACGGTGTTCATTCCGTTCCTGATTATCGACCTGGTGGTTGCCAGCGTATTGATGGCGCTGGGGATGATGATGGTGCCGCCGGCCACCATCTCGCTGCCGTTCAAGCTGATGCTGTTCGTGCTGGTCGATGGCTGGCAGCTGCTGCTCGGCTCGCTGGCGCAGAGCTTCTATTCGTAACCCCTGACCGGAGAAAGCGAGATGACACCTGAATCGGTTATGGCGCTCGGCACCGAGGCGATGAAAGTGGCGCTGGCGCTGGCCGCCCCGCTGCTGCTGGCGGCGCTCATCAGCGGCCTGGTGGTCAGCCTGCTGCAGGCCGCCACCCAGATCAACGAAATGACGCTGTCGTTCATCCCCAAAATTCTGGCGGTGGTGGCCACCATCATCATCGCCGGCCCCTGGATGCTGAACCTGTTGCTGGACTACATGCGCACCCTGTTCAGCAATCTGCCTACCCTGATCGGCTGACCGTGCTCACTTTCGACAGCGCCCAACTCACCGTCTGGCTCAGCCACTATTTTTGGCCGCTGCTGCGCATTCTGGCGCTGATCAGCACCGCGCCGATATTCAGCGAAAAGCAAATCAGCAAAAAGGTCAAAATCGGCCTTGGCGGGCTGATCGTCATCCTGATTGCGCCGACGCTGCCCGCCAGCAATATCCCCATCTTCTCCGCCGCCGGCCTGTGGCTGGCGATTCAGCAGATTCTGATCGGCGTGGCGCTGGGGTTAACCATGCAGTTCGCCTTCGCGGCGGTGCGCCTGGCGGGCGAAGTGATCGGCATGCAGATGGGCCTGTCGTTCGCCACCTTCTTCGATCCCAGCGGCGGCCCGAACATGCCGGTGCTGGCGCGCCTGCTCAACCTGCTGGCGATGTTGCTGTTCCTCAGCTTCGACGGCCATCTGTGGCTGATTTCGCTGCTGGCGGACAGCTTCCACACCCTGCCTGTCCAAACGCAGCCGCTGAACGGCAACGGTTTCCTGGTGCTGACTCAGGTCGGCTCGCTGATCTTCATCAACGGCATGATGCTGGCGCTGCCGCTGATCTGCCTGCTGTTGACGCTCAACATGGCGCTCGGCCTGCTCAACCGCATGACGCCGCAGCTGTCGGTGTTCGTGATCGGCTTCCCGGTCACCATGACCTTCGGCATCATGACGCTGGGCATGATGATGCCGATGCTGGCGCCGTTCTGCGAACACCTGTTCGGCGAAGTGTTCGATCGATTGGCGGCGGTGATCGGCGGCATGACCTTCTGATCCCCTGTGCGGCCCCTTCCTTCCCCCCTCTTCCGCCTGAGACAAAATGGCAATAAAAACGTTTTCTTGGGACAAAAGCCTGAGAAACGGCTTTTATCCGGATTAAGGTTCAAATGTCTCCGGCGGCTTGAATAAATAAAACCCCGACCTAGAATAGACCCGGTAACAAAAATATCGCCACAGCGCGTGAGTCTCCGCAGCGATAATATACAACCATTGATTAGAGAAAAATAAAATAACGCAGCCACGCAGAGTTAAATGCGCGGCAGATTCCTTGCATCTTAAATAAATGCGTCCGGCGCCCGCCGGCTGCAGGGAGCAGCATCGATCTTTGCTAACCATAGGAGCGACATCATGATTAAAGCGAAAAGCAACCGCAAAGCACGCCGGTTATTCGGTTTGACCCACTGGAAAAGCAACAAGTTTAGAGTTTCCTTCACCGAGACCAGCGATGGCGGAAAATGGAAAGTGGTGAAGAAAAAGAAATAATCACGCAAGACCTGTAGCAAAATTCCGGGTTGCGCCCCTATCCGGCTTCTGCAACGTCATTCGACGCGGCGCCGCATCGGCAGCCCGGGACCCACACTCATCACTCGCCGGCAAACCGTGCCGGTGTACTTTATTCTTAGGAAGGGAATAACGCGCCACATCACCCTGGCTGCTGCGTTAAATTTAAAAATAATGTATTAATGATTTAATTTACTCACACCCCTTATTTATTCACTGACAAGAAAAATCGATTTCCCACCTTATTCCCCCAGCGTTATATTGAAAACAACCTTGCTACCAGTACGCGGTAAGCCTCACTAAAATATAAACGGTGTAAATATGAAGATAAAGTTTCAGCTGAGTGATTTATTCATCAGCGGCATCGCCCTTTTGATCATGAGCACTATTTTAAACACACTGGGTTTTTCCTGGGGTTTATTTGCTCTGCCGCCTGGCGTCGATAGTTTTGTCATCATCCCGTTTACCTTATTTGGCTCATTGAAGTTGGCCGAGTGCGTCTATACGCCAATACGGTGGCTGTTCAATGAGAGCCGCAAGCCTCAAATCGAAAACAACGTCCCTAAAAATAACGCCAAGTCGCGTTAACAGGAGATCGACCTATGCTGAGAGAACTGACCAGAGAAGAAATGCAACGGATGGGCGGCGCCGGCGACGGCAATAACGGCGGCGATAGGGATCGCGGCGTGCCTTTCCGCTAAGGCTTAAGGTGAATGGGAACACGCAGACAAAAAAAGGCGCGTCGCTCAGTCAGTAGTGGGAGAACGAACGACGCGCCAAACGAGTGCGCCCGGTTTCAAGAAGCCTCCCTCCCCGCGGGGCGGAGAGGGCATTTTCTAAGCGCACTAAAGGGAAACCCGTCGCGGTCAGGCAACGGGGTATTGCTCTTAACGATTCATCTGGAACAACGACATGCCCTGCATATCGCTAAAGGTTTTATACGACGCCTGCAGCGCCGCCTGCTGCATGAAATAAGACGAGATAGACTCGGCCAGGTCGGCATCCGTCAGCGCGCTCATCTGGATCTGGTTGGTCATGTCACGCTCTTTGCCGATGCTGTCCAGTTGATCCATCTCCTGCAGCTGGCTGCCCAGCTCGGCGCGCACGCTCAGCACGTTGTTGTAGGAGTTGTCCAGGCCGCGGTTGGCTTTCGCCAGCGCATCGTTCACCTGCTGCTTGGTGGCCTCGTCGGCGCCCTGCAGCGGGATTTTCAGCGCATTCAACGCGATGTCGATGCTCTCGAAAATGTTGCTGACCGGCGCGCTGCCGTCCGGCTCTGGCTTCGGGTTGCTGGTCAACGACATGAACACCGCGTTGCCGGTATGGCCGATGGTCATGGTGCGGTTGGCGTCCACTTTCTGCTCTACCGTCTTGTCGCCCCCCTGATAGCTGACGGTGCCGCCGTTGTCGACAAACGGCGCCTTGTCGTTCACGTATCCGCCGAACATATAGCGACCGTTGCCATCGGTGCTGTTGGCCTGGTTCAGCAGCTGATCTTTCAGCCCCTGCAGCTGGGTGGCCAACGACTGGCGGTCGTTATCGCTTTCGGTGCCGCCGGCGTTGACGATCAGCGCCTTCATGTCCGCGATGGTGGAGGTCGCTCCGGCCAAGACCGTTTCTTCCATCGACACGTTCTGACGAGCGAAGGTGCGCGCCAGCGTGTACTGGCTGTTTTCCGCCTGCGATTGCGACAACATCACCGCGCGCGACGCCGCCAGCGGATCGTCGGACGGGTTGATCACCCGCTTGCCCGAGGAAAGCTGCTCGGCCGCCTTCATGAACAGCGACTGGTTGCCTGTGATGCCGTTCATGTTCTGTTGGTACATCATGCTGGTGCTCATGCGCATGCTGTGGGTTCCTTACTCTGAGCGACCGGCGCCGTTATCGGCGCCGATTAACAATGAAATCAACGAATATTCAGCAGCGCGTCGAACAGCGAGCTGGCGGTCTGAATCACCTGCGCGTTGGCCATGTAGTACTGCTGGAAACGCAGCAGCTCGCCATACTCTTCGTCAAGGTTGACGCCGGACATCGACTGCTGTTGCGCGCCCAGCTGCGTGACGATCTTGGCCTGCGAGGTGGCGATAGCCTTGGCGGCAGCGGTCTGGTTGCCGACGCCGCTGACGATGCCGGCGTAAGCGCCGCTCAGGGTCGCCTTGCCGTCCACCAGGTTTTTGGTTTGCAGATCCAGCAGCTTCTTGGCGTTTTCGTTATCGCCGCGGCCGCTGTCGTCTTTACCGGCGGCGGCGATCTTGGACGAATCGGTGATGGCCACTTTCAGATTGCCCGCCACGTCGCTGACCGGCTTCACGGTGAAGCTGTCTTTGGCCTGCGCATTGCCGTCGATGCTCACTTCCAACCCGTCGAAGTTCAGCGTCGGCTTGCCGTCGGCGCTGGTGCCCGGCGTCGCGTTGACTTTCACGTTGTCCGGCAGGCGGCTCACCTGCCAGCTGCTGCCGTCGAACTCGACGCGATAATCGTTGGCCTTCACCTTGCCGGTATCGGTGTAAGAGACCGACAGCGACGCGTCGCCGGTGTTGCGGGTGTTATCCACCACCCGGCCGCCGCTGAAGCTGAAGAAGTCGCCGCCCGCATCGCCGTTCAGATCGAAGCCGGCGCGATGCTGCTGGTTAAAGCTGTCCGCCATCGCCAGCGCCAACTGGCCCAGTTGATTGCGCACGCCGTCCAGCGTTTCGCTGCGGAATTTCAGCACACCGCTCAGCGTGCCGCTGGTGATCTGGCCTTCCGGCACTTCGCTGGCGCCGTTGCCGCGGTTATAGCCGATGGTCAGACGGGAAGGATCGCTGCTGGAAGGCACGGCTTCCACCTGATAGGTGTTGCTGCCCTGCACCAGGGTCAAGCCGTTGGCGAAGGAGACGGTATAGGCGTCGCCGTCCTGTTGCGTGACCTGTACGCCCACCAGCTGATTCAATTCGGTGACCAGTTGATCGCGCTGATCCAGCAACGCATTCGGCTCGCCGGCGGCGCTGCCGCGCAAACGGGTGATCTCGTCGTTCAGCTTGGCGATCTGTTGGCCGTAGCTGTTGATCTGCTGCGCCGTATCGCTGATCTGTTGATTAACGCCGTTATCCATGTCGCGCAGGAATTTATCGGTGTTGTTGAACTGGTTCACCAGGCCGTTGGCCTTGCCCAGCACCGTCTGGCGCGCGGCGTCGTCACCGGCGTTGCTCACCAGGTTCTGCAGGTTGGTGAAGAAGTCCTGCATGTTGGTCGACAGCGGGTTGGTCTTGCTCGCCAACAGGTTGTCGATCTGTGAAATCTTCTCGTAATAGGCATTTTGCGCCCCGAACGCGCTTTGTGCGCCGCGCAGCTGGTTGGTGATGAACTGGTTGTACTCGCGGTTGACGCTGGTGACGGTCACGCCGTTGCCGATAAAGCCGCTCATGGTGGCCATGCCGCCGTTCTGCGCCAGGATCGCGGTCTGGCGGTTGTAGCCCGCCACGTTGTAGTTGGAGATGTTGTTGCTGACGGTACTGAGCGCCACCTGAGCCGCATTCAGCCCGCTCATCGCGGTATTGATTAAGCTATTGGACATCGGAATTCCTTATGCTGCGGCGCCGGCGGCCCACAGGGTTCTTAATTGAGCTGCTGAGCCTGTTCGCTCAGCCTGTTTCGGTTATCGGCAAAAATGAGAAGAACTTGAGGAAAAAAAGCGGCAATGTGGTCAGCATCCAGCCAGCCTCCATTGCCGCCTATCCCCTAAATAATTGGCGCCGCTGCGGCGTCAAGAATGACGGGGATTTAGAACAAGTCTTTCAGATCGTGGGTGTAAGCTTTCACCGCCTGCTCCCCCGCGCTCTTCATCTGCTGAATCACGCTGACCAACTTGCTGGCGTACTGGGGATCGGTGGCATAGCCGGCGCGCTGCAGCGCATGCGCCGCCTGTTCCGGGCTGCGCGCGGCGGCCACGTCGGCGTAGCGCGGGTTGTTGGTCAGCAGTTTGACGTAATCGGCGATCGCTTCGACGTACGAGCCGTAGACGCGGAACTTCGCCTTCACCTTCTTCGCCGCGCCCTGTTCGAACTCGGTGGTGGTGATCTCCGTCACCGGCCCGTTCCAGCTGCCGCCGGCCTTGATGCCGAACAGGTTGTAGCTCGGCGTGCCGTCTGAGGTCGGGATCTCGCGCTGCCCCCAGCCGGACTCCAGCGCCGCCTGCGCGACGATCAGCTGATGCGGAATGCCGCTCTGCTGGCTGGCGACCTTCGCCGGTATCGACAGGCGGGCGACGAAGTTGCCGTTGTTGAGCGACAGCGGCGCGGCGGCCGGCGGCGCTTTCGGCATCGCGCGGCGCACCATCTGCTCCAGCGCCTGGTTCGGCAGCGTTTGCAGCACCTCGTTGTCCAGCGCCATCGGCGACAGGCCCGCGGTTTCACTCGGCACCGCGTTGGCGTTGCTCATCTGCTTGACCATCATGTCGGCCAGCCCCAGCCCTTTTTGCGACATCTGCTGGGCGATTTGCTGATCGTACATCGAGGTATAGAGCCGCGTTTGATCGCTGCTCAACACCCCGTCCTGCGGCAAGGCGGAACGCATGCTTTTCAGCATCATCTGCACGAACATGCTTTCCACCTGCTGGGCCACCTGCTTGAGGTTGCCCTGCGGGTCGGCCGCCGCGTCGCGCTTCAGGCCGTTCAGCGCCTGGGCGTCATAGGCCGCGCCCGACATCGCCATCAGATCGCCGGCCATCAGATGATTTCCAGCTTGGCGCGCAGGCAGCCGGCGCTCTGCATCGCCTGCAGGATCGACATCAGATCGATCGGCGTGGCACCCAGCGCGTTCAGCGCGCGGATCACATTGTTCAGGTTGGCGCTGGCATTCACCTTCTGCAGCGATCCGCCCTGCTGTTGCACCGAGATCTGGGTGTTAGGCGTCACCACCGTCTGGCCGCCGCCGAACGGCGTCGTCGGTTGGCTGACGGTGTTCTGCCGATCGACCACCACCGACAGGTTGCCCTGGGCGACGGCGCAGGAATCGAGGATCACATCGCGGTTCATCACCACCGACCCGGTGCGCGAGTTGATGATCACCTTGGCGTCCATCGCGCCGACGTTGACGGTGATGTTTTGAATCTCCGCCAGGAAGCGCACCTGAGAGCTGTTGCCCTGCGGCACCAGCACCTGAATGGTGCGGGCGTCGAGCGGCGTCGCGGTGCCGCCGCCGCGTTGGCGGTTGATGGCGTCGCTGATCTGCTGCGCCAGCGTGAAATCTTCGTCGTTCAGCTGCAGGTTAAGCACCCCGCCGCTGCCGAAGGTGGTCGGCAGCTCGCGTTCGATGGTGGCGCCGTTGCTGATGCGCCCGCCCGCCAACTGGTTGACCTGCACGCTGCTGCCGCCGGCCGCCGCGCCCGCGCCGCCCACCAGCACGTTGCCCTGCGCCAGCGCATAAACCTGGTTATCCACGCCTTTGAGCGGCGTCATCAGCAGGGTGCCGCCACGCAGGCTCTTGGCGTTGCCCATCGAAGAAACCACCACGTCGATATTCTGCCCGGCGCGCGAGAACGGCGGCAGTTTGGCGGTCACCATCACCGCCGCCACGTTTTTCAGCTGCATGTTGGTGCCCGGCGGCACGGTGATGCCCAGCTGCGACAGCATGTTGCTCAGGCTTTGGGTGGTGAACGGCGTCTGCATGGTCTGGTCGCCGGAGCCGTCCAACCCCACCACCAGGCCGTAGCCGATCAGGGCGTTGTCTCGCACGCCCTGCACCGTCACCAGATCGCGGATGCGCTCCGCCGCCGCCGGCAAGCACACCAGCCCGACGCACAGCGCGATAAACCATTTTTTCAGCATCAGTCAATCCTTAGAACGGTGAAACATTTAAGAAGAAGCGCTGCAGCCAGCCCATGGTCTGCGCTTCGTTGATATAGCCATTGCCGACGTATTCGATACGCGCGTCCGCCACCTGCGTCGAGGTCACCGAGTTGTTGCCGCTGATGGTGCGCGGGTTGACGACGCCGGAGAAGCGGATAAATTCGGTGCCCTGGTTGATGGCGATCTGCTTTTCCCCCACCACGTGCAGGTTGCCGTTGGCCAGTACCTGGTTGACCGTCACCGTAATGGTGCCGTTGAAGGTGTTGTTGGCGTTGGCGCCGCCCTTGCCGCCGAAGGTGCTGTCGCCGGAAATGTCCATATCGGCGCGCGCATTGCCCAACAGGCCGTCGAGGTAACGCGGCGAGGTGGCGACGCCGAACTTGCTGGCGCCGTTGCGGCTGGCGTTGGCGGAGGAGCTCTTGCTGGCGCTGACGTTTTCCTGCAGCACGATGGTCAGGGTGTCGCCGACGTTGCGCGGACGGCGGTCTTCGAACAGCGGCTGATAGCCGTAGTTCATCGGCTGCACCGTCTGGAAGATTGAGCCGTTCGGCATCGGCGCGCTGGCCGGCGCGGGCTGCGCCGTGGTCGCGCCGTCCACCAGCGGTTTGTGCGGGATATAAGCGCAGCCGCTCAGCGTCAGCATCACCATTCCCGCCAGCCAGCGTTGTCCCTGCCGCGGCAGGATTGCCATCGAATATGTGGTTACCACGGGTATCGCCTTTGTTTCACGAAAGAGAATGACGGGCGCGGCAAGCCGGGCCCGTCAATGACAGATTACAGTTGCGTCAGCTTTTGCAGCATCTGATCGGAAGTCGATACCGCTTTGCTGTTGATCTCGTAAGCGCGCTGAGTCTGGATCATGTTGACCAGCTCTTCCGCCACGTTAACGTTGGAGGTTTCCACGTAGCCCTGATACAGCAGACCGGCGCCGTTCAGCCCCGGCGTGCTCTCGTTCGGCGCGCCCGAGCTTTCGGTTTCCTGATACAGATTCTCGCCCACGCTCTCCAGACCGCTGTCGTTGACAAAGGTCGTCAGCGTCAGTTGGCCCACCTGCTGAGCGGCGGTCTGCCCCTGCTGGGTGACGCTGACGATGCCGTCGCGGCCGACGGTGATGGACAGCGCGTTCGCCGGAATGGTGATCGCCGGCTGCACCTGGAAACCGCTGGAGGTGACCAGCTGGCCGTTCTGATCGATCTGGAACGACCCGTCGCGGGTGTAGGCCTGGGTGCCGTCCGGCAGCATCACCTGGAAGAAACCCTGCCCCTTGATGGCGACGTCTTTGCTGTTGTTGGTCTGCGACAGGTTGCCCTGGCTGTGCAGGCGCTCGGTCGCCACCGGACGCACGCCGGTGCCGATCTGCAGACCGGAAGGCAGCGTAGTCTGCTCGGAAGACTGCGCGCCCGGCTGACGCATGGTCTGGTACAGCAGATCTTCAAATACCGCACGCTGACGCTTGAAGCCGTTGGTGCTGACGTTCGCCAGGTTGTTGGCGATCACGTCCATGTTGGTCTGCTGCGCGTCCAGACCGGTTTTGGCAATCCATAAGGATGGAATCATCGGTTATTTCCTTGCTGCTTAGCTCACTGAGAGCAGTGAGTTGGCACGCTGTTCGTTTTCATCCACGCTGTGGATGACCTTCATTTGCATTTCAAAACGGCGGGCGTTGGCGATCATGTCGACCATGGTCTCCATCGGTTTGACGTTGCTGCCCTCCAGCACGCCCGGCATCACTCGCACCTGCGGATCGTTTTGCAACTGATTGCCGCGCTGCTGTTGGGTTTCCGGCGTCAGGCGGAATAGCCCGTCGTCACCGCGCATCACTTCGCGCGCATCGGCCTTCACCAGCTTCAGGCGGCCAATCTGCGCGATGGTGTTCGGCGGATCGCCGGCGTTAAGCGCCGAAATGGTGCCGTCGGCCGCGATGGTGATCTCCGCCGACGGCGGCACCTCGATCGGCCCGCCGTCGCCCATCAGCGGCATCCCCTGCACCGTCAACTGCCCGGTGGAGGAAATCTGAATGTTGCCGTTGCGGGTGTAAGCTTCACCGCCGCCCGGCAGGCTCACCGCCAAAAAACCATCCTGCTGCAGCGCCACGTCCAGCGGGCGCGCCGTGTAGTTCAGCGCGCCCTGGCTCATGTCGGCGCCCGGCGTCGAGGCAGTCACCAAGGTGCGTGTCGCCAGGCTCGGACCGTCGACCGGCACCGCGCGCAACGCGGCAAGCTGGGCGCGAAAGCCCGGCGTCGACGCATTGGCCAGGTTGTTGGCGGTAATGGATTGCTGTTCCAGCGTTTGGCGCGCCGCGCCCATCGCGGTATAAATCGCGTGATCCATAACTCGGCCCTATTAGCGCAGGCTAACCAGCGTCTGCAGGATGGAGTCCTGCGTCTTGATGGTCTGGGCGTTGGACTGGTAGTTACGCTGTGCGACGATCATGTTCACCAGCTCCTGGCTCAGATCGACGTTGGATGACTCCAGCGCGCCGCTGGTCAGCTTGCCGAAGCCGCCGCCGCCCGACAGACCAACGCGTGGCTGGCCGGACGCGCCGGTTTCCTGCCAAACGTTATCGCCCTGCGACGCCAGCCCTTCCGGGTTGGAGAAGTTGGCCATGACGATCTGGCCCAGCACCTGAGTCTGCTGGTTGGAGTAGATCCCAACAACGGTGCCGTCGTTGTTAATTTGGAAGTTGGTGTATTCACCGGCGGCATAGCCGTCCTGCGCCACCTTGCTCACCGAGTCGCTGCCTACGTTCTGCTGCATGCTGCCGGCGAAGCTCAGGGTGAAGTTTTGCGCCGGCGCGCCGTCTTTGGCGGCCATCGGGATCACCATGCTGAACTCGCCTGGCGCGCCGTTGGTGCTGGTGGTTTTCACCAGATTGCCGCTGGTACTGAACTCCATGGTGCCGGCATCAACCGGCGCCGCGCTGCCGTCCTGGGTATAGACCTGCCACTTGTTGTCCGCTGTCTTCACGAAGTAGGCGTTGATGTTGTGCGCGTTGCCCAGCGAGTCGTAGGCGGTGATGGTGTTGACGTAGTTGTAGCTGTCCTGTTTGGTCGGATCGAAGGTCTTGTTCTCCGGCACTTTATGGGTGGACTTCAGGTTGGCCACCATCTCGCCGGAGGTGGACGCCTTGGCGTTCATCATGCCTTCAGGAATACTCAGCGGCACCGGGTTGGCGCCCTGCTGGATGGTCGGCGGGGAACCGGCCGCCGGGTAGCCGGTCAGCTGCAGGCCCTGCATGTTGGTCAGGTTGCGGTTCTCGTCCAGTTTGAACTGGCCGTTGCGGGTATAGAAGATGCCGCCGTCTTTATCCTGCATGCGGAAAAAACCGTTGCCGTTGATGGCCACATCCAGCGCGCGGCTGGTGCCGGTGGTGGTGCCGCCCTTGAAGTTTTGGGTGATGCCGGACACTTTGACGCCCAGCCCGACCTGCGAACCGGCGAACATGTCGGCAAAGGAGACGCTGCCGGATTTGAAGCCCGCGGTCGCGGAGTTGGCGATGTTGTTACCGATCACGTCCAGGTTGGTTGCTGCCGCGTTCAAGCCGCTGACTGCCTGAGAAAAGGCCATGTTATTCTCCGAATAGTGGTCAGGCTATCGTCCGATTGAGCCTGATGCTTAGGGTTATAAGATCTGTCGCACGTCTTCCAGGGTGGCGTTGCCCGCCAGGCCGAGATCCAGCTTGGCGCCGTTGCCGTCGCGGATCACGCCGTTCACCAGCCCGAAGTGCAGGCTGCGCGCCACCAGCTGCTCGCCGTTGCCTTTGGCGTTAATCGCCACTTTGTAGGCGCCGTCGGGCGCGGTGGAGCCGTCATCCAGCGAGCCGTCCCAGGTGAAGGCGTGCACGCCGGCGGTCAGGCCGCCAATTTCAATGGTGCGCACCACCTGCCCGCTGGCGTTGGTGATGGTGGCGGTCACCTGATCGGCGGCGCGCTCCAGTTCCACGCCGAACGGCGTGGTGCTGACCTTGCCGTCCTTGCTGCCGACCAGAATGTTGTTGCCCGGCACCATCACGCCGTGACCGATCAGCGCGGTGGCCTGCAGCGACTGGTTGCTGTTGATCTGGCCGGAGATCGACCCCAGCGTGGTGTTAAGCTTTTCGATACCCTGAACGGTGTTGATCTGCGCCAGCTGCGACGTCAGCTCGTTGTTCTGCATCGGATTGGTCGGATCCTGGTTTTTCAACTGCGCGACCAGCAGCGTCAGGAAGCTGTTGTGCAGATCCTGGCTGTTGGTATTTTTGCCATTGGCGCCGAGGACGGTATCGTCCAGCGACGGCTTGGTCGTCGGGGAGACTGACATGGAATATCTCCGGTTATTGACCCAGCGTCAGGGTCTTCATCATCATCGACTTGGTGGTGTTGAGCACCTCGACGTTGGCCTGGTAGCTGCGGGAAGCAGAGATGGTGTTGACCATTTCCCCCACCACGTCGACGTTCGGCATGCGCACATACCCCTTGGCGTCCGCCAGCGGGTTGCCCGGCTGATACACCAGGCGCTCGGGCGCCGGATCGTCCACCACCTGGGCGACGCGCACGCCGCCGGTCGGTTGCCCCGGCGCCGCCGCGACCTGGAACACCACCTGCTTGGCGCGGTAAGGTTCGCCGTCCGGGCCGGTCACGCTGTCGGCGTTGGCCATGTTGCTGGCGCTGACGTTCATGCGCTGGGATTGCGCCGATAACGCCGAGCCGGAGATATCAAAAATATTCAGTAAAGACATGCGCCTTATCCTTGTTGCAGCACGGACATCATCCCTTTGATCTGACCGTTGAGCAGCGTCAGGTCGGTCTGATATTTCAGGCTGTTATCGGCAAAATTGGTGCGTTCGCGATCCATGTCCACCGTGTTACCGTCCATCGACGGCTGGTCCGGCACCCGGTACAACAGATCGAGCTGCGGCGGCTGCAGGGTCTGCGCCGGGATGTGGCGCGCCGCCGTCAGGTTGAGCGCCATGCCGTTGCCGCTGACGCGCCCCTGTTCCAGCACTTTGTTCAATTGGCTGGCGAAATCGATATCCCGCGCCTGATAACCCGGCGTGTCTGCGTTGGCGATGTTGGCGGCCAGAATTTCCTGCCGCTGGGCGCGCAAGTTCAGCGCCTCTTGGCCAAAGCGCAGAGCCGCGTCCAGTTTGTCGAGCATGCTCCCTCCGCGAGGTTAGAATTTGGAGTCGACAGCATAAACGCCCCCTGCGCCACCCTATCGCGGGAATAAACGCAAAATGGGGCGCTATTTATCTGCTTAGCCTGCGCGCGCTGCGGGTACACTTACGCGTATCCCGATGAAGCTTGAGAAGATGACGATGAAAGGTAAAATGCTGCTGCTTATCGGCCTGCTATGCAGTCTGAACGCGCGCGCCGACGATCTGGCGACGCAAATCGAAAGCTTCATCCAAGGCAAGTTCAGCGGCGAACCGGTACAGGTAAAAGTGCGGGTGCGCACGCCGCCGAACCAATGGCCCGCTTGCGAACTGCCGCAGCTGTCGCTGTCGCCCAACGCGCGGATCGGCGGCAACGTCAGCATTTCGGCGCGCTGTGGCCAGGAGAGGCGTTTTATCCAGACGCAGGTGCAGGTGTTCGGCCGCTATCTCGTTTCGGCGCGCGGCATCAGCGCCGGCAGCCGGTTGACGGCGGCGGATCTGGCGTTGAAAGAAGGCCGGCTCGATACCCTGCCGCCGCGCGCGCTGACCGAAGCGGGTAAAGCGCTAGGCGCCGTCAGCCTGCGCAACATCAGCCCCGGTCAGCCGCTGACCCTCGCCATGCTGCGCCGCGCCTGGATTATCAAGGCTGGGCAACCGGTGCAGGTCAACGCCCAGGGCGAAGGATTCAGCATCAGCGGTGCAGGTAAAGCGATGAACAACGCCGCCGCCGAAGACAGCGTGCGGGTACGCATGGCCTCCGGGCAGATCGTCAGCGGCGTGGTCGGGGACGACGGCGCGATCCGCATTACGTTATAAAAAAGTAAAGGTTCCGCCAACCTTGCCGATAAGACAAATCAAGCAGCATTTTATTGGCCACCAGGGCCGCAACACTTTCATTGCAGCGTCGTCGCCCGCGAGCGGTCACGGCGTAAACGGAGATGGACCATGAGTATCGATCGCACCCAGCGGTTACAGCCGGTTTCCACTGTGCAACCGCGTGAAACCCCGGCCGACAACCCGCTCCAACCGCGCAAGGCCGCCGTGGCCGAAACCGCCGTCAGCGGCACGCAGGTCAAACTGAGCGAGGCGCAGGCGCGCCTGATGCAGCCTGGCACCCAGGATATCGATATGGGTCGGGTCGAGGCCATCAAACAGGCGATCCGCAACGGTGAACTGAAGATGGACGCCGGCAAAATCGCCGATGCGCTGCTGCAAGACGCGCAGAGCGATGTTCAATGGATCGCCGGACGCGACTGACAGCGCGCGGCGAGTAGCGGTAAAGGATAAGTCATTACTATGGAAAAGCTGGCACAACTGCTGGATAAACTGTTGGAAACGCTGCAGGCGCTCAATGGCGTGCTGGAGGAAGAGCACGACTTGCTGTGCTCCGGCCAGTTGCCGGGCGTGGCCTTGCAGCGCGTCACCGATGCAAAAAGCCAACTGCTGGCGACGGTCGCTTATCTCGAACAACAGCGCCTGGGGCAGGAAAAAACCTGCGGACAACGCGCCCCCTATGCCAGCCAAGCGCCCCTGGCCGATCGTTGGCAGCGCGTTCAATTGCTGAGCCAAACGCTGCGCGAAAAGAACCAGCACAACGGCCTGTTGCTCAATCAGCAGATCGACCATAACGCTCAGGCGCTGGCCATCCTCAGCAAAAACAACAAATCGCTGTATGGCCCGGACGGCCAGTCGCACGCCGGCAGCCTGCTCGGCAGAAAAATCGGCGTTTGACCTGACTCATTTGCCCGGTGAGCCTATCACCGGGCATGCGTTCACCGGCTTCTGCGCATCCCGTCGCATTTTCTCCCTATCACCTCCTGAATTCCCTTAACGTTATGCGCGAGGCTGCGCAGAACGGATATTTACCTGTTCCCTATCACTGCCTGTTTCGTCATCTTAGCTCGGTCGTTAAACATCTTGATCTGTACCCATTAAGGGTATATTTTCACACGGAGAGTGAATGACCGACATTTATCTCACAAAAGCCTTCCAGACATTTGCCGGCGATGAACGCATCAGTGATGCCACGATAGTGAAAGCGGCGCGAGAGATGCAAAATCAGCTGTATGACGCCAATCTCGGTGGTTGCGTTTACAAAAAACGCCTCGCCCGGATGGGGAGTGGGAAACGGCGCGGGTATCGGGTATTAATCGCAACGGCAGATGAAGGCAGGATTTTTTTCATGTATGGCTTTGCCAAAAACGAAAGAGACAACATCAATCAGGAGGAGTTAATTTCCTGGCGGCATTTGGCGGCGCTGTATCTGGATTATTCACCATTCAGACTGTATCAGCTGGTCAACTGCGGGGAATTAATAAGGTTACAACTATGAGCAAGATGCTGAAATCGATCCACCAGGAAGTTCAGGGCCTGCACCGCGCCGGTTTCGTCGACGACGTGACCATGCGCACTTTCGACATGCTGTGCCTGCGGCCGGTGAAGCAGTTCGGGCCGGCCGAGATCCGCGCGTTGCGCGAACGGGAAAACGTCAGTCAGCCGGTGTTTGCGCTGTATCTCAACGTCAGCAAAAAGGCGGTGCAGAAATGGGAGCGCGGCGAAGCGCAACCGAACTCCGCCGCGATGAAACTGCTGACGCTGGTGGAACGCAACGGCCTGCAAATTCTGGCCTGATGTTACTGATAATTGACGATCACCTGATTGCCAATCACCCGCAGCGGCGGATTCAGCCCGCCTTGCGACTGCACGTAATAGACAAAGCGCAATTCCGCATTGGCCGGCTCGCCCTGCAGACCGATGCTGCTGCCGCTGCCGCCGCCGAGCGGAATGCAGCGGTTTACCGTGCAAAGCTGGGCCTGCAGCCCCACGGGCTCCGGCCCCAGCAAACGGTAGCGCCAGCTGACGCTGGTGATGCGCGCGCTGGCGTCCGGCAGCGCGTTCGGCGGCCGCAAAGCGGCGGATTCATCGCGCATCCCGCCCTGTTCCAGCGTGACCCCCGCCCCTTCAGCCACCCAGGAGCCGGACACCGCGCCGGCGGCTAGCGGCGCCAGCAAACACAACAAGGACAGACAGCGTTTCATCAGGCGGCTCCAATGGTCGAGGTCATGCGAATCTGGCGATCGTCGTTGATCTCCAGGTTGGACAGCACCACGAGCTGCGGCAGGCTGCGACGCAGGAAGCGCGCCAGTAAAGGACGCAGCGCATGGTTAACCAACAGTACCGGCGGCGCGCTGAGCATCTCTTGCCGTTGCAGCGCCTGACGCGCCTGCTCCAGCAGACGGTCAGCCAGCCCCGGCTCCAGACCGCCGCCGCCCTGCAACGCCTGCAGCAACAGACGCTCCAACTGGGTATCCAGGCCGATAACCTGAATCTCGCCGTTGCCCGGGAACCACTGCTGCGTGATCGCCCTGCCCAGCGCCACTCGCACCACGGTGGTCAATTCATAAGGATCGCTCTGCGCCGGGGCATGTTCCGCCAGCGTTTCGACGATGGTGCGCATATCGCGAATGGACACGCGCTCGGCCAGCAGATTTTGCAGCACCTTGTGCAGCGTCGTCAGCGACACCACGCCCGGCACGAAGTCTTCGGTCAGCTTCGGCATCTCCTGCGACACGCGATCCAACAGCTGTTGGGTCTCCTGGCGGCCGAACAGCTCGCTGGCGAACTGGCCAATCAGGTGATTGAGGTGCGTCGCCACCACGGTGCTGGCTTCCACCACGGTAAAGCCCTGGATCTGCGCCTGTTCGCGCAAGGCGCTGTCGATCCATACCGCCTCGAGCCCAAAGGCCGGATCGACGGTTTTATCACCCGCCAGCTCGCCTATGGCATTGCCGGGGTTGATCGCCAGCCAGCGGCCCGGCTGCGCTTCACCGCTGCCGATCTCGACGCCTTTCATCAGGATACGGTAGCTGGCAGGCGGCAGTTCCAGGTTGTCGCGAATGTGCACCACCGGCGGCAGATAGCCCATGTCCTGGGCGAATTTCTTGCGGATACCGCGAATACGCCCAAGCAGTTCGCCGTTCTGCTGAAAATCGACCATCGGAATCAGCCGGTAGCCTACTTCCATCCCCAGCGGGTCTTCCAACTGCACGTCGGCCCAGCTGGCTTCGGCGGCCTGCGGATTCTCTGGCATCACCGGCGCCTCTACCGTCTTCGGCGCCTGTTGTTCACGGCCGCGCAGCCACCAGGCCAGGCCCAGCAGAGCCGCGGTAAACAGCAGGAACACCAGGTTCGGCATGCCCGGCACCAGGCCCAACAGCCCCAGCACCCCGGCGCTCAGCAGCATCACGCGCGGATTGTTGAACAGCTGGCCAACCATCTGCTCGCCGACGTCCTGATCGGTCGCGACGCGGGTGACGATGACGCCAGCGGCAGTGGAGATCACCAACGCCGGGATCTGCGCCACCAGGCCGTCACCGATGGTCAGCAGCGTATAGCTTTCCGCCGCCGCCCCCAGCTCCATGCCATGTTGCACCACGCCGACCAACAGGCCGCCGACTACGTTCAGCACCATGATCATCAGGCCGGCGATGGCGTCGCCGCGCACGAATTTACTGGCGCCGTCCATTGAGCCGTAAAAGTCGGCCTCCTGGGTCACTTCGGCGCGGCGTTTCTTCGCTTCGTCTTCACCGATCAGGCCGGCGTTCAGATCGGCGTCGATCGCCATCTGTTTACCCGGCATGCCGTCCAGCACGAAGCGCGCGCCCACTTCGGCGATACGCCCCGCCCCTTTGGTGATCACCATGAAGTTAATCAGCACCAGGATGATGAACACCACGATGCCAATGGCGAAGTTGCCCCCCACCAGGAAGTGGCCGAAGGCTTCCACCACGCGGCCGGCGGCGGCGGAGCCGGTGTGCCCTTCCAGCAAGATGATGCGCGTCGACGCGACGTTGAGCGACAAACGCAGCAATGTGGAGAACAGCAGGATGGTCGGGAAGGCGGCGAATTCGAGCGTGCGCTGGGTGAACATCGCCACCAGCAGCACCATGATCGACAGCGCGATGTTGAAGGTAAACAGCAGGTCGAGGATAAACGCCGGCAACGGCAACACCATCATCGACAGGATCAGCAGGATCAGCACCGGGCCGGCCAGCACCTGCCACTGCGTATCTTTAAAATTGCCCGGCAAACGAAGCAGGGAGGCCAAATTAGCCATCAGAGTCACTCTCTTTTGCAAAATCCAGTGCTTCCGGCACCGGTAAACGTTCAGGTTTTTTCGGGATCAGGCCGCCCTCACGCCGCCAGCGGCGCAGTTGGTACACCCAGGCCAGCACCTCGGCGACCGCGGCATACAGGGTGGCCGGAATATGCTGGCCGATCTCGCTGTGCCGATACAGCGCGCGCGCCAGCGGCGGCGCCTCCAGCATCGGGATGCGGTGTTCCGCGCCAAGTTCGCGAATGCGCAAGGCGATTTCGCCAGCCCCTTTGGCCAGCACTTTCGGCGCACTCATTTTTTTGTCGTTGTACTGCAATGCGACGGCGTAGTGCGTCGGGTTGGTGACGATCACGTCCGCCTTGGGCACGTCGGCCATCATGCGGCGCCGGGCGATCGCCCGCTGCTGCTGACGAATGCGTCCCTTGACGTGCGGGTCCCCTTCCTGGTCTTTGAACTCGTCGCGAATATCCTGCTTGGTCATCTTCAGCTTCTTGAAGTGACTCCACAGCTGATAAAACACGTCGAACGCCACCATCGGCGTCAACCCCAGCACCACCAGAAAACCGCAGAACAGAATCATCTGCAGCGCGTTGCCCAGCGCATCGAGCGGCTGCTGGGTCATCAGATGCAGCATCGCCGCCCAGTTGTGCCACAGATAGAGGCCGGTCACCCAACCGACCAGCGTCGCTTTCAGGATCCCTTTCAGCAGCTCGGCCAGCACCTGGCTGGAAAAGATGCGCTTCAACCCGGATAGCGGGTTCAGCCGCTTCAAATCGAACTTGATCGACTTGCCGCTGAACAAAATGCCCCCCAGCAACATCGGCGCGGCGAGCGCCACCAGCACCAGCCCCGCCATGATCGGCAGCAGCGCCAGCACCGCCTGGCGCAGCAACATGCCCAATTGGCGCAGCATCTGTTTATCGTTGCTGACCATGCCGTGATCGAAGTTCAGACCTTGCGTGAGCATCGCCGCCAGCTGTTGCGCCATGTTGCTGCCGGACATCAGGATAATCGCCAGGCCCGAGAGCAGCATCAGTACCGAGGTCAGCTCGCGCGAGCGCGGGATCTGGCCGTCTTCACGCGCCTTCTCCAGCCTGTGGGGCGTGGGGGCCTCGCTTTTTTCCAGATCGCTGTCTTCAGCCACGAAACGCCGTTCCTGTGTCGGGAGGGTAAAGAATGGCGGTCAGCATGCCAAAAAAATGGCGATGTCATTGGGGGAACAACGGGGAAAAAGGCGGGTTATTTAGGGGATGAGGCAATCAAGGGGGAGACGTTACAGCCAATTTTCCAGTCGTAAGCCATCAACGCGCTCAAATTCGCGTCGGTTATTGGTCACCAGAATCAATCCTTCGCTGCGCGCATGCCCGGCGATATGCAGATCGTTTACGCCAATAGGCGTTCCCTGACGTTCCAGCGCAGCCCGAATGTTGCCGTAGTGCGAAGCCGCTTTGGCGCCGTAATCGAGAATGTCCAATCGGGAGACAAAATCCTCAACCACTCTGGCGTTAACCGCCGGACGCGAGCTTTTCTCCACTCCGTGAACCAATTCGCCATAGGTGACCGACGAAATGACCATTTTGCCCGCATAGCGATTGAACGCCTCCAGCACTTCCAGCGGCCGGCGCTTGATGACATAGATAACAATGTTGGTGTCCAGCATATGGCTGAACATCAAAGTTCTTCCCGCTCGCGCTGGTGTTGCCCGGCACGTTCATTGAGGAAGTCATCGCTCACCTCATTTTCCGCGCAGAAGAAACTGTCCCAGGTATTCTCCACCGGCGCAAGAATGCGCTCTTTGCCCACTACGCGGACGGTCACTTTAGAAACGGTATCGGGGAAACGCACCTCTGCAGGCAAACGCACGGCCTGCGTCCGATTATTGGTAAAGACAGAACCTAACGTCATGGCGACCTCCTTTAACTGGAGTACAAATTATAATCGCCACAGTGTATATAGCAACGCTATATACTCAAATCTTTGCGCGACGCTGCGCAACTTTCGGGGCGCGCCGTCGCGCGCCCCGAAAGTCCTCAGAAACCGAGGCTGTCGAGCAGATCGTCGACCTGCGCCTGATTGGCGATCACGCCGACGCCGTTCTGGTCAAGCTGCGGGCCGTTCAGCAGGCTGTCGTTCGGCCGTTTTTCCTTCACCGGCTGCTCCGGCATGTTTTCCATCAGCACCATCAGCAGCTGCTTTTCGATCTCCTGCACCACGTCCATCATGCGCTTGATCACCTGACCGGTCAGATCCTGGAAGTCCTGCGCCATCATGATCTCCAGCAGCTGGGCGTTGGTGAAGGCCGTATGGCCCGGCACCTGATCCAGATACTGGCGCGTGTCGTTGACCAGAGAACGCGCGTCGTCAAGTTCGATGGGATTGGCGAACCACTCGTCCCAGCGCCCTTTCAACGCGTTGGCGCCGGATTCCAGCTCCGCCTGGCGCGGTTGCGCCGCCTCCACGCAGTTCAACGCCCGTTCCGCCGCCTGCGCCGTCATGGTTACGACATAGTCAAGACGGTCGCGCGCATCCGGGATCGCCTCTGCCGCCTGGGCGATCGCCTGATCGAGCCCCAGTTCGCGCATGCTGTCGCGCAGCATTCGGGTCAGTTGGCCGATGCGGGAGATGATCTCTCCCGCGGTCGCTGCATCGCTGGCAGGCATTGGAATGTCTCTCATCGCCCTCTCCTTACATGCCCAATTTTTCAAAAATCTTGTTGAGCTTTTCTTCCAGCGTCGCCGCCGTAAATGGTTTCACTACATAACCGCTGGCGCCGGCCTGCGCCGCCGCGATGATATTTTCTTTCTTGGCTTCCGCGGTCACCATCAGTACCGGCATCGCGGCCAGCGCGCTGTCGGCGCGGATGGTTTGCAACAGCTCAAGCCCGTCCATGTTCGGCATGTTCCAGTCGGACACCACGAAGTCGAAACCGCCGGCGCGCAGCTTGTTCAGCGCATCCGCACCGTCTTCAGCTTCTTCGACGTTGTTGAAGCCCAGCTCTTTGAGCAAATTTCTGACGATGCGACGCATGGTGGAGAAGTCGTCCACAACCAGAAATCTGAGGTTCTTGTCTGCCATTGTTACTCCTGAAATAGTTAACCGTTTAATGATGCAACACCGCAGGCCGCCGCATGGCGAACCTGGGTCATATCGCCGCCGGGAAGACCCTGCGGACTGAAATCAAATGCGCAATGCCTGGCCGCCGGCGATCTGCGCCAGCATGCGCTGGCTCATCCTGTCCAGCTCGACCACTTCGCTGACGCCGCCGCTGGCGATCGCCTCGCGCGGCATGCCGAACACCACGCAGCTCGCCTCGTTCTGCGCCAGGGTATAAGCCCCGGCGCGGTGCATCTCCAGCATCCCCGCCGCCCCGTCGTTGCCCATACCGGTGAGGATCACCCCCACCGCATTGCGGCCGGCGTATTGCGCCACCGAGCGGAACAGCACATCGACCGATGGACGATGGCGGTTGACCGCCGGGCCGTCATGCAGCTTCACCTGATAGTTGGCGCCGCTGCGCGTCAGCTCCAGATGGCGGTCCCCCGGGGCGATGTAAGCGTGGCCCGGCAGCACGCGCTCGCCGTCCTCCGCTTCTTTCACCGTGATCTGGCACAGCTTGTTCAGCCGTTCGGCGAACGAACGGGTGAAACCCGGCGGCATGTGCTGGGTGATCAACAGCGCCGGACTGGTGGCCGGCAGCGGCTGCAGCACCTGGCGGATCGCTTCGGTGCCGCCGGTGGAGGCGCCGATGGCGATCAGTTTTTCACTGCTCAGCAGCGGCGCATGGCTGAGGATCGCCGGCGCCGGGCTGCTGGAGCGCTGAGGCAGGCGCGCTCTGGCCGCGGTGCGGATCTTCTCGGCAATCAGCTCGCTGTAGGCCAACATGCCCTCGCGAATGCCGAGTTGCGGTTTGGTGACGAAATCCACCGCGCCCAGTTCCAGCGCGCGCAGCGTGATTTCCGAGCCTTTGCCGGTCAACGAAGAGACCATCACCACCGGCATCGGCCGCAGGCGCATCAGCTTCTCGAGGAAATCCAGCCCGTCCATGCGCGGCATCTCGACGTCCAGCGTCAGCACCTGAGGATTAAATTTTTTGATCAGATCGCGCGCCACCAGCGGATCCGGCGCGGTCGCCACCATTTCCATGTCGGCATGGCCGTTCACGATTTCCGTCATCAGCTGGCGCATCAGTGCCGAATCGTCTACGCATAACACTCTGATTTTACTCATTACCTCTCCTTGGTCAGCCCATACACGGTCTGCCCACGCAAGTAGAAATCCCGGCTGATCTGGCTGAAATTCTCGGAGTGGCCGGCGAACATCAGCCCCCCCGGCTTAAGCAAGGGAACGAAGCGGCGCAGGATGCGCTCCTGCGTCGCCTTATCGAAATAGATCATGACGTTGCGGCAAAAAATGGCGTCGAATTGCCCCGGCAGCGCCCACTCCGGCGCCAGCAGATTCAGCGGCTGAAAGTTCACTCGCGCCGCCAACTCCGGCCGCACGCGCACCAGCCCCTGATGCGGACCGGTGCCGCGCAGAAAATAGCGCTGCATTTGGGTCGGCGTCAGGGTGCGCAGATCTTCCTGGCGGTAAACGCCCGCCTCCGCTTTTTCCAGCACCTGCGTATCGATGTCGCTGGCCCAGACCTGGCAACTGCCGGCCCGCTGCCCCAGGGCATCGCTCAGCGTGATGGCGATCGAATACGGCTCTTCGCCGGTCGAGGCCGCGGTGCTCCAGACGCTGTAGCCGTTCGGCCGCGAGCGCGCATGCTCCGCCAGGATCGGGAAGTGATGCGCCTCGCGGAAAAATGCCGTCAGGTTGGTGGTCAATGCGTTGATGAACGCCTGCCATTCCGCGCTGTTCGGATCGCTTTCCAGCAGCGCCAGGTAATCGCCGAAATCGTGCAATCCCAACAGCCGCAACCGGCGCACCAGGCGGTTGTAAACCATCTCGCGCTTATGCTCCGCCAGCACGATGCCGGCGCGTTGATAAATCAACTGGCTGATACGGCGAAAATGCACGTCCGACAGCGGCAGGCGCTGCACCATTTGCGTCAACATCGACGCAGTATCCCGGTTAGAAGTTGACGGCGCCTGTTTCATGCCGCCTCACCGGAGTAAAACGTGCTGCTTATGCGGTTTGACAATCTTGGGCTTCCTTTACCACGGGTGAAACTGCGTTGTTGCTGTTACCTGGCGCGACGAAGTTATCGTCCGCCAGACGGAATACCGCGACCGCGTCGGCCAGGGTAATGGCCTGCTCTTCCAGCGCGGTGGCGGCAGAAGCGGACTCTTCCACCAGCGCGGCGTTCTGCTGGGTAACCTGATCCATCTGGGTCACCGCCTGCGTCACCTGCTCGATGCCGCGGCTCTGTTCATCCGAAGCCGACGCGATCTCGCCCATGATGTCGGTGACGCGCGTCACCGAACGCACGATGTCCTGCATGGTGGCGCCGGAATTTTCCACCAGCACCGAGCCGTGTTTGACGCGGCTGACCGATTCGTCGATCAGCACCTTGATCTCTTTCGCCGCCTGCGCGCTGCGGCTCGCCAGGTTGCGCACTTCGCCGGCGACCACGGCGAAACCGCGCCCCTGTTCACCGGCGCGCGCCGCTTCCACCGCCGCATTGAGCGCCAGAATGTTGGTCTGGAAGGCGATGCCGTCGATCACGCTGGTGATGGCGCCGATTTTCTGCGAGCTGTTGGCGATATCGTGCATGGTGGTGACCACGTCCCCGGCCAGTTCGCCGCCCTTGGCCGCGGTGGCCGAAGCGTCGCGCGCCAGCTGAGAGGCCTGCCGCGCATTGTCGGCGTTCTGTTTCACCGTCGCGGTCAGCTGTTCCATGCTGGCGGCGGTTTCTTCCAGCGAAGCGGCCTGCTGCTCGGTACGGGAAGAGAGATCGTTATTGCCTTCGGCGATCTCCTGCAGGCCGATCAGAATCGACTCCGCACCGTCGCGCACCGCGCCGACGGTACCGATCAGTGACTGCTGCGTGCGTTGCAGGCTGGCGAACAACATGCTGATTTCATTGCGGCCATACACCTGAATCGGCGTCGCCAAATCGCCGGCGGCGATGCGTTCAAAGTGGCTGCGGATTTGGTTCAGCGGCTGTACCAACATGGTGCGCAACCACCACATGGCGCTGCCGGTCACCACGATCAGCATCAAGACCGCCCCCGCCAGCATCAGGCCCGCCAGCGTGAAGGAGAATTGGTTGGCGTCTCGAGCCTCGCTGATGTCACCGTTGACCAACTGCAGGTACTGCACGAAGTCAGCCTCAAACAGGTCCTGGGTTTTCTGCGTCGGCTGATCCATAAACGCCTGCAGCTCGCCCTTTTCCAGGAAACCGATCAGCTCACGCAGCGCGCCGCGCAGCCGCTCGTAGCTGGCCTTGGTGGTGGCCGTCTGCTGGTTCTGCTGTTCACTGCTGCGTTCAACCGCCATAAACTGATTGAAATAGAGATCGGCCTTCTGCAGCGAACTGCGGGCGCTGCTCATCAATTCGTTCACCTGCTCCTGCGGCAGTTTCAACGCCGCGCGGGTGCCGGCGCGGTTCAGCGTATTGCGGGCCTGCAACAGCGACACCCAGCTCAGGCTGAGCGAATCGCGCTGCTGGCTGCCGAGGGTGATGATGTCGAGGTTGTGGTTATCGGAGCGAAACGCGGAATACGACAGGCCGCTGCTGGCCAACTGCAGAACGCAGAAGGTCATCAACAACAGGAACAAGCTGGTAGAGATACGGATTCGGTTAAACACTGTGAACCTCCTTGCAGCCGGCCGGCGACCGGCCTACGTAGGGAAAAGGGCCTCTGCGAGAGAGGCCCGATACCGGTCAGAACGTTTCCCAGTTATCCTGCAGATCGCTGGCGTTCATTTTCTTATGATTGATTACCGGTGTTACCGTCGCCTTGCTGGTGACAGGCGCCTTAAACTCTTCCTGGCCTTCCGACCTCAGGCGGAATACCGCTACCGACTGGGTCAGCATGCTGGCCTGTTCTTCCAGCGCCGCCGCCGCCGAGGCGGATTCTTCCACCAACGAGGCGTTCTGCTGGGTCACACGGTCCATTTCCGCTACCGCCTGGCCAACCTGATCGATACCGCGGCTCTGCTCGTCGGAAGCCGAGGCGATTTCGCCCATGATGTCGGTCACGCGGGTGACGGCGTTGACGATGTCGCCCATGGTTTCCCCGGCGCTTTCCACCAGCACGGAGCCCATATCGACGCGGCTGACCGAGTCTTCGATCAGGCCTTTGATCTCTTTCGCCGCCTGCGCGCTGCGCTGCGCCAGGTTGCGCACTTCACCGGCCACCACCGCGAAGCCGCGACCCTGTTCGCCGGCGCGCGCCGCTTCCACTGCGGCGTTCAACGCCAGGATGTTGGTCTGGAAGGCGATACCGTCGATCACGCCGGTAATATCGGCGATCTTCTGCGAGCTGCCGGCGATGTCGTGCATGGTCTGCACCACGTTGGCCACCACCTTGCCGCCTTTCTGCGCGGTTTCGGAAGCGCTCAGCGCCAGCTGTGAAGCCTGACGGGCGTTTTCGGCGTTCTGTTTCACCGTCGCGGTCAATTGCTCCATGCTGGCGGCGGTCTCTTCCAGCGAAGCGGCCTGCTGCTCGGTGCGGGAGGAGAGATCGTTGTTGCCCGCGGCGATTTCAGACGCGCCGCTGTAGATGGCGTCCGCACCCTGGCGCACGCCGCTGACGGTCTCGATCAGTTCGCTTTGCATGTGTTTCAGGCTGGCCGCCAGCACGCCCATTTCGTTGCGGCTGTTGACGACGATCTGCTGAGTCAGGTCGCCGGCGGCGATCTGTTTGATGTGGTCGATCATGCGGTTCAGCGGGCGCACCAGGATGTGATGGATACCGGTCCAGACCAGTACGATCACCGCCAGCACCACCACCAGCACCACGATCAGCGTCCAAATAGCCGAGTTGTAGGAGCTGTTGCTGCCGTCAACCGCGATTTGGTACAGCTTGCCGTTTTGCTCCAGATAAACGTTGTAGCTCTGCTCAAAGTTGTCCTGGTAACTCTGCGTAGGCTGATCGAAGAAAGCGTTGATTTTGCCTTCGCCCAGCAGTTGGATCAGCTCGGAGAGCGCACCGTACAGCACATCGTACTGTTGCTTGAGGCGTTCCGCCGACTGAGGATCCTGGCGCGGGTCCTGAGGAATTTTCTCGTACGCGGCGTAGTGTCTTTCCGCTTCACCCAGCTCTTCCTTCGCTTTGGCCAGCAGTTCATCAATGGTGGCGCCGCTGCCGATCTTGTTGGTATCCATCATGTAGCGAATACCGGCGCGGTTCAGGGAGTTACGCGCCTGCAGCAGGTCAACGCGGCTTTCACTCAGCTGCAGCTGCTGCTGGCGGATCGTTTGCAGGACGGTAAAGTTTTCCTTATCGCTTTTCAGCGAGGAGAAAAAGAGTCCGCCCGAAATCAACTGCAAGGCGCCAAACAGCACCAACACCAGCAACAGGCTGGTGACCACCTTCATACGATTTAACATGATTTCCCTTGTTGAAGCCCGCGCAGACAGGCTCTGATGACGTTGAATGTGAGAGTTATCGGCGCCGTGCGGCAAAACTTTATGCGAGAAAGTAACTATTTTTAGTGGGGGTTCCGGGCGCGGCTGAGGCCATCGCGACAGATCAGGGAAAGTGAAGGTTAAAGGGGGCGGCGCCCCGCCCCTTGAGTCTGAAATCAGACGCTTTTCGCCACGCTGTCGACCAGCGACATCTCTTCGCTGCTCAGCAGCTTTTCGATATCCACCAGGATCAGCATGCGCTCGCCCAGCGAACCGAGGCCGGTGAGATATTCGGTCGCCAGAGTCACCGCGAACTCCGGCGCCGGACGGATCTGATCGGCGGTGAGCGACAGCACGTCGGAGACGCCGTCAACCACGATGCCCACCACGCGCTGACCAAAATTCAACACGATCACCACAGTGTTTTCATCGTAGGAAACACTCTGCTGCGAAAATTTCACCCGCAGATCGATGATCGGAACAATCACGCCGCGCAGGTTGGTGACGCCCTTGATGAACGCCGGGGTGTTGGCGATGCGGGTCACCTGATCGTAGCCGCGAATTTCCTGCACCTTGAGGATGTCGATGCCGTACTCCTCGTTGCCCAGGGTAAAAATCAGAAACTCTTGCCCTACCGTTTCGCCAGCCAATTTGCTGACGGCTGCCAATCCTGCCATATCATTCACCTTTTAAATCAATAAACTCATTATTATGCGGCGGCGTCCGTCAGACGCTTTTCACGGTTCAAGGTTTGCAACGCCGAGACATCGACGATCAAGGCCACGCTGCCGTCGCCCAGAATGGTCGCGGCGGAGATGCCCGGCACTTTGCGGTAGTTGCTTTCCAGATTCTTCACCACCACCTGATGCTGGCCAATCAGCTGATCTACCAGCAACGCATAGCGGCGGCCGGCGCTTTGCAGGATCACCACGATGCCCTGCGTGGCGTCGGTTTTGGCGCCATCCACTTCGAATACCCGATACAGCTCCACCAGCGGCAGGTATTCGCCGCGCACCTGCAGCACGCGTTCGCCGCCGGCCAGCGGATGCAGATCTTCCGCCTGCGGCTGCAGCGATTCCATCACCGCGTTCAGCGGCAGGATAAAGACTTCGTCGTTTACCTTGACCGACATGCCGTCGAGGATCGCCAGCGTCAGCGGCAACAGGATGCGGATGGTGGTGCCTTTACCAGCCTGCGAACGGATCTCGACGTGGCCCCCCATCTCCTGAATATTCCGTTTCACCACGTCCATGCCGACGCCGCGGCCGGAAACGTCGGTCACCTGCTCGGCGGTGGAGAAGCCCGGCGCAAAGATCAGCATGCCGACCTCTTCGTCGCTCATGCTGTCGCTGACCGCCAGCCCTTGCGAAGCCGCCTTGGCGAGAATTTTTTCGCGGTTCAGCCCGGCGCCGTCGTCGATGACTTCAATACAAATGTTGCCGCCCTGGTGTTCGGCCGACAGCACCAGATTGCCCACCGCCGACTTGCCGGCGGCGATACGGGTGGCCGGCTCTTCGATACCGTGATCGAGGCTGTTGCGCACCAGGTGCGTCAACGGATCGATAATGCGTTCGATCAGGCTCTTGTCCAGTTCGGTCGAGCTGCCCTGCAGCGTCAGCTCCACCTGTTTATTCAGCTTGCCGGCCAGATCGCGCACCAGCCGCGGATAGCGGCTGAAGACGTATTCCATCGGCATCATGCGGATCGACATCACCGATTCCTGCAGATCGCGCGCGTTACGCTCCAGCTGGCTCATGCTGTTCAGCAGATCGCCGTGGTTCACCGGATCCAGCGTGCCGGAGCGTTGCGCCAGCATCGATTGGGTGATCACCAGCTCGCCCACCAGGTTAATCAGCTGATCCACTTTTTCCACCGCCACGCGGATGCTGGTGGATTCGCTCGCCTTGGCGCGCGCTTTTGGCGCTTCGGCCGGTTTCGCGGCAGGCGGCGCGGCGTTCGCGACCGGCGCAGGCTCCGGTAAGGCGGCCACTTCCGGTAAGCTCGCTTCTGCGATGGCCGGTTCGCTCTGGGTCGGCGTCGAGAAGCTGATTTGTTCCGGTTCCAGCACGAAGCACAATACGGCGCTGATGTCGTCTTCACTGGCGGAGGTGAGCAACGTCACGTCCAGACTGTGTTCCGTCTGATGCGGATCTTTAACCTCGCCGAGGTTGCCCAGCTCTTCCAACATCAAGGGGATTTCACTGGCTTTCAGCCCGTTCAGGCTGATGCGCATGCCGCCCTCGATCGCCGCCGGCGCGGCCGATGGCTTAACGACAGGCTGCTGAACAGCCGGTTGAGCCGCAGGCGCCTCTTGCTGCTGTTGCGCTTCCAACGCCAGCTGGCGCAGCGCCTGACAAATGTATTCAAAGCTTTCAGCGTCAGGCTGTTGCGAGGTTTTATAGGCGTCCAGTTGCTCCTGCATAATGTCTTTGGTTTCCAGAAACAGGTTGATAATCTCGGTGCTCAGGCTCATTTCCTGGCGTCTTGCACCGTCCAGCAGGTTCTCCAGCAGGTGGGTGGTTTCCTGCAGCACCGAAAAACCAAAGGTCGCCGCGCCGCCCTTGATCGAATGCGCCGCGCGGAAGATGGCGTTCAACGGCTCGATATCGGGGGCCAGCGGATCCAGCTCCAGCAGGTGTTGCTCCATGTCGGCCAGCAACTCGTCTGCCTCATCAAAGAAGGTCTGATAAAAATCGCTAATGTCCATGCTCACGGGGTCACCTCTGGCTGTGAGTCGCGGTTAGTCGGTGCGGGTGCGGACGCCGGTGGTTCCGGCGCCTGATCGGCCGGTGCTATCGCCGAGGATGCCTGCGGTGGAGCGCCTGGCGTTGGCGCCACCGGTTCCGGGGCCGTCGCCGAGGGTTCCGGCGTTTGGCTGGCCGGTGCGGTCGCCGACGGCGCCAGCTGCTTCAGGCTGTCCGGCTGGGCGATATCCATCGCGTTGCTTTCGGCATTTTCGTGCTCGATGCCCTCTTGCGTTTGCTTGTTCAGCACCAGCACGGTGATGCGACGGTTAATCGCGTCATCGGCGCCATGCTGTTTCAGGCTCATGGTGGCCGCCATGCCCACCACCCGCAGCACCTTGCCTTCCGCCAGGCCGCCGGCGATCAGCTCGCGCCGGGAGGCGTTGGCGCGATCGGCCGACAGTTCCCAGTTGCTGTAGCCGCGCTCGCCGGTGGCGTAAGGGATGTCATCGGTGTGGCCGGACAGGCTGATTTTGTTCGGCAGGTCGTTGAGGATCGGCGCTATCGCCCGCAGAATATCGCGCATGTAGCTCTCGACCTGCGCGCTGCCGGTTTTGAACATCGGCCGGTTCTGGCTATCGATAATCTGAATGCGCAACCCCTCGTCCATCATGTTGATCAGCAGATGCGGGCGCAGCGCCTTCAGGCGCGGATCGGACTCAATCAACTCATCCAGCTTTTCACGCAGCTTGTTCAGGCGCAGCTCTTCGGCGCGCGAGTCCGGCGAATCGACCTGTTTTTTCACCAGGCCGTGCTGCTGCGTAGGATCGTCGCCGCCGCCAGGAATGGGGCTGCTTTCGGAGCTGCTCTTGTCGCCGCTGGTCAGGGCAACCTTGAGCGGCGTACGGAAATATTCGGCGATTTGCGTCAGCTCCTGCGGGCTGGCGATCGCCAGCAGCCACATCACCAGGAAGAACGCCATCATCGCCGTCATAAAGTCGGCATAAGCGATCTTCCAGGAGCCGCCGTGATGGGCGGCATGATGCGACTTGCGCTTTCTGACCAGAACGACCGGATGATTCTGTTTCATGCTTCTTCTTCTTCCGTCGCCTGCTGCGCCGGCGCTTTCACGCGGCGCACGTGTTCTTCCAGCTCAACGAAAGAAGGACGTTCGGTGGTATACAGCGTTTTGCGGCCAAACTCGACTGCGATCTGCGGCGCGTAACCGTTCAGGCTCGACAACAGCGTGACCTTGATGCACTGCATCATCTTGACGTTTTCGGCGCTCTTCTGGCGCAGCAACGTCGCCAGCGGCGAGATGAAGCCGTAGGCCAACAAAATGCCGAGGAAAGTACCGACCATGGCGTTCGCGATCAGCGCGCCCAGTTCAGCGGCCGGACGGTCAGCCGAAGCCAGGGCGTGCACCACCCCCATCACCGCCGCGACGATGCCGAACGCCGGCAAGGAGTCGCCCACCATCGCCAGACTGCCGGCGGGCACTTCGCTTTCCTGCTCGTAAGTTTCGATCTCTTCGTCCATCAGCGCTTCGATCTCGAACGCATTCATATTGCCGCTCACCATCAGCCGTAAATAGTCGGTAATGAACTCCACCAGAGTGTTATCGGCAAGGATGCGCGGATAATTAGAGAAAATTTCACTTTCTTGCGGATTATCGATATCGAACTCGAGCGACAGCATGCCCTGCTGGCGCGATTTGGCCAGCAGACGGAACAGCAACGCCATCAGATCCATATACAGATCTTTGTTGTATTTGGAACGGCGCATCAGCCGCGGCAGCGCGCGCAGCGTGGCTTTGATCGCTTTGCCGTTGTTGCCGACGATGAAGGCGCCGACGCCCGCCCCGCCGATAATCAGAAATTCCGCCGGCTGATACAACGCCCCGAGATGACCGCCCACGATCAGGTAGCCGCCAAACACCGCACCCAATACCACGAGATAACCCAAAATAACTAGCACACGCATTCCTTAAATTAACAATGTGGATGGAAGGTGGGGCAAACGCGCCCTGGCGCGACAGACCAGGCTGCATGTCTGGGGGCGGCATGCCGCCCCTGCGTATCACACGTCGGTATTCATTGCCGAGAGCCGGCAACGTGGCGGCTCAGATGGCGCGTTTGACCTGCTCGTCCAGCAGTTGAGGAATAATATCGGCCAGTTGCGGCGAAAGTTTACGTCTTTTTACGGCGCGGGATGGGGGTTGGCATAAACTGCAGATGAAACCATTCAGCGGCTGGTGCGCGTGGGTGATAAATGCGCCGCCGCAGCAGCTGCAGGCGGAAAGCTGCAACATGCCGCTATCGACGAAGCGCACCAGCGTCCAGGCGCGGGTCAGCGCCAGCAACGGCGCCTCGCCGGCCTGCTGCGGACACTGCTCGAGATAGAGGCGATAGGCTTTGATCACCGCCTCCACGCCGCTGCACTGCCCGCTTTTCATCAAAAACAGGTAAGCGTTGTAAAACATCGACGAGTGAATATTTTGTTCCCAGGTCATAAACCAGTCGGTTGAGAACGGTAACATTCCTTTTGGCGGCGGGCTGCCGCGTAACTCCTTGTAAAGTTTAATCAAGCGCCCGCGGCTGAGCTGAGTTTCACTCTCCAGCATCTGCAATCGGGCTCCCAGCGAAATCAGCTCCATGGCGAGCTGAATGTCCTTGGCTTCTTGAACGATACTTTTCTCAACCATCATCAGGCTCTTTTCTTCGTCGGGCTAGCGTCTTTACTCGATAGCTCTTGCAGTAAATGGCTTGATAGCAAAATGCCGGTATGGATTTGTTGCAGATCGTCGACGCGCGACTCTTTGGTCAGGCGTTCGATGGTCTGGCTTTCGTTAAAGCGGAAGTGGCAAACCAGCTGGTTGGTCTCGGCCAGTTTAACCATTTGCGGCAAAGTCAGCTGCGCCAGCGCATCGGCCATGGTTTCATCAATACCCAGGCGAAACATTGCGGACGCTTTTTCATCGTTGATCAAACGCTGTGCTAAAAGTAAATATGACAGATTGATGTCATAAATATGCTTAAGTAATTCAGACGTACCCATATTCCCCATCCCGACAGACTATGTTTAAAAACATACGCTGGGTGATAAATTTTATCGCCCGTGACTTGGGTTGTTTCCCAAAGTTGGCAAATTAATCTCTCAAAAACGACTGCTATAATTTTCGACAATCGCTAAATTCGACCACTGTTCAGTATTTGCTACGAGCGTAAACCAACGTGTATGGATGTACAGCATTCTGCTTCGATAGTGTTTAGTCACCATGAAACTATTTTTACAAATTTAATAAGATTATTCCTAAAGCAGCGCAACTCTACCCCCGAACCATTAGCACACACAATGTAAGTGAGAGGCAATTTTAAATACAATGTGACATAGATCACAAAAATAAAAAATAATTAAGCCAAATACGCCCAAATACGCTCACTTATTGACCGTCATTTTGCTCATAAAACAGCCATAGGTAAAAAAACGTCTTAAAAACAATGTTTATCCGCCAAAAAATTATCTTTTTTAGATCAATTCGAACAAAAGCATCACCAAACCAAAATAACAGAACAAAAATCTGCATATAGGCAACAAACTCAGTATAAATAACCATTTGAGTTGCTAAAAAATATCCAAGCTGAAAAATAACCAATGTAAACTATGAGGTTATTAGCTATCGGATTTGACTTAAGCCTTCAGCCTGAGGCTGTTCTAATTTTCAACATCAGGTGATTATGGCTTATCAATGATTCGCAGGCGTAGTGAACAAGCCAACAGACGTAACGATATGTTTCCGTATTAGCACGATGCAAGAGTGCCTTTTTTGATTTAAATTCCCCCAAAACGTTATATCGGCAGCAATTCATAAAACTTTAATGCTTTTTATTTCTTTTTCTGACGCCGAGATAATTCCCCCTCCCCCCAGAGATTATTTACATGGCTTTGGCTTTCATTACTTCATTGTCATAAAATAAAACGCAGTTTTGTTTTACTGTTCATATTTTTTCATCGAAAAAAACGGCTTTTCAACGCAAGCAGCGGCGACAAACATCGTCCAATGCCGCGACGGCGCCACGGCCGGGTGAAAAAATCACCCAAAAGAGGCCCGGCATGGCACCGTGCGCTTGCCCACAGCACGAACGACGACGCGTCGGCCGTCAACCGCCCTGAGACTTTCCCTATTTCTCCATTAATCAGCAGGCTGAGATTGCTGACGGCGCACTGGCATATTATGATTTACCAAAGCGCCGCTACGGGCGGCGCGACATCATTACCCAGTGCAATTTATCTAATTGAAATGATTTTTGTCAGGTCGTACATCGCTGCCTCGACGGCGTCGCCGTGAGTCGCTATGTGTTATTCACCCGGCTTTAACTATTAACAGGCTATATTTTAATCATGACCGATACGCTCGAATATCTGCTGACATTTCGTAAATGCTCCTCTTTGGACAGCCTGGAGAAGGTGTACGACAAACTGAACTACTCCATTGAAAACGATACGGAAATGAGCAATATGTACCGTGCCGCCGACCACCGTCGCGCCGAGCTGGTTGCCGGTAAATTGTTCGATCTGGGCAAGGTGCCGAAAACGCTGTGGGCACAGGTGCTTTAATTTAGTGAAATTACGTGCGGCAACGGTTTTATCTTTTATTGCTATATAACCGGGGCACATTCAGCTTTTATTGCCGCGCGTGATATGAAACACATTTATTCCCCCCGCCAGGTTCTACCCTTTATCCGACGCAGTACTTCCACCAAGGCCGCCGATGCAGCAGCCTGAAACACGATGGATACAACAAGGAGTCGGATATGGGGTATCAAAACGTTCTGGTTACCGTCGCCGTTGCCCCTGACAGCCACCGCCTGGTGGAAAAGGCCGTCTCCATCGTTCGCCCCTACGGCGGCAGCATCACCCTGTTGAGCACCCTCGCCAATCCGGAAATGTACAATAATTTCGCCGGGCCGATGCTGGGCGATTTGCGCTCGCTGATGGAAGAGGAAACCCGGCTGTTTATGGAGGAACTGCGCCAACGCGCCGGCTACCCTATCGCCGATACGCTGATCGTGCATGGCGAGCTGGGTGACAGCCTGGCATTCGCCAGCCGCCGTCAGCCGTTTGACCTGCTGCTCTGCGGCAATCACCGAGACAGCATGATGAACAAAGTCTCCTGTTCCGCCGCCCGCTTTATCAATATCAGTCATATCGACGTGTTGATCGTTCCGCTCTGAGCTAAGCACATTCGGTCACGTCGCCTCAGCGCTCCTGCACTAGGCTTAACGGACCTTGTTTGCCGCACCACAAAGGAGCTTTCGATGTCCCCTTCTCAACAGAACCGCCGCTTCCTGCTGGCCTCGCGTCCGAACGGCGAACCGACAGCGGCGAACTTCCGTCTCGATACCGTCCCCGCACCGCAACCCGGCGCCGGCCAACTGCTGCTGCGCACCGTATATCTGTCGTTGGATCCTTATATGCGCGGACGCATGAGCGATGCCCCCTCCTATGCGCCGCCGGTGGAGATCGGTCAGGTGATGGTGGGCGGTACGGTATCGCGCGTGGCGGCCTCACAGCATCCCGATTTCAACGTCGGCGATTGGGTATTGGGGTATGACGGCTGGCAGGAATATGCGCTGTCCGACGGCAGCGGCCTGCGCAACCTCGGCCCGCATTTGCCGCACCCTTCCCGCCTACTGGGCGTGCTCGGCATGCCCGGTTTTACCGCTTACATGGGGCTGCTCGACATCGGCCAACCACAGGCGGGTGAAACGCTGGTGGTGGCCGCCGCCAGCGGTGCGGTTGGTTCGGTGGTCGGCCAAATCGGCAAACTGAAAGGTTGCCGCGTCGTCGGCGTCGCCGGCGGTGCGGAAAAATGCCGCTATGTGGTGGAAGAGTTGGGTTTCGACGCCTGTATCGATCACCGCGCCCCAGACTTTGCCGAACGGTTGGCCGCCGCCTGCCCACAGGGTATCGACATCTATTACGAGAATGTCGGCGGGGCGGTGTTCGACGCCGTACTGCCGCTGTTGAACACCAAAGCGCGTATTCCGGTATGCGGCATCATCGCCCATTACAATGCCACCGGGTTACCTGCGGGGCCGGACCGCTTGCCGCTGCTGGAGGGGCTGATCCTGCGCAAACGCATCCGTATGCAGGGCTTTATCATCTTCGACGACTACGGCTCACGCTTTGACGAGTTCTTGCAACAAATGAGCAGTTGGGTCGAACAGGGGAAAATCAAGTTCCGCGAAGACATCGTCGACGGGCTGGAGCAGGCGCCACAGGCGTTTATCGGCCTGCTGCAGGGCAAAAACTTCGGCAAATTGGTGATCCGCGTCGCCGACGAATAATCCGTAGCAGGGCGTGGTACGCCGCGCCCTGCTTTTAATGTACGGCGCCGTCGCCGAATCGCACATCTTCCTCTACCGTCAGCGTCACCTGAACGACAGTGCGCACCGCTTCCACCATCGTCGCCAGTGCCATGCTCGGCTTGCCCGGGTGCGCTGCCGCCAGTTCATGGCTGTACGGAATATGCACGAACCCGCCCCTGGCCCGCGAATGCTGCGTCTCCAGATAGTGACGCAGACCATAAAAAATGTGGTTGCAGTTGTAGGTGCCTGCCGTATAAGAGACCGCCGCGGGGATCCCCTGCCGGCGCAGTTGCTGCACCGCGGCCTTGACGGGCAGCGTACTGAAATAGCCCACCGGCCCGCCGGCAACCACCGGCACGTCAATCGGCTGTTTACCGGCATTGTCGGGAATGCGGGCATCGATCAGATTGATGGCCACCCGTTCCAGGGATATCTCGGCCCGGCCGCCGGCCAGCCCCAGACAAATCACCGCCAGCGGCTGCAATGCCTCAATCGCCGCGATCAACCGCTGATTGGCTACGCCCAATACGCAAGGTAGCTCGAGCACCACAATCTCCGCGCCGGCAATATGTTCACCGGCCAACGCCTGCGCAATCTGCCAGGAGGGATTCACCGCATCCCCCTCGAACGGCTCAATGCCGGTGATCAAAACTTTGTTCATCATTTCCCCTGATTGAAGGCTAAATTCGTGTACTTCCAGCCTAAAGAACGCAGTATGATTCTGGAAATGGATTATCTGTATATAGAGTATTCATAAAATGAATTTATCCAGCGTCGATCTCAACTTGCTGGTGGTGTTTGAGGCGTTGTATCAGACGCGCAACGTCACCGCCGCAGGCCGGCGTCTTAATCGCGCGCAACCTTCCGTCAGCAATGCATTGGCGCGGCTGCGCATTCTTCTGAACGATCCGCTGTTTGTTCGCAGCGGCGGCGGCATGGCCCCCACGCCGCGCGCCCACCAGTTGATGCCGCAAATACAGCGGGTGCTTGAACAGATCCATCTGGCGTTGGCGCCCCCTGCCCGTTTCGACCCGGCCACCGCCGGGCAGCGGCGTTTTACGCTGGCGGCCGGCGACTATGCCGATATCTTGCTGCTGCCCGCCATCATCAGTCGATTGCGTCAGACCGCCCCCGGCATCGATATTCGCGTTTCACGCCTGGATCGCCACAATATTTACCGTCAGTTGGATAGCGGGGAGGTGGATATCGCACTGGGAGGGCATCTTTCCGGGGCGGAAAGCCACTATGTGCGCACGTTGTTTGAAGAGCATCTGGTGTGTATCGCCAGCCGTTCACACCCACAGCTGGCGGATGGCCGCTGGGATCTGGCGCGCTACCTCAGCCTGCCGCATGGGCTGTACGCACCGGCAGACGACGGCTCTGCCAGAGGGTTGGTCGACCGGCGTCTGGCGGAAATCGGCGGCCAACGGCGCGTTGCCGTGACCTTTTCACACATTGCCGCTCTGCCGGCGGTGGTCGCCGACAGCGATCTGATCGCCACGCTGGCCGCCAGCGCGGCCCGGCATTTTTCCGATCCGCAACGCGTACGCATTCTCCCGCTGCCTGACGAGCTGGCCATCGCGCCTTTCCCCATTGAGCTGATCGCCGGCCGGCAGGCGCAACGCGACCCGGCTTTAATCTGGCTCTGCGAGCTTATCGGGCAACTCTCCTTCGCCTTCTCTCCACGCTAACGGCGACATTCGCTGCATTTTCAACCGTTCAAACGCATGTTCCCAGGCCCGTCGGTGGGCCCTGGAACGCCCACCAAATAGGAATCATCCGAATTAACATTCGCCAAATTTATATATTTGATCATCTTTAACTGGCAAATGGTAAGGATAAAAAACAGTCAGTGACTTTTTTTACGCAAAAAAAGAGTTGTTTTATAAGCACGTTGGCTTATGTGTTACAAATTTACTTTTTGGTATTACCAATTCCCCAATAATTTGAGATAAAAAATGATCTATGCGCATCTATATGTTTTAAATAATAAAAAACAAGATCGTGAGCGAGTTAACGAATTGAGCATTGATCCACAAGGCTATTTTGCAAATGCAGTGCTCTATTGTAGACTGCACAAATCGTGCCTTTGTGTAAACTTTGTTAAATCTTTCGTCAGTTCCTGTCTCCATTCGTGACAGATACGCCATCGGGATCGCGCGTCAATTCTCGTGCGGTAGCTATGCCTAAACCGGGGAATAGTATGGATCGTCTTATCATTGCGCACACGCCTTTGCCCGCCCATCAGCTGTTGTTCAGAAGCCTTTCCGGTGAGGAAAAACTGGCCGGCCTGTTCGAATTCGACGTCGAGCTGCTCAGCCCCGACAATCGGCTCGATCTGAAAGCGCTGCTGGGACAAAAAATCACGCTGGAACTGCGGGGCAATCCGTTGGCGCCGCGTTATCTCAACGGCAATATCACGCGCATGACCCTCTCCGGACGAGAAGCCGGCGGCAACCGTTACTATATCTACCGCGCCGTGCTGCGCCCCACGCTGTGGTATCTGACGCAAAACCGCGATTTTCGCATCTACCAGGAACAGACCGTTCCCGACATCCTGACTCAGGTGCTGGGGCAGTATCAGGTGAAAATCGATAACCGCCTGAGTTACGACTACCGCATCTGGGGGTACTGCGTGCAGTACCAGGAGAGCGATTTCGATTTCATCAGTCGTCTGATGGAACATGAAGGCATCTATTACTATTTCACGCACCAGCGGGAAGGCCATACGCTGGTGCTGGCCGACGCGCCGGCGGCCCATCAGGAACTCGCCGGCTACGCCAGCATTCCCTATCAGCTCGCGGAAGGCGGCCTGGTGGAAAACAAAGACAGCATCAACAGCTGGAGCGTTTCTGACGCCATCACGCCCAGCCTGTATAGCCTGGATGACTACGATTTTCGCAAGCCGCGCGCGCGGTTGCTGGAGGCCCGGCAAAATCCCGCCTCATTCGCTCAGGACAAAGCCGAGGTGTTCGACTGGCCCGGCCGTTATACCGATCACGCCCATGGCCAGTTTTACGTCAAGGTTCGCCAACAGGAGTTCGAAGCGCAGCATGAGCAGATGAGCGGCGAAGGCAATTCGCAGGGCATTGCGCCCGGCTATCGTTTTCAACTGACCCAGGCGCCGCGTATGGAAGACAACCGCACCTACCTGGTGGTCAGCGCACATTACTTCATGCAGGAAAATAGCTACGCCAGCAACGATAACGACGTCGGCGAACAGCGAACCGAATTTCAGGTCGTTCCGGCGGATATCAATTGGCGCCCGGCGCGCACCACGCCCTGGCCGAAAACCCATGGCCCGCAAACTGCCGAAGTGGTGGGCCCGGAAGGCGAAAGCATCTGGACCGATAAATATGGCCGGGTGAAACTCAAATTCCGTTGGGATCGCCACGGCAGCGGCAACGAAACCAGCTCCTGCTGGGTGCGCGTCTCCAGCGCCTGGGCCGGCTGGAAATACGGCGGGATCCAGATCCCGCGCGTCGGTGAGGAAGTGGTGGTCGACTTTATCAACGGCGATCCGGATCGCCCCATCATCACCGGCCGCGTTTACAACGAAGACAGCATGCCACCGTGGGATCTGCCCGGCGACGCCACCAAAATGGGCTTTATGAGCCGCAGCAAAGGCGGCGGCGTCGACAACGCCAGCTTCCTGTTCCTGGAAGACTCGCCCGGCAACGAATCTTTCGACATGCACGCCGAACGCAACATGAACATGACGGTGGAAAACGACAAGAACGTCAATATTGACGGCAGTCGCACCACCACCATCGGTCGCCAGCAGGACGACACCGTCACCGGCGACGCCACGTTCCTGTACAAAGCGAAACGCACCACAACGGTCAATGGGCTGGAAACCGCCAACCTGAACGCTCACCAGACGGTGAACATCAAAGGCGGCCGCGACCTGACGATTATCGACGGCGGCGATAAAATCGACATCACCGGCAATCAGTCCTTCAAGCTCGACGGCGCGCAGACGCAAAACATTACGCAAACCCAGCATGTCACGGTGAAAGGCAACCAGACCCTCGACATTACCGAGGGGCAACAGACCAGCACCATCAAGCAAGGGCAGACGGTCAACATCACCTCCGGCGGGCAGCACACCACCATCACCGCCGGCGGGCAGGAATTGACGATTAAAGGCGGCGGCCAAACCGCCACCGTAACCGGGGATGTCACCGAGACCTACAAAAACGATCAGAGCACCACGATCACCGGCACGCTGACCATCAAGGCGAAAACGATCAATATCACCAGCGCGGACGGCGTATCGGTGCAAACTCCGAGCTGGAAAGATAACTGCCACGGCTTGAAATGGGTGGCGACCGGGGCCAACTTCGCCTTTTACGGTTCAAATCTTGCGTTGACAGGAGCCAGCCTGAAACACACGATGCTGGATATCTCGCACAACCCGCTGTCGATCAGCAAAACCAATTTCAAGCTCAGTAATGATCCCATGACGTTCACGCAGCTTGGCGCGCTGGTGACCAACGGTGCCTTACGATTGAGCACCAAGGCGCTGGCGATCTTCTTGTAAAGGGACTCCCATGTCGAAGGCCAAAAATGTTTTCACCGTTATCGGTTTGATTTTATTGGCTCCCATTCTCAGCCTGGTGGGCTTTTTCAAATTCATCACGGTCGATATCTGGGGTTATTTCAAACATATCGGTTCTTCCCTCAGCGTGATGGAGAACGGTATTTCCGCCTCAGGGCAAATCGTCAGCATTCGCCAGACCAACCTGTGGGACGGGAATCGGCCGGTCTGCGAAGTCGAAGTCAAGTACATCGCCCAAGACGGGAAAAACCATACGGCCGTGGCGAAAGGCCCGATCAGCGTCGTGGATCTGCCGCGTTATCAGCCGGGCCATTTCATCGCGATAAAGTACGATCCGAAGAATCCCAAAAAAGCGGTGATCGAAGAGCTTTCCCGGCTTTGAGCGAAAAGCATCCCTTCAATCACGCGATCCGATTTCAACGTTCCGTAAACGGCTTACCGTTCATCAGTTCGCGAAATCACCTTGCATAAGGAAGTGTCACGATGGGCACGTTCATTGCCTTTTCGACGCAGGACAGCCTCTGGGGACAAGTCCTGTTTACCTTCTTTGGCATCCTGGTTGGCTGCGTATTGCTCGCTGCGATCGGCAAAACCTTTTTGTCGGCCAACCGAGCGGCCACGTTGCCTGTGCGGCTGCTGATCTTTGTCGCGCTGATGCTGGCGCTCCTGAAATACAACCAGCAGGTGATGTCTGCGGTAAATGCCCCCGCAGAACTGATCGGATTGCTGATTTTTCCCGGCTTTTTGATGAGTTACCTGGGTGCGGCGCCCACCGGCAGACTGGCGCTGGCGATAGAGCTGCCCTGTTTTGCGGCGCTCGCCGCGCTGCTGATCCTGGGCACCAATGACATCGGCTTCTTTGCGCCCTATCACCTGGAGAGCGCCGGCCAATTGATCGCCAAGGCGATCGCCGCGGCGTTGTCCGTGGCCGCCGTGCTGCTGGCTCGTGGAATAAGCGGAAAGGACAACGCACTGTCCTCTTGATCATCCATTTCGAAGCGGGGCGCTCCCCGCATTGGCGATCGGCTCTGAACGCCGCATCGTTTTCTTCATCTGTTGTGACATAGCCTGATATCTATTAAACCGAAAAACGGATTGTTTTTGAGCAAGCAGCCTGGCTGCCGGCTGATATCCACAGGAAGCTTTACACACACAATGAAAGTCGTAAAACCTCTGCGCCTCAGCGCGCTTCATCGTCCCTTCTCTTGGCAAGGGCAAAACCATCTGGGCGTTTCCGTTTTGGCCTTGGCCGACATGGGGGCAGCCCCGCGCCTGCGTCCCGAACCGGAGTTGTGGCAGTTGGCCGCCGACGAACTCACGTTGAGCGGCGGCGTGCTCGATTTGGCTATCCCAAAAGCCTGCGCGGAGTTTCTCGCCACCGGCAATGCCTACACCCATCATCAACAAGACAAAACCGCTTGCGCCGTGAAGATCCAGCTTGATTCGCTGGAAAAAACGCTGGTGGTTTTCGGCGATCGCCATTGGATCAACGATCGTCCCTCTACTCCCCTCCCTTTTTCAGAAATGCGTCTGGACTGGCGCCGGGCTTACGGCGGCGCACAGTTCGCCGATAATCCGCACGGCATCGGCGCCACCCCAGAAACATTTCCGCAAGGCCGCATCCATCGCCTACCCAATGTTGAATCCCTACAGGGGCGCCTTGCGTCTTCTCGGCAAAGCGCGCAACCGGCAAGCTTTGACGCGTTGGATATCACCTGGCCGCGCCGCTTCTCCCGCATCGGCAAAAACTACGACGCCGACTGGTTGAAAAACGGCTTTCCCGGCTTCGCCAACGATATCGACTGGCGCCTGTTCAACATGGCGGAAAGCGATCAGCAGTTTCCTCAACGCGACAGCTTGCCGCCCCGGGCCGCCTATCGGATTTGGAACATGCACCCTTCAGACCCGGTGCAGCAAGGGCATTTGCCGCCGTGGCGCGCACGCTGCTTCATCAACCGGCTGCGCGGCGGCGAAACGCATTTCGAAGAGATCGCGATGCGCCACACCACCGTCTGGTTCTTCCCCCATCGGGAACAGATGCTGCTGATTTATCAGGGCAGCACGCGCATCAATGAAGACGATGCGGCCGACGTGATGCAGCTGATGCCGGCCCTGGAAACCGAAGGCGAGCCCCGCTCCACCGCGCATTATCGGCAGGTATTGGCCCAGCGGCTGGATAAAGAACGGGGTGCTCTGCACGCTTTTCGTGAGCAAGAGTTGCTGCCGGAGGCGTGCATCGGCGCCTGGCTGGATACGGAAACGCCGACGCAGCAAAGCCCGATGGCGGAAAATATCGCCGCCTACGAGCACCAGCAACGCGAAGAGCATCGCCAGCGTCTGCTGCGCGAGGGGCAAGACATTGATGAACTTTTCCCGCGCCCGTCGCAAGAGGCGCCGCCGAAGCTGGACCAGCTCGCCGAATTCGTCGAGCGTCTGGAAAGCCAGGCCGAGGCGCAGTATCAGGACATGCTCAAGCTGACGCAAGCCGAGGGTATCGATCCGCTCAACCCCGGTGGGGATCACGTGCCGCCATCCGGTGCGGAAAGCTACCAGCAGCAACGCGATCTGCTGTTCCAGGAGGCGCGCAGGCATCCCGACGCATTTAGCGACAAACAGCTGGGGGAAAGCGAGCGCGCGCTGCACCAAATGTATTTAATGTCGGCACAGGCGCAAAGCCCTGCACTGCGCCTGCGTGGCGATCTGGCGCAAATCATTCGCCAACGCGTCGCCGCCGCCATGCTGCGCGATAAGGATCTCAGCGGTCTTGATCTCACCGGCGCCGATCTGTCCGGTATGGATCTCTGCCAGGCTAACTTGCGCGGCGCTTTGCTGGAAAACGCCAATCTGCGCCAAACCCAATTGGTGGGTTGCGATCTTCGCGAGGCGATGTTGGCGCGCGCCGATCTCAGCGGCGCCGTCTTACAGCAGGCCGATTTGAGCCACGCCTCCTTGGCCCTGGCGAAATGTGAAGCGACGGATTTCGGCGGCGCGCAGTTGCACGAAACCAACATCCAGCAAACGTTGTTTCAACGCTGCGATTTCACGATGGCGTCGTTACGCGACTTGCTGGGGTACGAAACCCTGCTCGGGCAGTGTGACTTCAACCGCGCCACGCTGGCCAACATTACGCTGATGGAGCTGCAACTGGAGCAGCTGACATTCAGCCACGCCCGGCTCGACAAAGTCAGCTTCGTCAAATGCCGGCTGCTGGCGGTGAACTTCGATCGGGCGCGGCTAGAGAGCTGCGCCTGGGTTGATACCGAGACGCAAAGCCTCAGCTTCCGCGCCGCACGCCTCACCGCCTGCGCCTTCGCGGCAAAGACGCTGTTGCCGCAGGCGGATTTCGGCGACGCGACGCTGAACCAGTGCAATTTGCGCCAGATGCCGTTGCAGCGGGCTAATTTCAGCCGTGCGCGCCTCGACAACTGCGACCTGTCGGAAGCCCGGCTGAACGAGGCCGATTTCCGTCAGGCCAACGGCAGCGGCAGCCTGTTTATTCGCTGCGATCTGTCCCAGGCCAACCTGCGCGACGCCAATTTCATCGCGGCGATCCTGCAAAAATGCGTGCTGTCAGGTGCCGACCTGCAGGGTACCAATCTGTTCCGGGCCGATTTGTCGCAGTCGCAAGTGGATCAGGCAACCCGGCTCGACGGTGCCTATACCGCCAGGGTGAAAACATTGCCTCGCCACAACGGGAAGGAAGTATGACGTCAAAAACTGAGCAGATACGCCAGCGCGTGAAACGCGGCGAGCTGATTGCCGGTGAGGATTTGCACGGCCTGTCATTCGCCGGTATGGATTTGGCCGGCGGCATGTTCAACGAACTGAACCTGAACGGCGTGAACTTCTCCGATTGCGATCTGCGCGACAGCGTCTTCAGCGATTGCCGGCTCGAACACGCTCAATTTGCGCGGGCGAACCTGAAGCAAACGGCCTTCAATCAGTGCGCCATGGCGGGCGGCCGCTTCAGCGAGAGCCATATCGAACTGACGATGTTCAACGGCTGCCGGCTTGAACAGAGCGACTTTAGCCGGCTGTCGCTCAACCAAAGCCACTGGATGTCATGCCAATTGGCCGGCGCGAATTTTTCCGCCACTCAGCACGATCGCACCACCTTTTACGAAAGCCCGCTCGACGGCGCAGATTTAAGTCATACGAGGCTGTCACTTGTCACGTTCTTTCGATTAATTCTCTGTGAAACAAGGTTTGAAGGGGTTGATTTCGACCGCGTCACGTTTTTCGAATGTGACCACCGCGGCAAAAGTTATGCCGGGCAGCGCCTCATCGCCTGCCAGTTTACCGATAACCAACTGGACGACGTCGATTTCAGCCAGGCGACGTTGCGTCAAAGCAACTTCAAGGGCGCTTCGCTGCTGCGCGCCAACCTGACGGGCGTGCAAGCGCAGCAGTCACTGTGGCTGGAGGCCAATCTGACCCACGCGCAGTGCCGCAGCGGGCAGTTCGATCAGGCGATCTTCAGCGAAGCGACGCTGGACGCCGCCAACTTTAGCCAGGCGCGCCTGTATCAATGCGTGTTCCAGCGCAGCCGCGCGGCGCGCTGTGATTTCAGCGACAGCGACCTGACCTACGCCGACTTTTGTTACGCCGACATCGGCGCCGCCGATTTCCGGCGCGCGCGTTTTATGCGCACCCGCATGCACCGCGCCCACCAGCAGCAAACGCGCTGGGGCGATCGCAGCGGGATCCTCGAGCGCGACGAAGAGCTGTACGCCGCCGAAACCTGGAGCGCACAGCGCCAGAGCCGAATCTGAATGCATTGACCACTTCACGAGGGGATCACCATGAGCGTTGCCAACACAACTCGCGCCGTCAACATCGCACCGCCCCAGCAGGCCGCCGGCCTGGTCGTCAACCTGTTGCCGGACGGCAGCCTGGTGGTGGAGTGCGAAGGCCGCGGCTGGCATTGCCGCCGGGCGGCGAGCTGCCTGCTGACGCCGACCCTCGGCGATAACGTGCTGGTCGCCGGCTGCGGCCACCAGCTGTGGGCGATCGCCGTCCTCGAACGCGCAGAGCCGCAAAGCGCGGCGCGGCTCTGCGTCGCAGGCGATCTGCACATTGAAACGCCGAACGGCTCGCTGTCGTTGCACGGCGCGCAGGCGCTGAACCTGAGCAGCGACGCCATGACGCTGCAAGCGAACAGCGGCGACTGCCACGTCGACAAGATGAAATACAGCGGCGAAGAGCTGTCTGCCTTCGTCAGTCTCAGCCGCCTGGTCGGCAAACGCTGCGAGTCGCTGTGGCATTCGGTCAGCCAGATCAGCCATTCGCTGTTTCGCAAAGTGCGCCAGACCGAGCACGTGCGCGCCGGGCAGCTGGATTACCAGGCGGAAGATTACGCCCGCATTCATGCCCGCAACACGCTGATTACCTCGAAAGACATCACCAAGCTGGATTCGGAACAAATCCACGTCGGATAACCTGCGGAGGCCTTTTATGTTTGCCAACAGCCAAATGATCGGCGTGGACCTGGCGTTTCCCGACGTCTGTCTGACGCCAAGCCCGGCGCCGGTGCCCGTGCCTTACCCGGATATCGCCCTGGCGCCGACCGCCATCCCGAATGCGTTCAACATTCTGTTCGTCGGCACCCCGGCGCACAACATGGCGACGGTGACGCCCCTGACCAACGGCGACAACCCCGGCGTGGCCACCGGCGTCGCTTCCGGCACGGTGATGGGGCCGTCCCGCCACCTGACCGGCGCCTTTACCGTGCTGCTCAAAGGCACCCCGGCCACCCGGTTGACCAGCCTCAGCCTGCAGAATTCGACCAACGCGCTCGGCATGCGCATCGTGCCGAGCCAATTAAAAGTGTTGCTGCTTGCGCCCTGATGACGGCGCCTTATTACACAGCCATTCAATCAAGAAAAAGAGGACATTGTGAAAACACGGATTACCCTGACGCTGCTGACCGCCCTGACGCTTGCCGGTTGCTCCACCCCGCCGCCACCGCCGCCGGCGCTCAATAACGACGCCATCGTCAGCAGTGAAGTCAATGGCGTCACGCTAAAACACCGCGCCGCGGTGAGCGCGCCGAAACAGTTCAAGCCGATCGGTGAGGAATACCGCAGCCTGTACGCCGCCAGCATCATGAGCAGCCCCGATTATACCGGCACCGCCGTCGGCAGCCTGGACAACGCCGCCGCGTTCTACGCGCTGGGCGAAGTGGAAAACAACTGGCTGGCGATCTCCGCCATTCGCGGCGGCGACCTGGTGGGTTATATCCAGGCCAACGCCGGCGTGCCGGAAGCGCGCTACAAATCAACGCTGCGCAAAGATCTGCCGCGCCGCGCGCGCGCCGCCAAACAGGACTGCGTCAAAGTCGGCGGCGACAGCAAGGCGTGTAAAAACGCCGGCTCAGCCACCTGGATCCTCCAGTAGTCAGTACGCCTGCGGGCGACGAGATTCCCATGATGACGACCCCTATCGCTTCCCGCTGGTGCGGGATGCTGTTTCTGCTGCTGGGCGCGTTGGCGCTCGGCGGTTGCATGTCTTCCGCCAAAAGCGTGCCGTCGCGCTACAGCCTGGTGTTCGATGCCGATCGCCAGGTCAACGCCGCCGCCGGCGCGCAACCGGCGCCGATAAAAATTCGCGTGCTGCTGCTGCGTTCGGATGCGGAATTCATGGATGCCGACTTCTTCAGTCTGCAAAACGACGCCAAAAGCGTGCTCGGCAATAGCCTGCTGGACAGCGATCAGTTCTTCCTGACGCCGGGCCAGACCGGCAAGACGCTCAGCGGGCAAAGCGCATTGGACGCGCGTTACATCGGCGTGATCGCCGAGTATCAAAACCTGGACGGCAAGGCCTGGCGCATTTCGCTGCCGCTGCCGGAACCCACCGAAACCAATTTCTACAAGGTATGGCAATTCTCGCCGGATGAGCTGGAAGCGCATATCGTCGCGGGCGTGAATGGCCTGCGCCCCGTAAAAAAGGTCGACTGATCTACCGCTGCGCTGAAGCGAAGTAACTATAGGTGTGATGATGAAAGATGCTCATAAGGTTGTCTGGACTGAGGGGATGTTTTTACGCCCTCACCATTTCCAGCAGGCGGAAAACTATCTCGAAGGCTATATGCGCAACTGGGGCCAGGCCCACAGCGGCTGTTTCTGGGGGTTCCTGACCCTGGATCTGGACCAAACGCTGCTGCGCCAGGGCAAGATTGCGCTCAACGCCGCCAGCGGCATCATGCCGGACGGCACGCCGTTTCGCTTTGCCGGTGCCCAGCAGGCGCCCGCGCCGCTGAGCATCGCCGAAAACAAGACCGGTGAAAACGTGGTGCTGGCCCTGCCGACTTACCGCGCAGGGCGTGAAGACGTGATCTTTCAGGAAAGCCCGGAGGCGCTGGCGCGCTATCTGGCTTACGAGAACGAAGTCGACGATCTCAACGCCGTCTCGGTGGGCAGCGCGGCGCTGCAATTCGGTCGCCTGCGCCTGCGGCTGATGCTGGAGAGCGAGCTGAACGCCGAATGGACGGCGCTCAGCGTTACCCGCGTGCTGGAAAAGCGCGGCGACAACAGCCTGCGTCTTGATACGGCGCAAATCCCGCCGATGCTGAACTGCCAGGGCAACCCGGTACTGAAAACCTTCATCAACGACCTGCAGGGCCTGCTGCAGCAGCGCAGCCAGCAGATGAGCCAGCGCCTGCTGCAGCCGGGCCGCGGCGGCAGTTCCGAAATGGTCGATTTCATGCTGCTGCAGCTGATCAACCGTCATCTTGGCCAGGTGAGCCATGCCTATCACCTCGACCATCTGCACCCGGAACGCCTGTTCGCCGATTGGCTGCAGTTCGCCACCGAGCTCGCCAGCTTCTCGGCGCAGCGCACCCCGGAAGGCCGCCTGCCGGTGTACGACCATGACAACCTGGCGCTGTGCTTCGGTAAGCTGATGCTGTTGCTGCGTCAGGGCCTGTCGGTGGTGCTGGAAGACAACGCCATTCAACTGACGCTGGTCGAACGATCCCACGGGTTGAACGTCGCTACCGTGCAGGACACCAAAATGATGCGCGACTTCGGTTTCGTCTTGGCAGTACGCGCCGACGTGGCCGCCGAGGTGTTGCTGACCCACTTCCCGGCGCAGATGAAGATCGCCCCGGTCACGCGCATCCGCGATCTGGTGCAGCTGCAGCTGCCGGGCATCGGCCTGCGCACCATGCCCGCCGCGCCGCGTCAGATCCCCTATCACGCCGGCTACACCTATTTCGAGCTGGAAAAAGGCGGCGACCTGTGGAAACAGATGGAAAAATCCAGCGCCTTCGCCCTGCATCTGGCCGGTGAGTTCCCGGGGCTGGACATGGAATTTTGGGCGATTCGCAGCCATACGGACCGGTAACCTATGACTCAGGAAAATAGCATGGCGCCAGCGGCCAATCCGCTGGTGGACGCCGCCAACCCGCTGCTGAACGCCATTTCGCAGATCCGCCAGTCGGCCACGCACGCCAACCCTGCGCAGCTGCGCCAACAGCTGATCGACGAAATGCGCCGCTTCGAGATCCGCGGCCAACGCGCCAATCTGCCGTACGAAGTGATCATCGGCGCGCGTTATTGCCTGTGCACCGCGCTGGATGAAGCGGCGGCGCTGACCCCGTGGGGCAGCAACAGCGTGTGGTCCGGCAGCGGGCTGCTGGTGACCTTCCATAACGAAACCTGGGGCGGCGAAAAGTTTTTCCAACTGCTGGCCAAGCTGTCGCAGAGTCCGCGTGAGCACATCAACCTGCTGGAACTGATCAATTATTGCCTGCTGCTGGGCTTTGAAGGCCGCTATCGGGTCATGGAAAACGGCCGTTCTCAGCTGGAAACCATGAAACAGCGCTTGCTGCAGCTGATCCGGACGGTGCGCGGCGGCTACGCCCCTCCCCTGTCGCCTCATGCGTTGGATCTGCCGGTACAGCAAAAACTGTGGCGCCCGCTGGTGCCGCTGTGGGCCTGCGTGGCGCTGACCGGCTTCCTGGCTTCGCTGCTGTTCATCGCCCTCAACTGGCGGCTGGGCGACAACACCAGCCCGGTGCTGGCGGCGATTTACCAAACCAATCTGCCGCAGGTGGCGATCGGTAACCCGGCGCCGGCCGCGCCGCCGACGCTGAGCCTGAAAAGCTTCCTGCGCAAAGAGATCGCCGAAGGGCTGGTGGTGGTGCGCGACGAAGCGCAGCAAAGCGTGGTGATCCTGAAAGGCGACGGGCTGTTCGACTCCGCCGCCACCACGGTGCGCGCCAACTATATCCCGGTCATCGACCGCATCGCCGCCGCCATGAACGGCGTCAGCGGCAAGATCCTGGTCACCGGCTACAGCGACAACCTGCCGATCCGCAGCGCCCGTTTCGCCTCCAACTGGGAGCTGTCGCTGGCGCGCGCCGAAGCGGTCAGCGCCCGCTTGCAAAAACACCTCGCCAACCCGCAACGGGTCAAGGCCGAGGGCCGCGGCGAGAGCAACCCCGTCGCGCCGAACGATAACAAAGTGAACCGCGCGTTGAACCGCCGGGTAGAAATTACGCTGTTGGTCGCCCCGGAAAACACCCAGGCGGAAATCAACGGCTTGCCGCAAGGAACCGGAAAGTAATGCTCAGTACGTTATTCTCCATCATCACCAGCCGCCTGCTGTGGGGCTTTGTCGGCATTACCGCGCTGGCGTTCATCATCTGGATGATCGGCCCGCTGGTGGCCATCGGCGACTATCGCCCGCTGGAGCCGGAACTTAACCGCCAGATCGCCATTGGCGTCATCTACCTGATCTGGTTCCTGTGCCGCCTGATCCCGCGCCTCTACAGCGCCTGGTTCAACAGCCGCCTGCTGAGCAACCTGCGCGCCGCCGAAACGGTGCCGGCGGAAGACGGCAAGCCAGAGGTTAAACAAGACGATCAGCTGGCGCAGCGCTTCGACGAAGCGGCGCAGCTGCTGAAAAAGGCGCGCTTCGCACCGGGCCAGGGCGACGGCAAACACCGCTGGATGACCCGCTTTAGCCGCCAATACCTGTACCAACTGCCGTGGTATGTTATCATCGGCGCGCCCGGCGCCGGCAAGACCACCGCGCTGGTCAATTCCGGCCTGCACTTCCCGCTGGCGGATCGCTTCGGCAAATCCGCGCTGCGCGGCGTGGGCGGCACCCGCAACTGCGACTGGTGGTTTACCAACGACGCCGTGTTGCTCGACACCGCCGGCCGCTACACCACCCAGGAAAGCCAGCGCGAAGAAGACGCCGGCGAATGGCAAAGCTTCGTCGCGCTGCTGAAAAAATATCGCACCCGCCAGCCAATCAACGGCGTGATGGTCACCATCAGCGTCGCCGATCTGCTGAGCGACAGCGCCGAAGCGCGCGCCGCCCAGGCCAGCGCGCTGCGCAAACGCCTGATCGAACTGCACGAACAGTTGGGCATTCACTTCCCGGTCTATGTGCTGGTGACCAAAACCGACCTGCTCAACGGCTTTATGGCCTATTTCGGCAGCTTCGACAAAGCGCAGCGCGACCAGATCTGGGGATTCACCTTCCCTTACGAACGCTCGCGGCAGCCGGACTTCAACCTGAACGCCGCTTTCGAACAGCAATACGCCCTGCTGCAACAACGGTTGGATGCGGCGCTGCCGGATACGCTGCTGATGGAGCACGACGCGCGCCAACGCGCCGAAAGCTATCTGTTCCCGCAGGAATTCGCCGCGCTGCGCCCGCTGCTCGGCCACTATCTGGAACAGGTGTTCGCCACCTCCAGTTTTGAAACCCGCTTTACCCCGCGCGGCATCTATTTCACCAGCGGCACCCAAGAGGGGCTGCCGTTCGACCGGGTGATGGGCGAACTGAACCGCTACCTGCAGCTGCCGACGGCCAACTCAGGGGCGCAGGCCAACGCGGCCTGGGACAGCGTGGGCCAGGAAACGCCGATCCCGGCGGCCAAGGGCCAGAGCTTCTTCCTGAAAGAGACGCTGGAATCGGTGATCTTCCAGGAGTCCGGGCTGGCGGGCAGCAACCGCTGGTGGGAATACCGCAACCGCGCCCTGCACTGGGCGGGTTACATCGCGCTGGCGGTGATCCTGGCGGTGCTGGCGATGCTCTGGTTCACCAGCTACGGCAACAACAAGGCCTACCTGGCGGAAGTGGCCGCCAAGGTGCCCAGCGTCGAGCGCCAGGGGCAAAACCTGACGCAGGTGGGCAACGGCGACATGTTCTCGCTGCTGCCGTTCCTCAACAGCCTGCTGCACCTGCCGGACAGCCAGAACTTTTCGCTGGACGATCCGCCGTTCACTTACCGCATGGGGCTGTTCCGCGGCGATCAGGTCGGTGACGCCGGCAATGCCCTGTACCAAAAAGCGCTGAAAGAGCTGCTGCTGCCGCAGGTGGCGCAACAGATCGCCACCACGCTGCGCAACGACAACCACGGCGACGCGGACTTCAGCTATGAAGCTTTGAAGGCCTACCAGATGCTGTACCTGCCGAAGCAGTACGACGGCAAATTCCTGCGCGCCTGGGTGATGCTCAACCTGCAGCGCAACCTGCCGCAGGGCAGCACCCAAAAACAGCTGCAACAGATCGAATGGCACCTGAGCCAACTGCTGGATGCGCAGATCCAGGCCTCGCCCTACGCCAAAGATGAACAGCTGGTGGCGCAGGCGCAGGCCGCCATCAATCGGGCGCCGCTGTCGCAGCGCGTCTATGGCCGCCTCAAGCGCTTGCTGCTGAAACAGACCGACATCAAGCCGGTCAGCCTGGTCGATTTGGCCGGCCCGCAGACCGAGCTGGCGTTCAGCCGCAAAAGCGGCAAACCGGTCACCGACGGCGTGCCGGGCCTGTTCACCTCGCAAGGGTACTGGAAAGCGTTCAACGACAACATCGATCCGGTGACCGATACCCTGCGCAAGGAAGACGTCTGGGTGTTGAACAGCCAGACGCCGGAGCAGAAGAGCGCCGATTTGACCAAGACCATCCGCCAGCTGTACATGCAGGATTTCATCAGCGCCTGGGATGAGCTGCTGGGGGATATCCAACTGGCCAACATCGGCAACCTGACCCAGCGCATCAGCAGCGCGCGCCTGCTGTCAGGCAACCCGTCGCCGATGCGCAACCTGCTGGTCAACGTCAGCAAAAACGTCACCCTGCGCGACGAGAAAAGCGACGCCGATTCCCGCTCGCTGCTGGCCAAAACCGAAGACAGGCTGAATCAAAACGCCAACCGCACGCTGGAGGCGCTGTTCACCAACCGGCCGGCCAACGCCGACGGCGACGTGTCGGCCCAGCCGGAACAGCTGGTGATGGCGCACTTCGCGCCGCTGCTGGAGCTGGCGCAAAGCCAGGGCGAAGGCAATAAGGCGATCCCTTTCGACAGCGTGCTGAAACAGGTCGATGAGCTGTACAGCTACCTGACGGCGGTGCAAGGCGCGGCCAACAGCGGCATGTCGGCGCCGCCGAGCGACATCATCCCGCGCCTGCAGGCCGAGTCCGGCCGCTTGCCGGTGCCGTTCAAACAGATGCTGCTGTCACTGGCGATCGGCGCCAGCAGCGACACCCAGCGCAAAGAGATGGAGAACGTGAAAAAGCGCATCAGCTTCGAGGTCGGCAGCTTCTGCCGCCAGGCGATCGCCGGGCGTTATCCGCTGGTGGCCCGGGCGCGCCAGGAAGTGACGCCGGACGATTTGGCGCGCATGTTCGCGCCGAACAGCGGGCTGATGGACAGCTTCTTCCGCGACAACCTGCAGGGCAAGGTCGACACTACCCGCGCCAACTGGCGCTTTACCCCCGGAGTGGACGGCAAGACGCTGCCCGGCGGCGAAGGCATCCTGCGTTCGTTCCAGCAGGCGCAGCGCATCCGCGACGGCTTCTTCGCCAACGGTACCGCGACGCCCTCGTACCGCGTGACCGTGCGGCCGGTGCGGATGGATAACGACATCCTCAACCTGACGCTGGATATCGACGGGCAGCTGTTCAAATACAGCCACGGCCCGCAGGTGCCGCTGGTGGTCAGCTGGCCGGGCACCCGCAATACCAACCAGGTGCATCTGCAGCTGGCGCTGGCCAACGGCACCACCGCCAGCCTGGTGACCAGCGGGCCGTGGGCGCTGAACCGCCTGGTGGATATGGCGCAGTCTTCGGGCACCGGCGGCCTCGGCCGTCAGGCGACGTTCAATCTCGACGGCCACCGCGTCACGCTGGAGTTCACGCCCAACAGCATTCGCAATCCGTTCCAACTGCCGGCCTTCTCGTGCCCGTAGCCCCGAAAGGACATGACCATGAGCACTGATTCAAGCGCCCCGACGAGCATCGGCTGGTACGGCAAACTTCCTTCCGCCGGTGACTTCCTGCAACGCCGTTTGCCTGACCCGGTGATCAACAACTGGGCCCACTGGTTCCATAACGGGCTGGTGAATTTGCAGCGCGATGCGCAGGGGCCAAACGATCACCCGTTCAGCAACGCGCCGGTGTGGAACTTCGTGATCCCCGCCACGCTCGGCAGCCAGTACGTGCAGATGGGCTGCCTGTTGCCGGCGCGCGACCGCGTCGGGCGGCGTTACCCCATCTGCGCGCTGCGCCTGTTCAGCCAACAGGATTGGCGCCCGCAACAGCTGAACATGGCGGCGAGCTGGTACCAACAGCTCGGCCATACCCTGCTGAACGGTGTGCGCAACGGCTTCTCCGCCGAACAGATCGACCGCACGCTGCAGGCGATCCCGGCGCTGCCCAGCCCGCCGGCGGAAGCGGACTCCGAGATATTGTCGATTATCGGGTTCCAGCATCCGGACGTACCGGGCCTCGGCTGGCAACAGGCCGCCGACTGTTTCGATCCGGCGCAGTACACCAGCTTCTGGTGGACCAACCAGGCCGACGGACACCCGCTCTACACCCACGTGCACAGCGGCAACCTCACCGTGCAGCTGTTTTCACTGCTGTTCGAGCCCAACGGCTGGGCGCGCCCCGGCCGCGGCGGCCAGTACCCGCAAATGTTTGATTAACATCGCTCGTTGAAGGAAATTTTATGGCTATCGACACCGATACCCTGCTGGCCCCGGTTGACGCGGACACACCCTGCGGCGACAACCTGGAATACGACGCCGACTTTCTGGCCATGGCGCGCGCCGCCACCGGCAAGGCCGAACAACAGTTCGGCAGCACCATCATTCCGGAAGAGGCGCCGGACTGGGTGCAGGTCGAGCGCCTCGCAAGCTCGCTGCTGGCGCGTACCAAAGACCTGCGCGTCATGCTGTATCTCACCCGCGCCTGGACCCAGCTGCGCGGATTGCCGGGCTATGCCGACGGGCTGACGCTGATCCACCAGGCGATACTCCGCTACTGGGATGCTCTGCAGCCGCCGCTGGAGTTCGACGGCGAGGCCGACCCGCTGTTTCGCATCAACGCGCTGGCCGACCTTGGCGACAAGGCCGCGCTGGCCGCCAGCGTGCGCGCCGCGCCGCTGCTGAAAAGCGCCGCCGGTGAAATCTCGCTGCGCGATGCGGGCGCCCTGCTCGACGGCAGCAAGCAAGAGTGCCCCAACTTTCCCGGCGGCCGTGCGCGGCTGCAGGATGAACTGGCGCAGCAGGATCGCCCCGAAGGCGCGCTGGTGATGCACATCGCCAACACCCTGGCCGCCATCCGCAGCGAAGTGACCCGCCATCTGGGTGAAAGCGCGCTGCCGGAAATGAGCGCGCTGACCAAGGTCTTTTCGCTGGTGGCGCTCGCCGGCCAGAGCGAGGCCCCGGCCGCCACCGAAGCGGACGCCACACAGGAAACCGCCGCTGAGCAACCACCGGCCGCCGTGCAGAGCGCCTCTGCCCCACTCAACTGGCGCAGCGCGCAGATCCAGTCGCGCGACGACGCCCAGCTGATGCTGGACAAGGTGAAAAACTATTTTCGTCTTCATGAGCCAAGCCACCCGGCGCCGCTGATGATCGATCGGGTCCAGCGGCTGATTGCGCTGGACTTTATGCAAATCGTCCGCGATTTGGCGCCCGATGGGCTTAACCAACTGGAGACCATTCTCGGTCGCCCCGACCACGAGGAGAACAGCTAGCCGCCGACTTTTGTTCTCTTGACGACACCCGATACCGTCTGCCCCTGCGCAGACCCGAATCAGAACCTGACTCTCCCAGCCGGACGAGGCGCGTTCCCAATCGCCATTAGATGGAGTAAATCATGTCAAACTCGAAATCCCGCAGCGGGCAGAAATTCATCGCCCGCAACCGCGCGCCGCGCGTACAGATTGAATACGATGTCGAAATTTATGGCGCAGAGCGCAAAATCCAGCTGCCGTTCGTGATGGGCGTGATGGCGGATCTGGTGGGGAAAGCGGTCGATCCGCAAGCCAGCGTGGAAGAGCGCAAGTTCATGGAAATCGACGTCGACAACTTCGACGAGCGCATGAAATCGCTGAAGCCGCGCGTCGCTTACCAGGTTGACAATACCCTGACCGGCGAAGGCAAGCTGAACATCGATCTGACCTTCGAAAGCATGGAAGACTTCTCCCCCGCCGCTATCGCCCGCAAGGTCGACGCGCTGGACAATCTGCTGGATGCCCGCACCCAGCTTTCCAACCTGCTGTCCTACATGGACGGCAAGAACGGCGCCGAGGAGCTGATCTCCAAGATCCTGCAAAACCCGGCGCTGCTGAAATCCCTGACCGACGCGCCGAAGCCGGCGGTTAACGATGACAACAACGAGCGTGAGGATTAATCGATGAGCAACTCGCCTCAGCAACAAAATGCGTTGCAAACCACCGAGACTTTTTCCAGCGATGAGTTCAGCGCGCTGTTGAACAAAGAGTTCCGGCCGAAGACCGATCAGGCCAAAGAAGCGGTCGAGAACGCGGTGAAAACGCTGGCGCAGCAGGCGCTGGAAAATACCGTCACCGTTTCTTCCGACGCCTATCGCACCATCCAGGCGCTGATCGCGGAAATCGACGAAAAGCTGTCGCAGCAGATCAACCAGATCATTCACCACGACGATTTCCAGAAGCTGGAAGGCGCGTGGCACGGCCTGCACTACCTGGTCAACAACTCTGAAACCGACGAGATGCTGAAGATCCGCTTCATGAGCATTTCCAAGCAGGAGCTGGGCCGCACGCTGAAGCGTTATAAAGGCGTGGGCTGGGATCAGAGCCCGATCTTCAAGAAAATCTACGAAGAAGAATATGGCCAGTTCGGCGGCGAGCCGTTCGGCTGCCTGGTGGGCGACTACTACTTCGATCACAGCCCGCAGGACGTGGAGCTGCTGGGCGAAATGGCCAAGATCGGCGCCGCCTCGCACTGCCCGTTCATCGCCGGCACCGCACCGAGCGTGATGCAGATGGAGTCCTGGCAGGAGCTCTCCAACCCACGCGATCTGACCAAGATTTTCCAGAACACCGAGTACGCCGCCTGGCGCAGCCTGCGCGAATCGGAAGACGCGCGCTACCTGGGCCTGGTGATGCCGCGCTTCCTGGCGCGCCTGCCGTATGGCATCCGCACCAACCCGGTGGACGAGTTTGACTTCGAAGAAGATACCGACGGCGCGACCCACGGCAACTACACCTGGACCAACGCCGCCTACGCCATGGCCGCCAACATCAACCGTTCGTTCAAAGAGTTCGGCTGGTGCACCGCCATTCGCGGGGTGGAATCCGGCGGCGCGGTGGAAAACCTGCCGTGCCACACCTTCCCGAGCGACGACGGCGGCGTGGACATGAAGTGCCCGACCGAGATCGCCATCAGCGATCGCCGCGAAGCCGAGCTGGCCAAGAACGGCTTTATGCCGCTAGTGCACCGCAAAAACTCCGACTTCGCCGCCTTTATCGGCGCGCAGTCGCTGCAGAAGCCGGCGGAATATTACGATGCCGACGCCTCTGCCAACGCCCAGCTTTCCGCGCGCCTGCCGTACCTGTTCGCCTGCTGCCGTTTCGCGCATTACCTGAAGTGCATCGTGCGCGACAAAATTGGCTCCTTCCGCGAGCGCGACGATATGGAGCGCTGGCTGAACGACTGGATCATGAACTACGTGGACGGCGATCCGGCCAACTCCTCGCAGGAAACCAAGTCGCGCAAACCGCTGGCCGCGGCGGAAGTGCAGGTGGAAGAGATTGAAGACAACCCGGGCTATTACAGCGCCAAGTTCTTCCTGCGCCCGCACTACCAGCTGGAAGGCCTGACCGTCTCCCTGCGCCTGGTGTCGAAGCTGCCTTCGCTGAAACAAAACGACGCGTCCTGATGGACTGAAGTCAGGCCGCGATCGCGCGGCCTGGCTGATGTATCAACCTCATCGTCAGCCTATCGCAGAAAACCCGGATCGCATGTGGAACCAAGATAACGCGAAATAATTAAGCATTGAGCCATTAGCACTTAATAGTGGCTCGGTAACCTGTACCGATAGTTTTCGGTATTTAAGAAGGTGCATGGCACAAGGATATAAATTGGTAATGCATTACCACACTTGCAATTCCTGCTGCTATTACCTGAGTTTTTCAACGTAACGTTAATACTACTGTTAACCCTTAATAAAGAGTGAAGAAACTATGGCTATTGATATGTTCCTGAAAGTTGAAGGTGCCAGCGGCGAATCCAAAGATTCGAATCACAAAGGCTGGACCGACATTACTTCTTTCTCCTGGGGCGCTTCTCAACCGGGCAATATGGGCGTTGGCGGCGGCGGTGGCGCCGGCAAAGTGTGCTTCAACGATCTGCACGTCAACGCGCTGATCGACAAGTCAACCCCGGCCTTGCTGAAACACTGCTCAAGCGGCAAACACCTGACCAAGATTGAGCTGTCGGTTTGCAAGGCGGGCGGCACCCAGGTTGAATACGCAAAAATCACTCTGGAAGACGTGCTGGTCACCGCCGTGCAGTACACCGGTGCAGGCGGCGAAGACACCGTGGGCGTCACCTACTCCTTCCAGGCGGCGAAAGTGAAACAGCAGTACTGGGAGCAGAGCGACAAAGGCGGCAAAGGTGCCGAAAGCAGCGCAGGTTGGAACATCAAGGAAAACCGCGAAGCTTAATTGTTATACAACCTCCCCATTATGGGGAGGTTGGTTTGGCAAGCGATGTTTTTTAGATAAGGAAATCATGATGAAAGCGATTAGAAAAGGTGACAGAGGAAATCACGTAAAATCATTGCAAGAATTGCTTAATAAACAGGGGCTATTCCTAACTCTGATGGCATATTCGGTCTAAAGACTGAATTAGCAGTAAAAAAAGTGCAACGTAAAAAAGGTCTGCATGTTGACGGCATCGCTGGTCGAAAAACATTCTTAGCCCTGGGTTCACACGTCGAAACTCGAGCACCACAACCTCCTATCGGTGGTAGTGCAGGTCGTCAAGGTCCCGGAGCTATGGGCATTTCACAAAGCGGTTTAAGGTTTATCTTTAACATTGAAGCATGGCGCGGAGTAAGTAACCACCTACATTGGCCTGGCGGTGCAAGCGGGGTCACTCTGGGGCCGGGTTATGATATGAAAGCTCGCTCTATAGAATCAATAAAAAATACCATGATCGCGATTGGATTAGACAACGCAACTGCAGATAAAATCAGTGCAGCCGCCGGGTTACATCATCAGCAAGCTAAAGATTTCGCGAAAGAAAATCACAATTTAGTGGTTTTAACCGACACACAGGAAACGGAACTACTTAAATTTATAGTACCTGCCTATGAAAGAGCTGTTAGGAATAAAATTCTTGTTCCACTCACACAACAAGAGTTTGATGCGTTAGTCTCCTTTGCTTATAATCCAGGTGGTCGACTCAACAACGTCGCAGCATTCATTAATCAGAGCAAAATATCTGATGCAATGACAGAAATAAAACGTGCCATTACCTCAGGTGGAAAAGTGATGAAAGGGCTGATAAACAGAAGAAATTACGAAGTCGAGCTCTATTTAAATGGAAACTATCGCTAAGGAATTCGCCACAATGAAATTATCTGCATTTTTAATTAGTAGCGTATTTTTCTCACTTACTGCATGTGCAGCAGAAAAAAACGTTAATGCCCCAACATCATCAACTATTGATGGCTTATGGCAAGTGACTCAGGTCAACATAGACAATGAGACTACCCGCACGCTTAGCTATCAATTTAACGACCCTCGATTACTAGGAAGAGTGATCAATATTTCCGCTCAATCAATAGAAAATAATCTGCCGGAAAAAGACGTCTGCACAGCGCCAACCTTAACTATTGAGAGAAGCACGCTAAATCAATTCATCGGCAAGTCGATGGGCGGAGATAAAAGCATCTCGGCTAAAAACTATGCATTGAAAGAAAACGGCCAAGCAGAAGTCTCTCTTTTCAAGATCGCTTGTCACTCCGGATCATTCGGCCCAGCCGATAATGGTGCAGGCTCCAGCTTTGCCGCTCTCAATCCACAAAAAATGCTGGTTAATTGGTACGATGGTTCGCTACTGCAATTAGAACGGTTACCGAAAGATCCTAAACCTGCAGCGTCTTTCGACTGTGCTAAATCTACAAGCGTTGTTGAAAAAACTATCTGCTCAGACTTCAATTTATCCGCCTATGACAAAAGCGTTTCTCAAGCTTGGCTGTTGGCAAAAAAGCAGGCGGCCGATGCAGGAGATAAAAAACTGGTAGCCACTTTAAACAGCACGCAAAAATCTTGGTTACTGCAAAGGGATAAATGCCGTGATGACAAAGACTGCCTGGCCGATACCATGCAAAAACGAATCGATGAACTCACATCATACGATTAAAACTGTATTCCTACTCATGTTGGCGGTATTGAATACTGAAGCTTCCGCCAACGGAAAGTATTCCCCTGCTGAGTACCTCAAAAACTACGCGCTTAGCGTTTGCATCGCCGAGGGGTACTCAGCAAAAGAAGTCAAAAACGATGCCGCCGCCGCTGCTCGGGGTTACATGGAGTTCGGCGATTACTCTCTGGAGGCACACACCGCCGTCAGGGCGCTGGCAAAAGAATTTCTGGCAAAGCCCTATGACAGCATGTCTGGGAAGCCGATGACGATGACCAAGTGCATCGATCTTGTACACAGCCAAGAGCTGCAAGCCATCATCAAGAAGTACCAAGGGAAAGACGACAGCTGATATCAGAGTTGCTCAAACGACGGCTCATATCAAAGGTTATCTCGAATGAGAAGATACACGTACTTTTTAATGTCTCTGCTGCTCGGAAGCCATGTAGTCCTTGCTGAAAACTCGCTCAATGCTTTATCGCAAGAGGCACTATATAAAAATTGGTTAGTCAGCCGTTGCATTGGGAAGTCCACTGACTTAGAAAAAACCAAACAAGACGCCTTCCGTTCCGCTTCCGCCTATTTAGAATTGAGTAAACTGCCGATGGATGCATTCGAACAAGGCGAAAAGCTGGCTGAACAGTACGCCAATAAAAATAGCCAAGGCTCAGTTCAGGGGACTTACTATACTTTAGATTGTCTTTCACTGCAGAACGCCAGTGAAGCTGATACCATTTTTGAACGTTACTCAAAGTAATAGCCGCAGTGATAGAATTCATTTTTTTGCAGCCATCATCCTCAAATTAATTACATTTTTATCACTTATAATTTATTACTTGAAAATATACCAGCACCATTAATCATCAGTCATTGGGAAAATATTCCTTGGCTTTCTATTACTCAGTACAAACCATATGGAATTTTAGAGCATTGGGATAAGGAAAAAAACAGTGATCGATGACGTCACACTTTCCACCTACTCTTACTCATTTGTGTTTTTATACTTTTTCCTGTCAGTCTTAGTATTTGTCGGGCTTTATCACCTAAAACAAAAAACCAACAATAAAAATCCTATTCTCTTTTTGTGATGGCTACCATAGTGAATTTATTTGCAAGCATCATCCAGGGTTTAGTGTTTAACTATGGTTCTGAGATACTAGATCCAATGCTCAATATAAAATTTCAAGACTATGATGAGGTGTGGTACGCCAGTATTATATTCGCCCTTACTTACCTATCTCAATTACCAACTAACCTCTATTACAAAAGAAATACTAAGAATAATGCGAATAATAGCAAAGGCATCACCTGACATATACAGCCTCACGTTATTACATTGAAGTTTTCGATCATATAATGCGTTAACCCAAAAATTAGTCACTCACATTCAAAGATCTCTCTTAGGAAAGAAATTAAGTCAAACTCATCCAGTTATCGAGTTCCACTGTCTGGCCATAAGATCTAATCAGCAGGAATGCCTTATGCGATTTTCCATTGTAAAAAATAAAAGCGGCCAGGTTCCGCCGCAGAGCAGTTGCGATTTTCTGCCGCCGGGCGGCACCATCGGCCGCAGCGTGGACAACAACCTGGTGCTGCCGGACGAAGAGCGCGCCATTTCCCGCCTGCAGGCTATCGTGCATATTTCCGCTGACGGCGAATGCCGCATCACCAACCGCGGCAACGTCACCCGCGTGCTGCTTAACGACATTCCGCTGGAGCGCGGCCGCCAGGTTGAATTGCAGGATGGCGACGTGCTCGGCATCGACGATTACCAGATTGAAGTCAGCGCGCTGCAGCAACACGCCGCGCCACAGGCTCAACCGGTGGCCAAGGTCGCCGCCGTTGCTGCGGCGGCAGCCCCTGTTACCGCTGCCAAAGAACCATCCGCCGCGCCAATCCCCAACGAAATCTGGGACAGCCTGGTGGAAGAGTTTACGCCGAACGCGCCGGCGGCCGCCGCACCGCCGCCGGTCGCCAGCCCGGATAATCATCCGCTGCTGGATACCTCCACTCGCGAGCTGAACCCGGCCGATCCGCTGGCGCAGCTGGCGGGCGAGGTCGATCTGCGCCAACTGCAGCAACAGCAAACCGATCCGGCGGCGCTGTTCAATACCGACACCACTTTTGAACGCGAACACATTCTGGCCGACACCACCCCCAGCGCGCTGCTGGCGGAGCAGGCTGCGCCGACGCGTCCGGCAACACCGGTCCGAAATGCGCAGCAACCGGAGCAAGAGCTGGATCCGCTGGCGCTGTTCGGCGGCTCATCCGCGCCCGCTTCGCCAGAGACGCTGAACAGCAACGATCCGCTGGGGCTGCTGATGGGCGGCGCCGTGCCGCTGGCTCAGCCGGAGGAAGCGGTACTGCCGCCGTCCCCGCCGCCAGCACCGGCTCCGGCCGCCGCACAGCCGGTAGCGCCGCGCCCTCAGCCAACGCCGCCGCCCGTGCAGATGCCCGAACCGCAATCCCAACCCGCGCCGCAGTTCAGCCCGCAGGAGCCGCCTGCGCAGCCGCCGCGTCCGCGCCAGGGCAACCGCCTGGGCATCGATCCGGTTGCCTACCAGTCTGCCCAGCGGCAGCACGCCGCCGCGCCGAATGGCGACACCTTGGAAGGACCGTTGCTGGCGGCGCTGCTGCAAGGCATCGGTCTCGACGATCTGCAGCCGCAGCCGCATTTCGACGAACAACAGATCCGCCTGGCCGGCCGCCTGCTGAGCCTATTCTCGCAAGGCACCGTCGCCCTGCTCTCATCCCGCTCGATCCTCAAGCGCGGCGTGAAGGCCGAGATGACCATGATCCTCGATGAAGCCAACAACCCGTTCAAGTTGCTGCCTTCGGGCAAAACGGTGCTGATGCAGATGTTCGGCAGCCAGATGCCGGGCTTTATGCCGCCGGAGCAGGCGGTGCGCGACGCGCTGATCGACCTGCAGGCGCACCAGTTGGGGATGATCGCCGGTATTCGCGCCATCATCGCCGCCATGCTGCAGTCGTTTAACCCGGAGCGTCTCGAAGAAGAAGCGCGCAAGGAAGGCGTGGCGCCGCGTCTGTCGCTGCCCGCCAACCGCAAGGCCGCGCTGTGGGACTACTTCGTGAAGAACTATCAGCAAACCTCCGGCGAAATCGAGGACGATTTCCACACCCTGTTCGGCGAAGCCTTCCTGCACGCCTATGACGTTGAAGTGAATCAATACAAAGACTCACAGACCAAACCGGACGCGTAATGAATATCACCATAGCCTCTACCTCCAACCAGGGCGGCCGCGCCTCCAACCAGGATCAGACCGGCGAGGTGCTCGGCAACCGCGCCGCCTGCTTCGTGGTGTGCGACGGCATCGCCGGTTTTCCGGGCGGCGATATCGCCGCCAAACTGGCACGCGACACCATTTTGCAAAACTTCGACGGCGAAAAGCACCTGAACGCCCAGAGCATTCGTCAGCACATTACCAGCGCCAACGCCGCCATCCACCAGCAGCAGCGGCAGTCGGACGAATACAGCAAGATGGGCACCACGCTGGTCAGTCTGTTTATCGATCGCGATTACCAGCTGGCCTACTGGGCGCACGCCGGCGACAGCCGTCTGTACCTGTTCCGCCGCGGCTACCTGCATGCCGTCACCACCGACCACAGCCTGATCCGACAGATGCAGGACGCCGGCTACCAGACCAACGGCATCAACAGCAACCTGCTGTATTTCGCGCTGGGGCTCAACGAAGAGCGCGACGCCACCTACAGCGACGTGCTGCAGCTGGAAGACGGCGACGTTTTCCTGCTGTGCACCGACGGCTTCTGGCACAGCTTCAGCCAGACCGAACTGGAACAGTCGCTGCACATGGTCAACTCCCCCAGCGAGTGGATCGCCCTGATGCAGCAGGCATGGAAGAAAAACAATAACAGCGATAACTACAGCGCTATCGCCGTCTGGATTGGCTCACCGCAGGAAACCACCCTGCTGCATTCGCTGGCGGATGCGGAACGGTTTCTGAGCCGCGACTGAGCAGCGCACATTCACAGCAAGGTTCACTATGAAATATTGGATGCCGGGGCTCGTCGCCCTGATGGCGGTGCCGACCGCGCAGGCGATGAACTATCGCCTGGTTTACTCCCCCAGCCAGAAGCTGGAAGTGTTTATCGATGACGTCAAAAACAGCAATCCGGCAAGCTGGTGCGGCAAAAGCATCCCGCTGCGTATCGTCTCGGCGCAAAGCCAGGATCCGGCGGTGCTGAACGACTTTCTGCCGCGCGTCGGCAATCTGTTGGAAAAGCAGTGCCCGAAAACCGGCCACCTGCCCTGGACGCTGACCGACAAGCGCGGAGAGAAACTGGCCAGCGGCGAAGCCGCCAAAACGCGCGGCTGGAAACCGGTGGTCAAACAAGAGGCCTCCGAGCCGCAGGAAACCCCGCCGCAACCGGCGATCCCTGCGGCGGTGGCCGTGACTTCTCCGCAGGCGGACAGCGCGCCGGCTCAGCGTTTCAGCCTGCCGCAGGGCTGCCACTTCCGCACCTTCTGGCGTGACGAGGCCAACGGCGGCTCGCTGTTCATTCCCGCCGGCGCCGCGCTGCGCTGCGGCGAGGACGGCTGGCTGCAGGGCAGCGGCGCGGTCACGCTGCAACAGGGCGGCCAAACCCTCTCACCGACGCTGTGGTTCCTGCAAGGTTACCCGCTGGCGCAGGTTAACGGCGGCGATCGCGCGCTGACCGTCGTCAGCGCCAACGCCCAACGGCTCATTTTGGGCGGCAACCCGCAGGCGCCGGGCAGCTTCCTGCTGCTGAACTTCGAACCGAAGCTGCACGCCTGGGCGTTTAACGGTGAAGCGATCGTTGAAATGCCGCGCGTCGACGCCGCCGACGAGAACAAGATCAAACAGCGCGTGCAGCAGGCGCAAACCGCCTGGCAGCCGCTGCTGAGCGCCCCCGCCCCGCTGACTTTCAAACTGGTGGAAAAGCTGGCCGCAGACCGCGTTGATCCTGCCAGCGGCAGCTACCTGTCGGTTAACGGCGCCACTCACTGATTATAAGGAAAGCCTGTGAAATCATTAGCAAGCATGCTGCAAGGCCAGTCGATCGGCGCGGCCATCACCGCCGTCGAAAACGATATCAAGGCGAAACCGGCGGATGCCGACCTGCGCGCCGCGCTGGTGCAACTGCTGTGCCTGAGCGGCAACTGGACGCGCGCCAACGCGCAGCTGAAATCCTGGCAGGCGCTGAAACCGATCGCCCAACCGACCACGCTGCTGCTGATGCAGTCAGTCAACGCCGAGCTGCAACGCCAGGCGGTGTTTGCCGGCACGGCCGCGCCGGCGCTGCTGCGGCAGGATCAGCCTTGGCTGAAACTGATGGTGCAGGCGCTGCATCAGGATGTGCAAGGGGCGGCCGAACAGGCCCAGGCGCTGCGCGATGAAGCGCTGGAGGCCGCCCCGGCCGGCGCCGGGCGGTTAACGCTGGCCGAAGGCGAACAAGAACGGCAGCTGCGTTTCGACTGGCTGACCGACGGTGACGGCCGCCTCGGGCCAGTATGCGAACTGGCGCTGAACGGCGTTTACTACTGGCTGCCGTTTGCCGACATCGCCGCGATCCAGTTTCAGGCGCCGCAGAGCGCCATCGACCTGGTGTGGAGCCATGCGCTGGTGCGCCTGACCGATGGCCGCGAACAGGTGTGCCAACTGCCCGCCCGTTACCCGCTGCCCGAAGGCAGCGACGACGCGCTGCTGCTCGGCAAACGCACCGAATGGCAACCGCTGGGCGACGGCACCCACTATGCGGGGCTGGGCCTGAAAACCTGGCTCAGCGAAAGCGATGAATTCCCACTGCACAGCCTGCGGCAGCTGAGCTTCGACGCGAGCGTCTGACCATGAACGATAAGCGCCCACCCCACTACGACGGCGGCGATCTGCGCCACCAGGGCTATCGCTATCGTCAGGACAGCGAACGCCTGACCTCGCGCGACAAAATGCAGCCGGTGCTGCTCGATATGCTGACCGACGACGAACCGCAGAAAAAGCAGGAGGCGCAGGTGCGCAACCTAGTGTCGCACAGCGAGCTGCGCCGCCGGGTATTGCGCGATCTGCAGTGGCTATTCAACTGCGTCAACAGCGAATCCAATCTGGATCTCGGCGATTTTCCGCAGGTGCGGCGCTCCACCCTGAATTACGGCATCGCCTCGCTGGCGGGCAAGCGCATGTCGGACATCGAATGGCTCGACATTCAGCGCGCGCTGACCGAATCCATTCTCCATTTCGAGCCGCGCATTTTGCCCGAGGGGCTGCAGGTGCGCTGCATCTCGGATACCGGCTCGCTGGAGCTGCACAACGTGCTGTCGATCGAAATCAAGGGCCGCCTGTGGTGCGTGCCCTATCCGCTGGAGTTTCTGTTCCGTACCGACGTGGATCTGGAAAACGGCCACTTCGATCTGAAAGACATAGGGTAAGGCGATGGACAGTAAACTGTTAGATTATTACAACCGCGAGCTGGCCTATCTGCGTGAGATGGGCGCCGAGTTCGCCGAACAGTACCCGAAGGTCGCGGGCCGTCTCGGCATGCGCGGCATCGACGTGGCGGACCCTTATATCGAGCGCCTGATGGAAGGCTTCGCCTTCCTCACCTCGCGCGTGCAGTTGAAAATGGACGCCGAGTTCCCGCGTTTTTCTCAGCGCTTGCTGGAGATCATCTACCCCAACTACCTGTCGCCGACGCCGTCGATGGCGATCGCCGAACTGCAGCCGGACAGCAGCAAGGGCGATATCAGCAACGGCTTCGTGGTGCCGCGCGGCACCATGATGGACAGCCAGACGCTGAAGAAAAGCGGCATCACCTGCAGTTACACCACGGCGCATGACGTCACGCTGCAGCCGGTGCGCATCGCCGGCGTCGAGCTGGGCGGCATTCCGGCCGATATTCCGCTGGCCTCGCTGGGGCTGCAGCACAGCGGCTGCGTCAGCGCGCTGCGCATTCGCCTCGAGTGCTACGAAAGCGTGACGCTCAACAACCTGCAGCTGGACCAGCTGATGTTTTATCTGGCCGGGCCGGACATGCAGGCGCAGCAGCTGCTGGAACTGCTGATGCAGCACAGCGTCGGGCTTGTCTGCCAAACGGTGGAGGCGCAGCCGCAGCGGCGCGCGCTGGCGCTGGACGGGCTGCGGCAGGAGGGCTTCGCCGCCGAACAGGCGCTGCTGCCCAACGACCTGCGCAACTTCGAAGGCTACCGGCTGCTGCAGGAGTACTTCGCCTTCCCGGCGCGCTTCCAGTTCTTCAGCGTCAACGGCCTGCGCCCGCTGCTGCAAAGCGTGCGCGAAGGGAAAAAGGCGCTGCGCCAGTTCGAGATCGTGGTGCTGCTGGATCGGCACGACGCCGCGCTGGAACGGGTGGTCGACGCCGCCCATTTGGCGCTGCACTGCACGCCGGTGATCAACCTGTTTCCGAAGGTCGCCGAACGCATCGCGATCAACGAAAAAAACCACGAATACCATCTGGTGGTCGACAATATCCGGCCGCTGGATTACGAAGTGTTTTCGGTGCAGCGGCTCGGCGGCAGCGCCAGCGAAAAACGCTACGAGCAAGAGTTTCGGCCGTTTTACAGCACCCTGAGCGCGGACGATGGCAACTATGGCGCCTACTTCTCGCTGCGGCGCGAACAGCGCACCCTGTCGGAACACGCCCGCCGCTACGGCACCCGCACCGGTTATGCCGGTTCGGAAGTGTTCGTGTCGTTGGTGGACGAACGGCAATCGCCGTGGCACAGCGATCTGAAATACCTCACCGCCGACGTGCTGTGCACCAGCCGCGACCTGCCGTTGATGCTGTTGCAACAGGATCAGGGCAACTTCGTGATGCCCGATTCGATCCCGATCAAGCAGGTCTCGCTGCGCAAAGGCCCCACCCCGCCGCGCCCGGCGCTGGCCGAAGGGATGATCACCTGGCGGCTGATCAGCCAGCTGCAGCTGAACTACCTCAGCATGATGGACGGCGATCCGGAACAGGGCGCCGCCAGCCTGCGCCAGCTGCTGGGGCTGTACGGCAACCTGAGCGAACCGGCGATCGCCAAACAGATCCAGGGCGTGCGCCACTGCAACCTGCGGCCGGTCTATCGGCGTGTGCCAGAGCCCGGTCCCATCGTATTCGCGCGCGGCATCGCCATCGATCTGACGGTCGATGAGCAGGCGTTCTCCGGCAACAGCCCTTACCTGCTCGGCAGCGTGCTGGAGCGCCTGTTCTCGCGCCTGGTGGCGATGAACACCTTCACCGAGATGACGCTCTCCAGCCAGCAGCGCGGCGAAATCGCCCACTGGCAGGCGCGCATGGGCAAAAGGACGCTGATATGAGCGCGGAAATGATCGCCACCGAACTGGCGCCGCCGCAGATCAACGCGCTGTATCGCCTGCCGGACGACTTCTGGCCGCGGCTGCGCAGCGCGCCTTACAAACACGATCTGTTTCAGCTGCTGCGGCGCATCGACGCCCAGGGCGGCCAGCCCTACCTGCTGGGGCGCGCGCCGCTGCCGCGCCACGAGATGCTGCGCCTGGGCCAGGAGCCGTCGCTGTCGTTCGCGCCCTCCACGCTGGCGCAGGTGACGCCGCGCGCCAACGGCCCGCTGCACGACGTTTCGATCTTCAGTTTCGGCCTGTTCGGCCCCAACGGGCCGCTGCCGCTGCACCTGACCGAATACGTGCGCGAACGGGTGTATCACCATCAGGACACCACCCTGCTGGCGTTCACCAACCTGTTCCATCACCGCCTGACGCTGCTGTTTTACCGCGCCTGGGCCGACGCGCAGCCGACGGTATCGCTGGATCGCCCGGACAACCGGCGCTTCGACGAGTACCTGTCGAGCCTGATCGGCATCGGCCAGCCGGCGCAGCAAGAGCGCGACAGCATCAACGCCCACGCCAAGCATTTTATGGCCGGTCATCTGATTCGCCACAGCCGCGATCCGGAAGGCCTGAGCAAGATTTTGCAGCAGTATTTCAAGGTGCCGGTGCGCATCGTCGAAAACGTGCCGCACTGGCTGCGGGTGGAGCCGCGCGAGCAGGCGCGGCTCAAGGCCGGACGCGGCGCGCCGCGGCTCGGCGAGTCGGCCTTTCTCGGCATCGCGGTGCGCGATATCCAGCACAAGTTCCGCATCGAGCTGGGGCCGATGCCGCAGCAGGACTATGACCGTTTCTTGCCGGGCGCCGATCTGTGCCGGCAACTGCGCGACTGGGTGCGCCAATATCTGGGCATCGAGTTCGTCTGGGAAGTGCGCCTGATCCTGGCGAAGGAACAGGCGCACGGCATCCAGCTCGGCGGCGCGCAGCGATTGGGCCTGAGCAGTTGGCTGGCCGACCATCGGCGACAGCGCGATCTCGACGATCTGATCTTCAGCCCTGAACCGCTGGAAAACCCGTTCTGACCCTATTTCGGCTGGCGCCCTGCGGCGCCAGGCCACCCTGAGACCTGAGGAAAACCATGTCTGAAATCAGCCGCTCGGTATTATTTGGCAAACTGGATAGCCTGTTATTCACCTCTCTGGAAAGTGCGACGGCGTTTTGCAAGCTGCGCGGTAACCCCTACGTCGAACTGGCGCACTGGCTGCATCAGCTGATGCAATCGCCGGACGGCGATCTGCAGCAGATCGTCCGCCACTTCGCGTTGGACGAGGCGCAGCTGGCGCGCGACATCGTCGAGGCGCTCGATCGCCTGCCGCGCGGCGCCAGCGCCATCTCCGATCTGTCCGAGCACATCGACAGCGCGGTAGAACGCGCCTGGGTCTATGGCTCATTGAAATTCGGCGCGGCGCGCATCCGCGGCGGCCACCTGCTGCTCGGCATTCTGAAAACCTACAGCCTGCGCCATCTGCTGAAGGCCATTTCCCCGCAGTTCGAGCGCATCAACACCGATCTGTTGATGGAGCAGTTCGCCGCCATTACCGCTCACTCGGCGGAAAACGCCGAGGATGCGCCGGCGGAAAGCCGCGCCGAGAACGCATCCGGCGCGGCGCGCAGCGGTGAAAGCGTGCTGGCGCAGTATGCCCAGGATCTGACCGCCAGAGCGCGCGACGGCGAGATCGACCCGGTGGCCGGCCGCGATGAAGAGATCCGGCAAATCATCGATATCCTGATGCGCCGCCGCCAGAACAACCCACTGCTGACCGGCGAGGCCGGCGTCGGCAAAACCGCGGTGGTGGAGGGCCTGGCGCTGCGCATCGTGGCTGGCGACGTGCCGCCGCAGCTGCGCGACGTGAAGCTGTGCCTGTTGGACATCGGCATGCTGCAGGCCGGCGCCGGCGTTAAGGGCGAGTTTGAAAAACGGCTGCAGGCGGTGATCGACGAAGTGCAGTCCAGCCCGACGCCAATCATCCTGTTTATCGACGAAATTCACACCCTGATCGGCGCCGGCGGCGCCCAGGGCACCGGCGACGCCGCCAACCTGCTGAAACCGGCGCTGGCGCGCGGCCAACTGCGCACCATTGGCGCCACCACCTGGTCGGAATACAAGAAATACATCGAGAAAGACCCGGCGCTCACCCGCCGTTTCCAGGTGGTGCAGGTGCACGAACCGAGCGAAGACAAAGCGCTGCTGATGCTGCGCAGCACCGTCAGCCCGCTGGAGCAACACCACCGCGTGCTGCTGCTGGATGAAGCGGTGGATGCCGCGGTGCGGCTGTCCCATCGCTATATTCCGGCCCGCCAGTTGCCGGACAAGGCGGTGGCGCTGCTGGATACCGCCTGCGCGCGCGTGGCGGTCAGCCAACACGCCGAGCCCGCCCAGGTTGAAGACTGCCGCCATCGCATCGATGCGCTGCAGATCGAATTGGATATCGCCCGCCGCGAGGCCAAGGTCGGCATCGGCGATCCCCTGCGCCCGCAGGAGATTGAAGCTCAGCTGACCGCGCTGCGCCTGGAGCTCGAACAACTGACCGAGCGCTGGCAGCAAGAGCTGACGCTGATCCAAGAGATCATCACGCTGCGCGCCCAGCTGCACCGGCAGGAAGCGGAGGAGCCTGCCGGCGAAGAAACGGAGGCGGGCCCTGACGCCGACGCGCTGCGCGCCCAACTGGGCGAGCTGCAGCAGCAATTGAGCGCGCTGCAGGGCGAAGCGCCGCTGATCTTCGCCGCCGTCGACGCCAACATCGTGGCGGCGGTGGTGGCCGACTGGACCGGCATCCCGCTGGGCCGCATGGTGAAAAACGAGATTGAAGCGGTGCTGCAACTCTCCGACACCCTGAACCAGCGCGTGATCGGCCAACGCCATGCGCTGGATCTGATCGCCCGCCGGGTGCGCACCTCACGGGCGCGGCTGGACGATCCGAACAAGCCGGTCGGGGTGTTCCTGCTGGCCGGGCCCTCCGGCGTCGGCAAAACCGAAACCGCGCTGGCGCTGGCGGAAACCCTGTACGGCGGCGAGCAGAACGTCATCACCATCAACATGAGCGAATTCCAGGAGTCGCACACCGTTTCGACGCTGAAAGGCGCGCCACCGGGCTATGTCGGCTACGGCGAAGGCGGCGTGCTGACCGAGGCGGTGCGCCGCCGCCCATACAGCGTGGTGCTGTTGGACGAGATCGAGAAGGCGCATCCGGACGTGCATGAGATCTTCTTCCAGGTGTTCGACAAGGGCTGGATGGAGGACGGCGAAGGCCGTCATATCGATTTCCGCAACACCATCATCATTCTGACCTCCAACGTCGGCACCGATCTGATCGCCGGGCTGTGCAGCGATCCGGAGCTGCTGCCGGAGCCGGAGGCGCTGAGCGGCGCGCTGCGCCAGCCGCTGCTGTCGGTGTTCCCTGCCGCCTTGCTTGGCCGTCTGCTGGTGGTGCCGTATTACCCGCTGACCGATGCCACGCTGGGCAACATCGTGCGCCTGCAGTTGGGCCGCATTCAGCGCCGCCTGGCGGAGAATCACGACATCGTCTGCACCTTCGACGACGCGGTCATCGAGCAGATCGTCAGCCGCTGCACCGAGGTGGAGTCCGGCGGCCGCATGGTTGACGCCATCCTGACCAACACCCTGCTGCCGCAGATCAGCCACACCCTGCTGACCGGCAGCGCCAACGACCAGCGCTATCGCCAGCTGCATATCGCGCTGCAGAACCACGAATTCATTTGTCAATTTCAGGCATAACGCCGCGGCCGCCGAGACGGCGGCCCTTTGAACACAGAGAGTCATCACTATGTCGGGAACCGGGATAACCAAACCGAATTCGAACAGCCTGCCGAGCGGCTATCGATTCAACGAATTCGAGATCCAGGAAGCGATCGGCGAAGGCGGCTTCGGCATCGTCTACCGCGCTTACGATCACCAACTGGAACGCACCATCGCCATCAAGGAGTACATGCCGACCTCGCTGGCGAAACGCAACGACGATCTCAGCATCGGGCTGCGCGGCGAGCGCTTCAGCAAAACTTTCCAGGCCGGGCTGAACAGCTTTATTCAGGAGGCGCGTCTGCTGGCGCGCTTCTCGCATCCCGGCCTGCTGCACGTATTGCGCTTCTGGGAAGAGAACGGCACCGCCTATATGGGCACCCAGTTTTACAGCGGCACCACGCTGAAAAACCTGCAGGCGCAGCAGCCGGAAAAAATCGACGAGGCGTGGATCCGTCGGCTGCTGCCGCCGCTGTTCAGCGCCATCAACACCATCCATCAGGAAGGCTATCTGCACCGCGACATTTCGCTGGATAACATCCAAATCCAGGAGAGCCAGCTGCCGGTGCTGCTGGACTTCGGGTCGGCGCGCAAAGAGATCGGCAACCTGTCGGACGAAACGGAGATCATGCTCAAACCGGGCTTCGCGCCGATCGAGCAGTACACTGAGAACAGCGACGGCGAACAGGGGCCGTGGACCGATATCTACGCGCTCGGCGCCGTGCTGCACACGCTGATCGTCGGTTCGCCGCCGCCGGTCAGCGTGGTGCGCAGCATCGAAGACAGCTACCAGCCGCTGGCCGAGCGCCGCCCCGCCGGCTACTCGCCGGAGCTGTTGCGCACCGTCGATCGCGCGCTGGCGCTGAAGCCGGAAGACCGCCCGCAGACCATCGATGAAATGGCCGAGCTGTTGCATCTGCCGATCGCCGATGAAAACGAAATCATCAGCACCCCGGCCGCCGCGCCGGAGAACTTGCTGGTCGCCGCCAACCCGGCCGCCGCTGCGGCCGCCGCCGGCGCCGTTACCGCGCGCGGCACCCAATTCTCGCGCCCGATGATGGCCGGCGCCGGCGTCGCCGCGCTGCTGGTGATCGGCGCGATCGCCTGGCTGAGCGGCGGCAAGGACGATGCCCAGGCCGTCGCCCAAAACACCGTGGCGTCACCGGCGCAGAAAACCCTGACGGAGCAGCCGAGCGCGCCGCAAACCGCGCAGCCTGCAGCGGCGGAACCTGAAAAAGCGGCGCCGCCACCGCAGCCGGTGGCGCTGGTGTACTTCAAACTGCAGCCGGGCGAACAGGTCAGCCTCGACGGCAAGCCGCAGCAGGTGACGCCGGGCGAAAACGGCTTCGCCAGCCTGAACCTGGCGCCGGGCCATTATCAGTTGGAGATCCGCCACAACGATCGGTTGCGCCGCCAGCAGCTCAGCATCGACACCGCCGGCACCTGGCTGGTCAACCCGGCCACCGCAGGTTAATCCCGTTCTGAAACTCCGCCGCGGCGGGGTTTTCCCTATTTCATGAGACTGACGCACCACCGCCCCCTCATTGGCCGCGCGGCAAAGCCGCTGCAACGGCCGGAGTATGCAGGGGATGACGTCAATCACAGAGGATGTTCTCATGTTGGATCGCATTATTGCGCACACGCCGCTGGGCCAGGATCAACTGCTGTTCCGCTCGCTGGACGGCATCGAAGCGCTTTCCACTCCTTTCGACTTCTCTATTGAATTGCTGAGCACCGACGCGCGGCTCGATCGCAAAGCGCTGCTCGGCCAACCGCTGACGCTGGAGATCCCGACCCAGGGCTTTCTCAGCGCCCCGCGCTACCTGAACGGCAAGATCACCGCCATCGCCGTCAGCAGCGAAGAGATCGGCGGCACGCGCTACGCGGTGTATAACCTGCACGTGCAGCCGGATCTGTGGCCGATGACCAAAGACCGCAACTTCCGCATCTTCCAGGAACAGACGGTTCCGCAGATCGTCAAGACCCTGCTGGCGGAGCACAACGTGCAGCTGGAAGATCAGCTGACCGGCGACTATCGCCTGTGGGGCTACTGCGTGCAGTACAACGAAAGCAGCTTCAACTTCATCAGCCGCCTGATGGAGCTGGAGGGCATCTATTACTATTTCAAACACGAGATGGGCAAACACACGCTGGTGCTCGGGGATGCGCCCCACCACCACCAGCCCTATCCCGGCTACGAGATGATCCCCTACCACCTGACACCGTCTGGCGGCAGCACCAGCGAGGAAGGCATCAGCCAGTGGACGTTGTCCGATCGCGTCACGCCGGGCATCTACAGCCTGGACGACTACGATTTTCGCAAGCCGAACGCCTGGCTGTTCCAAGCGCGGCAAAACCCGGTCTCACCCACGCCGGGGCAGATCGACGTTTACGACTGGCCGGGCCGCTACACCGAGCATCAGCAGGGCGAGTTCTACGCCCGCGTGCGCCAGGAGGCCTGGCAGGCCGAGCATCAGCAAATTCGGGGCTCCGCCACCGCGTTGGGCATCGCCCCCGGCAGCACCTTTACGTTGTATAACGCCCCGCACGCCGACGACAACCGCGAATATCTGACGCTGCAGGCCAACTACCATCTGAAAGAGAACCGCTACGCCAGCGGCGACGATCAGAGCAGCGAACACCGCATCGACTTCACCGTGCTGCCGGCGGACGTGCCCTGGCACCCACCGCAGCAGGCTACCTGGCCGAAAACCCACGGACCGCAGACCGCCCGGGTGGTCGGCCCGGCCGGCGAATCGATTTGGACCGACAAATACGGCCGTATCAAGGTGAAGTTCCACTGGGATCGCTTCGGGCCAAAAGACGACGGCAGCTCCTGCTGGGTGCGCGTCTCCAGCGCCTGGGCCGGCCAGGGCTACGGCGGCGTGCAGATCCCGCGCGTCAACGACGAAGTGGTGGTGGACTTTATCAACGGCGATCCGGATCGGCCGATCGTCACCGGGCGCGTCTATAACGAAGCCAGCATGCCGCCCTGGGCGCTGCCGGCCGCCGCTACCCAGATGGGCTTTATGAGCCGCACCAAGGACGGCACCGCCGACAACGCCAACGCCCTGCGCTTCGAAGACAAGGCCGGCGCCGAACAGGTGTGGATCCAGGCGGAACGCAACATGGACACCCAGGTGAAAAACGATGAGAGCCACACCATCGCTAACGACCACACCCACCTGGTGGGCGGTAACCAGATCAAACGGGTAGTGCTCAATCAGGCGACCGGTGTCAAAGGTGAATCCTCCGCGCTGACCGGCAAAACGCGCAGCGACGCCGTAGTCAACGCCTTTACCCTCGGCTCCGGCGAATCGCTGCGGCTCGAATGCGGCGAAAGCGTGATCGAACTGCTGGCGGACGGCCAAATCAACATCACCGGCACCAGTTTCAATATCACGGTGAAAGAGGATGGCGCGATCAATACCGGCGGCCAGCTGGATCTCAACCAGCCCGGCGGCGTCGCACGCACCGCCGCACCGGGCGGCGGCCATCAGGCGGCGATCCAGAGCGCCGTCGATCAGCTGTTCCCTAAAGAGTAGGTAATTGGTACGCCAGGAAAGCCGGTTAACGCCGCCCCTCGGGCGGCAGTACCGGCAAAAACGCCGTCCGCTGTAACCCCTTTTGGCAAGGAGATGAATAGGCTGGCGGCAAAATCACCGACGTTAAGCCAACACAACGGGCTGAATCTGTACCGCCCATCGATTCAGCCCTCTTTATCATTTCCCCTTCACCACTTCTTCACCGTCTGGTAAATATCGAGGTCGAAATAGCCGTCGGCCTCGCAGTCGTTGAGATAGTGCTCATAGCTCACCCCCTCAACCGGCTGGTAGCCGCTGGCCGGCAGCAGCTTCTGATAGAACTCGCCCCACACCCGCTCGAAATCGCCATCGCTGATGCGCACGTGGTAGACCGCATACTGCCCGGCGGGCAGCGTCTGCACGGTGACGCCCTCGCTGCCCGCCGGCAGCGCGAAATCGTCCGCCACGCTCATCACCACGTCGGCGCGCAGCTTTTCCGGCGCCACTTCCGCCGGATCGTCCCAGTACAGCACCAGCCATTTGCCGAACGGCACGTCGTGGCGCTGCCGCCATGCCAACAGATGCTGCGAGCCCTGCGGGATAGTCTGCGGATACGGCCCCACGACTCTCACTCCCACCACCTTCTCCGCCGCCTTATCGATAATCCTCACGCTCATCGCCCTTCCCCCTCACAATGTCTCAGGCACCGATTTCGGTACGCACGTCCAGCAACTCGGGGAAAAAGGTCAGATCCAACGCCTTTTTCAGGAAGCTGACGCCGCTGGAGCCGCCGGTGCCCGACTTAAAGCCGATGATCCGCTCCACCGTTTTCATATGGCGGAAACGCCACAGATGGAAACTCTCTTCGATATCCACCAGCTTCTCCGCCATTTCATAGGCTTCCCAGTAGGTTTGCGGGTTGTCGTAGATCACTTTAAACGCCGGCAGCAGATCCGGGTTGCGCTGGTAGGGCTGCGTCCAGTCGCGCTCGAGACACTCCTGCGGGATCGGCAAGCCGTGGCGCGCCAGATACAGCAAGTATTCGTCGTACAGGCTCGGCGCTTCGAGGATCGCCTTCAGCGCGGCGTGCCTTTCCGCGTCGTTGCTGAACACCGCCAGCATGGCGGCGTTCTTGTTGCCGAGCAGGAATTCGATCGACCGGTACTGGTGCGACTGGAAGCCCGACGAACTGCCCAGCACGTCACGAAACTCGACGTATTCCGACGGCGTCAGCGTTTCCAGCACCGCCCACTGCTCGAACAGCAGCCGCTGGATCTGTTTGACGCGCGCGAGGATTTTAAAACAGTGGCTGAGTTTGTCCTGTTGCACCAGCCGCAGCGCCGCCTGCAGCTCGTGCAGCATCAGTTTCATCCACAGTTCGGAGGTTTGGTGCTGTATCACGAACAGCATTTCGTCATGATGCGGCGGGTTGGAGAGCGGGTGCTGGCAGTCCAGCAGTTGGTCCAGGCACAGGTAGTCGCCATAGCTCATGCGTTTGGAAAAATCGGTGACAATCGCGCTTTCTAATTCCCGTTTGTTCATCTGTGATCTCCGTTGCGCCCAGCGCCCCATCGGCCTGGAACGTGCCGCAAAGAGAAAACAATAGTACAGAACCCGCCGCCCCGAAGGGCGATAAACGAGAGATGCTTCGCAGATCTCACTCATCTGCGTTAACACAGTGCCCCACCCCCGTTGTTGTTTAGTAAACAACACGGCTGCCGCCTGACGACTCTCACAAATGCGCGATCCCATGCGCGCGCCGCCCCGGTTGCAGCTTGCCTGCGGCCGGCTTCCCTTATAGATTGCAGGCTAACGGCAGGCAGCAAGGTATCGGCAAATGGCAAATATTCGTGATGTGGCGCGGTTGGCCGGCGTGTCCATCAGCAGCGTGTCGAACCTGCTGAATAATCGCAGTCACCAGATGAGCGCGCAGACCCGTGAGCGCATCGAACGGGCGATGGCGACCCTGGGCTACCGGCCGGCTCAATCGGCGGCGGCACCCGCGCCGCAGGCGAAAATCATCGGCCTGCTGCTGCCGTCGATCGTTAACCCGAGCTTTTCGGCGCTGGCGCATGCGGTCGACGGCGCGGCGCGGGCTCACCGTTACCGGGTCTTGCTCGGCAACGCCTACCGCCAGGAGCAGGAGGAGGCCGCGTTTATCGACGATATGTTCCTGCACGGCGTGCGCGGCATCATCGTGGCGGCGAGCGACATTCGCCAGACCCATTTTGTTCGGGCCGCCGAGCGCGGCATGAAGATTGTCAGCTACGACAGCCCGTTTGCCGAGCCGATGGCCACCGATAACCGGCTGTTCGACAGCGTGTCGATGGACAATATCGCCGCCGGGCGCCTGGCCGCACAGCACCTGCTCGAACGCGGCTGCCGACACATCGTGTTCGCCACCGAAGCGACGCTGACCGTCGGGCGCAGCCACAAGATCGACGGTTTTCTGAGCGCCCTGGGGCACAGCCTGAGTGAACGCCAACGGGTGATCGAAGGCAAGGCCACCAGCGCCTACGGCGACACGGAAATGTTCGAATTGGGGCTGACGCTGGCGCCGCGCGTTCTCGCGTTGGCGCCGCGCCCGGACGGCATCGTGGCGATTAACGATGCGTTGGGCATCGGGCTGATGGTGGGCCTGCGCGCCGCCGGCGCCCAGGTGCCCGCAGACATCTCGGTGATCGGCATCGACAATATCGCGCTGGCCGGCCTGGCCGAACCGGGGCTGACGTCAGTCCGGCCGCCGCTGGCGGAGATGGCACAGCTGATGGTCGAACGCCTGATCGGCCGCATCAACAATGATTCGCAACCGCCCGGCGAGTTTCTCTTCCCGCCGACGGTCATCAGCCGGCGCTCGGTCAAAACCGCCGGTTAATAGAGTAAAAACGGCTTTCCCAGACGATGCGCAGTCGGCATCGTCCGGATCGTTACAGCTAAAAGCAGAAAAAATAGAATCGTCGCAATAAATAAACGGCGCGACGCTTTTATGCACGCAACGTCGTTATTCAGCTCTCCGCTCATTGCTTTGGGCCGGGCCGCTATTATTCCGATTAACCACATGGGAAAAACCATGATGAAAAAAATAATGCCAAAGGATATTGAACGCAGCGCCATCAGGAAATTGACGCTGCATATTGTGCCCCTCATGATATTGTTGTATTTCCTGGCCTTTCTCGACCGCAACAATATGGCCTACGCCGCCAAAGCGCTGGAAGATAATTTGGGATTGACCGCCTCGGCCTTCGGCTTCGCCTCCGGGATTTTCTTTATCGGCTATTTCCTGTTTGAAATACCCAGCAACGCCGGCACCATAAAATTCGGCCCGCGCATCTGGTTCGCCAGAATATTAATTTCCTGGGGCATCTTCGCGACCCTGCTCGGTTTTGTGCGCACGCCGCTGGAGCTGTATATTTGCCGTTTTATGCTGGGCGTGTGCGAAGCCGGTTTCTTTCCCTCGGTGGTGTATTACTTCACGGTGTTTTTCCCGGAAAAGTACCGCACTAAAATTCTCGGCATGTTCATCATCGTCCAACCGCTGTCCAACGCGGTCGGCTCGCCGATTTCCGGCTTTATTCTCAATATTCAGCATGACTGGTTCGGGTTCGCCCCCTGGCAGCTGCTGTTCATCCTCGAAGGGCTGCCGCCGATCGTCATCGGCCTGTTGATCCCATTCCTGATCAAGAACTCGCCCAAGGATGTCGGCTATCTGAACGTGGAGGAAAAGGCCTGGCTGATGAGCAACGCCGGCCGCTCCAAATCCGGCTCTAAAATCACGCTGGGCGACTTCCTGAAAGGGATTAAAAACAAGAAATACCTGCTCTACGCGCTGCTCAACTTCGGCATGGTGTGCGGCATTTACGGCTTCGGCACCTGGCTGCCGTCGATCATCAGCGCCATTTCCGGCGGCGATATCTTCCGCGTCAGCCTGCTGGCGCTCATTCCCTACGGCCTGGCCGCGCTGCTGGTCTATCCGTGGAGTCTGTGGGCCAGCAAAACCAAAAAACTCGGCGTGTTCGCCGGCCTCAGCATGGTGATCGCCGCCATCGGCCTGATGGGCGCGGTGACATTTTTTAAATACGACCCGTTCGTCGCGCTGTCATTCCTGTGCATCGCCGCCATCGGCATCTATACCGCCGTGCCGCCGTTCCTATCCATGCCCGCCAACATTTCCACCGGCGCAGCCGCGGCCGCCGGGCTGGCGGTGGTGAGCTGCATCGGCAATATCGGCGGTTTCGTCGCCCCCTATGCGGTGGGCGTGCTGAACGATCTGACCGGCAGCAGCGCGCCGGGGCTGTTTTTCCTGGCTTCGTGCCTGCTGGCCACCGGGTTGATCTGCATTTTCTACTGCGCCAAACAGCGTGAAGGCGTCATCAATTCTTAACGAACCAATAAGGAGTCAATCATGGGCGATCTTGCGGGCAAAAAGGTCTTTATCACCGGGGCGGAACAGGGCATCGGCCGCGCCACCGCGGAGCGGCTGATCAAGGCCGGGTGCGACATCTATTTTCACTATCACAGCGACGAAAGCGGCCCCAAAGCGCTGGTGGCGCTGGCCCATTCATTGGGGCAAAAGGCCGCCTACGGCTACGCCGATCTCATCGACACCGACGAAACGCTGCGCTGCGTCTCGGCCGGCGCCGAGTTGCTCGGCGGCATCGATATCCTGATCAATAACGTCGGCGGCATCGTCGGGCGCAAATGGCTGGGCGAGATCGACCGCGCCTTCTGGCAAACCGTGATCGACGTGAACATGACCACCATGCTGAACGTCACCCAGAGCGCGCTGCCGCACCTGAAAGCGGCGCCGGACGGCGCCAGCATCGTTAACCTGGCCTCACAGGCGGGCCGCGCCGGCGGGCACGCCGGCTCGCTGGTCTATTCCGCCACCAAGGGCGCGGTGCTCACCTGGACGCGCTCGCTGGCGGCGGAGCTGGGCGAGCACGGCATCCGGGTGAATGCGGTGGCGCCCGGCCTGATCCTCGGCACCCGTTTCCACAATCGCCACACCACCCAGGCATCGGCGGAGGAAACCGTTCGCGCCATCCCGCTGGGCCGCGCAGGCACACCGGACGACGTGGCGCGCGCCATCGCCTTCCTTGCGGCGGAATACGACGGTTTCATCTCCGGCGCGACTCTCGACATCAACGGCGGCATCTACCGCATGTAATTCAGCTGCGGGCGGCGCGCTTGCCGCCCGCCCATTCAGGAATCGCTTTATGATCAAATCCGCCATCACTCACCCGCCGCTGCTCGCCGCACTGGCGCAATGCGGGCATAAAACCCAGGTGTTGATCGCCGACGGCAACTACGCCTGCGTGACGCACGCGCCGAAAGACGCCACCGTGGTCTATCTGAACCTGGCGCCCGGCACGCTCGCCGCCCCGCCAATCCTGGAAAAACTGCTGGCCTGCATCAACGTGGAAAGCGCGGCGCTGATGGCCTGCCCGCCGGACTTCACCAACACCATCGAAACCGAATACCGGCAGCTGCTGCCGGCACATTGCCCGGTCGAACACCTGCCGCGCGAGGCGTTTTACGCCGCGGTCAAATCGGATCGAACGCTGCTGGTGATCGCCTCCGGCGAACAGCGCCGTTTCGCCAATCTGCTGCTGACGGTGGCGCCGGTGGTGTAAAAGAGGTAGAGGGTGTGAGGGGTAAAATGAGGGGGCCAGCCCCCTCATGCCGTTACAGGTCAGCGACCCACTTCTCCAGCTCCCCCGCACGTTCCGCATCGATATAGCTGGTGGCCCAGCCAAACAGGTAAGCGAAGGCGAAAATGCCCACCGTCGACGACACCAGCGTCGGCGCGAAAAACGCGGCGATAGCGGAGAGCGTATACCCTGCGCCGATCGACAACCCGAGCGCTTCGAGCTGGTTGCGGAACGCTTTCCAGTTGCCGGTTGAGAAACCTTCAATCGCGGCGTTTACCAGATCCGCGCCTTTGATCGCCCAATCCACCCCGGAGAAGACCTTGCCCAATACCCGCGCATTGCGGGCATACTGTTCCGCATCGATCATTTTCAGCCAGGTGACAATCGCCGCTTTGTCCTGCGCCTTAAGCTTTTTGTTCAGGCCCTTCGTCAATTGCTCGTAGGTTTTCTCCGCATCTTGCACGTTGCGGATATATTTTCCTTGTATTCCCGCCTCCAAATCCTTGGCGAGTTTGGCGTATTTCGCGCCGATCTTTTCCGCAATATCTTTATTGATACCTGCGGCCAGGCTGACGCCATCCTTGATGGCTTTTAATTCCGCATTTTGATATTCGACGAATTCCTTAACGATCGTTTTTACCGAGCCGGGCGATTTTACCGGTTTGCCGTTGGCATATTTCACCTCCATGGCATTCAGGTTATCCCCTCTCACCACGGCGATAAACGCGGGCCGGTTCTTATTGGCCTTATAGTAGAGGTTGTAGGTCGCCACTCCGTCTTGCTTTTCCACCTTCAAATGATGAAAACCGTAGTAACTCCCGGTCGTGCGGGTCGTCGAGAATTCGCCGGTTTTGCCGTTGCCATGCCAGCCGCTGACGGGCCGATCGCGATGCGAGTCTGTCACGAAACTGCCTAACGAAGAGGCGCCGATCTGCCCGGCATTCAGGCCATTGTTGCCGCCTTTGCCAGGAGTTGAGGGCTTGCGCGCATGGCCGGTTTCGATATCCCCGATCGCCACTGTCACCCCCTTGGCGTTGACCCCCATCACCAGCCCCCCCAGGCCAATGTGCTTCGCCTGATCGGCCGTCAAACCGGTGGCGGAAAGGCTCAGCGTGCCGGATGGGCTGACGCTTTCAATATGCAATTTCGCAGCCGGGTTAATTCTGCGCGCCGCCTTAATCACCGCCTCCAGCTTCATGCGCAGCGCCGGATCGTTTTGGATCGCCGTTATCTGTTGCTGTTCCGGGCTGTTGCCAACGCCGGCGCCGCCGCGATCGCGATCGCCGGAATGGCCTTTATCGCCGCCCCCCGGCTCAGGGCCCGTACCGCGTTCAGAACTCCAGTTAGTCCCATCTCCTTTACCGCCATAATTAAATCCAGGCATATGCTTTCATCCTTATTTCGTTTTATTTTTAAGATGCCGATATTCTCGTTTAACGCGGATTGACACGCGCATTATCCCTATCGGCAAACCGTTTTTAGCTGCCCGTCATTTATAAAAAACTGCAGAAATAAGGACAACGGATGGCGGCTGTCTGGTCGGTGAAACAATCAACGAGCCAACGCATGCGCGCCTTTTGCAATACAGGCGTTAGAGACTGAAATATCCAAGGGACATATGTGATCAAACAGCGCAAAACGGCGAATGGTGAATAAGAGAGGCTGTACGCGCTCAGCCGCCAGGCGGCCAGCGACGCATCCGGGTTCTGAACTCGGGGGGTGGACGCGGTGAAGATCGTCGGCGCACAGATCATGCCATGCTTATCCTGCCTTATTATCGCCTATTCCCTTAGGTCTCGACGGATTGGGCCGCGCAGCAGCCCGTGGAGCATCACGCGGCTCCCGCTCCCCCAGCCGCACCAGCGGGATATCCGCCAGCCGGGTGGTGTAAGCCGGCGACAGCATTTCGCGCTTCATTTGCCACGGTTTGACGATCCCCTGCCCGGCGAACCATACGCGCCCGCGCCCTTCCTGATTCAGGCGATCGAGGGTCGCCATCAGCCGTTCGCTGTTGCGGCGCGGCGGGCAGTCGTCGAACAGGTCGATCTGCGCCATGGCGGCGGCGCTGAAATCCCCCAGCACCACGCCGCCCTTCAGGTAACGTCGCCCCTCCTGCCAGATGCTCTCCAGCGCGCGCACCGCCATGGCGATGATGTCGCGGCTGTCGTTGCTCGGGGTTTGCAGCCGGGCGGTGCCCATATTGCTGTAATAGCCTTCGCCCGCCGAATGCGGGCTGGTTTTGATAAACACCGACACGTTGCGGCAGTAGCGCTTTTCCTGCCGCAGCTTTTCGGCGGCGCGTTCGGCGTAGCTGCAGATCGCCTCGCGCATATGCGGGTAATGCGTCAAGCGCTGGCCGAACGAGCGGGAACAGATGATCTGCTCTTTCGCCGCCGCCTCATCTTCCCACCGCAGGCACGATTCGCCGCGCAGTTCACGTATCGTGCGCTCCAGCACTACGCTGAAGGTTTTACGCGCCAGCCGGGTATCGCAATCCGCCAGCTGCAGCGCGGTGTGGATCCCCATCGCCTGCAGCTGGCGTGTCAGGCGGCGCCCCACGCCCCACACCTCTTCCACCGGGATCAACGCCAGCAGCTTGCGCTGGCGCACCGGATCGGATAAATCCACCACGCCGCCGGTGCCGCGCCATTTCTTGGCCGCGAAGTTGGCCAGTTTAGCCAGTGTCTTGCTCGGCGCAATGCCGACCCCGACCGTCAAATGCAGCTCGCGCCGGATGCGATCGCGCACCCGCCGGCCGAACGGTTCCAGCGCTTCGCAGTGCGCCACGCCGTCCAGCCGCAGAAAGGCTTCGTCCAGCGAATAAATCTCCACCGCCGGCGCCATCTCCTCCAGCGTGTCCATCACCCGGCGGGACATGTCGGCGTACAGCGCGTAGTTGGAGGAAAACACCGCGACGTTGCGGCGGCGCATCTCCTCTTTGATTTTGAAATAAGGCGCGCCCATCGGCACGCCCAACGCCTTCGCCTCGGCGCTGCGGGCGATCACGCAGCCGTCGTTGTTGGACAGCACGATCACCGGCCGCCCCCGCAGGTCGGGCCGAAAGATGGTTTCGCAGGAGGCGTAGAAGCTGTTGACGTCTACCAGGGCAAACATGGTTACAGCGCCGCGTAGACGATAAAGGTCACCACGCCGAAGATCTCCAACTGCGCCTCGTCGTTGAACACGATCGGCGCATAGGCGGGGTTCATCGGCAACAGCCGCACGTCGGGGTAGCGCTGCAGTTTTTTGACGGTGAATTCACCGTCCACGGCGGCGATCACGATATTGCCGTGTTCCGGCGTCAGGGCGCTGTCGACGATCAGCAGATCGCCGTCCTGAATATTGCCGTCGATCATCGACTCGCCGCTGGCGCGTACAAAGTAGGTGGCGTTGGGATGCCGCACCAGCAGCTTGCCGATATCCAGCCGGCTCTCGACATAGTCCTGCGCCGGGGAAGGAAAGCCGCAGGCCACGCGATCGGCAAACAGCGGTAACGTCAGAGACTCACCTGGTGAAAAAGCATACAACCTTGAATTGCTCAGCATAATCATAACCAAACTGTATATTTATACAGTAAAGCATAAACAAAACGCGAACGCGCGCAACCCCAAATCCCCCTGCGGATCGCGCTTTCCCGCGTAATATAATAATTTTCTGAGTGATTTTTTTTTACGCCTGCTAACGGTTTCACTCTGCCTTGCGCACACGTTATCCACTAAAACTGTGGATAACCTGCAGGGCGTGATTCCCTACGCGAGCGGGATCAGAATCCTGTATAATGCCCACACCTGCTCAATAAGCATTCATCCCCGTCGGCGCCTCGTCACCGACGGTCACGAGAACGTTATGAACAAGCACCTACTCCTCGCAGAAACCGACGACATCGAACAGGCCTGCCTGTCTCGCCATGCGGTCTGGCAGCGCAACGATCTGGCTCAGGCGCAACAAGATTGGCTGGCGGAAGAAGTGCCGGTTGCCCTGGTGTACAACGGCATTTCCCACGTGGTGATGATGGCGACGCCGAAAGACCTGGCGGCCTTCGCCATCGGTTTTTCGCTGTCCGAAGGCATCATCGCCTCCCCCGACGATATCTACGACATCCGCCAGCAACCGGCCTGCAATGGCATTGAAGTGCATGTGGAACTCTCGAGCCGCCGCTTTATGCAGCTGAAAGAGAAGCGCCGCAGCCTGGCCGGCCGCACCGGCTGCGGCGTCTGCGGGGTCGAGCAACTGCAGGAGGTCGCTCAGCCCATCGCGCCGCTGCCTTTCACGCAGCGTTTCGATTTGGCGCTGCTCGATCGGGCGTTGGCGCAGCTGCAGGAAGTGCAAACGGTGGGGAAACTGACCGGCTGCACCCACGCGGCGGCCTGGATCCAGCCGGACGGCGCGCTCAACGGCGGATGTGAAGACGTCGGCCGCCATGTGGCGCTCGACAAACTGCTGGGTTATCGCAGCCAACAGGCGTGGTTGCAAGGGGCGGCGCTGGTGTCGAGCCGCGCCAGCTACGAAATGGTGCAAAAATCCGCCATGTGCGGCGTCGAGATCCTGTTCGCCGTTTCCGCCGCCACCCGCCTGGCGGTGGAGGTGGCCGAGCGCAGCAACCTCACGCTGGTGGGCTTCAGCAAGCCGGGGCGCGCCACCGTCTATACGCACCCGCAGCGGCTCTGGCAATCGACAACGGCGGCCTAACCCCGCCGGATAAGAATCGACTATTCTCAATAGCAGGACACCAGGAAGCGCCCACGTTATGATAATCCGCCCGCACCAGAACTGGTTTTTTCGCCTGTTCGCCTGGCACGGTTCCGTGCTGTCAAAGATCACCTTTCGCCTGTCGCTGAACGTGCTGATGTCGATAGTGGCGGTGATCAGCTACCAATGGTACGAACAGCTCGGCGTGCATTTGACCATCGCGCCGTTCAGCCTGCTGGGCATCGCCATCGCGATTTTTCTCGGCTTTCGCAATAATGCCGGCTACAGCCGCTTTGTCGAGGCGCGCAACCTGTGGGGCTCGCTGCTGATTACCGAGCGATCCCTGCTGCGCCAGATCAAAAGCCTGCTGCCGGACGAACCGGCGGTGCAGCAAAAGGTCGCCAAGCTGCTGATCGCCTTCAGCTGGAGCCTGAAGCATCAGCTGCGCGCCACCGATCCCACCGCCGATCTGTACCACAATCTCAGCAGCAAAGAGCTGGCCGAAGTGATCGCCAGCCCGATGCCGACCAACCGCATCCTGCTGATGCTGGGCCAGGAGATCGGCAAGCTGCGCCGACGGGGGCTATTGAGCGACATCACTTTCGAGCTGCTCGACAACAAGCTGAGCGAGCTGTCCCACGCCCTCGGCGGCTGCGAACGGCTCGCCAGCACCCCGGTGCCGTTCGCCTATACCCTGATCCTGCAGCGCACCGTTTACCTGTTCTGCAGCCTGTTGCCTTTTGCCCTGGTGACCGATCTGCATTACATGACACCGTTTGTTTCGGTGTTCATTTCCTATACCTTCTTATCCTGGGACTCACTGGCCGAAGAGCTGGAGGATCCGTTCGGCGTGTCGGCCAACCATCTGCCGTTAAACGCCATTTGCAACACCATTGAGCGCAACCTGCTGGAAATGAATGGCCAAAGCCCGCTGCCACCGCCGATGAAACCCGACGAGCACTTTAATTTGATCTGAGCTATTTCACCCGAACACACTGGAGCCGAATGCAATGAATGCAAATACCCCCCTGCCGCAAGCCGTATTCACGCCGGTGACGCGCCATGCCATCTTTATCGTCGCCACCCTGTCGCCCGTTCCCGCCCATCTGGCGGCGGTTCGCGCCTGGTGCGGCGACATCGCCGCCGTGGTGCGTTCGGTCGGCAAACGCGCGCCGGCGGGCAACCTCACCTGCGTCTGCGGCTTCGGCTCCGAGGCCTGGGATACGCTGTTCGGCGCGCCGCGCCCCCGCCAGCTGCATCCGTTCAGCCCGATCGGCAGCGGGGAACGCGTCGCCGTTGCCACGCCCGGCGATATCCTGCTGCATATCCGCGCCGATGAAATGGATCTGTGTTTTGAACTGGCCTCTCAGCTGATCGGCAAGCTAGGCGACGCCGTGACGGTGATCGAGGAGGTGCACGGCTTCCGTTACTTCGATCAGCGCGCCATGATCGGCTTCGTCGACGGCACGGAGAACCCGGAAGGGCATGAAGCCTTCGATTACACGGTGATCGGCGACGAAGACGCGGCGTTCAGCGGCGGCAGCTATGTGCTGGTGCAGAAATACCTGCACGACATGCAGGGCTGGAATTCGCTCAGCGTGGAAACGCAGGAGAAGATCATCGGCCGCCATAAGCAGTCCAACATCGAGCTGGATGAAGCGGTCAAACCGTCGTCATCACACAGTTCGCTGACCACCATCACCGACGAGCAAGGCAACGAGGTGAAAATTCTGCGCGACAACATGCCGTTCGGCCGCCCCGGCCTGCGCGAGTTCGGCACCTACTTTATCGGCTATGCGCGCTCCCCGCAGCCGATCGAGCAGATGCTGGAAAACATGTTTATCGGCCGCCCGGCCGGCAACTACGATCGGCTGCTCGATTTCAGCCGCGCGGTGACCGGTACCCTGTTCTTCGTGCCTTCCGCCCCGCTGCTGGAAGCGCTGGCCGATCGCAGCGGCGCCGAACTGCATTAATCCGTTCTCCCTACAGCAGCAGCGCCAGCTCCATCGCCGTGCGCTGCAGCTGCGGCAGCACTCGTTCGCGCAGCTCCGCCGCCGAGATCTGCGACGCATTGACGCCGACGTTCATTGCCGCCACAACCCCGCCTTTGCGTGAATGCATCGGCACCGCAATGGAACGCAGGCCGATCTCTAACTGTTGATCGTTGATGGCATACCCCTGTCTGCGAACTCTGGCTAACTGTTCCTGCAGCTGCTCCGCACAGGTGACGGTAAACTCGGTCAGCGGTTCGAAAGTGACCCGCGACAGATAATCCTCCAGCTCTCCCTCGTCCAGCGCGCTGAGCAACACCAGCCCCATCGACGTCGCATAGGCCGGCAGACGGCTGCCGCGCCCCAGATCGATAGTCATGATGCGTTTAACCGAGGCCCGGGCGATATACAAAATGTTATCGCCATCCAGCGTCGCCACCGAGCAGGATTCATTAAGCAATTTGCTGAGATAGTCCAGCGAGTTTTGCGCCGCCTTCGCCAGCTCGGAAGAGGAAAGATAAGCGTGACCGATAGTTAGCACACGCGGCAGCAAGCGATAGTGGCGCCCATCGGGACAATGCACGAATCCCAGCGCTCGTAGGGTATACAAACAACGGCGCACCGCTGCGCGCGGAATGCCGGTTTGTTGACTGATCTCTGACACCGACATCTGCGAATACTGTGGCTTGAAGGCCTGCAACACCTCCAGCCCTCTGGCCAGCGAGGCCATAAAATTAGGATCGCCCTTGTACTGGTCGTTGCTTAAATCACCGATCTCCTGCAGCCGACGCAGTTCTTCGGTGCCAAATTCAGGAACTTCACTCATTCAGGCCTCCCATTAGTATCTGCTCTCAATTTACACGCTCAATACGGCAGCAAAGCCCTGCGTATCACATCCGATGCCAATTTAGCCGCCTGCATCACAAAATGCAGACCTAAAACCTCAATGCACCGATAATCGCACAATGTTCTGATATTCGCACTTGCTGATGCTTTTTTCATCCTCTAGGTTAATTTCAAACCCGCTGGTTGTTGGCGCAACGTCCTAACCGAGCCTTGAGGAGAACTGATGATAGATAAAAGCATGGCGTCCGCAGACGCCGCCGTCGCAGATATTCCGGATGGCGCCACCCTTATGGTCGGAGGATTCGGTCCGGCCGGGCAGCCCTACGCACTGCTGGATGCGCTGATCCGTCGCCGGCCACGCGCGCTTACGCTGATCAGCAACAATGCCGGTAACGGCGATTTTGGCCTGGCGGCTCTGCTGAAAGCCGGCTGTGTGCGCAAAGTGGTGTGTTCTTTCCCACGGCAGGCAGATTCTTGGGTGTTTGACGACCTCTACCGCCGCGGCGAGTTGGAACTGGAGCTGGTTCCGCAAGGCAATCTGGCGGCGCGCATCCAGGCCGCCGGCGCCGGGATCGGCGGTTTTTATACCCCGACCGGCTATGGCACCCAATTGGCGGAAGGAAAGGAAACCCGCGAGATCGACGGCCGCCGATACGTTTTCGAACTGCCGCTGAAGGCCGACTTCGCGCTGATCAAGGCAGAACAAGCCGACCGTTGGGGCAACCTCCGCTATGACAAAACCGGGCGCAACTTCGGGCCGATTATGGCGATGGCCGCCAACTGCACCATCGTCGAAGTCAACCATATGGTGCCGTTGGGCGAACTGGATCCGGAAAACATCATCACGCCCGGCATCTTCGTGCAGCGTCTGGTGCCCTCTTCTCCCCGTGCAGCCCAGCTTTCGGCTTAAGGAACGCATCATGAGCAAACTGACCCATCAACAGCTGGCTGAGCGCATCGCGCGCGATATTCCCGAAGGCGCCTACGTCAATCTCGGTATCGGCATTCCAACCCAGATCGCCAACTATCTGCCGGCCGATAAAGAGATCTTCCTGCACAGCGAAAACGGCATTCTCGGCATGGGCCCGGCGCCAACGCCGGGCGAAGAGGACCCGGAATTGATCAATGCCGGCAAACAACCGGTTACGCTGCTGAAAGGCGGCTGCTTTTTCCACCACGGCGACTCTTTCGCCATGATGCGCGGCGGCCACCTGGATATTTGCGTGCTGGGCGCCTATCAGGTCTCCGAACGCGGCGATCTGGCGAACTGGAGCACTGGCGCACCGGGGGCGATTCCGGCGGTCGGCGGCGCGATGGATCTGGCGATCGGCGCACGCCAGGTGTTTGTGATGACCGAACACCTGACCAAAACGGGTGAATGCAAAATCGTCCGCCAATGCAGCTATCCGTTAACCGGCGTCGGCTGCATCGACCGCATCTACAGCGATCTGGCGGTGATGGACGTCACTCCCCAGGGACTGGTGGTGCGTGAAATATTTGCCGGCCTGACCCCGCAACAACTGCAGGACGTCACCCCGGTCGAACTGACTTTCACCCTTCAACACGGGGAACCGCGCCATGAATCCAGCTTATCTGTGTGACGCCGTCCGCACGCCCTTCGGTCGCCTCAATGGGAGCCTGGCCGGCATACGCGCCGACGACTTGGCCGCTCTGCCGTTGAAAGCGCTGCAGGCACGCCATCCGACGCTCGACTGGAGCCAGGTGGACGACGTGTTGTTCGGCTGCGCCAATCAGGCGGGGGAAGACAACCGCAATGTCGCGCGCATGGCGCTGCTGCTCGCCGGCCTGCCGGTGCAGGTGCCCGGCTGCACCATCAATCGCCTGTGCGGATCCAGCCTGGATGCGGTAGCAGCTGCGGCGCGCGCCATCAGAACCGGCGAGAGCGAGCTGATGATCGCCGGCGGCGTGGAAAGCATGTCGCGGGCGCCTTATGTGATGGGCAAGGCGGAAAGCGCCTTCAGCCGCACGATGAAGATTGAAGACACCACCATGGGCTGGCGTTTTATCAACCCACAGATGCAGGCGCTGTACGGCGTGGACACGATGCCGCAGACCGCCGAAAACGTGGCGTCGCAATTCGGTATCAGCCGTCGCGATCAGGACGCCTTCGCCCTGCGCAGCCAGCAACGCACCGCCGCCGCACAGGAAAGCGGCTTTTACAGCGACCAACTGATCGAGGTGCTTATCCCGCAGAAGAAAGGCGAGCCGCTGACCTTCAACCAGGACGAACATCCGCGCGCCACCACCTTAGCCGCACTGGAAAAACTCAGGCCGGTGGTCGCCCCGCAGGGCAGCATTACGGCCGGCAACGCATCCGGCCTGAACGACGGCGCCTGCGCGTTGCTGCTGGCCGGCGAGCGCAGCGTGGCTCGCCATGGCCTGCGGCCAATGGCACGCATCATTGCCAGCGCCGTCACCGGCATCGAACCGGCGATCATGGGCTTTGCACCGGCGGCGGCGGTGCGCAAAGTGTTGCATATTGCCGGCCTGACCCTCGAACAGATGGACGTGATCGAACTGAACGAAGCCTTCGCCGCGCAAGCGCTGGCGGTGACCCGCGAGCTGGGACTGCGCGACGATGCGCCGCAGGTGAACCCGAACGGCGGCGCGATTGCGCTCGGCCATCCTCTGGGCGCCTCCGGTGGCCGGCTGGTGATGAACGCCGCCTGGCAACTGCGAAAAACGCGCGGGCGCTACGGGCTGTGCACCATGTGCATCGGCGTCGGCCAGGGCATTGCACTGATTATCGAACGGGTATGAGGTCAATCATGGATATTGAATATCGCCTCGACGGCCCGGCCGACGCACCGCTACTGGTGCTGTCCAACTCGCTGGGCACCACCTTCGAGATGTGGCAACCGCAGTTGGCGGCGCTGACCGAACGCTTTCGCCTATTGCGCTACAACCAGCGCGGCCACGGAGCCACCCCGTTGGCGAAAGCGCCGCTGCAACTGCAGCAGTTGGCTGAAGACGTCATCGCCCTGCTCGACCATTTGGATGCGCCGAACGCCCATTTTTGCGGCATTTCGATGGGAGGATTGACCGGGCTCTGGCTCAGTCGTTATCACCCCGAGCGCATCGGACGGCTGGTGGTCGCCAATACCGCCGCCCGCATCGGCAACGCCGAAGGCTGGCGACAACGCGCGCAGCAGGTACGGGAACACGGGTTGGCGCCGATCGCCGCCGCCTCACCCGCGCGCTGGTTCTGCGCGGCATTCGCGCAGCGCCACCCCGAGCAGGTGGCTGCGCTGGTGGCGGCCCTGGCGGCCGGTAATCCGCAGGGATACGCCGCCTGCTGCGAGGCGCTGGCGCAGGCCGACCTGCGCGCCGAGGTTGCCTTGATGACGCGGCCGATGCGGGTGATTGCCGGTGAGCAAGATCCGGTCACGACGGTGGCGGACGCCGAGTTTTTAGTCGCCAATGCGCCACTCGCCGATCTGCGGCGGTTGCCGACATCGCATATTTCCAACATCGCCTGTCCGGATCTCTTCAACCGCTGCGTTGTCGAGTTTCTTACTGAAAAGGAATGAAGCATGGAACTTCGCATTGAACGCATCGACAGCTGGCTGGTGGATATTCCCACTATTCGGCCACACAAATTGTCGATGGCCACGATGGGCTGCCAAACGCTGACGCTGGTGCGCATGACCTGCGCCGACGGCCTGATCGGCTGGGGGGAAGCCACCACCATCGGCGGGCTGAGCTACGGCCCGCAAAGCCCGGAGGGGATCAAGTCGGCGATCGACGGCTACCTCGCGCCGCTGCTGAGCGGCAAAAGCTTCAGCGGTCTGGCGCCGTTGGTTGCGTTGATGAATGGCCAGGTCCAGGGCAATACCTTTGCCAAGTCGGCGCTGGAAACCGCCTTTCTCGATGCCCAGGGCAAACGCCTCGGCCTGCCGGTCAGCACCCTGCTCGGCGGCGCGCTCAGCAACACCCTGCCGGTGCTGTGGACGTTGGCCAGCGGCGATACGCAGCAAGATATCATCGAAGGGCAACGCCTGTTGGCGGAAGACCGTCATCGCGCCTTCAAGTTGAAGATCGGCGCCCGGCCACTGGAGGAAGATCTGCGCCACACCCAGGCTATCAAGCAAGCGCTGGGGCCGGAGATCAGCATTCGCGTCGATGTTAACCAGGCCTGGGATGCCGCCACCGCCGTACGCGGAATGGCGGCGCTGCAGCAGATCGGCATCGATCTGGTCGAACAGCCGGTGCCGCAATGGGATCGCACGGCGTTAATCCGGCTCAGTCAGCGCTTCACTCTGCCGATCCTGGCCGACGAAGCGGTGGCCGACGCTCACGACGGTTATGCATTGGCTGCGGGCGGCTTTACCGGCGCCTACGCGCTGAAGATAGCCAAGGCCGGCGGCCCGGCGCAGGCGCTGAAACTGGCGCAGGTCGCACAGGCCGCCGGAGTCGGCGTCTATGGCGGCACCATGCTGGAAGGCACGCTGGGCACCGTCGCCTCGCTGCACGCCTGGTCGACGCTGAAGCTGGACTGGGGCAGCGAGATGTTCGGCCCGCTGTTGCTGAAAGACGACGTGGTCACCACGCCGCTGCGTTTCGCCAACGGTCACGTCAGTCTGCCGTCAGGCCCGGGCCTGGGGGTCGATATCGATGAAGACAAACTGCGCTTTTATCGACGCAAATAACCACGAGGGACTACGCCATGCTATTCAAAGTTGAAATGGTCGTGAAATTACCGCTCGATATGCCTAAAGCGCTCGCCGACGAAATAAAAACGCGCGAAAAAGCATATTCGCAAACCCTGCAGGCGAGCGGAAAATGGCGACATCTTTGGCGCGTAGCCGGTAGCTACGCCAATGTCAGCATTTTCGATGTGGAAAGCAATGCCGAGCTGCACGAGCTGTTATTCGCCCTGCCGCTTTACCCTTATATGAAAATTCGCGTAACGGCGTTATGCCGACACCCGTCATCGATCCGCGACGATGACAAATAAAATACCGGGATAATAACCCGCAAGGTTAGCTGTTAATTCCTGTTCTCTGTATAACCTACATTATAAGCAATGAGGAATTCGCAATGTCTATATCCTTCAATCAACGTCAAGACATTATCAAATTGCTGGAAATCAGCAGCGGTTTTACTAATGACAACGGTGATCCGCGTTTCAAAAAAATCATGCATCATCTGCTGGGCGATATTTGTCAGCTCATCGATCGCTATGATATTTCCCCTGAAGAATTCTGGCAGGCGATCAACTATCTGCACGTCTTGGGCGAACGTCAAGAGGCGGCGCTCCTGGCCGCCGGCTTGGGGCTGGAACACTACCTCGATCTGCGCGACGACGAGCGCGAGCGCCAACAAGGGCTGAGCGGCGGTACGCCACGCACCATCGAGGGGCCGCTGTATGTGGCCAATGCGCCAGTGAGCGCCGGCTTCGCGCGGATGGATGACGGCGACGACGACGGCGAGGTGATGTGGCTGCACGGCCAGGTCAAAGGCGCCGACGGCAAGCCGCTGGCGGGGGCGGTGGTTGATATTTGGCACGCCAACACGTTGGGCAACTACTCTTTCTTCGATAAATCGCAGAGCGGCTTCAACCTGCGCCGGCGGATAACCACCGACGCCGATGGCCGCTACGCGGCGCGCAGCATCGTGCCGTCGGGCTACGGCTGTCCACCCGACGGGCCCACCCAGGCTTTGCTCAATCGACTGGGGCGCCACGGCAACCGTCCGGCGCATATTCATTTCTTCGTCTCCGCACCGGCGCATAAACACCTGACGACGCAAATCAATCTCAATGGCGACCGTTATCTGTGGGATGACTTCGCTTTCGCTACCCGCGATGAGCTGATCGCCAACCCGGTGAAAATCACCGATCCGGCGCTGGCGGCAAAACGCGATCTGCCCGGCCCGCATACCGAAGTGCAGTTTGATTTTACGCTTTATGCCGCGGCGGACCGCATCGAACAGAACAGAATAAATCGCCCTCGCGCGCTGCAAGATTAATATTTTTCGCACAAAAGAATAGCGACGCTAATAACGGGCAATCGGTTATTGATTGCCCACTGCCCCGTCTATCCATTTTCCATGAGGCCATGAATATGCATTCATTATTGAATCCGACAATATCCAAGCTGAAAGAAAAAATAAATCACGCTTTAATTATTGATAAAGAAAATGGCATATATCAGTGCAATCGCGGTATTTTTACCGATGAGGCGCTGTTTGAACTCGAAATGAAAGCCATTTTCGAAGGCAATTGGATTTATCTGGCGCATGAAAGCCAAATCGCCAACTCAGGCGATTATTACACGCTCACCATTGGGCGTCAGCCGGTGATCATCACGCGCGACAAAGACATGCGGCTGCATGCCATGATCAATAGTTGCTCGCACCGTGGCGCGATGTTGGCCAGCCGCAAGGCCGGCAATAAAAGTACCTTCACCTGCCCCTTCCACGGCTGGACCTTCAATAACGCCGGCCACCTGCTGAAAGCCAAGGACGAGAAAACCGGCGCTTATCCTCCCTGTTTCAAGCAGGACGGCTCACATGATGTGAAGCAGCTGCCGCGTTTTGAGTCTTATCGCGGATTTCTGTTCGGCAGCCTGAGTGATGAGGTGCAACCGCTGGAGGACTATTTGGGCGAAACGCGGCAGATCCTCGATCTCATCATCGATCAGGCTGAGAGCGGGCTGGAAGTTCTGCGCGGCTCATCCTCCTACACCTTCGACGGCAACTGGAAACTGCAGATGGAGAACGGTGCGGACGGTTACCACGTCAGCGTGGTGCACTGGAACTATGTCTCCACCATGGCGCATCGGGATGCCGCCAGCGGCACCCAAACCATGGACGCCAACTGCTGGTCGTCAAAAAACGACGGCGGAGCCTACGGCTTCAAGAATGGTCATCTGCTGTTGTGGACCCGGGTGCTGAACCCGGAGTCGCGCCCCATTTATCGGCACTTCACCCGTTTGAACGACGCGTTCGGCGCACACCGTGCCGACCTGATGGTGAACCAAACCCGCAACCTGTGCCTTTACCCCAATCTGTACATCATGGACCAGCTTTCCAGCCAGTTGCGCGTAGTGCGCCCGATTGCCGTCAATAAAACCGAAGTGACCGTATTCTGCTTTGCGCCGAAGGGCGAAAACGCCGACGAGCGAGCCTTGCGCATTCGTCAGTATGAGGATTTCTTCAACGTCAGCGGCATGGGTACGCCGGACGACCTGGAGGAATTCCGCGCCTGCCAGCTGGGGTTCAACGCCGGCAACATGCCCTGGAGCGATCTGAGCCGCGGCGCTACCCGCTGGCTGGAGGGCCAGGCTGACGACAACGCCAAAGCGCTGGGGATCGTGCCTGACATGACCGGCCCCCGCCCGGAAGATGAAGCCCTGTATCTCAGTCAGCATCATCATTGGCAAAACATTCTGCTGCGCCAGCTGGAGCGCCAGCAACGAAACGACGAGGTGGCGCAATGAGTACATGTAACCTGCAACAGCGGGTGGAACAATTTCTGTACCGCGAAGCACGCCTGCTGGATGACCGGCAGTGGGATGACTGGCTGGCCTGCTACCATCCGCAGGTCGAATATTGGATGCCGGCCTGGGCTGACGACGATCGCCAGACGACGGATCCCCACAGCGAGATTTCGCTGATTTATTACGCCAATCGCGAAGGCCTGGAAGATCGCGTTTACCGCATAAAAACCGAACGCTCAGCCGCCAGCAGCATGCCGGAGCCGCGTACGGTGCATCTTATCAGCAACGTGGAGCTGTTATCCTCCGGTGCGGAACAGGCCGAGGTGAACTACCACTGGGCCACCTTCTATCACCGCTACAACCACACGGACACTTATTTCGGCTCAACCCGTTTGTGGATAGATCTTACCGGGGATGCGCTGCAAATTAAGCGCAAAAAAATTCGTCTGGATAATGACTATATCAATCATGTTATTGATATTTATCATCTTTAATACAGGAGGTGAGGTATGTCTTTTACCGTTGCCCTTAATTTTGAAGACGGTGTCAGCCGCTTTATTCAATGCAATCCGAATGAAAGAGTACTCGACGCCGCCTACCGACAAAAGATCAACCTGCCGATGGACTGCTCGGACGGCGTATGCGGCACCTGTAAATGCCACTGTGAGCAAGGAGAGTATCAGTTGGGCGATGACTACCTGGAAGAGGCGCTGTCAGAGCAGGAAGCCGCACAGCGGCGGGTATTGACCTGTCAGATGGTGCCGCTCTCGGACTGCGTCATTGAGGTGCCGATGCCCTCGACGATGTGTAAAACCGCCAGCGAAATGTTTACCGCCACCGTCACCTCCGCCACCGCCCTGTCGGACAGCGCCATCGAGTTCTGCCTGACGCTGGATGATGAGCGGGGCATCGCGTTCCTGCCGGGACAATATGTGAATATCGACGTTCCCGGTAGCGTGGTCAGCCGCGCCTATTCGTTCAGTTCGCCGCCCGGTAGCCGGCAACTCTCTTTTCTGCTGCGTAACGTGCCCGGCGGCATAATGAGCCGTTATCTGACTGAACAGGCGAGACCCGGCGACGCGATCCGTCTGCGCGGCCCGCAGGGCAGTTTCTATTTGCGCACGCCGGTGCGGCCAATGTTATTTCTGGCCGGCGGCACCGGGCTGGCGCCGTTCCTTTCCATGCTGGAACATCTGGCACTCGGCGGCAGCAAACAGCCGGTGCATCTGATCTACGGCGTCACCCATGACCACGATCTGGTCAAGCTGGAACAGCTGGAGACATATCGCCGGCGCCTGCCGAATTTCAGCTATCTGAGCTGTGTAGCCAGTGAGGTGTCGCTGTCGCCGCATAAAGGCTATGTCACCCAGCATCTCGACGAAAGCCTGCTCAATAAGGGTGACCTGGACGTGTACCTGTGTGGGCCGCCGCCGATGGTGGAAGCGGTGCTTGGCGATTTCCAGCGACGCGCCTTTATCCCGAATAGCTTCCATTATGAGAAGTTCGCCCCCAGCCAGGCCGATCAGAGGAGTTGACCATGGATAAGTCACGTTTCAGCGGCCAGGTAATGGCGATAACCGGTGCCGCTCAAGGCATCGGCAAAGCGGTGGCCGAACGCGCGGCTCGGGAAGGGGCGAGTTTGGCGCTGATCGATCGCACCCCCTATCTGGAGGAGGTCGTAGCCGTTTTACGCGAACGCGGCACCGATATCATCGCCCTGCAGGCCGATTTGGAGCACTGGGAAGAAGCACGCGAGGCGCTGGATCAGGTGCAACAGCACTTTGGGCGCGTGGATATTATGGTGAACAATGTGGGCGGCACCATCTGGGCGCGACCATTTGCCGACTATGCGCCGCAACAGATTGAGGCGGAGATTCGGCGCTCGTTGTTCCCGACGCTATGGGGTTGCCGCGCCGCGTTGCCGCATATGCTGGCGCAGGGGAGCGGAGTGATCGTCAACGTTTCTTCGGTCGCCACGCGCGGCGTCAATCGCGTTCCCTATTCCGCAGCCAAAGGCGGCGTCAACGCCCTGACCCAATCACTGGCCTTTGAATACGCTGGAGCCGGCATTCGCATCAACGCCACGGCGCCGGGCGGCACCGAAGCGCCGCCGCGGCTGACGCCACGCAATCGCGAATCTCCGACGCAGCAGGAGGAACGGTGGTATCGGCAGGTGGTTGAGCAAACGCTCGACAGCAGTCTGATGCACCGCTACGGCAGCGTCGATGAACAAGCCGCCGCTATTCTGTTCCTCGCCAGCGCCGAAGCCAGTTACATTAACGGAACGGTGCTGCCGGTCGCCGGCGGCGATTTGGGATGAAACAGGCGCAGGGCCGCAGCGATCAGCCTTTGGTTATCCTGCGGCCCTGCGCGTCGATCACCGGCTCGCCGTCCTCTTTGCTGAAGGCGCCGCGCTGCGGATCCGGCAGAATCTCCAACACCGCCTCCGACGGACGGCACAGGCGCGTGCCAAGCGGCGTCACCACGATGGGGCGATTGATCAGGAGCGGCTGTTGCACCATGAAGTCGATCAGTTGATCGTCGCTCCAGGCGCCGTCGTCCAGCCGCAGCTCGGCGTAAGGCTCGACGTTTTTACGCAACAACGCGCGCGGCGTCATGTTCATGTCGGCCAGCAACGCAATCAACCGTTCGCGGCTGGGGGGCGTTTCCAGATACAGAATCACCTCCGGCTCAGCGCCGCTGTTGCGGATCAGCGCCAACGTATTGCGCGACGTGCCGCAGGCCGGGTTGTGATAAATTTTGATGTCGCTCATGTCAGTTGCTCCGGTTATGGCAAAACGGACAGCCGCAGCACCAGCGCGGCCAGGGTGACGAACAGAATTGGCAGCGTCATCACCAGTCCCACGCGGAAGTAATAGCCCCAGGTAATGACGATGTTTTTCCTTGCCAACACATGCAGCCACAGCAACGTGGCCAGGCTGCCGATCGGGGTGATTTTGGGGCCGAGATCGCTGCCGATGACGTTAGCGTAAATCATCGCCTGCCTGATGACGCCTTCCGCGCTGCTGCCGTCGATCGACAGCGCCCCTACCAGAACCGTCGGCATGTTATTCATGACGGAAGAGAGAAACGCGCTCAGGAAGCCGGTGCCGAGCGTCGCCGCCCACAGCCCCTGCCGCGCCAGCGCATCCAGCACGCCGGACAGCAGATCGGTCAGGCCGGCATTGCGCAGCCCATAGACCACCAGATACATACCCAGCGAGAAAATCACGATCTGCCAGGGCGCCCCGCGCAGCACTTTGCCGGTATCGATCGCCCGCCCGCGTTTCGCTACCGCCAGCAGCACCAGCGCGCCGCAGGCGGCGACCAAACTCACCGGCACGCCGAGCGGTTCCAGGGCGAAAAAGCCGATCAGCAACAGCGCCAATACCGCCCAACCGGCTCGAAACGTCGCGCGATCGCGGATCGCTTCCCGCGGTACCGGTAAACGCGTCAACGCGTAGCCCGGCGGAATATCCTTGCGGAAGAACAAATGCAACATCACCAGCGTCGCCGCCACGGCGACGAGGTTGACCGGCACCATCACCGCCGCATACTCCGTAAAGCCCAAGTGGAAGAAATCCGCCGAAACGATATTCACCAGGTTGGACACCACCAGCGGCAGGCTGGCGGTATCGGCGATAAAACCCGCCGCCATGACGAAAGCCAGCACCGCCGCAGGACGAAAACCGAGCGCCGACAGCATGGCGATCACGATCGGCGTGAGGATTAACGCGGCGCCGTCATTGGCGAACAGCGCCGCCACCGCCGCGCCCAACAGGAGCATATAGGTAAACAGCCAGCGGCCCTTGCCGTTGCCCCAGCGCGCGACGTGCAAGGCGGCCCAGGCAAAAAAGCCGCTTTCATCCAGCAACAGGCTGATGATGATGACGGCGATAAAGGTCGCAGTCGCATTCCAGACTATCTGCCATACCACGGGGATGTCGCCGACGTGCACCACGCCGCTCAATAATGCCAATCCCGCCCCGATCGACGCACTCCAGCCAATACCCAGCCCCTTCGGTTGCCAGATGACCAAGATCAACGTCAGAATAAAGATCGCCCCTGCCACTATCATCGCTGTCCTTCCGCCCCTTTAAGTTTACATATTCGATTTTTCATATGTGTTTGCGTAAATTTTTTACCGTTACGGGCAACCTTTCGCCACGCGTTGCGCTAACTCCGTCATCTGTTCTGGCCGGCACTGATAAGCCTGCTCAATAATCGCCGCCGCCCAGGCCGGCATATGCGGCGACAGGCGATAATGTATCCATTTACCCTCGCGCCGATCGAGCAGCAGCCCGCTTTCACGCAGCATCGCCAGATGCCTTGAAATCTTGGGTTGCGGCAGCGCCAGTGCGCCCGACAGCTCGCACACGCACAGTTCACCGGCGTGGCGCAACAGCAGCACCAAGGTCAGACGCGTCTCGTCAGACAGGTTTTTAAACAGCTTCAGCGGCGTCAATGACGACATGTCACACTCCCGTTAACCTTTCTCTTCACCACAACTCGCTCGTGAAGATACCAGCTTCACATGCGAAAAAACAAATATAAAATGCAAAACGTTGCCCTCCTCACCGAGACATATACTTATCTTTATGCCGTTCTTGCAGGAAGGAGGTACCATGCCGCTCACATTCAAACGTTCGGAAAGACTCTCCATCGGCACCGAAATAGAGTTACAGCTGGTCGATGCCGAGCACTACGACCTTACGGATCGAGCCGATCGGGTGGTCAGCGCGGTCGGCGACCGCCGGCGCGTCAAGCATGAGCTCACCAAATCGATGGTGGAGCTGAACAGCTCGGTGCACCGCGATCTCGATGAGCTGCACACCGAGCTGCGCGCCCTGACCCATACCGTCCGACGCAGCGCGCAGCGCCTGGGCTGTGACGTCTGCGGCGGTGGCCGCCACCTGAGCAACGACTGGCGCAAGCAGGTCATCAGCGACAACGCGCGCTACAGGCAGCTGGCCAGCCGTTTTGGCTATCTCTCCAAGCTGGCCTGCGTGTTCGGCCAACACATTCACCTCGGCGTCAACGACGGGGACGAAGCGATGTACCTGTGCCATGCGCTGACGCCCTACTTTCCGCAGTTGATCGCGCTCAGCGCCTCGTCGCCGCTGTATCAGGGGGTCGACACGTGCTTTGCCAGTTCCCGCTTCAGCGCCCAGAACTCCTTCCCCAACTACGGATGCCTGGAACACATCTACAGCTGGCATGAATTCAACGCCTACTACGAACGGTTGAATGCCGCAGGCGTGATTGAAAGCGTCAAGGATATTTACTGGGATGCGCGGCCAAAACCGGAGCTGGGCACGGTAGAGATCCGCATCTGCGATACACCGCTGCGCCTCACCCACGCCGTGCTGCTGGTCGGTTACTGCCGCCTGCTGGCCGATTTTCTGTTGCAGCACCGCTCACCGATCGCGCCGGAATACGATGCCTTCACCAATTACAACAAGATCAACGCCTATCGCAGCGGCTTTGCCGCCGAATACGTCGATCCCGCGACGCTGCGCCGCAGCAGCCTGACCGCCCACATCCTGCACACTCTCGAAGCGCTGAGCGGTTTTGCCGAGCGACGGGAGGATCGTGCCCTGCTGCAGGCCGTCGAGCGCCATGTCCGCCAGGGCATCAGCGATTCGGAGCATATCCGCCAGATGTTGCACAACGGCCTGCCGCAAGCTCAGGTGATCAAGCGCCTGTGCGATGAGCTGTTGCAGCCTGCAAGTTAAGTTTCGGCTATCGATTCCATACGCCAAAGCCGCTGTTCATTATGTGCTCTTTCGCTACAATCGTGAGCACTGACATTCACCGTATCGAGGACACCATGTACAACTTCTCCCGCTATCAGGCAAAAGAACTGGCGCTGGCTTACATGAGCGGCAAAAAGCACGATCTGTCGCCGCAGGAGTTTTTGCAGCAGCTGAAAAGCAGCGAGCGATCGTTTGAGCATCTGCTGAAACACGGCAGCGAAATGCCGCGTGACGTGCTGGTTAAAAGCTTCTGAACAGCCGGTTGCCGGCCATTTCCCCTCTACGCCGCCGGTGGCGAGCCTGGCAGGCCCGCGCATTCCCGGCCGTTCATCCCACGTTCCTCATCCTGCCCGTTTCGCCCTCACAGGCGAAAACCCCATAAATTCGTACCTAGAGGCGAATTATTGACATATTCGTATCCAGGTGCGAATTTATAGTCATCCCTCCGCAAATAATGGAACACGCCATGCCGACGCCAATCAGCGTAATCAGCGGCGATCTGGTCGATTCCCGCCGATCAGACACCGTCAACTACCTCAATGGGCTGCATAACCTGCTCGATCGGCTGCGGCGTGACGGGCGGCTGCATCAGGTGGAAATCTTTCGCGGCGATGCCTTCCAGGCGCAGGCCGCCCCGGAGGACGGGCTGTTGCTGGCGGTGTACATACGCCTCGCGCTGCGGGCGATGGGCGCCGCGCACTGGGATGCGCGCATCGCCGTCGGGCTGGGTAGCCAACGGCCCGACGCCGCCGGTTACGGCAGCGCCTTTATCAACTCCGGCAGCGCGCTGGACGCCATGGCAAAAAATTGCCGGCTGGCTCTGAAAACCGACAACGATCGGACAAACACCATTGTCAGCGATCTGCTGCCGATGTTAGATCATGTGATTGGCCGCCTGTCACAGGCCGAAGCGCGCATCGTTCAGGCGAGAATGTTCGCCGACAGCGGCGCCGCCGTGGCGGACCAGCTGCAAAAAGCCGCCTCCACGGTCTCCGCCGCGCTGAAACGCGCGGCCTACGAGGAAATCATGCGGTTTATTCACGCCATTAACAGGATCGTCTGACCATGGATCTGACCTATGCGCCTTTGCTGGCCTGGCTGTTGCTCGTCCATCTGCTGGCGGATTTTCCGCTGCAGCCGCTGAGTTGGGTGGAAGATAAAATCCAACATCGCGCGCGTTCGCGTTTTCTGCTGTTGCACGCGTTGCTGCACGGGGTGCTGGCCGCCTGGGCGGTGGCCGGTTTCGGCCTGCTGCACGGCGGGCTTTCTTCACTGCAGGTGCTGGCCAGCCTGCTGGCCATCGCCGTCAGCCACTACCTGATCGATTTGCTGAAAGTCACCGCGATGAACCGTCTGAGCCCGGCCCGCAGCTTTCTGCTCGATCAGGGATTGCATCTGGCGGTGATCGCCTTGCTGTGGCTGGGGCTGACGCCGAATGCCGGTGAACTGCTCGCCGCGCTGGGGCGGCAGCTGGGGCGTTGGCAAACCGGCCTGGTGCTGGTGGCCTACAGCCTGATTTATCTGCCGATGAGCCTGCTGATTGGGCAACTGCTGGCGCACTGGACGCCGCAAATGCCGCCTTCGGCCAAGGCCGACAACGACTCGCTGCTGCGCGCGGGCAAACAGATTGGCTACCTGGAAAGAACGCTGATCCTGACCTTCGTGCTGCTGGGGCAAATTCCGGCGATCGGTTTTTTACTGGCGGCCAAATCTATCTTCCGTTTCGGCGATCTGCGCCAGAGCGACGATAAGATGCGTACCGAGTATGTGCTGCTCGGCACGCTGTTTTCCTTCACGCTGACCATCATGCTCGGCCTGCTGGTCAACAAACTGCTGTAGCGGTGCGGGGGCGAAAAATTTCGCCCCCGAAGTGAACGCCGAGGCGGCTTAGAGCCACTCGCCAAAGCGGCGGATATAGAAACGCTTCATCAACTGCGCGACCACGCAGTAGCTGACCAGCGTTGCGGCCAACCACGGGAAGTATTCCCACGGCAGCGGCTGCAGGCCAACCAGGGCGCCGAGCGGTGAGAACGGAATGTAGATGCCGAGCGCCATCACCAACCCGGTGGTCAGCAACACCGGCAGCGCCGCGGTGCTCTGAATGAACGGGATCTTCTGGGTGCGCAGCATATGCACCACCAGCGTTTGCGACAGCAGCCCCTCAATGAACCAGCCGGACTGGAACAGCGCCTGGTGTTCTACGCTGTTGGCGGCGAACACGTACCACATCAGCGCATAGGTCGTAATATCGAAGATCGACGAGGTCGGCCCAATCCACAGCATAAAGCGCCCGATGTTTTTGGAATCCCACTTGCGCGGCTTGCGCAGGAACTCTTTGTCCATCTTGTCCCACGGCAGCGACAGCTGGGAAATGTCGTACATCAGATTTTGAATCAACAGGTGGATCGCCAGCATCGGCAGGAACGGGATGAAGGCGCTGGCCACCAGCACCGAAAACACGTTGCCGAAGTTGGAGCTGGCGGTCATGTTCAGGTACTTGATGATATTGCCGAAGGTCTCGCGCCCTTTGATCACCCCCTCTTCCAGCACCATCAGATTCTTTTCCAACAGGATGATGTCCGCCGACTCCTTGGCGATGTCGGTGCCGGTGTCGACCGAAATGCCGACGTCGGCATCGCGCAGCGCCGGCGCATCGTTGATGCCGTCGCCGAGGAAGCCGACGGTATGGCCGTTGCTCTGCAGCATTTTCAGCACCCGCGATTTTTGCAGCGGCGTCAGCTTGGTGAAGACCGTACGCTGTTCCACTTCGCGCGCCAACTCTTCGTCATCCATCTGTTCAATCTGCAGCCCGGAGAGCGGCTCACCCGGCTCCAGCCCGACATCGCGGCAAATCTTGCAGGTGATCACCGGGTTGTCGCCGGTCAGCACCTTCACCGTCACGCCGTTTTCCTGCAGTGCGGCGATCGCCTGCTGCGCGCTCTCCTTCGGCGGATCGAGGAAAGTCAGCAGCCCTTGCACCACCATGTCGCGCTCGTCGGCCACGCTCAGCGGTTCGGCCGGGCGCTGCGCATCCAGCTCGCGCGTCGCCAGCACCAGCACGCGGAAACCGTCTTCGTTATACTCGCGGGCCAGCGCCTGCAGCGCCGCACGGCGCGCGTCGTCCAGTTCCAGCGTTTTGTCGCCTTCGCGCACGTGGGTGGCGATCTCGAGCATCTCCTCTACCGCGCCCTTACAGATCAGCTGCTGCGTGCCATTTTCGTCCGCCACCACGATCGACAAACGGCGGCGCACGAAATCGAACGGCAGCTCATCCACCTTGCTGAAACGGCCCAGGGCTTCGATCCCCGGTTTGCCGCGGCCAAAGCGGATCACCGCCTGGTCCATCAGGTTCTTCATGCCGCTCTGATGGAAGCTGTTCAGCCAGGCCAGGTGCAACACCTCGTTATCCCTGGCGCCAGTGACGTCGATGTGGTGCTCGAGAATGATGCGATCCTGGGTCAGGGTGCCGGTCTTGTCGGTGCAGAGCACGTCCATGGCGCCGAAGTTCTGAATGGCGTTCAGGCGCTTCACCACCACCTTGCGGCGTGACATGGCGATCGCCCCTTTCGCCAGGTTGGAGCTGACGATCATCGGCAGCATTTCCGGCGTCAGGCCGACCGCCACCGCCAGTGCGAACAGCGCCGCCTCGCTCCAGTCGCCTTTGGTGAAGCCGTTGATCAGCAACACCACCGGCACCATCACCAGCATGAAGCGAATCAGCAGCCAGCTGACGCTGTTCACCCCGCGATCGAACGCGGTTTGCGCCCGCGAACCGACGATCGACTTGGCCAGCGAGCCGAAGTAAGTGCGCCCGCCGGTTGCCACCACCACCGCCGTGGCGGTGCCGCTGGCGACGTTGGTGCCCATCAGGCAGATATTGGACAGCTCAAGCAGCGCGTTCTCGCTGGACACTTCCCCTTCGCTCGACTTCTGCGCCACGTTGCCCATGGCATCGTATTTCTCGATCGGGATCGCTTCGCCGGTCAAAATCGCCTGGCTGATGAACAGATCGCGCGAGGCGATAAGACGCACGTCGGCCGGCACCATGTCACCGGCGGAGAGCTGAATGATATCCCCCGGCACCAGTTCGCGGATCGGCACTTCCAGCGTCAGCGGATGCGCGCTGTAGCTGCTGCGGCGCAGCACCGTAGCGGTGGTGCGCACCATCGACTTCAACGCTTCCGCCGCTTTGTTGGTGCGGTATTCCTGCCAAAACCGCAGCAGCCCGCTCAACGTGACCATGGTCAGAATGATAATGACGCCGGTGAGTTCAGTTTCTTCACCGCTCTGGAGCGGCAGCCAATAATCGGTAAAGAAACTGATCGCAGCCAGCACCATCAGCACGAAGATAAACGGGTTGTTAAAGGCCTTGATCAACTGAATCAAGGCATGCGGCGCCTTGTCGTGGGCGACCTGGTTGGCGCCGAACTGCTCCAGCCGCTCATCGGCATCGTCCTGGGTCAAGCCGTTGCGGTTGCACTTCAGGTTCGCCAGCGTTTGGGCGATGCTGTTGGTCGCCTCTTGCGCAATGGCGTAGGTCACCGCGTCTTTATCACGGCGACGCATTCTTTCATTAATCTGAGTCATAACGCTATTCTCTTATTTTCGTTCTGCGCACAGGGAGATCCCGCCCGATAAACAGGTGACTCTGCGCAGAGTGGAATTTTTTTAATTAGCGTGACTGAATAGCGTGATTACCCTGTCAGCCACGCAAGAATCATTTCCCTTCCGGGGTCATCGTCCATAACGCCTCCTTAATGCTCCGCGTTATTCAAGGTACTCATGAATAAAACCGAACATATAATCAAGTTAATCAATATTTATATTATTACTCAGACCGGTAATTCGGACGCGACGCGCCAACGCACGGCACTCACGCTTTTTTCCAGACTGACGCGGCAAACAATACCCTCAATTTCTTTTTGCGCGGCCGGCGTAGCGGTAATTTCCGCGCACACTTCCAATTGCCCCGGGCTGGCAATATCGGCGCTGCGCAAGGATTGCAGCCGCAAGGCGACGCCGTTCAGCGCCTGCAGAATCAGGGTGCGCACCAGAATTTCATCCTGCTCGCCGCAGGTCACCTGAATGCGATAGCACAGTTCCAGATCGGTCGCCTGCTGGTGCGGCTGCAGGTTGATGCGCTGCGCGGCCTCGCGCAGCAGGATATTGGCGCACAGGATCACCAGCGTGGCGACCACCGCATCCCAATGCTGGCCCAGGCCGCACAGGACGCCGATCCCCGCCGAACACCACAGCGTGGCGGCGGTGTTGAGGCCGCGAATGTTCAGCCCTTCACGCATGATTACACCGGCGCCGAGGAAGCCGATACCCGAGACGATCTGCGCGGCCACCCGGCCGGCGCTGGCCGGATCGGTGGACATAGAGCTGAGAATGAAGACCGCCGCACCGGTCGCCACCAGCGCATTGGTGCGCAGGCCGGCCATGCGTTGGCGCCACTGGCGCTCGGCGCCAATCACCGCGCCCAGGCACATCGCCAGCAATAAATTTAAAACGAAAGGAGTCATAGCCATGACTTTCCCCTTAATTAACCACAGGAGATAAAATCATGTGCTGTTTAGCACACGCGAAAACGCGCTGAAAATAAATCAGCGAATCAGCGTGTCATGCCTGGAGGGAAAAGGCTGTGGCTGCAGAATACCATAATAACGTCCAACTCAATTCGCCTGAAGCCACTTGGCATCAGGAAACGTTTTCTTATTCGGGTATGCACAGCTCAGAAATAACTGGAGAGGGGTGCTGCCCGCCGATAATGGCAAGCAACAAATCAGAAGAGAATTGGTCAGCTTGCCTTATTTATTTTATTACAACTACAACTGTCCAATTGGGTTTCTCCACCGAAATTTTGGCTGAGTATAGTGACGTCGGGTAATGAAGTAAAGGCCAATTTATTAAACGAAAAATAAACTGGAATACCGCAATGATATTCCAATGTCACAAATAGAAGATGGCGACATTGGGCGCCGACGCCGCCTTCCGGCCGCTGCATCAGGCCCTGTGGGACAAAGCGCTGACCGCCAACTTCAGCGCGCAGCCATTCGCCGGCGTAGCGGCCCGCAGCCTGCACGCCAAACTGGCCGATGGCCGCACGTTCGACGTTGCGCCTTAGCAAGGTCGCCGGCGGTGGGCTACGCTAGGCTATATTTCCGACAACCCGTAAGGAGTGGCCGATGACGCCTCTGATCCACACTCTGCTCGACGAAATTTGGCAAAGCCTGGGGCAGCGCCCCGCCCCCGCCGACCGGCTAACCGTAAGCGGCACCGGCGCATTGCCTTCGGCTTTTCCCGTAACCGAATTGGCTACCGCCGCCTGGAGCGCCGCCGGTTTGGCCTGCGCCGAGTTGCTTCGCCGCGAGGCAGCCAACGCGCCGCAGGTCTGGGTCGATCAACGCCTGGCCTCGCTCTGGTTCGGCTGGACGCTGCGTCCGCTGGGGTGGACGCTGCCTGCGGCCTGGGACGCGCTGGCCGGCGACTATGCGACGACGGATGGCTGGATACGCCTGCATACCAATGCGCCGCACCATCGGCGAGCGGTGGAGCAGGTGCTGGGTTCGGCATCGGATAAAGGCACGCTGGCGGAACGCGTGCTGGGCTGGAAAAAAAGCGAGCTGGAGGAAGCGGTGATCGAAGCCGGCGGCTGCGCGGCCCAAATGCGCTCGGCGGCCGCGTGGCGACAACATATTCAGGGCAAAAGCGTAGCGCTCGAACCGCTGATCCACGCCTCGCTGCAGCCGGAAGCGCCACCGCCGGGCTGGGCGCTTCCCGTCGCCCGGCCGCTGCACGGCGTACGGGTGCTGGATCTGACGCGCATTCTCGCCGGGCCGATCGCCACGCGTTTTCTTGCCGGTTTGGGTGCCGACGTGCTGCGCATCGATCCCTACGGTTGGGATGAGCCCGGCGTTGAACACGAAGTCATGCTGGGCAAGCGCAGCGCGCGCCTCAACCTGACCAATGCGCACGATCGCCATACGTTTGAACATCTGCTGAGAAACACCGACGTGATCGTGCACGGCTACCGTGCCGGTGCGCTGGAGAAGTTGGGTTATGGCGCGGAGGAAAGGCGCGCGCTGGCGCCGGGCCTGATAGACGTCTGCCTGAATGCCTACGGTTGGAGCGGGCCGTGGCGCACCCGGCGCGGTTTCGACAGCCTGGTACAGATGAGCTGCGGGTTGGCGGAAGCGGGCATGGTTTGGCGTAGCGCCAGTTTGCCGGTGCCGTTGCCGGTACAGGCTCTGGATCACGCCACCGGCTATTTGATGGCGGCGGCGGTGCTGACCGGTATGGCGCAGCGCCTGAGCCGCGGCACCGGCTACCACGCGCGGCTGTCGCTGGCGCGCACGGCGCAGCTGCTGCTGGCGCATCCCTGTTCGGCAGATTATCGGCCGGAACCGCTGGCGCCGGCCGGCCCCGCCGACGAGAACCCGGAAACGGAATTGACTTACTGGGGGGCCGCGCAACGCCTGCGCGCCCCGCTAAGCCTGCAGGGTACGACGCTGCAATGGGCGCTGCCGGCGACCACGCTCGGCACCGCGCAGCCGGAATGGCTACGCCGCTAAATCGCCGCCAACTGTTGCTGCAGCCACTGCAGCAAGCGGGTGACCGCCGGCGTCAGCCCGGCGGTCTGCGGCCACACCAGATAAACGTCGTCATCGCTCAGGCGACAGGGCGCGGCCAACGCCACCAGTCTCCCGGCGTCGAGGGCATCCTGCACCAGCAGCTTTTTCGCCAGCGCGATGCCAAACCCTTGCTCCGCCGCGCGAATCAACAATCCGGCATCGTTGAACAACGCCTGTTGCCGCCCGCACAGCGAGCGCCCTTGTGCATTAAACCAATCGCGCCAGGGACTGACGTCGTGTTCCAGCAAGGGAACTTCGCCACCGTTCTCGAACGCCGCCCCCCATTCTCGCGCCATATCCGGCGAGGCGACAGGCAGCACGTCGCCCGACGCAATACACTGCGCCTGCAGCCCCGCCCACTGACCGCTGCCGATGCGGATCGCCGCATCAAACCCACGCTGCGACAGATCCTGCAGCGCCAGCGACGCATCGATATCCAGCGCAATATCGGCGCAGGCTTCATGGAATGCCGGCAGACGCGGCAACAGCCAATAATGGGCAAAAGACGGCAACACGCTGATGCGCAGCGTCTGGCTTGTCGCCGCACGCCGGGCGCGGGCGATACCCTGCTGCAGCGCCTGCAGCGCCGGTTCCACCGCCGCCAGCATCTCTTTCCCGGCCGCATTCAGGCGCACGCCGCGCCCGCGCCGTTCAAACAGCGGATAGCCGACCGCCTGCTCCAGCAACTGAATTTGCTGGCTGACCGCACCGTGCGTCAAATGCACCTGCTGCGCCGTGGCGCGCAAATTTTCCAACCTGGCGGCGATCGCAAAGGTCGGCAAGACATGCAGGGGAATGCGTTCATTCATCATTGGTTAACCAGGCTATCCAAAAAGGTTATTTTTCATCGATTTTGACCGGCAGGCAAATGTTCTATGTTTACCCCATCATCCCTGACGCTTTCGGAGCCGCCATGCACCCACGTTTACAACAAGACCTCGCACAGTTTCCGCAGATCCTCGACCACACTCGCCAGTTGGCGGAAGATTTTCTGACCGGGCTGCAGCAACGCTCGGTCTGCCCGCCGCTCGAGCATCAGCAGCTGCAACCGGGCGACGATCGACTAGATGAAAACGGCGAAGGCGCCCTGGCGGCGCTGGAGCGCTTTTGGCAACGTTATCAGGCCGGCATTTCCGCCAGCGCCGGCCCGCGTTATTTCGGCTTCGTCACCGGCGGCGGCACCCCGGCGGCGGTCGCAGCGGACTGGCTGGTTAGCGTGACAGACCAAAATAGCTTGCTCAGCCATGATACCATCGCAGCCACGATCGAGCTGGCGGCCGTGACGCAGTTGAAATCCCTGCTGGGCCTGCCGGAAACGTTCAGCGGCAGCCTGGTCAGCGGCGCGACCATGGCCAATTTCACCGGGCTGGCCATTGGCCGGCAGTGGCTGGGACAACAGCACGGCGTAGATATCGCCCAACAAGGCCTGGCGGCGCTGGGTTCCATCCGGGTATTGTCGGCCAATCCACATTCCAGCAGCGTGAAGGCGCTCAGCATGCTCGGTATCGGCCGCGAGGCGCTGACGACCATCGCCAGCCTGCCGGACTCGGAAGCCATGGATATGGAAGCACTGGAACGGCAGCTCGCCGCCGGCGCCGGCCAGCCAACGTTGGTGCTGGCCAGCGCCGGTACGGTCAACACCGTCGCGTTCGACGACCTGCCGCGTCTGCTGACGCTGCGGGAACGTTATCCATTTTGGCTGCATGTCGATGCGGCATTTGGCGGCGTGGCGGCCTGCTCGCCGCTATACGCTCCAAGGCTTGAGGGCTGGCAGCATGCCGATTCCATCACTGTCGACGCACACAAATGGCTGAACGTGCCTTATGACAGCGCGATCCAATTTACCCGCCATTTGGATCTGCAAATGCAGGTATTTCAGAACCATTCGGCCTACCTGGAAGCACCGACATTGCGGCCAGACAACTATCTGCATCTGACGCCGGAGAATTCGCGCCGCTTCCGCGCCCTGCCGCTCTGGCTGACGCTGAAAGCCTATGGCCGCAGCGGCATACGGGATATCGTCGAGCGCAACGTCCGATTGGCGCAGGCGCTGGGGGCGGCGCTGGCAGCCGATGACGGTTTCCAGCTGCTGGCGCCGGTGAATTTGAACGTGGTCTGCTTCGCACTCAGCCATCCACAGGGCGACAGCGAGGCGGCGCGCGATCGCTTTCTCGAGCGCCTGAGCCGACACGGCGTGGTGTGCTGCACCCCTACGCGTTATAACGGTCAGCCGGGGATCCGAGCCGCACTGGTCAACTGGATGACGGAGGAACAGGACATCCGGCTGGCGTTGGACTCGCTGCGCCATTGCCTGGCGGAAACGGCCTAACGCGCGCGGCGTATTACCCGAGTTGGAAGGCCTGCAAACGCCGTTCTTGCCGCCCGTCATCGCCGATATTATCCGGCGACAGCCAGGCGGCAAACGCCGCGCGCCGCGCCGGCCATTCCCCGTCGACGATCGACAGCCAGTCGGTGTCGCGCGTGCGTCCTTTGACGACGACGGCCTGGCGGAAGGTGCCTTCATAGCGAAAACCCAAGCGCTCGGCGGCCTGGCGTGAAGGAAGATTGAGGCTATCGCATTTCCATTCGCATCGCCGGTAGCCAAGATCGTCGAACAGATGCCGCAGCATCAGGAAAATCGCCTCGCTGCCCAGCGCGCTGCGCTTCATCAGCGGCGACCAGTTGATGGTGCCCAGTTCGGCCACGCCGTTGGCAGGATCGATGCGCAAAAAAGCGCAGCTTCCCACCGCACGCCCGTTTGACTGATCGATCACTACCATCGTGTTTCTGTCAGCGCTGGACGCCTGAGCCTGAAGATAACGCTGGAAATCTGCGCGCGACTGCGGCCGTTCCCAGAACAGATAAGTCCAGTCGCGATCGTCCTCGGCGGATTGATAAGCCTGATAAAGCGCCTCCCCCCAGCGCTCGAGGTTAAGCGGTTCGAGGCGGCAAAACCGCCCTTGCAGTGGCGAGTGCCCGGGCATGCCTGCCGGCTGCCAATGAGGGAGGGCTACGCCTATCGGCTGCCCATACTGATTCCGTCTCACCGCGACATCCTGTTTTTGAAAGGTGGAGAGGCAAGTTAAAACCAACGCGGGCCAGAGACAACTCCGACCTGCCATTCCTCCCCTGCGGATCGGGCAGCAGGATGATAGTTTAGAGAAATCACTCAATCACCGTTAAACATTCACGAAAATTATTTCATGTAAAATAAATATCCAGATAACTCATTGTAAAACGGTGATTTATAGCAACAAATAAGCTACACATTCCGGCCATAATGTTAACTTTCGTTTGCCGTTATGATAAAAAAAGAAGTGCTAATCATTAGCATGGAAAGCAGAAAACCAACACAACTCAATGATTTTTAAACAAAAAAATAAAATAACCTCAGGAAGGATATTTTTTAATCACTCAAAAAATGCGCTGAAAGACTTCAAAAAAACGACACATGAATTTTTTTTAAGACTTTTCCTAGCAAACTAAAATTTTGTTTCGTGACATGATGAACAGATTCGCGGCAAGCAATGCAGACAGGCACGGGCGCCAAGCGCAGATCAGGCTCAACATGCCGAAGCTGGACGAGCAGCAGATCGCTCTGACTTAAGCCAAACTTATAGATTCATGCAATTAATAAGTTTAGTATGAAAATATCATTGAGTGACGCCGTGTTTATTGATAGAACACTCGCTACACTGAATTATTGCTCCATTTTGCCTTTCGGCTTTTTAGGCTTTTTTTCATATTACCGCAGTAAAACGGATTTAAGTGGGGGTGCGATATGCCAACGATTATCATGGATTCATGCAGCTATACCAGATTGGGGTTAACCGACTATCTGACTTCGCATGGCGTGAAGAAGCGCCATATTAATGCCATCGAGGACATTGACAGCCTGCATGAAAAATGCAGCAAGTTGAATCCGAGCCTGGTGTTTATTAACGAGGACTGCTTCATCCACGAAGCAAACGCCACCGAGCGAATAAAACGGGTGATTTCACTGCACCCGGATACGTTATTCTTCATCTTCATGGCCATTACCAACGTACATTTCGACGATTATTTATATGTTCGCAAGAACGTCATCATATCGTCAAAATCCATCAAGCCAGAGACTATGAATCAGCTACTTAGCCACTATCTCGAGAGAACGTCCCTCCGTACGGAGAAATCCTCTCTGGATCAAACGCCGGTAACGCTGAGCCAGACTGAATCAAACATGTTACGCATGTGGATGTCCGGTCAAGGCACCATCCAGATATCAGACCAGATGCAAATAAAGGCCAAAACGGTCTCTTCCCACAAGGGAAACATCAAGCGGAAAATAAAAACGCACAACAAGCAGATCATTTATCACGTTGTTCGTTTGACCGATACATTGACCAGTGGAATATTCGTCAATAGCCGCTGAACCACAGAGAACGCCCCCGCTCTGTTTTACCAGCCGTTAAATACCCGGTGATAATGTCATCTGGATAGCAGCCGCTGGAACCACAAAAAAATACCTGTTGCGTTATCCCCCGCTAGCGCAACGGGTATTTTTTTGCCGTCGATAAAAAAATCTTACCGCAATGAAATAATCTCAAAATGGACAATTTCATTAGCAAATTAATGAGATTAGCCCAAGTTACTGCCCATGCTCGCGACAGGGCTCCACAAACGTGCCGTCACGGCTGTCGATCTCATTAAAAAACCATACGCCCGCCGGGTAGTCGTCAAGAGAAACCAGGTACATGGTGCCTTCGTTGAACACCTCTACGGCCAGAATGACGCCTTCACGCCGCGGGCCGCCGTCTGTTTTTACCGTCACTCGATCGTTAACTTGCATACCCTTCTCCCTTATTTGCGATTGCCGTCAGTGTATTACAAAACCGGAGGCGATGGACACCGCTCCAGCCCTGCCGGCCTCTGCTATCAGCGTAGCAGCCGCCTGGATTTTCACTTTCTTAACGGTTTGGCCGCAGAATCTTAAGCCGGCCTCGCGTAGTCTGTCTTCAGGCGTTTCCCCCCCAGAGAAGCGCTCGCAAATGAAGAAGTAACAAGGAACTTTTGCCCGCAGACTTGCGGGCTTTTTTTGCGCGCTGCCAAATTGCAGGCATAAAAAAACCCGCCGCAGCGGGTTTTTTTTCAATCAGCGCCAGGCGCCAATTAGATAGCGGTAACGTTAGCCGCAGATGGACCTTTCGCACCATTCTCGATAGAGAACTGTACGTTCTGGCCTTCAGCCAGGGTCTTGAAGCCTTGATCCTGGATAGCAGAGAAGTGTACGAATACGTCTTTGCTGCCGTCTGCTGGGGTGATGAAACCAAAACCTTTAGCTTCGTTGAACCACTTCACTTGACCTTTGATCATGTTAGACATGTCTAATTTCCTTCAATAATAAATGTAAGCCGCCATGGGCGAGGTAGCCGGTCATCAGTTACTTATGGAGGCACTGGAAAGGAAATTCGTCAGAGAAGGGCTATCCGGGATAACGCTTTAAATTTGAACTACTTTACTCAAAATGTCGTGCATAAATAGGTCTGTACCACAGGCCGACATCATTAACTCATGAGCGAGCGGCAATAGCAACCTTTTTCGCCGCGATGGGACGCTAATCTCGGCTAAACGCACAGGATTTGACCCTGTCTGCCGATAGTGCCGCCGCCTGGCTCGCCCGTAACGCCCAAGGCAAATGATAGTAATTCTCGTTCTGCTGTTTTATAGTTGCCTGACGAAATCATTCAGGGAGATTCACCATGCCGAGATGGCTTACATTACCGGCTGTCAGTGCCGCCGCCCTGCTGGCCTTTGCCGCTTACAGCGCTCCGCAGAGTGCACTGGAGCTCAATTATCAAGCCCCCGACCCCAGCATGGTTCCCGCGCCCAAGCCGCCTGCCCCCTCAGGGCCGGCACCCAAAACGGGAAAACCGCCGATTGCCTGGACAGAGGCGAGAGATAAAAGCGGTTTTCGCGTCGATATTGAGTGCGATCATCCTGGCTGCAGCAAACCGCGCGCCAAACCTTATCCCGCGTATGAAGGCCCGGTGAAGAAAACCGATCGCCGCCGCCAGTCTGATCCCTATTCCACCAATAAGGATCCCGATTACAACATTCAGTTGGGGTATGAGTGGTAGTGGCGCTTTCGGAGTAATACCTATATCAGCCTCCTTTGCCGCTGCATAGAATATGCCTCAGTTCACCACTCCTCCTGGTGTTGAACACAACAAGCTGTGTTGCAAATCTTTATGCGCCTCCCTATAGGCGCTTTTTTTTTGCCTATCCCTCAAAGCGTCTTCCGATTACAGATTGCTCTCATTGCCCCACAAAGTGATGAATGTCACAAATACGCCTCCTTGCCATTCTTATTCGGAGGTAACGTTCATGGCCACAGGATCCCTTGCCCTCCTGGCCGTCTTGGCCGGCATTACGGGCTTCGCCCTCTACAAGCATTTAAAATCTCAGAAAAAAAGCACACTCGTCCGCCCGCACGATCGGTAACCGACAGCGCGCTTTCACCGCGAAGGCCCGGCACATCGCGCGCCGCGCCTTCGCGGGCTGTCATGCTTTCATCACAAAATTGTCACATTATGGCCATATGATGATTCGCGTTTATCCGCTCTGGCTTAACACCAAGGATTTCGCCCATGACCATAATTAAAGCTGCAAACCATCAGGAAGCAGAAAAACTCATCCGCGCCGGCACCGCCAAGAAAATCGAACTGGCTTACGATATCGGCAGCGACGACTTCTTCCAGCTTGCCAGCCTGTGGTGCGATAAAGGCGCCAAAATCTCCAAAGGAAAAGAACACTTCATCGTCTCGTTAAAAGGGTTCCGCATCCCGCCTAACGATTAATGCCCTGCCGCCCATCGCGGCGGCTTCGCCTCTTCCTCGCAAAACCGCTCTATTCAACCACGCGCGCCTCATTCGATTTCGCTAAGCTAACAGCAGACTTTATTGCGGACATTTCGCCTGATAACCACGTCCGCCACGATGAGGAGAGTAACCATGTCAACAAATGCAGCGCTGCCCGGCACGATGAAAGCGATTGAAATCAGCCAACCGGGCGCTCCCGACGTTCTGGTCGTTACCGAACGCCCGGTGCCCGCTCCGCAAGCGGGCGAACTGCTGGTGAAAATCGCCGCCGCCGGCGTTAACCGCCCCGACGTACTGCAGCGCCAGGGGAACTATGCGCCACCGCCCGGCGCCTCGGATATCCCCGGCCTGGAAATTGCCGGCGAAGTGGTGGCCATCGGTGAAGGCGTGACCCACTTCGCGCTCGGCGATCGGGTTTGCGCCCTTATCGCCGGTGGTGGCTATGCGGAATACTGCACCGTGCATGAAAGCAATGCGTTGCCGGTGCCGGCGGGGCTGAGCCTGACCGAGGCCGCCGCGCTGCCGGAAACCTTCTTTACCGTCTGGGTCAACGTGTTCCAGCGCGGTCATCTCAAAGCCGGCGAAACCGTGTTGATCCATGGCGGCACCTCCGGTATCGGCACGGTCGCCACCATGCTGGCGAAGGCCTTCTGCGCCCAGGTGATCACCACCGTCGGCTCCGAAGAGAAACGTCAGGCCAGCCTGGCGCTGGGCGCCGACGTGGCGATTAATTACCGCAGCGAAGACTTTGTCGCACGCACCAAAGACGCCACCAACGGTAAAGGCGCCGACGTCATCGTCGACCTGATCGCCGGCGATTATGTCGCCAAAAACTATCAGGCCGCAGCGATGGAAGGCCGCATCGTACAAATCGGCACGCAAAACGGCGTGGTGAAAGAGCTCAATCTGATGCCGCTGCTGTTGAAACGCCTGACCCATACCGGGTCGACGCTACGCTCGCGCAGCGTGGCGGACAAAGCGCAGATTGCCGCCGATCTGCGCGAAAAGGTTTGGCCGCTGCTGGAGCGCGGCGTGCTGAAACCGCAAATTTTTAAAACCTTCCCGCTTGAGCAAGCCGCCGCCGCGCATACGCTGATGGAGTCCAGCGAGCACATCGGCAAGATCATGCTGACGTTCTGAGCCCATTCCCCGCGGCCGGTGCTGCGGGGAAACCAATGCCACGTTCAGGGAATGATGCCGCGGCGGCGGAACTCATCGAACAGTGAGAAAAACATGGCTTCGGTTTCGACAAACTGGTGGAAACCGAAGCGCCGCGCCTTGCTGCCATCCGCGAACATGTCATAGTCCCAGGAAAAGACGAAATCGGCGAAACGCCAGCCGGCCACCGCGCGATAGTCCGGTTCGGCCAATTGGTGCCGCTGCGCCAGCTCCCGCCACAGCGACGCTTTGTCCGTCATCATGATCTCCAGCGACATCGGCAGCGGCGGCGCGCATTCCAGCCCAAAGTAAGCGGCGATTTTCGGCCACATCTCGCTCCAGCGAAACAGATCGCCGTTGTTGATATTAAACGCCTGATTGGCCGCCACAGGTTCGGTCGCCGCCCACAGCGTGGCGCGCGCCAACAGCCCGGCGTCGGTCATTTCCAGCAGGCTGTGGTAAGCGCCCGGTTTACCCGGGAAGCGCAACGGCAGCCCGAGCGCTTTGCTGATCGACGCGTAAACCGCGATGCTTAACGCCAGATTCATCGGGTTGCCGAGGGAGAAGCCCCCCACCACGCTTGGACGGATGGCGCTCCAACGCCAGCGTTTGCCGACCTGCCGCTGCGCCAGATACTGCTGCTGCGCCACGTTAAACTCCGGCGGCATATGCCCGGCATCGCTTTCGCGCGCCGGCGTTTTAAACGGCCCCAAATGCGCGCCATACACCTTATAACCCTGCATCAAACTGATGTGCTCCAACGCCGGCGCGATCGGCTCCAGCCCTTCGACAACGTGTTGCAACATCTGCAGGTTCGGCGCCACCAGCCCCGCCCAGTCCGGCGCATCCTGATAGGCGGCATAGAAAACGTGGCTAATCGCGCTCAGCGGCCGCAGCGCGTCGCGCGTCGCCGCCGCATCCAGCAGATCAACCTGAAGGTGGCGCACCCCCGGCGCCGATTGCCCCCCCCGGCGCGAGACGCCCACCACTTGCCAGCCCTGGCCGGTCAGCTCCTCAATCAATCGGCGCCCAATCACGCCATTGGCGCCGATCACCAATGCCTGTCGCTTTGTATTCATCTTGCCACTCCTCAGGTTGTCGATACCCTGAGTGTCATTGATTAGCAATACTTGCGGTAGAAGAGTGTTTACACTAACACTTATAAGAAAAATCTAGAGGCAAGATCGACATGGATAAGCTGAACGCAATAAAAACCTTTATGCGGGTGGCGGAGCTGGGCAGCCTGTCGGCCGCCGCTCGCGATCTGCGTTTGACGCAGCCGGCGGTCAGTCAGCAAATCGCCGGCCTGGAGCAGCAACTCAGGGCACAACTGCTGTTTCGCAGCACCCGGGCGGTCACCCTGACCGATGCCGGCAGCAGTTATTATCAGCGCCTCAAACCGATTCTGGCGGCGGTCGACGAAGCGGAAGAATCGCTGCACGGCCAGCACCACCAGTTACAGGGCAATCTGCGCATTCATGCCCCGACCGGGTTCGGGCAGTTGCACGTCACGCCGCTGGCCATCGCTTTCCAGCAACGTCATCCGAACCTCGCCATCGAGCTGCTGCTGGACGATCGTCGCGCCGACGTGATCGGCGAAGGCATCGACGTGGCACTGCGTTTCGGTGAACTGCATGCGCCCGGCATGGTGGCTAAACGTTTGGGCGAGCTGCAACGCCTGCTGGTGGCGTCACCGGCCTACCTGGCCAAGTATGGCGCTCCACGTTCGCCGGCGGAGCTGGCTAAACATGCGCACATTCGTTACAGCGGTTTGAACGACGGCGATACGCTCACTCTGTTCGGGCCGCACGGCCCCGAGATGGTTGCAGTGCGGCCCACGTTCCGCGCCAACAATACGCTATCGCTGCTGGCCGCCATTGAGGCTGGAGCCGGTATCGGCGGCGCCCAACGGCCGTTAATCGCCGAGCAGCTGGCGACGGGGGCACTGGTGCCCGTTTTGCCGGAATACCGCTACCCGCCCATGGCGCTGCACGCGGTCTACCCCGCTTTACGTTTTATTCCGGAGAAAGTGCGCGCCTGGGTGGCGCATCTGCAGCAGGCGTTGACGGCGATCGAGGGAATTAACGGAGTGAATGCTCCCGGCCAGACGCCGGGAGCCTAATCATTATTTGAACAGTTTACCGACCATATCGCCCAGCTCGTTGCTGTCTTGCTGAACTTCACCGTTTGGTGAGGCGGCATCCGCGACCGTTGGCAAGAACTGTGCAATGGTGCTGGACGCCTGTGCAGGATCGATGCCCAGCTTTTCAGCCAGTTGGTTGATGGCGTCGCTACCCAACGCCTGCTGCACATGGTCGCCGGTAATCGGCTGATTTTCGCCATTGCCGAGCCAGGAACCGACGATATCGCCGAACTGCCCCTGACGGAACTTGTCCAAAATGGCCTGCAGGCCGCCTTGTTGCTCGACCCACTGCATAATGGCGATGTAGTCGATACCTTTACCACCGTTGGCGCCGCCGCCCAGAATGTTACCCAATACGCTATCGAACAGACCCATGATATTCCCCTTTCAGCGGGTACGGCCCGCGCCGCACCGCCGGATTGATTTCACGAAAAAGGGCCGCCGCGGCGACCCTGTTGAGCAACGGCTGCTTAGCCTTTGATCTTCCTGTAGACAAAAAGCACCACCAGGGCACCGATGACCGCCACCACAAAGCTGCCCAGGTTAAAACCGTCAACGCGGCCCATACCGAAGAAGGTGCTGATATAGCCGCCGACGACGGCGCCCACGATCCCCAATATAACGGTCACAATAAAGCCGCCGCCGTCTTTGCCCGGCATAATCCACTTGGCCAGGATACCGGCGATTAAACCAAAAATGATCCAGGAAATGATGCCCATCTTTACTCTCCCTATTACCTTTTGCCTAACAGAAATCCTATTACCAGGCCCACGACGGCGCCGGCGCCTATCCCCACCCAAGGGTTATCCTTGAGGCAGGCACATGATTGCTCGAGCGCTGCTTTTACACCGCTGCTCACTTCGCAGGCGGTGGTTTTCACGTAGTCGCTTGGTTGCTCAACACCGTTTAGATCGTCATTTTCATATGACATGTCAAATCCTTACAGACCAACCCTCTGAGAATTTCGTCACATGTTTCGCGCCAGGCGCCATCCGCTCCGCGATCTTGCTCTGGGCAATCTGCCCGCTGCCGCTCAATGCGGAGGCTTCCGGCGGCAAACGCACAACTTCACACTATGACTATAGTAAAAAATCAGCGGTTTACCTATTTCCGTCCGTCTGAATTTCACCATACAAAAAACGATCTGATTTCATCCCGCTGTCATCTTGCAAGGCTAAACTTTAAACATATCCTCCGGGAGGAAACGCCGATGTTCAATGCACCTTTTGTCCTGATCCTCGCGCTACTGTACGCACTGGCCGCCGCTTGGGACGGTTCCGTAGCGTTACTGTTTCATTAAGGTTACATAGCCGTTGTCACTTTTGCGATGCGCTTAATTGTGTCTTTATTTTTCAATTTCGCCAGCCGATTGAAATAGCGGAAAATATCCCCTCCTCCCTCGGTAAAAATCCTATTTCGCTTCGTTTTTCGCCTGCGTTTAAATAAAGTGTAAAAAAAAGCATTAATGGAAAATCCTGTTTAGCACAAAATATTCTATCATCTTCCTCATGACAATTTGGGTTAAGGTCCCATTGGCAAAGAAAAGGAATAACAGGAAAAATGCTTTCTAACCAACGCTTTGAGCGCGAATTCTTGCGCCCTCGTTATTGGTTGTTGTGGATAGGACTGGGAATACTCTATCTCTTGGTATTACTGCCCTACCCGCTCATTTATCGGCTCGGACACGGCCTTGGCAGAATAGCCATGCGCCTAATGAAACGCCGGGTAAAAATAGCGCGCCGCAATTTAGAACTCTGCTTCCCCGCAATGCCCACCGCCGAGCGCGAGGCGCTGATCGTCAAAAATTTTGAGTCCGTCGGCATGGGCCTGTTCGAAGTCGGCATGGCCTGGTTCTGGCCCGACTGGCGCATCGCCCGCTGGTTCAAGGTGAGCGGCATGGAAAACATGCGGCTGGCGCGTCAGGACGGCAAAGGCGTTCTGCTGATCGGTCTGCATTTCCTGACGCTGGAACTGGGCGCGCGCATTTTCGGCATGCAAAACCCCGGCATCGGTGTGCATCGCCCGCACAACAACAAGCTGATGGAATGGGTACAGACCCGCGGCCGGCTGCGCTCGAATAAATTCATGATCGATCGTAAAGATATCAAAGGTATGATCCGCAACCTGAAACAGGGCGAAATCCTGTGGTACGCGCCGGATCACGATTATGGGCCGCAAAGTAGCGTATTCACACCGTTCTTCGCCGTGGAAAATGCCGCCACGACCACCGGCACCTTTATTCTGGCGCGCATGGGGCGGCCGTCGATCGTGCCTTTCGTGCCGCGCCGCCTGCCAAATGCTCAGGGCTATGAGCTGATCGTGCAGCCGCCGTTGACGGACTTCCCGCTGGATGATGAAACGCGCGCGGCGGCCAAGATGAACCGCGTGGTGGAAGAACAAGTGCTGCTGGCCCCCGACCAATACATGTGGCTGCACCGCCGCTTTAAAACCCGCCCACCCGGCGAACCGTCGCTGTATTGACCCCTTCGCGCCTTTGCCCGTCACACCGCCGGCGAAGGCGCGCTCACCTCGCACAAGCATTCTGCGCCAGGGGAACTACACTAGTAAGTCACCGACGGCAATTATTGCCGCCAGCAATCATTTCGTCCGCCCGAGAGCCGGTCGTTGCCTGTCGGGCCATAATCGAGGTCAATGTCATGCTGGTACAACCCTATCTGTTTTTCAGCGGTAACTGTGAGCAAGCGATTAACTTCTACGTACAGCAGTTGAATGCCAAAGTTGAAATGGTCATGCGCTTTAAAGACATGCCCGAAGAAGCCCGGCAAGGCGGACCGCAGGACGTCAATCCGGAAGCGATCATGCATGCGCGCCTGCTGATCGGCGACGGCGTGCTGATGGCCTCCGACGGCTGTCCGCAAGATGACAGCGGCGGTGCTTCTCACAAAGGTTTCTCGCTGTCGCTGAACCCCAGCGATGCGGAACAAGGACGCAAACTGTTCGACAATCTGGCGCAGGGCGGCCAGGTGACGATGCCTTACCAAGCCACCTTCTGGGCCAAAGGTTTTGGCATGCTGACCGACAAATTCGGCGTCAACTGGATGATCAACGTCGAATAACCCCGCATGGCGCCGCTAGCCATAGCGGTGCCAGTCATACGCCGCCTTGGCGAACAGCACGAACAGCAGCGCCAACAGCGCCAATCCCAACCGCCAATAGGGCGATCGGCGGCGGCGCCAGGCGAAGTACATCATCACCGCCAGCGTTCCCAGCGTAAGGGGGTAATACACCGCCAGCGTCAGTAAAGCGATAATGATGTAATCAGACATGGCTCTTTCACTCCGAGGTGTTCACACCGCCGCTGATGCGGGCAGCGATCGACCTTTCGCCTTATCGCCTCGTTAAAGGCTAGAGGTCTGACGCATTTATGCATAAAATATAAGATTGCTCTTAACTCAAACTGAATAGTAATCAAACAACAAGGGTGACATGACTCAGCAGCAACCCATACAGGATGCCGTGCCGGCGCGCAGCGTTAAAAGCTCCCCATTATTATTTCAGGCCGGCGTGTTTGTCATCATCGTTGCCGCCACGCTGATCCTCTTTAACAGCTGGCAAATCTGGAACGCACACCAGCGCGATCTGCGCAGCGCCGAGCATGAATCCGCCAACCTCGCCCGCTCGCTGGCGCAGCATGCCGACGATACTTTCATGCAGGTGGACGGCAATCTGCTCGATCTGACCGAACGTCTCCAGAACGACGGACTGGGGCCATCGCAATTGACCCGGCTGCAGCGGGTGATGCAAACGCAGGTCGGCAACCTGCCGCAGCTGCATGGGCTGTTTCTCTACGATGCGCGCGGCCGCTGGCTGGCGACCTCCTCGGGCAAGTTCATCAAGAACGCCAACAACGCCGATCGCGAGTACTTCATATACCATCAAAACCGCGACGACGGCGGCCTGTACATCGGCAAGGTGATCCGCAGCCGCACCACCGGCGATCTGATCATTCCCGTTTCGCGGCGTTTCAACAACCCGGACGGCAGCTTTGGCGGCGTGGTGCTGGCGACGCTGTACATCGATTATTTCCGCCAGTTTTACGATAGCTTCGCCCTCAACACCGACGCCTCACTGAATCTGCTGCTGGCGGACGGCACCATCCTTTACCGCCGCCCTTACTCGGCGGCGTCGATCGGTAAAAACATCGCCAAGGGTGTGCTGTTCAGCGAAATTTTGCCGCATTCGGAATTCGGTAACGCCACCATCACCTCGCTGTACGACAAAGTAGAGCGCATCTACGGCTATTCGCGGGTCAACCGCTTTCCGCTGGTGATCGCCGCCGGGCTGTCGAAACGCGACGCGTTGGCGGACTGGCGCACCGACGCCGGCCTGTTCGCCGTCGGCGGCCTCTCGCTGCTGATGATCCTGTTGGCAATGGGCATGGTGCTGCTGCGGCAAATCAAGCACAGCATGCAAACCGAAGCCGAGCTGATGCGCACCCGCGATCAGCTGACCAGCATCAACCAGATGCTCGAAGAGCTGGCGCTGCTGGACGGCCTGACCGGGCTGGCCAACCGCCGCCAGTTTGATATCGCGCTGAAGAACGAGCTGGCAAGGGCTTCGCGCAACTACCGCAGCGTGGCGCTGCTGATGCTGGATATCGACTATTTCAAACAGTACAACGACAGCTATGGCCACGTCGCCGGTGACCAATGCCTGCAGCAGATTGGCCAAACGCTCAAAGGGTTGGCGTGCCGCAGCAACGACGTTCTGGCGCGTTACGGCGGCGAAGAGATGGGGATTATCCTGCCGGATACCGACGTCCAGGGCGCACTGATTTTCGCCGAACGCGTCATCAACGCGGTGCGCGATCTGAAAATTCCGCATCAGGGTAATCCGCACGGCATCGTCACCATCAGCATCGGTATCTGCGCCAAAGTGCCACATATGTATAACGATACGCCGATCAGCTTTATCAATGAGGCGGACAGTGCGTTGTATCAGGCCAAGAAAAAAGGCAAAAACTGCATTTACGGCGCTTAATCATTAATCGGGCCACCAAATTTTGGCGGCCCGATTTATTACCAACCAAAATGAAATAATTCCTCTCCGCAACATTATTTTCCCGGGTTACCCTGCGCTCTGAATAAAATAACGCCAATAATAAGCGTAATATTTATTTCCATTAAAATTCAACAAGATAAAAAATCGCCATTCCGCAGACAATTCGTGCCATTTTTGATTATTCGTGCCTACGCGCAGCCCCGTTTAGCCCTCGTTTACTTTTCATTGGTATTGCCGGTGATATCCTTATCAGGACTATTCTCTATATCAGGAAGCCATCGCACGCTTCGGCGCACTGCGCCCTGCTGATACATCCATAATAGAACCCACAAATTTCACGTTGCAATTGAGCGGCCTGCTGACGCCGCTCCAGCCAGCCACTGCGCAAGCCAGTGCAGCCAATCACGCGGCAACCTGAAAGACGGGAATAAAGCGATATAGATTTGCGAGGAGATCTCATGCCTACTGGCGATATTATGCGTGAACAGGCCGTCCTGACGCTGCCGTTACGACAATGGGCGGCAGCGGAAGCATCCAGCGCGGTCAGCGAACTGGAACAGGGCAAGGTACTGTTTCTGCCCGAACTGGCCTTCACCCTGTCTGAACAGGAAATGCCGCTGCTGGATCCAACGCTGGTCGATCCGAAGCGCAAAAACATCAGCTATCAACCGCTGTCCGGCAAACTGAGCGGCGTCGCCGTCGCGGAACGCCGTCAACAGGTTCAGCAACTGCTGGAGCGCTATTATCAATCTTGCCGCCAGCTGATCGCCGGGCTGCTGCCCGAGTATCAGGAGGCGCTGCACCACCCGACCGGCAGCCTGCGTTTGCACCCGGTTTCCGCCTGGCGGGCGACCAGTTCCTGGCGCAAAGACGACAGCCGCCTGCACGTTGACGCTTTCCCGTCGCGCCCGAACTACGGCGAACGCATTCTGCGCATTTTCACCAACATCAACCCGCACGGCGAGCATCGCCAATGGCGCGTCGGCGAGCCGTTCCCTGAGCTGGCGGCACGCTTTATGCCGCGCCTCGCACGCTACTCCGCCCTCAGCAGTTGGCTGCAGCATCAGGTGCGCATCACCAAGACCCGCCGCAGCCATTATGACCACCTGATGCTGCAGTTGCATGACGCCATGAAGGCCGACGGCGATTATCAGCAACGGGGTCCGCAGCTGGCGCTGGAATTCCCACCGGGCAGCAGCTGGATTTGCTTCTCGGATCAAACGCCGCACGCCGCAATGGGCGGCCAGTTTATGCTGGAACAGACCTTCCTGTTGCCGGTGAACAAGATGCAGGATCCGCAGCGTTCGCCGCTGAAAGTGCTGGAACAGCTGCGCGGGCAGCCGCTGATCTGAATGGCTCGCCGCCGCCGGGATGCCGGCGGCGGCGAAACGCGCATTATGCCTCGAAGTCCCCTTGCTGGCGCGCCACCAGCGTCAGAATGCTGTACAGCGCCACCGGTTGCTGTTCCTGATTCAACACCTGAACATCCCACACCACCACGCCGTGCGGCCGATCTTCGGCGGTTTTTTGCGGCTTGCGGATTTTCTTTTTGCAAGTCAGCCGCACCTGAATGGTGTCGCCGATCTTCACTGGTTCGATAAAGCGCAGATTCTCCATGCCATAGTTGGCGATCACCGGCCCGACGGCGGCGTCGACAAACAGCCCGGCCGCAGCGGACACCACAAAGTAACCGTGCGCCACCCGCTCGCCGAACAGCGAATCGGCAGCGCCGATCTTGTCCATGTGCGCGTAAAAGTGGTCGCCGCTCAGGCAGGCGAAGTTGACGATATCCGCTTCAGTCACGGTACGGCGCGCGGTCAACAGGCTGTCGCCCAGCTGCAGCTGCTCGAAATATTTCCGGAACGGGTGCACCGGATGTTCGGCGACCGGTGCGCCGCGCACCCATTCGCTGCCGATGGCCGCCAGCATCGCCGGGCTGCCCTGGATCGCCGTGCGCTGCATATAGTGCTTCACCGCGCGCAGTCCACCCAGCTCTTCACCGCCGCCGGCGCGCCCCGGGCCGCCGTGCACCAGCATCGGCAGCGGCGAACCGTGGCCGGTGGATTCCGCCGCCGCCTGTTCATCCAAAATCAACATGCGGCCATGGGCGCACGCCGCCGCGCGAATGAAGCGCTTGGCCAATACCGGATCGGCGGTCACCAGCGATCCCGCCAGGCTGCCCTGCCCCAGCAACGCCAACGCGATCGCCTGCTCGGTATCCGCATACGGCATCAGCGTCGCCACCGGGCCGAAGGCCTCAGTGCCGTGCACCGCCTGATGGGTGAACGGATCGGCGCAATACAGCAGGGTCGGCGGATAAAACGCCCCGCCGCGCGCGCTGTCGCCCATCACTTCCAGCTTATCCAACGACGCGCCGCACAGCGGTTCGCAGCCGTTGCGCAGCAGGAACTCCACCTTGCTTTGCACATCATCACGCTGCTCGTGGCTGACCAGCGCCCCCATGCGCACCTGCTCCAACTGCGGGTCGCCCACCGTCACCCCCGCCAGACGCTGCAACAAGGCCTGACGCACCGCCGCCACCTGCGCCGCCGGCACGATGATGCGGCGGATCGCGGTGCACTTCTGCCCCGCCTTGGCGGTCATTTCACGGCACACTTCTTTGATAAACAGCGCAAATTCCGGCATCTCCGGCGTCACGTCTTCCGCCAGCACGCAGCAGTTGAGCGAATCCGCCTCCATGGTGAACGCGATCGATTTTTCCAACAGGCGCGGATGCGCCCGCAGCCGCTGCCCGGTCTGCGCCGAACCGGTGAACGTTACCGCATCCTGATAATCCAGGTGCGCAAACATGTCGCCGACGCCGCCGCATACCAACTGCAGCGCGCCTTCCGGCACCAGCCCGCTGTCGACGATCAGCCTGACCATCGCCTGCGTCAGCTGCGCGGTGGCGGTGGCCGGTTTGATGATGGCCGGCATGCCCGCCAGCCAGGTCGGCGCCAGTTTTTCCAGCATGCCCCAGCAAGGGAAGTTGAAGGCGTTGATATGCAGCGCCACGCCGGGGCGCGAGGTCAATACGTGGCGGGCGGCGAACTGCGCCTGCTTCGACAGCGGGATCAGCTCATCTTCCGGCCACAGCGTATCGTCCGGCAGATCGCGGCCGGCCATGCCGGCATAGGCGAACAGCGTGGCGATGCCGCCTTCGATATCGACCCAGCCGTCGCTGCGCGTCGCCCCGGTTTGATAGGAAATCTGATACAGCGCCTCTTTATGCGCCAGCAGGTGTTTCGCCACCGCTTTCAGCATCTGGGCGCGCTGCTGGAACGTCATGTGCGCCAGCGCCGGGCCGCCGTGGCTGCGGGCATAGCTCAAGCTGGCCGCTAACGGCAGGCCGTCGGAGCAAACCTGGTACAGCGCTTCGCCGGTTACGGCGTGACGGATCTCGCGCGCCTCTCCCTGCCCGTACACCCAGGCGCCAGAAAGATAACTGTGTAACTGCTGCATGTGCCCTCCTGAATTCATAAATTTTCACCATACAGCTTAATTACGTATCACATAAATGCCAGTCAACGCCAAACTCAATTTTAACAAAAAGAGAACAAGAAGCGCTTTCAAGCCGTTCCCTCTGGCATTAATACGGAGTCACCGCTTAAATTTATCAATTAAAATCATAAAATTAACAAAAACACTTGTGAGTGCGCTCGCAAAACCACATAAATCTCGTTTGATCTTTTTGTTATCAGTTTGTAGCCTTATGGTTGGTTAAAGTGATTCACATTTTTATATTTAATGTGAAAAATACGAATCACCAAGAGGCAAGCATGACAACTGACGCACAGTATCAGCAGCATTTCGACGACAAGATCGCGGCGGATATCGCCATTGAGGCTAAAGACTGGATGCCGGACGCCTATCGTCAGAACCTGATTCGGCAGATCGGCCAACACGCCCACTCGGAAGTCATCGGCATGCTGCCGGAAGCCAACTGGCTGACGCGTGCCCCCACGCTGCGCCGCAAGGCGGTGCTGCTGGCCAAAGTGCAGGATGAGGCCGGCCACGGTCTGTACCTCTACAGCGCCGCCGAGACCCTCGGCTGTTCGCGCCAGGACATCTACCAAAAGATGCTCGACGGCAAGATGAAATACTCCTCTATCTTCAATTACCCCACGCTCAACTGGGCGGATATCGGCGTGATCGGCTGGCTGGTCGACGGCGCCGCCATCGTCAACCAGGTGGCGCTGTGCCGCGCGTCCTACGGCCCCTATGCGCGGGCGATGGTGAAGATCTGCAAAGAGGAGAGCTTCCACCAGCGCCAGGGCTACGAGGCGGTAATGGCGATGGCCAACGGCAGCGACACGCAGCGCGCCATGCTGCAGGACGCCATCGATCGCTTCTGGTGGCCGGTGCTGATGATGTTCGGCCCGAGCGACGCCGACTCCCCCCACAGCGCCCAGAGCATGGCGTGGAAAATCAAACGCCACAGCAACGATGAGCTGCGGCAGAAGTTCGTCGACAACACCGTACCGCAGCTGGAAGCGCTGGGCATGACGGCACCGGATCCGGATCTGCACTGGGATGCCGCTGCCGGCCACTATCGCTTCGGCGAGATCGACTGGAGCGAGCTGCATGAGGTGATCAAAGGGCGTGGCCAATGCAACCACGAACGCCTGCAGGCCAAACGCCGCGCCTGGGAAGACGGCGCCTGGGTGCGTGACGGCGCCATGGCCCACGCCGCGAAAAACGCCGCTTCCGCCGCATAGCCAACATAAGGAACCGAGATCATGAGCCACGTTGAATGGCCGCTGTATGAAGTGTTTATCCGCAGCAAACAAGGGCTGGCGCATCGCCACGTTGGCAGCCTGCACGCCGCCGACGACCAAATGGCGCTGGAAAACGCCCGCGACGCCTACACGCGCCGTAATGAAGGCTGCTCGATTTGGGTGGTGCAATCCCGCCATCTGATCGCCTCGCAGCCGGAAGATCGCGGCGCGTTCTTCGATCCGTCCGAAGACAAGATCTACCGTCATCCGACGTTTTACACCATTCCCGACGGCATCAAGAACATGTAGAGGCGACCATGACGGTTAACGATCCGCGCATCAGCTATTTGCTTCGCCAGGGCGACACGCCTCTGATCCTCGCCCAGCGCCTGTGCGCCTGGTGCGGCCACGCGCCCGAGCTGGAGATCGATCTGGCGTTGGCCAACATCGGGCTCGATCTGCTCGGCCAGGCGCGCAACTTCCTGGGCTACGCCGCCGAACTGGCCGGGCCGCCCTGCAGCGAAGACAGCCTGGCCTTCGGCCGCGACGAACGCCAGTTTCATAACCTGCTGCTGGCGGAGCAGCCGAACGGCGGTTTCAACGACACGTTGGTGCGCCAGTTCCTGCTCGACGTCTACCACGTGCAGTTGCACCTGGCGTTGAGCCGCAGCGGCGATGCGCAGATCGCCGCCATCGCTGCCAAGTCGTTGAAGGAGGCCGATTACCACCTGCGCTTCAGCCGCGGCTGGATGATCCGCCTCGGCGACGGCAACGACATCAGCCATCGCAAGATCCAACAGTCGCTGGATAACCTGTGGCGCTTCACCGCCGAGCTGTTCCACGCCGACGCGCTGGAGCTTGAGCTGGCGGAACAGGGCATTGCCGTCGATCCGCGCGAGCTGCAGGCTCCCTGGCAAGCGCAGGTGGAAGAGACGCTGCGCCAGGCGACATTGACGCTGCCTGCCGAGCAGGCGTTCCGTCACGGCGGCAAACAAGGCCGACACAGTGAACACCTCGGCCCGCTGCTGGCGGAGATGCAGTTCCTGCAACGCGCCTATCCAAACGGCCAATGGTAGGAGGCCGCGATGAACGTCACTCGTTTGCAACCCGTTGAAATCCCGCAGATTTGGCACTGTCTGCAACAGATCAGCGATCCCGAGCTGCCGGTGCTGTCGATCACCGATTTGGGCATGGTGCGCGACGTGGCGCGCGACGGCAACGGCTGGCGCGTGACCTTCACCCCCACCTACTCCGGCTGCCCGGCCACCGAATTTCTGCTCAACGCCATCAAGCAGCGGCTGACGGCCGCCGGCTTCAGCCCGGTGCAGGTGGACATTCGCCTCAGCCCGGCCTGGACCACCGACTGGATGAACGCCGACGCCCGCGAACGGCTGCGGCAATACGGCGTAGCGCCGCCGCAGGGCCACACCTGCGATCGGCCGCATGCCCACGGCCCGGTAGCCTGCCCGCGCTGCGGCAGCACGCACAGCGAGAAGATCAGCGAGTTCGGCTCCACCGCCTGTAAAGCGCTGTACCGCTGCTGCGACTGCCGGGAACCGTTCGATTATTTCAAATGCATATAGGAGCGCTGACACCATGACGGTCTTTCATCGCCTGAACGTCGCCGCCATCGAGCGCGAAACGCCGGACGCCGTAGCCATCACCCTGCGGGTGCCCGAAGAGCTGCAAAACCAATACCGCTACACCCCCGGCCAGCATCTGACGCTCAAGGCGCTAGTCAACGGCGAAGAGCTGCGGCGTTGCTATTCCATCTGCAGTTCGCCGCAGGAAGGCCTGCTGCAGATCGGCGTAAAAGCGATTGATCAGGGCCGTTTCTCCGGCTTCGTCAACCGCATGCTGAAAGTCGGCGATGCGCTGGAAGTGATGGTGCCGCAGGGGCGCTTCGGCTATCAGCCGCAGGCGGAGCGCCGCGGCAACTATCTGGCGATCGCCGCCGGTTCCGGCATCACGCCGATGCTGTCGATCATCAAGGCGACGCTGCAGCTTGAGCCGGGCAGCAGCTTCACCCTGATCTACGGCAACCGCAACAGCCGTTCAATGATGTTCAAAGAGGCGCTGTCGGATCTGAAAAACCGCTATCCGCAGCGTTTTCAGCCGCTGTACCTGTTCAGCCAGGAGAGTCTCGACAGCCCGCTGCTCAGCGGCCGCATCGACCGCGAACGCCTGGCGGCGATCGGCGGCGCGCTGCTGGATTTCCGCGACTATGACCACGCCTTCATCTGCGGGCCGGAATCGATGATGGACGACGCGCAGACCGTGCTGGAACAGGCCGGCGTACCGGCCAATCACATCCACAGCGAACGTTTCAACACCAGCGGCCTGGTCGCCCGCCCGCGCCACAGCGGCGATCGCAATGCCACCCGGGTGGCGATCCTGCTCGACGGCCGCCGGTTGGATATCGAGGTCGGCGAACAGGACGACAGCATTCTCGATGCCGCGCTGCGCCAGGGCGCCGATCTGCCCTACGCCTGCAAAGGCGGCGTGTGCGCCACCTGCAAATGCCGTCTCAAGGCCGGCCAGGTGGAGATGGGCGTCAACTACAGCCTGGAGCCGGATCAGCTGGCGGCGGGCTACGTATTGAGCTGCCAGTCGTGGCCGAAAGGCGACGGCGTGGTGTTGGACTTCGACGTCTAGGAGCCGCGATGGATACCCCGTTTATTTTGCATCAGCAGCAACACCGCGTGGTCACGCTGACGCTGCATCGCCCGGAGGCGCGTAACGCCCTGAGCACGCCGTGCCTGGAACAGCTGGTTGCCCGGCTGGAGCAGGCCGACGCCGACAGCGGCGTGGGCGCCGTGGTGATCGCCGGCGCGGCGCGCTTCTTCGCCGCCGGCGCCGATCTGCGCGAACTGCAACAACAGGATCTGCCGGCCGCGCTGGCGGATCGCCGTCCACAGCTGTGGCAGCGTCTGGCGCACTTCAGCAAGCCGCTGCTGGCGGCGGTGAACGGTTATGCCCTGGGCGCCGGCTGCGAGCTGGCGCTGGCTTGCGACATCGTCATCGGCGGTGAAAGCGCCCGCTTCGGCCTGCCGGAGATCACCCTTGGTCTGATGCCGGGCGCCGGAGGCACTCAACGCCTGATCCGCTGCGTCGGCAAATCGCGCGCCAGCCAGATGGTGCTGACCGGCGAAGCCATCGACGCCCGCATCGCGCTGCAGGCCGGCCTTATCAGCGAAGTGTGTGTCGATGCCCTGACGCTGGAACGCACGCAGCAGATTGCCGATCGCATCAGCCGTCAGGCGCCGCTGGCGCTGCGCGCCGCCAAACAGGCGCTGAAACAGGCCGAGGAAATCGGCCTTAGCCAGGGGCTGGCGATGGAGCGTCAGCAGTTCGTCACCCTGGCCGCCACCGACGATCGCCGCGAAGGCATCGCCGCCTTTTTCGAAAAACGTACGCCAAACTATCAGGGGCGCTGATTTATGGATAACGCATTGATTCTCAGCCATCTCGACGCCGGCGTGTTGACGCTGACCCTCAACCGGCCGGATCGGCTCAACAGCTTTAACGACGAGATGCATCGCCAGCTGGGCGAAGCGCTGACGCAGGCCGAGCGCGACGACAGCGTGCGCTGCCTGCTGATCGCCGGCGCCGGGCGCGGTTTCTGCGCCGGGCAGGATCTCAACGATCGCAACGTCAGCGCCGATCAACAGGCGCCGGATCTCGGCCTGTCGGTCGAACGTTTCTACAACCCCCTGATCCGCCGCCTGACCGCCCTGCCGAAACCGGTGGTATGCGCGGTCAACGGCGTGGCGGCCGGCGCCGGCGCCGCTTTGGCTCTGGCGTGCGATATCGTCATCGCCGCCGACAACGCCAGCTTTATTCAGTCGTTCTGCCGTTTGGGGCTAGTCCCTGATTCCGGCGGCAGCTGGTTCCTGCCGCGGCTGGCCGGCCACGCCCGCGCCATGGGCATGGCCTTGCTGGGTGACAAAATCAGCGCCCAGCAGGCGCTGGAGTGGGGCATGATCTGGCAGGTGGTATCGGCGGAGGAGTTGGCCGACCGCACGCAAACGCTGGCGCGCCATCTGGCCACCCAGCCGACTTACGGTCTGGGTCTTATCAAGAAAGCCATCTACAGCTCGGCCACCAACAGCCTCGATCAGCAGCTCGATCTGGAGCGCGATCTGCAGCGATTGGGCGGCCGCAGCGACGACTACCGCGAAGGCGTCAGCGCGTTCTTTGCCAAACGCACGCCAAACTTCAGCGGGAAATAGCCATGAACGCGCCCCTTCTTAACGGCCAGGTGGCGGTGATCGGCGCCGGCACCATGGGCATCGGCATCGCCCAGGTGGCCGCCGCCGCCGGCCACCCGGTACGGCTGTTCGACATCGCGCCCGCTGCTGCCCAGCGCGCGATAGACGAACTCGCTCGCCGCCTGCGGCAGCGGGTCGACGGCGGCAAGGCCGACGCCAACGCCACCGAGGCGCTGCTGGCGCGCCTCGAACGCGCCGACTCGCTCGAGCAACTGGCCGACTGCACGCTGGTGATTGAAGCGGTGGCGGAAAATCTGGCGATTAAGCAGAGCCTGTTCCGCGATCTGGAAGCGGTCTGCTCGCCCACGGCGCTGTTCGCCAGCAATACCTCCTCGCTGTCGATCACCGCCATCGCCGGCGCCTTGCAACACCCGCAGCGCATGGCCGGGCTGCACTTCTTCAACCCGGCGCCGCTGATGAAGCTGGTGGAGATCGTCAGCGGTCTGGAGACCGGGGCCGAGACCCTCGCGGCGCTGCAGGCCCTGGCGCAGCGCTGGGGTAAGCAAAGCGTCGTGTGCCGTTCAACGCCGGGATTCATCGTCAACCGCGTGGCGCGGCCGTTCTACGCCGAAACCCTGCGCGCGCTGGAGGAACGGGTGGCCGACGCCGCCACCCTGGACGCGGTATTGCGCGACGCCGGCGGCTTCGCCATGGGCCCGCTGCAGTTGACCGATCTGATCGGCCAGGACGTCAATTACGCCGTGACCGACTCGGTGTATCAGGCCTTCTACCAGGATCCGCGCTTCACCCCCTCTCTGGTGCAGCAGGAGTTGGTGGCCGCCGGACATCTCGGCCGCAAATCCGGCCGCGGCTTCTACCGCTACGACGCGCAACGCCCCGCCGCAGAGATGATCGCCTTTGCGCCGCCGGCGCAGGCCGCGCCGCCGCAATGCGTCACGCTGCACGGCGACTGGTCTTCGCTGGCCGATTTAGCGGAACTGTTGATCGAAAATGCGGGGGCGATCAAACAACCTGGCCAGACCAGCCCGTACCTCACGATCGACGACGTTACACTGATGTTAACCAATGGTAAAACCGCCGGCCAACTGGCCGACGAACGTGGAACGCCTGTGGTGCTGTTCGATCTCTGTGCCGACTATGCGCATGCCTCCGCCATCGCCATCAGCTGCGCGGCGCAAAACGGCGCGCAACACAATGCCAACGCGATTCGCCTGCTGCAGTCCCTCGGCAAGCAGGTCATTCAACTGCCGGATTATCCCGGCCTGCTGACGATGCGCACCCTGGCCATGCTGGCCAACGAAGCGCTCGACGTGGTGAACAAAGGCGTCGCCGGCGCCGAAGATACCGATCTGGCGATGCTGCGCGGCGTCAACTATCCGCGCGGCCCGCTGGCCTGGGGCGCCGCACTCGGCTGGCGTCACATTCTGACGACGCTGGAAAACCTGCAACGCTATTACGGCGAAGCGCGCTATCGCCCGATGCCGCTGCTGCGCCGCTACGCTTCCCCCGCCTCTTTCCCAGGAGCCGAACGATGAACGCCAATACGCCGCGCGCGCTGGCTCAGCGCTGCGCCGAACAGATGTTCCAGCAAGATACCTGCGCTCAGGCGATGGGGATGCACATCGACGCCGTCGACGCCGGGTACGCGCAGGTCAGCATGACCGTCGGCCCGCAGATGCTCAACGGCCACCAAACCTGCCACGGCGGCCAACTGTTCAGCCTGGCGGACACCGCCTTCGCCTACGCCTGCAACAGCCAGGGGTTGGCGGCGGTGGCCTCCGGCTGCAGCATCGACTTCGTCCGCCCGGCGCTGGCCGGCGATCGCCTCACCGCCAGCGCGCAGATGCGCCATCAGGGCAAAGCCACCGGGCTGTATGACGTCGAAATCGTCAATCAACAGGGCAAAACCGTCGCCTGGTTTCGCGGCCGCGCGCACCGCCTTGGCCACAGCATTTTAGGAGATCAGGCATGAATCAGGCATTTATCTGCGACGGCGTGCGCACCCCGATCGGCCGCTACGGCGGCGCGCTGGCGCAGATGCGCGCTGACGACCTCGCCGCCCTGCCGCTGCGCGTGCTGCTGGAGCGCCATCCGCAGGTGGATTGGGCACAGCTGGACGACGTGATCCTCGGCTGCGCCAACCAGGCAGGGGAAGACAACCGCAATCTGGCGCGCATGGCGCTGCTGCTGGCCGGATTGCCGGTCGGCGTTTCCGGCACCACGGTGAACCGCCTGTGCGGTTCGGGCCTGGATGCGTTGGCGATGGCGGCGCGCAGCATCAAAGCCGGCGACGCCGGGCTGCTGCTGGCCGGCGGCGCGGAGTCGATGACCCGCGCGCCGCTGGTGATGGGCAAGGCCGACAGCGCCTTCAGCCGCCAGGCGCAGCTGTACGACACCACCCTCGGCTGGCGCTTCGTCAACCCGCGCATGCAGGCCGAGTTCGGCACCGATTCGATGCCGGAGACCGCCGAAAACGTCGCGGCGCAGTTCAATATCAGCCGCGCCGATCAGGACGCCTTTGCGCTGCGCAGCCAGCAGCGCGCCGCCCGGGCGCAGGCGCTGGGCCACCTGGCGCAGGAGATAGCCCCGGTCAGCCTCACCGGTAAAAAAGGCGCGGTCGCCCTGTTCAGCCAGGATGAACACCCGCGCGCCGACACCACCTTCGAGCAGCTGCAGGCGCTGAAAACCCCGTTCCGTCAGCCCGGCAGCGTCACCGCCGGCAACGCCTCGGGCCTGAACGACGGCGCGGCGGCGCTGATCGTCGCCTCCGAAGCGATGGCGGTGCGCCAGGGGCTGACGCCGCGCGCGCGCATCGTTGCCACCGCCACCTGCGGCGTGGAGCCGCGGCTGATGGGCATCGGCCCGCTGCCGGCCACCCGCAAGGTGCTGGAGATCGCCGGGCTGAGCCTGGCGCAGATGGACGTCATCGAACTGAACGAAGCGTTCGCCGCCCAGGCGTTGGCGGTGATGCGCCAGCTTGGCCTGCCGGACGATGCCCCGCAGGTTAACCCCAACGGCGGCGCGATCGCTCTGGGGCACCCACTGGGCATGAGCGGCGCGCGCCTGGCGCTGGCCGCCCTGTTTGAACTGGAACGGCGAGCCGGCCGCTACGCGCTTTGCACCATGTGCATCGGCGTGGGCCAAGGCATCGCCATGATCATTGAGCGTGTCTGACCCCTGAGGCTAACCATGACAATAAATCCACAGCCCCTCGAAACGATCGAATTCGCCTCGCGTGATGAGATTGAAGCGTTGCAGTTGGCGCGTTTGAAGTGGACGCTGCACCACGCCTACGACAATGTGCCGATGTACAAGCGCAAGTTCGATCAGGCGGGCGTACACCCCGACGATCTTAAGCAGCTGAGCGATCTGGCGCGCTTCCCCTACACCACCAAGCAGGATCTGCGCGACAACTACCCGTTCGACACCTTCGCGGTGCCAATGGAGCAGGTGGTGCGCATCCACGCCTCCTCGGGCACCACCGGCCGCCCGACGGTGGTCGGTTACACCCAGCGCGACATCGATAACTGGGCCGATATCGTCGCCCGCTGCCTGCGCGCCGGCGGCGCCACCGCCAAAGACAAGGTGCACGTCGCCTACGGCTACGGCCTGTTCACCGGCGGCCTGGGGGCGCACTACGGCGCGGAACGGCTCGGCGCCACGGTGATCCCGATGTCCGGCGGGCAGACGGAACGCCAGGCGCAGCTGATCCTCGACTTCAAACCCGACATCATCATGGTGACGCCGTCCTATTGCCTGACGCTGATCGACGAACTGGAGCGCAAGATGGGCGGCGACGCGCGCGGCTGCTCGCTGCGGCTCGGCGTGTTCGGCGCCGAACCCTGGACCGAAGCCCTGCGCCACGAAATCGAATCCCGCATGGGCATCAAGGCGCTGGATATTTATGGCCTGTCGGAAGTGATGGGGCCGGGCGTGGCGATGGAGTGTCTGGAAAGCGGCGGCGGCCCCACCATCTGGGAAGACCACTTCCTGCCGGAGATCATCTGCCCGGAGACCGGCGTCGCCCTGCCGGACGGCGAGCACGGCGAACTGGTGTTTACCACCCTGACCAAAGAGGCGCTGCCGGTGATCCGCTACCGCACTCGCGATCTCACCCGGCTGCTGCCGGGGGACGCGCGCCAGATGCGCCGCATGGGCAAGATCACCGGCCGCTCCGACGACATGCTGATCATCCGCGGCGTCAACGTCTTCCCGTCGCAGGTGGAAGAGCAGATCATGCAGTTCGAGCAGCTGTCGCCGCACTATCAGCTGCAGGTCAGCCGCAGCGGGCATCTGGACACGCTGGCGGTGCGCGTCGAGCTGAAAGAATCGGCGCTCAGCCTCAGCCACCAGCAGCGTTGCGACATCTGCCACCAGCTGCGCCACCACATCAAATCGATCGTGGGCGTCAGCACCGACGTCAGCATCGCCAACTGCGGCGATATCCCGCGCTCGGAAGGCAAGGCGCAGCGCGTGGTCGATCTGCGGCCGCGCTGAGGCGCACGGCGTCACGGATGACGCCGCCTCAAATTAGGCGTAATGTTATGGCTCATCGAAGGCTAACCCATGGAAAAATATGGAACATAAACTGGATGAGTTCATTCGCCACGCCGTCGACGCGCAGCCGATCAGCGGCACCTCGCTGATCATTTCGCTGTACGGCGACGCGCTCAGCCACCGCGGCGGCGAAGTGTGGCTCGGCAGCCTGAGCGCGCTGCTGGAGGCCTTCGGCTTCGGCGATCGCTTCGTGCGCACCTCGGTGTTCCGCCTGCAAAAAGAAGGTTGGCTGGCGGTGGAGAAAATCGGCCGCCGCAGCTTCTACCGCGTGACCGAGCAGGGAATGCGCCAGTTCCGCCACGCCGAATCGAAGATCTATCTGCGCGAGCAGCCCGCCTGGGACGGCAAGTGGGAGCTGCTGCTGCTGGAATGCGCCGAAAAAAACGCGCGTGCGCGGCTGAAAAAAGAGCTGGGCTGGCTCGGGTTCGGGCAGATCGCCAACAATCTGATGGCCGCCCCCACCCATGCGCAGACCGACGTGACGGCGCTGCTCGGCGAACTGAACGCCAGCGAACAGGTGATCTACTTTCGCGCCGATTACCCCTACAACCGCTCCGAGCAAACCCTGCAGAAACTGGTGGCCGACTGCTGGTCGCTCAGCGACGTGGCGGCCGGCTATCACGAGTTTATCGTCTCCTTCCGGCCACTGATGACGCTGCTGCGCGAAGTCGACCCGGCGGCGCTGACGCCGCTGCGCTGTTTCCAGATTAAGCTATTATTGATTCACTTCTTCCGTCGCGTGGTGTTGAAAGATCCGCTGCTGCCGGATGCGCTGCTGCCCGCGCAGTGGGAGGGCCAAATCGCCCGCAACCTGTGCATCAATCTCTACCAGCAGGTCGATCGCGCCGCGACGGACTACGTCAGCGCGCTGGCGGAGACCACCATCGGCGCCCTGCCCGCGCCGGCCGCCGGTTACTATCGGCGCTTCGGCGGCCTGCCGCGCGACCCTACATATTAAGGAACTCACGCTATGCCTGTGTATCAGATTGACGGCCTGACGCCGGTCGTTGACCCCAGCAGTTACGTGCACCCGACGGCGGTGCTGATCGGTGACGTGATCGTCGGCAAACACGTGTATATCGGCCCGAACGCCAGCCTGCGCGGCGATTTTGGCCGCCTGGTGATTTGCGACGGAGCCAACATTCAGGACAACTGCGTGATGCACGGCTTCCCGCAGCAGGACACGGTGGTGGAAGAAGACGGCCATATCGGCCACGGCGCCATCCTGCACGGCTGCCGCATTCGCCGCAACGCGATGGTGGGCATGAACGCGGTGGTGATGGACGGCGCGGAGATCGGCGAGAACACCATCGTCGGCGCGATGGCGTTCGTCAAAGCCGCGGCGGTGATCGAAGCCAACAAGCTGGTGGTGGGCAGCCCGGCGCGCGTGCTGCGCGATCTGACCGAACAGGAGCTGGCCTGGAAGATTGCCGGCACCCGCGAGTATCAGGATCTGGTGCAGCGCTGCAAATCCTCGCTGCACGAAGTGGCGCCGCTGACCGAAATCGAACCGGGCCGCCAACGCCTGAGCTTCGGCGATCACCTGATCCCGAAAAGCCAGCTTTAATCCCCAGGGCTGAGGCGCGCCTCAGCCCCTCCCCGCATTACTCCACTTCCGGCGCCTTGAGCGGCGACGGCGCAGCCGCGCGGCGGCTCTGGAAGTGATAAGCCACCACCAGCAGCAGGGTGAACGGAATACCGAACCACAACGTCATGCGGAAGAATTCGGTAAACGCGGTCGAGATCATCAGCGCCGTCATCAGCCCGGCGCCCAGCAAGGTGGTATAGGGGAACCCCCACATGCGGAACTTCAGGTGAGTCTGCCGATGCCGGCGGCGGAAAAACAGGTGGGTGACAAAAATCATCAGCCAGGTAAAGCAGGCGCCATACACCGAAATAGACATCATGGCGGCAAACGACGTTTCCGGCGCCACCAAGCTCAGCACGATAGACACCACGATGCCGATGCACGACATCGCCAGCGCATTGACCGGAATGCCGCGCCGGCTGACGCGCCCCAACGCCGCCGGCGCCTGCCCGGCGCGCGACAGCGAGAACATCATGCGGGTGGTGATGTACAGCTGGCTGTTCATCGCCGACAGCGCCGCCACCAGCACGATAAAGTTGAAGATGCCGGCGGCGGCGGGCAGATGGATCACGTTCATCGCCATCAGGAACGGGCTTTCGCCGGTGCCGGACTGGCGCCAGGGCACGATGGCCAGCATCAGGGCGATCGACAGCATGTAGAAGATGAACAGCCGCACGATGGTGCCCTTGAACGCCGCCTTCACCGCAATCACCGGATTTTTCGCCTCGCCGGCGGCCACCGCGATCATCTCAATGCTCAGGTAGCTGAAGATGGACACGATCACCGCAAACCACATGCCCTTGACGCCAAACGGCATAAAGCCGCCGGCGGTCAGGTTGCGCAGGCCATAGGCCGGGTTGCCCGAGAACGCCAGAATGCCGATGCCGATCAGAATAAACGCCACGATCGCCGTCACTTTGACGGTGGACAGCGCGTATTCCACCTGGCCGAACGACTTCACGCCGATCACGTTAACGACGATCACCGCCGCCGAGAACAGCAGCACCCACGGCCAGGTCGGCGTCGCCGGGAACCAGAACTGCATGTACATGCCGATGGCGGTGACTTCGGTGCCCACCGCCAGCACCACGCAAGACCAGTAAGAATAACGCACCAGAAAACCGAACAGCGGGCCGAGATAGAATTCGGCGTAGTCGCCGAACGAGCCGGGCGTCGGGTGTTCGGAGGTCATTTCCGCCAGGCTGCCCATCAGCAGCAGCGCAATGACGCCGCCGATCAGGTAGCTCAGCAATACCGACGGCCCCGCCATCTGAATGGCGTAGGCGCTGCCGAGAAACAGCCCGGTGCCGATGGCGCCGCCGATCGCCAGCATCGACATCTGCCCGGCGGTAAGATGCTTGTTCAACCCGCCCTGGCGGCGGGCGATATGCTCAAAATCATTCATCTGTGGCATGGCTGGGTTCCCGAGCGGAGTTAGGCGGTGCGAGTGACGTCGAGGATCGCGGCGGTCACATAGTCGATGTTGCCGGGGTTAAGCCCCGGCAGACACATGCGGCCGGGCGAGACCAGATAGATGGCGTAGCGCTGCCGCAGGGTCTGCAACTGCGCTTCGTTCAGGCCGGTATAGCTGAACATGCCGCGCTGCTCGCGAATGCGCCGGTGGTCCAGCGAAGAGCCGCCCTGCGCCAGCCCGGCGGCCAGCTGTTCACGCATTTGCTTGATGCGCGAGCGCATTTCCGCCAGCTCATTGCGCCAAAGCCGGCCGAGTTCGGCGTCGCCGAGCAGGGTTTCCACGATCTGGCTGCCGTGCGTCGGCGGGCAGGAGTAGCTGCGGCGGATCAGCGTTTTTAACGCCCCTTTGACGTTGGCGGCATTTTCCGCATCGGCGCAGCGCACCGACAGCGCGCCCAGACGCTGGCCGTACAGCGCGACGTTTTTGGAAAACGAGTTGCAGACCAAAAACGGCAGATCGGTTTTCAGCGCTTCGCGCAATGCAAAGCAGTCCTCCTCCAGCCCATCGCCGAAGCCCTGATAGGCGATGTCGAACAGCGGCAGCAGGTTACGCCGCTGCAGCACGGCGAGCGTGGCGCGCCACTGCTCCGCCGTCAGATCGGTGCCGGTCGGGTTATGGCAGCAAGGATGCAGCAGGACTACGCTGCCGGGCGACAGGCTGTCCAACGCGTCGAGCATGGCGGCGAAACGCAGGCCGCCCGCCGATTCATCAAAGTAGGGATAGGTATTCACCCGCAGCCCGGCGCCTTCGAAAATCGCCCAGTGATTGGCCCAGGTGGGATCGGACACCCAAATTTCACCGCGCGCCAGAAAGTGGCGCAAAAAATCCGCCGCCAGCTTCAACGCGCCGGAGCCGCCGACGGTCTGCACCGTGGCGATCTCGGCCGCCTGTTGTTCACCGAACAGCAGCGTCTGCACCTGGCGAGCGAACTGCGGCGAACCTTCGATCGGCGGATAACCGTGCGGGCGACGCAGCGCCAGCAACCGCTGCTCGGCGGCCTCAACCGCCTGCATCAGCGGAATATTCCCCTGCCGATCGTAATAGAGCCCAATGCCTAAATTCACTTTGTTCGGATTGGGATCCTGCAAATAGGCTTCCATCAGCGACATAATAGGATCGGCGGCGGAAGGTGCAATCTGTTTAAACATGACGCATCCTTAACTCGTTATTGAATTAATATGAAGACTGACTTAAGAAGAAATTAAATCAGGCGATGGCGCTGACGGTAATTTCTATTTTCATTCCCGGCACCACCAAATTTTCGACAATGACCGTGGAGCGATTGGGATAAGGATAATTAAAGTATTTCCGGTAAATATCATCGAGTAATTTAACGTCGTTGACGTCGGTGAGATACACGATCACCTGCATCACCTTATCGCTGTGGCTGCCCGCCGCTTCCAGCGTCTGCGCCAGATTATCGAAGGTCAGCGTAATCTGTCGCTCCGGCGCGCCGGTGTCGATGCTGCCGTCCGCCCGCACCGGGCCGTGAGCGGTAAACAGCATGCCGCCGCCCCGGGTGGCCCAGGAAAAAGGCTGGCCGATCTCCGGCAGCCCGGTCTCTACGATCTCGCGCATGTCAGTGGTTCCCGTGGTGGTTAAGTTGGTGAAGCAGCGCGCCGTCGGCGGCGAACAACGCATCCAGAATGGTAAAATGATTGGCGCCGGGCACCGCGACCAGATCGGCCGGCAGCCCGCGTTGGCGCAGCGCCGCATGATAGTGTTGCGACTGACCTCTCAGTTCCGGCAGCTCCAATGCGCCGTAATACAGCGTAAGCGGTTTGCCGCGCGTCGGCAGGCGGCGCGCCGGGCTAAGCGTTTCAATTTGCCGCGCGCTCAGCTGCAGCGCCCGATTGACATAGCTTTGTTGCAACGGCGCCAGCTCGAACAGGCCGCTGATGGGAAAGACGGCATCCACCAACGCATGCTGCTGCCAGAGCGCCGCCAGATGCCCGCCGGCGGAATGGCCGCACAGATAAACCGGATGGGCGTAGTGCGGCGGCAGGCGGCGCTGAATGGCATCCAGCGCCATCCCGATCTGTCGGCATATTTCGTCGAGATCCACCGCGGGCGCCAGCGCATATTCCACCAGCACCACGTCAAAACCCAACGCCAACGGCCCGGCGGCGATAAAGGCGAAATCCGCCTTATCGCAGAATTGCCAATAGCCGCCGTGAATAAAAATTAACGTCCCCTGATGCTGCTTGGCAGAATAGAGCCAATCCAATGTTTCTCGTTCGCCGTTGCCATAAGCAATATTATTTTCATGGCGCGTCTGTTTATAAACAGACGCGCTGCGAGTTTGAAATGAAGTCAAAATAGCCGCTTCATTATCCACCGTGGCGCCGTTATCATAACTCCCCGCAAGTGGTTTCATATATTAAACTTCGTTTATCATTTAAAATGTAAATTAACTATTAGCACCGGCAAAATTATTGTCAAGACGGGCGCATCAGCAATGCGCGCCCGGTAAAATAAAACCTGATGAATAATGAAAAAGTTTAACCCATGAAACTTTTTGCGCTTATTTCCCCCGCCCGTCCGGCTGAATTTGCGGCAAGGCGCTGAGCCGTTCAAATGCATAATCCCAAAAGGCGCGCACCTTCAGCGGCATGTGCTGCGCCTGCTGCGCCACCAGCTGTACCGGCATCGGCAACGGCTCATGATCCGTCAACAGCCGCACCAGCGTACCGGCGGCCAAATCGTCCGCCACCTGATACGAGAGCAACCGGGCGACGCCCTTGCCGGCGCGCACCGCCAGCAGTTGCGCTTCCACGTCATTGAGCAACAGTCGGGGAGCCAATCGCACCCGTTCCCCGTTTTCCTGCGGGCCGAAGCGCCATTCGCGCAGCGACGGCCGCTGGGTGCCGACGATGGTGGCATGCTCCGCCAGCTGCGCCGGCGATCGCGGTTCACCGCAGCGCGCCAGGTAATCCGGGCTGGCGACCGTCACCCGGCTGACCTGTCCCAGCCGCCGCGCCACGCGGGAAGAGTCCTGCAGATGACCGATGCGCACCGCGATATCCAACCCTTCGTCAATCAGATCGAGATTGCGATCGTTCAACACCATTTCGATCTGCATCTGCGGGTAGTCATCGAGAAACGCCATCACCACCGGCGCCACGTAGCGGCGGCCGAACTGCACCGGCGAAGTAACGCGCAGCAAGCCGCTCAGCTGCGCTTCGGCGGTATCCTGCACCACCGCCTGATAATCCTGCAGCAGCTGTTGCGCGCGCTCCAACAGCCGCGCGCCCGCTTCGGTGGGTGCCAGCCGCCGGGTGGTGCGCTCCACCAGCCGGGTGCCGAAACGCTGTTCCAGTGCGGCGATCGCCCGGGTGATCGCCGGCGCCGAACGCCGCAGTTTGCGCCCGGCCGCCGCCAGGCTGCCCTGCTGCACCACCGCCACGAAGATGGCCAACTCGTCTAACCGATCCATAGACTCTTCCGATAAGTGAAATTATCAATTTCCACATTGCCGGATTCCGCTCATTCACCGCAAGAGTATGCTGAAAAAAAAGCACTGAGGAGAAACGCCATGTCCACCATCACACTCTACGGCACCCCGCTTTCCGGCCACGTTCACCGCGTAGCGTTGTTGCTGCGCATGCTGGCGCTGCCCTATGCATGGGTCGAAGCCTCGGCGGAGGTGCGGCAGAGCGCAGCCTTTCGCCGGCTCAACCCGTTAGGCCAGATCCCGGTCTTGCAGGATGGCGATCTGACGCTGGCCGACAGCAACGCCATTCTGGTCTATCTGGTGAAACGCTATGCGCCGGACAGCCACTGGCTGCCGGAACAGCCGGCCGCGGCGGCGCGGGTGCAGGCCTGGCTTTCCAAAGCCGCCGGTGAAGTTCGCTACGGCCCGGCCTCTTGCCGATTGATCGCCCAGTTCGCGGTGCCGGAGGACTATCAGGCGGCGCGGGCGGTCAGCGATCGTTTCCTGCCGCAGATGGAACAGCATCTGAGCGAGCGGGACTACCTGGCCAGCGAACACCCGACCATCGCCGATCTGGCCTGCCACAGCTACGTGGCGGTCGCGGCCGAAGGCGGCATTTCGCTGGCGCCTTACCCTGCGATACGTCGCTGGGCGGCGCGCATCGCTGCACTGCCCGGCTTCTTTGCCATGCCGGCCCTGCCGGAACCGGCGGGGAACTGACGCCATGATCCCGCAACTGTTCCATCCCGATGAGCTGCGCGCGCAGACGCTGGCCGGGTTTGGCGGCGTAGGCGGTGGCATCTACCCTGCGATGCCGGATCAGCACCGCGCGTTTTTCGCCGCGCTGCCCTACCTGTTCGTCGCCACGCTGGATGAACAAGGCTGGCCGATCGCCACCCTGTTCACCGGCCCGCCCGGATTTTTACGCACGCCGGACGACACGCACCTGCGTATCAGCGCGCCGCGTCGCAGCGACGATCCCGCCCAGGCGCTGTTGCTGCCCGGCAAACCGGTCGGCGCGCTCGGGCTGGATTTCAGCAACCGGCGGCGCAACCGCGCCAACGGCACCGTCGGCCGCACCGACAAAAACCGGGTGGAGATCGTCGTTCAGCAAAGCTTCGGTAACTGCCCGCAGTATATTCAGCGCCGTGAACTCTACCCGGTGGACAGCCGGCCACAGCCGGTTGAGCATTTAGCCTCGCTCGATGCGGCGGCGCAGGCGCTGATCCGCACCGCGGATACCAGCTTCGTTGCCAGCTGCGCGCACCTGGCACTGGCGCAGGGCGGCGTCGATATTTCCCATCGCGGCGGCCGCCCCGGCTTTATCCACCTGGAAGGTGACACGCTGTGGATGCCGGACTTTCGCGGTAACCGCTATATGAACACGCTGGGCAATCTGCTGGCCGAACCGCGGGCGGCGCTGCTGTTCATCGATTTTGAACGCGGTGACGTGCTGCATCTGCAAGGGGAAACGCAGATCCTCTGGCAAGCGCAGGGGCATCCCGGCGTTGAAGGCGCAGAACGCTATTGGCGGTTTGACGTTCGCCGCGCCTGGCGTTTTACGGCGGCGTTGCCGTGGCGGGGGCGTAATCTGGAGTATTCGCCGGCGACGCTGGCGACCGGGGTGTGGCAGCGCTGAAATGAAAAGCCCCGCTGCAGCGGGGCTGGTTCGGAAATTACAGGCTGTGTTCGGCCGCCGATGCGGCCTGATAAAGCTGACGAAAATAATTCAACCGCGCAAAGAACAGGCGGCTTTGCTGCTCCGACATATTGCCGGCCACCTGCCCGGCGTCAATCTGCCGCCCTTGCCATTCCATCAGAGCGATGCTCGACGCCAAAAAATCCATTTCGCTGCCGTAGGCCGCGAGATGTCTGTCCACTGATTTCATCATTCGCACACTCCTTTTAATTACATCGAAAAGGGTCATATGCCTGCTCTTTCAGTATCGGCCCGGTGAAGGATATTTTTTGTACAGAAGGTGCGCATAAAGAAAACCACCATCTTGTTGCCGCGTGGGCAAACGGCGGCGGCAAAATTTGCTAGGGTAAAGGGTAGCCGTATGGGATAGACCACTCTGTTGAACTCAGCAAAGGAAGAGACTCATGAGCACCAGTATCTGCGCTACCCTCAAGGATCCTACGCTGTTCCGCGAGGCCAACTACATCGACGGGCAATGGTTGCCGGCCCAGGAAGGCCGTTCGATCGCCATTCATAATCCCGCCAACGGCGAACGGATCGGCCACGTACCGGCCTTCGGCGCCGAAGAAACCGCACGCGCCATCGCCGCCGCCAAAAAAGCGCTGCCCGCCTGGCGCGCGTTGACCGCCAAAGAGCGCGCCGGCAAGCTGCGCCGGCTGTTTGAATTGATGATGGAAAATCAGGAAGATCTGGCGCGCATCATGACGGCGGAACAGGGCAAACCGCTGGCCGAAAGCCGCGGTGAAATCGCCTATGCCGCCTCCTTTATCGAATGGTTCGCCGAGGAAGGCAAACGGGTGTATGGCGACACCATTCCACAGCCCCAGGCCGGTCGCCGAATCATCGTGCAAAAAGAGCCGATCGGCGTGTTCGCCGCCATCACCCCGTGGAACTTCCCGGCGGCGATGATCACCCGCAAAGCCGGCCCCGGCTGGGCCGCAGGCTGCACCGGGGTGATCCGCCCCGCCAGCCAGACCCCGTTCTCGGCGCTGGCGATCGCCGTGCTGGCGGAGCGCGCCGGGCTGCCCGCCGGGGTATGCAACGTGATAACAGGCCCCAGCAAAGGCATCGGCGGCGAACTCACCGCCAACCCGGACGTGCGCAAACTCTCCTTCACCGGCAGCACCGAAGTCGGTGCGCAGCTGCTGGCCCAGTGTGCGCCCACCATCAAGAAAACCAGCATGGAGCTGGGCGGCAACGCGCCGTTTATCGTGTTTGACGACGCCGATCTGGACGCCGCCGTGGCCGGCGCTGTCGCCTCGAAATACCGCAACGCCGGCCAGACCTGCGTCTGCACCAACCGTTTTCTGGTGCAGGACGGCGTATACGATGCTTTCGCCGCCAAACTGAAAGCCGCCGTCGCCAAGCTGAAAGTCGGCAACGGCCTGGATGACGGCGTCACCATCGGCCCGTTGATTAACCCGGACGCGGTGGAGAAAGTGCGCGAGCATATCGCCGACGCCGTCGAGCACGGCGCCTCGGTGCTGCTGGGCGGCAAGCCTGACGCGCTGGGCGGCAATTTCTTCACCCCGACTATCCTGACCGATGTGCCGCGCACGGCGAAAATCTTCCGCGAGGAGACGTTCGGCCCGGTGGCGCCCCTGATCCGCTTCAGCCAGGAGGCCGACGCCGTCGAACTGGCCAACGACACGCCGTTCGGCCTGGCCGCTTACTTCTACAGCCGCGACATCGGCCGAGTGATGCGCGTGGCCGAAGCGCTGGAGTACGGCATTGTCGGCATCAACGAAGGGTTGATTTCCACCGAGGTGGCGCCGTTCGGCGGCATGAAACACTCCGGTTTGGGCCGCGAAGGATCAAAATACGGCATCGAGGACTATCTCGAAATCAAATACCTGTGCCTTGGCGGCGTGGATGCCTGATGCGGTCGCTATCCATATCGGCTGCCGCTGACGCGCGCAGAGGAAAGCGACCGCGTTAGTCCTCGCCTTCCTCGGCCCCTTCCTGGCTTGCCGGCTCCGCCTGCCTGTACGGAGCCGGTGAGCCAATCAGGCGTCCTGATTGAGTACGTTGCCGATAGCCTCCTCACACTGCAAGATATTATGGTGGTGACAAGCCAGCGGGATGACCCGCAGCCGCTCACAAACCACGCCCAGCCCGTTATCTTCCAGCGCCAGCAGCGGCGCCGTTATCGCCTCCGGCAACTGCGGGTTACCCTCCGTCGCCTTAAACAGCGTCACTTTCGTGGTCTGCAATCGGCGGCTCAGTCTTCCCTCTGACAGCCGCCGCTCCGCCTGCCCGGCGGCCATGGCGCGTGTCGCCGCCTCCCCCTCGATGCCCAGCGCTGGCAACAGTTGCTCCAGCGGCAGCTCCGCCGTGGTCTGCCGATAGAAACTGTCCAGCAGATACAGCTGCACGTTACGGCAGCCGCGCGCCTCCAGGCGAGCGGCGATCTCCAGCGCGATGATGCCCCCCAGCGACCAACCGAGAATGCGCACCGGCCCGGCACCTTGCAGCAGGCCGGCGGCAATCATGTCGTTCAGATACCGTTCGGCCAGCTCGCCGAGCGAGTCGATGGTCGGTTGATGGTAAAGATTGTGGTTATCTACGCCATAGCAATTGAGTCTCCCCTGCAACGGCTGAGCGAAAGCATGAAACGCCTCCGCGCCCACCAGCGCCGGGTGAATCATCCACACCGCGGGCACGCCGTCTGTCCGGCGGTTAAGCGGCATCACCAAACGGCGCTCGCTTGCGGCCAGCAGATTTTTCAGGGTGCGGCTTTGCAACAGCTGCACCACCGGCACCGGCGCGGCCATCAGCGCCCCCATGCCAACGCACAGGGAGATCGCCTTGATCGAGGTGCCGCCCAGCAGGAAGAAATCGTCCGTCATGCCGACCTGCTCGCACTGCAGCGCCTCCTGCCACAATGCGCACAACTGCTGCTCCAGCGCATTCGCGGGAGCGACATAGGCCTGCGGCTCATTCGCCGTCGGCGCCGGCAACGCCTTGCGATCCAGCTTGCCGCTGGAGTTGTACGGCAACGCTTCCAGCCGCACCAACGCCGCAGGCAGCATGTATAGCGGCAATTGCCCGCTCATAAAGGCCAGCAGCGCCGGCTCCTCCAGCGGCGCCTCACTGACGTAATACAGCGCCAGACGCTGCCGATGCGCCTCTGACAGCACCACGGCGCAGCAGGATTTGATCGCGCCGAACGCCAGCGCACATTGCTCGACCTCCCCCAGCTCGACGCGGTAGCCATTGATTTTCACCTGAAAATCCATACGGCCGAGGAACTCCAGATTGCCGTCCGGCAAATAGCGCCCGGCATCGCCGGTGCGATAAAGCCGCTCCCCCAATTCCGGATGGTAGATGAATTTTTCCTCGGTCAGCGATGGATTGCGGTAATAGCCGCGCGCCACGCCGGCCCCACCGATGTACTGCTCCCCCGGTAAGCAGGGCGGCAACACGCGCAGATGGCGATCCAGCACATAGAAACGCTGATGGGCCATCGCCCGGCCATAAGGCACGCTGGGCGCCAGGATCGGCGTTTGCGGAATATCATACAAAATCGACCAAATGGAGCTTTCGGTCGCGCCCCCGGCGCTGACTACCCGGCACCCTGGCCGCCATTGGCGAATGCGCGCCGGCAGTGAACGCGAGATCACCTCGCCCACCAGCACCACGTTGCGCAAATGCGGCCACTGCGCCTGCGACGCGGCGGACTCCAGCTGCTCCACCAGCAGCGTCATCACCGAAGGCGCGGAATTCCAGAAGGTCACCCCCTGAGTCATCAACAACCGATGCCAGGCCTCCGGCTGATAGCGTTCGGTTTCGGTCGGCATCACGATGGCGCCACCCACCGACAGCAGGCCGAAAATATCGAACACCGAAATGTCGAAGCTCAGCGCGCTGAGCGCCAACCCGCGATCGTCCGCGCCGAGTTCCAGCTGGTGCAAGGTATCGATGATGCTGTTCACCGCGCCGCGATGTTCTATCGCCACCCCTTTCGGCGTGCCGGTAGAACCGGAGGTGAAGATCACATAGGCCAGCGCGGAAGGCGCCGGCAAGACCGGCTCACCCGGCGCCGCCGGCGGTAACGCGTTGACCGCACCTTGCGGATCGATGGTCAATAGTCTGGCGTTACCGTGGGCCGCCCACGCCCGGCTGCTGAGGATAATCCGGGTCTGCGACTGCGCGACGATATCCAGGCGGCGGCGCTCCGGCCAGGCGCCGTCCAGCGGCAAATAGGCCTTGCCGGCCATCAGGATCGCCAGCACCGCAATGATTTGCGCCCGCCCTTTGTCCACCATCACCGCGATGGTGTCGGCGCGCATATCCGCATGCTCGCGCAGCTGCAACGACAGCGCCAACGCACGCCGATACAGCTCACCATAGTTCAGCTCACCCCATTCATCGACGATCGCCACCCGCTGCGGATCGCGCTCGGCCTGACGGATAAAATCATGATGGATGGCGCGTTCGAAATCGTAGGCCGGCGGACAGGATTGACGGAAAGCGCGCTGCCGCGCCGTTTCACTCGCCGATACCAGCGCCAACTGACTGACTCGCTGCTCCCCGTGATTGACGATCTGCGTGAGGATCGTCAGATAATACTCACCCAACAGCGCCAGCGTGGCCGGTGCAAACAGGGCGGTGGCATAGTTGAAGATCGCCCTGCCGCCTTGCGGCGCCAACTGTATGCTCAGCGTCAAATCGAATTTGGCCGCCTGATAGTGTGTCAACAGATCCTGCGGCGCCAGCCAGGCCGGCGCTTCACCCGCCTCTTCCAGCGCGAACAGCGTCTGAAACAGCGGATGGCGCGACAGATCGCGCGGCACCTGCAGCAGCTCAATCAACTGATCCAACGGTAAATTCTGATGCCGCTGCGCCTGCAGCACGCCGTCAAAGACCCGATGCACATAATCGTTCAGCGACGCCGCATCGTCTATTTGCGAGCGCAACGGCAGCGTATTGACGAAGAATCCGATCGCCGAGCGGGTCTCCGCCACCGGCCGGTTAGCGACCGGCGTGCCGACCAGAATGTCTTGCTGGCCGCTGAAGTAACCGAGCAGCAGATTAAAGGCCGCGAGATACAGCGCAAACGGCGTGACGCCTTGCCGCCGGGCGAACTGCGTCGCCTGCATCGTCAGGGCCTCCGGCAGCGCGATGACGTGATTGGCGCCGCGATGATCGAAGCGCGCCGGCCGCATGAAATCGAGCGGCATCTCCAGCGCCTGCCACCCATCCAGCGCTTGTCGCCAATACGCCTTCGCCTCATCCGCCAGCGCGGAGTCCAGCCAGCGCCGCTGCCAGACGGCATAGTCGCCATATTGCAACGGCAACGCCGCCAGCTCAGCCTCCCGCCCTTGCCGCTGCGCCTGATACAGCGCATCCAACTCCTGCAGCAGCACCGGCTGCGACCAGCCGTCAAACGCCAGGTGGTGCACCAGGATCAGGCTGTAAGTCACCCGCCCGCCATCAGGCTGCGCCACCTGGTAAACGCTCGCCCTGATCGGCAACTCCCTCTCCAGGGCAAACGGCCGATCGATATCCTGCCGCAGTCTGTCCGGCCAGCGCGCCGCCTCCAGCGCCACGCGCTCCAGCGAAAGCGTTTGTTCACAGGCTCGGGCAACGGCGAGTTGGGACGGCTGCTGGGCAATCAGGCTGTGTAACACCTGATGCCGGGCGACGACCGCCTGCAGACTGCGCTCGTAAGCCGTCAGACAGACCTCCTCGCCGAGACGGAACAGCATCGGCACATGATAAAGATTGCCGCCGCCGTTCAGGTTCTCGATAAACCACAGCTGCAGCTGCGAAGCGGAGAGCGGATACTCGCGCCGCCGCAGCGGCGGGATCGACATCGGCGCTGCGCCCTGCCCCTGCCGCAGCAACGCACGGCACAATGAACGGATCGTCGGGAACCGGCCCAGCTCGCTCAACGTCACCTCGCTCCCCAACCGCTGACCGATCTGGTAACAGGCCTGGATCGCCAGAAGGGAATTGCCGCCCAGCGAGAAGAAATTGTCCTCCACGCCGATATCCTGCCGCTGCAACAGATCGCGCCACACCGCCAGGCAAGCGTTCTCCCGCTCGTTCTGCGCCGCGACGAACTCGCGCGCCGTCCTTTTCGGCGGCGGCAACGCCTGTCGGGCTATCTTGCCGTTTTCGGTCAGCGGCAGCTGTGCCAGCTGCATCAGCGCCTGCGGCACCATGTAAGGAGGCAGTTGGCTGCTCAAATGCTGCGCCAAATCCTGCGGGGCGATCGCCTCATCGGCAACGAAGTAAGCGGCCAGACAGGGCTGAGGGTCGGTGACGAGCACGCAACAACAGGCGGTCACCCCCGGATAGGCAAGCGCGGCATGCTCTATTTCACCAAGCTCGATGCGGTAGCCGTTCAGCTTGACCTGCTGATCGAGACGCCCCAGAAACTCCACATTGCCGTCCTCGAGCCACCGACCCGCGTCGCCGGTGCGATACACCCGCTCCTGCAGCTCCTCATGCCAGAAGAAACTCTCGGCGGTGCGTTGCGGATCGCCGTAATACCCGCGCGCCAACCCTTCACCGGCCAGATAGATCTCCCCGCGCACGCCCGGCGCCGCGGGCCGTCGTCCGGCATCCAGAATGTAGCAACGCTGGTGCGGCAACGGTTTACCGTAAGGGATGCTGACCGAGCGAATTTTCTCGCCTCGCGGCACCTCATACAGCATGGTGAAGATCGCCGCCTCCGTAGCGCCGCCGGCGCTGCAGAAGCGGACGTGCGGCGCCCAGGCCTGGCAGCGTTCCGGCAGCGAGGTGGCGATCCAGTCGCCCCCCACCATCACCGCCCGCAGCGCCGGCGCAGGCCCAGCCGCCAGCCCCGCACCGTTTACATAGTCCAGCAACAGCTCCATCAGGGCCGGTGCGCTCAACCATTGCGTCACTCGATGTGTCATCATCAGCTGATACCAGGCTTGCGGATTGACCCGATCTCGCTCGGCCGGCATCACAACCGCGCCGCCCGCACTCAACGGGCTGAAAATATCGAAGATCGCCAGATCAAAGCTCAACGCGCTGAGCGCCAGGCTGCGATCCCGCTCGTTGAACCCGAAATACCGCCGAACGCCTTCCAGCATGTTCACCGCGCTGCGATGTTCGATCGCCACGCCCTTGGGCGTGCCGGTTGAGCCCGAAGTGAAAATGATATAGGCCAGACTGTCAGGACCGGCCTCCACCGCCGGCAGACGCCTCTCCGGCAGCGGCAACTGCGCCGCCAGCCCGCCGGCATTCAGTTCGACCAGGTTGATCTCGTCGCAGGCCCAGGGCGCATCGCTGAGCAACGTATTGATGCCGGCCTGCGCCATCACCTTCAGCCGCCGCTGCGGCGGCCATGTCGCCTCCATCGGCAAAAACGCCTTGCCGCACATCAGCGCCGCCAACAGGGCGATCGGTTGCCGGCGCCCCTTGTCGGCGACAACGGCGATGGCGTCGCCGGTCATCTTGCCCTGCACACGCAGTTGAGTGGCCAGCGTTAACGCCGCCTCATGCAGTTCGCCGTACGTCATTTCCCCCTGCGCGTCGATCACCGCGACGGCCTGCGGATTGCGCAGCGCATGCCGCACGAAGTCCTGTTGCAGGCAGCGTTCAAACGCATAGCTAAAGGCCGGCGCCGCAGGCAGCGCCGGGCTCTGCGGCTGCAGACGTATATTTTCCAGCGGCCAGTCATTGTGGCGCGCCATCTGTTGCAATAGGGCGAGATAGTAGCCGGCCAGCCGATCCATCGACGCTTTGCTGAACAGCGCCGACGCGAAGTTGAAGCGCGCGCGCATCTGCTCCCCCTGCAGCGTCAGCGTGAGCGTCAGATCGAACTTGGCGGTGCGCTCATCAGCGCTCAAATCGACCACCGACAGCCAGTCCGGACGCGCCGGTGCGCCGCTCTCGCCCTCCAGCGCGAACATGACCTGGAACAGCGGATGCCGCGAAAAGTCGCGCGGCAGCGCCAGAGCGTCCACCAGCGCCTCCAGCGACAGCGTCTGGTGCTGCTGCGCCCGCAGCGTCGTGGCTGCAACCTCTCGCACAAATTCGGCGACGCCCTGACGCGGGTCGATCTGCCGGCGTAAAGGCAGCGTATTGACAAAGAATCCGATCAGATCCTCCAGCTCAGGGCGATTACGGTTCGCCAGCGGCGTGCCCACCATAACATCGTTCTGACCGCTGTAGCGGGACAGCAGCAGCATGAACCCCGCCAGCATCACGGCATGCAGCGTCACGCCCTCTCGGCGCGCCAACGCCTCCAGCGCCTTCACCAGCGCCGCCGGCAGCGGCACTTCGCTGTTGTCACCGCGTACGTCGAAGACCGCCGGCCGCAAAAAATCCACCGGCAGCGAGAGCGGCTGCCAGCCCGCCAACTCTCGCCGCCAAAAGGCCAATTCATCGGCCCGGCGCTGCGCATTTTCCGGCGCTTGTTGCCAGCAGGCATAGTCGAGGTATTGCAGCTCGGGCTCCGGCGGCGCAGGCGGCGCGCCCCGATAGCGCGCGTCCAGTTCCTGCAGCAACACCTCAAGCGACCAGCCGTCAAAGACGATGTGATGGAACACCAACAGGCAAACGGCCGTTTCCCCGCCCGCCGCATCGCGGTAACGATAGCGCGTGGCGCGCAGCGGCAGCTCGCGCGTCAAATCCATCGGCCGGCTGCAGGCCTGCGCCAGCGCCATGTCAAACTCAGCGCCGCTCACCGTCAGCAAAGGCACCGGCAGCACGGCGTCGCTAACCCACTGGCTGGCTTCGCCCCGCTCATTCTGGCGAATCAGGCTACGCAGGATCTGGTGGCGTTCGACGATCGCCTGCAGACAGTCCGCAAACCGTTGGTCATCGATGTCCGGCGCCAACCGCAGCAGCACCGGCGACAGATAGTGCGTGGCGCCCGCCGACAGTTGCTGAACAAACCACAATCGCGACTGCTGAAGCGACAGCGGCCCCTCCCGCAGCCCGCCGGCGAGGATGGGCGGCTCATCCGACGGCGCCTGCCGTTGAGCGGCGATATGCTCGCTCAGCGCGGCCACCGTCGGATGCTGATTCAACGTCAGCACCGAGATCTTCGCCCCCGGCAGTTTATTCACTTCGTGACACAGCCTGATGGCCATAATGGAGTTGCCGCCGAGGCGGAAGAAGTTGTCGTCCATGCCGACATGGCCGCCCAGCAGCCGATTGAACAATGCAGAAAGCTGAGTCTCCAGCGGCGTGCCCGGTTGGCGAAACGCCGTTTGCCGCTCGACCGGCAGCGGTTCCGGCAATGCCCGGTAATCGACCTTGCGGCTCACCGTCAGCGGCAGCGCCGACAGCGCCGACAGCGCCGACGGCAACATATAATGCGGCAGCTGCGCCGCCAGACGTTGCAAGATGTCGCCGGCCTGCGGCGTCGCGCCGGGCTTCGGCACATACCAAGCCGCCAGTTGGTCCGTCGTGCCGGGGCGCAGGGTCACCACCGCCTCGGCCACCTCGGGCAGCGCGCGCAGCTGCATTTCGATCTCGCCCAACTCGATGCGATAGCCGTTGATCTTGATCTGTTGGTCGTGTCGTCCGAGATAGTCCAGGCTGCCGTCGGCCAAGCGCCGCACCCGATCGCCGGTGCGATACAGGCGCCGGTAAGGCTCACGCAGTTCAAAAGGATTGGCGACGAATGCGGCTTCCGTCAGCGCCGGCAGGTTCAGGTATCCGCGCGCCAGGCCGACGCCGGCCAGACACAGCTCGCCCTCCGCCCCCAGCGGCAGCAGATTGTCATGCTCGTCAACCACATAGCAACGCATATTGGCGATGGCGTGGCCGATATTGCGCGCGCCGTTGCGGCGATAAATATTCAGACTGACGCTGACCGAAGCCTCGGTCGGGCCGTACAGATTGGCAACCTGCATGCCGCAGGCCAGGTAATGGTCGAGCGCCTCCTGCGCAGTCGCCTCGCCGCCGGTCGCGAGATAGCGCACCGAAGCCGGCAGGTCAGGCAAGGTGCCAAGCAGCGCCGGCGGCAGGAAACAGGCTTCGATGCCCCAGGCCGCCATTTGGCCGCACAACAGTGCCGGATCGCGCCGCGGAGCCTCGCCCGCGATGAACAGCCGGTGGCCGTTGTTCAGGGCTATGAACACTTCAAACACGTGCGCATCAAAGGCCAGCGACGCGAACTGCAGGCAGTTGAGCGCGCCCGATTCATTGCGCAGCAAACGCTGCGTATGGCCCCGCACCATGTTGGCCGCGCCCCGGTGTTCACACAGCGTGCCTTTCGGCCGCCCGCTGGTGCCGGAGGTGTAAATCACGTAGGCCAATTGCCGGGCTTCGACATTCGGCAGGCTCGCGGCATCCGCATCAACAAGCGATTCATCCGCCGCCAGGCAAACGCCGTCCGGCGCCAGTCGCTGCGCCGCCTCTTGCAATACGCTTTCCGTCAGGACGATGGGGCTGTTCACCTCTTGCAGAATATATTCCAGGCGCTGCGCCGGCGCCGCGGGATCCAGCGGCACATAGGCGCCGCCCGCCTTCATGATGGCCAGCATCGCCACCACCGCTTCCGCGCTGCGCTGCAGATACAGCGGGATCAGCGTCTCTGGCGGCATGGCGGCGCCGCGCAACCGGCGATATTCTTCCCGCAGCCGTAACGCCAGGCGATCGCTGCGCTGCGCTAGTTGGCGGTAACTCAGCGAACCGTTGGCATCGGTTACGGCGATGCGTTCCGGATGACGGCGCGCCTGGCGGGCCACGCCGTCGAGCAGTGTCGCCCCTGGGTCGGCCGTGTCCGGCTCGCTCTCCCAGGCGTCGCGGCAGCGTAAAACCTGCTGCGCCGTGAGTTGCGGCCACGCGGCTATCGGTGCGTCCGGTTCGGTTAGCGCACGCTGCAATAGCCCGAGATACTGCTCCGCCATCTCCGCCATTTGCGTGGCGTCGAACAGATCGGGCCGATAACGCAGGCGAAACTCAAAGGCCTGCTCGGTCGGCTGATACTCCAGCAGCAGTTCCGAACCGGCCAGATCGACGTTGTAACGGTGATTGACGCCGATGCGGCAACCGTCAAGCGCCAGCGGCGCATCTTTCAGGTAAGCCTGGGTGAAATTGACATTCAGCTCGCGCACCGGGCTGAGGTTCAGCATGTCATAAACCGGCAATTGGCTGTGCCGCAGCTTGCCCGTCGCCTTGAGCGCTTTGCTGTAGGCCAGCGTCGTGCGGTACAACTGGTTGAACGTGGCTTCCGGGGCGAGCGTTAAGGGAAACACTGCGGTGTTGACCTGGGCGCCGAAGAACAGCGGCTCGCCGCCGTCCGGCGCGACGGGATAACCGATATGCACCGTGTCCTGCGCGGATTGCCGGGCGATCAGCAACGCCCACAGCGTTTTGAATATCAGGAATGGGTTGGCATACCTGACGCCGGACTTCAGCGCCTGCCACTCGGCGAACGGCAACGTAAAGCGCACTTCGCCGGCGCCGGGTGCTTCGGGGACTTCGCCGGGGAGATAAGGCAACGCTACCCGCGGGGCGCATTCGGCCAACCGGTCGCCCCAGAATGACGCGGAAGCGAAGTCCTGCTTCAACGCCGCGATATCCGCCTCATAGCGCCGGTACAATCGACAAATGTCCGTTTCATCCGCCTGCGGCGGCGCCACGGCCGCCCCGCGATTGTAATAGGCGGAAACGGCGTTGTAGAACTCCTGGCCGGACAGGCCGTCGATCAGGATGTGATGAACGACAATGATCAAATTATAGCGCTGCGGCGCCAGCTCAATCAGGTAGAAGCGGCACAGCGGCCCCTCCCGGAGATCGAACGGCGTATTGATTAATTTGCCGACATCGCAATCGGCATCAAGCGTTTCCAACGCAATTTTCTTCTCCGTCTTTACCCAGCGTAATTGCGGTGAGCTGTCGTCGAGGACATGGTGAAACAGAATATAGTCCCGGCACACCCCGTCGACCGCCGCGCGCAGTCGATCGACGTCCAGCGCCCCCTCAATGGTCTGATCCAGCACCAGGTTGTACTCGCAGGAGCGTGGATTGAGGACGTATTCATTCCAAAACGTGTGGGTATAGGGTGAAGCGATGATCGCGCCCATGAATCAATTCCCTTTTAATATATTCCAACAATATATGAATAGATATTTATGCATGACATAAATACCGTGACGGTTATGCGACTGAGCTGTTAGGTGAAAACTTAAAAAACGTTAGAGCGAATATTATTTTATTTTTGTAAAAAATAAAGACACAAAAAAACAAATAAAATAAATCCAATAAAAACAATACAATAAAAAACAACTTATCATTTCAAAATGATTATTTATTTTTCATTCATAAATAAAATAACTATTGTAAACAAATTAAAAACAAAGATAGGAATATATCTAACATAAATAGATTTAATTTAAAGGCATCGCAGGAAAAACGATAAAAAAGAGAATCTTCTTAAATGAAAACACGCATCTTTCAGTTGCGCTATTCCAAAGCGTAGGGTGTCGGAATATCCTATACTCGTTGCAGGATGCAGTTTTCCTCCCATTGAATGCCAGTACAGGGAGTCACAAATGGCTATTTTCGCCCACTTACGGGCAATTTTTTCAGCATTATTGGCAGAATTATCTGATGAATAAAAAACGTCCCGTCTTGACCCCGGCAACCCTGTTATTGCTGCAGCCGGTCTGCATCGGTTCGGCCCTGGCGGCGGATCAGAAAGACAGCGATACGCTGGTGGTAATGGCGCAACCCATCGGATTGACCGAACTGGGATCGCCGGTGTCCGTCAGCGTGATCGACGGGCAAGGCCTGCGCAACGCCGCCCCGCAGATTAACCTGTCGGAAAACCTCGGCAGCGTGCCGGGCCTGCAGCTTCAAAACCGGCAAAACTATGCGCAGGATCTGCAGCTGTCGATACGCGGGTTCGGCAGCCGCTCGATGTTCGGCGTGCGCGGGGTGCGCATGTACGTCGACGGCATTCCCGCCACCATGCCCGACGGCCAGGGGCAAACCTCCAATATCGACATCAATTCCGTCGAACGCATCGAGGTGCTGCGCGGCCCCTATTCCGCTCTATATGGCAACGCCTCGGGCGGGGTAATCAACGTTGACACCCAGACCGGCACCCAGCCGCCGACGCTGGAGGCCGGCGGCTATTTCGGCAGCGACAACACCTGGCGCTACGGGGTGAAAGCGACCGGCGCCACCGGCGACGGCACCCAGGCCGGCGACGTCAACTATGCTATATCGGGAACCCGCTTCACTACTCAGGGCTATCGCGATCACAGCGCCGCGCGCAAAAACCTCGGCAACGGCAAGCTCGGCGTGCGGCTGGACGACGTCAGTACCCTGACGCTGATGTTCAACAGCGTCTCGATTGACGCCGGCGATCCGGGCGGCCTGACCGAAGCGGAATGGAAGGAAAACCCGCGCCAGGCGCCGCGCGCGGATCAATACAACACCCGCAAGTCGCTCGATCAGACCCAGGCCGGCCTGCGCTATCAGCGCCAGATGAGCGAGCGCGACGAACTGACGCTGACCGCCTACCACGGCGAGCGCCACACCACGCAGTACCAATCCATTCCACGCGGGCCGCAGCTCAACCCTACCCACGCCGGCGGGGTGATCGTGCTGGAAAGAAAATATCAGGGCATTGACACTCGCTGGAAGCATGAGGATACTCTCGCCTCGTTACCGGTAACACTGATCGGTGGTCTGGATTATGAAACCATGACCGAACGCCGGCAGGGGTTTGAAAACTTTATTCTGCGAGACGGCACAGTGGACTACGGCGAGAAAGGCGACCAGCGGCGCAACGAGAAAAACCGCATCTGGAACCTGGATCCTTACCTGCAAACCTCCTGGCAACTGACGCCGCACTGGACGCTGGACGCCGGCCTGCGCTACAGCACGGTCAGCTTCGACTCGACCGACTACTACATCACGCCGCGCAACGGCGACGACAGCGGCAGCAAACGCTACCACCAGTGGCTGCCGATGGGTTCGCTCAACTATAAAATCAATCCGGCGTGGAACGTTTATCTCTCCGCCGGCCGCGGCTTTGAAACCCCGACCATCAACGAACTCTCCTACCGCCCCGACGGCCAGGCCGGCCTGAACATCGGCCTGCAGCCGTCCACCAGCGACACCGTCGAACTGGGCAGCAAACTGCGCCTCGGCAACGGCCTGGTGAGCGCCGCCCTGTTCCAGACCGATACCGACAACGAGCTGGTGGTGGCGGAAAGCAGCGGTGGGCGCACCAGCTACGCCAACGCCGGCAAAACCCGGCGGCGCGGCCTGGAGCTGGCGCTGGATCAGGAGTTTGCGCTGGACTGGCGTCTGCATATGGCCTGGACGCTGCTGGACGCCACCTACCGCAGCGATATGTGCGGCAAAGCCGTTTGTACCCCCGCCGGCAATCGCCTGCCGGGCATCGCCCGCAACATGGGCTACGCCTCGCTGGCCTATGCCCCGCCGGAAGGCTGGCACGCCGGCGCGGAGCTGCGCTACATGAGCGACATTCAGGCCAATGACGCCAACAGCGCGCAGGCCCCCGCTTACACCGTGGCCGGCGTAAACGCCGGTTATCGCTTTACCTGGAACCGCTGGGCGCTGGACGTGTTCAGCCGGGTGGACAATGTTTTCGATCGCCGATACGTCGGTTCGGTGATCGTCAACGAAGGCAACGGCCGCTACTTCGAGCCGGCGCCGGGGCGCAACTGGGGTGGCGGCGCCACCTTGTCTTATCGCTTTGAATAAGGCAAAGCACCTTAAGGTTAAAAAACGGGATGGGTTTTACGTCACCCTAGCGGCTTCTCGCTGAAATAATAGGGAGAAACCGCGTGTTTTTTCCGATTTGGCTTAATCTCTAAATCGGGGACTTTCATTTTTGGTAAGGGTATTGCTATGCAAAATAAAGCGTCACTATCGCCGCTTATCGTCATAACGGCGCTGTTTGCCGCGCTGAGCGGGCTTTATCTGCTCGGCGGCGGCATCTGGCTGGCCAAGTTGGGCGGTTCGCTGTATTACATCATCGCCGGGCTGGTGCTGCTGGCGACCTCCTGGCTGCTGTTCCGCCGCCGCGCCACCGCGCTGCTGCTGTACGCGGTATTCCTGCTGGGCACCACCATTTGGGCCCTGTGGGAAGTGGGCCCGGACTTCTGGGCGCTGACGCCGCGCCTGGACGTCACCTTCTTCTTCGGCCTGTGGCTGGTGCTGCCGTTTATCTACCGCAAGCTGGTGGCCAACGGCAAATTCGCCTACGGCGCGCTGAGCGCGGCGCTGGCGATCACCGTCATCGCGTTGGCCTATGCCGTGTTCAACGATCCGCAAGAGATCAACGGCACGCTCGACGCCGCGCAGGTACAGCCGAAAGACGCCACCGGCGCCGACTGGCCGGCCTATGGCCGCACCCAGGAAGGCACCCGTTACTCGCCGCTGAGCCAGATCAACGACAAAAACGTTGGCCAGCTGCAAGAAGCCTGGCGTTTCCAGACCGGCGATCTGAAGACCGCCAACGATCCGGGTGAGATCACCAACGAAGTCACGCCGATCAAAATCCGCGATACCCTTTACATGTGTACGCCGCACCAGAAGCTGTTTGCGCTGGATGCCGCCACCGGTAAAGAAAAATGGAAGTTTGATCCGCAGCTGAAATACAACCCAACCTTCCAGCACATCACCTGTCGCGGCGTGTCTTATCACGAAACCGCCGCAGCCGCAGGCGCCGCCGGCGACGCCGCTCCGGCGATGTGCGCACGCCGCATCATTCTGCCGGTCAACGACGGCCGCCTGTTTGCGCTGGACGCCGAAACCGGCAAACCCTGCCCGGACTTCGCCAACAACGGTGAGCTGAACCTGCAGAGCAACATGCCGTATGCGACGCCGGGCCACTACGAGCCGACCTCACCGCCGGTGATCACCGATAAAGTGATCGTCGTCGCCGGCGCCGTGACCGACAACTACTCCAACCGTGAGCCTTCCGGCGTGATCCGCGGCTTCGATGTCAACAGCGGCAAGCTGCTGTGGGCCTTCGATCCGGGCGCGAAAGATCCGAACGCCATCCCGGCGGACGAGCACCACTTCGTGCCGAACTCGCCGAACTCCTGGGCGCCTGCCGCCTATGACGCCAAGCTGGATATCGTCTATCTGCCGATGGGCGTCGCCACGCCGGACATCTGGGGCGGCAACCGCACCCCGGAAATGGAGCGCTACGCCAGCGGCCTGCTGGCGCTGAACGCCTCCACCGGTAAACTGGCCTGGTTCTATCAGACGGTCCACCACGACCTGTGGGATATGGACGTGCCGGCGCAGCCAACCCTGGCGGACATTACCGATAAGAGCGGTAAAAAAGTGCCGGTCATCTACGTGCCGACCAAAACCGGCAACATCTTCGTGCTGAACCGCACCAACGGCGAACTGGTGGTGCCGGCGCCGGAGAAACCGGTACCGCAGGGCCCGGCCAAAGGCGATCGCCTGTCGCCGACCCAGCCGTTCTCCGAGTTGACCTTCCGTCCTGAGAAGAAACTGACCGGCGCCGACATGTGGGGCGCGACCATCTATGATCAGCTGGTCTGCCGCGTGATGTTCCACAGCCTGCGTTATGAAGGCACCTTCACCCCGCCTTCCGAGCAGGGCACGCTGGTGTTCCCGGGTAACCTGGGCATGTTCGAATGGGGCGGCCTGGCCGTCGATACCGATCGCGAAATCGCCATCGCCAACCCGATCGCGCTGCCGTTCGTCTCCAAACTGATCCCGCGCGGCCCGGGCAACCCGATTGAGCCGCCGGAAGGCGACAAAGGCGGCAGCGGCACCGAATCCGGCGTACAGCCGCAGTATGGCGTGCCGTTCGGCGTCACCCTGAACCCGTTCCTGTCGCCGTTCGGCCTGCCGTGCAAACAGCCGGCCTGGGGTTACATTTCCGCCGTGGATCTGAAAACCAACGACATCGTGTGGAAAAAACGCATCGGCACCGTGCGCGACAGCTCACCGCTGCCGCTGCCGTTCAAAATGGGCATGCCGATGCTGGGCGGCCCGGTGACCACCGCCGGTAACGTGTTCTTCATCGGCGCCACCGCTGACAACTACCTGCGCGCCTTCAGCGTGACCAACGGTGAAAAACTGTGGGAAGCGCGCTTGCCGGCCGGCGGCCAGGCGACGCCGATGACCTATGAGGTCAACGGCAAGCAGTACGTGCTGATCTACGCCGGCGGCCACGGTTCCTTCGGCACCAAGCTGGGCGACTACGTGGTCGCTTACGCTCTGCCCGATCAGAAGTAACCACCGCCGTTAGTACCCCGCAAAGCACGCCGCAAGGCGTGCTTTTTCTTTTCCCGCCCCGCCGGCTGTCCCCTCGCAATACCCTTAATTTTTTCACTCGCATTATTGATAATAGTTATCATTCGCAATATTATACCTCTGCGGCCCCGGCAGCGGCTGCGATCCTCTCCAGCTTAATGGGCAATACAACGATCGGCCGCCTTCGGGCGGCCCTATTCGGAGGCGCATGGTCGACCATACTCGGAAGCATCGAAAGAAGATCCTGCAAGCGGCGGTGAAGACGCGGCGTGCCGGTCTGCCGTTCACGGCGGACTCCCCAGCCACCCCGCCCTTTATTGGTTTGCCGCATCAGCCGAAGGCGGTGCTGGTGCATCTGGTCGGCCATGATGGCGCACAGGAGGAACATGAATGAATCTGCAGCCCTTTACCGCCATGTTGATGTTCGCCTATGTGCTGCTGATGGTGCCGCTGCTCTACGTCATCGACAGCCGCCTGAGCGCCAGCAAGCTGGTGCGCAAAGCCACGCAAAACCTCATCATCATCGCGTTGACGCTGCTGTTCTTCAGCGCGATGACGCTTTTATACTGAGGCCATCTCGCCGGTGCCCCGCGGCCGGCGTTACCCGGCCTCCCGGCGTTTGGCTCGCGGATATTTCCACAGCCAGCGCCCGCTGACCATGCGCCAGTAGAACAAGGCGCCGCGCACCGCCCAATCGAGGAACATCCCCAACCAGACACCCACCACGCCCATGCCCAGTTCGATACCCAGCGCGTAGCCCGCCACCACGCGGCAGCCCCACATGCCAAGCATCGTCACCCACATGGCGAAGCGGGCGTCGCGCGCGCCTTTCAGTCCGGCGGGCAACACCCAGGAAGCGGCCCAGATCGGCATAAAGGCGGCGTTGAGCCAAATCAGGGTTTTCACCACCGTTTTCACGTCATCCTGCGAGGTATAAAACGCAGCGAACACCCCGGCCAACGGCGCCGTGCCCCAGGCGATAGCGGTCAGCCCAAGGGTCGACAGCCAGAAAATATGGCGCAGCTGCCGTTCCGCCTGACCGATCTCGCCTTTGCCGAGCCGCCGGCCAACGATGATGGTCGAAGCCGAGCCCAGCGCGTTGCCCGGCAAATTGATCAACGAAGCGATGGAGAAGGCGATGAAGTTACCGGCGATCACGTTGGTGCCCATGCCGGCGACGAACATCTGCGTCAACAGTTTGCCGCCGTTAAACAGCACCGACTCGACGCTGGCGGGAATGCCGATCCCCAGCACTTCCCACAGGATGCTCATCTTCAGCAGCGTGAAATAGCTTTTCAGCGTGATGTGCAGCGCCGGATTAAAACCGATCGCCAGCACATAGAGGATGGCGATGGCGCCGATATAGCGGGAAATCGTCAGCCCCAGCCCGGCGCCGACGAAGCCCAGCCCGTGCCAGCCCAGCATGCCGTAAATCAGGATGCTGCTGATGATGATATTGAGGATATTCATGCCGCCATTGATAAGCAGCGGGATCTTGGTGTTGCCTGCGCCGCGCAGGGCGCCGCTGCCGATCAGCGCAATCGCCGCCGCCGGGTAGCTCCACACCGTGGTTTGCAGGTAAGAGAGCGCCAGCGCTTTCACTTCCGGCGAGGCCGCGCCGGCGATCACATCAATGATCGGTTCGCCCGCCAGGTGAATGCCCGCCGCCAACAGCAGCGCCACGCCGGTCATCAGCACCAGCGACTGACGCGCGGCCGCCCGCGCCCGCCGGCGATCGCGTTTGCCGAGGCTGAAGGCCACCACCACGGTGGTGCCGAGATCCACCGCGGCGAAAAAGGCGATGATCACCATGTTGAAGCTGTCCGCTAGCCCCACCCCGGCCATCGCCTCTTTGCCGAGCCAACTCACCAGAAAGGTGCTCAGCACCCCCATCAACAGAACGCAGGCGTTCTCCAGAAAAATCGGCACCGCCAGCGGCGTGATTTCGCGCCAGAACAGCACGCGGTAGCTTTTCCGTTTGGCGTACCAGGGCGTATTTTCCACGCGCTGACGCAGTGCGGCATACAGGTTCAAGGTGGGCTCGATGGATAAAAGTGAAACATCATTTCAAATGATGAGCGATAAATCGTTATCCTGCAAAGAATTTTTGGGCGCCCGTGGCGAGCGCCCGACAGGCACACCGTAGCGCTACTCCATGTAGTCTTCCTGATCGGCCTGCGCCGCCGCGATAAAGCGCGCGGTGCTGCGGCTGAGCGTGGCGCATTTGTCCGTCAGCAGTTGACTATCCTGTTGCAGAGTCAGGTAACGCGCCTGGGTGAGCGCCGGCAACTGCCGATACCCTGCCGCCTGCATGTCCCAGCCGCGGTGCTGCGCCGCGCGCATTGCGGTGCGCTGCAGCTTCACGTCGTCCGGTATCTCGCTGCGCCCGCAGTCCACGCGCAGGAAATGCCCGCCGGCCAACATCAAAGCGATGTGATCCAATTGCGCCTGCAGCGGCGGCGCCGGTTGATGCGCCGTCTGCTGACAACCCGCAAGCAGCAACAACGCCGCTACGCCGCAAAGAGACGCGCGAAACAGAGTAGACATGGACGCTCCCGGAAACCTGTGGGTGATGCAATGATCTTAGGTGAGCGGATGCCGGGCGGCAAGGCGGGCAGCACGCTTAGCGCCGGCCGCTGCTGACCTTGGTGGCGCGGGCGGGGTTGCCGGCGACGAATTCCAGCGTGGGGGAATAGTAAAACGGCAACCAGGCGTTATAGCCGCTCTCCCACTCCCATTTGACCGGGCAAGGCCACAGCATGTCTTCATGCAGGATGTAATAGATCCACCGCCCGGGCGGGCGGCGCGGTTTGCGCGTTTTCATAGCGGGTTCGACGGCCTGATGGAATGCGATAGGGTCAACTGCTGCATTTTACCGCGATTTGGGTCGCGGGGACAGCCTGCGTTGCCGGCTTCGCCTCCGGCGCCGGCAAGCGCCCTTTATTCACCGCCGCCTGCCGGCGCGCCGCTCCCGGCCCCCAGCACCACCACCCTGTCGGCCGAGTCGATGGTCGACTTTCTGTGGGCGACGATCACGCGCGTAATATTCAGCGAAGATATCGCCCGGTTGATCGCCGACTCATTCTCAACGTCCAGATGGCTGGTCGCTTCATCCATAAACAGCACGCTCGGGCGGCGATAGAGGGCGCGCGCGATAAACAAACGTTGCTTTTGCCCGCCGGAGATGCCGTTGCCCAACTCGCCGATCAGGGTTTCGTAGCCCATCGGCATCTGCATGATTTCATCGTGGATATTGCTGTGTATCGCGCAGGCCATGATCAGCTCTTTATTGGCATTGACCTCAAACCCGCTGATGTTTTCCGCAATGGACCCGGAGAACAGCCGGTCGTCCTGCAGCACGCAGGCGATCGCGTTACGGTAGTTATTCACCCCGACTTTATGGATATCCATCGCGTCGGCCAAAACCTGGCCGGAAGTGGGGCTGAGCAAACCGCACATCACCTTCAGCAAGGTGGTCTTGCCCGCGCCGGAGGCGCCCACGACGGCCACGCTTTCGCCGGCCGCAATGCGCATGTTCAGGTCTTTGAAGATCGGCCGCGACAGCGCGTCATATTGATACGTAAGATTTTTTACCTCAATGGCAATCCCCGTGCCCGAGGGGAAAACCTGTCGCGGCGCGGACTCCGTCTCCGCATCGGTAAAGACGATGTCGGATATCCTCTCATTGTGCAGCGACAGCATGCGCAAGCCGATCGCCAGATCGATCAGGCTCGAGGCCCGCTGAGAGAATTGGCCGCGATAGGCATTGAACGCCATGAACATGCCGAGCGTCATGGAATTGTCGATGACCATCATGGCGCCAAGCCACAGGATCGCCACCTGATCGAGCGTCGTGATAAAGGTATTGATCCCGCCGAACATCATATTGAATCGGGTGATTTTGATATTGGTATTGGCGGCGTCGACGTTCAGATTGAGCCAATAGCTGGAGCGCGTTTCCTTGATGCCCAGCGCCTTGACGGTCGAGATGCCGTACAGCGTCTCCATGAAATGCGAGTTGGCCTTGGCCGCCTTGACGATCTGCTCCTCCGAGAATTGACGGTAGGTTCTGTAAGTCATCATCCTGATGAGGATGTAGATCAGAGTGAAGCCCGCCACGACCCAGACCAGCCAGCCGCCGTAGACCATCATCATCGCGAACAGCCCGACCGTCATGATGCCGTCGATGATCCCGCTGACGATATTATTGGTAAAGGTGGTTCTGATCGCATCCAGCGAGGAAAAGCGCGATTGAATGTCCCCCAGGTGCCGTTTTTCGAAAAAATCCAGCGGCAGCTTCATCAGGTGTTCAAACAGCGTCGTCTTCCACTGAATATCGGTCAGCGTCCCGAGCACGATGGAGATCCAGGCCCTGGCGATGCTGACCACCGCGCGGAACAAGGTGAAGAAGATCAGCCCCAAACAGATGACCGTCAGCAGGCTGTAGTCATGCGCCTGAATGACATGGTCGGTCACCAGTTGGGTTCCCACCGGCAGCAGCAGGTTGACCGACTCGATGACTATCGATAACGCAAAGATCTTGAGCAGCGTCCCCGGCAGGCCCTCGATGTTTTTCATCAAATCCAGCAGGCGCAAACGGGTCTTGAGGGTCTCTTTTTGAAAGGCCCTGTCGGGCCACAGCTCCAACGCGATGCCGGTAAAATGATTCGACATCTCCTGCAGCCCGATCACTCGGCGCCCGAAGGCCGGATCGTGAATGACAAAACCGGCGCGCTGCACCTTAACCAACACCACGAAGTGATTCATATTCCAGTGCAGTATGCAGGGCGTTTTCAGCTGATTGATTTCGTCGATGTCCAGGGACAAGGCGCGCGTCTTCAGCTGGATTTGCGACGCGATTTGAGAGATCGTCCCCAGGGTCGCGCCCTGGGTGGAAATGCCGAATCGCTGCCGCAGGCTCAGCATGTCCACATTAAACCCGTAATAGGAGGCGATCATGGCGAGGCACGCCAGGCCGCATTCCGATGACTCCGACTGCAAGATGCTCGGCACCCGCTTGCGCAGTGAGAAGGTTAACTTCTCGTTGATCCGTTCAAAGAGATTATTGTCCTTCATCGACTCGCCCCACGACGCTGTTTTTTATGTCATACAAAGGCGCGATCGCCCACTGATAAAGCGGTTTCTTATCCAGGAAGACGATGACCCTGGCCTGCAGCCCGCTGCTGATTTCGAGATATTTGCCTTTATCGCTGAATTGCGTGTCGCTGATGGACGCCAGCACTTTGTAGTAGGCGTTCCTTTCCCTTTTATTTCCGCTGCTGTATTCCGACATTTCCTGCGGGGAGGCGGGGACCGACGAGATGGATTCTATTTTTCCCGGAAACTGACCGAATTTATCCGACGGGAAGGCTTCATAGCGAATGTTGATGCCATCGCCGATTTTCACGTAGGGCAAACTGTTATTCGGCAGCCATAAAACCAGATAATATTTGATGTTATCAATCGGTTTGATTTGCGCCAGACTGCTGCCGCTCTCGACCACCTGCCCGGCGGTCACGCTCAACGACTCGATTTTCCCCTTGAGCGGCGCTTTGATAATGACCTGGCCGCCGGCATTGGACTCCGCCAGCTGGCGTTGTAAATCACTGCGTTGCGATTCGCTTTGCGATATCTGATTGTCGTAATCGGCGGCGCGAATCAGCAAATCGCTGCGCAACTGCGACAGCTGAATATTTTGCTGGATCTTTTGGCTGTAGAGCGCCTGATACGAGCTTTGCTGTTGTTGAAAGAGCGAACGCTGATAATTTAACTGATCTTTGGTGATCAGGCCTTTCGTCAAATAGTGCTCGTAATTTTTCAGGCTATCCCGCATTTTATCCATCCCCTCTTTGGCGCTGAGGTTCAGTTTCTCGGTTTCTTTATAGGCGTTTTCATAGCTATTGATCTGTTTGCGCAAATTATCCAGCATGGCGGTTTTATTTTTATTCAGCTTGCTGATTATCGAATCCAGATTGCTAATCTGTTTGCTTATTTCGCTGGCCGCGATATGGCTGACATTGCCGGACGTGGTGCTTCTCGAGACATCAATCACATACAGCGGCTCGTCCTTTTCCACGACGTCACCGGCTTTATGAAATGCCTGGCTCACGTAGCCGTATTGGGAGGAAAACACATTAGTGGAATGCGGGATGCTGATCACCTCGCCTTCAACATCGACCCGGCGCGTGTACTCGCAAAAATAGAGTGCGCCCGCCAGGATCAGAATAAAAGTGAAACAGGTGGCGGCAATCACATGGCTCGACGCGCCGGAAATTAACAGCGCCCTGCCGGTCCATCTTTGACGTTGATAATTGACCGCCTCCTGGCGGAAAATATTCCTGCTCTTATTATCACTCATAGGAAGAACCTGCGCTTGCCTGACCGGGAGACAGCCGCAGCGAGAACGCTGCGGCTTTGGACCGCGTATGGATTTAGCTGATGGTGCCGTTAATCAGCCCATCGAGGCCTTTTTTGGAGTATTCCAGCGTGGTGTCCCAGCCAATAACGGCTGCGGCCACGCCGCTGGCTACGCCGCCCAGGATGCCGCCGGCGACCATGCCGACGCCCTGGCCAATCGAACCGACGCCCAGCAGGCCGCCGCCGTCGCCGCCGTGCTTACCGCCGATGACGGCGCCCGCCATGCTGCCCACGGAGGCGCCCAGAGCGATGGATGAAACGGCTTCCGCGGCATTGGAAACGGCGCTGCCAATCAGCCCCGACAGTCCATTGCTCATATCCCAGGAATAAGCGCCTGACACTTCGTTCATTTCGATAACTGACAGTTCTTTCATTGGTTAATCTCCATATTTAAACGGACAAACACGGCCATACATGCGTGTTGTCATTGCATTGGCATCGGCCTGCAGCGCCTGATGCCACCAATAATGTCGCGCGAACAGACGACATTATATTTTTAATGGGGTCTCTTTAATTCTGCGTAATGGTGAATGTCATCACCGCGTCAGCCTGTCCGGGGCTAATGGCTCCCGTTTGCTTATAGCGCGCCATCAAGGGGATCCTGATCTCTTTTTCAGCCGCGGTGTGGTAATTGATCGGTCTGGAAAACGTTAATGGATTACGGTTCTCATCCAACACTTCCACGGCGACGCCCTTCGCCGCATCAGCGCCGTCGGCGATATCAATCATTCCCACGCCTGGCGAATTTCCGGCCGCCTCGAACGTGACCTGAACCGGAATATTGTCCTCCTGACATTGCAGAACCACGGAAAAATTGCGTTCGGAAGACGCCGCCGTGCTGCCGACGCCATTAAACTCGCTGCGTTTAGGGCTGCCCAGATTCACCGTTTGATTTTTATAGTTCAAATCAACCAGGCAACTTTTCTGAATGACCTTCATGCCGGAAATACTGAGATCCAAAATTGAGGTCGAATCCAGATAATATCTGGCGATAATTTTCCCGCCCATATCGCCGCCGGTTTTGATCGGGCCGGTTTTAATAAACGTCAGCCGAACATCGTTTCGATTGATCCACGGCGTCAGCAAGTTGGGCGAAATCGCCGTGTTGACGGGCACGTTCTTATTGCTCTGCCATAAGTCTGAAATCGTCACCCCCACACCCTCGATGCCCGTTTCAAATACGCCGGGCAGCGCGCTCGGCGTCAGTGGCGACATGGAGCGATAGGCGACCGAGCCGGAACAAAGAAAAGAAAACGTCGTGCCGTTCATGCTGTTCTCGGTTCGAACAGCCAGCTGCTCGCCGACTTCGATGCGCGGATCCACGGCCAGCGTCAGCAACCCCATGCGGGCGGTTTTCGCGTTGGTGGTACAGGTGCCGGCATAAACCGCCGTCGTGAGCGTCGCCAGCCACACCAGGGCGCCGTAACCGAATATCCTGAGAAAAACGTTCATTTTCACTCTCACTTAAAAGTCATGATGGAGATAGAGCGAGATCTATTGGCAAACGCCATTTAGGGTTTGGAGACCCGCTGACGGCGGCTCCGCCGGCAACTGATAACGGATGCGGCATTGGTTCTCGCCATTCCTGCCCCACTGCGCGATGAGCAGGCCCTTTTCCGCCATGCCGCTCAGATAGACCACGCCGTCGCCGCCGACCAGAAACGGCTGAGTCGCCCCCTCGGCAAGACGCAGGCTGGCGCCCAGCGGCAGAGGAGCCCCCTGCGAGTCCGTCACCTTCATCAAAATCCGTCTGCCGACGTTGGCTTTGAAATTCGCCCGGCTCACCGCGCCGCGAGTCGGCGTGACCGACTGGTTCGTCAACTCGAGATCGACATCATCCGGCAAGCTGTCGACATCGAGGCGAATCGAATTGTTGCGATAAGGCGTGGCGTAAGGAACGATCGCGTAGCCGCGCCAGTCGGTTTTCACCCCGACCTGATTGCCGACCGCCACATCGCTCGCGCCGGCCGCCTGTACCAGGGCGACGGTTTCGCCGAACGGTTGACCGAAGGTCACGCCGTCTTCATGGGCGATCACCCCGCCCTTCACCCCGTAGTTGACGCGCTGTTGACTGCGATCGTAGGCGTAGCCCGCCGTGAGTTCGCCGTACGTCGCGCGCCAGTCGGCGTTGGCGTTGCCGCTGTTGCCCTGGCCCTGGCTGCCATACCCTTCCTGTACGCTCCAACTGAGGTTGCCGCCGGCCAGCGCCGTGCCGTTGAGGCCCGCCGTATGGCTGGTATTGCCTTTTTTGCTGGTGTTGAGGTTGTAGGTGGCGTAGGTGTTGCTCAGCCATTTCTCTAATGGCACGCTGATGTTGAAAGCGAAGATCTGATCGCGATCGTAAATGCGCCCGCGGTTCGAATCACCGTAAATAGCCTGTGAATTCCGGCTGTAGCTGTAGTTAAAACCGTAGCTGATGCCATTCCAGCTATTGTTGTAACCCGCGCTCAGCGACTGCATATTGCGCTCGGAGCCCCAATAGTCTTCGGAGACCGCGCTGAGTGAAAGCGACCCCGCCCCTTCCCATAAATTCTGGTTCAGCGTGATTTCGCCGCGATTTTTGCGGCGGTCTATCGGGGCGTAACGGTTGCCGCTGCGATAGGTGTCCAGCACTTCCTGCAGCCCATAGTAGCCGCTGGTCGAATAGCGGTAGCCGGCGATGGCGAAGTTCGTCCCCGTCTCGACGATATTTTTGCTGTAGCGCACGCGCCATGACTGACCATCGCTTTTCGGTTGATGCTCCTGCTTTGCCCACGCCTGGGTGACGTCGGCCGACAGGGCACCGAACTCGCCCAGGTTCTTGCCCAGGCCCAACGCCAGCGATTGATACGGCCCGGCGAATTGGCCGCCGCCATACAGGGTGAAACCGGCGGGCAAGCCATAAATCAGGCTGGCCTGCGAGAAGATCTTTTTATCCACGCTGTGATCGTAAGTGCGGTATTGCCCCGAGGTCAGCGCATATTTCAGCCGCCCTTCGCGTTGCAGCACCGGCAGGCTGGCGAAGGGAACGGTCAGGTGCTGTTCGCTGCCGTCCGCCTCCTTGATAGTCACCTCCAAATCGCCGCTGCCGCCGGTCGGGTACATGTCCGAAATTTCAAACGCGCCCGGCGCAACGTAACTCTGGTAGATGACATAGCCGTTTTGGCGAATGACCACTTGCGCATTGCTGCGCGCGATGCCGCGCACCACCGGCGCATAACCACGCAGGCTTTCCGGCAACATGTCGTCATCGGAAGCCAGCTGCGCGCCGCGAAACGACACGCTGTCAAACACATCGGACGGGCTGCTGCTTTCGCCGAGCGTCAGCAAGCTTTTCAGGCGGATGATATTGCGCTGGGCGTAGGTATAGACGGAGTCCCAACGATCCTCCGACGCTCGCCCGCCGCCGGCGCTGTTGTAGCTCCAGGTGGTGTAGTTCCGCACTCGCCAGGCGCCCAGGTTGAAGCCCGGCCGCAGGTTGAGGTAATAACTGCTTGCGCTCTGGGTGAATCGATCGCGCCCCTTGCTGTTGCTGCCGGTGAAGCCGTAGTTCAGCAGCATCGCCGGCAGGCCTTCATCCCATTGTTCCGGCGGAACGTATCCGCGCACCTTATTTTCCAACGCCGCCTGGGGGATACTCAGCATCAGGCGTTGGCGGTTAAATTGAAATTGCGCCGAGGCCTGTGGGATCGCGGCCAAATTCGCGCAGCGATCGGCGCCGGCCAAACCGGGAAACAGCTCAACTTTCACCCCAAGCCGTTTCAGATCTTCCCGCGTCAGACAAGGCTGCAGATCGGCCTTCTCGTCGCTGCCGGCTCGCAGAGCGAACGACACCTCGCGCGTTTCCAGCAGCATGTCGTTCACCCAAATATCGACCCGATACGTGCCGGGAACCTGCTGGCCATTTTCAAAAATCGACAGATCGACGTGCTGCTGGCCTGAGCGCCCGGTTTCCAGCAACGCCGGATTAAAATAATCACGAGAGAAGGCGGGATTAGCCATATTGCCGCATACCGCCGTTGTTACCGTGAATAAGGCTATGCGTTTCAGCCAAGCATCCCGCTTCGCTAATATACGCTTTTGAGTTATCATTCATTAGCTCCATTATTGAAATGTTTTATCCCTTTTTCTGCCTTCCCTTACAGATTAAATACCTGACTGATGTTCTTTACCTGTGCCGCCATAATCATTAATTAATTTCCAGCTTACCGACGTTGCGCCCGCCACGGGCAATGCAAACATTTCGCTGCTCATCGGCGCGATATACGCCACCTCTTTCATTTCCCGCCCCCCGATACGGACATAATGGAAGTTCATATAATAAGGCGTTGGGTTGGTGAGTTTTAATTCTGAACCGACACGCTGCCATTTCAGCTGCTGCGTCACCTCTTCGGGTACCTGGCGGAGCAGCGGCGCCGGCCGATAAATCAATTTAATGCGGGTCTTGACCGCTATTTGCAGCGTATTCGATTTACCCGCCTGGGTTGTTGAAGGAATGGATTTAATATTCATCCAATACAAGCTTTCTTTATCTTTCGGTAAGTCATCGCCCACTTTCACGATGCGCAGCATATTTTCCTGGTTGCCGTCCAGCCGAAATAAAGGCGGCGTAACGATAAACGCGATTTTATCCACCCCGCTTTGTTGATTCTCCAGCCAGGACTGAATCAAATACGGTTCTTTATCCGGATTCTCCACGCTGATTGACGCTTCTTTTTTTTCGCCGTTGAATATCACCCGCGTCCCGCCAATCACCACGCCGGCGTGAACCGTAGACGCAAACAATAAAATAATGAAAGCCGCTAAGGCGCCGTAGCGATTAAAACGCATAATATTATCTCCGAGGCAATACAGCCCGCTGTGAACCAGCGGGCAAGAAAATATTATCAGTTATAATTCAGCGTAAAGGTGGCGACGCTATTGGCTTTACCGGCGGTCACATCTGCCTGCGTGGAAATATAGCGGGCGGTAAAATCGAGGTTATTTTTCACGCCGCTGCCGGAAGCCAACGGATAAGCCGTCGACGCCGTGTAAAGCGGCAGAACACTGTTAGAAATATCAGACAGTTGGATACCGACGCCGGTAGCGACATCCGTTTCCTGAGTCAGCTGTAATACGTTGCTGTCGCCGTTATCGGCCGCGCCGTCAAACTTAACGGTGGCGCTTTTTACCGTATCCGGACAATCGGTGACTTCCAGCGTGAATTTTGTCGCGCTGGACGTTGATCCCTTGCCACCCGCAAATGCCGTTCGGGCCACATCACCCAAAACAACATTTAATGGATTACTCAAGTCATTCGTGACCTTGCACGCAGCATCGACAATATTCCCGGTAAAATTAACCTGACCATCTGCTGCCAGAGCAGGTAAAGCGCTTGAACACGCTGCCGCGACAAATGCCAACATAATCACTTTTTTTTCCATCATGGGTACTTCTCCTTTTGATTAGACAGACTTCAAAATATCCCCGCCACGGAGAACCCGGACAGGGAGAATAGGAGCCCCGCTCCTTTCACAGTTAATTATGCTTAGCTTTCCCCCTTTAGCAATACATAAAATCAATGTAAAGATGAGAAAAGATAATTACCCCAAATAGAATTAGCATCATTCTTAATTTTATTTTGAAAAAACCGCCAAATCGGCGTTTCTTGATTCATTCATCTGGCCGCAAGGGAAGTTATTATCGCGCTATTCGAAGGCGCTTTCGCCAGATCCTCCTCATTTTCCCCTCAGCCGGAAAATCGGGCGACATCGCCGTAAAATGAAAACCTGGCGAAAAAAAATCGACTGAAATAAATGACATTTATATTACGAAAGACATCACGACGCGGCGGCAGCGAGAGGGGCGGCAGAATAGCAAAAGCATGGCGATAACGGTTTATCAAACAGGAGGGAGAATAAGGCGTTCGCCGTTCGTGAAACCGGCGCGGTCATGTGACAACGAGAAAATGGCGTTACGCAGAAATATTCTGTCTGGCGCCGTTCACTATTTCGAAAATAAGGCGGCAATGCGCTCTGTCGCGCAGAATAACGCATTGCCGCCTTATTGTTTTTCGGCGCCGCTAATTAATCGTCATGGCGATAATCTTCACCCAACCCTCTGCCGGGTAGGGTTTCACACGCCAGGCCATCGCCCGCGGGAACGGCGGACGGATAGTTATCGTCCGGCGTGATAAAGACCGGCGTGGTCGCGATAAACCCATCGTTGAACACCGCCTCGATAAAGGTGGCCTCCCAGCCTTGCGCCGGGGCGGCCAGACGAAACTCGCCGCGATCGGCCTCCGCTGCGGCCAACGGCTCCGGGGTGAAGCGTACGCCGCACGAATAACGAAAATCTCGGGCCGTGCGGTTGTGCGCGCTCCAGCGCCGCACGGTGGCCGGCGGTTCGGAAAAACGCAGCGTGCGCACCGCAGCATCCGCGGCGCTGCCTTGCACCTCGATCGTCGGCAACGCGATATCGCGCTGGCGGCGCTTGATCATCGCCAATATGGCGCGTTCGGCGGCCGGCCGACTTGCCGCACGATCCCCGTCGGCAATCGCGCGCAGCGAAGCCTCTCCCGCTGAGGCGCTGAAATAGAATCGCGTGCTGTCCGGCGGATAACGTTCGTCGCCGCTGGCGATGATGACATATTTCGGTACCGCTGGCCGCGCTCCCGCCGTCGGCGGCGGATAAGCGGTGGGATCCGCTATTTGCATCAGTTTATCGAACGCCGGCGTCTCTATGCGCCGATCGATGCCGAGTTGGTAATAAGGATGAAACGCCAACGGCCAACGGCCGCCATACGTACGATAGATATGCTTCAAGACCTGCCGCGCCGCGACCCCATCCGGGAACATGGCGACGACGGCATCGATGCGCTCATCCGACAATGACGCCAGCCACGCCGCGGTTGCGCCGCTCGCCGCGCCCGCCACGATGAATTTATCTATCCCCCACCGGCTCAATTCGCGCTGCGCCAGCGTCATGGTTTGCGACAAGGCCGCCGTCATGGGGATCGCCAGCGGCATCATCAAGTATTCATCCGCATCGTCCAGGAACAATCGCCAGCCTCGGGCCTGGCTATCCTCCCCCGCACGACGCCGCCCCTCATTTTGATATTCCAGGTACGGATAAGGCAGCCGGTTGACGACAATCACGACGGTGTGACTTTCCGCCGCCAAGGCCGCCGGCATGGCGACGGAAAACGCCGCAGTTTGCTTGCCTGGCCCGCTCGCCCCTGCGGCGGCGCAAGCGCAGTCATCGCTCATCAGCACCAACGCTTTACGGGCAAGCGCCCCGTTGGGGATATAAATATCCACATCGTGCCACCATTGCGTCGGCCGGATGGCGTCTTGCGGCGACCAGGATTGCGACATCAACCGATAATGACGTATCGACACGTCATGGCCGTTATCCACGCCCTTTAACGAATATGACAGAGGCAATATCGCCAACTGATTGTTATAACAAGGAATAACGGTGTGCAAGGCGGAATGTTCGTCCGCAAAGCAGCGATCTTCCTCTGCCGCCATGGCCTGCCGGCCGCCGATTAAGGCCAGGCAAATCAGCGCGATGTATCCGATGCGTTTTAGCATTTTTTCCTCCCCCCTTTGTCCGTGGCAAATCCCTTTTACGCCGCCTGGCGGCAGGAAACCTTCCGCGCGCCTAGAGCACCTGATGAAAGCGTATCGGATAGCCAAAGCTGTCCTTTTCGAACGCCACGTCCCTGTCGTTCTCGCCCAGCAATAGGCTGTAAACGCCGTTTTCCTCATAACGGCTCATGGCGATATACAGCACGACCTCCCGATGGTCAGCGATCGTAAACTGTTTGCGCCTGGCGTTGATTTCCAACGTAAACGCCACCACAGGATTGTTGTTCAGAAATACCGAGGTCTGCTGCATGGAGACGATCCTGCCCTGCGCTTTCTCGGTCACCTGAAAGGGCGTGGCGTCATTGGGGACGCGTATATCCACCTTCTTTTGGATATAGATAAAGTTAAACACCGCCAACGCCACCGCCACGAACAGGTTGATGGCCATGATCAAGATGATTTTATTCGCCATGAACTCTCCCTTTGCCGTTCTTCCGGCTCCCGACATGTGCGAGGTAAAAGTGCCCTTGCGGGCACTTTTCATTAAGGGCCGGGCTTATGACGATTTACGGCCAAACAGCTGCGAGAAGGCGCTAATACCGGCATCGATGACGGCGCCAATGCCCTCACCGAGTTTGGCGCCGGCGCCCGCCGCATCCGCGTGGATCCCGAATAGACCGGTACCGGCATCTACGATGGCGCCAATGCCATTGCCCAGGATTTTGCCGGCATCGGAAGCGATGCCTGCGCCGGAAACCGCCATGACTTCTGCTTCAGTCAGTTCTTTCATACTGTCTCCTTTGTATTTATCGACATGTTTAGTAATGAAAAAATGAAACTCTCACTGTTTGTTCACCTCCTTGTTATCTGCCCACGAAAGACCCTGTTGCCAATGCGTTCACCCGCGCGGCGGTGACAATGTCAGAACAGGCCGAACTCACGGCAGAGATAATCGGCAACGCCATTGCGGCTGTTGGGCAACGCAATCGGGTTAAACGGCAGCGCGCGCTTCAATTCGCCCATCGCATTGCCCATCACCACCCCCGTTCCGGCCCAGCGCAGCATGTCCAAATCGTTCATCGCATCGCCGAAAGAGAGGCAATCGCGCATCGCTATCTGTTTGGCGCTCAGATAGTCGGCCACGCTTCTGGCCTTGGAAATATGCTTATCCATGATGTCTATCGTTTCCGCAGAGGACTTACAGATGGACAGCGTTTTTCCGAAAGCCTGACTGACCTCGTCGTAAAATCGCTCGATCAGCGCCGCTTCACCCTGCAGCAGCACTTTCAGGATCGGTTGCCGTTTCATCGCCTCCGGCTCGACATAGCGGCAAGCGACGCCCGAGGTTTTGATATAGTCGGCAAAATGCGGATTCTCTTCGGCCATCATCCATCCTTCCTGGGTGAACAACGTCACGTGGAGCGGACAGGCGAAGAGGTAATCCATCAACATCATTTGGCTGTCGCGAGGCAGGAAATAGCTTTTATCCGCCACCGGCCGCCCCTCGATATTGACCATCGCGCCATTGCAGGAGACGATCGCCGGCGAGAACCCCAAGCCATCCACAATCCCGCGCGCATCCGCATCGCAACGGCCTGTCGCGATGACGATTTCCAGCCCGCGGGCATGCAGGATATTGAGCGTTTCCACCGTCAGATCAGACAGATTCCCGGCAGGATCCAGCAAGGTTCCGTCAAGATCGCTCACGATCGCCCGGTATTTTATTTTGCCGTCGATAGCAAGCCACATATCACGCCTCCTCCGCCTGGATAATCCCGTCTTCGGCGCGGATTTCGCTGTCGGGCGGAAGGTGGGCGATCGCGAGCGCAATGGCCTGAAAACGGCGCCCTACCGCAACGATGGTCTCCTGAGCTATCTCGTGAGAATCATAAAACAGTGAAATGGCGAGCCGTTCCGCTTCGGGGAACAAACACAGCACCGTCTGGTGGTTGCTGCCGCTGACGATATCCGTCACCTGGAACGTAAACGGCAAGCGCGGATCCTTCTGCGGTTGCGGCATGTTTTCAAACACAAACAGGCTGCCGAACGGCGAAGTGGGCACCCATTGTTCGTCGTAGCGGTTCAGTTCGGAAAAGGCGTACTTCTGCCTCAGCGTCTGGGAAGCCGCGATATCGGCCAGCAACGCATAAATGGGCCGGCGGCGAATCGCCTGCAGGCGCAGCACCGGGCTGGCGACACACAGGCCAAACAGCGTCTGCACCTGCTCAATGTCCGCCGGGCGCTCGCTCATGGTCGTGCCGATCGCGATATCGTCACAGGCCAGCGCTTCGGCCAGCGCCAGCATCCAGGCCAGCTGCGTCAGTTGATTGACCGTGATCCCCTGGCGCCGGCAAAACGCGGTGAGGCTTGCCACCTGTTCCGCGCTGAATTCCGCGCCATATTGCCGCATGCGTCGCCCCTGCGGCGCGGCATCCGGCGCAGCGCTCAACGGCAAACGTTGGTTGACCGGCGCCCCGCGCAAATAGTTCGCCCAGAATGCCTGCGCCTCGGGATCGTCGCCGTGCGCGCGCACATAAGCGGCGAAAGGCTCAAATCGGTTAATTTCCAGCGCCGGCGCGCCCCCTTCCAGCAAGGTGAGGTAGTCGTTGAACCAGTGTTCGAACAGAACGCCGAGGGACCAACCGTCGAACAAGATATGGTTAAAGGTCTGCACCAGATAGTGCTCATCGGCGTTCAACTTGATCAGGCGCCAGCGGATCAACGGCGGCGCATCCAGCTCAAACGAGGTTTCTCGTTCCCGGGCCAACAGCGCTTCCATCCTTTCTTCCAGCAAGGACGGCGGCGCATCGGTCCAATCCTCGATCGCGATCGGCGCCTGCAGAGTCTCGCAGATGAAGACGTTTGGCCGCCCACGGCGGGTTTGATCGCCGAACCCGGCGCGCAGCATTTCAAATCGCTGCAGCGCCAGCGACCAGGCCTGGTTCAACACCTCCGGCTGCAGCGGGCCGGCCACCTCATAAACGGCCTGATCGATCTGATACTCGCGGTTAAGCCGGTTGAAATACATCAATTCCCGCTGCGTGACCGTAGCCTCGAAAACGGCGGCGATGCGATGACGTTGCTGCCAGCGGTCCAACTCGGCGAGGCTGACGTTGGCATGGGGGAAGTCCCCCGGGCTGGCGAGGCGAACGCCCTGGCTCGCCTCGTGGCAACAGTGTGCGACCAGCGCCGACAGGCTCTCCCGATAGTGCGAACCGATCCGGGCCAGCGTCGCCTGCGGCAATAAGCCCGACATCACGATGCTCAGTCGGTCGCCGTGCACGTAGAGCACCAGATCCAGCACATTGTCGCTCGCCGGCAGCGCGCCGTTTTCCAGATCCGCCGTTTGGTCGATCAAGGCCCACAAGGCGTCGTCAGTCTGTTCGTTAAAGACCCCGAGATAGTTGAATGAAATGGCCGGCAAGCGGTGGCGCCGCAGGCAGGCTATCGCTTCGTCGTCCGACGCTGAACCGTATTTCAGCGCCGAATAGCCGATGCCGTGATCCGGCATCTTTCTTAATGCGTCCTTGATGGCGCGCAGCGTGTGTTTTGGGCTCTGATGGGCGGTGATGCGCAAAGGCAGTAAGGCGGTGAACCAGCCGACGGTGTCGTCGAGCTGGATCTTATCGTCATTGATATCGCGGCCATGGTGTTCGAGCGTCAGGTAACTGTCCGCACGGCCATGCCAGGCCTGCAGCACCGGCGCCAGCGCCGCCAGCAACACATCGCGGATCGAGGTGCGGTAGGCCTGATGACAGCTGTCCATCAACAGCGTCGTCAACGCCGCGTCGCACTCGAAGCGGCAAAACGCCGGACTCTGCGCCCCCTCGCTGAGCGTGGCGTAATCGGGTTGCCCGGCGATCATCGCCAACCAGTAAGCGCATTGGTCATGCCGGCTCGCCGCGTAGTGCCTTAACGTCTCGCCCCACTGCCGGTAGCTGGTGCCTTTCGCCGACAGCGATTCCCCCTGATGCAACCGTCGCATGTCTCTGACGATGATGCGCCAGGACACCACGTCGATGATCAGATGATGGAATGCGCAGAACATCAGCGCGTAACCGGGCGCGCTGCTGTCGAAAATGTAGACGAAGCGGCACAGCGGCCCTTCTACCGGATCAAACCCCGATTGCCATTGATGCAGAAGTTCGGCGCGGCTTTGGCGACAAAGCGCCAGGTCATAGTATCCCCATGAAGGGCCGCCGTCGGCCACCGACAGATAGCGCTGCGCGACCAGCGCGCCGGCGTCGTCGGCGCTAAACCGCGCGCGCAGCATGTCATGGCGCGACGCCAGCCCGTTCACCAGATCGGCCACGCGCTCGGCGGACATCGGCGGCACCCGCACCAAAAAAGTCTGGTTGAAGAAGGCGCGATGTTGCGGCGGCTGCTCGTTGTACCAGCGCTGAATCGGCAGCAATTCGAATTCGCCCTGCAGCTCGCCCTGTTCATTGAGCGGCGCAATCGCCTCCCGTTGCTGCAAAATGCGCTTGGCCAGCGCCCGCGCATTCCGGGTTTCGAACACCGCACGCGAGTTGCTGTGATAGCCCGACTTGCTCAATTCGCTGGTGAACACGATGCTTTGGATCGAATCGCCGCCCAGACGAAAGAAGTCGTCATCCACCCCTACCCGTTCAACGCCGAGGATCTCCGCCCACAGGGCGCAAATCAACGCCTCCAGCGCGTTCTGCGGCGCGGCATATCGCTCGCTTTGCGCGAATTGCGGCGCGGGCAGCGCCGTGCGATCCAGCTTGCCGTTCACCGTCAGCGGTATCTCGTCGAGCGCGACATAGCTGGACGGCACCATGTAATCCGGCAGGATCCGCTCCAGCCGGGCGCGCAAATCGGCAGGATCCAGCGGCTCGCCCCGCGCCATCAGCACATAAGCGGCAAGGCGCTTGCTATCGCGATGGACGACATCCACCACGACGCATTTCTCGACGCCCTCCAGCGCATTGATCGTATTCTCTATTTCGCTGAGTTCAATTCTGAAACCGCGGATTTTTACCTGGCAATCGTTTCTGCCGAGATACTCCAGGTTGCCGTCGCGCAACTCTCGCACCCGATCGCCGCTTTTATACAAGCGTCGCCCGTTCAGCGTAATGAAACGCTCTTGCGTCTGCTGCGGCTGGTTGAGATAGCCGCGCGCCAGCGCGTCTCCGCCGATATACAGCTCGCCGGCCAGCCCTGGCGGCAACGGCTGCAGCCAGCGATCCAGCACATGAAGTTCGCGCCCCGGTATGGCTCGCCCAATCGGGATGCTGCTGCGGGTTTCGTCCGCCGCGATGGCGTACATCGTGGTGAACGTGGTGCATTCCGTCGGGCCATAGCCATTGATGACCTGCTGCGGGCGGTTGGCTTGCCGCACCAGGCGCTGCATCAGCGTGGCGGTCAGCGCCTCCCCGCCCACCAGCAGACAGCGCAGCCCGGCGAACAGGTCGGGGTGACTGAGGTAAAGATGATCGAACAGGCTGCGCGTCGCCCACAGAATCGATACCTGCTGCCGACGCAGCAAGGCTTCCAGCTGCGGCACATCGCCGGCGATATCCTCCGTGTCGCGCACGACGACCAATTTGGCGCCGTTGAGCAATGCGCCCCACACCTCGAACGTCGCCGCATCGAACGCCGGGCTCGAGAGGAAGAGCAACGCGTCATCGGGCGTGACAGCGATGCCGGACGCGGTCGCCAACCCGCACATCGCGTGTTGCTCGAGCATCACGCCTTTCGGGATCCCCGTCGATCCCGAGGTATAGATCACCGCGCCGAGCCGGTCGGCGCCGGTGACGGCCGGCAGATTCTGCCGCTCGTGCGGCAGGCGGTTCAGATCGCCCAGCGCGAGGACGGACACGGCGTGCGGCATCATCGCCGCCAGCGCCTCGGCGGCCGACTGCAGGCTTTCCCCGGCGATGAGCACCGGCGCGCGCGTTTCTTCGAGAATATGCCGAATGCGCGCCTGAGGATAATTGCAGGAGAGCGGCACATAGGCCGCACCGGTTTTCAGCACCGCCAGCAGCGCCACCACCATTTCCAGGCTTTTCTCGCTGTACAGCGCAATCAGCGTATCCGCCTGGGGGGCGCCCCCGGTCAGCGCTTGGTAGCGGAGCGCAATTTCGCGCGCCAGGCTATTCGCCATGCCGTTCAGCTCACGGTAGCTGACATGCAGCCCCTCAAACTCCAGCGCAATCTTATCCGGATAACGCAGCGCGATCGCCTCAAACCGGGCGCTGAGGGTTTCTCTCGGCAACGCGGGGGCCGCGTCGTCATCTGGCGGCATGTCGGCGGCGGGATAAAAGGCGAGGTGGCGTAAAGGCGCGTCAGGCGCGCGCATCGCCGCTTGCATCAAGCGCATGAAATGTTCCGCGCAGCCGCGCATATCTTCTTCGTCAAACATGTCCTGACGAAAACGCAGCCGGAACTGCAAGGCATCGCTGTCGGCCCGATCTTCATATTCCAGGGAAAGCGACGCGCTGGCCATATCGTGGTTGGCTTCAAACAGCGGCGAAGTGGCGCAATCGGCCAGCGCCAAGGCCGCATCGCGCAGGTTGGTCTGGGCAAAGGAAATCGGCATCGCGCGGATCCCCAGCGCCTGCACCACCTGTTGCGTGGGCAGTTGGTTAAACCGTTGGCGCGAGTGCGGCGCCGCGGCGGTAATAAACGCCAGCGCGCGTTGATAAACGGCGGCGAAGCCTTCGCCATCACGCAGCGAGAGGGGCATCACGCTGGTGTTTACATGCCCGCCAAGCGCAAATCTTTGCCCCTTTTTTATCGACACCGGATAGCTGATATAGACCGTTTCCTGATTGCCGCTGCGCGCCATCAAGATGCCCCACAGCACCAGCAACGCCAGAAAGTCATTCATTCGCCGTATTCCCGCGCCCTGCTTCAGCGCTTTCCATTGCGCTTTGGGCACCTGGAAACGCAGCTCGGCCGCCTCATCGTTTCGCACGGCGCCGCTTTTCTCAAAGGGCACGTCTATCGCGCCCAAATTTGCCGCTTCGGCCCGCCAGTGCGCCAGCGCTCCGTCGGCGGCCAGTTGTTCAACCTCGCGCTGCAGCTGCCGGTTGATGGCGGCAATCTCGGCCGCCTCGAGGCGTGTCGACAGCCGCTGTTGACCATAGTAATGGCTCACCAATGAGAAAAACTCGTCGGAAGACGCGCCGTCGATCACCAGATGATGGCCCACCAGCGCCAGGGTATAGCGCCCCGCCCCCTCGGCGAAAAGCGCCCAACGATAAAGCGGCCCGCGGTAAATGTCGAAGGGCTGGCGAATCACTTGGGTCAGCAGCGTGCGGTCCGTGTAATGCTGCAAAGGATGGATTGCGTCATTGCGACGCCAATACAGCTCGCCATTCTGTTCATGAATATGGCTGTTCAGCAGGACATGATCTTGCACCAGCGCATTCAGCGCAGCTTGTAATCTGATGGGATCCAGCGCGCCCTCAATACGCTGCAGCACCAATACGTTGTAATTACAGCCCTCTGGATGGCGGTCATATTCATCGATAAAAACTTTTGAATAGGGTGATACAGGAATCTCTTCCATGACAAACACTCCATTTAGAATACACGTGCCCTGCTTAACGGCGATCCATGCGGCATACCCAAACCTCTTTCGGCATCAGCTCGCTTATCTTTTCTGAGTAATAACCGATCAGCATGTTGATGCGTTTTTCTGCAATGACCTCCGCCGCCTGAGCGCAAATCGACTTGTAAAAACCAGTAGGGATCATCACTTTGCAACGGCTATGCAGGTGCCGACAAACGCCGATGGCCCAGGAAAAACACTCCCTGGAAGGATTGGAAATATCCAAAAGTTCGGCACACTCACTGGAACAGCCAATCACAGCGTAGAGATTGCCTTTATTGATATAATGAATTTTATGATACAGAGGATGTTTTTCAATATATTCAAATGCGCGATGATCTTTTTCTCGCCCCAGATTATTGATAAAACTGGCCTGCCGCGCTTGGCCGCCCTCGGTAAAACGAAAGGCCATAAACTTATCAGGCTTTAAGGTTAATTCGACGAAGGGATAGATTTGCGTATTGGTGGTTAAATACTTTCTGAAAATCTTTTCATAAACCCTGATCTTCCTGTCATCGGAAAAGCAGATATCCGCCGCCACATCCGAACGCTTAGCCTGCAGGAAAAAGTCTTTCAAGACGGTGGAAGATTTGACCTGACGGTGGATCCCAAGATCGCCAAGCATATTGACATTAAAAGACAATTTGTTGATTTTAAAAGGATAAAAACTGGATACAAACATCCCGAGATAACGTTCTTGATCCTTGTAAAATATGCCCGTTTTTTCCATCGGCGCCCCACAATGCGGATCGAGCAAATGCTTCCAGTGCAGGAAACGCTCCCCGCCCAAATCTCTGCCATAAAGCTCCTGCAATAATTTGAAATGATTATGAGAAACCGCTTCCCTCACAAAGACAGCCATGTTTTATCTCCCTATAAAACCGATTCCATGCTAGGCGGAAATCAATAAAAGATGACCGCACAGCGCCGTTGACAATACGGCGCCGGACCGTTCGCTTCCTTTCCCTGATTAACAAGAGTCGCTGTGCATTTTTAGCCAGCGCAAAAATTCAATATTATTATCGATGTTCAGTTTTCTCATGGCCGAACGTTTATGAATACTCACCGTTTTCGGGCTGATGCCGAGCAACATCGCCGTTTGGTTTTGTGAATAACCCAAATGGATCAAACGGCACACTTTCCCCTCGCTAAAGGTCAGCTGGGTACGACAACGCGGGCAATAGCTTGAAACCAAACTATTTTTCTTGCGATAGCAGAACATGACCTTGTCCACGATCGCCGCCACACTGTCTTTGCGCGTAATACTTCCGGCCTCCAAATTGCAATGAATTTTAGGGAATGTCTTTTTATGCTCCAATATTGAAAAATAGAGCGGAATAGAAGAAAAGTTGCCCTGCAAAAGCTGGGTATGGCAAAAATTTATGGACACCCGCTTGTCCGGCGCCCTGAATATGATGTTGGCACGTTCTTCTCCCGTGATCTTGGCCTTAATGCCATTCGTGAGAAAACCTTCTTGCAAGGCAAGACTCAACCCCAGCTTGAAGAATTGATTTTTATCCACAATAGCGATATTGACGCGCTCCATTAACAAACCTCCCTTTTGACTACGCTTGCTCACTCTCCTTACTGCAATATCATTGCTGTGATTATTTTTTGTTTTAACGTGCTTTTTAATAAAAAAGCGTTCTAGGCGAAGCAAAAAAGACCATGCCTCGCAAAAGTGCATTTTATATAGGGTTATATAAATCATCTGCCCTGGAGAGCATACAAAAGCAAGACGCGGTAAGCTGCCGCGCTTCGCAAGGGAAATTGTTATCGTAAGATATATTTATAAGGCATCATTGCCATCAGCATCACGGTGCTAAGATTTTTCTCTGATACGTTAATTTTACTCCAAGAGCGCAATATATCCAGATAAATATCGAAAAAACACATAATATAGAACATAACATTGCGCGACATTGATTGTTAAGAGAATCCGTTTATGCATTAGGAATTTACTTATGATAAAGGCAGGATAATGCTTTTTTCGCACGAGGCGGTGGGGTCATCGCAGACCCTATTAAACAGAGTATAACCATATTCATTTTATTGTAAAAAAATTGCATAAAAAAAAGCTACACTTTATGGCAGTAAGTGATTCCCGCCCTTTCATGTAGACGGCAACAAAAAAGAAGAAGGCGAACCCATCGGCCGCCCGCGCAAGAAATGCCTGGTAGGAGTAACGATTTTTCAGGAGTGATGCGCAGCGCAGAAAGATAACGCGGCATCGTTGACGAGCGGGATGAATTATATTTTTTTGATCCTCATCAGCTTTTTGGCCTCCAGACAGGAAACCAATCCGAGGTGATCTTTTTTTAGCTGCTTGTCGCTCCCAAGAGGAAGAATGACTTTGAACGTTTGCAACTTACCGTGATTATTATAGATATCAAAGACTATCACCGGCGGGCCATACCCCAGGATCATGCAGTCTAAAAACCGCAGAACGGCGCACCCCAAGCGGCTCCTGGCCTCCCGGATAATTTTATCCGCAAGCTCATCATACCGGAAAGGTCTTTCCGGCGTCGTCAATACCTTCATAAGGTCTCCCTTCTGGTATATATCATTCCGATTTAAAATAATAACCTCATAAAACCGCCGCCGTTCAAGACGAGTGAGATATAACAATCCAGGCTTCGGCAATATATAATCTAACGATGCAAAATCAATCTAACAAAAAACACAATAGTATAAAAAAACAGCGCGAGTTTTATTGAAAAAATGACCTGATTTGCAATAATGAAATGGCCTGAAGTAAAGGGCTAACTGAAAAAGGAGTTTCAATCATGAAAGAACTATCCGCAGTAGAAATTGAACAAGTTAACGGTGCTGGTTTTTTTGGTGACGTAGGCACACTGATTGGCAGTGCGGTAGGTACAGGTATTGATACCATTTCCGCGATTGCCGGTGTTAACCCGGATGCCAAAACCGTTGTCGGCACCATCGGTAAAGGTATTGGTCTGGCCGTCGATGCGCTGATTTCCAGCGGATTGCAGATCATCTCTAAACTGTAATAACAATTCATAATCATCCCTTCCTATTTTTTTAATTCGTTTCATTTTAAGCACCTTCGCGGGTGCTTTTTTTACATCAAAGAATCAAAGAATATAAAAGGTCAGAAAAACCATTATCCAAAAAAACAAGCTGGGTATCACTATGATGAAAAAACCCATGCGTTTATTGGCGTTTTTAAGCATCCAGTCATAGATCATCGCACCACTCCTTGTGAATACCGGGAGGCATTTCCACCTCCCGGTATTTTATCCATCGAGTTGTTGATTACAGTTTCGGCACTTTGGAAAAGAAGTCCGCCATTTCGTGCGGGAACCCTTTCGCAATCGCCGGACGAAGATCGTCCATGGAAACATTAAAATCTTTCGGCTGCTCGCTCGTTTGCATTTTCTGGTGTGCGTTCACATTTGATTGCAGACCATTAAAAATGCCCTTCATATTGCCGAACATATCATCGCAAGATTTTGTCACGTTACTCATGACCGACTTGGCCGCATCCGGCCCCGACATTTGAATATTGCTGACGCCTTGCATAAACGGTTGACTCAGCGACGATTGGGAGTTGGTGCCCAAATTGCCGCCGGCCTTCATGGTTTCTAAAATTTTGGCTGGATCTAACATGTTTATCACCTCTTTACGGTTGTGTTTACATCGCTTTCGGGCACGAGAATCCTCGCAACGCCCGTGACCAAAGTGGGAAATCTTTCATCGTCGAGCGCAATTCCAGTTTGAGCACGCCCACCACCGACGACATCGACATCGTCAGCTCTCGCCTGTCGCTGGCGAGCGGCACGGGATTGCTGGCGTCGAACATCCGGAACAAGGCCCAGGGTCCGTCAAAACTGGCGACCTGGATCTGGCCGGTGCCGGTGCGGAAGGTCAGTCGAACATAGCTGCCGCCTTTCGGGCCCGGCCAATCGATACGGGTAGGCTGGCTGAAACCATGGCTGTAGTTAATCACCTGCCCGTCGATATCCAGGGTCGCTTCCGTAATGGTCGGCGTCAGGGACAACGGCCTGATGAACATGGAGAAGGACAGCTTGTCGCCGGCAGTGAAGAAGGTATCGCGGATCAGCCGGGCATTTTCAAACGCGCCCAGCGTGCTGGCATTGACGATCCCCTCTGAACCCGGTTTGGCATTCCATTTCTGCGCGTTGACGTCCACATAAGGGGCCAGGTTCTCATCGAAGAACTGCTGCATCGCGCCGCTTTGGCCAAACATGCGCGAGAAGTCCTCAATGCCGACCTCCGCTCTGGCGTTGCGCGAGAACGGATAACGCCCGCTGATGCTGCTCTTGCACAAGCCGGAGGCCAGCGACGAAGCGCCTTTGCTCAGGTTCTTCTGGCTTTGCTGAATCGTCTGGCTGTCCCCGACCTGCAACAGATCCATCATCACGCTGCGCACCGGTTCCGGCTGGCGCGCCGCATCCAGCTGCAGGCGCTTCAGCGTGCCTCCGGCGGGCACCACCTGGCCGCCGCGCAGCGAGGTGGACAAGGTGGTCAACTGGCTGTACAGCGCTTCGAAACTGCGGCTCAGCGGATCGTTGCTGGCGTTGGTGGTCTGCAACAGCTGATAGCCCAGACGGCGCAGCAGCTCGAAGCGATCTTCCACCGCGCGCTCCGGCGTGAGACGAAAACGCGCGCGCTCGCCGGAAATCTCGCCCAGGATGTCGCGCCGCTGCTGCTCGATGCGGTTGCGCTGGCGGTCGAACCAGCTTGCCGCATCGCCCTGGTTGGTGCCGGTCATGCTGGTTTCGCGCGCGGCGAAGCGCACCAGATTGGCCAGCGGGGAAGAAGGGTCGGACAGTTGACGCGCCAGGATCGCCGCATCCTCAAGCCCGTTGACCGGCCGGGCGCGTACATCGCGCATGAACGCATCCCATTTGTCGGCATACTCGATGAGATAAAGCTTCCTCGCCTCGTCGGCCAGCTTCTGCGCCGAGGCCAGCGAGTTCACCGCGTTTTTCCCTTCCCCACTGTCGCGCAGCACCCAGGACTCTTCTTCGATCATGTCCTTGGCGGCGTCATCGAGCTGCGCCAGGAAAACGTCGCGATAGCTGGCGCGGGTATAGAACCCCGGCACGGCGGTATCGGTGACCGTCGCCTGGCTCTTGCGGCGCAGCATCAAGGAGACGTTCGGTCCGGCGGCGTCGGCCAACGAAATATCGTTGATCGCCGCCGGCAGCGGTTTCTCTTCGATGCGGCGCACCACTCGCACCTGCATCGGAATGTTCATCGCTTTCACCCGCGCCAGGCGCAGCAGATCGCCGTTCATCTTCATGACCGGCGCGTCCGGCAAAGAGAACATCTCCCGCAGATGGTAAGCGAAGATGCCTTTGTTCATGTCGGTGTAACCCTGCGGCATAAAGGTTTCCCAGCGCGCCATGAACCAGTCGACCAAGGCTTCGGCGGAGCGATGCGAAGGTTCGCCCATCATCAGGTACACTTTCAAAGTGCCGTAGACGTCCTTGTTGGACGCCGAGACGTCATTCTTGAGTTCGTCCGCGATATAGTTTTCCACCGCCGGCCAGAAGATCTGCAGCAAATGGCGTTGGTAGGTTTTTTGCGCCGCGCTGTTGATCAGCTTGTGCTCGAAATAGGGATTCGGCACCGGCGACACTTCGCCGCCCAATTGCGCGTTCATGTAGCCCAGCTGCTCATAGGCGGAAATGACATCGTCGCTGACGCGGTTAGTCACCGGTATTTCGCGCACGATGCGCTTCGTTTCGTCAAAGCGCGCCGCAATGTAAGAGATGTAATCGCTCTCCCACAGGTAACGCATCGCCAGCAGGTTAAACGAGACCGCCAACAGAATGAGCACCAGCACATAGCGGCCCAGAGAGCTCATGCGGCTGCCGAGCGGCCTGGCGTGCGAAGACTGCTGCATCACCCCGCGTTCTTGCCGGGCGTAATCCAGCTCCGGGTGATAAATGCGCCCGGTCGGGCGAGCTTCATAGATATCCGCCGCTTCCGCGTTGTAGATCGCCCCCTGCGGCGGCAAGGCGATGGTGCTGCCCAGCCACACCTGCTGCAGATGGCAGGCGTAGCCCACCGGCGTTTGCGGGAAGATCTGCTCTAACAGGGAATACAGCGGGTTGCCCAGCGACCCCAGCGACTCGGTGAAGAACAGCAGCTGCTGGCGGTTTTGGCCGTCCGGCGCATCGTGCAACAGTTCGAGCACGTGATGGCTGACGCGCGCCACCATCTCCCGGTAGAGGGTTTCATACTGCTCGAAGGGGGTTTCTCCCTGTTCGGCGCGGTTCAGGCTGAACCCCATGCCTTTTTGCAACAGATCGTCGCCCAGCATCGACAGGAAGGTCTCGCCGCCGACCAGTTGATCGAGGTGGCTGATGGTAAGATAGACCGGCAGCTCGCTGCGGAACCACGAGGCCATCTCCAGCAGGCGCACGCGCAGCGCGTCGGCGACCGACTTTCTCTCCGTCAGCGAGGCGTGCAGCAACCAACGCGCATCCAGACACAGCATGATGCCGTCGATGCCCGGATGGCGGCGATGGCGGCGGATCAGTTTGAACAGGGTGTCACGCGCCCTGGCGCCCTCTTCCCCCAGGCCGTTCAACTGCAGCCATTCGCCGGAGGTGTCGACATACACCGAATTCTCCGCCAGCCACCAGTTGCAATCCTGGGTCGGCCCGACGTCCACCGTCTGCTGCAGGCCATAGTGCTCGGCCAGCAAGAAGCGTTCGCCGCTTTCGCCGATCAGCGAGGTTTTGCCGCTGCCCGGCGGCCCGATGACCAGAAACCACGGTTTTTCGCTGACGTAACGGCGCGTCAGGCGGTATTTGAAGCGCTGCCAGGGGGTGCGCTGCTTCGCCGTGCCGACGTACTGCAAGGTGCGCAAGGCGTCGTAAAAGCGCGAGGTCACGCGATCTCGCTGGGCGGTCTTGCGTTTGGCCGGGGCCGGCGCTCGCGCGTGGCGGAACACCCAGGATAAGAACGTCGCCACGAACGGCCACAGCGCCCAGCACAGGATCAGCGCGATGATGATGCCCCTGACCCAGACCGACAGCAGCGGCCGATAGGTGCCGATGGCGATCAACGGCCCAATCCACCACACCACCGCACACAGCAGCAAGGCAATCACCAATATGAATGATCTACGTATCATATAATTTCCTTATTATCTCTACGCCGGCGGATGTCTTAGTTATCCTCGGGGACCTCGGCGGCTACCCCTGCCTGATTTAACGTTGCAGACGGTGAAGCCATCTCCCTCTCGCCGATTTTCCAAAGGATGTCCACCCGGCGGTTGCGGCGGCGCCCTTCTTCCGTCGCGTTGTCGTCCAGCGGCTCCTGATCGCCCTTGCCGACCGATGTCACGGTGCGGTTGTATTTACTGTTGGCCAAGGATTCGCGCAGCTTGTCGGCCACCGTCTGCGCGCGGGCCTCGGACAGTTTCAGGTTGGAGTTGTTGGAGGTGTTGCGATACGGTTTGTTGTCGGTATGCCCGATGACCTCCAGATCGCCCGGCCACGGCGCCAGCGCTTCCCCCAAACGCTCGATGTTGCGTTTCTTTTTAAACTCTTCCGACAGCTTCGACTGCCCGGTGGCGAACGCGCCGTCAGAGGTGAAGATCAACAGCCAGCCGCGCGGATCGGCGCGCACCTCCAGCCACCCTTCGCTGAGGATTTGCGGCAGCGGCTGCGGCAGCGTCTCCATGATGTTGATTTTGCGCGGCTGCGGCGGCGTCCAGGCCAAAATGGCGTTGCGCAGCGCGCGGGACTGATCGTGCAGATACCAGGCGGCCGAGGCATACGCCAGCAGCGCGATGGCCAGGCCGTAGCACAGCAGCTTCAGCGGCGTGATGCGGGTCGCCTTGCGTACCACTTTGCTCGGCTCGGCATCGGCCAGCGTCTGCGTCGGGTTCTGGCTGTACAGATAGCCGTCAAGACGGTTGCGCACGTCGGCCAACAGCACCGCGCCGCGTTCCATTACGTGATATTGCCCTTCGAAGCCCAGCGACAGGATCAGATCGTAAAACGCCAGGATCGCCTTGTTGCGCGGCGAGGCGGCCAGATAGGCCTGCAGGTGCTCGAAGCACTTTTCCCCGCCCCAGGCGTCGCGATAAAACTCCACCAGCAGGCTGAGATTCAGTTCGCCGGATTCGAGCGTGCTCATGCAACACTCATCCACGTAGGAGCACAGCAGATAGGCCAGCTTGTCCACATCGCTCGGCGCGATGTGATCCGCCAGCAGCGTCTGCTGGAATTGTTGGATCTCGCGCACGATCTGCGCGCGCACCGCGCCCGGATTCAGCTGTTTCTGATCGCGCACCCGCTCCACCTGCAGCAGAACCGGGATGGCGGCGGCGATCAGCGGGTTGTCCCAATGGCCCATCATCACGCCGGGCTTGCTCAGCGCGGCGCGGCCGAACAGCCCGCTCGAGGTCGGCGCGGCCTCGGCCGGGCGCTCGCCCGGCGCGGGCTCGCTGCTTTCCGGCGCAACGCTTTCAGCCTCATAAGGCTTGGGTTCGGGGGGCGTCGCCACCCCGGCGCTTCCCGGCCGCAGCTTGGCGGCCAGCGCCCGCGCGCCGAAGGACAGCGCGGCGATCTCCGCCGTCGTTTTGCCCACCGAGCCGGACGCGGGAAGGCGCGGCGTCGCGTTGTTGCGCGTTACCGCCATCGCCTCGCGTATTTTTCTCTCAAATTCGTTCATCCCACCCTCCCTTGCCTTAATCCCCAGACGTCAAAACGCAGGTCGGGGAAATCACCCACAATGCTGAGCGCCATCGCCGAGCCGGCCATCATTTCCTTATAAATCGGGTCGGCATGATCAACCTCGAAATAGATGCTGTTCGGGTAATACGGTATGTGCCGTGGCGGCGAAGCCATCGGGAGCAAGCGAGCGCCCGGTAATTGCAGATCGATCAGCTGAATGATTTTCTCGACCGGCCCCAGTTTGACCTGTGCGGGGAAATACGAGCGCAGATGCTCGATGGACAAACCGCAGCTGACGGCGAACACCAGTTTTTCCAGGCGCAGCTGCGAATCGTTCGGGCACAGATAAATGCTGTCGCCGCGATCGACAAACGGCAACGCCACCGCCGGCGCTTCGATCACCAGCGACAGCGCGCGGCGAATCGAGGCGAACAGCTGGAAGTAGCAGTTGTGCGGTTCATCGTGCAGATACACCAGATCGGCCCGATCCCAGAGGCGTTCGCCGCCGGGAATGATGCTGAGCCGCCCCAGCAGGCTCAGCAACGTGTCGAACAGGGTTTCAGGATGCACCTGCGGGCTGGCCAGCAGTTGGCTGATGCGCAAATTGAACTCGCTCAAGGTTTGCAGCAACAGCAACTCCAGCAGCTCGGAAAGCCCGCCGATCGTCATATGCACGTCCGGGCGGAAAACCGACTCCAGACGCTGGCTGATCAGCCCAAGCAATTCGGTGGTGAAAGCAGGCAGCCAGCCGATGGCGCGGAAATCCAGCATCGGCGGCAAGGCGCGCTCATCCAGCAGCACCCGACGATCGCTGGTGATCTCCCGCACGAAACCGACCGGCAGCACGCTTTCCGCGCTGCTGACCGCGTCCTCCAGGCTTAGCCGCGTCACCAGGCTGCCCAGTTGCATCGTGCACACGCGCGGCGTTCCCTCCAGGCTGACGCCGTGGTTGCGATCCGGCACCTCGGCGTCCATGGTGCGAAAACGGCTGCTTTTTCGCGCATCCTGGATAAGATCGATCTGGGCATTGCCGGCGATGTCCATCAGCACGGACAGGCACACCACTTTCCCCTGGCAGCCTTCTCCCAGCACCAGCGGCGGCGGCAGCGGAATATCCTCAGGCATGCTGAACGCCGTGCCGTCGGGGAAAACGCCCTTGGCTTTCTTCAGCGCAAACTTGCCCTGTTCCAATAGCCCGTTGTCGATCTCCAGCGTCAGGAACCCCCAGGTGAAGGTTTCGACGCTGCGCAAGCGCGCTTCAATCAAGTGCTCGAAAAAACGTTCCTGCTGCTGGAAATGCTGCGGTTCCATCAACATGCCTTCTACCCAGGCGACGCGTTGTTTAGGTAACATGTCATTCATCCATTTTGTCGTTAGTCACTATGCTGAGTGACGTCATCCCCACCATCACCTTCATTTGCGAATCAGCCTGCGCAGGGGACTTTTGCTCGGCGAGCGGCAACACGCCGCTGATTTGCTGAAACTCCGCCCCGACGACGACCCATCGCTCTTGCCCCGCCGGCACCTCGAAGCGATATCGCAACGTCTCCCTCGGTTGCAAAATGCTCTGGTGCCGGCTCAGCGCCCCTTCCGACGGCGCCGTCTCGCGGCAAGGAGCGCCGTCGCCAATCCCCTCGGGCATCCACCCCGAGCGATTGGTTTCTATCACGCACACCTTGACCGGCTGCGCCTCCCCGGCGGCATTGGGGTTTACGTTGTCGTTGGCGGTCACCTCGACGTCGATAAACCGCAACCGGCGCCCCGCATCCACAGCCTCATCGTGAGAAAACCAGCTGCATCCGCCGAGCATCCCCACCGCCAACAGTCCCCCTGTCGCCATCCCCCGGAGCGTTTTCACCATGCTGAACTCCTATGCATTAACGAAACATTTGGTCTGGCTCGGCGCGACCTGAGTGGCGACCATGTTGTTATTGTTCGTCGTGCTGGAATCGCCTAGCCGCGTGACCGGCATGCCGCCGGTGAAATACTTGCCCGACCCCTGCACCGGCTGCATCTGGGCCGAATGCGTCCCGGAGGCGGCGCCGATCACCCCGCCCGAATCGACGGTGGCCGCGCGAATACTGCCGAGATTCTGTTCATTGCCTCCGCATAGGAAATAGTTAGGCACGTTCGGTATGCCGGTGCTGTTGGGCGCGGTGTTCGGGCCCGGCGCCGGTATCATCGGGTCACAGCCGGCAAAGCTGATCCCGGCCATGTTGTTATTGGCTGCAGTCATGGTGGTTTACCCCATATGTATCTGGCCGCCATCGATCTTCAGCACCGCCGAAGACTTCAGGGAACCAATTTCACTGGTGATGACGAGGGATTGCCGCGCATCCTGAATGATGTGCTTCGCCAGCACCTCGTCGGTTTCCTCCACCCGCCGGCTCGCGTGCTTGCTGCGCACAAACAGGCGTTGAGAGATTTGGTGCAGCGTTTCGGCGACCCAACGGCTGCTGCGCGTCAGCAGCGTGAAGTGCGGGCTGCGCAGCGTCAGCCGCTTGCCGCCCTGCAGCTCGATCTCCGGCGCCACGATGCGCAAGTTGGCGCAGCGGCTGTCCAGCGTCATGACGGCGTTCGCCTGTTGCCGCGACAGGATCTCGGTGATGACCAACTTGTCGCCGTCGGCGATGACGCAAACGCGATCGCCCGCCAGCGGCTGAACCAGGCAACTGGTGGCGACCGCCAGACAATGGGCGCGCATGCCGTCGACATACAGACCGCCGTTGGCGTCGGCCGCCAGCGTCACCACCTTGCGCCCCCCTTGTTCGGCAAGCGGAGCGCTGCGCACCAACTGCAAAGGCGTCACCCTGGCGTTGGCATAGACCTTCTGATGCTCTCTTCTGGACTTATACATATCTGCTTACTCCTGTTGGCCGTTGATACGACGGTTGCCGCGGCCCCGGTTGTTGATGCGCATACCAGGCGTCGATCGCACTCAAGAACGGATCGGCGGTAAGCGGCACATTTTCGGCGCGATGACGCTGCGCGCCATGCAGGCGAGCACTCTGTTGCTGAGCGGCGGTCAGCGGCTGTTCGATCAGGTTCGCTTCCCGAAGTTCGGCCTGCTCAAGATTGGCTAACGCCAGATCGCACGCCCTGAATTCCGCTTGCGGCAAGATGGCGCGCCCCCAGTTGGCGCCGCCCATCGCGCATTCGCTGAACCGGGCCTTCTGCCCCTGCGCCAGGGTCAGCGTCGCGCGTTCGAAATCGCAGCGCAGCGCCTGCGCTTCGGCGAAGATCGCCGAGGTCAGATCGCTGTCGGCGAACGAACACCCCTCCAGCTCGCTGCGGTGAAAACTGGCGCCCTGCAGCTGTAGCTGCGCCAAAGTGCAGCCCGACAGGCGACAGGTGAACCAGATGCGCGCCTGCCCCGCGATCGTCTGCCAGCTGCACGTCTCCAGCCGGCAGCTCCCCATGATGTGGCGCTCGAGGGTCGACGCCTGCCACAGGCACTGCGTAAGTTGGCAGGCGTACCAGTTGGCGTCCTGTATCACGTCCTGATGAAACATCAGGTTGGTCAGGGTGCTGGACTGCACCGCCAGATGCCCCAGGTTGCTGCGTTCAATTTCCGCGCCGTTGACCTCGCACCGGATCAAACCGCAGTCATCCAGCAGACAATCGCCGACGTAACACCCCTGCAGCGCGGTGTCGTTGCACGCCAAATTGCACAGCAGCCCCTGTTGCAGCGTCAGGTTGTCAAACCGGCATTCGTTGAACGACAGGCTCATCAGGCTGCCGCCGACCACGTTGACCTGCTGCAGGGTGCAGCCCTCAAAGCGCACCGCCCGCAAATCACAACCTTCAAACGTGACGCGTTCGAAATGACAGTCGATGAAAAAGCAGTCGCTCAGCGTCAACCCTTTCAGCTCGCGATCGTGAAACCGGCGTTTCTTGAAGATCCGCGGCATGGGCGGCGTCTGCGCCACCGCCTGGGCGACCTCCAGTTCGATCGCCTCTCGGTCAGGCAGCGCCTGTTGAATCACGCGGCTTTCAGTTTTCATGCGCATAGTCCCCATGAATGATTCTGCGCGGCACCCAACACGCGCGCTCCAGCAGACAACCGCTGAACCGCGTGCCGGCGTCCTGCCAGGTCATCGCCAGATGCGCCGCCGCCAGATTGCACTGGTCAAATGCCGCATCGCGCAGATCGGCGTTATAAAACAGGCCTTGCTGAGCGCTGCTGTTTTGCCAACGTGAGTGCGTCAACAGGCTGTCTTTAAACCGCACGCCGGCCAGATCGCAGCCGGCGATCGCGCAGGCCGTCAGATCGGCCTCGTCAAAGTTGCATTCAGTGAAAACGCTGTACTGCAGTTGGCACCTATCCATACGCGCCGCTTTCAATCCCACTTTGGTGAAACAGCTATCGCTGAACACGGCGTGGGAAAAGTTCGCCTGCATGCCCGCCGTCAGGCTCTCGACGCGGCAGCGTTCGAAGCGTACGCCGCGCCAGTTGCCGCCAAGGAACGAGTTTTTGGTGAGCGTCATCTCCAGCGCAACCGCCTCTTCGGCGAGGCAGCGGTTAAACACGCACGCGTCCAGCTCACCTTGCAGAAACTGCGCGCGGATCAGCGTCGCGCCATTAAACATGCCGTTGCCGATCGCCGCGTGTTCAAAGCGGCTCGCGGTGAAATCGCCCCGCTCGAAAACGCAGTTATTCAGCTTCACGTGGTCGGCGCGCAGGCCTTGCCCCTGAGGCTCCGCCAGCGTCACCCGTTCGAAGACCGCCTCTTGCCACACGCTTTCCGCCAGCAACGGCTTTTGCAGCGTGCACGAGATCATGCGGATCTGGCGCAGCGCCGCCTGCGTCAGGTTGACCGCATCAAAAACGCAGTTTTCGAAGGTGCAGTTCTCAAAAGAAGCCTGCGAGAAATCGCAGCGCTCAAAGCGGCACTGCAGAAAATGCCTGCTCGACAGCGCCTCGCAGCGCAATCCGCTGAAGGTCTTCCCTTCCACGGTCGCGCTCTCGGGGAAAAACGCGTCATTGCCGTCTTCGGCGGGAAGATCCGGCAAATCGGGCAACGTCACGGAAGCGGGCTCCGCCGCCGTTTGTTGCTGGTGCAAGGCGATCGCCTCGCGGATGCGTCGATAGAACACGGCGGAATCGCCCAGAGAGGTGGGCGACGGATCGTAACGCAAGTCGCTGGGGTGATCCGACACCGCCTGGATGACGTTCAACCCCATCTCCGCCGGCATCAGATCCGGATCGAACAGAAACTCAAAGGGCGAGGCGTCATCGTCGCTGCGCTTGCGGAATACCTGTTGGAAATAGTCGAACGAGCGCGGCGCATCGCAGCGATCCAACGCCAGCATGACGGACTCGATGGACTCGTCCAGCAGATGCGTCAACGGCGCATTGCCGGTGAAGATAAGCAAAGCGATGTCGCTATCGGGCAGGAACCACAGCGTTTTGCGCTGCAGCTCGATTTCCTCGAGGCTGTCGCTATCGTGACGGCGGATGAACGCCCGTCCGCGCACCGCCGGCAGCTCGCCGCGAATCGCCTCGCTTTGCGCGCCGACGCCCTGCAGCTCGAAGGGCACCCGATCCGGCCACGCCGCTTCCGGCAACCACTGCGCCGGCGGCGCCATCTGGAAATAACGCCGATCGATATTGGCCGGCAGCCCGGGGAATGCCGTCTCGAGATAGGCTTTGCCGGCGATCTGGCCCGCCACCTTATCGATGTGCGCCTTGCGCAGCGCAAACTCGTGCGGCACCGGCGCCGGCGCCGCCAGCGGAGAGCGCTCCTGCGCGGTCCCCTCGGCGGACAGCGTCATCAGCAGCGGCCGCAGCCCGTCATTGCAGCCGCGGCCAAACGGGTTCTCCTTGTTGTCTTTACCGCCCCAGGCGGAGGTGTGATCCAGCGGCACGCTGAGGAAGGGTTCCACCTCCATCGCGCCGCGCCGTCCCTCGCCCTCGACCCGCCAACGGCGCTTCAGCCCGCCGATGTCGGCGCTGACATTCAGCGTTTTCACCGGCTGACCGATGCCGGCATGGCCGGCGATCAGGTATTCGGCGAACGGCTTCGGCTCGGCAACATCCAATATCGGCAGGCTGAGCGGCACGCGCTTCCACGCCTCCCAGATTTCGGCTTCGTTCACGAAGTGTTCAGGCCGGGACAGGTAGCACCCGGCCACGACGCTGATGCCGAGCCGGCTGTCTGTCCCGATCTGGTAACTTCCTTTAATCGCCACCAATTGCTGTGGCCGTATGATTCTCATTGCCGCGCCTCGTTAGTTTTTGCTTTGCATCCCGACTTTTTTCAAATCGACGCCGGTCTCGGACAGTGACGCGCCGGTATAGCTGATCGACACCCCTGTCGTGCTGGTGCTGCTGCCGGTATTGCTGACGCTGCTGCCGGTGTTGCTGACGCTGCTGCCGGTGCTGCTGACGCTGCTGCCGGTGGTGCCGACACTGCTGCCGGTGGTGCTGACACTGCTGCCGGTGGTGCTGATGCTGCAGCCGGTGGTGCTGGTCGACGATCCGGTGGTGCTGATGCTGCAGCCGGTGGTGCTGGTCGACGATCCGGTGGTGCTGACGCTGACGCCGGTAAAGCTGGTGCTGCTGCCGGTCTGGCTGGTGCTGACCGTGGTGTAGCTGTTGCTTTCGCCGGTCATGCTGTTGCTGATGCTGGTGAAGGAGTTGCTTTCGCCGGTCATCGAGTTCGACACGCCGGTGCAGCTGGTGCTCTGCCCGGTAAACGACGTGCTCAGCCCGGTGAACGAGGTGCTCACGCCGGTAAATGACGTGCTTACGCCGGTGAACGAGGTGCTGACGCCGGTAAATGACGTGCTCACGCCGGTGGCGGTGAGGCTGACGCCGGTCATCGACGCGCTGACGCCTTTAATCGAGGCGTCAAACCCGGTAATGCTGAAGACGTAATCCTTGTAAGAGACGTGGTTGGTGAACCAGTCCGTAAAGGTGCGGCGGATGATGTCGAACTTGTCCATTCCCACCTCGGTGGCCTGGTTGCGCTCCACCGTGGTTTGCAGATCGCGTTCGGCATGCAGCATGACGCGTTCGTTGTTGCGGTTGTCATCGAAGGTCAACTGGCTGGCATGCTGCGGCTTGCCGAAGCGCAGCGAACGCGACACCATGCCCGAGTAGTTGATGTATTCAGGCAACTGATAAGGCGGCGGGTTGTCGCCGTTATACACAATCCCGGTCACCATCGGACGATCGAGATCGCCGTCGACATAGGTCACCAGCACTTCCTGACCGACGCGCGGCATGGCGATCACGCCCCAGCCTTTCCCCGCCCAGGCCTGCACCACGCGGATCCAGCAAGAGCTGTCTTCCTCGGTGGTTTTGTAGCGATCCCAGTGGAAATGTACGCGGATGCGCGCAAATTTGTCGGTATGCACTTCGGAGTTGGGCGCGCCGACCACGGTGGCGCTCTGGATGCCCGGCATCTGCGGTTTTGGCGTTTCGCGCAGCGGGCGGAACGGCACGTCGTCGTTCAACGCATTGAAACGGCAGGTGACGTTGCGGCCGTCGCTGCTGCTGTCCGGGCCGTCTTGCACGAACACATAGTCGCAGCGAGTCAGCTTGAAACGGCGGTTGCGGTTGGCGTCCGGGTGCAAAATCAAGGAGAAATCCTTGCCGGCCATCAGCCCGACGGCGTTGCTCTCGCCAAACAGCAGATGGCCGTCGCTTTGCATTTCTTCAAGGCGCAGCCGCGCCAGGTTTTCACCGCGTTCGGTATCCACATAACCCGCCGCGTAGTCGTACCACTCCAACGGGGTGTTCTGCAGGCCGAGGCGGCTCTCTTCCACCTTGGTTTGCAGGTTCTTGCGCGGGTTCTGGAAGTCGAAGTCGCGCAGCACGATTTCATTCGGGCGCACTTTGCGGGAGCGCTGGATGCGCTGGATCCCTTCGCGGATGGCGCGGTTTTCTTCGCTGTCCGGCATGAACGGCAACACGGCGTAACCAAAATCCAGATCGTCGAAATTCTGCCGGTCGGTGATCACCAGCGTGTGTTTATCCTCGGCGTGATCGAAGTAATACCAGATGCCTTCGTCTTCCAGCAGGCGGCTGATAAACGCGAAATCCGTTTCGGAAAACTGCACGCAATATTCACGCGTCGGATAAGTGCCTTGAATATCCAGACGGTAGTCGGCAAAACCGTAGCGCGAGAAGATTTGCTCGATGATGTCGAGCACGTTCAAATCCTGGAAAATGCGGCTGTTGCGGTTCTGCATCAAAAACCACAGCCAGGTGCTCAGCTCCAGCTTATAAACGAACTTATCCTGATGCTGCCCCGAATCGGAGGCGCCGATCACGTAAGCGTAAAACGGCCGCGCGCCGAAATCCGGCCTTTCTATTTGAATGCTGATCCCTTGACCCAGCAGAGATTCATAATCAACGTCCGCCTGTTCACATTCGAATTCGAGCGTATATTGCGAGTTGCTCGACAACCCTTCTTTGGTGGTGAAGCTGAGTGGAAACGCATTTAATTCGGCTAACACCGGGTTATCAATTTCGATTAAAGGCATAACAACCTCTCTGATCCGATATCGAACCCCGCCCCGCGTTTACGGGCCGGCGGCAAATTAAAAATCAGTCGAAATAAACACTTAAACTATCGTTCTCGACCATGAGTTGGATATTCTGCAGTTCCTGTCCCGTCCGTTTGCGCTGCAGCACTTCATTGCTGATGGGCGGCAAAATCGCCTGCTGCAGCAGCGACTCGACCGCTCTGCCGCGCGAAGGATGGGCGCTGATGCGTTTGGCTATCCAGCCTGGAATGTCGCCTTCCAGCACCAGCGACACGCCCACTTCTTTGTGCAAACGCTGTTGTAAACGCGAAATCTGTTTGGTGGCGATATGGGTTATCGCTTCGGTAGAAAGCGGCACGTAGGGAATGACGTTCATGCGCGCCAACAGCGCCGCCGGGAAGAAGCGCGCCAGCACGTCGTGCAGCATCGGCCGCAGCGCTTCGGTTTTCAGATCCGGCGTTTCCGCCAGCGTGGCTTCTATTTCGCCGGCGCCGATATTGCTCGTCATTAAAATGAAACACTGGCGGAAGCTGATCATGCGGCCCTCACCGTCTTCCATCACGCCCTTGTCGAAGACTTGATAAAACGCCTCGTGGATATCGGGATGCGCCTTGTCGAATTCGTCGAGCAAGACGATGGAATAAGGTTTGCGGCGCACCGCCTCCGTCAACTTGCCGCCCTTGCCGTAGCCGACATAGCCCGGCGGCGCCCCTTTCAGGGTGGAAACGGTATGCGATTCCTGAAACTCGCTCATATTGAAGACGATCAGATTATGCGCGCCGCCGTACATCGCCTCCGCCAGCGCAAACGCGGTCTCCGTTTTGCCGACGCCGCTCGGGCCGGACAGCATGAAAACGCCCAATGGCCGATCGTGCGCCTGAATGCCGGCGCGGGAGATGCGCACCGCCTGCGCGATTTCATCGATCGCCGTCTGCTGGCCGAATATCTGGCGGCTCAGCAGTTGATTGAGATTGAGCGCATTGTCCAGATCGCTTTGCAGCATGCGGCCGGTGGGGATGCCGGTCCAATCCGACAACACCTCCGCCACGACGCGGTCATCCACCCACGGATACACCAACGGCAGGCCGCCGTCTTGCAAGGCTCCCAGCTCGGAGGCCAACTGCGGCAAGCGCTCCGGCGACTGCCGCTCCGCGTCGAGCAAGGTGGTGACCGCCTGTTGCTCCTGCGCCTGCCGCTGACGCAGCGCAGCCAGTTCGCCTTCCATGTCGCTGAGGGTCTGCTGCAATTCAGTGATGCGGCTGAGCGCCAGATCGTCGAATTTGCTCTCCTCCTGCAGGCCGTTCATTTCGGTGCGCTTCACCGCCAACCCGGCCTCGAGCGACTCGATTTTTTCAGGCAGCGCATGCTGGCTCAGCGCCACCCGCGCGCAGGCGGTGTCCAGCAAGCTGATGGCTTTGTCCGGCAGTTGCCGCGACGGCAGATGGCGCAGCGACAAATGCACCGCGGCCTGCAGCGCCGACTCGCGGATCTTGACGCTGTGGTGCTGCGCAAAATGCGGGGCGATGGCGCGCATCATGTTCACCGCATTCTCTTCGTCGGGTTCAGAAACCAACACGTACTGGAAACGGCGCGTCAGCGCGGCGTCCGGCTCGATGAACTGTTTGTATTCCGACCAGGTCGTCGCCGCCACCATGCGCAGCGCCCCCCTGGCCAACATCGGTTTCAACAGGTTGACGGCGTCGCCGGTGCCGGCCTGCCCGCCGGCGCCCACCAGCGTATGCGCCTCGTCGCAAAACAGGATCACCGGCACCGCCGAATGCGCGATGGCGTCGATCAGCGCTTTCAGGCGCGATTCGAATTCGCCCCTCATGCTCGCCCCGGCCTGCATGCGCCCCAGATCCAAAGACAGCAGCCGGGCGCCCTGCAGCAGCGGCGGCACCTGCCCCTGGGCTATCTTGCAGGCCAGCGCTTCCGCCACCGCCGTTTTGCCGACCCCGGCTTCGCCCACCAAAATCGGGTTGTTCTGCCGGCGACGCAGCAAGATGTCGATCACCTGGCGCAGCTCCGCTTCGCGGCCAATCACCGGGTCGATTTCACCGTCGCGCGCCTGGCGGGTCAGATCGGCGCACCATTTATCGAGAATATCGACCGTCTCGGACGCCTCCGGCGCATCGCCGTAGGCGCTGTAGACCTCTTCTTCCTCTTCCTCATGCTCGACGGACTCCGCCAGAATCGCCGGATAATCGTCGAACAGCTGCGGGATCGGCAGTTTTTTGAACTCGTCGCTCAGCCGGTACAGGCTGCGCTGCAACGTGGGATCCTGCAGAATGCCGACCAGGATATGAATGGTGCGCACCCCGCCGGACGGCGTTTCGGCGAGCTGGCTCATCAGCAGCCCTCTTTCCACCACCGTTTCCAGTTGCGTCGACAGATCCACCACCGCATTCGTGCGGTTCGGCAAGGTATGCAGAATGCGATCCAACGCATCGCTGATGCGCTGACTGTTGATGGCGTAGTGCGCCAGGATCAGCGGCAGGTCGCCGCGCTCCTTGTCCACCAGGACTTTCAGCCAGTGTTCCAGCTCCACGTATTCGTGCCTGAAGGTTCGGCACAGCTTGGTCGCTTCGACGAATGACTGATAAGCAAAGTGGCCCAATCGCGAAAAAAGACGTTCTCGTTGATACACCTTAAATTTCCTTATATTAAGTTGTTGATTGATAAACCAGCTGCCTAAACGTCCCTGTCTTAGGTTTCAGCCAGCTGTCTTTACTCAGCGACTTGCCGCCCAGCTGCGCCGCCATGCCCGGCTCCGTGGCGATCAGCAGGCTGACGTCCAGCATCAGCTGATGGCTCGTGAAGTCATGACAGATGCTCACCAGCGCCTGCAGCCGCCGGCTGCCGCGCTGATACTGCTGATACTGCGGGGCCCCCAGCGGGCCGATCTGAATATGCGCGCCGTACTGGGCATCGAAAAAGCGGCTGCCGATGCGCGTGCTGCCCAACTTGCCCAACTTTTGGCTGCCGCTTTGCTTGCCGTCGTCGATCCACTTGGCGTAGCGCGGCGTAATCGTGATGGGAACGGCGAAGTAGGCCGCCAACATCTTGTTGAGCTGCCGCAGCGAGCGGCGGCCGGGCAGATAAGTGCCGGGATACGCCTCGCGCAGGCGCTGGACATGCGGGTTCACCATCAGCGCCGTATCGACGCCCACCGTCTGGCGCAAATGGCGCAAGAACGGGTTTTTGTCATCGTCATGCTCATGGCCGATCATCGCCTTCAGCTGCGCCCAGGCCCGGTAGTGCAATACGGCGAAGCGCTGGCTGACGATGCCGACGAACTGCTGGAACGCCTGGTTGCGTCTGGCGATGACTTCGGTGCGCGCGTGCTCGGTCACATGGATCGGCAGCGGGCCGTAGGGGGCGAACATGCCGAAATGCCGCGCCTGAATCAGCACTTGCTTAGGGCGCTGCATGATAGAGGCGATTTCACGCGAAGCGAACGCCATATCCGCCGGCTGGGTAATGCAGAGCCTTTCGCGGCTGCGATCGTTGGAGACGCCGAGCCGCGGCGCATCCGGCTGCGCGCGTTCGATACGCCGCAGCAGCTCGAAAAAATCCTGTCGATTGGACAGCCCGCGGATTTCGGCCTGGCCCGCGCTTTCGCTTTGCGCCCCCGGCGTCGGCGCCTGTTCCAACGAGAGCGCCGTTTCACGCATCAACGACATATCAGCCATAGTAGAGCGCCCCCCAGTCGGCGTGGGTTTCCCCATCCAGCAACAGCTTCATGCTTAACGTTTGGTTCAGGTCGCCGTATTGGCTCAACGCGTGGTGCAATATTTTGCCGAACAGATAGGCGCCGTGGTCGGCATGATGGTTGGCGCTTAAGTTGACGGCAATCTCGGCCCCGCGGATCCAGGCCAGCGGCCCCGGCCCCTGATTGCGCTCGAAGTGGTGCTCCACCCAGGCGTTTTTGATGCTGGCGATGCGCTTGCGCTGGCTGGAGTCATCCTGATGGCAGAACAACGACAGCCAGTCGCGCAACAGCGCCGAACAATCCTGAACGTCGGGGCGCGCATGGCGCAGAGGATTGGAGGCCAGCATCTGAATCGCCTGCCACGCCTGGCTGATGTTCGGCACCGCGACCGGGTTGCTCGGGTAGCGGACGATCTCCACCTGGTGGATCGGCATCGCCGTTTCCAGCTGGAAATGCGGCTGCTGAAGGTGCGCCGGCACCAGATGCCGTTCGCAGACCAGCGCCTCGACGCTGAGCGACGTGATGTCGTCGATGTCGATGCCGCTTTTGCCCGGCGAGATGGCGATGAAGGTATCTTCGTTGGGCAGGTGCGGATTGTTGTACTTGGAGGGCGACGGCTCCCGGCGACGGTGCAGCGTATAACCGGCCGGCTCCCGCTCGCAGTCGTACTGCACGTCGGCCTGCAGCGAAGAGAAAATCACCGGGTTGCCGTCGGGCAGCATGCCTTTCACCTGTTTTACGCTGTGTATCTCATACAGCGAGGTGTTCAAACGATCGACCACCAGCTGGTGCTCCGTGCGCTCATCCGTCAGCAGCACCGGCGAGCAATGGCGGCGATACAGGTTGATGACCGGGGTCGCGAAAAGATGAAAATCCCTGGCGTTGACGCGACCGATCAGAGTGAGTGGGCGTTGCTCCAGCGCGAACAAGATCTCGAACTCGTGAACGCGTTCACATTGACGCAGAAAATCCTGCACGCCATGCAACTCCAGGCTGAAGAAGCGGCTTGGCGCGGCGAAGTATTCGCGCATCAGCCGGTTGCCGGGCAATTCCCCCACCACGGTGGGCAACAAGGCTTCTTCATCGCTGACGCCGCCCAGGTGCAAGCTGTCCGGCGGCAGGACTTTGACGATTGGCCGGTCGTCGCTTTTCGCCCATAGCACGATGCGCAAGGTGCGATTAAGCAACGCGGCCAGCAGTTGATTGGCCCGCACCGTATCTTCCGCCAGCGTCAGGTGCAGCGGCTCGAGATCCAGCTCCGAGACGGGAAGCACGCCGTGCGTCGTCAGGCATATCCTGACGTAGGCCGAGCAATCCTGCATGTGTCTGGCGGCGCCGTCAGGCAAATGGTGCGGCGGCAAAATCTCGCATTCCGCCAGTGAAATCTCAACCGGCTGCACTTTAATATGCCGCGCCGTGGTGAACGTGGCGGGTTTGTTGTTCAGCGAGATATCGTTGAGGGTCATGCGGCTCCCGCGCGGCAGGTCAACCTGGCTGTGCCACTGGGGAAAAGAGAGATCGGGCTTAATCGCGACGGTGGCGATCGCGGGAACCGGCGTATACCACAGCGGCGCCAGGCGTGAGAGCATTTGCAGGGCAAATTCCGGCTGCTCATTGTTCAGCTTTTCCTGGATGCGGGTGCAAAGGAACGCGGAGCCCTCCAACAGACGCTCAACGAAAGGATCCAGCACGCCGTCGATATGCATGCCTAAATGCTGGGCGACCTGGGGATGAGAAGAGGCGAACTGACGACCGGCCTCGCGAAAATAACGCAGCTCATCATTATATAATTGGAGAAAGCGCTCACTGAACATAGTCACCCCTATTAATCAAATACGTGTACGGCGCCACAGGAATAATCAAGAGCGATGCGCAAATTAACCAGCATTTCGTCACCCGGTAATGAGCAGGTGCCATAAATATCGAATAAAATCGCCAGCACATACGATTGGCGTTCATTCACTACAGGCACCACACGAATCGTTTTCGGATCCAGACGCGGCTCAAATGAAGTAATGATTCTTTGTATATGTCTCGCCAGCGTTAACGGATCGGTATTAATCGGTATGCGTTGGCTCAGCGACGGCAGGCCATAATTCAATACCGAGCTTTCGCTGTGCGCATAATCATGAAGTTTCAAATCAGCGCTGCGCGATGCGTCATTCAGTAAAAATTCGATATCACGCACCAAAACACGCCGCCAATTATCGGCGCTGGCGCTTTGATGTCTCACGCTGAGCTTATCGAATAGCATGGGCAATGACGCTTTCATTTAACACCTCGCGATAAGGCTTATGTCTGCCCGCAATCGCTGCGGGCAGACAGCCTGCAATTAGTGTTGTGACATCAATGATCAGATACGGGCATTAAGCTTGAGGTCATACCCCGTCTTAATGACCGCACCCATGGAGCCATCATTGTTTTGCTCTTTGTACTCAACTTCGATACGTGCGAAATTCAGCTTGATAACGTCGGTTGGCAGCACGGTATCGATTTCAGTACCGATGGTGGAATTCAGCGGCATATTACCCACGGTCTTGAATGAGGAAACCAGGCAGTTGCTGAAGGTCACGGCAATGAAGTCTTGCTGACCCTGGCCTGATTTACGGCAAACAAGTTTTGCCTGAGGAATATGCTCGCCGGTGGCGCACATCAGGAACAGTTTCGGCGAAGCCTTATTGCTCACCATGCGAAACTCAAAGTCTTTCATCTCGACTTTGCCTGAACCACCGCCGCTTCCGAACCCCCAACGGCCGGCGTTTTCTTCCGCCCATTGCCAGGCTTGCAGCTGAATCCAGCCAGGGTAGGTTTGGTCGGGTGATTCACCATCAACACCCTCAATTTTCAAAAAATAGTCTACTAAAGCTTTCGTGCTCATTTTTTGTCTCCTTGACTGATAGGTCTACTTCGTTAATTGAAAAGTCTATTCAGATAAGTCGTTATATTGCCTACGCGATCATTGAAATAGCGACAATGAGAACCCATTAGCCATTAATAAATAGCAATAGCGTAAAAAACAGCGCCACTAAATTTCAATGAAACATCAATTCCCACCAACGCCATTTAATAATTAACGTCGGCAATATCCAAACCAATGACCAGCCGTAACTTATCTGCTCCCATCTTTTTTGGCTGACGGAAGTTTTGATACAAGTCGCAAGGACACGGTCATGCCTTCCAACTGGTAATGCGGGCGCAAATAGAAATGCGCGCGGTAATAACCCGGATCATCTTCCACATCCTCAACGCGCACCTCGGCGGCGGCTAATGGACGACGCGCCTTGGTCGCCTCGGTCGATACGGAAGGATCGCCATCGACGTAGTTCATCAGCCAGTCATTCAGCCACAGCTGCATATCGTCCCTGGACCGGAAAGAACCGATTTTGTCGCGCACGATGCATTTCAAATAGTGCGCGAATCGGCACGTGGCGAAAATATAAGGCAAGCGCGAAGACAGCTTGGCGTTGGCCGTCGCGTCGGGATCCTCGTATTTCGCCGGCGCGTGCATGGTGCAAGAACCGATAAAAGCGGCGAAATCGGAATGCTTGCGATAGACCAGGGGCAAGAACCCGGCGTCGGAAAGCTCTTGCTCGCGCCGATCGGAAATGGCCACTTCCGTCGGGCACGTCAGTTCATATCCGCCCTCATCGGAAGGAAACGCGTAGGCGGGCAGTTCTTCCACCGAGCCGCCGGATTCGATGCCGCGAATCTTCGAACACCAGCCGTACTCATGGAACGCGCGGTTGATGTTGACGCCCATCGCATACGCCGAGTTGGCCCAGGAAAAATCATCATCCACATCCGGCCTGACGGACTCCTCGAAAGCGAACTCTTCGATCGGGTTGGTTTTCGCCCCGTAAGGCAAACGCGACAGGAAACGCGGCATCGTCAACACCAGGTAACGCGAGTCGTTGCTTTCGCGCAGGCGGCGCCAGGACGCATATTCCGGCGTGGTGAAAATCTTGCCGATATCCCGCGGGTTGCCCAGTTCGTTCCACTTGCTCATCTGCAGCAGCGACGGCGACGCGGCGGAAATGAACGGACAGTGCGACGCCGCGGAAATTTTCGCCAACTCGGTCAGCAGCGTGACGCTCATCGGGCTGTGATCGAATTCAAAATCGCCGATGATGCAACCGAACGGCTCGCCGCCGAACTGACCATATTCCTGTTCGTAAATCTGTTTGAACACCGGGCTTTGATCCCAGGCGGAGCCCCGATAGCGGCGCAAATTGCGCGTCAGCTCATCCTGGCTGATGTTCAACACCCGGATCTTGAGCGTTTCGCTGACGTTGGTGTTATCGACCAGATAACTCAGACCTTGCCAGGCGGACTCCAGCTTCTGGAACTCCTTGTGGTGCAAGATATTGTTCATCTGTTGCGAAAGCTGTTCGTCGATCTGGGCAATCAACGATTCAATGGTCAATACGACATCCTGGCTGACCTTGACCTTGCCTTTGTTGGCATATTCGGACAGCGTGCCGATAGCCCGACGAACCGCTTCCGAAGCCTCGTTCGTTCTGGGCCGGAATGAACGCTTGAGCAAACCGTCAAGCTCATTTTCCGTGTCCTGCGTTTCAACTTCAGCGACTGCCGTAGCCTGCTGCTTAGCCGAATAGCGTCGTTGCCTCGCTCTCATTCCTCATCTCCTTTATTGCCGGGATCCTGCACATCCTGTTCCGCATCCGCGACCGTTTTACGCGCATCCGTCACTAAACGATGCAGAAAATCGGGTTTCTCCAGCAGATTCTTCACCACCTCTTCCGCGCTGGATTTACCATCCATATAGGTGATCAGCTCCGTGAGATGCTCCCGGGCTTCAAGCAGGCGTTGCATCTGCGGAACCCGTTTGGCGATGGCGCCAGGCGTGAAGTCATCCATCGATTCAAACTCCAATTCCACGTCCAGCAACGCATCGTCTTCGCTCAGGGTGTTCTCTACGTAAAATTGCAGACGAGGCTTGATGGCGCGCATGCGATCGTTGAAGTTGTCCTGATCGAAGGTCAGGAATTTCCGCTCTTCGATCGGCAGCAAAGGCTTTTTCCGATGCCCAGAGAGATCGGACATGACCCCCGTAACAAAGGGCAACTCCACTTTCTTTTGTGAACCGTAAAGCTCTACGTCATATTCAATTTGCACGCGCGGCGCGTTATTTTTACCGATAAATTTCTGAGAGCTTGAGTCCTTAGCCATTGGAAAACTCCTTTGTGATAAAAATTACTTCCCGGACAATTGATTTAACGAGGCCAGAGATTCCGGCAAAAGCTCCTCAACAATCGTCGCGAAGTCCATACCGATCATTTTTTGTGAACGTCGAATAAGAATGGGGGCCGGATGGCTGGGCTCATAGTTTTGGAAATAGTCCAAAACCTGATCCAACAGCAAGATGACATCCTGCCGGGAACGGATATATTTGCCGGGCATGGCGACAGGCGCGTCAGCATCCGGCGAGTCAATCTCCGCGTCATCCCGTTCAGCCGGCAATTCCTGCTGTTCCAGTGAAGCCAGCTGGCGGCTGAACTGTTTCAAATAGTCGCGCACCTGCCGACAGTCCAAACGATAATCTTCAGCCTGCAGATTGGCGTAATTCTCGACGCGCTCCAGCGCATCGATTTCCAGCGCCAATTGCTCTTTCAGCGAAGGCAGATTTCTGCCGGCAAAATAACTGTCGGCTTGCCCCAGCACCTTTACCACCTCCGAAAAATGCAGGCTTTTGCCTTCCTGCTCGTCAAGCCGCATATTCAGCAGCTCGTCGGTGGTTAACGGCGTGTCGGGAAAAATCTTGCTGTTCTTGATTTCGTGCAGACAGGACGATGTGGCGAGCCACCCTAATGCGGCCGCATGAAAGCTGTCCGATGAGGATTCCATGTCCGCCTGAGGGAAAATGGTGGCGCCCTCCTCGGCATATTTGGCGTCAATATCCTTAATGCCCTGGTAGAAGGCCGAAAAACCGTCGATATGAAGATTGGCGCGCATAAACCACAGCACGACATGTAAATCGAAGCACTGTTCCAGCAACGCGGCAGACTGCTCGCGAATGGCGTGCCAATTGATATCACGCGCATTGTCTACGGCATTAAGCGGATCGGTTTGGCTGTCATATTCCGAAAGCGTGAATTCAATTTCACTGTATCGTGGATCAAATTCGACGCCATTCACTTCCGTTGAGATGACTTCATTCATGGCCTGATATCCTTTTCAATCAGCACTAGAAACATAAAGCCTAATAAAGCGGGCTTTTACGTTCGCCAGTCTTTCCCAGAGTCCTTTTAGCGTAAGTTAGTCGTCACCAAGCTCGCAAATTGTTTAGATGTATTAATATTAACAACAATAATAGATTGAACCTATCAATAGAATCACAGTGATCGGTTTAAACTATTTTACATTTACATATTTATTTTTTTCTTTCAAAATCAATAAATTGCAACCGATAATTATGCAAGCTAAGAATAGGAAAAAAATCAAAAACTGCCCTAAAAACAACGTTTCATCCTTGGTAGGATAATTCCAGTAATACCACTGGATACAAATAATTTAATTAGCAAATGATAACCACAGTAAATAGTGAAATTTTTTCATAAAACCATGACAGCCAGTCGTTTCTTGCAAGCGGGTAGCACGCAATGATCAATAGAAAACGATGGCAGTGTGACTTTCATTTCCAGCACTCAGTACTTACACATGCGAAACCTGGTGTGAAAATAAACAATTTGGCGAGAGTTTTGATTATTAATTTTAAAGCTAAAGCACAGATTAACATTCCGCCGTGGTGCACCGAATACCTATTGGTACACAAACAGCCTGGTGGATAAAGCATCATTCTTTTATAGTTAACTCAGGGTAATGATCAGAATCATTTAAGATTCAATTCCCCTTTGTGTGTGTTCTCATACGGCTTACCGCGGCAAAAGCATCACTGCGGTAAAGAGTCTCGCAGACTAAAGTGGCATTAGAGATATCATTTACTATAACGGCAAAATAACCACGTAAGCGCTGCAACGACAGGAACCGTGTTAAGACCAGCGATCTGTTCCATATACAAGAAATGTTTCCCTAACTGATAAGACCACTAATTTGATACTAGCAAAGGCAAACCCAATATCAAGAAAAAATATTATTTTTTTAATAAAAAAATAACAAATCAATATACATAAAACAAACAATTCAATAACTTAAAACAGCGCTGAATCGATTACTTTTACGCCAGGAAAAATAGTTCATGGGAATTTACACCCCCCTCATAACCCCCTCAGTCAATCTCCCTCATTCTCTTCGGCATTGAATTGTCATCAAAAAATAAGAAAATCTATAAAAATAAAACCCGCCACTGGCCGTACGCCCCACAGGATCAACTTTCGCAAGGCAAAATAAGCAAGATAATTCCCAATAAAAAGGCCGAAAAAAAGCGTTAATGATTTAGCGGTTCAAAATAAAAATAAAGGTAACTCTATTGGGTTATTAAAGCGAAAACGCGCACCTTTTCATTGCTGCAAAAAAACCTTATGAATCTTTACGTTGCCTGTCCTTTGACAATCCTTGATGAAAACGCAAATCGGGTAGCCAGCACATACAGAAAAGAGATGGGCTACGCGGCGGACCACCTCTGCCGATGACTTTTCTCATCCCCCGTTTCGGCCCGTGCGCACAGGTCATTCCACCTAAAAATCAGGCCGCACCGCCGGCCTCGCCCGGCGATTTAACGCCAAGCCCGCCGTTTTCCTGATCCAGAACAGCTTTCGCATTCATCCGACTGATATATTGATTGAAAATCATTCCTATTCAGGAGAAAAAGCCATGGTTAAGTCACTCAATGCGGCATTCACTCGCTTTTTTGACCACCCGGACGCCGGCAAATTGGCGCTCAGGCTAACCTTCGGCGGGCTGATGCTGTTTCACGGCGTGGCGAAGATTCAGCACGGCGTCGGCTGGATCGCCGGGGCGTTGCAGGAACAGGGGCTACCCGCCTTCATCGCCTACGGCGTGTATGTGGGGGAGATCCTGGCGCCGATACTGATCATTTTGGGGCTGTTCACCCGCCCCGCCGCGCTGGTTTACGCCTTTACGCTGGTGGTGGCGTTTTTGATGGTGGGCACCGGCAAGGTCTTCACCGTCACCGACGTCGGCGCCTGGGGCATTGAAAACGAGCTGGTGTTCTTTATGGGCGGACTCGCCATCCTGCTGCTGGGCAGCGGCAAATACGCGATCGCGCGGAATGAAGCCTATCGGTAAGCGGTAGCATTAATAAGGAGGTTCTTGGTTTGAACCTCCTTTTTGCTCGCTTAAGGTTGGGTGAGCAGCGTGTTCGCCATGAAAGACAATAAGGCGGTCGATTCGGGGAAGGCCGCGCGATTCTCGGTGACCGCGCGATCAAACCGCCAGTTCATGATGTAAACCACGGGCGCAGTCGGATATTGATTAATGAAATCCCAATACAGTTGAATTTGCGCATGCAGTTGCTGGTCGTTCATTCCTAACGATGCCGTAGAAGGCGGTACCAACACCCACTTTTGTCCGGCTGCGCTTATCGGCGCCAGGCGATTGTAGGTACTCCACATATCCGCCACCGACCAATTGTAGTTATCCACCCCAACCCAATCTGGCGTGCTTTTTACATTGCTCGGACACGCGGTCGCGGGCGCGCCCTGCTGCATTTCACGGATCAATTCGGCGTTATTGGCATGCCGGTAGGACAAAATGGTGTAAATGGGGATCGCGATCCCATACTGCTGCATAGCCTGACGCAGGGTGCAAACATAGCTGGAATATTGGTAAGCGTCATATTTTCCTGCCGTCTGTAATGCCGGAACATCGAACGGCTCATCGATAAAATAAATGGCGCCGGGCTTATATTTGGTTTCGGCGATCTTCTTCACCACCGTCCAGATCGCATTCCAGGAACCTGCGGCCTGACAACTGCTGTTCGAGTCCGCGCCGGAGCAGATATCGATAAACGGCGATCCCGAGAGCGCCCCCGAGCCGGCCTGTATGTTCACGGCGCATGTTCCCTCGGCGCAAACGGGCAGATTGAGGCTTTCCAGGGTGTGCACCACGTTCAGATTGGTCATACTGAAACCGGTGCCGGTAATCGCCTTAAGCGCCTCTGTGGCGCTGAAAGACGGCGTGGCGGTTTCATAAAAGTCCAGCCAGTCATAGCCGTAATACTTGATATTGGCGTTGGGGCCGGCCGCCAGCGCATGGGCACCGAACAGGCACCCGCACAGCAACGCAAAACGTTTCAACATGCTCTTCTCCTTCAAATCTTCATCGTTGTAAGCCAACGGTGGACAGCAAACGGCGCCATCAACCGGAGACGCTATCGTGACACCCGCCATCGACGACGGCCCGCCGTTTGCGTTGTGCTGCAGCCGATCGAACGATGAGGAGAGTTTGAGAAGAAGTCGCGCCTATTTTCTTATCGAGCGACGAGGAAATGTGGGTAGAAAAAGAGGAAGCCACCGCGGGGTCAGACTGTCCCCCACCGGAAATCAGGTTTAAACCAGCATAATGAATAGCCAGTCATCGGCCATTAACGATCGGCCAGCCGGTAAACCGGAACCTTGCGCGTCGTGCCGGTCAGGGTGTCGAAGATCTCCGTTTCCGCCGTCACGATCGTCATGCCGGTTTTTCTTAGCCTGCGCACTTCTGCGGCGATGCGCTGTATGCCGAACCAGAACAGTCCGTCCAGCGCCGTGATGCGCAGCCCCTGCTCCAGCGCCAGCTTAAGCCGCTCACGCGGCGCCTTGAGCGCTTTGGCGATTTCCCGGTAAGGCAGCGCGCCCACGCCCGACGCCGAAGTTCGGTGAATGCGGGTCGACAGGCCATATTGGAAGGCCTCGGGCACGTCGCTTAAATCGCTTTTCAGGCTGTAAACGCAGCCAAAGCGCTTGCCGTTGAACACCACATTTTTTTGACTGATCGACAGCTCATCGCGCAGGCCGGCAATCAGCTGCGGCGCCCGCACCAGCAATAAGCGAAACGGCAATTCGAAACTGGTCACATAGTCCACGTTGAGCAGCGCAATGCGCAGACGCTGTTCCGCCCCGGCCTGCGTCTGGCGACACTCGTTCAACACCTCGCTCCACTGGCGCGCGAGCCGCGGGGCTTCATCCAGCGGCGCGAAGTGGTATTTCTCGATGTGGTAGTCGATCCTTTCATTCATGTCCGTTGACCCCTGCCTCAGTCATCATGCCCTCAGCAAATTACCTTACCCGCGGGCAACAGTACAACACCGCGATGAGGTCACTCGGGAAATACGGCGCTGGCTTTCGCCGGAACGGACTACGCGGGCTCGATGAACTGCATCATGCGTTGCAGTGCGTCATCCAGGGCACTGAGCCCGGCATCATCCAGACAGGCCATCAGCTGTGCGTCATAATCCGCCACCCATTGCCTCGCCTGGTCAAAAATGGGACGAGACGCCGGCATGACGCGCAGATATACCGCGCGCTTATCTTCCGGATCGGGGAAGCGCGCGACCCATCCCCGATTAACCAGTTGGGTGATCGTGCGGCCTAGCGCGGTGCGATCGGTCTGCGAATGCGCTATCACCTCGCTCATGGCCACGTCGCCCGGAAAACTGTAGAGAATGCGCAACGCGCGCCACTCATGGAGGCTGAGTCCTTGCAAAGCGAGTAACGCAGACAGCCGTTTTTCGCGGTGACGCACCACCTCCGTCATCCTGTAAAGCGCACCATTGGGCAATCCCATTCCCCGTCTGCCGCTCTGCGCGCCTTTTTTTTCAGAATCCATACTGTTTCCAATTAGCCTCGACTTTTGCCCTGACCTGTTCCGGATAAGAGTGCCTGAAAGAGGCGGTACCCGCACGTGTTACGCCGCTGAACTGCTCGGGGAACAGGCAGTTGATGATGGCTTTGCCGCCGCTACCGCGCGCCTTGTCTTCTTCCGTCAGGTACGGCACCATCGGGAACTCGCGTACGTCCGGGAAGATAAAATGATCGCGCGCCGGATGTGAGCGCGTGGCCAACGCCCAAACCACCTGATCGATATCGACAATATCAATGTCATTGCCGACCAGTATCAGTTTGGGGATCAGGTAGCCCGCATGCGAACCGAAGACCACTTCCGCCACCTTGCCGGCAAAATCCGCCGCGGTGGCATTCATTCCGGCCAGTTTTTCGATATCGACGGAGACCACCGCCCAACAGGTCGCCGCCTCATAGGAACACCAGACAAAGTCAACGGGCAAGGCCGCGCTCTGCAGGGTTTCCAGCAGCTGAGCTGATATCATGGTGCCCCAGATCGTATGATTTTCTTCCGGCGGCGTGCCGGCGGCGCAAATCGGCAAAATGGGGTCATCGCGAAACGTCACCGCACGCACATGAAACACCGGCTGTTCATGGCCTTGCTGGTGTTGATAGCCGTGATACTCCCCCATCGGCCCCTCCAGCGCCCTCTCCGTCAGGCTGATTTCACCTTCCAGCACAATTTCCGCATTGGCCGGCACCCAGAGATCGTTGGTTTCCGCTTGGGTGAGCGTGACGCTTTTACCGAGCAGCGCGCCGACATAGTCAGGCTCACTGACGCCGGCCGGCAACGGCATCCCCGCGACCGCCACCGCGGCAGGCGGCGCCCCGAGCACCATCGCCCACGGCGTAGGTTTCCCTTCTCGGCGCCACATTTCACGGATCATGCCGATGTGTTGGGTGGGTATCGCCGGGCCGGTGAGACGATTGCGATCGAGCATCATGAGCCTGCCGACTCCCCAGCTATGCCACTTTCCGTCCGGGGATTGCACGACATGGAACCCGTAGGTGCCGAAATAGCGCCCGCCATCCCGTTCATGCAACAGCGGTACCGGGAAGCGTTCCAGATCAACCTCGTCGCCACGCCAAATATTCTCTTTCACCGGGCCGGTCGAACAATAATCCGGCGCAAACGGCTCCGCCTTCACCGCCCGGCGAATCGCCGCCACGATATCCCGCGGAGCGCTCTCCGGCGGCAGCCCAAAATGGAGGGCGAGGCGAGAATAGGCATGTTCCGCAGAAGCGAGCATGCCGGCCGGTGCGCCGAGGATGCGGGCCCCCGGCATCGCGCCCGCCACATGATGAAATAGCGGAGCCGAAAGCCGTTGCTCATAGACCCGGCGGCAGACAGCCGCTATCTCCAGGTCGGCGGAAACTTCCTGATGCACGTCGACCAAATCGTTTCGGCGACGCAATTCCTCAATGAAGTGACGAAAATCCAGTGCGCAATCGAGCAAACTCATGGCAAGTCCTCCAGTCTCCAGGCGGTCAGCCCCTTCTTTAGCCCTCGTTTCGGGCAGGAGACTGATCATTTATGTGCATGTGCACACATATTAGTGCGCAAAAAATCGCGTGTAAATACACTCTATCCTGGAGGCGTTGGGCATGTTGTCAGTCTGGCAAACTTTTCAAGGGATAGCGGACTCAGGCCGTGCACGCCCCTGCCGGCAGGCATTATCGCCGTGACGGTTTCACACGTTCAGCGTGATTGGCATGCATAGCACTGGGCTTGCCGCAAGCGCCGCACCGGGTTCAAGCGCAACGTGGCTCACAAAATGAAGAACATAATCGCAAAATGCTATTCGTTGATATTGCACGAGTTATAATGCGGGAAAGGATCTCGGCCAACGCAAACCGGTTTCATATCCAACGGTTTACAAGCATTAGCGAAAGAAAAGGATTTTGATTCAATGGGGGAATAACGCGGGGTAAAGTGGCGGAGAGAGGGGGATTTGAACCCCCGGTAGAGTTGCCCCTACTCCAGTTTTCGAGACTGGTCCGTTCAGCCGCTCCGGCATCTCTCCTGACAACGCTTGCTATCATGCCCGCTTTTGCGGCATTTTTACAGCATTAGCATACCGCTGAACGTTCAAGTGATGAGTTTACGAGCAACCTGATGATTAAATGGCCGTGGAAAGCGACTCAACCCTCTCAATCCCAGGCAGACATCGAGGCCCAGTGGCAGGACGCGCTGGCGATCCCGCTGCTCTCGCCGCTGAATGAGCAGGAGCGGCAGCGGCTGGTGGCCGTCGCCGGGCAAATATTGCAGCAAAAGCGCATCGTGCCGCTGCAGGGGCTGCAGCTCACCTCGCAAATGCAGGCGCGCATCGCCCTGCTGTTCGCCTTGCCGGTGCTGGAGCTGGGCGCGGAATGCCTCGACGGCTTCAACGAAATTCTGCTCTACCCCACCCCGTTCGTGGTGGAAGACGAATGGCAGGACGAGATCGGTCTGGTGCACTCGGGGCCGGTGGTGCAGTCGGGCCAAAGCTGGGAACAGGGGCCGATCGTGCTCAACTGGCAAGACGTGCAGGACTCTTTCGACCTCTCCGGTTTCAATCTGGTGATCCACGAAGCGGTGCACAAACTGGATATGCGCAACGGCGGCGTCGCCACCGGCGTGCCGCCGATCCCGCTGCGCGAGGTGGCCGCCTGGGAACATGATCTGCACGCCGCGATGGAAAGCCTGCAAGACGAGATCGACATGGTCGGCGAAGAGGCCGCCAGCATGGATGCCTACGCCGCCACCGATGCGGCCGAGTGCTTCGCCGTGCTGTCGGAGTATTTCTTCAGCGCTCCCGAACTGCTGGCCGAACGCTTCCCGGCGCTCTATCAGCACTTTTGCCGCTTCTACCGCCAGGATCCGCTGGCGCGCCTGCTGCGAGACCAGGCGGAAAACGACGCGCAATGGGCGGATTGACGGGCGTATTGCTCAGATACCGAGCAGTCGCACCGCCTGGGGCAATTTAGCGTTGACACACCCGGAGCCGCTGGATATGATGCGCCCCGTTCACACGATTCCTCTGTAGTTCAGTCGGTAGAACGGCGGACTGTTAATCCGTATGTCACTGGTTCGAGTCCAGTCAGAGGAGCCATATTTAGAGAAGCCCGCTTAAGGAAACTTAAGCGGGCTTTTTGCTGTTGGGCGTTTACAGCCCGCGTTGTTCCATCAGCAGCGCCAGATCGACCAAGCGGTTGGAGAAGCCCCACTCGTTGTCATACCAGGCGAGCACTTTCACCAGGTTGCCGCCGATCACCAGCGTGGACAGGCCGTCGATGATCGACGAACGCGCATCGCCCCGATAGTCGCTCGACACCAGCGGTTCATCGCTGTACCCCAGGATCCCTTTCAGCGGGCCGGACGCCGCCGCCGCGCGGAAAGCGGCGTTGATCTCCTCCACCGTCGCCGGGCGTTTCAGCGTCACCGTCAGATCGACGATGGAAACCACCGGCACCGGCACCCGCAGCGAATAACCGGTCAGGCGGCCGTCCAGTTCGGGGATCACCTTGCCGAGCGCCTTGGCCGCGCCGCTGGAATAAGGCACGATCGATTCCGCCGCCGCCCGCGCGCCGCGCAGATCTTTTTCCGGCTGATCGTGCAGCGCCTGGCTGTTGGTATAGGCATGCGTGGTATTCATCAAGCCGTATTCGATGCCGAACGCCTGATGCAATACCTGCGCGGCGGGCGCCAGCCCGTTGGTGGTGCAGCTGCCGTTGCTGACCACCTTATGCAGCGCCGGATCGTAGAGGTGATCGTTAACCCCCATCACCAGCGTGATGTCGTCATTCTTGGCCGGCGCCGAGATAATCACCCGTTTGGCGCCGCCGTGCGTGATGTGCACTTCCGCCTTGGCTTTATCGGTAAAGAAGCCCGTCGCTTCGATCACCACGTCCACGCCCACGCTGCTCCAGGGGATTTCGGCGGGATCGCGCTGCGAAAACACCTGAATCGGCCGGCCGTCCAGCAGCAGCTGGTTGTCGCCGGCTTCCACCCTGGCCGCCAGCGTGCCGGAAAGCGTGTCATATTTCAGCAGGTGCGCCAGCGTCTTGCTGTCGGTCAGATCGTTGATCGCCACCACTTCAAAATCGCTGCGCCCCAGCGCCGCGCGCAGCACGTTGCGCCCGATCCTGCCGAAGCCGTTAATGCCTACTCTCACCATGATGCACTCCTCATTTGTGGACTTTGCCTAAAATCTAGCGCCGACCAGAAGCGGCGTAAATGACGTTTACCAATCAATTTACGCCAAATTGCGCGCATGAAAGCGTTCGCGGTATTCGCTCGGGGTCAGCTGCAGTTTGCGCTCAAACACCCGCCGCAGGTTAAGGCCGTTGCCGAAGCCGGTGGCCAGGGCAATCTGCTCGATACCTTCCGCGCTCTGTTCGAGGCGCTGCCTGGCGGTATGCAACCGCCCCTCTTCAACGAATTTGGCGGGAGAAATGCCCGTCTCGCGGGTGAACACCCGGGTAAAGTTGCGCGGGCTCATCGCCACGCGCTCGGCCAACCGATCGACGCTGAGATCGTCAGCGAGGTTTTCCAGGATCCAGGATTGCAGGTCACGGATCGGCCCCGGCGATTTGGCCTGGTTGAGCGGGTAGCGGCTGAACTGCGCTTGCCCGCCGGGGCGACGCAGAAACATCACCAGATCCTGCGCCACTTCGCGCGCCTGCACGAAGCCGTAGTCGTCCTCCACCAGCGCCAGCGTCAGATCGAAGCCGGAGCTGACGCCGGCGGAGGTCCAGATCGGCCCGTCCTGCACGTAGATTGGGCCGTTTTCGACCTGCACCCGCGGGAAGCGCGCCTGCAGCGTTTCCGCCAGCCGCCAGTGGGTGGTCGCCCGCCGCCCGTCCAGCAACCCGGCTTCGGCCAGCAGCAGTGCGCCACCGCAGACCGAGGCGATACGGCGCGCCTGCGGCGCCGCGCGGCGCAGCCAATCGGCGACCAGGGCCCCCTCTTCTTCGGTCGCCCCCTTGCCGGCGACGATCACGGTATCGCGCGGCAGGGCCGGATCGAGATCCGCCAGGCGATGATCGGCCAACAGGCTCAGCCCGGACAGGCCGTGCACCACCCGGTGAGATTGCGTGGTGGCGACCGCGATCTGATACAGCGGCGTCTCGGCAGGGCTCAGGCGATTGGCCTGCATCAGGATATCGGCGATGCCCGCCGCTTCGAACAGCATGCCCCCTTCAGGGACGATAATCAGGAATGAGTGCATGGCAATAATATAAATAACAATCAAAACAGGCCAGGCAACCACTGTATAAGAAAAGCCCCGTCGGTTCACCCGGCGGGTAAAAAAAAGCCCGCCGATAATCACCGACGGGCCAGGAAGGAACGGCCATCAAGTCTGCGGCAGGTTCACCCCGCCGGCGCGCGCCAATTGCGCCAGCAGCGCCGTTTGAAACGCCTCATCGTGCACCGCCGCGTGAGGTTCAAACCGCTGCTGGTGGTGCCAATAGCCGCCGGAAATCAGTGCCTGCGGCTCATCGCTGCTCACCAGCCACGCCTGCGTCACGTGTCCCAGCGCCAGATCGTCGGGCGCATCCGCGCCGCCCATTTTGGTTGGCACCCAGCCGGGATCGACCGCGCTGCTGATGACGCCGGGCCACAGGCGCGCCACGGCGGCGGCCAGCGCGGTGACGAACAGCTTGCTGTCCGAATAGGAGCCGGCTGCGCCGCCAAGCCAGTCCACGCCGTTCAGTTCCGCTACGCCGTCAAAGTGCATGCTGCTGCTCAGGTAGACGATGCGATCGGGGCGTTCGATCAGGGCCGTCAGCAGATAGGGCGCCATCACGTTCACCGGCATCACCTGCGGCCCGGTGAACATGCCGGCGTTGTGGATCACCGCATTCGGGCGGCCAAGACGATTCACCTGCTCGGCGACCTGCCGGATCTGCTGCACCTCGGACAGATCGCCAATCACCGCCTGCGCGCCTTGATCCAGCAGATCGCGCACCGCCTCCAGACGGCCGGGGGCTCGCGCATGCAGGATCACCTGATGCCCTTCCTCCAACAGCGTTTGCGCGGCGGCGCGGCCCAGCCCGTCGACCGAACCGGTAATGAAAATACGTGACATGCCACTCCTCCGTTTAGCGCCAGCCGAGCGCCGGCGCGACATGGGTTAAAATCGATTCGATAACGTGGGCGTTATAGTCCACGCCCAGCTGGTTAGGCACGGTCAGCAGCAGCGTATCCGCTTCAGCGATGGCCTCGTCCTGCGCCAGCTGCTCGATCAGCGCGTCCGGCTCGGCGGCATAGCTGCGGCCGAAGATCGCCCGGGTTTGCGCATCGATATACCCCAGTTGATCGCCTTCCTTACCGCTGCCGCCGAAGTAGTTGCGATCCCGCTGATCCACCAGCGCAAAGATGCTGCGGCTCACGGAAACCCGCGGCTCGCGCGCATGGCCGGCCTCTTGCCAGGCGGCGCGATAGGCGCGGATCTGCTTGGCCTGCTGGATATGGAAGGGTTCGCCGGTCTCGTCATTCTTGAGCGTCGAGCTTTGCAGGTTCATGCCCAGCTTCGCCGCCCAGACGGCGGTGGCGTTCGAACCGGCGCCCCACCAGATGCGATCACGCAGCCCGGCGGAAAACGGCTCCGGCCGCAGCAGCCCGGGCGGATTGGGGAACATCGGCTGCGGATTGGGTTCGGCGAACCCTTCGCCGCGCAGCGCTTCCAGGAACACTTCGGTATGGCGGCGGGCCATGTCCGCGTCGGTTTCGCCCTCGGCCGGGGCGTAACCGAAATAGCGCCAGCCGTCGATCACCTGCTCCGGCGAGCCGCGGCTGATGCCGAGCTGCAGCCGCCCGCCGGCGATCAGATCCGCCGCGCCGGCGTCCTCCACCATGTACAGCGGGTTTTCATAACGCATGTCGATCACGCCGGTGCCGATCTCGATACGTTGGGTTTTGGCGCCGATGGCGGCCAGCAGCGGGAACGGCGATCCCAGCTGACGCGCGAAGTGGTGCACGCGAAAATAGGCGCCGTCCGCCCCCAGATCTTCGGCGGCAACCGCCAGATCGATGGACTGCAGCAGCGCATCCGCTGCGGAACGGGTGCCGGACTGGGCGGAAGGCGTCCAGTGGCCAAACGAGAGAAAACCAATCTTTTTCATCGGGCATCGTCCTCAAAGGCAAAATCATCGGCCTACAGTGACAAAAACCGCGCGCCTTGCGCCAGCAAAATCGCCCCCGATCGCACTAAACGAACCGATTGCCGCCGCGCCGCCCGGCGATTGTAATCAAAAAACAAATGTCGTATAACAAGCAGCTCCGAGGGGTGTCCTGTTACGGGCTGAGATGGTGCAAGCCGAACCCTTTGAACCTGATCTGGGTCATGCCAGCGAAGGGACGGTTAGGCAACAACGCGATCACCCGTTGCCTGTTCATACCTCAGCGTGCCCGGATCTCCACTGACTCAAGGAGGTCCCATGTCCATCACCACCCTGTTCGAAAGCGGTCTTTACGGCCGGTTGCGCCACCATGCCGGCAGCCACTGGCAGAACTACGTCGATCACCCGTTTCTGCAGCAGCTGGCCGCCGGCACCTTGCCTGAACGCGCTTTTCGCCGTTACCTGACCCAGGACTATCTGTTCCTGCTGCACTTCGCCCGCGCCTACGCGCTGCTGGTCAGCAAGCTGCGCACCCTGCCGGAGATGCGCGCCGCCACCGCCTCGCTCAACGGCATCGTCACCGAGCTGCCGCTGCACGTGGCCTACTGTGCCGAATGGGGGTTGAGCGAAGCGCAGATCGCCGCCCAGCCGGAAGCGGCGGAGACCATGAACTACACCCGCTACGTGCTGGATATCGGCCATGCCGGCGACGCCCTCGATCTGTTGGCCGGTCTGCTGCCCTGCGTGGCCGGCTATGCCGAAATCGGCCTGCGGCTGCTGCACGATCCCGCCACCCAGATGGAGGGCAATCCTTACGCCTCCTGGATCCGCAACTACGGCGACGAGGGCTATCTGGCCGGCGTACGCGCCGCCATCGAGCTGCTGGAAACCGTTGGTCAGCAGCGCGGCGCACAGGATCGCTTCACCGAGCTGGCGCAGATTTTCACCACCGCCACCCAGCTGGAGTCGGCATTTTGGCAGATGGGGCTGAACGCCTCATGACCTCCCCGCTTCTCCCGCCCGGTATCCAGGTGCGGGATCTCAGCCTGCGTTTCGGTCAGCATATCGTCTTCGACCGGCTGAGCTTCGACATCGCCGGCGGCAGCTTCGTCGCCCTGCTCGGCGCCAGCGGCGCCGGCAAAACCAGCCTGCTGAAGATCATCGCCGGCCTGGCGCAGGCCAGCTCTGGTTCGGTGACCGGCAGCGACGGCCTGCCGATCGCCGGGCGCATCGCCTACATGGGGCAAAAAGATCTGCTTTACCCGTGGCTGACCATCGAAGAGAACGTCGCCCTCGGTTCGCGACTGCGCGGCGAAACGCCGGACCGGGCGTGGGCGGCGCACCTGCTGGAGCGCGTGGGCCTGGCCGCGCATGGCCGCAGCCTGCCCGCCTCGCTGTCCGGCGGCATGCGCCAGCGCGCCGCCATCGCCCGCACGCTCTACGAACGCCAGCCGATCGTGCTGATGGACGAACCCTTTTCCGCGCTGGACGCCATTACCCGCGCCGAGATCCAGAGCCTGGCCGCCGAGCTGCTGGCGCAAAATACCGTGCTGTTGATCACCCACGATCCGATGGAAGCCTGCCGCCTGAGCCACCGGCTGCTGGTGCTGTCGCCCTGGCCGCTGGGCCTCGACGATACTCACCGCATCAGCGGGCTACCGCCGCGCGCGCCGGATGACGCCGACCTGCTGAAAAGCCAGGCCGAGCTGCTGCAGCAGCTGGTGAGGGCCGCGCAATGAATAGTGCCCAAGAGCGTGGACTCACCCGCCTGCGGCGCGGGCTGACGGTATTCGTCGGCCTGCTGCTGCTGTGGTGGCTGGCGGCGCAAAGCGGCATCCCGGCCTTTCTGCTGCCCACGCCGGGCGCAGTGGCGCAGGCGCTGTGGGACGGGCGCGGCTATCTCGCCTGGCACACGCTGGTCACCGCTTCGGAAATCGTCAGCGGGCTGGTTCTGGGCGTGTTGCTCGGCACGGCGCTGGCGCTGTGCATGATTTTCTCGCCGCGCCTGCAGCGCTGGCTGATGCCGCTGGTGCTCACCAGCCAGGCGATACCGGTGTTCGCCCTGGCCCCGCTGCTGGTGCTGTGGTTCGGCTTCGGCATGAGCGCCAAGGTGGCGATGGCGGTGCTGGTGATCTTCTTCCCGGTGGTGTCGGCCTTTTTCGACGGGCTGCGCCGGGTCAACAACGACTATCTCGATCTGGCGCGCACGATGCGCGCTTCGCGCTGGGCGCAGCTGCGGCACGTGCGGCTGATGGCGGCGCTGCCGGCCTTCGGCTCCGGCCTGCGCATGGCCGCCGCCGTCGCGCCGATCGGCGCCATCATCGGCGAATGGGTCGGCTCGGCCGAAGGGCTGGGCTATGTGATGCTGAACGCCAATGCGCGCATGCAGACCGACGTCTGCTTCGCCGCACTGTTTATTTTGGTGCTGATGACCGTGCTGCTGTGGGCCGCGGTGGATGCGCTGCTGCGGCGCCTGATCGCCTGGGCGCCGGAAAACGACTGATGATTGCAACCATAACCAGGGATAAAGGAACGACCATGATCAAACAAACCGTCTGCGGGCTGCTGCTCGGCGCCGCCATCACCGGCCAGGCCGGCGCGGCCGACAAGCTGACGCTGGTGCTCGACTGGTACATCAACCCGGATCACGCGCCGATTATGGTGGCCGAGCAGATCGGCGCCTTCAAGGCCGCAGGGCTGGACGTCAAGATCGTGCCGCCGTCCGATCCGGCGCTGCCGCCGCGGCTGGTGGCCGCCAAACAGGCCGACCTCGCCATCACCTATCAGCCGCAGCTGCACTTCTTCGCCGATCAGGGCCTGCCGCTGATGCGCGTCGGCACGCTGATCAACACGCCGCTGAATACGGTGATCGCGCTGGATAAAAACATCACCTCGCCGGCGGATCTCAAGGGCAAAACGGTGGGTTACTCGGTCAGCGGCATCGAACAGGCGACGCTGGCCACCATGGTCGAACACGAGCACCTCAAGCCGCAGGGCATCAAGCTTATCAACGTCAACTTCCAGCTGACCAGCGCCCTGCTGGCGGGCCAGGTCGATGCGGTGATCGGCGGCTACCGCAACATCGAAGCGCTGGAGCTCAAGCTGCAGGGTAAAGAACCGGTGGTGTTCAACGTCGAAGACTACGGCGTGCCGGCCTACGACGAGCTGATCATCGTCGCCAACCGCAATGCGGTGAACGAGCCGAAAATCCGCAGGTTCCTCGCCGCGCTGAAGCAAGGCAGCGACTACCTGCACGCGCACCCGCAGGACACCTGGTTGGCGTTCGCCAAGGCGCACCCGGAGCTGAATACCGAGCTGAACAAACAGGCGTGGCAAGCCAGCCTGCCGCTGTTCGCGCGCGATCCGGCCAAGCTGGATCGGGCCCGCTATGAGGCTTACGAGCAATTCCTGTTCGACAACAAGTTGATCAAGAAAATCACCCCGGTAGACCAGTACGCGGTGGAGCTGAACTGATCACGCCGAGGCGGCCGGCGGTGCCACCGTCACCTCGCCCTGGCCGCTGCGCTGCAGGGCCGCCTTCACCAGCCCATTGGCCTTGCAGCGTTCGATAAACGCGTTCACGTAGGCGGCGCCCTGCGTGTTTTGCCGCGGCACCGCCATCGCCTGGCGGATGGCGGTAAAATGTCCGTCCAGCACTCGGTAGCCGGGACGGGCGGCCGCGGCGGCCAACAGCGGTTGACGCACGCCGGCCGCCGCCTCCAGCCCCCGTTCGAAAAACAGCGCGATCGCCTCGGCGGAGGTTGCCGCCCGCACTAATTGCGCCTGCTGCAGAGTGCGCGATAAAAACAGATCGTACGCCGCCCCCTGCCCGACCGCGATGCGCACCTCCGGCCGGTCGAGCTGCGCCACCTCAGAGTAAGGCGCGTCGTTCGCCACCAGGTAAGTCCCCTCGATGATCACGTAGGGTTCGCTGAAGGCGATCTGCGCCGCGCGCACCGGCTCGATGGCCATAAACGCCAGGTTCCAGGCGCCGCTGTCCAGATCGGCGAACACCTTGCCGGCCGCGTCATAGGTCACCAGCTCCAGCGCCACGCCCAGTTCGCGAGCCAGCGCGGCGGCCAGCTCCACCGAAGCGCCTTGCGGTTTGCCATCAGCCCCGGCCTGCGCCAGCACCGGATTGCCGTAGTTGATCGCCGCGCGCAACACGCCTTGCGGGGCCAGATCGTCGAGTACCGCTGCGGGGATTGTCTGCATACTTCCTCCTGAATGGCTGATGGGCGCACCGTCGCGGCGCTCATTAAGCGTAGAGCGAAACCTCCGACCAGCAAGCTTTCGCCGCCGCGGCCGCCGTCGGTGTGATTAACGTCACACTATTGTCATAAAAATGTACAATAGCCGCCGCTCGTCGGCCGTAGCGGGAGATCGCGCGTTGTTCCGCCGCCGGCAATAGGCTATACCCTTCACTTTTCGCGCCGCGGCACGCTCGGCGGCGCAAACCAGGGCAGCAACGGTTTTATTTCAATCAGACAAGGTTTGGCGGATGGTTTTAGCAGTCGTTTCGTTTGTTCTCTTTTTGGCGTCGATTTTGATTTATCGCACCCGGGCCGCCGCCAACCGCTGGTGGTTCGCCATTCTGCTGACGCTGCTCGGCAGCTATCTGGTGCTGAACGTCATCCTGATCGCCAGCAACTACTTCACCGGCGACGGCATCACCGATGCGGTGATCTACACCGTCACCAGCAGCCTCAAAGGCGCGGGCATCAGCAAATACGTGCTGCCGTTCATCGGCCTGCTGGCGGCGTTGGGGCTTATCTTCGCGGTGCTGGCCCGCAGCCTGCTGCGCCGCAAGGCCAAAGGCAGCAGCGTGGCCTACAGCATCGTCGCCGTACTGCTGGCGCTGTTTTCTGTCGGCACCACCCCGGCGTTTCAGGACATCTCGCTGCTGGTCAAGAGCCAGATCGTCGGCGATACCGCCGATTTCACCACCTACTACAAGGCGCCGAAAAAGACCGTGCAGGGCAAGCGGCCGAACCTGGTGTACATCTATGCCGAGAGCCTGGAGCGCACCTACTTCGATACCGAGCTGTTTCCCGGCCTGGCCGACGAGCTGAACGCCCTGCGCACGGACAGCATCGATTTCAGCAATACCCAGCAATTGCCGGGCACCGGCTACACCATCGCCGGCATGGTCGCCTCGCAGTGCGGCATTCCGCTGTTCGCGCCCTTCGACGGCAACGCCTCCAGCGCGGTCTCCACCTTCTACCCGGAGAACGTCTGCCTGGGCGACGTGCTGAAGGCCGCCGGCTACAGCAACTATTTCTATCAGGGCGCCGAGCTGGCGTTCGCCGGTAAAGACACCTTCCTGAAATCCCACGGCTTCGACCACGTTTACGGCTTCAAAGAGCTGCGCGATCAGGTCGCCGATCCGAGCTACAAAAACGACTGGGGCTGGTACGACGACAGCGTGCTGGACGTGGTGTACGGCAAGTTCGTCGAGCTGTCCAAACAGCGCCAACCGTTCTCGCTGTTCACCCTGACCGTCGATACCCATCACCCGGACGGCTTTATCTCCGCCGGCTGCAGCAAGAAAAGCTACGCCTGGCAGAACAAGGAAAACCGCTCGCTGAGCGCGGTAGCCTGCAGCCAGCAACACATCGCCGCGCTGATCGACAAGATCAAACGCTCGCCCTATTTCAGCAATACCGTGATCGTGGTGTCCTCCGATCATCTGGCGATGAACAACACCGCCTACGATATCCTGACCAAACAGAAGCGCCGCAACCTGTTCTTCATCATCGACGGCACCCGGCCGCTGGCGGAACAGCGCAACGAGAAACGCAGCACGCTGGACAACGGCGCCACGGTGCTGGACGTGATGGGCGGCGACAACTACATCGGCCTTGGCCGCAGCAGCCTGTCGGCGCCGTCGCTGTCTACGGTGTTCCTGAATATCGAAGAGAAGATCAACGGCTGGAAACCGGCGGTGATCAATCAGTGGGGCCTGCCGAACCGCATCAGCGACTACAGCGTGGATACGCGCCAACGCAGCTTCAGCTTCTCCGGCGTCACCTACAAGGTGCCGTTCATCCTGCGGGTGGGCGATAACCGCATCGAACCGATGTTCAACGTCTACCTCTCCACCCCGCTGCGCAAGCAGCTGGCCGGGCTGGGGGCGGGGGAGAAATTCGTCTGGGTCGATAAATGCTACGAGATCGGCCGGGTCTGGGCGCCGCAGCTGGCGCTGAGCACCGACATCTGCGTGGCCTCGGGCACCCTGGCCTCGCCGCCGCAGATCGCGCAGGCCAGCGGCGAACGCTTCAACGGCAAGGTGAACTTCACCGGCCCGGCGGCGGACAGCGTCGCCGATTATCAAAACGCCGTCGCCCGCCTGCAGGTGGACGACGCGGCGGTGAAATACCGGGCGGACGCCATCGAGTTCATGCTGCCCGGCATGCCGGAACAGGTGAAAGCCATCACCGGCGTCTCCGCCGTCGAGGAATGGGGCCGCTGGTCCGACGCCAATCTGGCGCCGGCGGTCGACATCGATTACGTCGATCCGCTGCCGAAGCGCTTCGATCTGGTGCTGCGCGCCCGCGCCTACGGCAACAACGTCGGCGAACCGATTTCGGTGCGCGTCGGCGACGAAGAGCGCTTCGTGTCGCTCGGTGAACAGGACAGCACCGTCACCCTGCGCTTCGACAACCCGCGCGGCGCGCAGAAGATCAGCATTACTCCGCCGGCGCCGACCGAGCCCAAAGAGAGCGCCAGCGGCGGCTTCACGCCGAAGAAGCTGGGCATCGGCCTGGTGTCGCTGAAGGTCGAAGCGGCCGCTCCCGCCTCCTGATCCCCCCGCCTTCACGGGCGCGGTAATTTCTTTGCCGCGCCCGTCATTTCGACCAAGCTTTTACGCCCTTCTTCGGCTAACCTGTGACGGTAAAACGCCGCAACCCCGCCACAGAGCCGGGACATCCAAGGAGAAAGTATGAGCTATGCCCCACCTCGCAGCGGCCTCAGCGCCGATCAGGCACTCGATCAACTGGAAGCCCTGTATGACGCCGCGGTAGACGCGCTGCGGCAGGCGGTCAGTGACTTTATCAGCCACGGCACGCTGCCGGATGCGCAAGCGCGCGCCGCCGGGTTGTTCGTGTATCCCGAACTGCGCGTCAGCTGGGACGGGCAGCAATCCGGCCCGAGCAAAACCCGCGCCTTCGGCCGCTTTACCCATCCCGGCAGCTACAGCACCACCGTGACCCGGCCGCAGCTGTTCCGCCACTATCTGGCCGAACAGCTGGCGATGCTGGAACACGATTACGCCGCCCATATCGAAGTGGCGCCGTCGCAACAGGAAATCCCGTTCCCTTATGTCATCGACGGTTCCAGCCTGGCGCTCGATCGCTCAATGAGCGCCGGCATCGCGCAGCATTTCCCCACCACCGAGCTGGCGCAGATCGGTGACGAGACCGCCGACGGCCTGTACCACGCCACCGACAACCATTTCCCGCTGTCGCATTTCGATGCGCTGCGCGCGGATTTCTCGCTGGCGCGTCTGCGGCACTACACCGGCACGCCGGTGGAACATTTTCAACCGTTTGTGCTGTTCACCAACTACACCCGCTATGTGGACGAGTTCGTGCGCTGGGCCTGCGCCCAGATCGCCGATCCGGCCAGCCCGTACATCGCGCTCTCCAGCGCCGGCGGCACCTACATCACGCCGGAAACCAGCGCCCCGGAGCAGGCGGTGTCCGATCTGGCGTGGAAAAACCACCAGATGCCGGCCTATCACCTGATCTCGCGCACCGGCCAGGGCATCACGCTGATCAACATCGGCGTCGGCCCGTCCAACGCCAAAACCATCTGCGATCACCTGGCGGTGCTGCGCCCGAGCGCCTGGCTGATGATCGGCCACTGCGGCGGCCTGCGCGAAAGCCAGAAGATCGGCGATTACGTGCTGGCCCACGCCTATCTGCGCGACGATCACGTGCTGGATGCGGTGCTGCCGCCGGATATCCCGATCCCGAGCATCGCCGAGGTGCAGCGCGCCCTGTATGACGCCACCAAGATGGTTAGCGGCATGCCCGGTGAAGAGGTCAAACAGCGTTTGCGCACCGGCACCGTCGTCACCACCGACGATCGCAACTGGGAGCTGCGCTACTCCGCTTCGGCGCGCCGCTTCAACCTCAGCCGCGCGGTGGCGGTCGACATGGAGAGCGCCACCATCGCCGCTCAGGGTTATCGCTTCCGGGTGCCGTACGGCACGCTGCTGTGCGTCTCCGACAAACCGCTGCACGGCGAGATCAAACTGCCGGGCCAGGCCAACCGCTTCTACGAAGGGGCGATCTCCGAGCACCTGCAGATCGGCATCTGCGCCATCGATTTGTTGCGCGCCGAGGGCGATCGCCTGCACTCGCGCAAGCTGCGCACCTTCAACGAACCGCCGTTCCGCTAACGGTGCCAGGCCCGCTGCGGCGGGCCGTTTTTTCCTCAACGCACCAGCGCCAGCGCGCGCTTCTCCTGGCTGCGGCCGCCGGCGATCGACAGCAACAGGTCTTTCACCAGCAGCGCCGGGGCGGACAGCCCCTGTTGGCTGGACATGCACAGTGACAGCGGCACCGACATCGTCGGCGCATTGATGCGCGCCATCCAGGCCTTGGCCGGGCCGATCATCGCGCGCGCCACCGATTCCGGCAGCACGGTCGCCCCCAACCCGCTGGCGATCGCGGCGCTCAGCGCGCCCGAGGATTCGATCTCCCCCACCACGTTGGCAGCCAGCTTGCGCAGCGCCATCGCCTCCTCCAGCTGGTTGCGCACCGCATCGCCCTCGCGCGGCAGGAACAGGTTCAGCCGCGCCACGTCCAGCAGCTCGACGCTGTTGCCGGGATGCGGCACCGCGCGCGTCGCCACCAGATAAAGATCTTCCCGCATCAATGCGATGGCGTGCAGACCGGCGGGCATTTTGGCGCCGTAGACCATCGCCATGTCCAGCGTCTGGTTAGCCACCTGCCCGGCCAACGCCGCGCCGCCGTTTTCATGCAGGCTGAGCAGGATGCCCGGCTGCTGATCGCGCAGGGTCTGCAACAGCGGCAGCGCCAACTGCGCCGCAGTGCTGCCCGACGCCAGCCCGAGAGACACCTGGCCGCTCATCGCCTGCCCGGCGCTGTTGACCGCGCTCTGCGCCTGTTCGCACTGGCGCAGAATGGTCTGCGCGTGGGCATACAGAATGTTGCCGGCCTCGGTCGGCTGCACCCCGCGCTTGGTGCGGATCAGCAGTTGCTGCTTCAGTTCCCCTTCCAGCGTCGCCAACTGCTGGCTGAGCGCCGGTTGGGCGATGTGCAACACCTCCGCCGCCTGGGTCAGGCTGCCGATATCGACGATTTTCACGAAGTACTTCAGACGTCTGAAATTCATAGTGCCTCCAGCGAGCCGCTAAATTGAGAATGCCGAAATCCGGTCATGCAATCACAGCAAGATCCAGGCCAGAGTCGGTAAACGGCCGTGGAAGCGGGGTACAAGGCGGTAAATGGCCGTTCGCCGGGCGGCGCGCGCCACCGCGCAGGGCAACCGTTGCACCATCGGCAGGCAACGGCGCCGATCAACGGGCAATTCGGCGACGCTGCGCGCGGGATAAGCGACAAAAGCGAGAAAAAGCAGCAGGTTGGGCAATCTTGCAGCAAACGAACGCATCGGGCGTTTTCACGCTTTACAAGCCGCAACCGCCCCGCTATTATTCGCCCCGTTCCAACGATTCCTCTGTAGTTCAGTCGGTAGAACGGCGGACTGTTAATCCGTATGTCACTGGTTCGAGTCCAGTCAGAGGAGCCAAATTTAGAGAAGCCCGCTCAGGGAAACCCGAGCGGGTTTTTTGCCTTTCAGCCGCCGTCAAAAGCTGCGTTTCGCCACCAGATAGGCGCCCGCCACCAGCAATAAGGCGCCGACCAGCGCCGGCAGATTCTCACGCAGCGCCGCCGGACCGGCGCGATAGGCATCGGCCAACAGCCCCATGCACAGCTGGCTGGCGACCAGGATCGAGATGGTGGCCGCCGCCCCCAGCTTCTGGTAACCCAAAATGCCGGCGAACACGAACAGCGATCCCAACAGCCCCGGCAACAGCATCCACCACCTGGCGGCGCCGGTCACTTCCGCCACCGCGCCGAGACCGTTTTTGGCCAGCAGCAACCCCACCAGCAACAACAAACCGACGCTGGAGTTGATCACCAGCGTAATGAGGATGGTCGAAACGCTTTCGGTAATGCGCACCATCAGCAGATTCTGCACCACCAACCCCATTCCCGCCGCGATCAGCAGTAACAGCATATTCATCGCCCTGTCTCCCGGGATCAGCGCGCGGGCGGCGTCGCCCGCTCGTCGAGCCTCAGCTGCAGGAACGTCAGATCCAGCCATTGGCCGAATTTGGCGCCCACTTGTTCCATGCGCCCCACGTCGCGAAACCCCAGCGCCAGATGCAGCTTAATCGAGGCCTGATTGCCGGATTCGATGCCGGCCACCATCACGTGCTTGCCGATTTCCCGCGCCCGTGCGATCAGCGCCAGCAGCAACGTCTTGCCAATCCCTGCGCCGCGATGCGCCTGATGGACATACACCGAGTGTTCTACGGTATGGCGATAGCCGTCCCAGGCGCGCCAGTCGCCGAACGACGCGTAGCCGATCGCCTCGTCCGCGCCGTTCACCGCCACCAGCACCGGGTAGCCCGCCGCCTGCCGTTCGCCGATCCACGCCGCGCGGTTGGCCGCATCCACGGTTTGTTCATTCCAGATGGCGGTGCTGTTCAACACCGCGTCGTTATAGATAGCGGCAATCGCCGCGCTATCGTTGAGCGTCGCATTTCGTATAATCATGGTTTACCCCGGCCAATTGTCCACTATAATACTACGATATGAATATTAAATTAGACAATCTAAATCAGCTGATCGGCGCGCGCATTCGCATTGAACGCGAGGCGCGCCACTGGTCGCTGTCCGATTTGGCCGAACGGGCGGGCGTATCGCGGGCGATGGTGCATAAGATCGAACGCGGCGAGAGCAGCCCGACGGCGATGCTGTTGGGCAGACTGGCGGGGGCGTTCGGCCTCAGCATGTCCAAGCTGATCGCCCGCGCGGAAACGCAGGAAGGCCGGCTGCTGCGCCGGGAAGATCAACCGGTGTGGGTCGATCCCGAGAGCGGCTACGTGCGGCGCCACGTGTCGCCGCGCACCGATCTGCCGCTCGATCTGGTGCGCATCGAACTGCCGGCCGGCGCGGCGATCCCGATGCCGGCTTCGGTGTATGCCTTCAAGCGTCAGCTGATCTGGGTTTTATCCGGCGAGCTGGTCTTTCTTGAGGGCGACGCGCGCCATGAAATGGCCGAAGGAGACTGCCTGGAGCTCGGCCCACCGGCGGACTGCCGCTTTGAAAACCAAAGCGATGAGGCATGCGTGTATATGGTGGCGGTGCTGAGCGCCGCCTGACGGCTCACCGGCGCTACCCCGGCGTCGGCTGGTTATAGCCGGCGTGGAAAAACTTCTCCGCCAACCGGCTGTCGCCGCCGGAGAAGAACTCGCTCATCGGCTCGCGGCCGAGGCCATAGGCGCGGCTGAGTTGCCCGGCCTCGAACGCCGCCCGGTTCTCGTCGCCGCAGCGCTGCGCCAAATGGTGCGCATAACCGAGCACGAAACCGCGCTTGTAGTCGGAGCAAAAGCGCGACAGCTCCGCCTCCGGCTTCAGGTTCTCCACCTTTAACCCCGCCAACAACCCTTTGCCAAAATGATCTCCCACGGGTTCCTCCTCACCGCACAATCGCTATATAACAAAACATACAGCGAATGAACGAACGAGAACATACTCCCTAAGTTTTACTCGCCGCATAAAAAAGGCCCGCGAAGCGGGCCTCAGACTGTTGACAAAGAGGGAAAAAGCGTGGTTTTCCCCCTTTGTGGTGATCAGTCGAAAATCAATAAATTGATTTTCCTTGTTTTTTTATTCTGTGCTATCTGCCAAACCAGCAAAGGTATGAGGTTTGTCATCAATCTCAGGCCCGCGAAGCGGGCCTGCGAGAAAGCGGGCAATCACAGCGTGAAATTCAGCCCTTCGCTGACGGTCTTGCCGAGCGGCAGACGGCCCGACGGCGCTTCTTTCTCCTGCAGGAAATCCGGCAGGCGGGCTTTGTCGCCCGGCTTGCCGATCGCCACCATGGCGTGCACCGCATAGTCGTCCGGCAGTTGCAACGCCGCTTTGATCTTATCGTGGTGAATGCCGCTCATGCAGTGGGTCAGCCAGCCTTTCAGGTGCGCCTGATGCGCCAGGTTGGCCCAGGCCGCGCCGGTGTCGAATGCGTGGGTCGGGTTGTCCACCAGCCGCTCGCCATTCAGGCTGGTGGTTTTGGAGACGATCACCACCAGCGCCGAGGCGTGTTGCGCCCAGCCGCGGTTGAAGTCGATCAGGAACTCCAGGTAGTTCTCCCAGCTGTCGGAGCCGTGCTTGCTGTAGGCAAAGCGCCACGGCTGAATGTTGTAGGCCGAAGGCGACCAGCGCGCCGCTTCAAAGAAGCTCAGCAGCGTTTGATCGTCGATGGCGTCGTTGGTCATCGCGCGCGGCGACCAGCGCTCGATAAATTGCGCGTCAATCGGGTAATCGGAGATTCTTGGCTGGCTCATGATAGGTTCTCGCAGTGAAGTAAAAACAAAAGTTCGCTGATATTCCCACAGCTTAAGACGGTAAAACTTTTATTTCGTGCCATTGTCCTGCGGCAATTCCTGCCGCAGCCAGGCCAGAAACGCCCTGACCGGCGGATGCCGCTCGCGCCCCGGCGCGCACAGCACGCTGTATGCGGCGCCCGGTACGCGCACCTCCGGCCGGTACGCCACCAGCAGACCGTTGTCCACCATCTCGGACACCATCACCGAGCTGGCGAGCACCCATCCCTGCCCGGCCACCGCCGCCTGCAGGGCGTAATGTTCCTCGTGATAGCTGCGCATCGCCGCATGGCGCTGCCACCAGTCCACGTCGGCGGCCCGGCACCAGTCATGCCAGCCGCTGTCGTACAGCGCCGAATCCCCCCACTTGACGGTGATCAGCACCGGGTTTTCCGGCGGAGCGGCGGCCAGCCCCGGCGCGGCGTAGACGCCAAAGCTTTCCTCCAGCCGCGCCGCCTGATGCAGCGCGGGATAGTGCGCGCGGCTGTAGCGCACCGCCACATCCACGCTGGCGTCCTGCTGCAGGTCGATCACCTCGGCGCAGGCCTCCAGGCGCACCAGATAGTGCGGATGCGCCTGGTAAAAACGCCCCAGGCGCGGCACCAGCCACAGCGCCGCGAACGAGTGCGTCACCGAGACGCACAGCGATCCGGCACTGGGCTGCGGCCGCAGGCCCTCAAGCGTGGCGGCGACGTCCAGCAGCGCGCCGTGCACGCCGGCAAACAGCGTTTCGCCCTTCGCCGTCAGCCGCACGCCGCGCGGCACCCGCTCGAAAAGCGCAAAACCCAGCTGCTGTTCCAGCGCCTTGATCTGGTGCGAAATCGCCGTCGGCGTCACCGCCAGCTCGGCCGCCGCCAGCTTGAAGCTGCGCAGGCGAGCGGCGGATTCAAAGGTGCGTAACGCGTTGACGGGCAGCGTAGCGAACATGGCGAAGCCTCTTGAGATGAGTTGAGCTCATCCTGGCAGAAAAACCGTCATTTGTCGCTGCAGACGTTCGCTTCTAGATTAAGGCTGAGTTCACTTCACACCAAGGAGCATGACATGAATACAGCTCATCAATCCAAGCGCCTGGTGGTGCTGGTCGGCAGCCCGCGCCGCGACGGCAACAGCGCCACGCTGGCGCAGGCGATCATGGCGGGCGCCGCCGAAGCCGGCACGTCCGCCAGCCTGCATTTTCTCGACGATTACCTGAGCGGTTTCCTGAGCGATGAACGCCATACGCCGCCGCCGGCCGATCGCTACGCCGAGCTGTTCCTGGAGCACTTCCTGCCGGCCGACGGTGCGGTATTTTGCACGCCGATTTACTGGTACGGCATGTCGGCGCAAACCAAGGCCTTTTTCGATCGCTCGTTCAGTTTCTATTCCAACACCTACCTTCAGGCGGAACAGGTGCACCAACGCATGAGCGGCAAACGCATCGGGTTGGCGGTGGCGTCGGAAGAAACTTATCCCGGCGCGGCGCTGGGCATCGTGCATCAGATCCAGGAGTTCAGCCGCTACACCCATTCCGCCTTCGTCGGGCTGGTGCACGGCGCCGGCAACCAGCGCGGCGAGATCGCCCGCGATCCGCGCAACCCGCTGCGGGCCGCCCGCGAGTTGGGGCGCGAGTTCTTCACCCGCCCCTACTCGGATTATCAGATGGACAGCCCGCGCAGCACGCAGGTTTGGACGGAATAGCCACGGCCTCAACCGCCACTGCCGATTTGCCAGATAAAGGTCGGCGTATGGCGGTTAATTTCCCAGTCACCGATATTGCGCGCCTTGTAGATCACCGGATTATGTGAAGAGAGCGTGCGCGCATTGCGCCAGTGGCGATCCAACGCCTTGCCGGTACGGGTATCTGAAGCGCCGAGCGCATTGAACAATTCACCGGCGGCGCGCTGCACCCACTCCCCGGCGATGACCTGCGCTCTGGCCGCGTCCAGCTCCGCCGTCACGTTAAGCGCCTGCAGCAGCGCTTCATCGCCGGATCGATGCGCCTCATAAGCCTGCTGCAGCGAGGAAGTCGCTTTTAGCACCGTCGCCTCGACCGCATAGGCCCAGGCGCTGATTTGCCCCACCACCTGCTGGATCTGCACGTCGTCCTTCACCCAACCGGCGTTGCCGTGGCTATAGATCCTTTTACGTTGCCTCACGCCCTCGCCGACGTCTCGCAGCACCGCGCGGCCGATCCCCGCCAGCGTCGCCAGCAACACATGCTGATAGAACGCAGTTTGGTAGCGGAAGCGCTCGGCAAAGTCATAGACGTGCGCCTGCTCGACCTGCGCATCAATAAAACGCGTGGTGCCGCTGCCGGTAGTGCGCTGGCCAAATCCGTCCCAGTCGTCGTCGCGCTCTACGCCCGGCTGGGCGACGTTAACCAAAGCGATCACCGGGCCGCCGCTGTCGCTGCGCTCGGCATACACGTCGATCCAATCGGCAAACAGACTGCCGGTGCTGTAAAATTTCTCGCCGTTGAGCGACCAGCCGTCGGCCTGCGGCGTTACCCGGGTATTGACCTGCCCCAGCTTCACGCCGCCGATCTCGGTCCAACCGCTGCCAACCAGCTCGCCGTCGAGAAAGCGTTCGAACCAGCGATTGCGCTCCGGGCCGTCCGGCGCGTTCAGCCGATCTTCCACGAAGGCGAAATGCGCCCGCAGCGCCTGCGGCAGGTTAGAGTCCGCCTCCGCCAGTTCGGCCAGCAGTTCGAACAGCTGCGGCAACGAAGCGCCGTCGCCGCCCTTTTCACGCGGGATGCGCACCCTGCCGAACCCCGCCTCTTTCAGCCAACGGATCGGTTCATGCGGCAGCGTGCGCGACAGCTCGCGCTCCACCGCCCCGGCGGCGATTTCGGCGAAGATCGGCCGAAAACGCGCGGCCAGCTGTGCGTAGTCTGCTCCGGTGGATAACAGGTGTTGCGTCATGTCAGTGTCCTCTTGTGGTTAAGCGCGATCGGCCAGATCGTCGATATCGCGCGCCGTCGGTTCAAAGCGAATGAGCAGCAGGAAGACGATGGGGATCGCCGCCGCCAGTGAAACAATCCAAAACATGTCGGTGCCGAAGCGCGCCTGCAAAATCGGCAGAATAAACAGCGCCAGCGCGCTGCCGATACCGGACAGCGAACGGCCGAAACCGACGCCGGTGGCGCGGATCGCCGTCGGGTAAGAGAGCGCCGGGTAAATCATCATCTGCGCGCCGGGGCCGAAGCCTTCGGCGAACAGCCATAGGCCCAACATCAGGATCGCCAGCCCAACGCCGAACGCCGCCTGCGGATGTCCGATCAACGCCAGGGCAATCAGCGCGATAAACTGCAGCGCGAATCCGGCGATCGCCACGTGGCGCGACGGATACTTCCATGCCAGACGCATGCCGAGCAGGCCACCGGTAAAAGCGAACAGCACGTTCAGCCCGAGCGAAGCGGAGATAGTTTCAAACACCCCGGCGCCGAGAAACTGCGCCAGAATCGACGGCAGAAAGAAGGCGATGGCGGTGTATTCAAAGGAAATGCAAACGTTCATCACGCTGGCGACCAGAGTGCGCTCGCGGTACGGCTTGCGGAACAGCACGCGGAAGCTGACCTTCGGCGGCGCCGCCGGTTGGGCGGCGTCAGGTTCCGCCTCATGGGCGGCAATGCCGTATGACTCGCGCAGGATGCGCGCCGCCTCTTTCAAATCGCCCTGGTTAGCGGCCCACAGCGGCGACTCGTTCATAAACTTGCTGCGCACCATGATGATCAGCAGCGCCGGCACCGCGCCGAAAATCAACGAGGCGCGCCACAGCCAGTTCGCATGTTCGGCCGGCAACAGAAAATAGAGCGCAAAGATGATCAGAAAACACATCGACGAAGCGGCGTACCACATCGGGCACCAGGCCGCCAGGCGCGACGCCTTGTTGGCCTTGCCGGAGAATTTGGAGAATTCGGCCAGATAGGCCATCGCCACCGGCAAATCGATGCCGACGCCGATACCCATCAAAAAGCGCGCGCCGATCAGCACCCAGACGTTGGGCGCCAGCCCGGCGGCGATGGCGGAAACCACAAAAAACAGCATATCGGCCATAAACACCTGATAGCGGCCGTACTTGTCGGTCAACCAGCCGCCGACCAGGTTGCCGAGAATGGTCCCGACCATGATCGAAGAAGTTACCACCCCGGTCAGCAGCGGGCTGAGGCTGAATTCACGCACCACGTCATCGATGCCGTAAGACAGCGTGGTCAGATCATAGGCATCGAGAAAAACACCGCCCAGCGCCAACAGCACGATCATGCGCGCATGGGTATTTTTCTCGCTGCGTTGGTTAATCAAACACGCCACATCGCTGGCGGAGCCGATGGGCGCAGATAACGGCGGCGCGGTATCGATATTTAAGGTACTCATAGCTTCCTCGTTGTAATTGGCAGGTGACACCTCGTTTATAGGGTGAAAAAATTACGCCGACAAACAACAAATTATTCTATAAATATCATTAATATCAATAAATTAAACTCAGTTACAGCGTAACAGAAGCGCCGGATTAACACGCGTTAATCCGGCCTTTATCACGGCCATTTCGGGCGGGGATTATTCTGCCGAGACCGGCACCAGCACGCCTTTCACCAGCGGGTCGTCGGTGTTTTTCAGCCACGCCTGCAACCTGGGATCGGCAAACGCCCGCTGCAGCTTGCGAATATTTTCGTCCTGCAGATAGGGCGTGCCAATCACCAGCTGCGAAGCGAAGGTCTTCGGCGCCGGTGGGAACAAGATGCCCTTCTCACGCGGCACCTTGCCGGCGTCGAACTGCGACACATAGCCAATGGCCGCATCTACCGAATTCAGCGCGCGCGGCATGGTCAGCAAATCCAGCTCCTTGAAGTTAAAATGGCGTTTGTTCTCGCGAATGTCTTTCAGCCTGGCGGTACGCGCCTCGATCGCCGGATCCAGCCCGATCAGTCCAATGCGCTGCAGCAGCCACAACGCCTGCCCCTGATTGGCGCCGTCGTTGGGCACCACGATCTCCGCGCCGTCCGGCAACTCGGCGATCGACGTATAGCGGTCGGAATAGATGCCGAACGCCCACTGAAACACCGGCAGCGTCGGGGTCAGCTTAAAACCGTTGGCCTCCACCACCTGCTTTAGCCACCACTGGTGCTGGTAGATCGTGGCGGCGTACTGCCCCTGCGCCACCGCACGATCGGCCTGCACCGGGTCCTGCAGGCCAACCGCCTCCAGCCTGAGGCCGTAATCCGGCGCGATATGCTCGCCGACGTACTCGATCACCCGCTGCTCTCCGGCCATCGCCGGCTCAAAGTGCACTTTCAGCGTGCTGCCGAACTGCACCGTCTGCTGCTGGCGGGCGCTGAAGTGCCAAACCGCGGCGGCGATAATCGCCACCGCCGCGATACCCACCGGCCACGGCCAGCGTTTCTTCTTCACTATCTCAAAATCGTGATTAGGCATGATTAAAGGGTTTCCTGATGATGACGCAACGCGGCGACCAGGCGGTCACCAATAAACTGAATCAGTTGGATCGTGGCGATCAGCACCACAATGGTGGCGATCATGATGTGATTGTCGAAACGCTGGTAGCCGTACACCACCGCCAGATAGCCGATGCCGCCCGCGCCAATGGTGCCGGCGATGGCCGAATACTCGATCATCGAGATGACGTTCAGCGTGATGGCGGCGACAATCGCCGGCAGCGCCTCGCTGAGCTGCGCGCGGGTGACTATCTGCCAGATCGAACCGCCGGACACCAGCCCCACCGCCGTCACCTCCGGCGGCAGTTCGCGCAGCGCGTTCTCCACCAGCCGGCCGAAGAATGGAATGCCGGCGACGATCATCGGGATCACCGCCGCCGGAATGCCGATGGTGGTGCCGGTCAACCAGAAGGTGAACGGAATAATCGCCGCCATCAGCACCAGAAACGGCAGCGAACGGCCCATGTTCACCAACCAGCTCAGCGCGCGATTCAGCGCCGGGCGCGGAAACAAGCCGCGCGATGAGGTGTTGAACAACACCACGCCGACGGCGCCGCCAATCGCCACCACAAACAGCATCACGATGCCGACCATCAGCCAGGTTTCGCCGTAGGCCGGCAGCATCAACCGATGGATCTCGCGCCAGGGCGTGTCCTGGCTCATCACGCTGTCTGACAGATTTTTCATACCGCCTCCTTCAACGCCGCCGGCTGTTCCAGCACCTCGGCGAGAATGCCCAACCGCCGCAGCTCGTCCTGCAGTTCAGCCACCGAACGCGAACCGCCGCCAAAACGCACCGCAATCTCCAACCGCCCGGCCAGGCTGCCGCCCACCACTTCAACGTGGCCGCCCAACAGATCGATCTGCAGGTCGAGTTGGCGGCTGATGCGGCTGATCCAGTCGGTGGCCGCCGGCTGACGGGCGCAGTAGGTTACCTGCAGCCGCAACGCGGCGTCGGACGCCAGCGTCTTCAGCGGGAACAGCCGGCGGCCCAGCGAGGAATCGGGCGCTGCCAACAGTTCGCGCACCGGCCCTTGCTGCACAATCACGCCGTCGCGGATCTCGGCCACCGCGTCGGCGGCGTCGCGCACCGCATCCATCTCGTGGGTGATCAGGATGATCGACAGGCCATACCGATCGCGCAGCTGTTTAAGCAGGCTGAGAATGGCCCCGGTGGCATCCGGATCCAGCCCGGAGGTGGCCTCATCCGCCAGCAGCACCGACGGATTCAGCGCCAGCGCGCGGGCGATGCCTACCCTTTGGCGCTGGCCGCCGGACAGCTGCGCCGGGTAAAACGCCGCCTTGTCCGCCAGCCCCACCGCCGCCAGCAGGCTCTTTACCCGCTTGTCGATATCGCGCGGCACCACGCCCAGATAGGTCAACGGCAGCGCCACATTCTGCCAGGCGGTTTTGCGCTGCAGCAGCGCGGAAGACTGGAACACCGTGCCTATCGCCCGCCGCTCCCTGCGCAGCGCCTCGCCCGCAAGCCGCGACAAGTCCTGGCCGTTCACCCGGATACTGCCGCTGCTCGGCCGCTCCAGCAGACTGATGCATTTCGCCAGCGTCGATTTGCCCGCCCCGCTGGGGCCGACTACGGCGGTAATCGATCCGGCCGGCACCCGCAGCGAAACGCCCTTCAGCACCTCAATCCGGCGCCCGTCCGGCGCGCGGTAAGCCTTGTGCAACTCCTCAATCTCTATCATCGCATCCTCACTTGACGCTCAGTGCATCGGCCAAGGACGCGCCGGCCGGCCAGCGGTAGCCCACCGCCGGGTGCGGCTCCGCCAGGCGCGGCCCCTGATTGAACAATTTTTCTCGCAGAGTGCCCGCCGTGTAGTCGCGCTTGTACGCTCCGCGTTTTTGCAGCTCGGGGATCAGCAGTTCCACCACGTCGGTGAAGGTTTCATGGGTAACGGCGTAGGCCAGATTGAAACCGTCAACATCCGTTTCCTCCACCCACGCCTGCAGCTCGTCGGCCACGGTTTGCGGGCCGCCCACCAACAGCGGGCCGAAACCGCCGATGCCGACCCATTCGGCGATGCCCTGTACTGTCCATTCACGGCTGGGATCGGCGCTGGAGAAAGTTTCCACCGCCGACTGAATGGCATTTGTGTGCAGATGCTTCAGCACCTGATCCGGCTGATACTGGCCGAAATCGATGCCGGTCCAGCCGGACACCAGCGCCAGCGCGCCTTCGTAGCTGGTATAGGATTTGTATTCCCGCCATTTTTCCTGCGCCTGTCGGTCCGTTTCACCGACGATCACCGTCTGCAGGTTGAAGATCAGGATGCTGCGCGGATCGCGCCCGGCCTCGGCGGCGCGGCGGCGGATATCGGCTACGGTTTTTTTCAGCAATGTTTTCGAAGGAGAAGCGACAAACACGCATTCGGCGTGTTCCGCAGCAAACTGCTTGCCGCGGCTGGAAGCGCCGGCCTGATACAGCACCGGCGTGCGCTGCGGCGAAGGCTCGCTCAGATGAATGCCCGGCACCTGGAAGAACTCGCCCTTGTGGTTGATCGGATGAATTTTCGCCGGATCGCTGAAGATGCGCCGCTGACGATCGCGCAAAATCGCGCCGTCTTCCCAACTGCCCTCCAGCAGCTTGTAAACCACCTGCAGGTATTCATCGGCGTAGTCGTAGCGCGCATCGTGATCGGTCTGCGCCCGGTGGCCAATATTGCGCGCGCCGCTCTCCAGGTAAGAGGTGACGATATTCCAACCGATGCGCCCCTTGGTCAGGTGATCAAGCGTCGACAATCTGCGGGCGAAAGGATAAGGGTGCTCGAATGACAGCGAGGCGGTCAGCCCGAAGCCGAGATGTTCGGTAACCAGCGCCATCGGCGTCACCAGCGCCAGCGGATCGTTAACCGGCACCTGCGTCGCCTGGCGGATCGCCGCGTCGCCGCTGCCGTTAAGCACGTCGTAAATCCCCAGCACGTCGGCGATAAACAATCCATCGAACTTGCCGCGTTCCAGCAGGCGCGCCAGATCGGTCCAATATTCGAGATCCTTATACTGCCAGGAACGGTCGCGCGGGTGCGCCCACAGCCCCGGCGACTGATGGCCGACGCAGTTCATATCAAAAGCGTTAAGACGAATTTCACGTTGCGATGACATAGCGAGCTCCACAATTATCTGCCGGCCACGGGCGGAGCCGGGCCGGATGGGGGGTCTTAGGGTGTTAAAAACGGGAATGGACGATCAGTTTGCAGCCGGACATCGCGCCAGCAGGTATTGCGCGACGCTTTGGGCGTGTTCCGCCACCTGCGGCAGCCCCATCAGTTCGCCGAAGCGCCCGCGCGCCGCCGGGCCGGCCACCAGCAGGCGCGGGTTGGCAAGGCCGTCGCCGCCGATCGCCTGGCTGTCGGCATTGACCCACAGCCCCAATCCCAGCGGATCGGCGCGCAGCGCCCCCTGCTCCGCCAGCGAACTGAGCAACGGGCTGGCGGCGATCAGGCCGGCATGAGCCGGCCCCGTAGCGATCAGCAACCGCTGCGCCTGCAGCGCCCGCTCTGCGCCCTGGCGCGGCAGAATCGTCAAGCGCACGCCCTGCGGCGCGGGTTCCGCCCGCCGCAGACGAGCGGCCAATACCTGCAGCGTGCCCGCTGCCTGTTGCTCCGTCAGCAGCGTGCTCACCTGCGGCGCAAGGCGATAGCGGTGCACGTCCCAATAGGCGCGCAGATGCCGCAGAAAGCGCTGCTGTTCGGTCGGCGTCAACGCTTGCCACAGGCGCTGGCCCTGGGCGCGCACCGCGTCCAACACCGCCTGCCACGGCACCCGTTGCCGAGCGGCGCGCGCCACCTCAAGGCGCACCTGCCGCACCCCGTCACGCAGTCCGGATGGCGGGGTAAACGACCACGTCGGGTACTCCCCTTCGGCATTGGCACGCGGCAGCAAGCCGTGACGAGAGAACGCGGTAATCGGCCCGCGATGCCCGCGGCGGTGCAACGCCGCCACCGCATCGGCCATCGTCAGCCCGCTGCCGACGATCGCCAACGATTCATCGGGTTCAATCTCATCCAGCGCCCCCTCCGCCCAGGGATTGGCGATCAAACGCGCGTCGCGCGCCAGTTCCGGGGCGATCTGCCGCGGCAGCGCGGGCGGCGGATGGCTGGTCGCCAACACCACATAGTCGCCCCACAGCCGTTCGCCGCCGGCGGTGATGACGGACGCGCCCTGCGCCTGCGGCTGCAGGTGCTGCGCCCGATCGCGTAGGTGCCGCAAGCGGGCCTGGCCCGACTGCGCCGCCTGATGAAAACGTTCCTCGACGTAGCGGCCGAAGGCGCCGCGCTGCGGATAGGCTTTACCGTCGCGCCACAACGCCTGCGGATCGGCCGCCAGCCCGCCGCTCTCGCGGAACCAGCGGTCAAAATCCCCCGCCGGTTCATCCGCCAGCTGCATCCTATCGGCCGGGACGTTGATGCGGTGAGTCGGCTCGGTGGTCGAATACGCCACGCCATAGCCCGGCGCGGCGCGCGGTTCGATCACCGTGACATCCACCGCTCCGCGCGCCAGCTGGATCGCCAGCGCCGCGCCGGTGAAACCGCCGCCGATAACGATAATATGGGCACGCTTCGCCATCAGCCCTCCCGCTGCGCCGGGCCGGGACGACGATCGCCGCCGATGGTTTCGCCAAACGGGCCGGTATTGATCGTGCGAGCCGTCTGATGAGTCGACTGCGCCAGCGGCAGCAGCGGCATCACCAGCTCGGCGAAGCGGTGAGCCTCTTCCAGATGCGGATAGCCGGAAAGGATGAAGTTGTCGATGCCCAGCGCCTGATACTCGCGTATGCGCGCCGCCACCTGCTGCGGATTGCCCACCAATGCGGTGCCGGCGCCGCCGCGCACCAGGCCGACGCCGGCCCACAGGTTGGGGCCGATGCGCAGACTCTCGCGCGAGCCGCCGTGCAGTTCGCTCATGCGGCGCTGGCCGGTAGAGTCCATGCGCGCAAAGATCTGCTGCGCCGCCGCGATGGTGTCGTCATCCAGATGCGCGATCAGTCGCTCGGCCGCCGCCCAGGCTTCGTCTTCAGTTTCGCGCACAATAACGTGCAGGCGAATGCCATAGCTGAGTTTACGCCCCTGCCGCTCGGCGCGCTGGCGCACCGCCGCCAGCTTTTCCGCCACCTGAGCCAGCGGCTCGCCCCAGGTCAGGTAGGTGTCGATCTGCCCGGCGGCGATGTCGATCGCTTCCGACGATGAGCCGCCGAAATAGAGCGGCGGGCCGTTTTCCTGCACCGGCGGGAACAGCAATTCGGCGCCTTCGACGCGAATATGCTTACCGCTGAAATCCACCTTCTCCCCTTGCAACAGCCGTTGATACACCGTGAGAAATTCCTGTGTCACCTCATAGCGTTCGGCATGGCTGAGGAAGATGCCATCCCCTTTGTTTTCCACCGGATCGCCGCCGGTCACCACGTTGATCAGCAGGCGCCCGTCCGACAGCCGATCCAGCGTCGCCGCCATGCGCGCCGCCAGGCTCGGCGGCTGCAGGCCGGGGCGCACCGCCACCAGATAGCGCAACCGGCGGGTGATCGGCGCCAACGCCGCCGCCACCAGCCAGGAATCCTCGCAGCTTTTACCGGTTGGGATCAGCACGCCGTAATAGCCGAGGTTGTCGGCGGCCAGCGCCACCTGCTGCAAATAAGGCAGGTCCACCGGGCGCCCGCCCTGCGCCGTGCCCAGATAGCGACCGTCGCCGTGGGTCGGCAGAAACCAGAAAACGTTGATGCGATCTTTCACTGACTCAGTCATTTATGCCTTTCCTATATAACTATTTTCATTATTTATCGATAGAAAAACTTTGCTTGGTTATAAAAAGAAAAGCAGGATGCGTGCCACATTGCAGATTTAAAAAAACCAATGCATATCAATATATTGATGAGATATCGACGTCAAAACGCTGCTGCATTGGCAGCAGGCGGCGGCGGAAAGCTGTTGCCAATGCAGCACCGTGCGCCTTTTATCCTCTCGCGGCGGCTCATTGGCTGGGATAAGATTTTTTTCCCCATCGTCGTCAGACAGGAGACGCCCATGTACGATCCCCAACCGTTCGCCGCCGACAAACCGGTGCTGATCGATCCGGCGTCGCTCGCTCTGCAAAGCGTGCTCGATCGGCTGGCTCCCACCGACGCCACCGTGCTGATCGTCGGTGAAACCGGCACCGGCAAAGAAGTGGTGGCGCGCTATCTGCACCACCACAGCGCGCGCCGCCATCAACCTTTCCTGGCGGTCAACTGCGGCGCGCTGACGGAAAGCCTGGCGGAAGCCGAACTGTTCGGCCATGAGAAAGGCGCCTTCACCGGCGCCGTCGGCACTCATCAGGGCTGGTTCGAAGCGGCGGAAGGCGGCACCCTGCTGCTGGACGAGATCGGTGAGCTGAACCTGTCGCTGCAGGTCAAGCTGCTGCGCGTGCTGCAGGAGCGGGAGATCACCCGCGTCGGCTCGCGCAAACCGCTGAAGATCGATGTGCGGGTCATCGCCGCCACCCACGTCGATCTGGCTGGCGCGATTCGCCAACGGCGGTTCCGTGAAGATCTCTATTACCGCCTGAACGTGGCGGCGGTGACTTTACCGCCCTTGCGCCAGCGGCCGGACGATATTCCGGTGCTGGCCAGACATTTTCTTGCGCTGTATGCCCGCCGTCTGGAACGGCCACTGCCGCGGTTGACGGCGGAAGCGCAGCAGACGCTGCTGGACTACCCTTGGCCCGGCAACGTGCGCGAGCTGGAGAACACGCTGCATAATGCGGTCTTGCTGAGCCAGGAGGGGGCGATCGCCCCGCAGCAACTGCAGCTCACCCATCGCCTGACGGATAACGACGGCGGCGGCGATGACGCCATCGATCGCTTTGTGCAGCAGCAGTTGCAAGGCGACAGCGCGCAGCTTTACCAACGGGTGCTGGATGCGCTGGTGCGCAACGCCTTCGAACGCAGCGGCGGCAACCAGCTGCAAGCGGCGTCGTTGCTCGGCGTCAGCCGCAATACCCTGCGCACCCATTTGGCGCATCTTGGTTTGATCAAACCGCGCCGTCGCAGCGCCGGCGCACCCGCACATTCGCCGGCCATCGCCGCAGCGCCGCTGCCCGAACGCGAACTGCGCATCGGCTATCAAAAGTTCGGCAACCTCGGGGTGCTCAAGGCGCGGCAAAGCCTGGAACAGCTCTTCGCCACACAGCGCATCAGCGTGCTGTGGAGCGAGTTTCCCGCCGGGCCGCAGCTGCTGCACGCGCTCGACGGCGATGAGATAGACTTCGGCACCACCGGCGAAGTGCCGCCGATCTTCGCCCAGGCACAGGGCAATGCGCTGGTGTACGTCGGTTTTGAGCCGCCGGCGCCGCAGAGCGTGGCGATGGTGGTGCCGCAAGACAGCCCGATACACAGCGCCGCCGATCTGCGCGGCAAACGCATCGCGCTCAACAAAGGCTCCAACGTGCACTATTTATTGCTGCAGATGCTGGACGAACAGGGATTGACGTTGAACGATGTGCGTATCGTCTACGCGCCGCCGAAGTATCCGCTGTCGGCGACCGACCTGCAGGCGGTGGACGCCTGGATGATGTGGGATCCGCTGCTCAGCGACGCGCAGCGCAGCGGGGAACTGCGCGTGATCGCCGACGGCACCCAGCGAGTGCTCAATCAGCAATTCTATCTGGCGCGCCGCGACTTCGCCGAGCGCTCGGGCGATCTGTTGCAGCCGCTGATGCAAGCATTGCAGCACACCGGCCGCTACATTGCCGCGCAGCCGAGAGAAGCCGCTCGTCACCTTTCCGACGAACTGGGGCTGGCGAGCGCCTCGCTGGAACTCGCGCTGTCGCGCCGCAGCCACGAGATCCGCGCCATGGATTTGCAGGTGATCCGCCAGCAGCAAAGCATCGCCGACCGCTTCTACGCCCTCGGGCTGCTGCCCAGAGCGATCGCCGTGCGCGAGGCGGTCTGGCCGCTGGGATCTTAGCCTGGCTTCGGGGGCGCAGTATCGGCCGCCCTTTCTCCTCTCGCACAAACTCATTCCGCCGTCAGAGCCGGGCGGTAATGCCAATGCCGCAAAGACATTTTTAGGTAAAATATACCGCCGATGTCAGTGCTAGGATTAATTCGCTATCATTTTATGTGCACTTTCAATTAACGTTACCCTGTTATTTTCGCATTCGCCGGTCGTCCGACCGGCTTTTTTATTTCCTTTCCTCGCCTGCCAAAAATATCTCTTTTTGGTAAAAAAAAGCGCAGCAGGCGGGGTTAAATAGCAACCGCATAGCCTTATTTACCGTGTAGAGGTCGTGCATCTCAGAGAGATTTCGATGTTTCATTGGCCGGCGTTAATCGCCGGCTTTTTTTATCTTCATTTCATGATGCCTGCACGTCACGGCCCCCAGTCTTATTGTAAAAGAGGATGTGCGTATGCTGGGCCAATTGCTCCGTGAAATAACACTTTTCGGTAAAGAAAAAAACCAAACACGCGCTATTATTTAATTGTAGTATTGTCATACCTATTGAATACCCCATGCTTACCGACCCTCGCGGTCGGTTTTTTTTCTTCCTCGCCAACCGTTCCGTTGACGGAAACAGGCTTATGGGGGGGTGACGGGAGGGCGCCATCAAAATATCGATGGCATAACCAAAGCTTTCCGTTGTGATCAGGCAACCTTCTGCCGCGCGCGATAAACAAAGCTCATTTTATCGGGATGAAATACCACATGCTGACGTTTTCCTTTTCACCTGGGCAGTGATCGTGAATTTTAAAGATTACGCTTTGCGTGATGAAGATATCCTGGGAAGCCAACACCCCCTCATAGAGCGATAGGATGAACTCGTTTTCGCTCATCTTTTTTTCATTGCGTCTGATCGCAATGTACTTTGCCGATGCGTTGTACAGGCTACAGGTTATTGGATTCTTTACGTTTACCTTCATCTGCCCCCGGCTGATTACCGGTGAAAGCAGTTGCACGATCCTTTTTTTCTCGTAATACTCATGCAAATTCAAGTACACGATGCTGCTGGGGAAAGGCTCTTTATCGAAGCCAATAATCGGTTGATAATTGAGAAAAGGCCAATCGCGCAGAGTTCTGAATGTTCTCGGCGGGCAACCGAATTGATTTGAAAACGCACGGCTAAATGATTGCTGAGAACTAAATCCGGAAAGCAACGCGATTTCATAGATCTTCAGATCGGTACATTTCAGCAATAACGTCGCGCGGCTTAGTCTGCGCTTTCTGATATAAGTGCCTATCTTCATCCCTTCATACAAATAGAACATCCGCTGTAAATGCCCGATGGAATACCCTGACTTAATGGATAGCGCCCTTATTGATACATGGCTTTGTGTATCAATGGCTTTTTCAATGATAGCGATTATCTCATCTAAAATATTGCGTCTGAACTTGTTAGAACAATCCATAGTAAAGCCTGTCATCTTGCTATTTTTATTATTGAATGCATCTCTCTTCTTGCGGAACCAAAAGCTGTCCGACTTGCTTTCTTTCGAAGAATGGCATTCCCATATCCGTTCAAATATATCCACGCATCACATTGCAAAAAAAATCATTTCCAGGGCGAAAGATGCCGATTCACCTCTCGCACAAGATGAGATTCACAAAGAAGTCGTGTGGAAAAACGCTGATAAACCACGGACGCCAAGACAGAACAACGCTCAGCGTTTATTCTGCCTCAAAAAGCGCGGGCCACAGCCAGAAGATAAATAGCAAACGCTATTTATCGTGAAAATAAAGCATACATACGCTTCTCTGAATATCATTACCCTTGACGCCCCCCTGGATTAACCATCATTTAATTACGCAATGCCTTGCCTGCCTATTTTCCGCTTAACCACCCACTCTTAAACATAGAATAGTTAATTATTCCGATTCGAAAAGATGTTACTGTCAATAAATTGACAGCCATATAGAGTTTTTATCTATCAATGAGCAAAAATCGTTCTCCCTTCACCTTGGAACCCCAATAAAAATCAATAAAAATCAATAAATTAACAAAATCAAAAATGCCCCCCCTTCACGTTCGACTTCTTGCCATACGCGGCTATTTGGTAAATGACACTTTTAAGTACATTTTTTTTAATTTACCGCGTTAATATTGCAAGCGTTCTATACTCAGGATATTGCCTAAAAGAACGGATAAATTGGGGGCTTATCGCTGAATACCGATAACGCGTTATTTTACCCAACGCAACCATTAGGCAGTTAACTAAAAGGGAGCTCCTGCATGTTTATAACCAAAGTCATTGAGGAGCTGCTCGCCTGGGTGGAAGAAAGTGGGTTCAATGAGAAGCTCACCGTTGAGATGCTGTCAGAAAAAAGCGGATATTCACGCGGGCATATCCAAAAAGCGTTTAAAGATGAAACAGGGATGACTTTCGGAAGCTATGTGAGGGGCAGAAAACTCATTCGCGCCGCATTTATGTTGAAAGCGACGAACCTCTCTATTTCCGATATCGTTAAAACGCTAAATTTTCAGTCATATCAATCATTTGAGCGAGCTTTCCGCAAGCAATTCAGAACCTCGCCGATGCAGTATCGCAAAAGTAAATCGTGGGACGTGTCCTCCGCCATCCCATTGCTGTTTCTCGACGGCATTCCCGAGCATCGCTATGTGCACCTGCCAAAGTTTTTCGACGATTCAGGGGATGGCGTTGATGCAGAAATATATCACTTCCATCCTGCGGTTTCCGCGCTGCGATTGGCGGCAATTGATAACATGAAAAAAACGGATAGCGGCGTGATTAACTTTTTCAATTTTGGCGCGAGCATCAAGAAAGAGAATTACGTCAGCATCTATTTGAAGACCCTCTATATTTCAGAAGAAGACTGTCTTGGCAGCGTGCTTGCCTCCCTGGCCGACGCCCAGGGAAAAAAAGACATGCAACTTTTTGCAGAGTTCAGTTTTGACGGCGCAAGCGATGAGGCGCAAAAATTCACGCAAAGTATCTACACCAAATCATTCCCGATAAATAAAGTTGGCATGATCGATCGCTTTCTCATTGAAATCATCACCCCCAAAGGCGGCGATAGAATAGAGATGAAGACCTATATCCCCATTGTCTTCCCTATCAAGCACAGAGAGAAAGAGGTAGCGCCTGGGCCAGAGCGCTAACCTTGTCACTATCGGCGTTGCTATTTATTAAAAAGGGTAATTATTTATATTTATCAATAAAGAGTGATGATGAATTTAGGCTCAAAACCACTCATTATCCACTCGCCGCAAAGCACCAACTTTAAGACTTATCTAATTGGAAAACGCGTCAATACCTCCCTAAAGATCGCGCCAAGATGAGATTTTCTCGCCCCCACAAGGAATAACCGCTTATCCGTTAAACGTTGACTTCGATATGACTTACGTACCAAAACATTAAATATCAATGTGTTACCCACATTTGCTTTTTGTGCGACTGATTGGGCAACTTGTTGTTTTTATTACATTTTCATTAAATACCCTGCCTGAGCGCAACCGGCATTTTTCGCTTTATCCCGCCCGCACGCTTGTAGACATCCCCAGGTAGTGACGATATTTTATTTCCACGAGACTTATTTTTACGGGTGCTATCAATATGCCTTAAACAAGAATAAAGCGCGTCAGGAAAATAGAATTATGAGTATCCAAGCATGGTCTAAAAACCTAAAAAAACACTATCCTAATGTTAATGTTGAAAAAGTCACCGTCGGCGAACGCGGGAAAGGTTATATTGTCTATGTCGATGGGGAAAGAATGGCATTGAATCATTTTTTTCGCCGCTTCTATCGACACCGGCTTGATAAAGAATGACGTTTCACCCTGAACTCAACGCAGGGTAAACCTCTACGCAACCTCGTGATTAAAAGCAGTTCCGCATTCATCATCACTCTAAATAATTAGTCCAGAGAGGCTCTTTCATTCAATGCGCTTATCACTGCTATAAAATATCGGATTGCACAGCGCACCCACAACCGTATCTCTGCGAGACGGTTACAACCCGGTATTAAATAAAAATGTTGATGGTTATTTTTATCGCGCGCGTTCTGTCATCGCCCAATAAAAAACCCTTATCTTGGTCTGGCGACGGATCCAAGCCGCAATGGCCACTGTTGAAATGGATATCAAAACGACAACTCAATGCCCCTAAAGCGTTAAAGAATAAAAAGTCTCAAGGCGGGAAATGCCTTGCCTTTCGCGCCTGCATTTTCACGCGTTGGCAGCGATGGGATGGTGATCCAATGTGGATTTAAAAGTCAAAGGAAAACATATGATTAGAACATCGTTTGGTAAGAGAGCCGCAATAATCACGTTCTTTTGCTTGCTGGTTTTTTCTGGCGTCGCGTTAACCGTGGGGGGAATTTGGCTGATCGCCCTCGGCGGATCGTTCTACTATGCTATTACCGGGATAGGCTACATCGCCGCCGCAGTGCTGGTCCTCAAGCGCAGCAAATCGGCTTGTTACTTAACCGGCCTGCTGTTTTTGATGACGTTGTTGTGGGCGCTTTGGGAATCGGGGCTTAACTACTGGGCATTGTTCCCTCGCCTGCTGGTGCCCGCCGGCCTCTCTATTATCGCCGCGTTTTTACTTCCCTCATACCTGCACGGCGCCAAGAGTCAAAAGCAGGCTTACATCGCCGGTTCGGCATTATCCGTGGCCTTTGTCGCTTTCTTTATCGGCGCCTTCTTTCCCCATGGCGAAATTACCCCTGCTGGCGACGTGACGTTTATCGAGAGCAAAAGCGACAATGCGCCTGCCGATTGGAGCGCCTATGGCCGCACGACGGAAGGAACGCGCTACGCGCCGTTCAATCAGGTGAACCGTTCAACCGTCAAAGACCTGAAACTCGCCTGGGTTTATCGCACCGGCGATTTCCGGCCGGGCGTGGACCAAAACACCCCGCTCGCGATTGATGATGTGGTGTATAGCTGTACGCCCAACGGTCTTATCACCGCTATCGATGCCGATACGGGTAAAGCGCGCTGGAAATTTGACTCGCATTCCACCTCCCCCGTTTGGCAACGCTGCCGCGGGCTTGGCTACTACAAAAATGAAGATATTGCGCCAGGCGCGCTGTGCGAGAAAACGATCGTTCACACCACGATCGATGCCCGCCTCATTGCGCTGGATGCCAAAACGGGCCAGAAATGCCCCGCCTTCGGTCAAAACGGTGAGGTGAATCTCGGCCAGCATATGGGGGAAGTCAAACCGGGTTATTACTTCCAAACCTCGGCGCCGACCATCGCCAGAGGGAAGATTATCGTCGGCGGCTGGGTTATCGATAACGTAATGAAAGGCGAGCCCTCCGGCGTCATCAGGGCGTTCGACGCCAAAACCGGCGAGTTGGACTGGGCGTGGGACTTAGGCAACCCGGGCATCACCAAGGCTCCGCCTGCCGGAAGCACCTATACGCGCGGCACGCCGAATATGTGGACCACCGCCGCCTATGACGACAAATTAGGCTTGTTGTATGCGCCGCTTGGCAATGCAACGCCCGACTATTACGGCATGAATCGCCCGGAAAATTCGGATGCGTACAACTCTGCCCTGGTCGCCATTGATATTGAAACAGGCCGTGAGCGCTGGAAATTCCAAACCACGCATCACGACATTTGGGATTATGACCTCGCATCCCAACCCGCGCTGGTGGACGGTTTTGATGAGCAACATCGCCCGGTGCCCGCCCTTTTGCTCGGCACCAAACGCGGGCAGATTTTCTACCTGAACCGGGAGACCGGCAAACCGCTGGCGCAGGTTGAAGAGAAAGCCGTGCCGACCCAAGGCGCCGCAGAGGAAGAGCGCCTCTCGCCAACCCAGCCGTTCTCCGTCGGCATGCCGACCATTGGCGCCGAACGCCTGACCGAAGAAAAAATGTGGGGCACCACCCTGTTTGACCAGATGGCCTGCCGCATCCTGTTCAAACAGATGAATTACCAGGGCGACATGACCCCGATCGGCACCCGCCCAACGCTCGAGCAGCCCGGCAATTTAGGCGGACTCAACTGGGGGAGCATGTCGATTGATCCTGTGAACCATCTGGCTTACATGAACGATGTGCGCATCCCGAATGTGTTTTGGTTAGTGGCGCGCGACAACTATGAACGCGTCGCGAAACAGTACCCGCAAAAAGTGATCGATGGCCATGGGCCTTCTCCCATGATCGGCACGCCATACGGCATGATCACGTTGATGTGGATGTCGCCGCTCGAAGTGCCTTGCAACCAACCCCCTTACGGCACGATCACCGCCGTCGATTACAAAAACAAAAAGATTGCCTGGCAGATACCGGCCGGCACCGCCGAAAAAATGGGGCCACTGGGCATCAGATCGCATCTGCCGATGCCGGTTGGCATGCCCACCTACGCGGGCACCATGACGACCGCCGGCGGCCTGGTCTTCTTCGCCGGCTTCCAGGACTATTATCTGCGCGCCTATAACAGCAGCACCGGCAAAGAAGTCTGGAAATATGCGCTGCCGGTCGGCGCGAGCGCGACGCCGATGAGCTACGTTTCGCCTAAAACCGGCAAGCAATACATCGTTATTGTGGTCGGCGGCGCCGCGCATTCGTCAGAAACCGGCGATTACGTGATGGCGTTTGCGCTGCCTTAACCCTTTGCCCCGTTTGTCTGCGCCATCCCACAGGCAAGCGGGGCGAAGACCGGCCTTGCTCAACTGCGCTTTCTTTATCGACAGCGGCCGCCATGGCCGCTGCTTAGCCTTGGCCGACGAGCCCGCCTGAGGGGCGGCATGCAGAAAAACCGTTTGATAACGGCGAGAAAAATTAAATCCACAAAAGGTTCACGATGGAAACATTCTTCACCATATTGATCTTATTGCTCACCGTCTCGTTGTCCGGCGTCGTGACGCGCATCTTGCCCTTCCAAATCCCGCTTCCGCTGATGCAAATCATCGTTGGCGCCGTCTTGGCCTGGCCGCAGTTTGGGTTGCATATCGACTTCAATCCCGAGCTTTTCTTGATGCTGTTTATTCCCCCGCTGCTGTTCGCCGACGGTTGGAAAACGCCGGCGCAAGAGTTCATCCATTACGGCAGAGAAATCCTTTGTCTGGCCTTGGTGCTGGTGATCATCACGGTCGTCGGGGTGGGTTATCTGATTCACTTCCTGCTCCCGTCAATCCCCCTCGCCGCCGCGTTTGCCCTGGCCGCCGTTCTGTCGCCAACGGACGCCGTGGCGCTGTCCGGCATTGTCGGTAAAGGACGCATGCCCAAACCCGTGATGAGCGTGATCGAAGGGGAGGCGCTGATGAACGACGCCTCCGGATTGGTTTCCCTCAACTTCTCCATCGCTGTCGCGCTCGGCGCGATGGCGTTTACCCTGGAGAGCGCCTTTCTGACTTTTCTGCAGGTATCGATTGGCGGGGTGCTGTGCGGCATCATTATTGTCTTTCTCTATAATCAAATGGTTAAGTTCATCCATAAATGGATGTATAACGATTCCGCCACCCAGATTATTTTCTCGCTGTTACTGCCCTTTTCCTGCTATCTGATTGCGGAAAGAATCGGCGTATCCGGCATCCTGGCCGCCGTCAGCGCCGGCATGATGATTGGCCAATCCAAAGTGAATCGCAGCATGCCGCTGGTGCGTTTACGCACCAATAATATTTGGGAAATGCTCGAGTTCGTGTTTAACGGCATGGTGTTTATTCTGCTTGGGCTGCAGCTGCCAGGCATCTTGAACTTCACCGTGGCGCAAACCGGTATCGATCATTCCATCAGCCTGGAGACGCTGCTGGCTTACGTGGTGATCATCTATTTTAGTTTGATCGCCGTGCGTTTGATTTGGCTGTGGCTGATGAAGGTCGGCAGCGCGACCCTGATGCGCAAAGATCCGCTGTTATTTTCGAAATTCAGCACGCGCGATCTGTTCGTCGCCGCCTTTGCCGGGGTGCGAGGGGCGGTGACCCTGGCGGGCGTGCTGTCAATTCCGCTGTTTTTATTGGATGGCTCGCCATTCCCGGGGCGGTATCAGCTGGTGTTTATCGCCTCGGGGGTCATCTTGCTGTCGATCGTCGTCGGCATCGTCACGCTGCCCTTCCTGTTGCGCGGCAATTTGCCGCCGGAAGAAGATCAGGAAGAGGCTTTCTCCGTTTCAGAAGCCTTGGCGAGCGCGGCGACCAAAGCCGTTAACGAAACCAAGGAAAAGCTGCTCGTCGCCCCGCCGGACGACGCCACGCCGGAGCTGATTGAAGAAACGACGCGGCGGATGCTGGACGTGCTGCAACGTAAAATTCTGACCAAAGAAGACGTTAAGAATATCGTGGCGCTGAAGCGGCTGGAAAAGCAGTTGTACTTAGCCTCGTTGCACGCGGAAAGAGAAGAGCTGTACCGGCTGCGCCGCATGAAGAAAATCAGCCATGAGAAACAGAGAAAGCTGCTGCATCGCATTGATATCACTGAGGTGCTGATCGCTGAAGACAGCGTTTAAACGAGGAGATGAAGGCGGTTCGCCCCCCGCCTTCGGCGCGCGGTTGCCGGCCCAAAGCCGCAATCGCGCACCGCAACCGAACGGGAGCTCACGCCACGCCCGCCGTTCGGCTATCTGTGGTACCACGCCTTGAAATACTTCAAAAAGCTGTAGGACACCGCGTAAACGCCGGTCACGGCCCCGACCCGGCCCGCTTTCCAGGCGCGCTGAAAATTTAAGTATTTAGAATATTGGCTGCCCTGTCATGCCCTGGATGATGGCATCTGACTATTTCATCAATTTCAATGAAATCAAAGAGAAAACTGAATTCGACTCGGGCGTTCACCGCACCGGCTCACGCGCTGGCGGGCGCCGAGCGCGAGAGCGGCGCTTGGCGGCGCCTTGGTTTTGTTATAACGTATCAAAAAACAAGTAAAGGGAAGACGACGATGAAAATCCAGCTGTCGCTGTTGTTTCTCAGCCTGCTGGCCGGCAAGGCCGCAGCGTTTCAGTCGAAAGTGCCCGAACCGCGCCCGGAGCAGGCGCGGGTGGCGGAACAAAACATCGAACATCTGTTTTACGGCTTTCACGCCATGGACGCCCAGCCGGTGAGCATCGGCAGCTGCGCGGCGGTGCCGGTAGCGGGATGCCAATGCGCATTCTGCACCCAGCTGCGGCAGGCCGGGCGCTGAGCCGCCCCCTTATTCAACCCAGCTCATATTGCACGTTCAATTGCCCTTTCTTCATCTTTAGGCCGGTAATCGCGATCGCGCCCACCTCGCCAAGCGCGGCGACATGGGTGCCGCCACAGCCGTAGGCGGGCAACTCGCCGAAGCCGACCTGGCGCAGGCCGTCCACCGCCTGCTGGCGGCGCGGCAGATCGGCGGCGATCAAACGCATCAGCTCCGCCTGCAAAAAGTCCACTTCTATCGTCTGCGCATCCGATCCCGGCGCGAAAGTGATGCGCCCTTCCCCCGGCCAATGATGCGCCTTGACCGGCCGCCAGCCCCGGGTTTCGCCCAACCAGCCGATCAGATGCCCAGCGGAGTGCCAGCGGGCGTGCAGCCGACGCTGCGCTTCATCGATTTGCATCGTAACCGGCCCGTTCGGCAGCGGCGCGGCGGTAAAGTGCACCACGGTATCCCCCTGCTGCTGCACCCGCAGCACGGTAACGCCGCCTAACGACCCCACATCGGAAGGCTGGCCGCCGCCCTGCGGGTGGAACAGCGTGGCGTCCAGTTCCACGGCGTAAGCGCCCGCCTCGGCCGGCGCACAGCTCAACACCCGCGCCTGGCCCTGTAAATCGTCGCTGTAGTAATAACGTCGCTCGGTCATCATTTTTTCTCCTCGGTTCGGAGAGCCATTATATTCATGCCATAATCGGAGGATAATCCGCCGCCATCACAATGGACTTTTGCGTCATGAGCACAAATCTTTCTTACGCGCTGTTGGCCGAAATGGCCGTTTTCGTTCAGGTGGTAGAGAGCGGCAGCTTTTCCGCCGCCGCCCGCAAGCTGGGCGCTTCGCCTTCCGCCGTCAGCCGCAGCGTGGCGAAGCTCGAACAGGCGCTGACGCTGCAGCTGCTGCACCGCACCACCCGCAAACTGCGGCTGAGCGAAAGCGGCGAAGAGGTGTTTGCGCACTGCCGCACCCTGCTGGCGGCGGCCGACGCGGTGATGGCGATCGGCGGGCGCGGCGCCGCGGAGCCAGAAGGACTGGTCAGCGTCAGCGTACCCAAAGCGGTGGGCCGCTTCGTGCTGCATCCGCACATGCCGGAGTTCCTGCGCCGCTACCCGAAGGTGGACGTGCGGCTGCGGCTGGAAGATCGCTACATGGATTTGATAGACGATCGGGTCGATCTGGCGCTGCGCATTACCGATCGCCCGTCGCCCGGGTTGATCGGCCGCCAGTTGATGAGAATAGACCATCTGCTGTGCGCCACGCCGCACTACCTGGCGCAGCACGGCGCGCCGCAGCACCCGCACGATCTGGCGGCGCACAGCTGCATCTATCTGGGGGAAACGCCGAGCGACGCGCAATGGAAATTCCGCCGCAGCGGCAAAACGATGACGGTCAACGTGCGCGGCCGCTACGCCGCCAACCACACCGGCGTGCGGCTGGACGCGGTGAAACGGCATATCGGCATCGGCAGCCTGCCGTACTTTACCGCCCGCCAGGCGCTCGACGACGGCGAGATCGTGCAGGTGTTGCCGGAATGGGATTTCCTCAGCAGCTATCACGGCGGCCTGTGGTTGCTCTACGCGCCCAACCAGTATCTGCCGCCCAAACTGCGGGTGTTTATCGACTATCTCGTCGCCTGCCTGGCGCAGGAGCCGCAGTTAAAGCGCCTTGCGTAGCGTGATGTTGATGCGGTGCGGCCCCACCAGCGAGTGGTAGCCTTCCTTGACCGGCAGGATGCCGTGAAAACAGAGCCGAGATGGGCCGCCCCACACCACCACATCGCCGTGCGCCAGCGGGATGCGCCGCGCCCGGTCGCTGCGTTGCAGGCCACCGAACTGAAACACCGCCGGCAGCCCGAGCGACACCGAGACGATCGGCGCGCCGAAGTCGTGTTCGTCTTTATCCTGATGCAGCGACAGCTTGCTGCCCGGATCGTAACGGTTCATCAGGCAGGAATCCGGCACGAAGGAGCCGAAGCCCGCCTGCTGCGCAGCTTCGTCCGCCAGCGCCATCAGGATCGGCGGAATGGCCGGCCAGCGTTTGCCGCTGCGCGCGTCGCGTTCCGAATAGCGGTAGCCCCGGCTGTCGCTGGTCCAGCCGTTGCCGCACCAGCTCATCGCCACCGACATCACGTGCCCGCCGGGGGTGGTCAAATGCCGCCACGGCACCTGGGCCACCACGCCCTGCACCGCCGCCAGCAGTGCCGGCCCGTGATCGCGCACGAAGCCGTGCATCACCACCGCGCCGGGGGCGATCTCTTCGCGCCACGGCGGCGGCAGCGCGTCTTCAAAAAGATCGATTGTCATCGCCAAAACCTGTATGAATACACAGTATCCATTGTAACCCGCCGCCGCCGATTGTCCAGCGCCCGGCGGCGCCATTGTTGTTGGCGGCAAATTTCTCTACAGTAGCCGCCATAAAATCAATCACTCACCAGGAATGCGTGTGATTAAGGGCATCACTCTTTCAGTCGTCGCCTCCATCTTGTTCGGCGCGATGTATTACTTCACCTCTACCCTCACCCCGCTGAACGGCGAGCAGGTCTACGGCTGGCGCACGCTGCTGACGCTGCCGTTCCTGACGCTGTTCATGGCGCTGTCCGGCGATTGGCGCAAGGTGGGCGACACGCTGGCCTGGATCGGCCAACGGCCGCCGCGTCTGCTGGGCCTGCTGCTCACCTCGGCGCTGCTGGGGGTGCAGCTGTGGTTGTTCCTGTGGGCGCCGCTGCACGGCAAGGCGCTCGACGTATCGCTCGGTTATTTTCTGCTGCCGCTGACCATGGTGCTGGTGGGCCGTTTGATTTACCGCGATCGGCTGTCGCTGCTGCAAAAACTGGCGGTGGCATGCGCCATGGTGGGGGTGGGTAATGAGCTGTATCAGGCGGGTGGCGTGTCGTGGCCGACGCTGGTGGTGGCGCTGGGTTATCCGCTCTACTTTATTTTGCGGCGGCGTTTCGGCACCGACAATCTCGGCGGGCTGTGGTGCGAGCTGGCGTTGATGCTGCCGGCTGCGGCCTGGTTCGCCTTCGGCGACGGTGGCGCCGCGGCGCTGCAGATCAATACCGAGCTGTATTGGCGCATTCCGCTGCTCGGCGTCATCAGCGCCGTGGCATTGGTGTGCTATATCCTCGCCAGCCGCCTGCTGCCGTTCAGCCTGTTCGGCCTGCTGAGCTATGTGGAACCGGTGCTGCTGGTGATCGTCGCGCTGCTGCTCGGCGAGAGCATCAGCCAAAGCGAATGGCCAACCTATCTGGCGATCTGGCTGGCGGTGCTGCTGCTGGCGGCGGAAGGCGCGCAGCACCTGCTGCGCCGCCAGCGGGTCTGACTCAGGCGGCCAGCGTGGCGCCGCCGTCGATCACGATATCCTGCATGGTGATGTGGCTGGCCAAGTCGGAGGCCAGGAACAACACCGCGTTGGCGATCTCGTCCGGGCGGGCGATTTTACCCAGCGGGATCCCCAGTTTGAACAGCTCGGGGAAGCCGGCGATGGTGCGCTGCTGTGCATCGTCGGTCTGCCACATGCCGCGCTGCATCGGCGTGTCGGTCGAGCCCGGCGACACCAGATTGCAGCGCACGCCGAACGGCGCCATCTCCAGCCCCACGCAGTGGTTCAGGCTGGTCAGCGCCGCCTTGGAGGCGCAGTAGGCCGCCATCTGCGCGCGCGGCACGTGCGCGGCGTTGGAGCCGATGCTGACGATCGCCCCGCTGCGCTGCGCCTTGAAGTGCGGCAGCACGGCGCGGAACAGGTAAAACGCCCCCGAGGCGTTGACGTTGATGCACTGGTGCCAGTCATCCACGCTCAGATCTTCAGTATTGCCCATGCGCAGAATGCCGGCGGCATTGACCAACACGTCCAGTCGCGGGTTTTCCGCCAGCTGTTGGCGGCACACCGCCTCCACCTGCTCCGGCCGGCTGATGTCCAGCGTCACGCAAGGGTAAGGCAGATCCGGGTTGGCGAACTCGCGGTCAAACCCCACCACCTCGGCGCCCTGCGTCAAAAAATGCCGGGCGATCTGCTCGCCGATGCCGCGCGCCGCGCCGGTCACCCACACGCGTTTGCCGGTGAAATCCATCTGAATGCTCATGCGCGCACCGCCATCCGGGCGCACAGCCGGGTCATGTTGTTGTTCATCGTTGTCTCCTGCGAAAAGCATGTGATGCGGCGCGCTGCGCCGCACAGTGGCCCTACAGCGCGCCGCTGTTCAGGCCGAAAGCGTTGAGCATGGTGCCCAGTTTGGCGGCGGTTTCCATCCACTCGGACTGCGGCGTCGAGGCGGCGACGATGCCCGCGCCGGCGAACAGACGCACCCGGTTGCCGCGCAGCAGGCCGCTGCGGATGACGATCGCCCACTCGCCGTCGCCGTTGGCGTCGCACCAGCCGACGATGCCGCTGAACAGGCCGCGATCGTGCGGTTCCAGATCGGCGATCAATTGGCGGGCGCTCTCGGTCGGGAAGCCGCACAGCGCCGGCGTCGGATGCAGCAGGCAGGCCAGTTGCATCACGTTGAGCGCGGGGTTCAGCAACTCGCCGCGAATGCGGGTGGACAGGTGCCACATGGTGCCGGTGCTGAGCAGCGACGGGCCGCTCGGTACGCTCAGGCTGGCGCACAGCGGCGCCAGGCGCCGACGAATGTCGTCGATCACCAGTTTGTGTTCGTATTTGTCTTTGGTCGAGCGCATCAGGCGCTCGCTGCCGAGGCGATCCTGCCGCGCATCGTCCTGACGGCGCGCCGACCCCGCCAGCGGATTGGTGTGGATTTCGCCGCCCTGCTTGCGGATCAGCAGCTCCGGGCTGGCGCCGAGCAGCACGCCGCCATCGGCCAGCGGCAGGGAGAAGTGGTATCCGGTCGGGTTCTGCACCATCAGGTTATTGAGGATTTGGTGACCCGCCACCGGCTGCTCCAGCTCGATGTCGAGGATGCGCGACAGCACCGCCTTGTCCAGCTTGCCTTGTTTGAAGCGGCTGACCGCTTCCGCCACCGCGTGCTTGAAGCGCGGCTCGTCCGGAATGCTGGTGCAGGCGGCCAGGCGATGCGGCTGTTGCAGCATCGGGCGCGCGGCGCGGGTAAAGCTGTCGTTGGCGACAAACTGGCAGTTTTCAGGCACGTACAGGCTGGAAGGCCGGCGCGTATCGAACGGAATGGCGCCCACCACCACCGGTACCGCCTGGCCGGCGGCTTTGGCGCGCGCCAACGTCTGGCGGATATGCTGCGCCAGCGCGCTGTCTTCCTGCTCGCCGCCGAACGCCGGCGTCTCAATGCGCTCGAACACGCCGCTGGCGGAGAGGGAACGGAATTCGGACCGGTACAAAAAGGTCGATTGTTCGGCGTACGCAAACCCGGGGAAGGTTTGGTTTTCTGTCGTCAGTGTCGCCACAAGACCACTCCTTTGTTGCGCTTCACCAATGATAATGTTTATGCGAATAGTTATCATTAGCTGTAAAGGGATGGTAAATTACACCGGTTCCCCACCGTGGGTCAATCTCCGATGAATGAATCTTTCCGCCCGCTGAGTCAAATTCGCGTTACGGCACGAAAAGAAATAACACATTGTTATTATTGAATTTTAGCAAAAAATAAAGGTCGTGACGTCGTCACCTTCACGCCAAAAATGCCCGCTGAACCGGCGCCCGGCGGGGCAATGCGGCGTCAATGTCTTAAGCAGCTCTAATACGAACGTCTGCCGCTGCACATCCACGGCCGTCATGCGCGCATCAAGAAAATCGAAGTAACAACGCACCTGCGGATACAGCGCCTTAAACAGGCTCTCTTTGGCGGAAAACGTCAGCGTCAGCAGCGCGTTGAACGGCAGCGTTTCGCCCAGCAACGCCTCGCGCTCCGCCGGTGAAACGATCGCGCTCCACAGCTCCTCCGCCCGCTCGTCAGACAGCAGCGTCTCCACATCCAGCCCAACGCCGCCCAGCCCGCTCTCGCGATGCACGGCGCACAGCGCGGTATGCGAATTATGGCTCAGCGCCCCGGCGATGCCCGGCGGCCACTGCGGCGCGCGATCTTCGCCGCGCGCCAGGGTGAAGTCGGCGAAACCGAGTGGCGCCAACAGCTGGCGCGCCAGAACACGCCCGGCCAGATACTCCGCACGGCGTTTCGGCACCGCGCGCGCCAGATGGTCCGGCAGCGCAAAGCCCGCCTCAGAAAAACTGTCGTCGCGGTAATCCGCCAGCGCAAACTGGCAGCGCGCCACCTGGCCCGGATAGCCGTCCGGCGTGAAAAATTCGATATTGCGGATAAAAGTGGGCAACGGCGGTATCCATGATAAGCAGGCAGGCTGATGATGTTAGCCCCCGAAACCGCCTGCAACAATGACCCTGGGCAAAATAAATGGCGTTAAGGCCGGCACGGCGGCGCGTTAGCCGGGATGGGAAGAGGCCTCTCCCCCGCATTCGGGAGAGAGGCTGGGCATTACAGGATGCCCTTCATGGTCTTCTCGAAATCGCTCCAGGCGCAGAAACCGTCCTTGTCGATCGGGCAGCCTTTCAGCGCCAGCGTTACCCGCTGCGGCGGGGTTTGCAGCGTCAGCGGCGTCGCCTTGCGCAACTGTTCGGTGGACTGATAGACGTACTCGATCTTCAGCAATACACGGTCGTTCTGCGCGTCGCGCCAGCGTTGGAACACCAGCTTGCCGCCGATCGGCGTTTTCTCGTACTGCTGCGGCAGCTGATACGGCTGGAACTGCATGGCCGACAGCAGCGAAGCGATATTGGAGTCGTGGCCGACCAGCACCGTCAGCTTCGGCGCGTCCGGTTTGCGCTCGCCGAGCAGCGCGTTGTTGATGTAGGTCAGCAGCGGCCTGGCGACGTTTTGCGCCACCACCGGCGAGGTGAACAGCGAATCCTGATAGCCATCTTTCAGCTGCGCCAGCTGTTTCCACTGATGCGGGGTAGCGATTTTGCCCCAGGCCACCTCTTTCATCGGGAAACCTTCGTAGTACTGCAGCATAAAGGCGTCCACCAGCGAGTTGCCCACCCGCAGCGGGCCGGAGACGCCCGGTTCTTTGCCCGGCACCGCGCTCATCACGCTGGCTTCTTTGGTCAGGTCGCAGTGTTTGTCGGTCTTGCAGGCGGCGGAATCCTTGTAATCGATGATCTTCGCCAGCTGTTGATACGAGGCGTCCAGCTTCAGCGATCCCAGCGCGGCGTTCATCGCCGCCAGCGCCTGCTGGTTGAAGGCTTCGCCGGTGTCGGTGATGATCGGGTTGAAAGTCGGATCCATCTCGCCCATCTTGTCCTGATGGTGCACGCTGACGTCGCAGCCCGGGAACGCGCCGTTGCTGAAGAACTGTGCGGTGGCCACCGTGCGCTGCAGGCTGTTGGCGTAGACGTACACGCTGCCGGCGGTCGGGCAGCCCTCTTGCGGCAACAGGCCGGTCTGCTTCAGCCAGGCGTTGAAATAGTGCCCCATGTACACTTCCAGCACCCCGCCCTTGGTGGTCAGCTGGCCGCCCGGCGTTTCCCAGGCCGGCCAGGCCTTCGGCGTGGACTGCGCCAGCACGCTGCCGTTGTTGGCCAGCGGCGCGCGCAGGTTATGGCGGCTCATCACCAGCACCTGTTCCAGTTGATAACCGCCGGCGTCCGCCAGCGCGTTCCCGGTGAATAACAAGGGCAGGCACAGCAATAACGTTTTTTTTCTCATCCGCAGAGGCTCCCGGAAAATGATTATTTTTAAGGTGTTAGCGTTTGCCTGCGTATGATGGCGGGGTTAGTGTGACAAGTGTGTGACAGGGTTCACGGGAAAAGATCGTACCAGCGGCCGCCGGGCGGCGGCCGCTGTGCGTCAACTCAGTACCACAGGCTCATGATCGGCCAGCCGATCAGCAGCAGCGCGGCGATGTACACCACGCCGAGAATGCCGCCCAGGCGCCAGTAGTCTTTCGATTTCACGTAGCCGCAGCCGTAGATGATCACCCCCGGCCCGGTGGCGTACGGCGTCAGCACGCCCATGATGCCGATCGACAGCACCAGCAGCATCGACAGCTGCTCCATCGGCACGCCCGGCAACCCTTTGCCGACCGCCAGGATCACCGGCAGCATGGTGGCGGTGTGCGCCGACAGGCTGGCGAACAGGTAGTGGGCGAAGTAGAACACCAGCACCAGCGCCACCACCGTCATGTTCGGCGAGAAGCCGTCCAGGTGGGTGCTCATGGTCTGGGCGAACCAGTCGATAAAGCCGGAGCGCGTCAGGCCGTTGGCCATCACCACCAGCGTCGCCAGGTTAACCAGCGTATTCCAGGCGCTGGAATATTTGGTGATCTCTTTCCACGACACCACGTGCAGCGCCAGCATCAGCGACACCGCCAACAGGCACACCGCGGTGGCGTCCAGCACCTTGCCGCCGAACACCCACAGGCACAGGCTGAGCAGCACCAGGCCGATCAGGGTGTACTCCTTGCGAGTCAGCTTGCCCATTTCCCCCAGCGCGGTATTCGCCCAGGCGGCCACTTCGCTGCTGTGGGTCACGCCCGGCTTGTACAGATAGTAGGAGATCAGCGGCGCGATGATCAGCAGCAGCAGGCCGACCGGCAGGAACGCCAGGAACCACTGCATCCAGCTGATGTGCACCCCGGCTATCTTGCCGACGAACTCGATGCCCAGCACGTTCGGCGCGGCGCCGGTGACGAACATCGAGGAGCTGATGCTGGTGCCGACCACCATCATCCACATCAGGTAACCGCCGATGCGGCGCGAAGAGGGATCGTTAGGGAAGGAATCGAACAGCGGCGGCAGGTTTTTCACCACCGGGAACACCGTGCCGCCGGTGCGCGCGGTGTTGGACGGCGTGAACGGCGCCAGCAGGATATCGATGATCACCACCGCATAGCCCAGCGTCAGCGTACGCTTGCCCATGAATTTCACCAGGAACAGCGCGATGCGCCGCCCCAGCCCGGTGGCCTCGTAGCCCAGCGCAAAAATAAAGGCGCCGAACACCAGCCAGACGGTGGTGCTGGAGAAGCCCGCCAGCCCCCATTTCAGCGCCTCTTTACCGGCCTTGAAACCCGGCTCCGCCAGTTCCTGCGCACCGAACAGCACCCAGTTGGCGCTGAGCACGCTGACAGTCACCGCGATAAAGCTGATGGCGGTGGCCGGGATCGGCTCCAGAATCATGCCGACGATCATCGCCACGAAGATGGCGAAGTAGTGCCACGCCTGCGGCGGCATGCCGTCGGGCACCGGTATCAATAACAGGATCGCGAGCACCGCCAGCGGCGCTATCGCTTTCCAGATCTTTTCCTGGGTTTGGGACATAGGGACTCTCCTGAAGGCTTGGTTATTATTCTTGGGCACCCAGCTGCGCCAGCAGCCAGGTCACTATCAACAGGTCGGCGCTGCCGCCGGGGCTGAGGTTGCGGGCAATGCAATCGGCATCGAAGCGCCGCAGGCGCGCCAGGCCCGCCTCCCCGGCCGAACCGCCCTGCGCCAGCAGCAACGCCGCCCGGCGCCGCAGCCAGCGCAGGGCGTGCATGCCGCCGCGCGAGGCGACGTTGGTGTCATCGTTGTGGGCCATCAGCCACAGCAGGCTGTCCAGCAGCGCCCGCTGTTCGTCGCCGCCGGCGGCCAGCCGTTGCCGATACAGCGGCAGCGCGCCGTCCAGCACCAGCCGAAAACCGGCCTCCGCCTCGCCGCGCGCGCCGCTGAGGCCGTAGGCAGCGAACAGCCGCTGGCCGGCGGTCTGCCCGGCGTTGTTGCGCCGCAGCTCGCGGTCCACCAATCCTCGGCACATCGCCGCCGTTTCGGCGCACAGCGCCGCTGCGCCGATGGCGCGCCCCTGCTGCTGCAGGCGGCCGAAGGCGGCGCACAACAACCCGAGCGAGAACACGCTGCCCTTGTGGGTGTTAATGCCGCCGGTGGCGCGAAACATCTGGTTTTCGCAGGCCAGGCCCAGCGGCCGCAGCCGCGCCAGCTGCTGTTCTGCCGGCAGAGCCGCGTCTTCGCGCCCGCGCTGGATAAAGCGCGGCAGCCACACGCCGATGGCGCGGGCGCTGCGGTAGAAATGCCCGAGATCCATGTCGCGGTGGGCGCCGGTGTTATGACGATCGACCAGCCCCGGTTTGGGCGTGAGGTTGACCTCCACCAGCAGCGCGCGAAAGGCGGCGCGGGCGAAGTCGCAGGCCGGTTCGGCACGGCGGGCGGGCAGGTTAATCGGCAGAGATCGCATCGTTGAACATCCTTTCCATTTCATGCAGCAGCTGCTCGCTGCTGTGCCGCCGCTGGCGGGCGCAGATCTTGGCCGGTTGGCCACACAGCAGGCAGCGCCGTTCCGGCAGGCCGATATCGCGGCGCGACAAAATGCGCCCCTGCGTATCCAGCACGTCGATATCCCACAGCCGGCCGATCGGGCGGCTCACCTCCAGCTGCATGGCGCAGTCCTTCACCCGCTGGGCATCGGCGCGCAGCGCAACAAAACCTTCGCAGCCGGTGGAGAGCGCCAGTGCTTCGGCCTGCGGGCTGGGCCAGCCCTGCTCGGCGCACAGCCGCAGCAGCGCCGCCCACCCGAGGTTGAAGATGCCGCGCGTCAGCGCGCTGTCCTTCACCGGGCCGGGGACGACCAGCGTCAGCACCAGCAGCGTGCACTGGTGCTGCGCCAGCCACGCCTGCTGGCGCGCCTGACGGCATTCGCGGCTGGTGAGCAGCTCCGGCAGGCTGGCCGCGCGTTCGGCGGCCAGTTGAGGATCGACGGCGGCCATCGCTTACTCCGCCACCTGATGCACCACGTCGATCACCGAACCGTCGCGGTAGCGCACCACCGCCACCACCTTGTCGGTAAAGGCGATCGGCTGCGGTTCGCCGGTCAGCTGCAGCGCGCGGGCGCGCAGCCAGTCGATGCTCACCACCTCGAGCCCGGCCTCCCGCAGGCGCTGCGCCAGCTCCGGCCGCGCCGGGTTGACGGCGATGCCGTGGTCGGTCACCAGAATGTCGATGCTGGAGCCCGGCGTGACGCAGGTGGTCACCTGCTCCACCAGCGTCGGGATGCGCCCGCGCACCAGCGGCGCGACGATGATCGCCAGCCGCGCGGCGGCGGCGGTGTCGCAGTGGCCGCCGGATGCGCCGCGCAGCACGCCGTCGGAGCCGGTCAGCACGTTAACGTTGAAGCCGGTGTCGATTTCCAGCGCGCTCAGCACCACCACGTCGAGCCGATCGACCGACGCGCCCTTGGAGCTGAAGTTGGCGTACTGGTTGGCGCTGATTTCGATATGGCGCGGGTTGCGCGCCAGCGAGGTCGCCGCCGCCCGATCGAAGCTCTGCACGTCCAGCAGCTTGCCGATCAGCCCTTTCTCGTGCAGATCCACCATGGTCGAGGTGATGCCGCCGAGGGCGAACGCGGCGCGAATGCCGCGGGCGCGCATCTTGTCCTCCAGGAACCGGGTCACCGCCAGCGAGGCGCCGCCGGTGCCGGTTTGCAGCGAGAAGCCTTCGGTGAAGTAGCCGGAACCGGCGATCACCTCGGCGGCGCGGCGGGCGATCAGCAGCTCGCGCGGGTTCGAGGTCATGCGCGTGGCGTCGGCGCCGATCTTGTCGGCGTCGCCCACCCGCTCCAGCTGCACGATCAGATCCACCCGATCCTGCGCCAGGCTGGCGGGATGATGCGGATACGGCACCAGCTGCTCGGTCAGCAACACCACGGTGCCCGCCGCCTCGGCGTCCACCCGCGCATAGCCGAGCGAGCCGCAGCAGGCTTCACCGCTGTAGCCGTTGGCGTTGCCGAACTCATCGCAGGCCGGCACGCCGAGGAAGGCCACGTCTATCTTCAGCTCGCCGGATTCGATCAGGTTGACCCGGCCGCCGTGCGAGTGAATTTGCACCGGCTCCGCCAGCAGGCCGCGCGAAACGGCGTCCGCCAGCGGGCCGCGCAGCCCGGAGGTGTAAATGCGGCTCACCACGCCGTGGCGGATATGCTCAACCAGCGGCGCATGGCAGTCGGTCAGCGAGCTGGAGGCCAGCGTCAGGTTGCGGAACCCCATCGCCGCCAGCGTCTCCATCACCTGATTGAGCGTCAAATCACCACCGCGAAACGCATGGTGGAAGGAAATGGTCATGCCGTCCTGCAGCCCGCTGCGGCGCACCGCTTCCTGCAAGGAGTCACACAGTTTGAGATCGCGCGGTTTGCGCGCCTGCAGGTTGGCTTTGGACACGTCCTGATAGCCCGGCAGATCCGCCGGGTTGGCGAAGGTCATCAATCGTTGTTGGCGGTTCATCATGCTTCCTCCCCGTGCTGCGCCGGTTCTTCCCGTAAGCCGGACAGCGCGGCGCGCGCCAGCACCAGCCGGGCGCGTTCAATCACCGGGCTGTCGACCATTTTTCCGTTCAGCGACACCACGCCGCGCCCCTCCCGCTCCGCCGCTTCGGCGGCGTCCACCACCCGCTGCGCGTGCGCCACCTCTTTGGCGGTCGGCGCGTACAGGTTGTGCAGCAGCTCAATTTGGCGCGGGTTGATCAGCGATTTTCCGTCGAAGCCGAGCTGTTTGATCAGCGCCGCCTCCTGCAGGAAACCGGCCTCGTTGTTGGCGTCGGAGTAAACGGTGTCGAACGCCTGAATGCCGGCGGCGCGCGCCGCCTGCAGCAGCGAGCAGCGGGCGAACAGCAGCTCGATGCCTTCCGGCGAGCGTTCGGTGCGCAGGTTGCGTACATAGTCTTCCGCCCCCAGCGCGATGCCGATAAGACGCGGCGAAGCGTGCGCGATCGCCACCGCGTTGGTGATGCCCTGCGCCGATTCGATCGCCGCCAGCAGCCCGGTGCTGCCGACCGGCCGGCCGCAGGCCGCTTCGATGGCGGCAATCTCGCGCTCCATGTCGATAACGTCCTGCGCGCTGTCGGTCTTCGGCAGGCGCACGATGTCCGCGCCGCCGCGCACCACCGCCTGCAAATCCGCCAGGCCGTAGGCGGAGTCGAGCGCATTGACGCGCACGATGGTTTCCACCTCCTGGTACAGCGGGTGCTGCAGCGCGTGGTACACCAGCCGGCGCGCCGCGTCTTTTTCACGCAGGATCACCGAGTCTTCAAGATCGAACATCAGCGCATCGGCCTGATAGATAAAGGCGTTGCTGACCATCGCCGCGTTGGCGCCGGGGACGAACAACATGCTGCGGCGCAGCCGGGTTTTATTCAGCGTTTTCATCTTTCGCCTCCCACGGCAGTTGGCCACCCTCGCAGGCGCGCATCAGCGCGGTTTCCAGCCGAGCGCGCAGCACGCAGTCCAGCGCCCCTTTGTCGTCGACGATCACCTGCACCGGTTCCACCTCATAACGCTGCAGCACCTCCAGCAGGGTGCGGCGGATCGCCGCGCCGAACTGTTTTTCCACGCTGCTGGCGATCAGCAGATCGTGCTGTGGCCCTTCGGCGGGCGCGATGCGCACCATGACATCGCTGGATTCCAGCGTGCCGGCCATTGCTTCTCGGATAATTTTCATCATTCACCTGATTGTGCGGACTCAAAAGGATGCGGGGCCGCCTTGGCCCGGCGCTGCGTTTGCAGATCCTGCAGGTAGTACAGGGTGTCCGGCGGCACCAGCGGCGCGGCGGCGTGGAAGTCTCCCGCCGCCAGCAGCTTGCGCACCCAGGAGGCGGAGATCGCCGTGCCCTGATATTGCAAACGCTCGATTTCCACCAGCGCGATCGGCGGGCTGGGCAGCGCCGGCGTTTCCAGCCAGTAGCGCATGTCGCGGTTGTATTTCGCGGTCACCGCGCAGAACGGCTCGTTGCCGACGAAGCGGTGCGTAATGCCCAGCGCGGGCGCCAGATACTGGCGGAAGATCTTCAGATCGATTTCGGTGTAACAGTCGTCGGCCACGCCCTGGTCCTTGATGAAGTAACAGGGGAAGGTGGCGCGCGAGATCACGTACTGCGAGCCTTCGTGTACCGTGAGGTTGGGGATATCGGCGGTGCCGGCCAGCACCAGCCGGCGCCGGTCTTCATAGCTGAAGCGCGAGGTGTTTTCCTTCACCAGAAACAGGTGCAGCCAGTCGCAGCGTTTGGCCGCCTGCCGCACCAGATATTGGTGCCCGCGAGTGAAGGGGTTGGCGTTCATCACGATGCTGCCGATGGTCTCGCCAGGCCGGCGCTGGCTCGCCAGCTGGGCGGCGTAGCGCTTCAGGCGGCACGGGCTGTTTTCCATCAGCACCACGATGCCCGGCACGGTGGCGATCGGGTAGAAACCGCACTGGCGGAACAGCGGCTCGTTCTGCACCTTGGTGTAGATAAACAGCTGGGTGTGATGGCGCTCATAGGCCAGGTTCACCAGCTCGGTCGCCAGCGCCAGCGCCAACCCTTCGCCGCGCATCAGCGGGCTGATGGCGACGCATTTGATAATATTGTCGGCGATGCCGCCGCAGGCGACCAATTTGTCGTGCTGGGTAACGGTAATAAATATTTCAACCGTGGTGTCGATATTCAGATCGTTACTGCGCAAGAAGGCGCTTATTTCTGAAATCGCTTTATGATCCGATCGCTTTACCCGATTAAATACGGCATCGCCTAACATAACACGCTCTCTGGGTTAACTGGCAAACAACAAATGAAATACAAAAAGGCATTTTAATTAACATCAGAAATGGCAATTAAAACCTTAAAAACCATGAAGATAAAATCACCTTCTCGTTCAATAAACCCATGGTAAGCAGAAAAAAAACGCCGATTATTGACCTATTTCACAAACCGATCCCGGTTAATAAGTTATTTAATGTTCTTTATTTACTTAATTAATCTTATGGTGTTTATTATTGAGATAATCTTTATTTGGCGCCGCAATTCACTTACATTCACTTAGCATTTTTATTGCAATTACGGGTCGCACTATGGAATGGCTGAACATCCTGATCGTTGAAGACGAAACGCCACTGGCGGAGATGCACGCGGAGTTTATCCGCCAGAACGGCGGCTGCCGCCAGATTTGGCTGGCCGGCACGCTGGCGCAGGCGCGCGCCATGACCGAACGCTTCAAGCCGGACCTGATCCTGCTGGACAACTTTCTGCCCGACGGCCAGGGCATCACCCTGCTGCGCGAACTGACGCTGAGCGGCTATCGCGGCGGCATCGTGTTCATCACCGCCGCCAGCGACATGGCCACCGTGGCCGAGGCGTTGCGCTACGGCGTGTTCGACTACCTGATCAAACCGCTGGCCTATGACCGGCTGAGCCAGACATTGCAGCGCTTCAGCCAGCGCCGCGAAGCGCTGAAAGACAAAGCGCGCCTCAACCAGCGCCGCATTGACGAGATGTTCAACACCTACGCCCGCGGCGAACAGCAGGCGGCGCTGCCCGCCGGCATCGACGAACTGACGCTCGGCAAGGTCCGCGCGCTGTTCGCCGAGCCCGCCGCGCGCCACACCGCTGAAAGCGTTGCGCAAAAAATGGGGCTCAGCCGCACCACCGCGCGCCGTTATCTGGAGTTTTGCACCGCCGCACAGCAGCTGCGCGCCGAGATCATTTACGGCAAGGTGGGCCGCCCACAGCGGATCTACCGCGCTGGCGAGCCGCATTAGCGGTTATTTGATCGCCCTTGCAAGGTTGCGTGTAACCGCTTTACTTTTTATGCGCCGGTCAGCATCTTGGTGAGCATCACCTAGCCGACTGGACGATCGCCGATGCCCGCTGAACCCCTAGCTTCCCTGTCCGAGATCCTCGCCCGCCGTGACTGGCAAAACCCGGCCTGCACCCACTACCGCCGGCTGGACGCCCACCCGCCATTCGCCAGCTGGCACACGGTGGAAGACGCGCGCGACGATGCCCCCAGCGCCAGCCGCCGGTCGTTGAACGGCGAGTGGCGTTTCAGCTACTTCCCGCGCCCAGAGGCGGCGCCGGAAGGCTGGCTGCAGCAAGATCTGCCGGACGCCGCCCCGCTGGCGGTGCCGGGCAACTGGCAGCTCGCCGGCTACGACGCGCCGATTTACACCAACGTGCGCTACCCGTTCCCGGTCGATCCGCCGCGCGTGCCGGAAGACAATCCGACCGGATGCTATTCGCGCACCTTCAACGTCGATCCGGCCTGGCTGGCCGCCGGCCAGACGCGCGTCATCTTCGATGGCGTCAACTCGGCGTTCTATTTATGGTGCAACGGCCACTGGGTCGGCTATTCGCAGGACAGCCGCCTGCCGGCGGAGTTCGATCTCGGCCCGTGGCTGCGGCCGGGGGAAAATCGGCTGGCGGTGATGGTGCTGCGCTGGTGCGACGGCAGCTATCTGGAAGATCAGGACATGTGGCGCATGAGCGGCATCTTTCGCGACGTCAGCCTGCTGCACAAACCCGCCACGCACCTGAGCGATGTGCGCATCACTACGCCGCTGCATGACGGCTTTACCCGCGGCGAACTGGTGGTGACGGCGCGCGCCAGCCGGCCCGGCCCGCTGCTGGTGCAGGTTCAGCTGTGGCGCGACGGCGCGCGGGTGGCCGAGCGCACCCAGCCCCTCGGCAGCGAGATCGTGGACGAGCGCGGCGCCTATGACGATCGCGTCACGCTGCGCCTGCCGGTGGAACGCCCGGCGCTGTGGAGCGCCGAAACGCCCGCGCTGTATCGCGCCACCGTCGCCCTGCTCTCGCCCACAGGAGAAATTATCGAGGTGGAAGCCTATGACGTCGGCTTCCGCCAGGTGGAAATCAGCGGCGGGCTGTTGAAGCTCAACGGGCAGCCGCTGCTGATCCGCGGCGTTAACCGCCACGAGCATCACCCGCGCCACGGCCAGGTGATGGACGAGGCGACGATGCGCCACGACATCCTGCTGATGAAACAGCACAACTTCAACGCGGTGCGCTGCTCGCACTATCCCAACCACCCGCTGTGGTACCGGCTGTGCGATCGCTACGGGCTGTACGTGGTGGACGAAGCCAATATCGAGACCCACGGCATGCAGCCGATGAACCGCCTGGCTGACGATCCGCTGTGGCTGCCGGCGATGAGCGAGCGCGTCACCCGCATGGTGCAACGCGATCGCAACCACCCTTGCATCATCATCTGGTCGCTGGGCAACGAGTCCGGCCACGGCGTGAACCACGACGCGCTGTACCGCTGGGTGAAAAGCCAGGATCCGACCCGCCCGGTGCAATATGAAGGCGGCGGCGCCGACACTGCCGCCACCGACATCGTCTGCCCGATGTATGCGCGAGTGGATCAGGATCAGCCGTTCCCGGCGGTGCCCAAATGGGCGATCGGCAAGTGGATCGGCCTGCCGGAGGAGCAGCGCCCGCTGATCCTGTGCGAATACGCCCACGCGATGGGCAACAGTTTCGGCGGTTTCGAGCGCTACTGGCGCGCGTTCCACGCACATCCGCGCCTGCAGGGCGGCTTTGTCTGGGACTGGGTCGATCAGGCGCTGATCAAGCGCGACGAGCGCGGCGAAGAGTTCTGGGCCTACGGCGGCGACTTCGGCGACACCCCCAACGATCGCCAGTTCTGCCTGAACGGACTGGTGTTCGCGGATCGCACCCCGCACCCGGCGCTGTTCGAAGCGCAGCGGGCGCAGCAACTGTTCCGCTTCGCCTTCGACGCCGCCTCGCTGACGCTGACCGTCACCAGCGATTACCTGTTCCGCCACACCGACAACGAACAGCTCAACTGGCGGCTGGAGCTGGACGGCGTGGAGCGCGCCAGCGGCAGCTTCGATCTGGCGCTGCCGCCGCAGGGCAGCGCTAGCTTCACCCTGCTCGACCGGCTGCCGATGCTGCATCAGCCCGGCGAGCTGTGGCTGAACGTGGAGGTGGTACAACCGCAGGCCACCGACTGGTCTGAAGCGCACCACCGCTGCGCCTGGGATCAGTGGCGGGTGCCGCGCGCGCTGCATCCCGCGCCGCCGCCGGCGCAGGGCGTGCCGCCCACGCTGATTGAAGACGATCAGGGGCTGACCCTCACCCACGGCGACCAGCGCTGGCGCTTCGAGCGCAGCAGCGGCCACCTGACGCAGTGGTGGCAGAATGAGCAGCCGCAGCTGCTGACGCCGCTGCGCGACGGCTTTGCGCGCGCGCCGATCGATAACGACATCGGCGTCAGCGAGGCGGACCATATCGATCCCAACGCCTGGGTCGAACGCTGGAAGCTGGCGGGCCTGTACCGGCTGGAGGAGCACTGCGTGCGGCTGCAGGCGGATGCGCTGCAAAACGGCGTGCGGGTGGTGAGCGAACACCAGTTCGGCGTGGACGGGCAGATTTTGCTGATTAGCCGCAAGCAGTGGCTGTTCGACGCGCTGGGCGCGGTGAGCGTGAACGTGGAGGTCGAGGTGGCCGACGCCCTGCCGCCGCCGGCGCGCATCGGCCTGAACTGCCAACTGGCGACGGTGCAGCCGCAGGCGGAATGGCTGGGTCTGGGCCCGCACGAGAACTACCCGGATCGCCGCCTGGCCGCGCAGCACGGGCGCTGGCGCCTGCCGCTGGCGGATCTGCACACGCCGTATATTTTCCCCGGCGAGAACGGCCTGCGCTGCGACACCCGCAGCCTGCGCTACGGCGGCTGGCGCATCGACGGCCGCTTCCACTTCTCGCTCAGCCGCTACGGCCTGCAACAGCTGATGGCCTGCAGCCACCAGCATCTGCTGCAGCCGGAAGCAGGCACCTGGCTGCACCTGGACGGCTTCCACATGGGGGTGGGCGGCGACGACTCCTGGAGCCCGAGCGTGCACCGGGATTACCTGCTCACCGCCGGCGTTTACCGCTATCAACTGCGCCTGCAACGGGCGCCCGAGGGCTAAATCTGCCAAAAAACTCAACGGGTTGCGCATTCTGTAAGCAAACAGTCACAGAATGTGTAATCCGCCTTTGACATGCCTGCAGCGCCTCGCTATTATTCGCCCCGTTCACACGATTCCTCTGTAGTTCAGTCGGTAGAACGGCGGACTGTTAATCCGTATGTCACTGGTTCGAGTCCAGTCAGAGGAGCCATATTTAGAGAAGCCCGCTTAAGGAAACTTAAGCGGGCTTTTTGCTGTTGGGGTTAGCCATGGGCGGTTATGAGCAAATGTCCGAGGTCACCACCAAAGACAACTTTTTCAACATCAAGAACGCCAACCGCGACGTACTGTTGAGTGCGCACCGCATACCTCCACAGATAATGGGGATTATCCCGAACAACACCTACGGCTTCGAGGATGTGAAAAAGGACGCTCAGGTGTTTGTACGCAACGATTTAACGTCGCTGGTGGAGCGTATATATGAAAGAGGCGAACAACTGGATCGAAGAAGAGGTGATTAGATTCGCGTCGTATGAGTTGCCAACCGAATAAGCAAAAACCGCCAGTGATTGGCGGCCTCTGACTTTATGAGTATTTATTTTTTATATGTGATGCTACATGTTCTATTTCTGGATAAACACCACTTGATGAAATCCCCAAAGACTCCAGCTCAGCTATAATGCTCTCTTTACTCTCTGACTTTATTATTAACTTACCTTCAGGGTGGTTATATAAGTACGCAGGAGGAATTATTGGCGGCATTTTTTTCTCGCGGTCCATTCCAAAAAGCAGAAAAGCCCCATCCTGACGGATAATCCTTGGGTTGTCCATCTCTGGTTTAACACAAACGACCTTTTGAAAATCGTAAAAATAGACACTCTCTATATAGCAACCGTCCCTTTTTGCTGCATCCATAATCCTCCTCTTATTGATACTAATATCTTGGATGACCCTCAAGTCCTCTCTATTTTTGGGTCTTGACTTATCATCCAAACTAAACAAGTAATCTTGTTTACTCAGATTAGACAACAAAGACACTTCAGAATCATCATAATATTTAATTTCCGACTCATTTATATTAAAAACTATGACCTCCCCATCTTGTTTCTTTTCTGCCTCGCCAACACAAGCGAAGTACAATGCCATTAGAGCATTGGTTGTTATATCTAACAATCGAGTAGGTAATGCGTAGTGTTGCATCTTTACAAGATTTTGAAATGTTGTACTATTACCTCTAAACTCAACAGGACACCTAAGCATTATCTCCCTAAATAGTTTATGCTCATGGTTAATCCATCCTTTCCCTTTTCTATATATCCCCGGAACTAATTCATATCGATAATCAGAATGCCCTCTAAAATAGTATGCGCATCCTTTTTCTCTTTTAATTGAAAATACTTTTGTAACAAACTCGACTACACTACCTATCCTACTATCTTCTTCACTGGAAGAATTCCAGTTATCAAATTTTATTTTACTTATTTTTTTAATAGCGTACTCAAGTCGTTCAAACCCTCCCCTTAGCTCATCCATATTTTCATATGGAGCACTGTTGATGCGAACTCCGTTCTTAGTAATAACACTTATATAAGGCTTTCTAAAAACATCAAACTCAATTCTCCTACCATATTTGCCATCAGACAAAGCAGAAATAAGTTCTTCCGCACATAAGTTCGCATCTTTTTTATTAGTATAGTGTTCACTAGTATAAAGAACCTCACCATTCCTTGCCTTTACATTGTAATTATAAAGACCATCTTTTGATCTTTTAAATTCTAAATTCAGGGGGGAAACCATTCTTTTCACCTTTAAAAAAGCCAGCTAAAGCCGGCTTACAAATATCAGGAATGTTTTTCAATAACTAAATCAACACCCTCATTCAGCAGCTCATTAATAGACTGCCCGGTCGCCTGTGCGGCAAGGGCTAGCGCCTGATGGCGTTCCGGCGACAAACGGGTGGTTACTTTGCCGCTATACGACTTGTAAGGCTCGATGCCGTCTTTTTGGCACTCATCCAGAAAGACCGCGAGTGAGAGCGCGCCTTCTTTCTTCAGCTCGTCCACGCTGTAGGCGTAGAAGTCGGCGCCACCGTTCAGCCCGACAAACTCACCCCGGAACATTTCAATTTCAGGGTCGAAGTTGATGACGGCCGTATGGCCGCCAATTTTCAGTGTGTTGTTCATCATGGTTTTATTCCTAAACTATCCAACCAGATCCGAATGGAGTTAACCGCCCCCTTGTCAGTGGTAGGTCTGGGGTGTGGCCGATGAAAGACTCTTTTTTCACCTTTCAACAACACCGCGATCCTAGAACCTTCCCTTTCATGAATCTCCGCCCCTAATGCGGTAAAAAGGGCCTCAATATCAGACCACTTTATAGAACCGTTGACAGGCCGGGCAAACACATCTGACAGCGTTTTTTGGTGTCGTTTGTTCATGGGGTTTATAGTATCACTTCATGACACCACTGCAAGATTATTATAGTGTCATTTTTTGATGTCACTATTGGGCAATGTTAGCACCTGAGAGCGCCACTATGGTGTTACGACCCCAAGCAAATACTGCAACAGGTCGCCGTGACAAAGCGTAGGTGAGCATTTTGAATGCACTTTTAGCTATCTGCTCTAGCGAGCTATAACATCTGCTCCTGGCACAAGGCCGACCGCCAGAGTCCCCGCTCCAGCCATTTTCCACCCCGCTCAACGCCCGAGCAATCAGCTCCAGAGCGAAACAGCCCCCCTGCGTTGCCGTCGGTGTGAATCCACAAAGCGGTAACCACAATAACCGCCATAACGCCAATGTTCGCCCCCCCACCAGCGAAACCCACTCTTTTATCTAAGAAGATTCCTAACCCAGCTGACGGATATCCCTTCCTGACGCCAATACGCGGGTTAACCCGCCGTTTTACAGCAATAATCCTGTAAAAACAATCGATAAGCGAATTGTTCGCGCTCGGCAAGTTGCGTCTATCCTTTCGCTATGGGTGCCTGCCGCCCATCGTTCGCTGCAGCTCGCGGCATGCGCGTTTCTGGCTGTTCGGGTTTCGGTTTATTCCATCGCGCGCTTCCATTCACCATGTTGAATTTCAAAGCAATCTCTCAGCAACAAGGAGTGTTTATATGGCTTACGTCATTACCGACCGAGAAAAACTGCAAGCGATTTGGGAGGCCGCCAAAGCCGGCGACTGGCCGGCCGTGTATGCCGCATCCGTCGATGCGCTCACCGATCCCAACCATGCCAACCAACCCATTGATGGCGTGGATATCGCGGTCTATACCTGGATCAAAGGCGCCTATGGCGTGAACTCGAATCAGGGGGCGTTTGCCCATTACATTCGCGACCAAACCAAGTTGCAGTATGAGCTGCGCACCGGGCACGTGCCCGATGACTGGGAGGCGCGCATTCAGAATGCCTCCGACAACATCGCCAAAAACTTCGCCAAAACGCTGTTTGGCGTCGATCTGAGCAGCGATCCCAATGCGCCGCTGCCGGATGCCCCGCCCACCAGCGCCAAAGTGCCGGATATTCACGAGGTTGGCCTGATCGACGCCGGTGCGGCGGCGTCCGAAGTGTTCACCGACGCCTCCTCGACCGGCGCCCCCAACTATTCTCCCTGGGCCGGCACCACGCTGTTCTCCTATTTAGGCGACACCTCGTTCTTTACCGAATGGGTGGCGACCAACGACACCTCGGCCTTTAAGGTGGAAGGCGGGACTTACGATCTGATTGCCGCGGCGCAGGTCTCCATGCAGATGAAAAACCTCAGTTACGTGGTTGAAACGCTGCTGGCGGGCGAAGTGCCCACCTATTTGACCACCCTCGGCATTGGCCACGAGACCATCCGCCTGGCCGCCGAGGCGGCGCGTGATTTCTACACTGAGTCCTACGGCAGCAGCGTGACCGGCGGCGGCAGCATTATCCCCGGCAAGCTGGATATCGGCTCGGCGATTTTCAACGACATTGCCGACGTGCTGTCCACGCCGAATCTGTACCGCGTCGGTACGCTGCATGATGATGATTTCACGCTGGCGTTCGGCAATATCGCCGTTAACACCGGCAGCGGCGACGACACCATCAGCGTACCGCGCGGCTGGCAAAACAACGCCGGCAACTACGGCTGGACGGTGATCGACGGCGGCGGCGGCCACGATACGGTCGATTATTCCAGCCTGTCGCACGGGGTAAACCTGAAGTTTGACGCCCAGGGCAGCTACGGCGGACGCGGGGTAATCGAGAAAAACGGCATCGGGCTGTATGGCTTTAAGGACGGGCTGTACAACATCGAAGCGGTGAAACTGACCGACTTTAAGGACAACGTCACCTTTAACGATCGGGTGCTGACGCCGGCCAACGGTCTGGAGGTCAACCTGGGCAAAGGCTCCAGCGAGATTCGCTTCGAGCATGGTTATACCACTGCGCCGGGTGGGAGTGCGCCGCAGGATTATCTCGGCGTAAACCTGAGCATGCTGTCCAACGATGTGCCCTTCCCCAACAGCCTGCTGAACATTCCCGTGAAGCAGACCCACAATATCTACATCGACGACAGCTTCGAGCTGGGCTTTTTACAGGCCTCCTCCCTGTCTATCGATAACCACCTGCTGGCCTTCGGCGCCGAAGGATCAAACAGCAGCTTCTCACTGAATTACAACGCGCAAACCCATACGCAGGATCTGTCGATATTCATGCAGGGCGAAAGCGCGCTCAATCAGCACGTCGTCAATATCTACAATTGGGATCAAGGATACTTTGGCATCAATCTGGAGCAACCGGCCATTCAGCTTGTCGGTTTGCAAACCATTGCCCCGCAAGAGCTGGCGGCCGCCTAAGCGAAGCCCGCCGGGTTTACCGGCGGGCTGTTTACCTGCGGCGCGGCGGCTCACTCCCTGTCACGCTCCGCAATCCGCGCCATCAACGCCCCCAGCAAGGCCAGATCGACCAGCAGCGCCAGCGCGAAACAGGCTCCCTTTATCCCCGGCGCCGCATAGGTTTGCACCAGCGAAACGGCAACCACTACGGCCACGAGAGTCACCACCGTCGTCAGCCTGCACGCCACGACGAAGGCCCCTTTCTCCCCCCCTGCCGTGCGGTAGGCGACGCCCTGCCCCAGACCGCCGAGGGCGAGGCCCGGCAGCAGGGCCGGCCAGCCGTGGCCGCCGAACAGCATCAGCAGCATCAATAGCCATCCCGCCGCCGCCAGTAAAAAGCCGTGGCGGAGAATAGCCAGCGCAGGCCGGTTCCGCAGCGTCCGCCAGCGGGCCAGCGTGGCGCCGCCGAGAAACGCCAGCGCCAATGCCGTCAGCAGCATCAGGGCCGCGCCGATGCCCAGCAGATTTTCGGTCTTCAGCAGCAAGGCGCCCGCCGCGACCGGCACGCTGAGCGCCAGGGCGCTCGCCGCCGTTCCCGTGTGTTCCATGGCGCCCAGGGCGCCGTTGTTGATATAGAGGCTCATCGTTCACTCCGACATGATGGAAATGATGAAATAAATTCATTTCCCTGTTCACATGTCAGTAGCCTATCTCTTGTATAATCGGTCAGACAAACTCATAGTTTTCAGCCTTGGATGAGAATAATTCAGTCATGAGAAAAACCCGTTTGCCGCCGCTGGGCGCGCTGCGCGCTTTCCACGCCGTGGCCGTCTGCCGCAGCTTCAAACTGGCCGCCGAGGAGCTGGGCGTCAGCGCAACGGCGATCAGCCATCAGATCAAACTGCTGGAGTCGGTGCTGGCATGCCGGGTGTGCGAGCGCAGCGCGCAGGGCGTCAGCCTGACCGAGACTGGCGAGATCCTGTATGCCGGCACCCAGCGCGCCTTCGCCGCGCTGGAGCAGTCCGTCGCCCAAATCACCCGCGCCCGGCAGCCGCCGGCGCTGACCGTCACCACCACCTCCAACTTTCTCACCCACTGGCTGGTGCCGCGCCTGGCGGATTTCAAGGCGGAGTTTCCCGCCATCGATCTGCGCCTGCACACCAGCGTCGAGCGGGTAGATCTCAGCCAGCGCACCGTGGACGTCGCCATCCGCTACCGCGAAACGCCGGAAAGCGATCTGCACTGCACCCTGCTGCATGAGGATCGCTTTATCGTGGTGGCCAGCCCGGCGCTGGCGCTGGAGTGCATCGAAGATTTGCAGCGGGTGACGCTGTTTCACGTGGAGCATCGGCAGGTGCCCGCCGACTCGCCGACCTGGGAGAACTGGCGGCGGCGCTACGGGCCGGAAGGATTGAACGTGGAAGCCGGGCTGACCTTCAGTGACGAAACCCATGCGCTGCAGGCGGCGGTGGCGGGCCAGGGGGTGGTGATCGCCAGCCGGCTGCTGGCGCGCGATTTGTTGCAGCGCGGCGTGCTGGCCGCGCCGTTCGAGATGGCGTTGCCCGGCGCCAACTACTATCTGATGACCACCGAGGAGACCGCGCAGCGCCCCGATATCATGGCGCTGCGCGCGTGGCTGCTGCGGCAAATGGCGGCGGGCTAACGGCTCTCGGGGGCGATTTCTCCCAGGCGGATCGCCACGCTGATCGCCTGCGCGGTGGTGGCGGCGCCGAGACGTTGGCGAATGCGCCGCAGGTGGTTTTCCACCGTGCGTTCAGACAGGCCGAGCATCGCGGCGATATCCGCCTGCCGCCGGCCAATGGCGGTCCAGCTCAGCACCTCGCGCTCGCGCGCCGACAGCCGGCCCTCCCCCTCACCGGCAGCAGGTTCGAACAGCCTCCGCACCGCCAGAAAAGCCGCCGCGCCCACCAGCGACAGCGCCAGCCGCACCGGCGGCGAGGCGTCGATGCGCTCGCCCCCCAGGCTGACCGCCCCCTCCAACCCGGCGGGGCCGAATACCGGGATCTGCACGCCGTGCAGACCGGCGCCGCGCGGCGTGCGCACAATCCGGTAGCGCTCGCCCTGCTGCGCCCGGGTTTTGGTCCAGAAGAACGGTTCGGCGGCCCGCAGCATGTGCCGGGTCACCGGGCAGTGCCGCACGTAGGTCAACGCATCGACCGCCTCCCCCTCACCGAACCAGTCGCCCTCGACCCAGTAGATATGCTCGATCCCCGCCTCCGCCACCGCGGAGGCGGAAAACAGCACAAAGCGGTTGAAACCGAACGGCGCGGCGAAGGCGCGAACCCGCCCCTGAATGGCGGACAAGGTGCGCACGTGGTCCATCGCCAACGCCGTCTGGAAAGCGCGCTGCGCGATCTCGTCGCTCATCGCGCGGCGACGTCGGCCAGCAGCGTTTCTGCCGCCAGTTTGCCGAGGTTGTTGGAAGCCAGCGGGCTGTCGCCGGTCAGCAGGCGCCGATCTTTATGCACCTTGCCGGTGATGTCGGCGTTGACGATCTTAACGCCCAACTCACGCAGGCGTTCGCCCACCAGCCAGGGCATCGGGCCGGGGATATAGCCGATATCGATGTTGGCGCCGGTATCAAGCGAGTCCGGGAACACGCACATCTCATAGCCGCGATAGAGGAAATCGTCTTTGCTCTCGCCGATGCCCGCCGCCAGCAAACCGGCCGGCCCGTGGCACAGCGAGATCACGTAGCGATCGTGGTCATGCGCCCAGTGCAGCGTCTTTTTCACCTCTTCACTGAACGGGATATCGTTGAGCACGCCGTGGCCGCCGGGAATGAAAACGCCGAGGTAGTTGCCGCCATCCAGATCCTTCACCACTTCCGCCAGCTTTTTCGGCTGCTTGAGTTGGCTGCGGTACTTCTCATAGGTGGCCTTGACCGCTTCATCTTCATGCGGGAACGCCCACATCTCCAGCTTCACCGGATCGCCGGACGGCGTGGCGACGTCGATCTCGAAACCGGCCAGATCCAGGTGATACATCGGCAGCAGCATCTCGACCGGGTGATTGCCGGTGGAGAAGAACTTGCCGTTTTGCATCAGCAGGTAGCGCTCCTGCGAGGCGATCATCAGCACCTTCCACTTGCCGCCGCGATAGGCGTTCGGGTAGCTGGCGCCCGTGAAGTCGGTTTTGGACGAGGTGTATTGGCTGAGGGAGTAAGGGGATGGGAAAAACGCGTTGTCTTCCGCCACATCCGGGGTGGGATTACGATCGTTGGACACTGAATCAGTCATGATTATCTCCATATTCACCGTTGCATTGCCCATTCAGCTTAAATAACCGCCGGCAGGGCCGCAATGAGGGATATCCCTCAATCACCCTCGCGCTGGCGGCGCTCAAGCGGGGTACCATAGCCAATAAAAAGCCCCGCCCGGAGAAGGACGAGGCTCGCTCGCGCCGATCGAGACGGTGTGAGAGGATCATGAGGGCAGAGTGATGACAGGGTGCCGAATGCGCCTGCTCATGGCGCGACAGATGCCTTAACGTCGCGCTTGCGCGTTCTGCCAAATCGTTTCCAGCCCGGCGCGATACGTCGTGACGGCGAAATCGGGAAAACGCTGTTTGAACTTGGTCGAGTCGAACAGGTTATCGTGCTCGTAGCGCGGCAGCAGCTCGCGCATCTCTCGCGCCCCGGACGAAAACAGCCCTGCGGCGATCAACGCCCATTTGCCGATAACGGAATATGAAATGTCCTTCCCAAACACCTCGCAAGCCAAGGCGGCGAACTGCGCATAGGTGAGCCGCTCGTCGCAGCACGGGAGATGCCACGTCTGGCCGAACGCGTCGGGCGTATTGCCGAGCCGAGCTAACCCGCGGCTGGCGTCGGGCGTCCAGATCAGCGTGCGCAGCCTGTCATCGCGAACCGGCACGCGCGGTTTTTCCCCCGCTTTCAGCCTGTCGACGATCAGCGCATTGGTGAAGCTCTGCGTTTTCCCCGGCCCATAAAACTCGGGCGCACGGCCGATCAGCACGGGGATCTGCCCCCGCTTCATCTCGTCGAGCACCCTCTCGGTCATCAGAGCGCGCACCCGTCCCTTGCGCCCCCGAGGCGCGAACGGCGTCGATTCCGTCTGCGGCTCGCCGTTCTGCGGATACATATAGGTATTGTCGAAATAGACAAAGGGCACGCCCGCGGTACGGCTGGCGTCCAGCGCATTCTGCAGCATGGTCGGAAATTGCCGCTCCCACAGCGCCGAATCCGGCGGCAGGCCGGCGGCGAAATACACCACCTCACTGCCCTTCACCGCCGTCAGGGTCTGCTGTGCATCGAGCAGATCGGCCGCAACCAGCGTATCGCTGTCGTTGACCTTCCTCGGGTTGCGGCTGACCAATCTTAAATCATCGGTGTACGCGCGCTTCAGTTCACGCGCCAGCTCTTGGGCGATCTGGCCACTGGCGCCCAGGATCGTTTGCATTGGCGTTCCTCATCGCAATGAAAAAAGCCCCGCCCACTCAGGGCGGAGCAAAGTGCTTGTTCGCGTTTAACTGTTCACGAACGCCAGCAGATCGGCGTTGACCTGATCGGCGTGGGTAGTCGGGATGCCGTGCGGCGCGCCCTTGTAGGTATGCAGCGTGCCGTTTTGCACCAGCTTGGCCGACAGCACGCCGGAATCCTGATAAGGCACCACCTGATCGTCGTCGCCGTGGATCACCAGCACCGGAATGGCGATCTTCTTGAGATCTTCGGTGAAATCGGTCTGCGAGAAGGCGACGATGCCGTCATAGTGCGCCTTGGCGCCGCCCATCATGCCCTGGCGCCACCAGTTCCAGATAATGGCCTCCGACGGTTTGGCGCCCGGACGGTTATAGCCGTAGAACGGGCCGGCGGGCACGTCGTAATAGAATTGCGCCCGGTTGGCGGCCAACTGCGCCTGGAAATCATCGAATACCGATTTTGGGGTGCCCTGCGGATTACTGTCCGTTTTCACCATCAGCGGCGGCACCGCGCTGATCAACACCGCTTTGGACACCTTGTCCTCGCCGTGGCGCACGATATAGCGCACTACCTCGCCGCCGCCCGTCGAGTGGCCCACGTGCATCGCGCCCTGTACGCCGAGGTGTTTCACCACCGCGGCGACGTCATCGGCGTAGTGGTCCATGTCGTGCCCTTCCCACACCTGGCTGGAGCGGCCGTGGCCGCGGCGATCGTGCGCAACCACGCGGAACCCTTGGTTCACGAAGAACAGCATCTGGGCATCCCAGTCATCGCTGGACAGCGGCCAGCCGTGGTGGAAATAGATAACCTTGCCGTTTTTAGGGCCCCAATCCTTGTAGAAAATCTCGACGCCATCGCTGGTCGTTACATAACCCATGTCGTTTCTCCCATTTACACTATGGTTAAAAAAGAAGGTTTATACTGCGCGCGGCGCCGGGATCTCTGGCTCCCTCATCCCGGCTGGCCGACGATCTTGCGTTGATCGTTTAACGAGTATAGGTTTAAAGCTCACTTTAAGGTCAAACCCAATTCGGCAAACCGCATTCCCGCTTTCGATCGGCATCAGGAGTATTCAAGTGCAAGGAGATGACACCGCCACGACGATGGAGCAACGGCTTGCCGCCCAGCGCCACGCCTTCCTGCGCGACGGCGCGCCGACGATGGATCAGCGCAAGGCCGCCCTGCGCCGCTTGCGGAGCGCCATTCTGGCCCAGCGCGGCGCGCTGGCGGCGGCCGTCAGCGCGGACTTCGGCCACCGCTCGCCTTACGAGACCGACATTCTGGAGATTCTGGTCACCGTGCAGGCGATCGATTACCTGCTGCGCAACCTGAAACGCTTCATGAAGCCGGAGCGCCGCCACGTCGCCCTGCCGTACCAGGCTGCGCGCGCCTATGTGCAATATCAGCCCAAGGGCGTGATCGGCGTCATGACGCCGTGGAACTACCCTTTATCGTTGACCTTCATCCCGCTGGCCACCGCCCTGGCCGCCGGCAACCGCGTGATGCTGAAACCTTCGGAGCTCACGCCGCATACCAGCCAGCTCATCGAGACGATGCTGGCGGCGCAGTTTCCCGCCGACGAGATCGCCGTGGTGACCGGCGGGCCGGAGATCGGGGCCAGATTCAGCGAGCTGGCGTTCGACCATCTGGTGTTCACCGGCAGTACGGCGATCGGCCGTCAGGTCATGCAGGCGGCCGCTAAAAATCTGGTGCCGCTGACGCTCGAGTTGGGCGGCAAGAGCCCTGTGGTCATGGCGCCCGGCGCGCTCACCGCCAAAGACGTCAACAGCCTGGCGTTCGGCAAGCTGTCGAACGCGGGCCAAACCTGCATCGCGCCCGATTACCTGCTGATCCATCAGAACGATGTGGAGAACTTCATTGCGCTCTACGACGCGGCGGTCAAAGCGTTTTACCCCACAGGGCCGACGGGCAGCGACTACGGCGCCATCATCAGCGACAGGCACTATCAGCGTTTGCAAGACCTGCTGGCCGATGCCCAGGCGCGGGGCGCGCAAATCATTCCGGTCGGCCATCGCCCGGACTCGGCGTCTGAACGGCCGAAAACCCTGGCCCCCACGCTGATCGTCGGCGCCCCCGACGACAGCCGGATCATGCAAGAAGAGATCTTCGGGCCGCTGCTGCCGGTGCGCACCTACGTCGCCTTTGATGAAACGATCGACGTTATCAACGCCGGGCCGCGCCCGCTGGCGCTGTATTACTTTGGCCCGGCAGGCGCGCAGCAGGATCGGCTGCTGACGCACACCACCTCAGGCAACGTCAGCGTCAACGCCACCCTGCTGCACTTCGCCCAGGACGATCTGCCGTTCGGCGGCATCGGCCCCAGCGGCATGGGGGCCTGTCACGGCATCGAAGGATTTCGGGCGCTGAGCCACGCCAAGGGCGTTTTCATCCAGAGCCGCTGGCACTTTACCGGCCTGCTGCGCGCGCCGTTCGGCAAACTGGCGGACGCGGTGCTCACGTTCATGTTGCGGCGCCGATAAAGCGGTGTGCTGACAATCAATAGCACAGTCATGAATCGCCGCAAGCTATCACAATATTCACTCATTCCTATTTTATCTCTCCGCCGCCGCTGACTAAGCTTAGCCATGAGTCACCCTTTGTCCGTTGGCGACGGGAGTGACGTAAATCGATTGAGTTCAGTTATTTAGCGCAACACCCGACGCAAGCCTTACCCGCATGCCTTGTTAACCGCTCCACGCCCGGCGGCTGGAGCATCTTTACGGAAGCAGAGAGCGCATTATGACAACTGAAAGCAAATGCCCGTTTTCGGGCGGCAAGCAGCCCGCACCGCAGAACGGCCCCACCAATCAGGATTGGTGGCCTAATCAGCTCAGCCTGAAACCGCTGCATCAGCACTCCCCCCTGTCCGATCCGATGGATAAAGACTTCAACTACGCCGATGCCTTCAACAGCCTCGATCTGGCCGCGGTCAAACAGGATCTGCACGCCCTGATGACCGACTCGCAGGAATGGTGGCCAGCGGACTTCGGCCACTACGGCGGCCTGTTCATCCGCATGGCCTGGCACAGCGCCGGCACCTACCGCATCGGCGACGGCCGCGGCGGCGCGGGCGAAGGCCAACAGCGCTTCGCCCCGCTCAACAGCTGGCCGGACAACGTCAGTCTCGACAAGGCGCGCCGCCTGCTGTGGCCAATCAAGCAGAAATACGGCCGCAACCTCTCCTGGGCCGATCTGATTATCCTGACCGGCAACGTGGCGCTGGAATCGATGGGCTTCAAAACCTTCGGCTACGCCGGCGGCCGCGCCGACACCTGGGAGCCGGACGACGTCTACTGGGGGTCTGAGAAGATCTGGCTGGAACTGAGCGGCGGGCCGAACAGTCGCTACTCGGGCGACCGCGATCTGGAAAACCCGCTGGCGGCGGTGCAGATGGGCCTGATCTACGTCAACCCGGAAGGCCCGGACGGCAACCCTGATCCGGTGGCCGCCGCGCGCGACATCCGTGAAACCTTCGCCCGCATGGCGATGAACGACGAAGAAACCGTGGCGCTGATCGCCGGCGGCCACACCTTCGGCAAGACCCACGGCGCCGGCCCGGCGTCTCACGTCGGCGCCGATCCGGAAGCGGCCGGGCTGGAAGCGCAGGGCCTCGGCTGGCACAGCACCTTCGGCACCGGCGTCGGCAAAGACGCCATCACCAGCGGCCTGGAAGTGACCTGGACCACCACCCCGACCCAGTGGAACCACGACTTCTTCCGCCACCTGTTCGAATACGAATGGGAGCTGAGCCAAAGCCCGGCCGGCGCGCACCAGTGGGTGGCGAAAGACATCGGCGAAACCATTCCCGACGCCTTCGATCCCAACAAGAAGCGCCGCCCGACCATGCTGACCACCGACCTGTCGCTGCGCTTCGATCCGGCCTACGAGAAGATTTCGCGCCGCTTCTATGAGCACCCGGAAGAGCTGGCCGACGCCTTCGCCCGCGCCTGGTTCAAGCTGACCCACCGCGACATGGGGCCGCGCGCGCGCTACCTCGGCCCGGAAGTGCCGCAGGAAGAGCTGATTTGGCAGGATCCGATCCCGGCGGTCGATCATCCGCTGATCGACGAGCAGGACATCGCCGCGCTGAAAAGCAAGGTGCTGGCCTCCGGCCTGCCGGTGTCCGCGCTGGTCTCCACCGCCTGGGCTTCCGCATCGAGCTTCCGCGGTTCCGATAAACGCGGCGGCGCCAACGGCGCGCGCATTCGCCTGGCGCCGCAGAAGGACTGGGCGGTCAACCAGCCTGCGCAGCTCGCCGCGACGCTGGCCACGCTGGAAGGCATCCAGCGCGCCTTCAACGATGCGCAAACCGGTGGCAAGCGCGTCTCGCTGGCGGATCTTATCGTGCTGGCCGGCGCGGCGGGCGTGGAACAGGCGGCGAAGAACGCCGGCTTGCCCCTGACGGTGCCGTTCGCCTCAGGCCGCATGGATGCCTCGCAGGAACAGACCGACGTGGACTCCTTCGAGGCGATGGAGCCGCTCGCCGACGGTTTCCGCAACTTCCTGAAGGGCAAATACCGCGTGCCGGCCGAAACGCTGCTGGTCGACAAGGCTCAGCTGTTGACCCTGACCGCGCCGGAAATGACGGTGCTGGTCGGCGGGCTGCGGGTGCTCGGCGCCAACGTCGGCGGCACGCAGCACGGCGTGTTCACCCATCGCCCGCAGGCGCTGACCAACGACTTCTTCGTCAACCTGCTCGACATGGGCACCACCTGGCACCCGGTGGGTGAGGATGGCCTGTTCGAAGGCCGCGATCGCCGCAGCGGCGCGGTCAAATGGACCGGTACCCGCGTCGATCTGGTGTTCGGTTCGCACGCGCAGCTGCGCGCGCTGGCCGAAGTCTACGGCAGCGCCGACGGGCAAGAGAAGTTCGCCTATGACTTCGTCGCCGCCTGGAACAAAGTGATGAACCTCGATCGCTTCGATCTGGCGTAAACTCCCCGCAACGGTCTGCTTCGGCAGGCCGTTTTTCCTCCCGAGATCCACACCGCCGCCCCTCAACGCCGGCCACGGCGTGCGCCGTTATACTTTATTTCCCCGCTTATTCGTATTTACTCAACAAGTCATATAAAAATTTGATGGGCGGCAATTCTTTTAATGCTGTATTTATATTGAGAGGGCAATGAAGAACGTAAATTCAGCGCGCTAATACGATATATCCCAGCAAGGAGAACACCGTTATGGATTATCCTCAATTCACTTCAACACGCGACGAGGCGGGCCGCATTATCAGCGCCGTCCCTTAGCGATAGCGGGCCTGCTGGCCCGGTGCCTCACCGTTTACGCCAATAAGAATAAATGTTCTGCACCTGCGCCATATTCGCCGGGGCGTCAGAACTTCGCCCCTATTTAGCGTTTCATCACGCGCGTTGCGTTTTTAGCTTTTATTTTTCAGCCGACGGGAAAGCTCATAGGAAATTACGCTGCACTCAGGAAAATAACCGCTACCTGGAGGTCATCATGCAACACATTATCGGTATTTCTTCTCGTCGGCTGAGGATATCGGCCCTTGCGCTGCTGCTCCCTGCCGTATCATGGGCGGCCGATACGGCATCTCTCGCCGTGGGGCCGCAATATGACACCACCCATGTCTACGTCGAACGCGGCAAGATGGATGCCTTTGTCGACAGCATCCTGAAAACCTTCGGCGGCACCCGCACTGAACGCGTGCTGGTCAACGTCACGCCGACGTCGAGCGAAACCTATTCCCAGCTGATACTGACGCCGGCCGGCAGCTTCTCGGTGTTCGATTTCAAAACGCCGATCCCGTACCCGTTCGGCGTCGAACGCAACGGTTTTCTGGTCAGGGATATGGACGCCGCTATCCGGCAGGCCAGGGCCGCCGGCGCCGATGTGCTGGTCGCCCCCTTCGACGATCCGATTGGGCGCGACGCGGTGATCCAATGGCCCGGCGGCGTCAACATGCAGCTTTATTGGCACACCAAGGCGCCCAACTACAAGCCGCTGCTGAGCGTGCCGGAAAACCGCCTGTATCTCTCCGCTTACCGCGTCGATGACTTCCTGAAAAGCTATCAGACGTTCTCGCACGGCAAAGTCGTGCGCGACGAGCAGGTCAGCGATGCGGCGATCGGCCGCAACGATAACGGCAAGATCCGCCAGATCGAACTGGACTCGCGTTTTGGCAAAACGCGCATTTTCGTCACTGATGGGCATCTGCCTTATCCGTTCGGCCATGAGCGCACCGGCTATGGCGTCGAGGATCTGCAGGCCACGCTGGCCAAAGCGACGGCCAGCGGCGCGCAGGTGCTGTGGCGTTCGACGGCGGCGGAACGCCGCGCCTCGGCGCTGGTGCGTTTCCCCGGCGGCTACATCGCCGAAATTCACCAGACGGCCAAATAAACCCAAGGCGCGCTGCGGCGCGCTTTTTTCTTCGGATATTCATGATGAAACGCACGTTACCCGCACTGTTGCTGTTCTCCACGCTTCCCGCTCTGGCGGCGGAGCCCGCCGCTTCCCCCTGGAAAAACATCCCGTTGGGCGATGCGGCCACCTTATCTTTCGACGGTTCACTGCGCGAGCGCTATGAATGGACGGATCAACGGGATCTGAGCGGCGGACGCGACGACACTTTCATGCAGCGCTTGCTGGTTGGCGCGCGCCTCGACTACGGCGACTATTTCGGCGCCTATGTGCAAGTGGGATCGTCGCTGGCCACGCCGCGCGATCGCGGGCGCAAGCCGACCGACGAAGATCATGCCTACCTCGGGCAGGGCTATGTAGATATGAAACTGCCCACTGCCTACGGCCTCGGCACCCTGCGGGTCGGCCGCCAGGAGATTGCGCTGGGCTCGCTGCACCTGCTGGGCACCCGCGACGGCCCCAACGTGCGCCGTTCCTTCGATGCTATCCGCGCCAGCTGGGTCAAGGATAAAAACCGCCTCGACGCCTTTATCGGCCATCCCGTCACCCTTAAAACCGGCAGTTTCGACGACGATACCGACAACAGCCAAAAGGTGTGGGGACTGTACGGCACCACGCCGCTGACGCCGCTGGCGTCCTCGCTCGATCTCTACACCTTTGGCTTTGAGGATAACGACGCCCACTACGCGCAGCTTAGCGGGCAAGAGCGGCGCTATACCGTCGGCGCACGCATCTTCGGCGCAGCGCGGGGGTTCGACTGGGATAATGAAGCTGCCTGGCAGTTCGGCAGCGCAGAACAGCGCGATATCCGCGCCTGGTCGGCGTCGGCGCACGCCGGCTATACGGTGAGCGACTGGCGCTGGCGGCCGCGCTTCGGCGGCAAGATTGGCATCGCCAGCGGCGACAAAAACGGTCACGATGGGCAGCTCAACACCTTCAACGCCATGTACCCCAAGCTGCCCTACCTGACCGAAAACGGGCTGGTGGCGCCGGCTAACCTGATCGCCATCCATCCTTCGGTCACCATTACGCCGTGGCAAACCCTGGCCATCGACTTCAGCTGGGACGCCTTATGGCGGCAACGCCGCGAGGACGCCTTCTATCTCGGGCCAATGCGCCCGGTGAAAGGCAGCGAACAGGGATCGCGCTTTATCGGCAACCAGTACCAGGTCGAAACCACCTGGACGCCGAGAAGCGATCTCCAGTTCAAGGTGGCCTACGTCTACTTCGACGTCGGCCACAGCCTGCAGCACCATGCCGGGCTGAAAGATATGAACTTCGTGCTGGCGCAGGGCACCTACAGTTTTTAAGCATCAGGCAAGTTAATCGGTGTACGCGGGCGCCCTCAATAATCCCGTATCCGATTAATGACGACAGCCGGCGTGCGGCCGCCTCTATGCGTTACGGCAATGGCGGCTACTCACCGCATTTCACAGATAAAAAGCTGGAAAAACAGAAAGATAAATCAGCAACGCCAATGCCGCGCGCCGATTACAGAGAAATATTAAATAAAGATTTAATTCCAACGAGTTATTTAAACAAGTCTTTTACTCATATCTTATGTAAAAGATTCATATAAGAATAACTCATTAATAAAATAATTGTGTTTATACTGCTTTAACTCAATCGCAGTGCACAATTAATTCCTCACCGTGATTAATGATAAGGATATATTCCGCTTGAACGCAATATTCAAGCCAGACCAAGGAGGCAAGCCAATGATATCACATTAATTACCCCTGATTTTCAAACCTGTGTACGAGCATATAGAGCGTTAGGTGCAATATTGTCAACGTCCAAAGGAGTTTGATATGTCATTAGCTACCGATAAGATTTCCGATTATTTAACCCGTTATGAAAGAGGCGATCACGCGGAGAGCAGTAAACCGTCATATACCACGCAAGAGGTTTCAGATCTGCTGCTGAGGAGCCATTATTCCGCCAATGGCAAAGGCGTGACCGACCATGCGGCTACCTTGACCTACTCTTTCCCCGTCTATACCGGCAGCGACAAGACGGGCGCCGCACAGCTTACCGCCGCTCAGCAAACCCAAACCAAGCTTTCATTGCAATCCTGGTCGGATGTGGCCAACATCACGTTCACCGAGGTTAAAGGCAACGACGCGAAAAATGCAGATATAAAGTTTGGTTTTTATAAGGCGGCCAGCGGGGGCAATTACACCTCGTATGAAAGTACGCAGAGCAATCTCAAAAGCACCATTTGGATCAGCGGTAATAACGGCTACGACGCCTCCAATCCGCAAACCAATAACTACGCCAGGGATACGCTTACCCATGAAATAGGGCATGCGTTGGGGCTTTCTCATCCCGGCAATTATGATGCGTCAAATGCCACCTACCCCACCTACGCCAACTCGGCGAAGTATTATGAAGACGACCATCAATATTCTTTGATGAGCTATTTTAACGAACAATACACCAGCGCTGACTATAAAGGCGTTTGGCCATCAGGACCGCAGCTGGATGATATTACCGCCATACAGAAGCTTTACGGCGCGAATACCACCACGCGCACCGGCGATACCACCTATGGTTTCAACTCGAATACGGACAGAGACTTTCTGAGCGTTAAAGCGTCCACGGACAAAATCGTGGCGGCTATCTGGGATGCCGGCGGCAATGACACGCTGGATTTTTCAGGCTACAGCCAGGATCAGCGCATCAACATTAACGAAGGCGCATTCTCTGATGTAGGCGGCTTGAAGGCGAATATCGCCATCGCCTACGGCGCGCAGATTGAAAATATCATCGGCGGCAGCGGCGCCGACATTCTTGTGGGCAACGCGCTGAACAATACGCTAAAAGGCGGTGCAGGCAACGACATCATTTACGGTGCCGGCGGCGCCGATCAGCTCTGGGGCGATGCAGGCGCGGACACCTTCGTCTTCCGCGAAACCGGCGACAGCCAAGCCGCCGCGCCGGATTGGATCCGCGATTTCCAGACGGCGGTGGATAAAATCGACCTGTCGTGGCTCAACCAGACGGCTAAGGCCGAGGGGGGCGAGTTGCACTTCGTGGATAGTTTAAGCGGCTCGTTGTATGAAGCGGCGCTGAATTATGACGCGCAGCAGAATCTCACCGATCTGGCCATCAATCTCTCCGGCAATCAATCACCTGATTTCCTGGTTAAAATCGTTGGGCATATCGACGCTTCCGCCGATATTCTCGTCTAGCCAAGAAACCAACAGTCCGGCGCGAACGCCGGACTGTTCATCTCTTATCAGGCCTCACCCCGGCGTCTTTTTACATTGCCACAGCAATAAATCGCGCAGACGAGGTCACACCGCTGCCAGCTCCGCCGCCAGGGTGGCGACCAGCTGCGCCGCCGGCATCGGCCGCGCCAGACCGACACCCTGCCCGGCCCACAGCGACATAAACTCCCCGCGCCCGGCCCTGGCCGCCGCCTGGCGGATATCGCCGGTGAGCGCGTTCTGCACCGGATAAGGCAGGATCTGCGCCTCTTCCGCGCGCATCTGCCGCATGAAATCATTAACGATGCCGCGCGCCGGGCGGCCGCTGAAGGCGCGCGTCAGGCGCGTGCTGTCATCGCCGGCGTTGCTCAGCGCCGCCCGCCAGGCTTCGGCGATGCCCGACTCAGGGCTGCACAGAAACGCGGTGCCGAGCTGCGCCGCCTGCGCGCCCAGCAATTGCGCCGCCGCGATGCCGCGCCCGTTCATGATGCCGCCTGCAGCGATCACCGGGATTTTCACCGCCGCCACCACCTGCGGCAGCAGGGCCATCAGCCCGACGCAGGATTGTTCGATATCGCCGAGGAAGGTCGGGCGGTGGCCGCCCGCCTCCGAGCCCGAGACGCAAACGAAGTCGGCGCCCGCCTCTTCCCAGGCGCGGGCTTCCGCCACCGTGGTGGCGGTGCCGATCACCCGTGAACCGGCCTTCTTGAACTGCGTGACCGTGGCGCGCGGCAGCACACCGAAGGTGAAGCTGACCACCGGCGGCGCAGCCTCCAGCAAGGCTGCGATCTGGTCGCGGTTGTTTTCGGCGAATTGAGTGGGGATCGGCGGCTCGCTCAGCCCCAGCGCTTCGCGGAACGGCCGCAGCAGGTGCTGGGCGCGCTTCAGTTCGGCGAGATCCGGGTGCTGCTCATTGAGCAGAAACAGGTTGATGTTGAACGGCGCGGCGGTCTGCGCGCGGATCTGCTGCACACGTTCGAGGATCACCGCCGGTGAAAACAGCGCCGCCGCGCACGATCCCAGCGCCCCGGCGTTGCTCACCGCCACCGCCAACGCCGGCGGCGACGCGCCGTTCATCGGCCCCTGAACGATCGGATAGCGCAGCCCAAGCTCGCGGGCAAAAGCAGAAGGTGCCGTCATCAATGTGTCTCCCTGTACTGACTACATTCGTCTTACGGCGGCCGCGCCGCCGAACCGACCAAAAGCATAGCACCTTCTCACCGCCTGGCCGTGCAGTTAATGCTTCACCTGCCGCCTGTCCAACGACAGGAAGTGATGCACCACCGGTTTCTCCGGGCCAATATGGAAGCGCAGCGCCTCCTGCTGCAGATCGGCGTCGGCGTGCGACACCCGCTGGTGCTGCCGCAGATGCTCCGCCCAGGACTCCACCAGGAACCACTCCATGATGCATTCCGGATCGCCGGTATGCTCGGTGATACCCCAGGCGTAAGCGCCATCGCGGCGGCGCGCCCGCTCCAGCATCAGCAGCGTGCGCAAGAACTGCGGCCGATCCTGTTCGCGGATGCGGTACTCCACCTGAATCATGACCGGGCCGCGATCGTTTTCGACCGGCGTGTTGACCAACGGTTCCGGCCAATGGTTCGACGGCTGCAGATCGGCCTCACCGGTCGGCAGACGCAGGCGGTGGAACAGCAGCCCCGCCGCCAACAGGCCGACGCCGCCGACCAGCAGCGTGGCTGCCACGCCCAGCTCCTGCGCCACCAGCCCCCACAGCAGGCTGCCCGCCGCCATCGCGCCGTTGAACACCATCAGGTAGATGGCCAGGCCGCGGCCGCGCACCCAGTTGGGCAGCACGCCCTGCGCCGCACCGTTGAGCGTGGTCAACGCGATAATCCAGCCTGCGCCCAGCACCAACAGCAGCACCACCGCCAGCCACTGCGGCGGCGCCAGCGACAGGGCCGCCATCACCGCCGCCGTCAACACCGCCGCCAGCAACACCAGCCCGTCGGCATTCAGCCGCTGACGCAGGCGCGGCAGCACAATAGCCCCGAGGATCGCCCCGGCGCCCACCGCCCCCAGCAAAACGCCGTAAAAGCCGGCGCTGCCGCCCAGCATGCGGCGCGCCACCAGCGGCAACAGCGCCCAGACCGAGCTGGAGAAGGCGAAAAATACCGCCGCCCGCAGCAGCACCACGTGCAGCTCGCGGCTGGAGCGGGCATAGCGCAGGCCGGCGCGGAAGGCGCCGAAAAAGTGCTCCGACAGGCCGCTGTCTTCGGCCTTCGGCCGCTTCCACCACAGCAACGCCGCAATCACCAGCACATAGCTCATCACGTCCGCGCCGTAGGCCGCGCCGGCACCGAAGCTGGCCAGCAGCAGCCCCCCGGCCGCCGGGCCGATGGAGCGAGCGATGTTGATGCCCAGCGAGTTCAGCGCCACGGCGTTTTTCAGCTCGGCGCGCGGCACCAGCTCCGGCACGATCGCCTGCCAGGTCGGCCCCATCAACGCCGCGCCGATGCCGCCGACGAACGTCAGCGCCAGCAAATATTCCACCGTCAGCGAACCGGTCTGCGACAGCACCAGCAGGCTGCCGCTCACGCAGGCCAGCAGAATTTGCACGAAGATCAGAAAGCGCCGCCGATCGAGAATGTCCGACAGCACCCCGGCCGGGATCGCCAGCAGGAACACCGGCAGCGTGGCGGCGGTTTGCATCAGCGCCACTGCCGAAGGGTTGCTCGACAGGTCAGTGATCAGCCACGAGCTGGCGACGTCGCGCATAAAGCTGCCGACGTTGCCGAGCACCGTGGCACCCCACAGCACCGCAAATAATGGGATTTTCAGCGGCGCGAAGCCGCCCGCCGCCGCCTTGTTTTCCGTCTGCTCAGCCATCTGTTCGCTCCTTCAAATCGTTAAATGCCACCAGCAACAGCGCGCCGGCCAGCCCAAGGTGTTCAAAAAATCCGTTCATCATCTGGCCGCGCTCCGCCCCGTCGAACTGCCAGAACGGATTGGCCATCAGCGTCGCCATCAGGGTAAAACCGGCCAGCGCCAACGCGCCGAGCCAGCGATAAAAGCCGCTCAGGATCAGCGCCGACGCCGCCAGTTCGAGCAGCGTCACCAGCACGGCGAACAGCGCCGCCGGCTGCAGGCCGAAGTGGCTCATCTCGGCGACCGCGCCTTCGACGTTCAGCGCTTTGACCAACCCGCCCTGAATATAGGCGGCGCAAATGGCGAGCAGCAGCAGCCAGCGCACCACAGGCGCATGCAGCCGCTGTGCGCAGCGGGCGGCGATAGCAGTCAGGTTCATCGCGCCCCCTTAAAACGGCGAATTTTGGATGAAGGCCAGCAGATCGGCGTTGAAGCGATCGGGATCGATCTGCGCCAAACCGTGCGAACCGCCGGCGTAAACATTCAGCTCCGCCTGTTGCATAAGCTTAGCGGCTTTCAGCGCCGAGGCGCCGATCGGCACGATCTGATCGGCGTCGCCGTGCACCAGCAGCGTCGGCTTGTCGATCGCCAGCAGGTCGGCGGTGTAATCCACTTCGGAGAACGCGCGCACACACTCGTACTGCCCTTTCACGCCGCCCTGCATGCCCATCAGCCAGAAGTGGTCGATCAGCCCCGCATTGCTCTCCACCTCGTCGCAGTGGAGGCCATAGAACGGCACCGCCAAATCTTTGAAGAACTGCGAGCGGTTGCCCGCCACGCCGCTGCGAATGCCGTCGAAGGCCGCCATCGGCGTACCCTCAGGGTTGACCGGCGTTTGCAGCATCAGCGGCGGTACGGCGCCGACCAGCACCACCTTCGCCACCCGATCGCTGCCGTGACGGCCGATGTAGCGCGCCACTTCGCCGCCGCCGGTGGAATGGCCGACCAGGATCAGATTGCGCAGATCCAGCGTTTCGATCAGCAGGGCCAGATCGTCAGCGTATTGGTTGATGTCGTTGCCGTGCCAGGTTTGCTCCGAACGGCCGTGGCCGCGGCGATCGTGGGCGATCACGCGGAATCCGCTCTGGCCGAAAAACAGCATCTGGTTGTCCCAGGCGTCGGCGGACAGCGGCCAACCGTGGGAGAACAGGATCGGCTGGCCGCGGCCCCAATCCTTATAGAAAATGCGTGCGCCATCGGGCGCGGTAAGGGTGCTCATGACGTGTTCCCCGCTCGGTATCGAATTGGATTTTGTACGGGTTAACAGTACGGCAGGCGTAAAGGCAGTGATAACGGAATAATTTTCGCATGATCGCGAGTTTTTTTGCTGAAGAAGCCGGCGTCGCCGCCGGCGCAAAACGTCAGATGTTTTCCAGATCGATACCGCGCGTTTTTGGGCCGAACAGCCCGATCACCAGCATCACGATCAGCATGCTGGCGACGATAAACGCGATCACCCCCAGCGAACCGCCGTACTGCAAGATAATGCCGATGATGATACTGCTGAACACCGTCGACAGCCGGCTGAAGGAGTAGCAGAAACCGACGGCGCGGGCGCGGATATGGGTCGGGAAGATCTCGGACTGGTAAGAGTGGTAGCTGTAGGTCAGCCAGGCGTTGGACCAGGTGATGAAGAAACCGCACAGGATCAGCCACAGCGGGTTGTTCTGCAGTGCGAACAGCGAGCCGAAGATCACCGTCACCAGGCAGGACAACACGATCTGCCACTTGTTCTCCATCTTGTCGGCGTAGAAGCTGCACAGTAGCGAGCCCAGCGGGTAGGCCAGCGTGATAAAGAAAGCGTACAGCAGGCTGTGGGTGACCGAAGCGCCCTTGCCCGACAGCAGCGCCGGCAGCCAGTTGCCGAAGCCGAAGAAGCCGATGGCCTGAAAGAAATTCATCACTACCAGCATCAGCGTGCGATCGCGATATTGCGGCGCCCAGATGTCGCGAAAGCGGCCGCGCAGCGGCGCTCCCTCGGCATCGTCCACCGGGCGCGACGGGAAGTCCGCGGCCGCCACGCCGCAGCGCCGCTCCATGTCCCGCATCACCTGCCGGGCCTGCGCATAGCGCCGCTGTTGCACCAGCCAACGCGGCGACTCCGGCAGCCCCTTGCGCACCAGCCAGATCACCAGCGAAGCCAGCGCGCCGGCAATCACCACATAGCGCCAGCCGCTCAGCCCCCAAATCGTCTGCGGCACCAGCCACCAGGACATCAGCGCCACCGCCGGCACCGACAGAAACTGCACGAAGAACGCGAAGGCGAAAGCCCGGGTGCGCAAGTGCGCGGGCACCCACTCCGTCATGTAGGTATCGATGGTCACCAACTCGATGCCGAGCCCGACGCCCACCAGAAAACGCAGAAAGATCACCCATTCCGCCTGCTGTTGAAACGCCAACAGCAGCGAGAAGGCGCCATACCAGATCAGGGCGAACATAAAGGTGGCGCGCCGGCCGAAGCGATCGGCGTACGGGCTCAGCAGGCTGGCGCCGACGAACAGACCGAGAAAGGTGGCGGAGGCAAAGGCCGCCTGATCCGACACGCCGAAAACGCCCTGCGCGCCGGTGTGGAAAATGCCGTCGGCGATAAGGCCAGTGCTGATATAGCCGGTCTGGAACAGATCGTAGAGTTCGAAAAAGCCGCCCAGCGACAGCAGAATGATAAAGCGCCACAGGCCGGCCGACGCGGGCAAGGCGTCGATTCTGGCCGCCAAATCCCGCGCATGGATCGGCGACGCCGCTACAGATTCACTCACCATTAACCTCGCATTAACATTTTTGATGACTTTCTATGCTAGCGAAGCGGCGTCGGAGTTAAATTTTTAATTAGCAGACTATGAAAAAAAGTTAAGCATAAAACGCTGCAGCAGCCTGTTTTATAGCAGGAAAATGTAGCGCGGGATGCCGCAGCGGCATCCCGAATCGGCAGGTTAACGGCTGTGGTGCTGCTGCAGCCGTTCGCTGCGGTAGACGCTCAACAGGCACCAGCCGAGGGCGATCAGCGCCAGCGGCGCGGCGACGAAGCCGATATTGCCCATGCCCAGATGCAGGCTCACCTGGTTGCCCAGCAGCGCGCCGCTGCCGATGCCGAAGTTGTACAGGCCGGAGAAAATCGCCATCGCCACGTCGGTAGCGTCCGGCGCCAGGCTCAGCACTTTGGCCTGCATCGACAGGCCGATCGCCATGATCGCCATCCCCCAGAAGATGCACAGCACCGTCAGGTGGCTTTCACTGCCGGCCGCCGGCAACAGCAGCAGCAGGCTCAAGGCCAGCAGCGTGATGGCGCCGATGAAGAAGCCGGAAGGAAACCGCTCGCTGTAGCGGCTGAACAGCAGGCTGCCGACGATGCCGGCGGCGCCGAACAGCAGCAGCATCAGCGTGGTGAAGTTCTCCGACAGCCCGGCCACGGTCTGGATAAACGGCTCAATGTAGCTGTAGGCGGTGAAGTGCGCCGTCACCACAATGATGGTCAGCATGTAAAGCGCCACCAGCGCCGGGCGCTTGAACAGCAGCGGCACGCTGGCCAGCGAACCGGAATGCTCGCTTTTCAGCACCGGCAGCAGGCGCCACAGCAGCACCAGCGCCAGGGTGGCGCACACCGCGATGCCGATAAAGGTCATGCGCCAGCCGAGCAGCTGCCCGACCACCCGCCCGAGCGGCAGCCCGAGCACCATCGCCAGCGCGGTGCCGCCCGCCAGCAGGCTCAGCGCCTGGGCTTTCTTGCCCGGCGGCGCCACGCGGATCGCCAGCGAGGCGGTGATAGACCAGAACACCGAGTGCGCCAGCGCCACGCCGGCGCGCGAAATGACCAGCGTGGTGAAGTTCCAGGCCACGGCGGTCAGCACGTGGCTGGCGATAAACAGCATGAACACGCCGATCAGCAACTTGCGGCGCTCAATCTTGCTGGTCAGCAGCATGCACGCCAACGAGGCGGCGGCGACGATCCAGGCGTAAATGGTAATGATCAAGCCGACCTGTTCGGTTTGCATCGAGAAGCTGGCGGCGATATCACTCAGCAGACCGACCGGAATAAACTCGGTGGTGTTGAAGATAAAGGCCGAGACGGCAAGGATAACCACGCGCAACCAGGCGGTTGAGCGCGAAACGGGAGCGTGTTCCATGGTAAACAAAATCCGGACAGGTGCGGCAAGTTGCGATATTTTAACCAACCGGCCCGATAAATGCGATATGCGTCACACTTTAATTGTGTGGTTTTTTTCACCGCCCATCGACACGCTCACCGACGCACGGTTGCCAAAATGCTGTGCTAATCTATTGAAGCGTACCAATTTTTCCTGCCGTTCTTCCCAGGCCGTCCACGCGCCGCGCCGAAGAAGCGCGCAGTGTCCCTTTGGCGTTTCCTGAGGCGAGGTCATTATGATGTCCGCGATTTATGATTGGTCCGTGCTCGCATTGCGCAATGTTTACGATCGCCGCATTCAGGGCCAACCGGTGCTCGACAGCGCCGCGCTGTTCCCCGACGCCGAACGTTTCACCGCCCAATGGCGGCAGATCCGCGAAGAGGCGCTGACCGTCGCCCACGATCTGCACAATATTCCCCGTTTTCACGAGATCATGAGCCAGCAGGCGTCGATCTCCGCCAATGACGCGCGCGACTGGCGCATGTTCATCATGAAGGCCTATGGCCAGCCCATCCCCCACAACCTGGCGCGCTGCCCGACGCTGGCGGCGCTGATCGCTTCGTCGCCTGACGTGCTGTCCGCCTCGCTCTCCTTCCTGGCGCCCGGCAAACAGGTGCCGCCCCATCGCGGGCCGTTTCGCGGCATTCTGCGCGGCTATCTGGTGCTGGACATGCCCAAACGCGCCGACGGCGCGCCGGCGGCGGTGCTGAAAGTGGACGGCCGCGAATACCGGCTGCACGAGGGGGAGTTCATGCTGTGGGACGATACCTTCGAGCACGAGGTATGGAACGACAGCCCGCAGGTGCGCACCGTGCTGCTGCTGGACATCCGCCGCCGCGACATGCCCGCCGGGCTGCGACTGCTCTCCGGCGCCATCATCGCGCTGGTGCGGCTGAACGTGCGCTGGATGCAGCGCCAGTTCTGACTGCGGCGCTCAGGCGATTAACCGCCCTGAGAAGCCAGCCACTGCTCGGCGGTGGTGGTGGCTATGCCCTGGCGCGCATTGAAGGTTTTCGCCTTATCCCAGGCCACGCCGTCGGGCCGGGCGAAAGCCAGCCGGTATTTGGCGCCGACGTCACGCGGATGGTTCCGCACATCTTCCCGCAGCCGCTCTTTGTCCAACAGGATCCTGTTGACCTCCACGCCCCAGTGCGCCTGCATAAGTTCGGCAAGCTCGCGGTAGGTCAGCGTGTCGCCGGCGATATAAACCGCCTGGTTGCGAAACGCGGGCCGATGGAAAAAAATCGCGGCCGTCAGCCGGCCAATGTCCTCAGGGGTGGTCAGCGTCACCGCGTAGCGCCAGTCGCCCAGCGCGCGCACCGTTTTGCTTGCCGCATCCACCACGCCAAAGGCGGGGTCAAACAGGTAGCTGGTAAAAATGCCCGTGGAAACAATCACCCACTCCGTCGCCTTCTGCGCACGCAGCAGGTGGCGCACCTCAAGCTGTTCATCCCACACCTGTTGCCCGCTGCCTTTACCCACGACATCGTAGTCCACGCCGAACTGCCACGGGAAATAGCGCGCCACGCCCGCCTGCAAGACGGCCTGGGTGATCTTTATCTGCGTGCCCGCCCCGCCGACAAAGCCGCTGCAGTTGATCACCGCGTCGAAGGAACGGAATAGCGCGCTCAGCGCCTCCACGCCGTTTTGCTGCAGATCGCCTTCCACCACGGCGATGCCGAGCCGCGCCAGCGCATCCCGCCGCGCCCGGAGCGGGCCGCTGACGGCGCGTGCAGCCTCCGGCCGGAGCAGCACGCTGATTTTTAAAGATGGAGATAACCGAGCCTGCCGGCTCATCGCTCGCAGTACCGGCAACCCCAGTTCACCGGCGCCGAGTATGAGCACGGTATTGATAGATGGATTTGTGGATTTCATGCTTGCCTCCTGTCTTGACACTGCGTCATCCTGACAGCTGACAAAAACGGGTTCAATTAGGTACACGCGTGATACCGGAGAGGAATATGACGAGCGATCGCGCAGCGCTACTGCAATTTTCGCAGGCGTTCTGTGAAGAACTGAGCAACGACGATGAAGGGTTGAAGCGTGAGATCCTCGCGCATGCGGGCAACCGTTGGTCGCTGGGGATATTGCATATCCTGGGCACTCACGGGCCGCTGCGCCACGGCGAGATAAGCCGCCAACTGGCGGGCGTGACGCAGAGAATGCTGACGCGGACGCTGCGCCATCTCGAGCGGGACGGGCTGATATCGCGCTGCGATTATCAGGAGAAACTGCCCCGCGTGGTTTACACCATCACCGACGCGGGGGAAGAGATGCTGCTCAACATGCTGCCGCTCTGGTCGTGGATTATCGCCTCCGCCGACGCCTTCAGAGCGGCCCGTTCGCACTACGATGGCCAAGAGCGCAACGCCGCTGAAAAATGAACGCGGGCATCCCTGCCCGTGGGGCGGCGCTCAGCCGCCGCCCAGATAGGCCTTTCTCACCTCCGGATCGTTCAACAGCTCCTGGCCGCTGCCGGTGAGGCGGATCTGGCCATTGACCATCACATAGCCGCGATCGGACAGTTTCAGCGCGTGGTTGGCGTTCTGCTCCACCAGAAACAGCGTCATGCCGCTGCGGGTCAGCTCGCGCAGCACGCCGAAGATCTGCCGCACCACGATCGGCGCCAGCCCCAGGCTCGGCTCGTCCAACAGCAACAGCTTCGGCCGGCTCATCAGCGCGCGGGCGATCGCCAGCATCTGCTGCTCGCCGCCGGACATGGTCATCGCCCGCTGGTTGCGCCGCTCCTTGAGGCGCGGAAACAGCTCGAACATGCGCGGCAAATCCTCCTCCAGGTAGCGATTGCCGACGGTGATGGTGCCCATCAGCAGGTTCTCCTCCACGCTCATGTCCGGAAAGATGCGCCGCCCCTCCGGCGCCTGCGCGATGCCGCTGCTGGCAACAAAGTGCGTGGAGCGACGGCTGATGTCCTCGCCGCCAAACAGGATCTGCCCGCCGGCGATGCGCGGCTGGCCGAAGATCGACATCAACAGCGTGGACTTGCCCGCGCCGTTGGCGCCGATCAGCGCCACCGTCTCCCCGGCGTTCACCTGCAGCGACACCTGGCGCAGCGCCTGGATCGGCCCGTAAAACACATCCACTTCGCGAAATTCCAACATCGCTTCGCTCATCCCGCCAGCTCCTCTTCATCCGCGCCCAGGTAGGCGGCGATCACCGCCTCGTTGTGCTGGATCTCCTGCGGCGTGCCGCGGGCGATCACATCGCCGTGATCGAGCACGATCACCCGATCGGAGATCTCCATTACCATGCCCATGTCATGCTCGATCAACAGCACCGTGATGCCGTGATGCTGCCGCAGGAAGCGAATGATGCGGCTCAGCGTGGCCGTCTCCACCGGGTTCAGCCCGGCGGCCGGCTCATCGAGGCAGATCATCTCCGGCGCGGTGCACATGGCGCGCGCGATCTCCAGCCGCCGCTGCTGGCCGTAAGACATCTCCCCCGCCAGCCGGTTGGCGCAGCTCACCAGATCCACCACCTCCAGCCAGTAGAAGGCGTGATCGAGCGCGGCGCTCTCCGCCCGGCGGTAGCCCGGCGTATTCAGCACCCCGGCGATCAGGTTGCGGTTGCTCTGCATGTGCTGCGCCACCAGCAGGTTCTCCACCACCGACATTTCGCGGAACAGACGGATATTTTGGAAGGTGCGCGCCAGCCCGGCGCGGTTCACCAGGTGGGTGCCGCCGAACATCTTGTAATAGAGGCGCGAACCGAGCCGCTTTGGGCGTATCCAGTCGCCGGCGCGGAACTTCTGCCCCAGCACCTGGATCACGTCGGTCGGCCGCTTGTGGGTATTGAGCAGGATCGCGCCGCCGCTGGCGCGGTAAAAGCCGGTCAGGCAGTTGAATACCGTGGTCTTGCCGGCGCCGTTGGGGCCAATCAGCGCGGTGATGGAGCCGCGTTCCACCTCCAGATTGACGTCGTTCAGCGCTTTGATGCCGCCAAAGTGCATCATCAGGTGTTCCACCCGCAAAATGGCGTCGCTCATGGCGCCACCCCCTTGCGTTCGGCGAAGCTGGATCGGCTGATGCGCACCAGCCCGCGCGGCCGCCAGATCATCATCGCCACCATCAGCACGCCGAACAGCAGCACCCGGTATTCGGCGAAGCTGCGCAGCAGCTCCGGCGCCACCGTCAGCACGAAGGCCGCCAGCACCACGCCGAGGGTGGAGCCCATGCCGCCCAGCACCACGATCGCCAGGATCAGCGCCGACTCGAAGAAGGTGAACGAAGTCGGGTTGACGAAGCCCTGGTAGGTGGCGAAGAACACCCCCGCCAGCCCGGCGGTGGAAGCGCCGAGCATAAACGCCGACAGCTTCACCAACACGTGATTCAGCCCCAGAGAACGGCAGGCGATCTCATCCTCGCGCAGCGCCTCCCAGGCGCGGCCGATCGGCATGCGCGTCAGCCGGTGCTTGATATACAGCACCAGCAGCACCACCAAAAACAGCACCGCGTAGATGAAAATGAACTTGAGATTCGGGTTGTAATCGATGCCGAAAAACTCGTGGATCGGCACCCCGCCGTCTTTGGCGCGCCGGCCGAACTCCAGGCCGAACACCGTCGGCGCCGGCACCGAGACGCCGTTCGGTCCGCCGGTGAGCGACATCCAGTTGTTCAGCACCAGCCGAATGATCTCGCCGAAACCCAGCGTAACGATCGCCAGGTAGTCGCCGTGCATGCGCAGCACCGGAAAACCCAGCAGTGCGCCGGCCAGCGCCGCCATCAGCGCCCCCAGCGGCAGCATCGCCCAAAACCCCAGCCCGAGATATTGGTAGCCCAGCGCCAGCCCGTAGGCGCCAATGGCGTAAAACGCCACGTACCCCAGATCGAGCAGCCCCGCCAGCCCGACCACAATGTTCAGCCCCAAGCCGAGCAGCACGTAGATCAGGCCGAGGATCGCCACCGTCAGCAGGTATTTGGTGGCGACAAACGGGAACAGCAGCGCGATCGCCGCCATCAGCGGCAGGATCCAGCGCAGGTTGGATTTATAGCCCAGCGGCCGCACGTAAACGCCGTCGTTGCCGCCGTCGAAGCGCGCCAACACCCTGCGCCCCGGCGCGGTTTGCAGGAACAGGCTCAGCAGCAGCCGCCCGGCCATCACCGCGGCGATGATCCATACCAGCCGATGCGGCTCGAAGTTGAAGCTGTAGCCGTTCAGCACGATGCCGACGATCGGCCCGAACACGATCAGGGCGATCAGCCCGGCCAAAACGGCGTCCAGCAGGCTGCGTTTGACGTCCAGCCCGCCGTTGATTACGAATTGCGACATGGCGTTCTCCTTAAACCTTGGCGACCAGCGGCCGGCCGAGCAGGCCCTGCGGGCGGAAGATCAGGATCGCCACCAGCAACCCGAAGGAGAACACGTCCTTGTAATCCGAATTCACCATGCCGGCGAACTGCGCCTCCGCCACGCCGAGCAGCAGCCCGCCCAGCATCGCGCCCGGCAGCGAGCCGATGCCGCCCAACACCGCGGCGGTGAAGGCCTTGATGCCGATGATAAAGCCGACGTAAAAATCGAAGGTGCCGTAGTTCATGGTGATCAGCACCCCGGCCAACCCGGCCATGGCGGCGCCGATCACGAACACCAGCGAGATCACCCGATCGGTATTGATGCCGAGAATCGAAGCCATTTTGCGATCCTGCTGGGTGGCGCGGCAGATGCGCCCCAGCCGGGTGCGCTGAATGATGTAGGTGAGGATCGCCATACCGAGCAGCGACGCCACCAGAATGAACACTTTGGTGTAGGTGATCTGCACCACGCCGCCGTCGAACTCCAGGCGGAACACGCCGCTCAGCAGCGTCGGGATGCCCTGCTGGCGCGGCCCCTGGCTTATCTGCGCGTAGTTTTGCAGGATTAACGACATGCCGATGGCGGAGATCAGCGGCGCCAGACGGGTGGAGTTGCGCAGCGGCTTGTAGGCGATGCGCTCGATTACCCAGCCGTACACCCCGGTGATGACGATGGTGAACACCAGCGTGCCGAGGATCAGCAGCGGAAACGAGTGCAGCCCGAAGAACGACAGCAGCGCCAAACCGATGGCGCACAGGTAGGCGGAGATCATATATACCTCGCCGTGGGCGAAGTTAATCATGCCGATGATGCCGTAAACCATGGTGTAGCCGATGGCGATCAGGCCATACACCGCGCCGAGGGTCAGGCCGTTGATCAGCTGTTGCAGAAAGAATACATCCATAATGAGCAGTCTCGCCTGGTAAGGCCGCCAACGCAGTCCGACGCGGCCAAAGGTCATCGCGGAACGGGCGCGCCAGGGCGGCGGCCCGTCGGTCATAGGGTCATAACTTCACGGTTCGGCCGTTTACAGCTGGTGATATTTGCCCTTGTCATCCCATTGATAGACCACGTAGTCCGAGACCTTCAGATCGCCCTTCTGATCCCAGGCTTTCTTGCCCATCACGGTGTCCACGTCGTGTGACTTCAGCCATTCGGCGGCCTTGGCGCTGTCTTTGCCGCCGGTGGCGTTGAAGGCGGCGGCGATCGCCTGGATCGAGGCGTAGGAATAGAGGGTGTAGCCTTCCGGCTCAAAGCCACTGGCGCGGAACTTGGCGATCACCGCCTTGCCCTCCGGGATCAGGCGCGGATCGTTGCCGAAGGTCATCAGCACGCCGTTGGTGTACTGCGGCCCGCCGGCGGCGGTCACCAGCTCTTCGGTCACCACGCAGTCGCCGGAGAAGAACTTGGCGGTCACGCCCTGTTCGCGCATCTGGCGCACCAGCGGCCCGGCTTCCGGATGGCAGCCGCCGAAGTAGACTACGTCAGGCTTGACCGAGGCGATCTTGGTCACCAGCGCGTTGAAGTCTTTCTCACCGCGCGACAGCCCCTCATACAGCACTTCCTTGACCCCGCGCTTGTTCATCGCCGCCTTCGCTGCGTCCGCCAGCCCCTGGCCATAGGTGTCTTTATCGTGGATCACCGCGATGCGCTTGGCCTTCAGCGTATCCAACATGTAGTTGGTGGCGATCACGCCCTGCTGATCGTCGCGCCCGCACATGCGGAACATGCTCTTCATGCCGCGCTCGGTGATCTGCGGATTGGTGGAGCCGGGGGTAATGGCGATGATGCCGGCCTCGTCATACACCTCGGAAGCGGGCATGGTGGATGAGGAACAGAAGTGGCCGACCACCGCCGACACCTTGTCCTGATCCACCAGCCGGTTGGCGACCGCGACCGCCTGCTTCGGTTCGCAGGCGTCATCCCCCTGCACCAGTTTGATTTTTTCCCCTTTGATCCCGCCGGCGGCGTTGATGTCCGCCGCCGCCTGCGAAGCCCCGCGCCAATACTGATCGCCATAGGTGGCGTTCGGCCCGGAGAACGGCCCGGCGACGCCGATGACGATATCGGCCTGCGCGGAAAAAGCCGTACCTAAACAACCGATGAGCAAAGCAGCGAGCGGACTTTTTATCAATTTCGATGACATTGTTATCTTCCTCAGCACTGTTGTAGCGAAACGCCCTGGGGCGCGGATCAGTCACTTTATGTGTAGACGGGGAAAATAATTTTCTTGAGAGCGCAGTCGCATTCCCCAAAAATGGGTAAGCAAAAATCCAGCCATTGTGACGACGAATACATATTGTTTGCTTATTCATCCTACATATCAGTTGCAGCGCGGCGTGTAGCGGGGATAACCGAGAGTATGGGCAGTGCGGCTAGCATGAGAGGGAGAACGGCCCTGCACCATCGCCGTGCAAAGGCTTGTGCAATCGTTGTGGGCCGCAAAATCACCGCACAGCGATGGAAAATGCCGAAAAACAGCGCAAGGTGTTCATTCCCTCAGCAAACGCGCTTTTTTTGCAGTTTAGCGCTTTGACAAACCCCGGGCGCCCCGCTATTATTCGCCCCGTTCCAACGATTCCTCTGTAGTTCAGTCGGTAGAACGGCGGACTGTTAATCCGTATGTCACTGGTTCGAGTCCAGTCAGAGGAGCCATATTTAGAAAAGCCCGCTTAAGGCAACTTAAGCGGGCTTTTTGCTTTAACGCTAAACGCGTCGACAGGCAGCGTTACTCTTTGGCTATCGGCGCGGCATTCTCATCAATTTTTACCTTACCCTGAATATCAGCAATCTTCTTCTCCAGATCCGCCACCTGCGCTTTGCTGTGCAGCAAGGTATAGGTCAGATCAAACTGCGCACTGGCGCCAGGCTGCAACTGCTTGACGCGTTTTTGTTCGCGCTCGACGGTAACCGGGTAGGCATAGCTGGTGCCCGGCTCAATCCCCGTCACATACCCTTGTTTTAACGTATCGGTATTCTTCCACAGCGTCAGGACGGGCAACTGGCGGGTATCGAACTGAATCGCCACCCCTTTGTCGCCCGCGTTATTGACCAGCGCCGCCAGTGTCTGATGATTCGGATCCGATAATGGCTTAATGTTAAAGACCATTTCATCGAACCCTTTGGTTGGGCCGGCATAGGTTCCCCAGGTCTTCAGCCCGGCTTTGGCATAGTCGTTAAACGGGCTGATGCTGGCCATCGGCGCCAGGAAACGGGCGCCATTTTCCAGAATCGGCGCGCCGAAATTGCTGTGATAAATAATCTGGTAGTCATGGGGATAATCTGCCCGGTTGGTTAACACATCATGCAGGCTGAAACTGTTGCTGCCGGGCACATAGCGCAATTCGGTGAGGGTTTGCAGATCGGCTTTTTTGAATGTGCTCTCTTTGATCAGGCCGCGAATACGAATTTCATACGGCGCCGTATCCGCTACCTCAACCTCAACCCGCGAGGCCGGCGTATTGCCCGCTTTGCCGTGCAACGTGTAAATTTGCCCTCCTTCGGTCACCGGATGACCGGTCCACTCATAGCCACAACGCACCATCATCTCATTGAAACCTTCCAGCCAGCCGAGCCCATTGCGGCTTTCCAGATTGATAAAAGCGGGGTTGACCACCTCTTTGACCGGTGAATCCCATCCCATTTTCGCGCCAAAGCCTTCTGCCCGCAGGAGGTTCATGCCGCGGGAGGGACTCAGCGTGATGGTCAGGCCATCCTGGCTGCGGATAATCAGGACTTTGCTGCCTTCTTGCTTGCCGCCGTGCAGCACTTTCTGCTCGATGCTGAACGTTTTATCCTTCACCTTCAGCGCCTCGCTCGAAATCTTCCAGTTTCCTTTCTCCACGCCATCTTCAGCGCTGGTCAGCACCCAACTCTGCGCCGCCGCCTGCCCTGAAATCAGGGCGGAAAACACCGCCATAACCCATGTCTTTTTCATTTCCCTTCCCCTTTAGCTGAATCGATTTTTTTCTAAACAAGGAAAATCTACTGTTAAGCAGGTTAAAGAAATGTGATGAGCTTCACCGGGTGAGTATTTGAAGTAATAGCGCGATAAAAATACGAATTTCATCGCAGTTCTAATGAAAGATATTGAGTTTTTGCACATGAAACGAGCTATTCATCAACATAATTTGTATCGTTTCAGCTAAGGAGCAAGGAGACAGTTACGGGAAAGCAAGACATCGCGAAGGTAGCTTGGGGGGCTTGTTTAACGCTATCCAGCCCAAACGAAAGCGCTCACACAGCCAGCCTGTCTTGAGCCTCTTTGCTTTCACGGCCGCCTGCTCGTGTCAAAGGAGCCCTGGTGCACAAAGCCCGCTCAGGAAGACCTGAGCGGGTTTTGTGCTTTTCTGCCGTTAGCGCTTACAGCACAAATTCGTAGTGCGAACCGTCCGGCAGTTCGACATCCAGGCGCAGTTTGCCGCCCGCCGCCTCAACATAGCGTTTGAGCGAGGAAAGTTTCAGATCGCGGCCCGGTTTTTCCATCACGGCGACGGTCGGCTGCCTGATCCCCAGCGCCTGCGCCATTTCAACCTGCGTTTTCTGTACTTTTTCACGCAGCTCGGCAAGGTGAATGTTCAGCATGATGTCCGTCGCGATTGCCTGCGCTTCGGCCACGACCTCGGGCTTTTCCTCCGCAATAAGCTGTTCCAGCGTTCTGCCCATCGCGTCACTCCTTCTCGTTTAATGTGTTCAGCCAATTCGTGAATTCCCGATCGGCAATCTGCAGCATTCGATCGTAAAAACGTTTTTCATCGCCCGCTTTATTGCCCGCGCAAAGCACCATGCCGACGCGGTACGGATCGAAGGCGAAGAATGCCCGCAACGGTTCGCCACGGCTCTGAATACGCAGCTCTTTCATGTTGCTGTAACGCGAGCCTTTAACCGTATCGGCGTAGAGCCTGGGCAAGCCGGGCCCTTTTTCCCGCAGGACCATCAATGCAGCAAGCACGCAGGCCCGGTCGGCATCGCTGAGTGATCTGAACCAATGATCAAATGCATCCGTTGTTTTAATTTCCCACACGGGACCTCCCTAAAATATAGATCAGTAACTATATAGATGTAAAGCTATAGCAGAGAGGCGCTGGGATAGCATGCAAAGGCATGCGTTGTTACTGCAAGGCTGAACGTACATCCACGCATTTTGCAAACGCAGTGCGCGGCATTCACCTTTTTACGAGCGGTATCGAATAATCGTTCAGAGGCACGGGCGCTTCCCCGCGCCCCTTTATGAACCCTGTCACAAAAAGCGCATAACGTTTTCGGCGTTCTGCGCAGCGGGCGGTGAGCGGCAAACTTGTTAACGCCACGTTACATCGGGTTAGGCAACATTGTTAACGCCGATTGATGCGCCAAACGCATCGCGCCATGCGTTTATTGCGCTTATTTACTTTATTTTCCTGAGCGAGTCTTCAGCAACAGGCGCGGCGTCAGGCGCCAATAACAAACTGGAGATAACGATGCATTCCTCTACCTCACCCATGACCACCCGGGCCAGATCCGGCGCGATACTGCGCGTCACCTCCGGCAACTTTTTAGAGCAGTTCGATTTTTTCCTGTTCGGCTTTTACGCTACCTACATCGCACACACCTTTTTCCCGGCCAGCAGCGAGTTCGCCTCGCTGATGATGACCTTCGCGGTATTCGGCGCAGGTTTTCTGATGCGCCCGATCGGCGCCATCGTGCTGGGCGCTTACATCGATAAAGTCGGCCGCCGCAAAGGGCTGATCGTCACCCTGTCGATCATGGCCGCGGGCACCTTCCTGATCGTATTGATCCCCTCTTACCAGAGCATCGGGCTTTGGGCGCCGCTGCTGGTGCTGTGCGGGCGTCTGTTGCAAGGCTTCTCGGCGGGCGCGGAGCTGGGCGGCGTGTCCGTCTATCTGGCCGAAATCGCCACGCCGGGCCGTAAAGGCTTCTACACCAGCTGGCAGTCCGGCAGCCAGCAGGTGGCTATCATGGTAGCGGCGGCCATGGGCTTCGCGCTCAATGCGGCGCTGGAAGAAAGCGCCATTCGCGAATGGGGTTGGCGCATTCCTTTCCTGTTCGGCTGCCTGATCGTTCCCTTCATCTTCTTCCTGCGCCGCAAGCTGGAAGAGACGCAGGAATTTACCGCTCGCCGTCACCACCTGGCGATGCGCGACGTGTTTAAAACCCTGCTGAAAAACTGGCCGGTGGTGATCGCCGGCATGCTGATGGTCGCCATGACCACCACCGCGTTTTACCTGATCACCGTCTATGCGCCAACCTTCGGCAAAAAGGTGCTGCTGCTCAGCGCTTCCGACAGCTTGCTGGTCACCCTGCTGGTGGCGATCTCTAACTTCATCTGGCTGCCCATCGGCGGCGCGCTGTCGGACCGTTTCGGCCGCAAACCGGTGCTGGTCACCATGACGTTGCTGACGTTGGCCACCGCCTACCCGGCGCTGAGCCTGCTCGCCGCCGCCCCCAGCTTCGGCATGATGCTGGCCGTGCTGCTGTGGCTGTCCTTCATTTACGGCCTCTACAACGGCGCCATGATCCCGGCGTTGACGGAGATCATGCCAACGGAAGTGCGGGTGGCCGGGTTCTCGCTGGCCTACAGCCTGGCGACGGCGGTGTTCGGCGGCTTTACGCCGGTGGTCTCCACCGCGTTGATCGAATACACCGGCGACAAGGCTTCACCGGGCTACTGGATGAGCTTCGCCGCGTTGTGCGCCCTGCTGGCGACGCTGTATATGTATCGCCGCATCGCCATGCCGCTGCAAACCGCGCGCTAAGCCGCCATCTCAAAAGGAATGATGCCATGCAAAAACTCACTCGTTCGATCCTCGCCGCGCTGGTGTGCGCCTCCTGCAGTACGGCGGCGCTGGCCAAAGACGTGACCGTCATGATTTCCGGCGGCTTCAAAGCCGCGCTGGAGAAGCTGGCTCCGGAATATGAAGCTCAAAGTGGCGACAAAATCATTCTGGTGTCCGGCCCCTCGATGGGCAAAACGCCGCAGGCGATCCCCGCGCGGCTGGCGCGCGGAGAGCAAGCCGATGTGCTGATCATGGTGGGCGACGCGCTCACCCAACTGGAAAAAGAGCGCTGGACCCAGCCGGGTTCGCGCGTGGAGCTGGCCGATTCGCCGATCGGCATGGTGGTGAAACAGGGCGCGCCCAAGCCGGTGATAAAAACGGATGCCGAGCTGCGCAATGTCTTGCTGCAGGCTGACTCTTTCGCCTATTCAGACAGCGCCAGCGGCCGCTATGTCAGCGGCCAACTGTTCAAAAAACTGGGCATCGAGGAACAGGTGAAAGGGAAAGCGCATAAGGTTGAGCGCATTCCGGTGGCCTCTGAAGTGGCGCAGGGGAAATACGCGCTGGGCTTCCAGCAGGTGAGCGAATTGCTGCCCGTGGCGGGCGTCACCTTTATCGGCGAGTTGCCGGAAAACGTGCAGTACATCACCCGCTTCGCCGGCGCGGTGACCGCCAATGCCGAGCACCGCCGCGAAGGCAAAGCGTTGCTGGACTTCCTCGCCTCCTCTCAGGCACAGCCGACCATTCGCGCGACCGGCATGCGAACCGTGCCGGCGCAGCAGCCGGTCAGGCAGAGTGATACTGTTCAGTAATCAGCTTTTCCAGCTCGGCGGCGACGAAAGACTGCATGCGGCCGCGGCGCCGGATCAAACCGACGGTGCGTTTCACCACCGGATCAACCAGCGATACCGACGTCAACACCGAATGTTCTGAAGTGGGCATCGACATGGCGGGCACGGCGGCAATGCCGATGCCCGCCTCAACCATGCCCAGCATGGTCGTCACATGGCGAGTTTCACACACGCTGGGGCGTTCCGGCACGAGGTGTTCCAGGCGCTGATCGAGCAGATTGCGATTGCCGGAGGTTTTATCCAGCGAGACGTAATCCTGCTGATAGAACTCTTGCCAGGTGAGGCTCTTTTTAGCGGCGAGCGGATGGTCGCGCCGGCAGGCGGCCACGTAGACGTCTCCCACCAACGGCACAAATTCAAGATTAGGCTGCAGCCGCCCGGCGAAGCAGATGCCGAAATCGGCCTGGCCGCCGGTGACCGCCTCGATGACATTACCTGCGCTGCCGTCGATCAGCTTGACGCGCACGCGCGGATAGCGCAGCCGGAAACGGCGTATCACGTCGGGCATGAAATAGTAGGCCGCCGAGGGCACCGTGGCGACGGTAACCAGCCCCACCCGCTCCTGGCTGACCTTATCGATATCGGCCATCACCGCTTCGACGTTCATCAGCAGCTGTTCCGAACGTTCGGCAAAAGCCTGCCCGTACAGCGTCAAGGTCACGCGCCGGGTGGTGCGATCGAACAGCTTGATGCCCAGCGCGTTTTCCAGCTTCTCAATCCTGCGGCTCAATGCCGACTGGGACAGGCAGATGGACTCTGCGGCCAGCCGAAAATTGCCATACTCCACCAGCGCGCGAAACGCATAGAGATCGTTGAGATCAAAATTCACGGGCATAACGGCCAACTCTCCTTGCTTAAATGGCAGAAGACGCAAAACAGCGATGATAACCGCTTATATCGCCACGTTCACCGACTGGGTGGTTGAACCACCCAAGCCCCTATCGCCCCAGCAGCACCATTCCCCAAATAATGATAGTCATCACCACGGCTACCAGTTGCGCTGCGCCGCCCAAATCTTTGGCGCGTTTGGATAACGGATGTAATTCCAGCGAAATGCGATCGACTACGGTTTCAATCGCCGTATTAAGCAGCTCAACCACCAATAGCAGAAAACTGCAGGTGATTAATAACAGCCTTTCTATATTTGTAATATCCAAACCAAATGTAACAACCAGTAAAATAGCGTTAATAACCAATAATTGGCGGAACGCATCTTCGGTAAGCACAGCATCAATAAACCCGGCCCAGGAATTCCTAATGCTGTAGGTTAATCGGCTTATTCCTTTTTTCTTTTCCACAGGCATACAATCAGCTCTCGTCAAAACTGCGACAGTCACTCGCAAATAAATCACGCAGCGTGAATTTATCTCAAGTTTATTAATTAAAAACCTTAACCGTTCTCTTTCAGAAAACGATGCATTCACTCACTCGCCGTCACCCTGCTCCTGAAACGGCACCGCCCGAAAATGCCCTGGCGCGGTTATTATTCTGGGAGCGTAAAAAGGGGACGCGATATCAGCCGCTTAAAGCGTTTTCTCGTACAAGCGGTAACGCTTGTACGGTACCGCGCCGATGCGTTCTAAAATCGTCCGCATGCCGGTATTGGTTTCCAGGATCCACGACATTTCCAGCGCGTCGATATTGCGCTTCGCGAAAGGCTCGCGCAGCGCCTCAATCAGCAGCAGCGCAATAATGGGCCCGATGCGGCTGAATTGATATTCCTGGCGTACGCCCATCAACGGCACGCGCGCGGTGCGCACGCCGCTGACTTTCAGGCGCCACAATAGCTTCGCCCAGCCGAACGGCAATAAACGCCCCTGCAGATCGGCAATCGCTTCGTTAATGTTCGGCAGACCGACGATAAAGGCGCAGGGGGCGCCATCCACCTCGGCGATATGGATCATATCGTCGGGCACCAGGAACTTCAGCTGATCCCCCATGGTGGCGAACTCGTGCTCGGTGAACGGGACAAACCCCCAGTTATGTTGCCACCCGGAGTTGAACACCTCGCGCAGCACCTGCATCTCCTCGCGAAAGCGCTTGCGATTGAGACGGCGGACGGTCACCTTTTTACGCACCTGTTCCATCATCCGGGTTAACGACGGCGAAAAATGCAGGTCGGTTCTTTTCATCCAATAGGCAAGCAAATCAATCCCTTCGCTGTAGCCCTGCTGCGCTATCTGGGCCGCGTAGTAAGGTTTCGCGTGCGTCATCAGGGCGGAAGGCGGGGTATCGAACCCTTCGACCAACAGGCCGCTTTCCTGATTGATATTGAGGCTGAATGGCCCGGTGATTTTACGCGCGCCTTTCGACCTCAGCCACTCCTCCGCTACCGTGAATAAGGTGCTGAACACGGCGGGATCGTCAACGGCGTCAATCATGCCGAAGTGGCCGGTATCCTCACCATGCAGCTCCCGGTGCAAAGAATCGATTTGCGCAGTGATGCGCCCAACCACTTTGCCCTGTTTTTTGGCCACCCATGCCTGCCATTCAATATGGTCGGTCCCGGGATTCTTCTTTGACAGGTGCTCTTCGCGCTCTACATGCAGCGGCTCAATCCAGTTCGGATCATCGCGAAACAGTTGCGAGGGGAAAGCAATAAATTCTTTAAGTTCGCGTTTATCCAGAACTTTCTCAATACGGATCATAAATAGCCTTACGTTTTAATAAAATAATTAAATAAGCACGCGACAACGCCTTTAGCATTTTTTATGCTGTTGCCTTTTATTGAATTGTGTATTGCCTCCGGCTCAATGATAAGAAAAACCGAATATTCCCCCCCCGGCGAATCAGCAACGTGTTGCCTGACATTCACCCTGCGATGTCCATAATTGATAAAAAAAGGAAACAGAAAGCGGCGCAGCCAGGCTACGCTAATAGTGCTCTTTTATTATTTCGTGCTGTTATGGTAAAAGAAACTCGCCGCTTTTAGTGTACCGACTTTAATCAGGAGGTGTGCCGCCATTTTTACCACTTAATGCTATTTTTAAGATTAGCCTTAAATGAATCGTTCACTTTTGAATTTCTTGCGGCATACTGTTTATGAAGTGTTTAAGTTCCAAGATAGCCATGCATGAGGTCATAACCTATGAGCCGACAGTTATTTCCTGCCCGACAGATGCAGACTAAAGAACGGCGAAGCCCGGATATTACAATAGTCTCTCATATCTCGCCAGGGTGCCGCTCAAGGCTGATGACTCGGGCTACTTACGTTCTGCCCGGTTAATAACCGGCATGCCGCTCGAGCACGGCAATATACGCTGTTCGCGGAATGAAGATGGTTGAATAACAAACTTATTCAAAACCTATTCATAGTAAAACATCAATTACCTCGCCAAGAGTGATTTCTCTCTTTTGGTGATTTTTAATCTATGGCTAAGTTTGTCTATGTCTGAAACAAGTTCCGTTCATTCTCTTCCCATGCGCTATGCGGACTTCCCCACGTTAGTAGACGCGTTGGATTACGCGGCGCTCGGTAATACGGGAATGAATTTTTACGACCGTCGCAATCAACTCGTGACCGTTCTCGACTATCGCACGTTGCAGCAGAAAGCGATCTCGGGCGCGCGGCGTTTATTGTCCCTGAAGCTCAAGAAAGGCGATCGCGTGGCGCTTATCGCCGAAACCAGCCCGGGCTTCGTCGAAGCCTTTTTCGCTTGCCAATATGCCGGCCTGGTGGCGGTGCCGTTGGCGATCCCGATGGGCGTTGGCCAGCGCGACTCCTACACCGCCAAACTGAAAGGGCTGATCGCCAGCTGCAACCCCGCGGCGATCATCAGCAGCGAAGAGTGGACACCGCTCATCGCGTCGGCCACGGAAAACACGTCGGCGATGCACATCCTCAGCGACGCGGACTTTAACGCCTTGCCAGAGCCGGAGATCGCGTTGCCGGCGCCTTCGCCCGACGATATCGCCTATCTCCAATACACCTCGGGCAGCACCCGCTTCCCGCGCGGCGTGATCATCACCCAGCGGGCGGCGATGGCGAACCTGAACGCGATCAGTCGCGACGGGATCAAGCTGCGCGCGGGCGACCGCTGCGTGTCGTGGCTGCCCTTCTATCACGATATGGGCCTGGTCGGTTTCCTGCTGACGCCGGTGGCGACCCAGCTGTCCGTCGACTACCTGCGCACGCAAGATTTCGCCATGCGCCCGATGCAGTGGCTGAAACTGATCGCCAAGAACCGCGGCACGGTGTCCGTCGCCCCGCCGTTCGGCTACGATCTGTGTCTGCGCCGCAGCAACGCCAAAGAGCTGGCCGATCTGGATCTTTCCAGCTGGCGGGTCGCCGGCGTGGGCGCCGAGCCGATCCCGGCCGAGCTGCTCAGCCAGTTTGGCGAACACTTCAGCAGCATCAACTTCGACAGCAAAGCCTTCATGCCGTGCTACGGCCTGGCCGAGAACACCCTGGCGGTGAGTTTTTCCGACCCTTGCTCCGGCCCGCAAACCAACGAGGTCGACCGCGATATTTTGGAATACGAGGGTAAAGCGGTCGCGCCGGGCAAGAAGACCCGCGCCGTCTCGACCTTCGTCAACTGCGGCCGTGCGCTGCCCGGCCATCGCATCGAGATCCGCAGCGAAACCGGGCAACCGCTGCCGGAACGTCAGGTCGGCCATATCACGATTTCCGGCCCCAGCCTGATGAACGGCTATTTCTGCGACGATGAGTCCCAGCAGCAGATCCAGGTGACCGGCTGGATGGACACCGGCGATCTCGGCTATCTGCTGGACGGCTATCTGTACGTCACCGGCCGCAAGAAGGATTTGATCATCATTCGCGGCCGCAATATCTGGCCGCAGGATATTGAGTACGTCGCGGAATCCGAACCGGAAATCCGTTCCGGCGATGCGATTGCCTTCGTGACCGAAGAACACGACGAAGCGGCCAGGATCATTTTGCAGATCCAGTGTCGAGTCAGTTCGGAAGAACGCCGTGAACAAATCGTGCATTCGCTGAGCGCGCGCATTCAAAGCGAGTTCGGCATCGCGGTGGACATCGAGCTGCTGCCGCCGCACAGCATTCCCCGCACGTCGTCGGGCAAACCCGCGCGCGCGGAGGCCAAGAAACGCTGGCTGAGCGCTTCGCTCTACCCGCAAATGCCGCAGCTGGCCGGTTTCGCGCAATGAGCGGCACCGTGGCAGTGACGGGCGCGACCGGCTTTATCGGCCGGCATATCGTCCAGGAACTGCTGGCGCAAGGGTTTAGCGTGCGCGCCCTGACGCGGCAAGCCGGAAAAGCCGCCGCAGACAACCTGCAGTGGATCCCCGGCGCGCTGGAAGATCGGCCCTCGCTCACCGAACTGGTGCGCGGCGCGGAGTGCGTCGTGCATTGTGCGGGCCAGGTGCGCGGGCATGCGGAAGCGGTGTTCACCCGCTGCAACGTCACCGGCAGCCTGAATTTGATGCAGGCGGCCAAACAGAACGGCCGCTGCAATCGCTTCTTGTTCATGTCGTCGCTGGCGGCCCGCCATCCGGCGCTGTCCTGGTACGCCCATTCAAAACAGGCCGCCGAGCAGCAACTCATCGCCGCCACGGGCGATATCGCGCTGGGGATTTTCCGCCCGACGGCGGTTTACGGACCCGGCGATAAAGAGCTGAAACCGCTGTTCAACGGCCTGCTGCGCGGCGTGCTGCCCCGGTTGGGCGCGCCTGACGCCAGGCTCTCTTTTCTGCACGTGAGCGATTTGGCAAAGGCGGTCAGCCAATGGGTGCAAACCGAACCCGCGCAGCCGAATATTTACGAACTGTGCGACGGCGTGGCCGAAGGCTATAACTGGCTGCGCCTGCGAGACATCGGCGCCGCCGTGCGTCACGGGCCGGTGCGTCTGGTGGGCATTCCGCTGCCGCTGCTGAAAGCCCTGGCGGATATCAGCGTGGTGTGGAACCGCCTGGTAAAACAAGAACCGATGCTGACGCGCAGCAAAATACGCGAATTAACGCATCGCGACTGGTCCGCCAGTAATCAGGCGCTGTCTCAACAGATTAATTGGTTTCCACAGGTGAGTTTGGAACGCGCGCTGCGTGAAGGGCTGTTTTAATTATTCCAAGTAGAGGTGTGTCAACGTTCTTATGCTAAATCGCGATGCTGTAATGGATTATATCCTGACGTGTTTGCAAGGTATCGTCGAAGGCGGAGTGGAAATAAAACCTGATAGCGATCTCGTCAATGATCTTGGCCTGGAATCCATCAGAGTCTTGGATCTGCTTATGATGCTGGAAGATGAATTAGATATCTCCATTCCTATCAATATATTGCTTGATGTCAGAACGCCTGAGCAACTGCTTGACGCGCTGCGCCCTTATCTGGAGAAAAACCATGGGACTGTATGATAAGTTTGCGCGGCTCGCCAATGACCGTGAACAATTTCAAACGTCCGGTCTGAATCCGTTCGGCACCTGTATCGACGAAGTGTATTCCGCCACCCAGGGGCGCATCGGCGATCAAAAGATTGTCCTCGCCGGCACCAATAATTACCTTGGCCTGACGTTCGATGCGCAGGCGATCGCCGCAGGCCAGGCGGCTCTGGCCGCACTCGGCACCGGCACCACCGGCTCGCGCATGGCGAACGGCAGTTACGGATCGCACCTGACGCTGGAACGGGAGCTGGCGGAATTCTTCGATCGCCCGAGCGCCATCGTGTTCTCCACCGGCTATACCGCCAACCTGGGCGTCATCAGCACGCTGGCGGGACCGGGTGCCGTGGTGCTGATCGACGCGGACAGCCACGCGAGCATTTACGACGCCTGCGCCCTCGGCGGCGCGGAAATTATTCGCTTCCGCCACAATGACGCCGCCGATCTGGAGCGCCGCATGGTGCGCCTGGGCGAACGCGCCCGCGAGGCGATCATTATCGTGGAAGGCATCTACAGCATGCTGGGCGACGTCGCCCCGCTGGTGGAAATCGTCGACATCAAGCGGCGATTGGGCGGGTATCTGCTGGTCGACGAAGCGCACTCCTTCGGCGTAATGGGCGAGCACGGCCGCGGCCTGGCCGAAGCGCTGGGCGTCGAGCAAGACGTGGATATCATCCTGGGCACCTTCAGCAAAAGCCTGGCTTCGATCGGCGGCTTCGCCGTCGGCGGCAAGGGGATGGACGTGCTGCGCTACAGCAGCCGGCCGTATATCTTTACCGCTTCGCCGTCGCCGTCCAGCATCGCTTCGGTGCGCACGGCGCTGCAAAAAATCGCCCGCCATCCCGAGCTGCGGGAAAAACTGTGGAGCAATGCGCACCGCCTGTACCACGGCCTCGCCGAGCTGGGCTATACCCTGGGGCCGCGCATCAGCCCGGTGGTGCCGGTCATGATCGGTTCAAAGGAAGAAGGGTTGCGTTTCTGGCGCGAGCTGATCGCCCACGGCGTCTATGTGAACCTGGTGCTGCCACCGGCCGCGCCGGCGGGCGTGACCCTGCTGCGTTGCAGCGTCAATGCCGCGCACAGCGATGAAGAAATCGACACCATCGTACGCGCCTTTGCGGCGCTGAAAAAATAAAGCCTTTCCTTCTCGGCCGCGGCGGCGGTGCCGAAAATGGCCACGCCGCCCTGCCGAACCGATGCGCACCTCAGTGCGCAGCCGTTGATACCCCATCAGCCGAATAGCGATACCCCTGCGCCGCCATAAATTCCGCGATGGCTTTTTCCGCCGCCGAAAGCACCTCCTCGATCGGCCGATCGGCATCGAGATCCACGATGTCGGCGCCTTCGAACGTCAATAGCGGCGTGACGGCGATCTTCTTCTCCAGCGCCGCTTTGCGGTGATCGGGTTTGCGCGCGCAGGCCACGTCCAGACTGACATTCAGCTTGAGCACCAGATCCGGTTTTTGCCCCGCCATCCATTGAAACGCCGCCCGTTCACGCGCCGCCAGCCAACGGACGAAACGGCTGCCTTCAACGTCGACGGGAAAAACCGTGCCGTCGTAAGCGCCAGGGATCTGCGCCTGCGGAAAACGGTCGGTCAACACGATGAACCCTTGCCGGCGATACGCCAGCATGCGGCGAAAACGCAGCAGCCGCCGCCCCACGAAAGCGATGATCACCGCCGACGGCAACAGGCCGATGCGGGATTTTTTCGTTTTGACTTTTTTGGTATTGCTCTCGATAGCCTTGCCCACCGAGCGCCCGAGCAGCGGCAATTTCGCCGCCGCGCGCCCGACGTTGCCCGCCTGCTTGCCCAGATGCACCTGCACCGCCGGGCCATAATGTTTCACATACTCGATCAGATGTTCACAAACGGTGGACTTACCCGATCCGTCGCTGCCGATAACCGCAATCAGCGGCGGAAATTTTGCACTCATAATAAGACTCTCTTTCAATACACCAGAAACGGCGTGCCATATTTGAAGCGAACGATCGCTTATCATTGCCGCGGTGGCTGCGTGAAAAAAATTTGCCATACGCAGCGCCAAAAAAGCACAAAAGATTAAGCGAAAATTGAAAACCTCTGCTCTTTTTTCGCCATGAGCCATGCCGAGAATTAACATAAAAAGCGAAACCGGCCCACGCACGAACAATTAGCACAAAATAACAAGAACAAACGCCATGAATATCAATTCAAATAACGAAAAAGAATACCGATCTCATTATTTTATCGCAGCAAAGCACAATAAATATCTTGAACCCAAGGCGTATTGGAATACAATAGTTTTTTTCGCATTGGATCAATTATTGTGAGTCAGCAGATAAGACCTTCATCTGATCGCTCGCCCGTGCGCGTAATAGCGATAACCGGCTGTGATGGCTCGGGAAAATCCACGTTAGCCGCCAGCCTGGTCAACGCTTTATCGGCACAAGAACCTGCCGAACTGCTGTATCTCGGCCAGTCTTCCGGGCGCATCGGCGAATGGATCAGTTCGCTGCCGATTATTGGCGCGCCCTTCGGGCGTTATTTGCTGAAGAAATCGGAACGCGTGCATGAGCGCCCTTCCACACCGCCGGATAATGCCACGGCGCTGGTGATATTTTTACTCTCCTATTGGCGCGTTTATAAATTCCGTCGCATGCTGAAGAAAAGCCGCAGCGGCGCATTACTGATCACCGATCGTTATCCGCAAGCCGAAGTGGCGGGGTTTCGTTTCGATGGCCCGCAGCTGGCGAAAACCGCCGGCGGCAATCGCTGGATCCGCTGGCTGAGAAAGCGCGAACAAAACCTGTACCAATGGATGGCGTCTTATCAGCCCTTATTATTAATTCGGCTGGATATTGACGAACAAACGGCCTATTCACGCAAACCCGATCACTCGCTGGCGGCGTTGCGTGAAAAGATCGCCGTCATCCCGCACCTGACGTTTAACGGCGCTAACATATTGGATTTAGACGGCCGCGAGCCGGCCGACCGTATTTTCGACGCATCGCTGCGCGCCGTTAAAATATCGCTGAGGGCCGCCAATGCCTAGCCGACAAATAACCTTTCCGTACCGAAACAGATGAAAAAAAATAAACTCACCGCCACACAGGATACCTCTCCCACCTGCATCACCGGGCTGATTGCCGTGGTGGGCAGCGACGGCACGGGCAAGTCCACGCTGACCGCCGACCTGGTGAAAAACCTGCAGCAACATCGCCCCACGGAGCGGCGCTATTTGGGGCTGATCTCCGGCGAAGACGGCGACAAAATCAAGCGTTTGCCGTTCATCGGCGTGTGGCTGGAACGGCGCCTGGCGGCCAAATCCGACAAAACCCAACGCATGAGCAACAGGCCGCCGGCGCTGTGGGCGGCGCTGATCATGTACGGCTTTTCGCTGTGGCGCGCATCCAACCTGCGCAAGGTGCGGCGGCTGGCGCAGAGCGGTGTTCTGGTGATCAGCGATCGCTACCCGCAGGCGGAAATCTCAGGTTTTTACTACGATGGGCCCGGCATCGGCGTGGAACGCGCAAAAGGGTGGCTATTAAGCCGCCTGGCGGCGCGCGAACGCCGTTTATATCAACGCATGGCCGTCTATCGGCCGGAGCTGATCATTCGCCTTGATATCGACGTCGATACGGCCTTTTCCCGCAAGCCCGATCACAGTTACGAAGAGCTGAAAGACAAGATCGCCGCCATGGTGCGCCTGCAATACAACGGCTCGCGCATCATCGAGCTGGACGCCAGAGCCCCTTACGACGAGGTGCTGAGCAATGCGCTCAATGCCATTTCCGCCGTGGTGAACCCCGCGAAGCGCCCGCAGAGCGATCTCGGGCAACCCGGCGAGAACGCCGGCGAAGAAACTCAGGTTTATTAACCGAATACAGGGCAAACGCATGACTGCGGAACACAAAATGCAGCAAAACAACGATAACGGCTGGTTTGGGCTATGAAACGGTGGTTTTCCGACGGCGCGTTTCGTTCCATTTTACGTAATGCCGCCTACCTGGGCTCCGGCAGCGTCGCCAGCGCGCTGCTCGGCCTGCTGGCGCTCTCCTGCGCCGGTAAAGGCATGTCGCCTGAAATGTTCGGCGTGCTGGTGGTGATTCAGGCCTATACCAAAGCGGTCAGCGATTTCATCAAATTCCAGACCTGGCAGTTTGTGGTGCAATTCGGCACTCCGGCGCTGGAGCATCAAAATACCGGGCGCTTCCGCGACGTCGTCGCCTTCTCCTTCGGCCTGGATATCGCCAGCGGCGTCATCGCCGTGCTGGGCGGCATGATCATGCTGCCGTTCTTGTCTCACGCTCTGGGGCTGGACAGCGAAAGCTTCTGGCTCGCCATGCTGTACTGCACCCTGATCCCATCGATGACCTCGTCCACGCCGACCGGCGTGCTGCGCGCCTTCAACCGCTTCGATTTAATCGCCATCCAGCAGGCGATCAAACCGTTCCTGCAGGCGGTGGGCAGCGTCATCTCCTATTATTTCGATCTGGGATTCCCCGGCTTTATCGTCACCTGGTACGCCTCTAACCTGATCGGCGGCACGCTGTTTTGGTGGTTCACCGCGCGCGAGCTGCGCCGCCGCGATATCCATGGCGCGCTGAGGCCGCGCCTGTTCAACGTCGCGCGCCGCATCGAGGGCGCCTGGAACTTCGTCTGGACCACCAACATCGCCCATACCATCTGGGCCGCACGCAACTCCTGCACCACCGTGCTGGTGGGCGTGGTGCTCGGCCCGGCCGCCGCCGGGCTGTTCAAGATCGCCATGACCTTCTTCGATGCGACGGGCACCCCGGCCAAGCTGCTGGAGAAAAGCTTCTATCCCGAGATCATGCGCCTGGATCCGCGCACCAAGACCCCGTGGCTGCTCGGCCTGCGCTCTTCGCTGCTGGCCGGCGGCATCGGCCTGGCCGTTGCGGTGTTGATGTTGCTGGTGGGCAAGCCGCTTATTTCCGCGGTATTCGGGCAGCAATACCTGGAAGCCTATGACCTGATTCAAATCATGCTGGGCGCGATCATCGTCTCCATGATGGGCTTCCCACAGGAATCCTTACTGTTTATGGCGGGCAAACAGCGCGCCTTCCTGATCGCGCAGGCGACGGCCTCGGCGGCCTACATTGCGCTGCTGGTGTCGATGGCGTATGCCTTCGGCGTACAGGGCGCCGCCTTCGCTTATTTACTTGGGCAATGTTTAGACGTTCTGTTATCCCTGATACCGACGATCGGCGCCTACCGCAATCGCTTTATGTTGGGGCTGAATGTGCCCAAAGAGAGTAATCAATGACCGCTAGCAATAATTGGAAAAAGTTCTCAGCCGAAACCACCCAGGCGCTGTTTGTCGCGGTGGAAGAGGACGACCTGGTTGAGGCGAATATCAGCCTGCCGCAGCAGATTGATCTGGAATGCTCCCCCGAGAGCATTCGGGACAACTACGCGCTGTGCCTGCAGTTTTGGGAAGACGGCTTTTCCCGCCGCGAGCTGCTGCAATTGGTGAACGGTTTCCTGCAAGACCCGCAGTTGGCGGCGGCTACCCGCATGCGCTACAAATATATCCGCGCCCGCTATAAGCACCTGCGCTTCGCCCAGCAGCTGTACGGCGCCCCGCACCGCGCCAACCGCCTGTTCCACACCACCACCGTGGTGCTCGGCCATTTTCAGGACGCGTTTCGCAACGGCAACCAGAAGAACCTGACGCTGTACGGCAACCTGCTGCGGCTGCTGCTCAGCAAGCCGGTGTGGTCTTACGTGCGCTATGCGCTGCGCCACACACGGCTGGAAAGCGCACAGGGCTTTATCACCTACCGCCAGGAGCAAATGCGCCAGCTGCAAACGCTGATCGCCGGCCCGGCGCTGACCGGGCATCAGTTCCATGACGTGCGCAAAATCGTCAGCCGCCAGGTCTCGTTCTACGACACGCTGAGATCGATCGATCCCGACAACCGCGAGGCCCGGCAGATCTCGCGCTTCCTGGCGGCGATTAACGGCCTGATGGGCGACCGGCATGACGTGATGGTGGCGGACAAGTTGGCCGGCGGCGATATCTATGATCGGCCGGCGATCCTGGATATCGACATCCGCCAGCGCCTGGAGCTGCTGCTGGCGCGTTTTCCGCTGTCGTTTTCCCAGCCGGCCATCGCGGCGGGCAGATAAGCGGGTTGCACGGAGCCATGATGACGTTACGTCGCTTGCTGACCCTTGCGCTGCTGCTGTCGCCGCTGACGGCATCTGCGCATAACTTCGTGCATGGCCAGCCGGTGGCGCCGATCGCCATCGCCGATCGCGGCGAGCTGCTGCTGCGCAACGGCGATTTCAGCTACCGGCCGTGGAACAGCGCAAAACTGGCGGGCAAGGTGCGGGTGATCCAGTACATCGCCGGGCGCACCTCCGCCAAAAAGAAGAACTCGCTGCTGATCAACGCCGTTAAGGACGCGAACCTGCCGGGCGATCGCTTCCAGCCGACCACCATCGTCAACACCGACGACGCGATACCGGGCTCCGGCTTCTTCGTGCGCGGCAAGATCGAGAAAAACAAGCGGCATTACCCCTGGGCGCAATTCATCGTCGATAGCGACGGGCTGGGGCGCATGGCCTGGCGGCTGCCGGAGGAGAGCTCCACCATCGTAGTGCTGGACAAGGCCGGGCGCGTGCAGTGGGCGAAGGACGGCGCACTCACCCCGCAGGAAGTTGACCAGGTGATCGCCCTGCTGCGCGCGCTGATCGCGCAGGAGACGCCATGAAGCGCACGCCGCCGGGAACCGATAACGCATGTCTTTGATTGAACGCTATATCACGGTTGAGATCCGCCGCCTGGTGATGATGATCGCCGGGTTTCTGATCTTCATGTTCGCCAGCTACTCCGCTCAGCGCTACCTGACCGACGCCGCCAACGGCACGCTGGCGCTGCGGGTGGTGGCCGACGTGGTTTTCTATAAATCGCTGATCGCGCTGGAGATGATATTGCCCGTCGCGCTGTATGTCTCGGTGGCGGTCGCGCTGAGCCAGATGTACAGCGATGCGGAGATCACCGCCATGCTGGCCGCCGGCGCCAGCCCGCTGCGGCTGTACAAGGCGGTGCTGATACTCGCCGTGCCGCTGGCGATAGCGGTCACGCTGCTGTCGCTGTATGGCAGGCCCTGGGCGTACGCCAATATTTATCAGCTGCAGCAACAGTCGCAATCGGTGCTGGACGTGAGCCACCTGCAGGCCGACAAATTCAACGTCAGCGGCAACGGCCGCATGATCCTCGCCAGTCACGTCGACAAAACGGCCAACCACCTGACGGACGCCCTGATTTATGTGCGCGGCGGCCATCACACCAGCCTGTACCGCGCGCAGTCGGTGGAGGTGCTCGACGCCTCCCCCGCCAGCCCCGCCGTGCGGCTGAAAACCGGCACCGCCTATGTGCTGGATCGTGAGGGCGCCGACGACAACGGGCAGAACTACGACAACTTCGACATCGCGCTCAAACCGTTCGTGCCCAGCGCCGAGAGCCGGCACAAGTCGGCCTCGCCGGCGGAACTGGCGCGCTCCGCCGATCCGGGCGACGCCGCCGAACTGCAATGGCGCGAGAGCCGCGGGCTGACCACCGTGCTGATGGTGCTGCTGGCGATCCCCTTTAGCCGCATCAAGCCGCGGCAGGGGCGCTACGCCGCGCTGCTGCCCCTCACGGTTCTGTTTACCGTGATTTTCTATGGCGGCAACATTTGCCGCACGCTGGTGGCCAACGGCTCTCTGCCAACGATCCCCGGCGTTTGGCTGGTGCCGATAGCGATGGCTGTCGGTATCGCCCTGCTGCTGGCGCGCGACCTATCCCTGCTGCGGAAACCCTCCCGATGACCCTTTTTAGCCGCTATCTGATCCGCAACGTGTTCATCGGCTTCGCCGCCGCGGCCGGGCTGCTCATCCCGCTGTTCACCACCTTTACGCTGATCAACGAGCTGGAGGACGTGACCCCGGGCGGCTACCGCTGGCAGCAGGCGCTGCTGGTGACCGTGATGACCCTGCCGCGCAGCCTGGTCGATCTGGGGCCGTTTATCGCGCTGCTCGGCGGCATCGTCGGGCTGGGGCAGCTCTCCAAAAGCCTGGAGCTGACGGCGATCCGTTCCGCCGGGATGTCGATATTCCGCATCGCGCTGGTGATGCTCGCCGCCGGGCTGCTGATGAACCTCTCGCTCGGCGCCCTCGATGAATGGGCCGCCTCGCCGCTGCAGCAACGCGCGCTGCAAATGAAGAATAACGCCCTGGCGCAGTCGAATAATAACGACGTTACCGTTAACCCGCTGTGGGCGCGGCGCGGCAACGAGTTTGTAACAGTGAAGACCGTCGATGAGAACGACCAGCCCCACGGCATTGAGATCTTCCGTTATCAAGCCAACCGCGCGCTGGAGTCTTACATTTACGCCGACAGCGCCAGCACCGCCGCTGACGGCAGCTGGCTGCTGCACAACGTGATGCAGAAAAGCTGGCAAGGCAGAAAGGAGACGATTGCACGACAAGACAGCCTGCTCTGGCGCTCACTGTTCGCCGTGCCGAGCCTGAAAGAGCTGACCCTGCCGGCGGGCAGTTTCTCGCTCCAACAGCTGGATCGCTATATCGATTACCTGCAAGGCTCGGGGCAACCCAGCACCGAATACCGCCTGGCGCTGTGGAAAAAACTCGGCCAACCCCTGCTGGTGCTGGCGATGATTTTGCTGGCCATCCCGTTTACCTTCACCGCCCCGCGCGCCCCCGGCATGGGCAGCCGGCTAGCGCTTGGCGTCATCATCGGGCTGCTGACCTACATCGCTTACCAGATCGTTCTCAACCTGGGGTTGCTGTTCGCCCTCAACGCGCCCTTCACCGCCCTCGCCCCGCCGCTTTTGCTCCTGGCGTTGGCGCTGGCGCTGGTTTATCGGTTTGACCGGCGGGGTTAAGCATTTTCTGAGGTTGATAAGGGATAAGAAGAGAATCGCAATTTCCATTCCAGAGAAAACATCACGCACTCACCTGCTCGCGATTTTTAAGGATGTTAGTTAATGGCAAAGATAGCTGTTTGTATACTGACTTTTAACTCCTCTCGTTTATTACACGAGGTGCTTTCTCCACTCATGGGCATTGCGGATGAGTGGATTGTGGTGGACTCCGGCAGTACGGATAAAACGCTGTCTATTTGCCAAAGCTTTGGAATCAGCCCTATTTATCATCGTTTCGAGACTCACGGACGGCAAATGAACTTTGCGATTTCTCAAGCTCATCATGACTGGGTGTTGTGCCTGGACAGCGACGAAATCCTTGATGCCGAAACCATAGCGTCCATTTTAAAATTCAAAGCGCAGGAAAACCCACCACCACAGCAAGCCTTTAGAATCAAAAGGAATTGGTTTGTTCTCGGACAGCCAGTCAGAACGATTTATCCCATCTCCTCACCGGACTACCCCGTTCGGCTGTTCAATAGAACGCAGGTCAGGTTCAATGATGCTCCGGTAGATGATGCCGCTGAAGGCTATATTCACACGTCGGTCATTCCCGGCAATGTTAAGCACGATACCTTTTACTCTCTCCATGAAATATTCAACAAGCTCAATAGCTATACGACAAGGGTAGTAAAATACAGAAACATTAGGCCCTCGTTATTTCGTGGCGTCGTTAGCGCGATCGGCGCATTTTTCAAATGGTACGTACTGAGCGGCGCATGGAAGGAAGGCAAAGTCGGCGCCGTCACTGGCTTTTATGCCGTGGCCTACAGTTTCCTGAAGTATTTTAAATCCTGGTATGGCAAAGATTGATAATGTTAAGGACAGAAACAGGGGCACATCCCCGCCGCTACTGATCCTGGCGTTGGTTTATCGATTTATGCGGCGGAGTTAACACCCTACAGCAGCCTTTAGAAAACAAGAACTTTCCAGTTAATAGTTGGCCGGCTTTACAAATTGGCCTGAGCCGTTATCATCCTTTATTTGGTGTCCTATGCGCCGTTAGCTATCGCTGGCTGCCGTTCGATAACATGCCCCTCAGGGGGCCATCGAGTGCAAGGAGTGCGAGCGCCCGCCTGAACAGGCCAAGACGCAGCAAGCAAAGGAAGAGACACACTATGTTTTCCAGTTTGAAACTGCTGTATATCGCCGATGATATTATTTCACCTGATGATTGAAGATCAGAAAGACGAGGATGTCGCCACTATCAGGGGGAGAATATGAGCAAATTGATAATGGCAATAGCGCTACTGTTTACTGTCCTCATGGTGCAAGGATGCAACAAAAGCATGGAATATGAGCCACAGGATTTTTTTGAAGGCCGGCAGCTGGAAGTCGCACAGCTGATTTATGATGGCGATGAAGTGAAACTGAAAGAGAAACTTCCCTCTGTCAGCAAGGAAGAACTGAATCGACCGGTTAAGGCAGACATGACCCTGCTGTTTTGGTCGGTGCTAAACTCAATCTATGATAAAAACACGCCAGAAAGGCTGAAAATAATAACCGACTTGGTAAAAACTGGCGCAGACCCGCTGCAACCCAGACCAGAAGGAGGTAGCAGCCCAGCGGAATTCGTCATGAAAGCCGACAAGGGGATTTGGGTCAAAGCCATGCTCGACGGCGGTTTACCGCCAAACGCAAAAGATAAGGTATTCAATGAGCCCATTGTATTCCAGACAATCAAAGCCAAGAACACGGAAACGTTAAAGGTGATGCTGGATTATGGCGCGGATATAAATATCAGAGACTCCTTACAACAAACCTTATTAATGGATGCTTTTTTTAGCTCAGCCTTTGAGCACATGACCCTACTGCTCAATAGGGGTGCGAATCCTAACCCGGTAAATATAAACAATCTTTCGCTGTTAACAGCAGTAAATCGGCAAATAAAAGACAGCCAAGATGGCTCAGAATACAATGAACAGTGTAAGAAAATACTCGAGCTCATGCTTTTAAAAGGAGCAAAGGAAACGCAGTAATTTCACCAACTCGGATCTGACAGCTGCCGGTTATTTATATAGGGCTGTCAGATTGCATCTGGTTTCCGATACACACGCTATAGACCACGCAATAAAACTGATTGAAGAGACGAGGATGTCACCATTCTCAGGGGGAGAGTATGAGCAAATTGATAATGGCAATAGCGCTACTGTTTACTGTCCTCATGGTGCAAGGATGCAACAAAAGCATGGAATATGAGCCACAGGATTTTTTTGAAGGCCGGCAGCTGGACATCGCACAGCTGATTTATGATGGCGATGAAGTGAAACTGAAAGAGAAACTTCCCTCTATAAGCAAGGAAGAACTGAATCGACCGGTGAAAGCAGACATGACCCTGCTGTTTTGGTCGGTGCTAAACGCAATCTACGATAAAAATACGCCGGAAAGGCTGAAAATAATAACCGACCTGGTTAAAGCTGGCGCAGACCCGTTGCAGCCCAGACCGGAAGGGGGAAGCAGCCCGGCGGAATTTGTCATGAAAGCCGACAAGGGAATTTGGATCAAGGCCATGCTCGACGGAGGTTTACCGCCAAACGCAAAAGATAAGGTATTCAATCAACCCATTATATTCGAAGCTTTAGAAGCGAAAAACCCTGAAACGTTAAAGGTGATGCTGGATTATGGTGCGGATATAAATACAATGGATTCATTGGGGAATACCATATTAATAAGCTCTCTGGATTCTCGTTCGTTTGATCATACTATACTTCTGTTGGAGAGAGGTGCAGATAATAAAATCAAGGGTAAGTTTGGTTGGACTATGGGCAATCAGCTCCAACGCTTTATAGATAGAGGGGTAGGCGATGCCGAGGATAAGGAGAAAATTAACAAGATAAAAGAGTTACTAATTAAAAACGGTGGAGACTGGCCTCCTCTACCTGTAAAGAATTGAGACTCCCTTAAGGTCAGCATCGAAGGCATGTAATATGCCGCTCAGGGGCGAAATGGCAACAGCCCCTGCTCGCTCTGTCGATAGTTGCCGGGGTTAACGCAATTCCTTCGCTATCGCGCTAAACATCAGCGAGGCTTCGAGCGGTTGGGCACTGAAAGAAGGTTCCGCCTGCGGCCAGGTGGACCACTGGACGATCACCAGATTCTCCGCCTGATTGACCATAATCATCTGGCCGAAGATCCCCAGCGCCCACAGGGAATGCTTGAGGGACGCCTGCGGAGCGGGTTCTACGTTAGTCGCATTCATTAGCACTTCGTTGTTCCACCACTGGTAGCCGTAAATGCCGTTGGGATGCGCCGCCGATACCGAGCCCGCCGCCCGCGTCCAGTTGGACGACTGGGCTACCCAATCTTCCGGCAAGATCTGTTTGCCGTTCGGCAACGTTCCGTTATGCAGAATGAACTCACCGAAGCGCCCCCAGTCTTCCAGCGTGGCGTTAAAGCCGTGCGCGCCCACGTCGTGCTGGCCTTTGGCATAAGCATGCCACACGCCGTCGCTCGCCATGCCGTACGGCTGCCAGATGCTTTGCTGCAGATAGGCCGCCAGCGGCATGCCGGTGGCGCGCTCCAGCACATCGCCCAGCAGCCACGCGCCGCCGGAGGAGTAAGACCAGTTCAGCCCGGCCGGGTGCGCGCGCTGCAGGCCGGCCACCAGCTTGCGCACGCAGGCATAGGTGCCGGGTTTGGCTTCACACTCTGTCAGCTGCGCGAAGTCCGATTTCGGGTTGGTGTAATCCTCATTCCACGCAACGCCGGAGGTATGAGTGATCAGCTGCCTGAGGGTCACGCTGTCCCACGCGGTGCCTTTCAGATCGGGTTCGTATTGCGTGATGAGATCGTCGAGCGAGCGGATCTTGCCCTGTTTAATCGCCACGCCCACCAGCGTGGCGACCACGGATTTGCCCACCGAGCGCGACGTCCACAGCGTGGCGTCGGTATTACCCTGCCCCAGATATTTCCAGGCGATTTTGCCGTCTTTCAATACCAGCATGCCGCTGACGTTCTGGCGCTGAAGATAATCCCGCAGGCTGTAGGTTTTGCCATTCACCTGATAGCTGGCATTCGTTAGCTGTTTAGCGGCAGCCACCAGCGGTGTGGCACTGCCGTGATGAAACACATCCCCGGCATAGTTGCGGTAGTCATTACGAAAACCGATCACCCGATCGCTCTGGCTCCAGGTGAGCATCTTGTGCGTGTCCGGCAGTTGCGCATCGAAAGGCGCAGGACAGACGCTGAGTTCGGTGCCCGCACAGGCGGCCAGCGCGGCGGGCGCCAACAGGCCGCTGCAGAGACTGATGACAACGCCCGCCAACAGGCTGCGGTTAAACACTTTGCTTTTCATATTTTTTCTCGCTTGGTTCAGGAAGGCGTTCAGCTTAAAAAAACGCGGCCTATAATAAAAAACGCCTGATGGGGGAAAATCCCCCGCAAAATCGACGGGAGAGCCGCGTGCCAAGCCTGATTTATTCTTTTGCCCAACTGGAAGCCTTCACCGCCGTGGCCGAGCACGGCAGCCTGGCGAAAGCCGCGCTCAAGCTGGGCAAAGACCGCACGACGCTGCGCGATTTGATTGATTTTCTCGAGGATGGCTTGAGCTATGCGCTGTTCCTGCGCGAGGGGCGCAGCCTGCACCTGACGCCGGAAGGCGAACAGCTGCAGCGCCAGGCACACCTGCTGATGCGCCAGGTGAAAGCCTTTGAGGCATTTGCCAAAGACGTGCCGAAGAGCGCGGCGCAGGAAATCTCGCTGGTCTACGATCCCTTTACCCCCCGCGCGCTGCTGCAGGCGCTGATAGCCGCCATGGCCCAGCGCAACACGCGCCTGAGCCTGATTAACGCCTCGCGCGACGAGGCGGAAAGCCTGCTGGCAAACGGCCAGGCCGATCTGGGCATCTGCCAGGCGCGCCACCGCAGCGTGGGCGACGCCATGGAGTGGCGCGCCTTAGGGGCGATAGAGATGGATTTCTACGCCGCTAAAACGCTTTTCCCCGGCGCGGAGCAGCCGCTTTCGCTGCTGGAGCTCTCGCTCACGCCGCAGGTGATCATGCATCCGGACTCTGACGAACCGGTGGCGCGCCGCCTGCAAATTTCTGGGCATACCATTTTCACCAACGAGCTGGAAATGCTGCGCGCCCTGCTTGAACAAGGCTGCGGCTGGGGATTCCTGCCAACACATATGCATGCCGAACAGTGGAAAAACGTCAACACGCTGCGTACAGAAGTGGGCAGCCAGGGGATCAGCCAAACCATGGTGACTATCTGGAAGCCGGGCAACGACCGACGGGCGCTGATTGATGAGACGTTGACGCTGCTGCCGGAGTTGTGGCGCGGGGTTGGGGGTGAAAAGTCGCGGCTAGATTAGCGGTGTTGTTACCGGAAGACGGTCGTAGAACTCATCGTCCGCGTTGCTTTTTCGATCGTTCTTAAGCGGGGACGGCGATTTCCCCTGATAAGCCCCTCACCACCATCGCTCCAGCGCTGCTGGCGCTGGTTTAGTGCTTTGATCGGCGGTATTGGAGGGGCAGCTTTGGGCGAAGAGCGAAAGTTCGCTTTAAAGGTAAACTAATCTGCCCTCTTTAAGATTACTGAAAAGAGTCGTCCACTTTACTGGGTAACCAACAATTTCTCCTTCAAGTTATTCTAATGGTATCTTCACATATAAGACTCAAACGGAGCGGCGCAATGGCTGATCAAGATAAAAGTAAGATTCCAGATTGGAAAGCTCTCGAGCAACTTGTTGCCATGATACAAAGGCAACTATCTCCTGGTGCTGTAGTGCAACACAATGTGATGCTTGATGGTGTCCAGAGCGAAACCAAAAGACAGGTGGATGTTCTGGTGGAGCAGTCCATTGGTCAGTACAAGATGCGTATTGTTATTGATTGTAAGGACTATGCTAATCCGGTAGATGTCAAAGGTGTTGAAGAATTTCACGGATTAGTACAAGACGTATGCGCGCATCAAGGGGCTTTAGTCTGCCCTGCTGGTTTTACCAAAGCAGCGTTACGGCGTGCGCAGAAATTACAGATTGCGCTTTACCGCCCAGTTTCTACAGGCGACCATAAATGGCGGGCAAAGGTGGCAGCCCCTGTATTATGTGATTTCAGAAATGGCTTCATGAGTTTTGGAATTAGATGTTCCGCCCCTAAACCCCTGCTAATTCCAAATGAGTTTTACAATTTGCCTGTCTACAGCGCGGAAAACAAGCTATTAGGTACTTCGTTAGAAATTGCACAGACTCGGTGGAATAATGGTTCCTTACCGAGTGAACCTGGGGAGCATGGGGAGTTGCTGATATTTGAGGAAGCTAAAACTCAAATTGATAATGGATACGGTGACAAGGTGGAGGTTACTTTAACTCTACGACTTTTTGTTAAACAACATCTTTATCTCGGTCATTTATCCATCGAAGATATCAACGGCTTACAGGATGAACACACCGGGCTCATTGTTACTAATGCCTTCACCTTAGGTGGACTTAACCCGGATGAGGTTGAACGAGACTGGCAACGTGTTGAAGATATCAGCGCAATTGAATTTGAACCTTTACTGAAAGTGGTTGGCTATTACTGCTATGGGATTGGCTCCTGATTAGTTTCGGGTTTAATACTTTTAACATGGGAACTACTAAATGCAGAGTGAAATAATCACACAGAAAAATGGAAAAGGTATCTTCGATCGCAAGGCTTGGTTAGCCGAATCTAAAAAACTGTATTTATCAGCAAAGATTTTGAGAGCCGAAGGCGATAAAAATAAAAATCCGCTTCATGAAAATAATAAAAACCCTGTTATTTATGAATATATTGATATCACGTCTGCAACTGATAAAACCAGCAGACTTATGTTGGGTTATGCATTCGAAATGTTATTAAAATCTGCTGTCCTGTTAATGAATCTTGGTGCTCAGAAAGACACTATAGACCTTAAATTTCGCGATTATGGACATAAGCTTGATAAAATGGCTATCGATTTGGAGCTGTCATTAGCCCCTGACGAGCTGAAGCTATTAAAAATTGCGTCGCAGGATATAGTGCTGCAGGCACGATACCCGATTGGCAAAGTTGATGATGATAAGTATATAGGTGAGTTAAACAAAAGAAATATTGACCTAGCAAACAAGAAAATCTTTGGGGATATGATTATCCTGTATGATAAAATAAAAAATGTAGTTGCTAAGTTTGATAATGATGTTACAAACTGTGCGGAGTTCAACGTGCTTAGAGGGAACGATTTTGTTCTCTTTATGCGAAATGGTGGTGGACTCTCATCAAGAGCAATAGTGACCTTTGCGGCCCATTTCCCAAATAGCAAAAAAAGCAAGTCATATTTAAAAGAGGTTATTGAGAAGCATGCCGGCAAGATTGCTTTGTTATATACATATCGCTGGGCTTCATTTTCTTTCTTCGAAGACACGGGTAAAAAGCTTATCCCGCTTGCGGAATAATACTAATCAACCATCTTAACGTTCGGAAATAGCGACTTTGTCCCATTAACCATCCTCAATTCCCAAGCGTTGTCAAAGGGCGCTAACAAAGGCATTAAATAAAATGAATGCAGATCGTGCCTAACGACTGAGTTTCGTTATTTTTCCTCCCCCATCCAGCCACCCCCAACTCCCCCCTAGCACCGCCCCCGCCCTTTCCCTACAATAAGGGATCTGTTGAGGCATAACGCAAGGAAAGACGGTGTCGAAAGCCAATCCCAATGCCACTATCGTGGATATCGCCCGCCGCGCCAGGGTGACCAATATCACCGTTTCCCGCGCCTTCAATAAGCCCGAGCTGGTCAAGCCGGAAACACGCGAGCGCATTCACGCCATCGCCAAAGAGCTGAACTATGTGCCCAACGCCTTCGCGCAGGGGCTGAAAAGCAGCAGCAGCCAGATTATCGGCATCGTCACCAGCAGCATGTACAACCCGTTCTATTCCGGCCTGATCAAGACCGTGTCGCGCATTGCGCGCCAGCAGGGCTACCAGATCATGCTGTTCGACACCGACGGCAGCGAAGAGGCGGAAATGCGCGCCATTCAGGCGCTGTTCGGCTACAAGGCGCGCGGCATCCTGCTATCGGCGGTGCGTGACGACAAGCGCTACCGCCCCGCCTATCTCGAGCTGGCCGAGGTGTACGGCGTGCCGCTGATCCTGATCGACCGCGATCTCTACGATCAGCAGCTGAGCGGCGTGTTCCTCGATAACCGCGAGATCGGCGTGCTGGCCGGGCGTTATCTGGCGGAGCAGCCGGAGCAGAAGCTTTTGATTATCGGCGGCCCGGCGGATTCGGAAATTACGCTAACGCGCACCGCCGGCATCGTCGCGGCCTTGCAGGGCAGCGGGCGTGAGATTCATATCATCAACGGCGACTACGATTTCACCTCGCAAGAGAGCGAGGTGCGCGCCTATCTGGCGCAGCCGGAGAACCGCCCGGATTACATCATCGGCCTGAACGGCATCATCACGCTGGGCGCCATCGCCATCTGCCACGAGATGGGGCTCTATCAGCAGGTGAAGTTCTTCTCGATAGACGAGCCGCCGCGCGCCGGCGCTTACGGCCTGCACATTCCGGGGGTGTATCACGATACGCAGAAACTGGGGGAGATCGCCGCGGAGCTGCTGTTCAGCGCCATTAACAGCCCGCGCGGCGAGTTGCCGGTGCGCAGAGAGTTCTTCACCGGCTCGCTGTTGAATCGCTGACGGGCGCTATTGCCCGTAGTAGGCGTGTTTGCCGTGCTTGCGCAGGAAATGTTTGTCCAATAGCTCCGGCTGCATCGGGGCGATGGCCGGCGCCAGCTGGCGCGTCGCCATCGCCATGATCGCCACCTCTTCCAGCACCACCGCGTTGTGCACCGCATCCGCCGCGTCCTTGCCCCAGGCAAACGGGCCGTGGGAGTAAACCAGCACTCCCGGCACCTGCTGCGGATCACGCCCCGCCTGATTGAAGGTCTCGATGATCACCTTGCCGGTCTCCCCCTCGTAATCCCCGGCGATCTCCGCCTCGCTCATCGGCCGGGTGCAGGGAATGTCGCCGTAAAAGTAGTCGGCGTGGGTGGTGCCCAGCGCCGGGATCGGCTGCCCGGCCTGCGCCCAGATGGTGGCGTTGCGGCTGTGGGTGTGCACCACGCCGCCGATATCGGCGAAGGCGCGGTACAGCGCCAGGTGGGTGGCGGTGTCGGATGAGGGTTTGCGATGCCCTTCACGCACCTTGCCCTCCAGATCCACCACCACCAAATCCTCCAGCGTCATCACCTCGTAGGCGATGCCCGAAGGCTTGATCACCACCAGCCCGCTCTGGCGGTCGATCGCCGAGACGTTGCCCCAGGTAAAGGTCACCAGCCCGTATGCCGGCAGGCTGAGGTTGGCGGCCAGCACCTGCCGCTTGAGTTCGTTCAGCATGCGATGCCTCCATCATTCATTTGTTGTTCGAGCCAGGCCTTGGCCTGGGCGATGCGTTGCTTATCCTGCCCGTCTTCGCGCGCCCACATCTCCAGCAGGTAGGGGCCGCGATAGCCGAGCGCGTTGAGCACGGAAAAGGCGTGGGCGAAATCCACGCAGCCCTCGCCGAACGGCACGTCGCGGAACTGCCCGGCGCTGCCCGGCCCCACCGCCACGGTGTCTTTGAGGTGTATGGCGGTGATGCTGCCGATGCCCAGCGCCAGCTCGGCGGCGACGTCGTTGCCCCAGGCGCTGAGGTTGCCGAGATCGGGATACACCGTGAACCACGGGCTGTTGACGTGGCGGGCGATGTCGCGCCATTTGCTGATGCTGTTGATGAACGGCGTGTCCATCACCTCCACCGACAGCATCACCTGCGCCCTGGCAGCCTGCGCCGCCGCCCACTGCATGCCCTCGATAAAGCGCTCGCGGCTGTGGCGATCGGCCGGTTCGTAATAGACGTCGTAACCCGCCAGCTGGATGTTGCGGATGCCGAGATCCGTCGCCAGTTCCAGCGCCTTGCTCATCAGCACCCGCGCCCGTTCGCGGGTGGCAGCCTCGGCGCTGCCGAACGGATCGCGCCGGTGCGCCGACAGGCACAGGCTCGGCACCGTCACCCCGCTGTCGAGCCGCGCCTGGATAAACGCCAGCCGCTGGCGGCGATCCCAGTCCAGCCGCTGCTGGCGCGCCGGCTGTTCGTCTATCGACATCTCCACAAATTCAAAGCCCAGCTCGGCGGCGGTGGCCAGCCGCTGCGGCCAGCTCAGTTCGGCGGGCAGCGCCTTTTCATACAGCCCCAGACAGGCGGCGTTAGTCGTTTGCATCAGTCACCTCACTCAAAGCCTGAGCCACCGCCAGATAGCGCGCCTGCTGGGCGCGCAGGCGCCGATGAGCGGCGGTCGCGGGATAATAACAGCGCAGTTTGGGCGGCGCAGCGGCGATCGCCTCGGCGAACCCGGCGTACTCCCCGGCGCCGACGGCGGCGCACAGGGCGGCGGCGCGGCAGCCTCCTTGGCGCGTTTCCACCACCTCAAGCGGCAGGTTGCCGGCGTCGGCGTACATCTGCATCCAGACCTCGGACTGCGTCGGCCCGCCGGTCATGCGCACCCGCTCGATGCGCGGGTTCAGCTGCACCATGCGCTCCTGATGGATCAGGTGCGAGAACACGATGCCCTGGTAGATCGCCTGCACCACGTCCGCCATCTCGTGGTGGGCGCTCAGACCGATCAGGCCGCCCGGCGTGTTGCCGCCGAGGTTGGAGCCGTACAGATACGGCAGGAACAGCAGCCCGCTGGGCTGCTCGCGGCGCTCGGCCACCCAGGCGTTGAACTGGGCGTAGCGCTGCCGGTCGCCGGCGCAGAACTGGCGCAGGAACCAGGCCAGGTTGCCGGCCGAGGTCGGGCTGCCTTCGTGCACGAAATAGCGGCCGTCGATGCAGTAGCGCCCCCAGGCGTAGGGGTAATCGGCGGGAATGATGCGCTCGGTCACGCAGGTGGCGATCGACCAGGTGCCCGCCACCGCGCTGAGCGTGCGATCGTCGGCCACGCCGGAGCTGAGCGCCGCGCCCACCACGTCGAACAGGCCGCCGTACACCGCAGTTCCTACCCGTAGACCACATTGCGCCGCCGCCGCGGCCGTCACCCGCCCGGCCAGCTGCGCCGAGCCGATCACCGGCGCGGTCTTCTCCTGCGCCTCTTCGATGCCGAAGGCCGCCATCAGCGCCGGATCGTAAGCGCCGCTGCGCTGGTTAAACAGGTTGCTGCCGGAGATGTTGGTCACTTCGGCCGCCGCCTCGCCGGTGAGGCGAAAGCGCAGGTAGTCGTGCGCCATCAGGATGCGATCGACGGCGGCGTATTGCGCCGGTTGCCGCTGCTTCAGCCAGCGCAGCAGCAGCGCCGGGTGGCTGGGCCACAGCGGCTGCAGGCTGCGCGGGTAGCTCTGCGCGTCCACGCCGGCGCGGCGCAGCTCAGCCGCCGTGGCCGCCGCGCGGTTGTCCGAGGAGAGGATGCCGTTACCGACCGGCTTGCCGTGGCGATCGATGGCGTACAGCCCTTTGCCGTGCGCCGAGAAACTGACGCCGCGCACCTGCCCGACCGACAGCCCCGCAGCGTGCAGCGTCTGGCGGATTGCCGCGCAGACGTCATCCCACAGCGCATCCATATTGCGTTCGCTAAAGCCCGGCTGGGCGGCGATCGCCGCGCCGTCGCGCTCGGCGATCGCCAGCTCTTCGCCGCTTGCCCGGTACAGCCCGACCTTGATCACCGTGCCGCCGACGTCTATGCCAAGAAAGACTGACATCGCGCCTCCTATTTGCGCCGCACGGAGCTGAGGTAGATGGCGGCCAGGATGATGCCGCCCTTCACCACGTTCTGGATATACGGCGACACGTTCATCAGGTTGAGGCCGTTGTTGAGCACCCCGAGCATCATCGCCCCCACCAGCGTGCCGACGATGGCGCCGCGCCCGCCGGAGATCGCCGCCCCGCCCAGCACTACGGCGGCGATGGCGTCCAGCTCGAAGCCTTCGCCGGCGTTGGGCTGCCCGCTCATCAGGCGCGAGGTCAGCACCAGCCCGGCCAGCGCGGCGGTCAGGCCGCTGATCACGTACACCAGCATCTTGTAGCGCGGCACGCGGATGCCGCTCAGGCGCGCCGCCTCTTCATTGCCGCCCATCGCGTAGACGTAGCGGCCGAACGGCAGCTGGTTGAGCATCAGCCAGGCCAGCACATACACGCCGAGCATGATCAGGATCGGCACCTGGATGCCCAGCACCGTGCCGCGGCCGAAGAAGGAGAAGACGTCGGGCAGGCCGGAGATCGGGTAGCCGCCGGTATAAAGCAGCGCCAGGCCGCGGGCGATGCCCATCGAGGCCAGAGTGACGATGATCGGCGGCATGCGCAGGTAGGCGATGCAGGCGCCGTTGGCCAGGCCGAACAGCGCGCCGAGCGCCAACGCCGCTACCATCGCCAGTGGAATGGGCACCGCCGCCAGCATCAGCCCGGCGGCGACCGAGCCGGCCAGCGCCATCACCGGCCCCACCGAGAGATCGATGCCGCCGGTCAGGATGGCGCAGGTCATGCCCACCGCGATGATGGCGTTGATCGACACCTGGCGCGCTACGTTGGTCAGGTTGTTGACGCTGAGGAAGCTGTCGTTCAGCAGACTCATCAGCACGAACAGGACAGCGAAGCCGATAAACGGCAGGACCGCCGGGTGATGCAGCAGTTTTTCCCAGCGCTTGCCGAGGCTGAGGCCGGCGGCGCGGCGCGCCACGGCGGGTTGTTCAATTCCGATCATAAGGCACTCCCGGTCGCGTGAAGCATGATGTGGTTGGATTCGATGTCGTCGCCGGTCAGCTCGGCGACGATATGGCCGCCGCGAAACACCAGCACGCGGTCGCACACGCCGATGATCTCCGGCAGTTCGGAGGAAATCATGATGATGGAGATGCCCTGCTGGGTCAGTTGCTGCATCAGCTGGTAGATCTCGGCCTTGGCGCCCACGTCGATGCCGCGCGTCGGCTCGTCGAAGATCAGGATGTTGCAGTCGTTGTTAAGCCAGCGGGCGATCACCACTTTCTGCTGGTTGCCGCCGCTCAGGGTGCTGACGGCGGTCTCGGCGTCCGGGGTTTTCACCCCCACGGCGCGGATCAGCCGCTGCACCACGTCGCGATCCTTGCGGGCGCTGACGAAGATCTTGCCGCGCCGGTGGTGCCGGTTGAGGGTGATGTTCTGCGCCACCGAGAACGGCAGCACCAGGCCCTCGGTTTTGCGGCTCTCCGGCAGCAGGCCGATGCCCTGCGCCAGCGCCTGCGCCGGGGAGCGCAGCGCCGCCGGTTGGCCGCCGAGGCTGACGCGTTTGCGGTGGCAGCGGCTGGCGCCGATCAGCGCCGAGACGGTCTCGGTGCGCCCGGAGCCCACCAGCCCGGCGAAGCCGAGGATCTCACCCTTGTGCAGGTGGAAGCGGTCGGTCGCGCCGTGCTTCTCGCGCTGGATCTCCGCCTCCAGCAGCACCGTCGCGGTATCGACCGGATGCTGTTTCACCGGGAAGGCGTTCTCGATTTTGCGCCCGACCATCAGCCGCACCAGCTCTTCCACGTTGGTGTCACTGGTGGCCAGCGTTTCGATGTAGGCGCCGTCGCGCAGCACGGTGATGCGATCGCAGATGGTGAAGATCTCGTCCAAATGGTGCGAGATAAACACCATGCCAACGCCCAGCAGCCGCAGATCGTTCATCACGCTGAACAGGTGTTCGGCCTCGCCCGGCGTCAGCGTGGCGGTCGGTTCGTCCAGCACCAGCACCCGCGCCTCCAGCGACAGCGCCTTGGCGATCTCCACAAACTGCTGCTGCGCCACGCTCAGCTGCTCCACCGGGCAATCGAGATCGATAGCCACCGTCAGCCGCTTGAAAATGGCCTCGGCCTTGCGCCGCATCGCCCGCCGATCCAGCAGGCCCCAGCGGTTCCTGATCTCCCGGTTGAGGAAGATGTTGTCGATGGCGCTCATGTAGGGAATCAACGAGAATTCCTGAAAAATAATGCCGACCCCAGCCTCGATCGCCTGGCGATAGTTGTTAAAGCGGCGCAGCTCGCCGTCGATAAAAATGTCGCCCTCGTCCGGCTGATGGATGCCGCACATGATTTTCACCAGCGTCGATTTGCCGGCGCCGTTTTCGCCCAGCAGGGCGTGCACCTCGCCCCGTTGAATGGCCAGATCGATGCCGTCCAGCGCCTTCACGCCGGGAAAGCTCTTTTTTATTCGCTTCAGTTCCAGTAAAGGTGTCACCGCATTGCCCTCCGCGCCGAACGCCCCGCCGCAGCGGGGCGAACCTGCCGCTGTTACCAGCTAAAGCCGGCCGCATTGCTGCGGTCGATCAGCTTCACTTTGACCGGCACGGTTTTCGGCACCGTGGCGCCCCAGTAGCGGGCCAGCGCAATGCCGAGCGCGATGCGCAGCTGGTCACGCGGGAACTGCGCCGAGGTGGCGATGAACGGCGAATTCGGCTTGAGGATCTCTTTGATGGCTTCCGGCTGGCCGTCGACGCTCACCAGCTTGACCTTGGCGCCGTTGCTTTCGATCGCCGCCAGGGCGCCGAGCGCGCCGACGTCGTTGACGCTGAAGATGCCCGCCAGATCCGGCGCCGACTGCAGCATGTTTTCGGTGACGGTCAGCGCGGTGTCGCGCTCCTGCTTGCCGTTTTGTTTGGTGACGATCTTGATGTCGGGGTATTTCTTCATCGCCGCTTCAAAGCCGCGCACGCGCTCCAGGATCGGCACCACCGGGATGCCGTCGAGGATCGCCACCTTGCCTTTGCCACCCAACGCTTTCGCCAGGTATTCGCCCGCCTGGAAGCCGGCGTCGTAGTTTTCCGAGCCGACGAACGAGTCCAGCGGCCCTTCGGCCTGCGCGTCGATCGCCACCACCACCGCGCCGGCCTTATGGGCGGAGATCACCGCCGACTGCACCCCCACCGAATCGGTTGGGTTGATCAGCAGGATATCCACCTTCTTCTGCAGCATGTCCTCCACGTCGCCGATCTGCTTGGCGACGTCATGGCGCGCATCGGCCACGTACACCTTGGCGCCGATATCCGCCGCCGCCTGATCCAGCGCCTGCTTCATGGTGACGAAGTAGTCGTTGTTCATTTCCTGGAACGACATACCGATAGTGATTTGCTTGGCCAGCGCCCCATGGCTGGCCGCCAACATTCCACCGGCGACGATAAAAGGCAGGGTCTTTTTGAATAATGAAAACATAGCCAATTCTCCTGTAGGGAAGCTTCTTGTTGTGGTTATCAGAGCAACAGCATGTCTTTACGTTTGGCCGACCGGCCGGCCCCCTCCATTGCGGAGCGGGCCGGCGATCGTGACTGCAACAGCGGTACAGCGGGAGGGTCAGGGAACCAGGATCACCTTGATGGAGTCGGTCGAGTCCGCCAGGGCGAAGGCTTCGTCCCAGTCGTTCAATGAATAGCTGTGGGTCACCACGCCGCTTGAGGTCACCAGCCCGCGCTCGAACAGATCGATGGCGATCTCATAGCTGTAGGGCGCCAGGTGCGCGCCGCGAATGTCCAGTTCCTTGCGATCGCCGATGATCGACCAGTCGACGGTGGTTTCCTTGCCGAACACGCTGAACTCCACGAAGCGGCCCAGCTTGCGGATCATCTGCAGCCCCTGAGTGACGCCGATCGGCGCGCCGGTGGCCTCGATATAGACGTCGCAGCCGTAGCCGCCGGTCAGCGATTTGACGATCTGGTCGGCGTCTTCCTTCAGCGGGTTGATCACCACGTCGGCGCCAAATTCCTTCGCCAGCGCCAGCCGCTCGTCGATGGCGTCGATCACGATCAGTTTCTTCGGCGTTTTCAGCCGCGCCACCTGCACCATGCACAGCCCGAGCGGCCCGGCGCCGGCCAGCACCACCACGTCGTCCAGCTGAATGTCGCCGCGCGCCACGGTGTGAATGGCGCAGGCCATCGGCTCGATCAATACCGCGTCTTCATGGCTCAGGCTTTCCGGGATCTTGTGCACGATGGCGTTCTCGGAAAAGCGCATGTATTCCGCCATGCCGCCCTCCGCCACGTCTTTCTGGAAGCCGTAAATGTTATGCGTCTCACACATCCAGTAACTGCCGGATTTGCAGTAACGGCACTCCCAGCACGGCACGATCTGCTCGGCGATCACCCGCTCACCGATCCGGTATTTGCCTTCCGCGCCCTCGCCCAGCGCGGCGATGCGGCCGTAGAACTCGTGCCCCGGCACCACCGGCGGTTTGACCCACGGGGTCTCCCCCCAAAACATCTGCGCGCCGTTCTTGCACTTGCAGTCGCCGGCGCAGATGCCGCAGCCTTCCACCTTGATCACCAGCTCGCGCGCCTTCGGCAGCGGCGTGGGCACCTGTTCGAAACGGTAGTCCTGCGGGCCGTGGCAAACGACCGCGCGCATTTTTTCCGGCAACTGGCTCATCTATCCCTCCAATATTCTCGTTAAACGCTTGAAAATTATAAATGTTGACGTTGTCATTTTTATCAAACAAAAAACAAACTGAGTTATAAAATTATAAATTTCAACAAATTAACCATTACATATCCCGATAACTAGAAATGACAACGTGAACATAGAGCGAAATATAACCAAAGCTGCAAAAATAATTATTTGAGCAAAATCACAGTTCGTTAACATTGCGGCTAAAAATGCTACAAATGCGGATCGCGATCCCATTTACGGGATCGGCGATCCGGGCAGCTCCGCTAAATCAGCAGGCGCACGCGATCGTAGATCTGGCGATCTTCCGGCCGCGACGATCGCGCCTGCTGGCGCAGGGTGCGCACCAGCGTGTCGATAAACGCATGGGCGGCGGCGCTCAGAATGCTGTTGCGCCGGGTGACGATATTCAACTGCGCCGGTTGGCAGCTCTCGCGCAGCGCCAGCGGCTGCAGGCGAGAGGCGAATTGCGGCAGCGCGGCGATCGGCCGCGGGCACCAGGTGCACATCTCGGCGGATTCCACCAGCGCCTGCAGCATGCCGAACGAATGCGCCTGGATAATGCGCTGGCGCGGCAGGCGCACGCCGTGGCGGTGGAACACCTCGTCGAGCAGCGCATCGAAACTTTCCTGGGTATAGCTCATCACCCAATCCTGCTCCAGCAGCTGATGCAGCGAGGTGCTGTGCGCCAGCGGGTGGCCGCGCCGCACCATGTACGCCGTTTCATACTCCAGCAGCGGCTCGCAGTGGAACTCCTGCGGCGCCGACGACGCCGGCAGCGGCGTGATGGCGAAATCCATCGTGCCCTCGCGCAGCTGCGACTGGGCGTTGGCCATCAGGCTTTCCGACAGTTCCAGCCGCACCGCCGGCACTTTGCCGCGAAACGCCATCACCGCCGGCGGCAGCACCGTCAGCATCAGCCAGGGGGTAATCGCCGCCTTGACCAGATCCGCCGCACTCCCGCGCAGCGCCGCCATTTCGCCCTGCGCCTGCTCCAACTGGTTCAGCACCAGCCGGGCGTGCGCCAGCAGGGTTTTGCCGTAGGGGGTAAAACCCAGCCCGGTCGGCGTGCGGATCAGCAGCGGCAGCGCCTGTTCTTGCTCCAGTTCGCGCAGTGCGCGGGTCACCGCCGCCTGCGACAGCCCCAGATGCCGCGCCGCCGCGCGAATGCTGCCGCTGTCGGCGCTGGCCACCAGCGCCTGCAGTTGGTGCAGTTTCATGTCCACCTCCTGACAATCATAGGTTGTCAGCATAACCGAACGGCGGCTACCCGGCAAAAACGGAGTTTGCTAGTCTCGATGCCTGTCCCTCTGCCCCGTTCCGTGCCCGTTGGCCGGAATCATTTTGCCGGAGACCGTGATGAACCCTTCACTGGTACTGCCTGAGATCGCCGCCGTTCATGATGAGATGGTCGCGCTTCGCCGCCACATTCACGCCCACCCGGAGCTGGGCTTCCAGGAGTTTGCGACGTCGGATCTGGTGGCGCAGCGGCTGGAGGAATGGGGTTACCGCGTCACGCGCGGCGTAGGACAAACCGGCGTTGTCGCCACACTGCAGCGCGGGCCGGGAAAATCGCTCGGCATCCGCGCCGACATGGACGCCCTGCCGATTGCCGAAACCACCGAACTGCCTTACGCCAGCACCCATTCCGGGGTGATGCATGCCTGCGGCCACGACGGGCACACCGCCATGCTGCTGGCGGCGGCGCGCTATCTGGCGCGGCAGCCGAACTTTTGCGGCACGCTGTACCTGATCTTTCAGCCGGCGGAAGAAGGCGGCGGCGGCGCCAGAGTGATGATTGAAGACGGCCTGTTTGAGCGCTTCCCCTGCGACGCGGTGTTCGCCATGCACAACGTGCCCGGCTTACCCACCGGCCACCTGGGCTTCGCCTGCGGCCCCTTCATGTGCTCGGCCGATACGGTGCACATCACCCTGCACGGCCACGGCGGCCACGGCGCGGTGCCGCAGAGCACCGTCGATCCGGTGGTGGCCTGCGCAGCCATCGTTATGAGCCTGCAAACCATCGTGGCGCGCAATATCGATCCGCAGGAAACGGCGATCGTCACCGTGGGGGCGATGCAGGCCGGCCAGGCCGCCAACGTGATCCCGGCGACCGCCACCCTGACGCTCAGCGTGCGCGCGCTGACGGCGGCGGTGCGCGCGCGGCTGGAACAGCGCATCACCGAACTGGTCACGGCGCAGGCCGCCAGCTTCGGCGCCCGCGCGGAGATCGACTATCAGCACGGCTACCCGGTGCTGGTGAACCATCCGGCAGAAACCGAACTGGCGCGCGCGGTAGCGCTGGAATGGGCCGGAGAGAGCCGAGTGATCCCCACGCTGCGGCCGTTCACCGCCAGCGAAGATTTCGCCTTTATGCTGGAGAAGTGCCCGGGCAGCTACATCTCGATCGGCAACGGCCCCGCCACGCCGGGCAATTCCCTGCACAACCCCGGTTATGACTTCAACGACGACAGTCTGTCGTTGGGCGCCACTTACTGGGTCAAATTGGTCGAGCGCTTTTTGGCTCGCCCCGCGGTTTAATCGCCAACACAGAGGAAATGACATGAAAATCATCAAAGGGCTGTTGTTGTTGCTGCCGCTGGCCGCGAGTTTTCCCGCGCTGAGCGGTGAATTCAGCGGCAAAGTGATCAAGCTGGGCATCGATCCCACCTTTCCGCCGCTGGAGTATAAAAATCCGCAGGGCAAGCTGACCGGCTTCGGCGTCGATATCGCCCAGGCGCTGTGTGACCAGATACAGGCCAAATGCGTGTGGGTGGAAAGCAGCTGGGACGGCATGATCCCCGGCCTGCAGGCGAAGAAGTTCGACGCCATCGCCTCGTCGATGACCATTACGCCGCAGCGCCGGCAGCAGATCGCTTTCTCCAGCAAAGTCTCCAACGCCCCGGCGCGGCTGGTGGCGCATAAAGGCAGCAATCTGCAGCCTACCGCCGCCTCGCTGAAAGGCAAATCGGTCGGCGTGCAGCAAGGTTCCAGCCAGGAGGCCTACGCCAACGCGCTGTGGCGGCCGGCCGGCGTCAACGTGGTGGCTTACCAAAGCCAGCAGGAGGTGAACGAAGATCTGGCCAACGGCCGCCTGGATGCGTCGCTGCTGGCCAGCGTCAGCGCCAGCGAATTCTTCAAAACGCCCGGCGGCAAAGATTTCGCCTTTATCGGCGCCGAATTGAGCGACAGCAAGTACTTCGGCATCGGCGACGGCATCGGGGTGCGCAAAGAGGATACCGCGCTGCTTAACGCCTTCAACGCCGCGCTGCAGGCGATCCGCGCCAACGGCACTTACAAGAAAATCAACGACAAGTATTTCGACTTCGACATGTACGGCGCGGAGCAGTAACACGCGTTCCCCGACGGTTACCTGCAGATCCTGCAGGATGGGGAGGCGCCTTCGGCCGCCGGGGAACGCCCCAACGGAAACGGCAGTGTCGGCAAGAACGGAAAATCAGGCGGGATAAGGATGCGGGCCAGGCAGGACGCCCGGCCCGCTAAAGCGGGTTACTTCACTTCGCCCATCGCTTTCAGCTTTTTGGACAGCTCGCGGCGTTCTTTGGACAGATCGGCATTTTTGATGATGTAGTCATCAACGCGATCTTCGTAGTCGCTGCGCATATTGGCGATGATGCCCTGAATGTCTTCAATGCTCATGCCGGGCTTGATGTACTCACTCAGGTTGTCGAGCAGCAGCACGCGCTTCTGGTTATCACGAATTTTCTTTTCGTTGTCGACGATCTCGCGTTGCAGTTTGTTTTTGCGGCGGAACATACGCACAAACTCCAGCACGTCCTGGAAACTCGGCTTATTTGCATTATCCATCTTTATACCCTTGCTTTAGTAATACACAGATTCATTTGCTTACGGCCACATGGCACCAAGATACAGGTTTGTGGCGGTCCGGCACAACAGTGATTGGCTTATCTTACCCACTTTGCACCGGCGGCCAAAACCCAAAGCGCCACCTTCATGATCTGACCCCTTATCCACGCCCGGCGGCGGTGCAGACCTGGAGCAAATCCCCCAGCTCTTCCAGCTGTTGCGCCAGCTCCATGCTGAGCCAGACATAGCCGTAAATCGGCGCTTCGCCGTGCTGGCCAAGACTGACCTCCTGCATCAGCGTTTTCAGCTCGCCGGCGATCTCCGCCAACTGCCCCGCCGCCGCCTGCCGCTGCGCCTGCGGTCCTTCGCGCATCAGCACCGCCAACGACTCCAGCGAGCTCAGCGTCAGCAGCTGGGTGCTGCGCAGCGTGCGGGCGTTCAGCATGATGAAGTGCGTTTCACGCGAGGCCCAGTAGGCGTCGGCCATCAGCTCCAGCGTGCACACCAGATTGCGGCTGAGGGTTTGCACCGCCTCGAACACCGCTTTGGGGATGCGGGTTTCCTTGCTGGCGGGCACGATCAGGCTGCGCAGCTTCACCACCTGATTCAACAGATCCTTGAGCTGCGGCTCCAGCCGCGGCCGCTCAATGACGTTCGGCGAAAAATACGCGCCGTAGATACGGGCGGCGGTTTGCAGACAGTCCGCCATTTGCATGCGCCACAGAATATAGGCGCGCTGCGGGTAGATGCTGGTGAACAGCAGCGCCAGCAGCGAGCCGAAGATCACGTCGCCGCTGCGCCACAGCGCGGTGTGCATGTCACCGGCGCCCGCGCCGCACACCACCGCCAGCGTGATCCCCACCAGCAGCGCCATATACGGCCGTTTGCCGAGCGTCAGGTAACCGCAGACGAACATCACCACGCCGCACCATGCCAGCATCAGCGGCAGCGAATAGAGTTCCAGATACAGGGCGATCAGGCCGGAAGCCGCGCCGAACACCGTGCCGGCAATGCGTTGCAGCGCCCGCTGCAGCACGTTGCCCCAAAACGAGATCGGCCCCATCACCACCACCAGGGTGATCAGCGGCCAGGTGCCTTCAGGCACCGCCAGCAGGCGGATCAGCAGAAAAGTCAGGATAAACGCCAGCCCGATGCGCACGCCGTGGACGACGCGATAATGGCGATAGGTCAGCAGTTCAAGTGAAGAGATTTTTCGATCGAGGCGCACAGTGCCTCCGATAAACACCAGCCAGGCCGCTATTTTAGCGGAGGAAGCCCGGCGAGGAAAAGGCGAATGAGGCGTTCCCCATTCACCTTCAGGCTCAGGCGGCGTATTTGTCGACCAGCGCGCGCAGAACGGCGGCGGTTTCAACATCCATCACGCCGTCATACTTCTGCGGACGGAAGTGCAGCTGGAATGCGCGCACCAGCTGGCGGTAGCCTTCTGCGGTGTTCGCCGCCGAGGTGTCGTAGCCGTATTGGGCGAACAGTTTCAGCAGCTCAGCCTGCGCCGGCAGGCCCTGGCTGCAGTATTCCTGCTGGCGCTGCTGCTTGGTCGCTTCGTCATACCAGGCGCCGACGCCGGCCTGATACAGCTGCTGCCACGGGAACTGCGGGCCCGGATCGCTCTTGCGGCCCGGCGCGATGTCGGAGTGCGCCACCACGTTCACCGGCGAGATGTCCGGATAGCGCTGCAGGATGTTCTGCGCCAGCTGGGTGACCGCCTCGATCTGCTGCGGATTGAACGGCGGGAAGGTGATGTTTCCACCGTCGCCGCTCGCCAGGTTGACGATCTCGATGCCGATCGAGGTGTCGTTGATATTGCTGCGGGTGCCCCACTGGCTGGTGCCGGCATGCCAGGCGCGCTCGTTCTCGTCCACCAGGTTGAAAATGCGCACGCCGCTGAAGCCGGCGGCCTGGTAGGTGGCATCGGTCGGATCCGGCACCAGATAGTGCGCGCTGACCGATTTTCCGGTCAACGACGTCACCGAGTCGGCGAAGTTTTGCGCCGTGTAGTGCAGCACCAGAAAACGCACGCGGTGGCCGAAGCTGGCGACCGATCGGTAGCTATTGTAATCAATCTTGTACATCGTAAAGTCCCTCTCTCGTTTGATTTCACTGAGCGGCCTCTCATCATGACAGGCCGCTCCGCACAGGTGAACCCTTGGCTCACCCTTTTTGTTTTAGCTAATTGCTAAATAATGCGCAAGCATTTTTTAGCAAAACCGTTATTTACCTTTTTGCTAAAGAGTGCGATCATTGCACGATGGAAACTAAAGAAATCAGGCGCAACAATCTGCGCGAATTGATGGCCCGCTACGCCCGACAAGGTGTCAACCAGAATGAGTTCGCCACGCTGGTTGAGTCTTCCGCGCCGACGCTGAGCCAAATCATCGGGGAGAAATCCTCCCGCAATCTTGGCGACAATCTGGCCAGGCGGATCGAGGCCAGGCTGAATTTGCCCAAGGGCTGGTTCGACGTGTTTCATGAAAAGCAGCTGGTGCGCCCGTTTGACAACGTGGCGGCGGAGTCGGACTTCCAGCCCGCCCGTTTGAAACCGGTGGTATGGGAAGATACCGAACAAGACAAGGAAGAGTTTGTGGAGATCCCGCTGCTGGATATCGATTTTTCCGCCGGCGACGGTTGCTACGAAATCGTCGATCGCGAGGAGTTTTCGCTGATCTTCCGCCGTTACTATCTGCACAAGATGGGGGTGGCGGTCAACGCCGCGCGCATTATCCGCATCTCCGGCTCCAGCATGGAACCGCGTCTGCAGGACGGCGACGTGGTCGGCATCAACACCGACGACACGCGCATCCGCGAGGGCAAGACCTACGCCATCCGCCACGGCAATTTGCTGCGGGTGAAGGTGCTGATCGAACAGCCGGACGGCGGCGTCGTCATCCGCTCCCTCAACCGGGAAGAGTACCAGGACGAGCATCTCAGCTATCAGCAGCGCAAGGAGCAACTGGTGGTGCTCGGCCGCGTCTTCTGGTCGTCTTCGTCCTGGTAACGGACGATAACCTCGGGCGCCCGTTGCGCCCGGCGGTTATTTGAAGTCCACCACCATCTGCTGCTGGATAGACAGCCCGCGCGTCGACTGCACGCAGCCGGCGATGTAGTCGGTGAAACGCGGCGGTTTCGGCATGCCCAGCTTGAGGATCTTCTCGTTGCTGAAACGCACGTTGAGCATGGCGAACGATCCGTACAGGCGCATCGCCTTCAGCATCAGCCGCTCGTTGCACGGGCCGAAAATGTCTTTCAGCTGGCGGCGCATTTTCACCAGCGCGTCATAGGTCACCTGCGCATACTCATCGCCCACCGGCGCTTTTTCCAGAGCCGCCGCCATGGCATTGTCAATTTCGGCAAAGCTGACGCTGCTCTCCTCACCGGCAGAGATGTGATAAACGTCGTTCTCCAGCGTTTCGCTGTTCATCAGCATCACCAGCGCATCCGCGCAATAGTCCGCCGGGATCACGTCGATATTGTCCTGCAGCGAGCACATGAACTTGCGCAGCATCAGCGCCATGCCAAACACCCAGAAAATGCTGCTGGAAGGCTGGCAGCCCAGGCGGGTGTGCCCCACCACGATCGACGGACGAGCGATGGTCAACGGCATTTGCGGGCAGCGCTGGCGCATCAGCTGTTCGATGGTGGATTTGGAACGGGTATATTCCACCAGGTGTTCGGCGTCTTCCTCAAACTCGCCGCTCTCCGCCACCAGCGAACCCGGCTCCGGCGAACAGGACATGGCGGTGCCGACGTGCAGGAAACGTTTTAATCCCGGCACCTGCGCCATTCTTTCGGCAAAGGCCAGAGTGCCTTCTACGTTTACCTTCCAAATGAGCGGGTTATTACCAAATGAAGCAACGGCCGCGCAGTTAATAACGTGCGTAACATTGTTAATACGAGCGTCAGTTAAAAAGCCGGCCGGCTCGGAAAGGTCGCCCAATAATATATTTTCAATCGTAATTTTAGACAGCAGGTTCGCATCGATATTAAACTTTTCCATATTCTCGCGAATACGGGCCAGCCCTTGCTGCGCATCGTCTGCACGCACCAGTAAAAGATAATTAACAGACTGATTTTCAATCAATAATTTTTCGAGAACCGCACCACCAAGAAAGCCGGTAGCGCCGGTCAACAGTAGCGTTTTCATCATTGTCACCCACATTGGCATTGAATGTGGTTGATTGTATCCGCGGATATTTAAACAAATATTAAATAGAATTACGGCGCCCTTAAACACTTTTCTTAATATTATCTTAAGGAATCTTTTGAAACATCCATCATGGGTTTAGTAACAAAAGAACCGCGTAGATTCTATGATTAATCTCCGCCGTTTAAATACTATTGATGTAGTGCCTGATTTAATTTAACGGTCAATGTTATTTCTCTTCTCGTCCGTGGAGGACTTATGACCTATAACCAAAAAATCTGGTTGGGGGTTTTGCTGCTGTGCACCCTGTTTTGGGGGGCAGTGATAAGCGGCGCCTGTTCGCTGTATAATCGGACAGATCGCCTCAATGCGCACCAGGCGCAGAGCGAGTTCGCCGCCCGCCACAGTCTGCCCCACTGCCCGCAGCAAAGCGTTCAGGCCTCCGCCGCCCCCCGGAATGGGTAGGGACAAGACCGGCTAACGATCCTATTATACCCTAAGATTAACAGGGAGATAACGATGGCTCGAAAGCTGGATAGCTTACCGCAGGCGCAACGCGAGAAAATAGAAACCGATTTGCTGGCCATCAGCGTGATCTACAACGAGCGCTACGGCATCGCCTCGACCCAGACGGAAACGGAACAACAGATCCCCGACCACCTGCTCCCCTACTTTCATCAGCGGTTGGATTACTATCGCCGTGCGTAATTGCGCGCATTTCGCTAACCGCCGCTTGGCATCGCTCCCCACGCCGTTACAATAGGGGCATATTGTATCCGCCACTGAAGAGACGCGATTTTGAGCAGCAAGGCAACGGCCACATTTTATATTCACGATTACGAGACCTTCGGCAAGAGCCCGTCGCTGGACCGCCCGGCGCAGTTCGCCGGCGTGCGCACCGATATGGATTTCAACATTATCGAAGAGCCGCTGGTCATCTACTGCGCCCCGGCCGACGACTACTTGCCGGAACCGGAGGCGGTGATGATCACCGGCATCACGCCGCAGGTGGCGCGCGCCAAAGGCGTTAATGAAGCCGAGTTCACCCGCCAAATCCATCAGGCCTTCAGCGTGGCCGGCACCTGCATTCTCGGTTACAACAACATCCGCTTCGATGACGAAGTGAGCCGCAATATCTTCTATCGCAACTTCTACGATCCCTACGCCTACAGCTGGCAAAACGGCAACTCGCGTTGGGATCTGCTGGATGTGATGCGCGCCTGCTACGCCCTGCGCCCGGACGGCATCGTCTGGCCGGAAAACGAAGACGGTTTCCCCAGCTTCCGCCTCGAACACCTCACGCGCGCCAACGGCGTCGAACACACGCAGGCTCACGATGCGATGTCGGACGTTTACGCCACTATCGCCATGGCCAAGCTGGTCAAGCAGGCGCAGCCGCGGCTGTTCGATTTCCTGCTGCAGCACCGCAACAAGCACAAGCTGAACGCCCTAATCGACGTCGCCGACATGACGCCGCTGGTGCACGTCTCCGGCATGTTCGGCGCGGCGCGCGGCAACACCAGTTGGGTGTCGCCGTTGGCCTGGCACCCGGACAACAAGAACGCGGTGATCATGTGCGATCTGGCCGGCGACATGACGCCGCTGCTGACGCTGAGCGCTGAGCAGCTGCGTGAAAGGCTGTACACCCGCCGCGACGATCTGGCGCCGGATCAGGCGCCGGTGCCGATCAAGCTGGTGCACATCAACAAATGCCCGGTGCTGGCGCCGGCCAAAACCCTGCTGCCGGAGAACGCCGAGCGGCTGGGCATCGATCGTCAGGCGTGCCTGCAAAATCTGCAGCTGCTGAAACAGCACCCGGAAGTGCGCGAGAAAGTGGTGGCGCTGTTCGCCGAAGCCGAGCCGTTCAAAGGTTCCGAGGACGTCGACGCCCGCTTGTACGACGGTTTCTTCAGCGACGCCGACAAGGCGGCGATGAGGATTATCCAGCAGACCAAGCCGCAGAACCTGCCGGCGCTGGATCTGGCCTTCAGCGACGGCCGCATGAAAGAGCTGCTGTTCCGCTTCCGCGCGCGCAACTATCCGAATACGCTGGACGACGCCGAGCAGCGCCGCTGGCTGCAACACCGCCAGGAAACGTTGAGCGCGGAGCGCGTGCAGAGTTACCTGCTGCAGCTCGAATCGCTGTATAACCTGCACGAAGGCGACAAAGAGAAAACCGCCCTGCTGAAAGCGCTGTTCGATTACGGCAAAGAGTTGGTGGGATAAAACCCGCAGCAAGCAGAAAAGGAAAAGGCCGCGAAAGCGGCCTTTTTTGTGGCTGAGGAGACGGCTCGCGCTTAGGCGGCGTCTTCGCTCGCTTGCGGCACCGGCAGACGGAAGCTGCGGGTGACGAAGGCCAGGTAGATCAGACCGATGGCTGCCCAAACCAGGCCCAGCGTCATCGAGCTGGCTTCCAGGTTGATCCACAGCGCGCCGACGGTCAGTGCGCCCATCACCGGCAGGATCAGGTAGTTGAACGTGTCCTTCACGGTGCGGTTCATCTTGTCGCGAATATAGAACTGCGAGATCACCGACAGGTTGACGAAGGTGAAGGCCACCAGCGCACCGAAGTTGATCAGCGCGGTCGCGGTCACCAGGTCAAACGACACCGCGGACAGCGCGATGGCGCCAACCAGCAGCACGTTCAGCGCCGGGGTACGCCACTTCGGATGCACATAGCCGAAGAAGCGAGTCGGGAACACGCCGTCGCGGCCCATCACGTACATCAGACGCGAAACGCCCGCGTGCGCCGCCATGCCTGACGCCAATACCGTCACGCAGGAGAACACCAGGATCACCGACTGGAAGAACTTGCCCGCCACGTACAGCATGATTTCAGGCTGCGACGCGTCAGGATCCTTGAAGCGCGAGATGTCCGGGAAGTACAGCTGCACGAAGTAAGACACCACGATAAAGATGATGCCGCCGATCAGCGCCGTCAGGAAGATGGCTTTCGGGATCACTTTCTCTGCGTCTTTGGTTTCTTCGGACAGCGAGCTGATGCCGTCGAAGCCCAGGAACGAGAAGCACAGGATGGTCGCGCCGGTAATCATCGGCACCACGTGAGCGTTATCAGACCAGAACGGGCGGCTGCTGACCAGCGTACCGGCGCCTTCGCCGTGGTAAACGCCGTTGATCACCAGCCCCAGGAACACGATCATGATCGCCACCTGCACCACCACGATGATGGAGTTCAGGTTGGCCACCAGCTTGATGCCGCGCAGGTTGAAAATCGTCATCAACCCGACCAGCACCGCCACGAAGATCCAGGACGGGACGCCCGGGAAGATCGCTTCCAGGTAAATCTTGGCCAGCAAAATGTTGATCATCGGCATGAACAGGTAGTCCAGCAGCGATGACCAGCCCACCATAAAGCCGACGTGCGGGCTGATGGCTTTCTGGGCGTAAGTGTAGGCGGAACCGGCGGAAGGGAACTTCTTCACCAGCTTGCCGTAGCTCAGGGCGGTAAACAGGATCGCCAGCAGAGCGAAGGCGTACGCGGTCGCGACGTGACCATCGGTCAGGCCGGATACGATGCCGAAGGTATCGAAGATGGTCATTGGCTGCAGATAAGCCAGACCCATCATCACTACCGGAACTAATGTCAGGGTTTTACGCAGCTGAGTGCGCTGAGCCGGAGCGGCGTTAAGGGTGTTATCGGACATTGTTCAGCCCCCCCTTACCTTGAGCCTTGCGGATGGCGGACACGCCAAGACTTAAGGTTGCGGGGAAACTTCGCAACGAGCGACTTAATTCTAAAAGAAGGGGATTGTAAGCTGGATAACGGGTCGAGGTAACCTCGGCTGCTCCATAGTCGCTGCGGCCACAGCGGAAACCGGCGGGCACCGGCGCTAAAGTGAAAAATTGCCCCATCTTTCTAATCCTCATGAGTCACGACCATAAAGTTTTGTTTGATCGTGCACGAAACTATTTATCTATCCGGATCGGTGTCCGGCCTCGCTTGGTGTATGAAACGCTACGTTGGTAAAACTTAATGCAAAAAAAATAACCGACGCTTTCAAAACGTCGGCTATCTGCATTTGAGATATTTTGCACCAGAATGCCTCCGGATGACAAGATCCGGAAGCCCTCAAATACAAATTCTTTTTGTCGATCGAACGGAAAACCAGCCCGGCAGGCGAATTAATCCGCTACCAGCAGGCCGGTCGCCCGCACATACTTCTTACTTTATACGCCCATTCAGGCATTTTTCAACATCCAGTCGATCTCGGTTTCCGTCACCCGCCGTTCAAACTGCAGCAATTCGTCCGTCTTGCAGGCATGATAAACCTGGGTGAAACGCTCGCCCAGATAGTGGGTCAACGCATGCTGATGTTCAAACTCGTACAGCGCATCGCTCTGGCGGATCGGCAGCGGCAGCCCCTCCTGCTCCAGCCCGTTGCCGGTCACAGGCTCAGGCAACGGCAGCGCGTTGTCCAGCCCGTACAACATGCCGGCCAGGATCGCCGCCATCACCAGATAGGGGTTGGCGTCGGCGCCGGCCACGCGGTACTCCACCCGATGATTCTCCGGTTCGCCGCAGGGAATGCGCAGCGCCACGGTGCGATTGTTGTGGCCCCAGGCGGCCTGGATCGGCACATACATCCCCGGCTGGAAACGCCGATAGGCATTGACGTTCGGCGCCAGCAGCGCCATCGATGCCGGCATCAGGGTGATCATCCCGGCCAGCGCCTGTTTCAGCAACGGTGAATCCTCACCTTCGCCGTCGGCGAACAGGTTGTTGCCCGCCCCGTCCTGCATGCTGACATGCACGTGCATGCCGCTGCCGGCGTAATCCTCATAGGGTTTGGCCATAAAGGTGGCGTGCATACCGTGGTTCTCGGCCACCAGCCGCACCAGCCGCTTGAGCGCCAGCGCGTGGTCGCAGGCCAGCAAGATGTCGTCGGAATGGCGCAAGTTGACCTCGAACTGCCCCGGCGACGCCTCCGCCACCGCGCCGTCCGCCGGCAGCCCCTGCAGCTTCGCCAACGCGTCGATATCGTTCAGCACCTCGGCGAAATGGTTCAGGTTATCGACGGAGTACACCTGGCTTTGGGTGTTGCGCTCCTGAGTGCCGGGCGCACACGGCGGCTGCAAATCGCCTTCTGCGTCGCGCTGCCTGTCGATGAGATAAAACTCCAGCTCTACCGCTGCCACCGGGAACAAGCCGCGCTGTCGCAGCGCCTGCCACACGCGGTTCAGCACATTACGGGGTTCAACGTCAAAGGGAGTGCCATCTTCATCCAGCATGGTCAGCAACACCTGGCCAATATGCTCCGGATCGGCGGCCGACGGCGTCAGCGAGCCGGGCACCGGCAGGCAAATGCGATCCGGCTCGCCGAGCTCCTGCCCAAGACCGGTCTCCTCCACCACGTTGCCGAGGATGTCCATGGCGAACACCGACGCGGGGAAGTAGCTGCCTTTTTCCAGTTTTTTCAACCCTGAGACGGGTATGCGTTTGCCGCGGAAGGAACCATTGAGATCGGTGAGAAGGATATCGACATACTGCGTGGCGGGATGGCGTTCCAAATAATGAGCAACCTCATTTTGGAACGCGCTACTTCGCCTCTCTTCATGATGCTGTGCAAAATGTTCAACTGCTGCGCTATTGGTTTGCATACGTCACCCGCCATTATGCTCTTAAGGCGCGTTAGCGCCCGTCCGCCGTTCGATTCAACACATGATTGGATTTCTCGCCAGGTCGCGCCGCTGCCGGGCGCTCAAAATAACATCCACAATATGAAACATAGTATTAACAGAATGGGTTTGCAAATGTTACAATCCTGTTTGATTATTCACCACCAGCTGCTAAATTGATAAAATATTGACCGAAAAGGCCTTGCTGCCATTTTTACGTCAACTATTTCGTCCAACGCACCGAGAGTGAACATGGGCAATATATTTTCCAAACCTGCCCTAACTATCGATATCATGCAGCATCGTTATCGCCCAGACAGGCGCCCGATAACGATATTCATGTCTGCCTGTCGCCCCTACCAGAAGGAAGTACCGCTATGAGCGAAGCCAGCTTGGCACCGGGCAAACGCCTGTCACAGATCCGTCAGCAATTGGGTTTGTCGCAGCGCCGGGTCGCCGAACTGTCCGGGTTAACCCACAGTGCGATCAGCACCATCGAACAGGACAAGGTCAGCCCGGCCATCAGCACGCTGCAAAAGCTGCTGAAGGTGTATGGCCTGTCGCTGTCTGAATTCTTTGCCGAACCGGAGGCCGTCGACGAACCGCGCGTGGTGATCGACGCCGAGGATCTGATTGAGATCGGCAGCCAGGGGGTGTCGATGAAGCTGGTGCACAACGGCAGCCCGACGCGCAACCTGGCGATGATGCTGGAAACCTACCAGCCCGGCACCACCACCGGCGAAAAGATCAAGCATCAGGGCGAAGAGATCGGCACCCTGCTGGAGGGCGAGATCGTGCTGACCATCAATGGCCAGAGCTATTGCCTGACCGCCGGTCAGAGTTACGCCATCAACACCGGCATTCCGCACAGCTTCAGCAATACGTCGGCTCGCGTTTGCCGTATCGTCAGCGCACACACCCCTACCACCTTCTGACCGCTTCTCGCACCGGCGCAGCCTGACGCGGGTTGCGCCCCTGCCCACCCACGCTTTTTTCATCGCCGTTATGCCATTTTGTGGGTTGCCAACGGCGCAATCTGTGTTACAACAGAGCAAAGCAGCCATCTAAACATCTAAACGGCCTTACTACCCTATGTCAACCGCAACGCCTTCACGCCTCGAGATGCGCAATATCTCGATCGCCTTCGCCGGCTTCAACGCGCTGCAGGACGTGGACTTCACGCTGCAGGGCGGCTCAATCCATGCGCTGGTCGGCGCCAACGGCGCGGGCAAGTCGACGCTGATGGCGATCCTCTCCGGCGCCCACGATCATTATCGCGGCGAGATCCTGATCGACGGCCAGCCGGTGGCGATCCACTCCCCGCTGCAGGCGCGCCGCCATGGCATTCACGTGGTGCAGCAAGAGGTCGACGTCGCGCTGATCCCCACGCTGTCGGTAGCGGAAAACATCATGCTGGACTGGCTGAACGAGCCGGGCCACTGGCTAAACTGGGCGGAGCTGCACCGCCGCGCCGCGCAGCTGCTGCAGCAATGGGCACTGCCGCTCAACCCACGCAGACGCCTGGCGGACTGCACGCTGGCGGAAAAACAGCAGGTGCTGCTGGCGCGCGCGCTGTCGCACCGCTGCCGTTTTCTGGTGCTTGACGAGCCGACCGCGCCGCTCGATCGCGCCGAGAGCGAGCGCCTGTTTAAAGTGGTGCGCCGCCTGCAATCCGAAGGCATCGGCATCGTGTTTATTTCCCACCGCATCCACGAACTGAGCGACATTTGCGATCGGCTAACGGTGCTGCGCGACGGCCGGCGCGTCAGTGAAGACGCCATGCGCGGGCTGAGCGGCGAACAGATCGTCGAGAAGATGCTCGGCCATCGGCTGGACGACATTTTCCCGCCGCCGCGCCCGCCACACCCTGAGCGAACGCTGCTGCAGGTGCAGGGCTTGCACGATCGCCATAAGCTGCGCGACGTTTCGCTGCGGCTGCATGAGGGCGAGATCCTCGGCATCGCCGGGCTGGCCGGGGCGGGCAAAACCGAACTGTGCAAGGCATTGTTCGGCGCCAGCGCCGTGCAGCTCAAGCGCGGCGAACTGCGCGGGCAGCCCTGGGTGCCACGCGCGCCGCACCTGTCGGTCGAACAAGGATTGGCGCTGGTGCCGGAAGAACGCCGCAAAGAAGGTATTTTCATCGACGAGGCGATCCCGATGAACCTGAGCGTCAGCGCTGACGACAGCTTCTCGCGCTGGAGCCTGTTCAGCCGGCGGCAAGAGCTGCGCTGGGCGCGCGAGATCATGCAGCGTCTGAATATTCGCGCCTCCGGCCCGCAACAGCGGCTGGCGCGCCTGTCAGGCGGCAATCAACAAAAAGTGGCGATCGGCAAATGGCTGCGTGGCGACGCCGAGGTGCTGATCTTCGATGAGCCGACCAAGGGCGTGGACATCAAGGCCAAACAGGAGCTGTTCAGCCTGATCGACGGCCTGGCCCGCGCCGGCAAAGGCGTGATTTACGCCTCCGGCGAGTTCGCCGAGCTGATTGGCCTGTGCGATCGCATCTGCGTGCTGTGGGACGGCCGCATCGTGGCGGAATTGAACGCCGCCGACATCGACGAAGAAACCTTATTGCTCTATTCCACCGGAGGAACCCCTGCGTGAGTAAAGAATTTGCCTTGCGGCCTGCGCTGCCCTGGCGCCAACAGCTGTTTGATTTCCTCTACAAATGGGGCATGCTGCTGACCGTGGCGGCGCTGATCGCCCTGTTTGGCCTGGCGTCGGACAACTTTCTCGAGGCCAACAACATCATCAATATCCTGCGTTCGATCGCCATCGTGACGGTGATCGCCATCGGCGTCTCCATCTCGCTGTCGGTCGGCGGTTTCGATCTGTCGGTCGGTTCGACCGCCTCGTTGGCCAACGCGCTGGTGATTTCGCTGTTCGTCTGGCACGGGTTCGGCACCACCGGCGCCATCGTAGTGACGCTGTTGCTGTGCACGCTGGTCGGCCTGTTCAACGCCCTGCTGATCGTGGTGTTCAGAATTCCCGATATGCTGGCGACACTGGCCAGCCTGTTCGTGATCCAGGGCGTGGCGATGACTTACAGCTACGGCGGCTCCATCACCCAAAACATGGTGCTGCCGAACGGCGACATGGCGGAAGGCCCGATCCCGGAAGTGTTTGCCGCTCTCGGTCAGGTGCCGGTGATCGTGCTGATCATGCTGGCGGTCACCGTGGCGGTGCAGCTGTTCCTGTCGTTGACCAAGCACGGCCGCCGCATGTACGCCATCGGCGGCAACCCCGAGGCTGCGCGTCTGTCGGGCATCCGCACCGTACGTTACAGGGTTGCCGCTTACGTCATTTCCTCTTGGCTGGCGGCGCTTGGCGGCATCTTGCTGGCGTCACGTATTGGCTCTTCGCAGGTCAATGCCGGCGGCGGCTATCTGATGGACGCGGTGGCGGCGGCCTATATCGGCTTCTCGCTGGCCGGCGCCGGCAAACCCAATGCGCTCGGCACCCTGATCGGCGCGGTGATCCTCGGCGTGCTGCAAAACGGCCTGGTGATGCTCTCGGTGCCCTACTACGCCATGGACATTATCAAAGGCCTGGTGTTGGCGCTGGCGCTGGCCATCACCTATATCCAGAAACGCTGATCCTCTCCGGCGCACGTCTGCTGCGCCGCTTTTCCCTTTAATTCATCCGGTTACTCTTTCCCGCCAGAATAACAAGCATACAAATGATATGAATTATCATTAGCGTTTACATTCAGTAAAAAATCCTTACAATGGCCTCACGCAACGCTGACGAAGCGACGGATTTCTCAGCGAACGATGAATTATTTCATTAGAAATTCAATTGGTTAATTACTTTCACTTCAATCCAGGAAAGGTTTACCTCATGGAAACGCCACGTTACAGCAAGCTCGCCGCTCTGGTGATCGCCTCACTCAGCGCCACCGCCGCACTGGCCGCGCCGCAGGACGACACCCAAGACACCATGGTCGTCACCGCCTCCGGCTTCCAGCAAAAAATTCAGGACTCCGCCGCCTCCATCTCGGTGATCCCGCGCCAGCAGATCGAAGATAAGGCCTATCGCGACGTGACCGACGCGCTGAAAGACGTGCCGGGCGTAGTGGTCACCGGCGGCGCCAGCAGCAGCGACATCAGCATTCGCGGCATGTCTTCCAAGTACACGCTGATCCTGGTGGACGGCAAGCGCGTCGACACCCGCGGCACCCGGCCGAACAGCGATAACGCCGGCATCGAACAAGGCTGGCTGCCGCCGCTGGAAGCCATTGAGCGCATCGAAGTGGTGCGCGGGCCGATGTCTTCGCTGTACGGTTCCGACGCCATGGGCGGCGTGATCAACGTCATCACCCGCAAAACCTCGCGCACCGAGTGGAAAGGCTCGCTGCACGGCGACGCCACCCTTCAGGAAAACCGCGATTCCGGCGATCTGTTCCAGACCAACGCCTACGCCTCCGGCCCGCTGGTTGAAGGCCTGCTCGGCCTGCGGGTCAACGGCCTGCTGTCGCGCCGCGCCGAAGATAAAATCACCAACGGTTACAACGAGCAGCGCATGCGCAGCGGCACCGCGGTGTTCACCCTGACCCCGGACGAGAAAAACGAATTCGACTTCGAAATCGGTCGTTCGCTGCAGGATCGCAACAGCACGCCGGGTAAATCGGTGGTAGCGGAACGCTGCAGCAAAGGCAAATGCACGCCGACATCGCGCAGCGAAAGCCTGTATACGCGCACCAACTACGCGCTGACCCACAACGGCTATTACGACTTCGGCAACTCCACCAGCTACGTTCAGCGGGAAGAGACCAACAACCCGGGCCGCAAAATGAAGATGTACAACACCATCTTCAACACCCAGAACCAGTTCGAGCTGGGTTCACACATGCTGAACCTCGGCGGTCAGTATCGCTATGAAAAACTGAGCGACAGCGGCAACCAGCTTGAATCGGCGCAAGGTCTCAGCAAGCTGACGCGCTGGAGCTGGGCGCTGTTCGCCGAAGATGAGTGGGCATTGACCAACGACTTCAGTCTGACGACCGGCATCCGCATGGATCAGGACGAAAACTTCGGCAGCCACTGGACGCCGCGCATGTACGGGGTCTGGCACCTGACCGAACAGTGGACGCTGAAAGGCGGCGTCTCCGCCGGCTACAAATCGCCGGACCTGCGCCAATCCTCCGCCAACTGGGGCCAGGTCACCGGCGGCGGCGTGCGTAAAGGCATCATCGTCGGCAACCCGGATCTGCAGCCGGAGAAGAGCCTGAGCGAAGAGATCGGCCTGATGTGGGATAGCCTGAAAGGCGTCAACGCCGGGGTCACCGTCTTCAACACCGACTTCAAGAACAAGATCACCGAAGTGCGCCGCTGCGAAGACACGCCGGACTGTAAGATCGGCAATGACGTCTACGACTTTATCAGCGATCGCGTCAACGTCGACAAAGCCAATATGCGCGGCGTAGAAGCCACCTTCGGCTGGCAGATTAACAAAGACTGGAAGTGGAACACCAACTACACCTACACCTCTTCCGAGCAGAAGAGCGGCGAGTTCCAGGGCAAGGCGCTGAACCAGATGCCGAAGCACATGGTTAACACCGTGCTGGATTGGCGCGCCACGCAGGACCTCAGCCTGTGGTCGCGCGTTAATTTCCGCAGCAAAACGTCTGAGTATCTGAGCCGTACCTCGATGGCCAAGAGCACGCCGTCCTACACCTTCGTCGATGCGGGCCTGAGCTACCAGGCGGCGAAAAACCTGCAGCTGACCGGCGGGGTCTACAACATCCTCGACAAGACCGTGGATTACGATCACTATAACACCACGCTGGACGGCCGCCGTTACACCGTCGGCATGACCTACAACTTCTGATGCCCCTGGGCGCGCGCCGCGCGCCCTTTTCATTCCATCACCGTGAGGAAGCTCCATGAAATTACGCCGCTCCCCCCTGATGATCGCCCTGCTGGCCGCGATGGCGCTGGCGGGTTGCCACAGCAAAACCGATACGCAGGTAGCCGCTACCCCGGCTACCGTCAACGTCCAGCACCTGAACGGCAGCACCGAGGTGAAGAAGCACCCGCAGCGCATCGTGGTGCTGGATTACGCCTCGCTGGAAACGCTGCAGCTGCTGGGCGTCGAACCGCTGGCGCTGCCCGGCAACCGCAAGAACTTGCCGGATAGCCTGAAGCGCTATCAGGATGACAAATACCTCAATGCCGGCACCCTGTTCCAACCGGATATGGCCGTGCTGCGCGCCGCCAAACCGGATCTTATCCTGATCGCCGGCCGGGCGTCCAAAGCCTATGACGAGCTGAACACGCTGGCGCCGACGTTGAACATGTCCGTCGATCAGCAGGATCAGTTGGGCAGCCTGAAACAGCGCACGCTGCAGCTGGGCGAGCTGTTCGATAAGCAGCAACAGGCGCAGGCGGCGATCGACAAGCTGGATGCGCAGATCGCGGCGGTCAAACCGCAGGCCGCCCAGGCCGGACGCGGGCTGGTGGTGCTGTTTTCCGGCGGCAAGATCAGCGCTTACGCCCCCAAGAGCCGTTTCAGCTTCGTCTATGACGCCCTCGGATTCGCGTCCGCACTGCAGTCCGATGAAAAAGACGTGCGCGGCAACAAGCTGACGCCTGAGCAGGTGGCCAAACTGAATCCGGACTGGCTGTTCGTCATCGACAGAGACGCCGCGACCGGACGGCCGAACGCGGTGGCGCCGCAGAAGATCCTCACCGGCACCGCGCTGAAGAAAACCACGGCGGTGAAGAAAGGCCAGGTAGTTTACCTGCCGGCGGCCGAGGTCTATCTGTCCGGCGGCATCGTCACCGCCCAGCACGTCGTCGAACGCGTGAGCGAGGCGCTAACCCACGCTGCGCGATAAAAAAAGCCCGGCGATGCCGGGCTTTTTCCTGGATTAAATCGTCGGCTGGTTTACCAGGCCGTCTATCAGCACCTGCGGCGTGCCCTGCGAACAACGCTCGATGCGCCCGCGCACGCCGTAGACCCGCGCCAGGCTCTGCGGCGTTATCACCTGATCCGGCGCGCCGTCGGCGATCAGATCGCCATCCTGCAGCATCAGCACGTGGTCGCCGTGACGCAGCGCGATGTTGATGTCATGCACCACCACCACCGTCACGATATTGCGCTTGCGGGTTTCGCGACGCACCAAATCCATCACGTGGAACTGATAGTTAAGATCGAGCGCGCTCAGCGGCTCATCCAGCAGCAGCAGCGACGGCTGACGGATCAGCGACTGCGCCAACCCCACCAACTGTTTCTGGCCGCCGGACAGCTGATCGAGATAACTCAGCGCCAGGTGGGCGATGCCCAGCTGTTCCAGCAAAGCCATGACTTCCGCTTCGCTGCCGGCGTTGCTGCGGCCGCCCGAGGCGCGCTGCGCCACGATGATCGACTCCAGCACGTGCAGATGCACCCCGGCGGGCAGCGACTGCGGCAGGTACACCACTTTCTCCGCGCGACGGGCGAACGGCATCTGCATCAGATCGCCGTCGTCCAGCCACAGCTTGCCCTGCGCCGGGTTCAGCCCGGCCAGCGAGCGCAGCAGCGTCGATTTGCCGCTGCCGTTCGGCCCCAGCAACACGGTGATTTGCCCGCGCGGCAGCATCGGCACCGAGAGATTGTCGATCACCTGGCGTTTCGGGTAACCCGCCGAGAAGTTTTCTATCCGTAACCCCTGGCTCATACGTTCCCCCGGTGGCGCAGAATAATGCTCAGGAAGAACGGCACCCCGACCAGCGAGGTGACGATGCCCACCGGAATGATCACGCCGGGCACCAGATTTTTCGACGCCACCGAGGCCATCGACAGCACCAGCGCGCCAATCAGCGCGCTGGCCGGCAGGTAGAAACGGTGATCTTCGCCGAAGATCATGCGGGCGATGTGCGGCGCCACCAGGCCGATAAAGCCGATCGGCCCGACGAAAGCCACCGCCAGCGCCGAGAGCATGCTGATGCGCAGCAGCGTGGTCAGCCGCAGACGACGCACGTCGATGCCAAAGCTCACCGCCCGGTCTTCACCCAGACGCAGCGCGGTCAGTTTCCACGAGCTCATCATCGACAGCGGCAGCAGCACGGCGAACACGGCGAACAGAATGCCCAGCTTGTCCCACGAGGCGCGCGCCAGGCTGCCCATGGTCCAGAACACCAGCCCCTGCAGCGTATCCTCGCTGGCGATGAATTGCATCATCGAGACCAGCGCGTTGAAGGTAAACACCAGCGCGATGCCGAACAGCACTACGCCGGAGGTGGCGACCCGCGTCCAGCGCGTGATGCCGTCGAGCATCAGCGCGGCGAACAGCGCGAAGATAAAGGCGTTGGCGGAGATGAACCACTGATCGGGGATCCCCGGAATGCCGATGCCGAGCACGATCGCCAGCGCGGCGCCAAAGGCCGCGGCGGAAGACACGCCGAGAGTAAAGGGACTGGCCAGCGGGTTATTCAGGATGGTCTGCATTTCCGCCCCGGCCAGGCCGAGCGCAAAGCCCACCACCACCGCCATCAGCGCATAGGGCAAGCGGATGTCCCAGACGATCACCCGCGTGCCGGCATCGGCCGCGGCGGGATCAAGCAGCGTTTGCCACAAAGACGACAGCGACAGGCCGGATGGCCCCATGGTGAAATCCAGCAGCAGCGAGCCCAGGATCGCCAGTGCCAACACGCCCATCATCAACAGGCGATGGCGAAGAATATGCTGATAACGCCCCATCACGCCGGCGTTGGGTTGCCCCTTGGCGTCAGTCATGGGATCGGTGGATACGCTCATTCGTTAAGATACCTGTTACAACCATCATGACAGCGGCGCGAAGGCGTCCGCCGTAAACCGGAAAGCGCGCGGCGACAGCCTGCGCGCAGCCGCCCACAATAAAGCAAACGATAATACTTATCAATCATATCAATGGGTGAAAACAGCGTTGTCGAAATGTAATAATTTGTTTTTTATCGCCATTTTTCAAACCACCACGCTTTCCCCCGCCAACGGCCAGTAGGTTAATTATTCTGAAAATTATTCCTGATCCGACCAGACTCTGACAAATAGCGGCAAAACCACATAGAATCCAAAACCACAGCACCGCGCGTGCAAAAAACTTTCAGGCCGCCGCAAGAGCGGCCTTATTGACGAGGCTGTAATGAGAAGTCCATCTCCGGCGGTAACGCCCAAACGCCCGGCGCTGCTGAACTGGCTGTTGCACAGCCCGCTGCACGCCGATGACGAACCGTTTCAACGCCAGCTGCGTCTCACGCTGACGCCCTCTCCTCTCACCCCCTGGCTGAATGCCGTGGGGCCGGCCGCGCTGTTGGTGGGGTACGCCTGGCTGAACCAACCGCTGGTCGGTATCGGCCTGTTGCTGCTGTTGCTGCTGTTGACCGCCGGGCGCGCCAGGTTGGCGCAAAGGCGCCAACCCGCCTGGCCGAACGCCATGCTGGTGACGGTGTTGTTGTGGGCGCTGCTGGTTGGCGCCAGTGCCGCACTGGCGATGCTGTCGGGCCGCTTCGTGCTTATCCTGTTCGCCGGCCTGACCATCACCGCCCTGGCCTGCTGGTTGATGCAGCGCCATGCCGCCGCGCCGCGCTTCGCGCTGCTTGAGGTGATCGCGCTGACGCTGCCCTACCTGCTGGCGGCGCCGCTGTCGCGCGTGCAAAATCTGTTTGTCATGGCGGATCTCGCGCCGCTGTGGCTGGTGCTGGCCCATGGCATGATCGCGCGCTACCACCGCCAGTTGGTGCAGCACGTCACGCTGGCCTGGGAGAAGCAGCAGGCATCGCACCGCGATCGCCTGACCGGCTTTCTCAACCGCGCAGGCGGCGAGGTGGTGATGCGCAGCATCTGCCGCCCCGCAACGGCGCAGCCGATCTCCCACCTGTTCATTCTTGAGTTTGGTCCGCTAGCTGCTCTCTACCAAAGCCACGGCGTCCAGATCGGCGACGACGTGCTGCGCACCGTCGGCGAGCGCCTCAAGACGCTGATCCGCCCGAGCGACTACGTCTGCCGCTATACCGGCGGCCTGTTTCTGATTCTGGTGCACGATCTGCCCTACGGCGCGGAAAGCGAGTTTCTGGCGCGCATTGTGCCGCCGCTGGAGGCGCCCTACGATTTTGGCGCGTTCGGCGAGGTGAACATGCGGCTTAACGCCGGCATTTTGGCGCTGACGCAGCATTACGCGACGGTAGAGAGTTTGATGAGCTCGGCGCAGCAGGCGCTGGCGGAAGCCAAAGGCGGGAAAAAGTAAAAACAAAACGCGGCGGGAGCCCCCGCCGCGCGTCACTCACCGAAGATTACTTCACGTCCATCTTCGGGAATTCCATTTCGCTGTACTTCACGACACGGGTGCCTTGCGACAGCTTGTAACCAAACCAAATCAGCAGGAACAGCGGAATGCCGATGTAGGTCGCGGTCACGCCGTACCAGTCAATCTTGTCTTGCAGGAAGGCCTGGTAATTCTGCCCCAGAGTAATGATCAGACACAGCACGAAGGCGAAGATCGGCCCCAGCGGGAAGAAACCGGAACGGTACGGCAAGTCGTTGAGATCGCGCCCCTGCAGCATGTAACCGCGACGGAAACGGTAGTGGCTGATGGCGATGCCCAACCAGGCGATGAAGCCGGTCATGCCCGAGGTATTCAGCAGCCACAGGTAAACCGACTGGTTGCCGAACATCGAGGTCAGGAAGCACAGCCCGGCCACCACGCAGGTCGCGTACAGCGCGTTGCGCGGCACGCCGCCTTTCGACAGCTTGGCGAAGATGCGCGGCGCTTTGCCTTCCGATGCCAGGGTGTACAACATGCGGGTCGATGCGTACATGCCCGAGTTACCGGCGGACAACACCGCCGTCAGGATCACCGCGTTCATCACCGCCGCCGCCGACAGCAGGCCGGCATGCTGGAACACCAGGGTGAACGGGCTGACGCTGATGTCTTTCACGTCATTGCGCAGCAGGCTCGGATCGGTATACGGAATGATCAGGCTGATGATCAGGATGGCGAAGATATAGAACAGCAGGATACGCCAGAACACCTGACGCACCGCGCGCGGAATATTTTTACCCGGGTTTTCCGATTCGCCGGCCGCGATGCCGATAAGTTCAGTGCCCTGGAACGAGAAGCCGACGATCATGGCCACGCCGATCATCGCCGAGAAGCCGCCGGCGAACGGCGCATCTCCAATGGTCCAGTTCTGCCAGCCGGCATGCTCGCCGCCTTTCAGAATGCCGACAATCATCAGCACGCCGACGGCGATGAAAATAATCACGGTGCTGACCTTGATCAGCGCGAACCAGTATTCCGCCTCGCCGAACCCTTTCACCGAAATGTAGTTCAGCAGGAACATCAGGCCGAGGAACAGCGCGCTCCAGATCCAGCCGGGCGTGTCCGGGAACCAGTAGCTCATCACCAATTGCGAAGCCACCAGGTCAACGGCGATGGTCACCGCCCAGTTGTACCAGTAGTTCCAGCCCAGTGCGAAGCCGAAGCCTTCTTCCACGTATTTGGCGCCGTAGGTGGAGAATGAACCGGAGACCGGCATAAAGGCCGCCAGTTCGCCCAGACTGGTCATCAGGAAGTACACCATCAAACCGATCAGAGCGTAAGACAGCAGCGCCCCGCCGGGGCCTGCCTGAGAAACCGTGGCGCCCGAGGCGACGAACAGGCCGGTGCCGATGGAGCCGCCGATGGCGATCATGGTCAAATGCCGGGCTTTCAGCTCGCGGCGCAATCCGGGAGCTTGCTGCCCCGATGTTTTTATATCCTGCTGAGCCATTCGTTCCCTATCTATCTGCTCTTCGAAAAATGAGGGCGGATTGTAACAAATACCCGCCGGTGAACTAGCAACATTGCACCGATATAAGATAGCTTCATAATTCAGAGGCAATTATTAGCCGCGCCCCTTATGGCCTTACTTACTCTCATTAATGTGAGCGCGCGCAGGTTTTTATGCTTTCTTTGGCCTGCGCGGCGATAGAAGACGTGACGCGCTGTCGATTACAGCACGCAATAGCTGAGAAAACGCTGCAACGCATTGGAAATGTGCTTTTGCCGATGGCGGATCAGGTACAGCGTGCGCCGCAGCGGCGGCAGCGGCACCGGCAGTTCCACCAGCGCGCCGCTGGCCAGCTGCTCCGCCACCACCCGCCGGGACAGGCAACTGATGCCGATACCGTGCCGCACCGCATGCTTGATCGCCTCCGAGTTGCCGAGCTCCATCACCAGCTGAAAGTGCGGCAGGTGCGCCAACAGCAGATGATCCAGCACCTCGCGAGTGCCCGAACCGCGCTCACGCAGGATCCAAGGCGCATTCGCCAGCGCCTCCAGCGTCGGCGGTTGACGGGTCAGCGGGTTATCCGGCGCAGCGAACACCACCAGCTCGTCCTCCAGCCACGGCTGCGTCACCAGCTCCGGCATATGACAAGGCCCTTCGATCAGCCCCAGATCGACGCGAAAATCCGCCACCGCCACGATCACATCCTGGCTGTTGCCGACGTTCAGCTCCAGCGGCGTGGCCGGAAAGTCCCGGCGGTAACGGGCGATCATCTCCGGCAGCATATAGTTGCCGATGGTGCTGCTGGCGGCGATGCGCAGCGCCCCGCCATCATGGCGAAACAGCTGCTCGATCTCCCCCGCCTGCTCCAGCAGCGCCAGCGCCTTGGGGTACAGCAAGCGGCCGTGTTCGTTGATCACCAGCCGTTTGCCGACGCGATCGAACAGCTGCACGCCCAACTGCCCCTCCAGATCCGCCAGCGCCGCGCTGACCGCCGACTGCGACAGCGCCAGCACCACCGAGGCCTGAGTGGTCGAACCGCTTTTCAGCACTTCGGTGAAAACTTCCAGTTGACGCAACGTGATATGCATAGCCGTCCCGGTATTGAAAGAAGGTTCTGCCAGAGAACCCCAACATGGTGATGTGGGCAGCCCGGCCAGGCTACCCTGTTTGCGGCCAGATCGGCGCGCTATTTGCCCAAGGCGACCAGCTGCGCCGCCGCGGCCAGCACCGGCTCTTGCGGCGTGCCGGCTTCGTCCCGCAGTATCAATTGCAGCATCGCCACGAGATGCTCGCGGTCGATCGTCTTGTTTTCTTCAATCAACCGCCGCACCGCGCGGCCCACTTCCTGATCTACCTGCTCTCTGCGTTGATCGTCGGTATCCATCGCCTGCTCCTGTTAGTTGGAAAGTTGACGGCGGCTCGCCGCTCCTCCACACCCTAGCCGCAATGCGGCGTTATGCCAATGCCTGATCCCATACCACTTATTCAGATAGGTTATAAATATATAATCAATTTCTCTTTTATTCAGCCCAAACGTACTCTTAGCAGCAAGAAACAGACTGAAGGACTGACTTTTATGGCGACTGATACCACTCACACCTATCCCGAGCGACGCTTTCCGCTGTTTGGCCTGCCGCGGCTGGTGCCGGGGCTGGCGCTGACCGGCGCGCTCACCGCGCTGGCCGTCTGGGCCGGCGATATTCCCTGGGTGGCGGAGCTGGGGCTGGGGGCACTGACGCTGGCGATCCTGCTCGGTATTCTGGTGGGCAACACGCTGTACCCCCGCTGGCAAACCGTTTGTCACAGCGGCGTACAGCTGGCCAAACAGCGTCTGCTGCGTCTGGGCATTATCCTTTACGGCTTCCGGCTGACCTTTCAGCAGATCGCCGACGTCGGCGCCAGCGGCATCATCATCGACGCGCTGACCCTGATCACCACCTTCCTGCTGGCCTGCTGGCTCGGCAAGAAAGTGTTCGGCATCGACAGCCAAACCGCGATACTGATCGGCGCCGGCAGCAGCATTTGCGGCGCGGCGGCAGTGATGGCCACCGAGCCGGTGCTGAAGGCCGACTCCAGCAAAGTGGCGGTAGCGGTCTCGACCGTGGTGGTGTTCGGCACTCTGGCGATCTTCGCCTACCCGTGGCTGTATCAGTTGAATGAACACTTCCAGTGGCTGCCGTTCAGCCAGGAAACCTTCGGCATCTACGCCGGCTCCACCATTCACGAAGTGGCTCAGGTGGTCGCCGCCGGGCACGCCATCGGGCCGGACGCCGAAAACGCGGCGGTGATCGCCAAGATGATCCGCGTGATGATGCTGGCGCCGTTCCTGCTGCTGCTGTCGGGCTACATCAGCCGCGGCAGCGCAGGCAAGGCGGAAAAATCCGCCATCACCATTCCGTGGTTCGCCGTGCTGTTTATCGCCGTCGCCGGGCTGAACTCCTTCAACCTGCTGCCGGCCACGCTGGTGCGCCATCTGATCACCGCCGACACCTGGATGCTGGCAATGGCGATGGCGGCGCTGGGGTTGACCACCCACATCAGCGCCGTGCGCCAGGCCGGGATGAAACCGATTCTGCTGGCCACGCTGCTGTTCCTCTGGCTGCTGGTTGGCGGCGGCGCGATAAACCAACTGGTGCAACACCTGCTGTAATCGCCTTCGGCGGGCCGCCGCTTTTCACCATTCAATCCGCCCGCCATCAATGCCATAATGTCACCGATAACACAGGAGAATGAAGATGAAGTTTGTCGGTGCACATGTCAGCGCGTCAGGCGGCGTGGATCAAGCGGTTATCCGCGCGCACGAATTGGAGGCGACCGCGTTCGCCCTGTTCACCAAAAATCAGCGTCAATGGAAGGCCGCGCCGCTGGCCGCCGACGTGATCGATAAGTTCAAGAGCGCCTGCGCCCAGTACGGTTACGGGCCGGGGCAGATCCTGCCGCACGACAGCTACCTGATCAACCTGGGGCACCCGGTGGCCGAGGCGTTGGAAAAATCGCGCGAGGCGTTTATCGACGAGCTGCAGCGCTGCGAGCAGCTGGGGCTGACGCTGCTGAACTTCCACCCCGGCAGCCACCTGCTGCAAATCGATGAAGACAAGTGCCTGGCGCGCATCGCCGAATCGATCAATATCGCGCTGGACAAAACCGCCGGCGTGACGGCCGTAATCGAAAACACCGCCGGCCAGGGCAGCAACCTGGGCTTCAAATTCGAACACCTGGCGGCGATCATCGACGGCGTGGAAGACAAAAGCCGCGTCGGCGTCTGCATCGACACCTGCCACGCTTTCGCCGCCGGTTACGATCTGCGTACCGAAGAGACCTGCGAACACACCTTCAAACAGCTCGGTGACATCGTCGGTTTCAACTACCTGCGCGGCATGCACCTGAACGACGCCAAGAGCGAGTTCAACAGCCGCGTCGACCGCCACCACAGCCTGGGGGAAGGCAACATCGGCAAAACGGTGTTCAGCTACATCATGCGCGATCCGCGTTTCGACAATATCCCGCTGATTCTGGAAACGGTAAACCCGGATATCTGGGCCGAAGAGATCGCCTGGCTGAAGGCGCAGCAGTAACGCGGCGCCCAAACGAAAAAACCGGAGCCTGGGCTCCGGTTTTTTATGGCTGGCTCGCCGTTACGCCACGCTGGCCGCCGGTACTTCAGCACGTTTCAGCAGGGCGTACGCCACCCCGGCCAACAGCGTGCCGGCGGCGATCGCCACCAGATACAGCAGCACCGGCGAAATCGCGCCCGGGATCAGCAGCACGAACAGCCCGCCGTGCGGCGCCATCAGCTTGGCGCCGAACGCCATCGATAGTGCGCCGGTCAGCGCCCCGCCGGCGATGCAGCACGGCAGCACGCGCATAGGGTCACGGGCGGCGAACGGAATCGCCCCTTCGGTGATGAAGCACAGCCCCAGCACCAACGCCGCCTTGCCGCCTTCCTGTTCGGATTTCGGGAACTTGCGGCGCGCCAGCAGCGTCGCCAGACCCATCGCCAGCGGCGGCACCATACCGGCGGCCATGATGGCTGCCATCGGCGCATACACCGAGGAGCTGAGCAGCGCCACGCCGAAGGCGTAGGCCGCTTTGTTCACCGGCCCCCCCATGTCGGTGCACATCATGCCACCGAGGATCGCCCCCAGCAGTACGGCGTTGGCGGTGCCCAGCGATTGCAGCCAATGGGTCAGGCCTTCCATGATTTTCGCTACCGGCGTGCCGACCACGTAAATCATGATGAGACCGGTGATCAGGCTGGCCACCAGCGGAATGATCAAGATGGGCTTCAGCGCTTCCATACTCTGCGGCAGATGCAGTTTGCTGCTGATCGCCTTGGCGACGTAACCCGCCAGGAAACCGGCGATGATGCCGCCGAGGAACCCGGCGCCGGTGCTCACCGCCAGCATGCCGCCGATCAGGCCCGGCGTCAGGCCCGGACGATCCGCGATGGAAAAGGCGATGAAACCGGCCAATACCGGCACCATCAGCGCGAAGGCGGAGCCGCCGCCGATCTGCATCAGCGCCGCCGCCAGGGTGCCTTTGACTTCAAACGCCTTGATGCCGAACACGAACGACAGCGCGATGCACAACCCGCCCGCCACCACCATCGGCAGCATGTAGGACACGCCGGTCAGCAGGTGACGATACGGGCCGTTGCCCTCTTTCTTTTTCGCCGCCGGCGCCGCGTTGCCGCGCTGCTGCGGCTGGAACACTTCCGCCTCGGCCTGCGCCTTGTCCAGTTCCTGGGCGGTTTTCTTCAGCGCCAGGCCCGTCGAGGTGCGGTACATCGGTTTGCCGGCAAACTTGTCCAGATCCACTTCGATGTCCGCCGCGACGATCACCAGATCCGCCGCCGCCACTTCTTCCGGGGTGATGGCGTTGCCGGCGCCTACGGAACCGCGCGTTTCCACCTTCACCCACCAGCCGCGCTTCTTCGCTTCGCTTTCAATGGCTTCGGCCGCCATAAAGGTGTGCGCCACGCCGGTCGGGCAAGCGGTGATCGCCACGATGCGTTTTTGCCCACCGGCTTTCACCGCAGCCGCCGCCTGCGGCGCCTGATAGGTTTCAGCTTCGGCCTGGGCGCGCGCCAGAAACGCGTCCGGTTCACGCACCGCCTGTTCTACCTCGCCCACATACACCAATTTGCCGTTCAGCCCGGCGTCAGCAGGGGCAGCCTGCCCCGCCACCGCCACCAGTTCGGCGTCCTGCAGCGACTCGACCAGCGTCAGGCCGGCTTTGGCCGCGGCGGCCTCCAGCATGCGTTTCGCCAGGTGGCCACGGGCCTGCCCCAGCGAACTGTCTACCATCAGCAGCGTTTTCATTCTGCCTCCTGCTATTGATTGAAAGGTTTCAGATCGACGCGCGCCATCATCGCGGCCAACTGGGGACGATCGGTCACGCCGACGTTGCTCTGGCTGACCGCCAGCGCCGCTACCGCCGTGGCCAGACGCAGAGTGTGCTCGCTGGATTCGCGCATCAGCAGGCCATAAATCAGGCCGCCGACCATCGAATCGCCGGCGCCCACGGTGCTGACCACCTCACAGGACGGCGGTTTGGCGATCCAGGCGCCGGACGCGTTAACCCACAGCGCGCCTTCCGCACCGAGGGAGATCACCACGTGGGCGATGCCCTGCTCGCGCAGCGCATGCGCGGCCTCAACCACGTCCGCCAGCGCCGGCAGCGGGCGGCCGGCCCAGATTTCCAGCTCGCGGCGGTTCGGTTTGACCAACCACGGCGAGGCCTTCAGCCCGGCGACCAGCGCTTCGCGGCTGCTGTCGAAAATGATGCACGGGCACTTGGCGCGCAGCTGGGTCATCCAGTCGGTAAATGCGTCAGGATCGACGCCGGCCGGCAGGCTGCCGCTCACCGCCACCATGTCAAACTGGCCTAGCCAGCTCAGCGAGTCGCTGACGAAGCGATCCCAGTCCTGCGGCGTCACTTCGAAGCCGGAGAAGTTGAAATCGGTCACTTCGCCGTCTTTTTCCGTCAGCTTGACGTTGATGCGGGTGCGGCCCGGCACCACCTGAAAGCGGTTGGCGATCCCCAGATCGCTGAACAGCAACTGGAAACCGTCCTGATTGTCTTTGCCCAGGAAGCCGCCGACGGTGACGTCGATGCCCAAATCCTTCAACACCTTGGCGACGTTGATGCCCTTACCGGCGGCGTGCAGGCCGGCGGTTTTTACCCGATTGACTTCCCCGCGTTCAATCTGCGGGCAGAAACCCACCAGATCGTACGCCGGGTTCAGGGTGATCGTTGCTACTCTTCTGCTCATGCTGCGCCCTCGCCCAGTCCTTCATTAATCGCTTCGCCGATCGCCTTCAGCGCGGCTTCAGCATCTTCTCCATTGGCGGTAAAGCGCAGGTGATGCCCTTTCTTCACGCCCAGCGCCACCACCTTCATCAGGCTGCGCCCGTTGGCCGGCTTGCCGCTGCCGTCCAGGTTGGTGACGGTGATGTCACTGTTGAAATTTTTGATCACGTTGACCAACGCCGTGCCCGGCCGCGCGTGCAGACCGTGCTCGTTGCGGATCACGAACTCGGCGCTCAGCACGCTGCTCTCCTCAGCCACTTCGCTGGTCAGCAGCGCCAGCACGCCGGCGGCATCCGCCTTCAGCAACCGTTCAGCTTTATTGGCCAGCAGCAGATCGCTGAGGTAGTTGAGCACCGCCAGCGGCTGCGCGTCGGCGACCGACACCGTCAGCAGCAGCGCCACCGGCTCGCCGTCTTCCGCGAAAGCCTGCGCCGGGCGGCTGACGGTGGCCGCGCTGGCCAGGTTGCCTTCGACGCTGTCGCTCAGCCAGATGCCCTGCCCCAGGTTCAGCGGCTTGCGGGTGATGACATCACTGACGAACTGCGCGTTAACCGCGCCGGCCTTTTGCAGCCGGCCGGCGTTCAGCGCCTGCAGCGTCATCAGGCTGTCGGCGGCGACGTCGAGCGCAATCAGCGAAACGTCGAACTGGAATTCGGCGCTCTGTTGTTCGCCCATCAGCAGGCTGCGCAGTTCCTCCGCAGAGGTGGTTTGCGCCAGCCGCTCCGCCACGCTGTCATCGCTCAGCACGTGGGTGAGCTGGCGCAGCAGCGCCAAATGCTCGTCGGAGCGGGCGGCGATGCCGATCGCCACATAGGCGGTCTGGCCTTCGCCCCACGCAATGCCCTGCGGGAACTGGAACACCTGCACGCCGGTTTTCAACACCAGATCGCGGGTATCGGTGGTGCCGTGCGGAATGGCGATGCCGTTACCCAGATAGGTGGACGTCTGCAGTTCGCGCTGCAGCATGCCGTCCACGTAACCGGCGCTGACGCAGCCGGCTTCGGTCAGGGCGGCGGCCACCAGGCGGATGGCCTCTTGCTTACCGTCGGCAACGGCGCCCAGATGAATGTCTTGCGGTGACAACTGGAACATGATTCTCCTCTCCTGCTGAATTGAATCGTTTCAGCTTCATTGAGAAAAAGGAGCGTTATCCGTTCGCTACAAGCGGCCGGACAACGCTGAAACGTTTCAAGGAGTGTGTGAGCAGCGCAAGGCGAAAGCAAGCTTTCCCCCTTTCGCCATTGCAGATTTTTGAGCTTACGCACACTTTTGCCGGCGTATTGGCCAGCGCCGGGGCAAAATGACATACTGTGCTGAAACCTTGCTGACGGAGAAAAGCATGAACGTAGTGACGGGCGTCGGGGTGATCATCGTCAACCCTCAAGGCGAGATTTTGTTGGGCAAACGCTGCGGTTCCCACGCGCCCTTTTGGTCGATCCCCGGCGGGCATCTGGATGCCGGTGAAACCTTCGAGCAGTGCGCCCAGCGCGAAATCGCCGAAGAGACCGGGTTGCTCATCGACCCGCCGCGCTTCGTTGGCGTCAGCAACAATCTGCAAACCTGGCGCGCCGAAGGCAAACACACGGTGTCAATCTGCCTGCAGGTGGATCACCCCGGCGGCGACGCCGAGCTGAGAGAGCCCGAGAAATGCGCCGAGTGGCGCTGGTGCGCGCCTGAAGCCCTGCCGGAACCCCATTTCGAAGCCAGCCGCACCGCCATCCGCCTGTGGCTGAGCGGCCTGGCCTACCTGCCAGCGGTCTGATCCAATGCGAGCGTGTGCTGCGCTCGCTTCCCCTGCCGCAGTGCCCTATCGTTATATAAATTAGAATATAACGCTATTTTTTGCGATATACGCCATTTTTTTGACTACGGATAACCCTATGGGGTTAACCCTCTTCTATCATTACCCCTGCAATCGACGTGGCATTCTGACCTCCGGTCGGCGGCCTTTTGGCAAGATTTTATTTTAAATTCATAATTATAAGCGGGTTTACCATGAGCATAAAACTGACTGGCTTTGAAAAAAAGCGTCGGTGGGGATGGCTATGGCTTTTGCTGCTGGGGATTATCCTCGGCGCAGCGCTGTTGGCCGGGACCGCCACCGTCTTCCATAAAACCAGCGATACCGCCTTCTGCGTTTCCTGCCACACCATGCAACAGCCGCTGGCCGAATATCAGGGCAGCGTCCACTTCCAGAACACCAAGGGCATCCGCGCCGAGTGCGCCGACTGCCACGTGCCGCACCAGCCGATCGACTACCTGTGGACCAAGATCCGCGCGGTGAAAGACATTTACGGCGAAATGGTCGGCACCATCGATACGCCGGAGAAATACGAAGCGCACAAGCTGGCGATGGCGCAGTCAGTCTGGAAGACGCTGAAAGAGAACGACTCGGCCACCTGCCGCTCCTGCCACAGCTACGACGCCATGGACATCACCGCCCAGCGCCCTGAGGCGCGCCTGCAGCACCCGGTGGCGATCAAACAGGGCGAAACCTGCATCGATTGCCACAAGGGCGTGGCGCATATCCTGCCGGACATGAGCGGCGAAACCCAGGCCGGCGCCGCCGAGCTGGCGAAGGCCGCGGCGTTGACCGCACCGGACGCCACCACCCTCTACACCATCGCCACCGAGCCGTTCTTCCTCGGCGCCAACGACAGCCATAACGCCGGCAACCTGATGCCGTCCACCGAAGTGCAGGTGATCAAGCAGGATGGCGACAAGGTGCTGGCCACCGTCAGTGGCTGGCAGCAGGACGGGGTCAGCGAAGTGTTCTACGCCGCGCAGGGCAAACGCATCCTCAGCGTGCTGCTGGGTGAGGAAGCACGCCAACAGCTGAAGACCGCCGCCACCCAGACCGATGCGGAAACCGGCCTGGTCTGGCATCAGGTTTCTCTGCAGGTGTGGCTGCCGCGCAAGCAGTTGATTGACGATCAGCAAAAAATCTGGCGCTACGCCGCGGACATGATGTCGGCCAACTGTACCGGCTGCCACGGGCTGACCGCGCTCGATCGCTTCAACGCCAACCAATGGATCGGCGTCATCAAAGGCATGGCGCCACGCACCTCGCTGACGCAGGAACAGCTGCGCGTGCTGACGCAATACGTACAAAAACACGCCAGCGACATGCCACCTGCCGCACCGGCCAAGCTTTAAGGGAGAAGCGCAATGAGCAACCAACAACCGTTAACCATGAGCCGTCGCCGCTTCCTGACCGGCGCCGCCGCGCTGGCCGCCGCCCCGCTGCTGGCGGGCTTATGGCCCAAAGCGGCGCTGGCGCAGGCCATCAGCGAAGCGCTGCCGCAGTTCATCGTCTTGCGTCAGGCGCAGAAAGGCATTCTGACCGGCGCCCACTGGGGCGCGTTTGAGGCCATCGTGCAGGACGGCAAGATGGTCGGCGTACAGCCGGTGCAGGACGATCCGTATCCCAATGAGCTGATCACCATGGCGCCTTATCAGGTGCACGCCGAGAACCGCATCAAATATCCGATGGTGCGCAAAAGCTGGCTGGAAGGCGGCCCCGGCAGCCGCACCGAACTGCGCGGCCGCGACGAGTGGGTGCGCGTCAGCTGGGACAAAGCGACCGAGCTGGTGTGCAATGAGATCGTTCGCCTGCAGAAAGATCACGGGCCGCAGTCGATCTACGCCGGTTCCTATGGCTGGAAAAGCGTCGGTATGCTGCACAACAGCCGCACGCTGCTGCAGCGTCTGATGAACCTGACCGGCGGCTTCCTCGGCTACGCCGGCGACTACTCCACCGGCGCAGCGCAGGTGATCATGTCGCACGTGGTCGGCTCGATGGAGGTCTACGAACAGCAGACCGCCTGGCCGAACGTGATCGAGAACAGCGAGCTGGTGATCCTGTGGGGCTGTAACCCGATGGTCACGCTGAAAAACAGCTGGAACGTGCCGGATCACGTCGGCCAGACCGGCTTCGAGGCGCTGAAGAAGAAAGGCACCCGGGTGATCAGCATCGATCCGGTGCACAGCGACAGCGCCAAGTTCGTCAATGCGCAGTGGATCGCCCCGCGCCCTTATACCGACGGCGCCATGCTGATCGGCATCGCCCACACGTTGCTGACCGAGAAGCTGCATAACCCGGACTTCCTGAAAACCTACACCGTCGGCTTCGACAAGTTCCAGGCCTACCTGCTGGGCGAGAGTGACGGCGTGGCGAAAACCGCCGAATGGGCGGCCGACATCAGCGGCGTCGATGCCGACACGCTGCGCGGTCTGGCGCGTGAGATGGCGAAGCATCGCACCATGATCATGGGCGGCTGGGGCATTCAGCGCCAGCACCACGGCGAGCAGCAGCACTGGCTGCTGGTGACGGTGGCGGCGATGCTCGGCCAGATCGGCCTGCCGGGCGGCGGCTTCGGCTTCAGCTATCACTATTCCTCCGGCGGCAGCCCGACCGCCAAGGGCGGCATCATCGCCGGCATCTCCGCCGGCAACGCACCGAAGAACTCCCCGGCGCCGATCCCGGTGGCGCGCATCGCCGAATGCCTGAGCAACCCGGGCAAAACCATCGACTTCAACGGCGCCAAGGTCACTTACCCCGAGGTGAAAATGGTGTATGTGGCGGGCGGCAACACCTTCCACCAGCATCAGGACACCAATAACCTGGTCAAAGCCTGGCAGCGGCCGGACACCATCGTGGTCAACGAGCCTTACTGGACCGCCACCGCCAAGCATGCCGATATCGTGCTGCCGGCTACCACCAGCTACGAGCGCAACGATCTGGAAATGGGCGGCGACTATTCGCAGCTCTACGTGTTCCCGATGCATCAATGCGTGCCGCCGCAGCACGAGTCGCGCAGCGACTTCGACATCTTCTCGGCGATGGCGGCCAGGCTGGGCGTGCAGGAAGCCTTCACCGAGGGCAAGGATGAAACCCAGTGGCTGAAAGGCATGTACGACGACATGAAAAATCAGGCGCGCGCCGCGCGGGTGGCGCTGCCGCCGTTCGACATGTTCTGGCAATCCAACAACTACGTGCGCTTCCCGGTGCCGGAGGCCAATAAGCAGTGGGTGCGCTTCGCCGACTATCGCGACAACCCGCTGCTGAACCCGCTGGGCACGCCGTCGGGCAAGATCGAGATCTACTCCGACGCCATCGCCAAAATGCATTACGAGGATTGCCCCGGCATTCCGACCTGGATGCCGCCGCACGAGTGGTATCGCGGGCCGGAAGCGGCCAAGTATCCGCTGTCGCTCAATACCGCGCACCCGACCAACCGGCTGCACTCCCAGCTCGATAACACGCCGCTGCGCGAGAAATACGCGGTAGCGGATCGTGAAGCGATCCTGATCCACCCGCAGGACGCGCAGCCGCGCGGCATCAGCGGCGGCGATCTGGTGCGGGCGTTTAACGATCGCGGTCAGATCCTGGTGGGCGCGGTGGTCAGCGAAGACGTGCGGCCCGGCGTGGTGCGCATCAGCGAAGGCGCCTGGTTCGATCCGGCCGATCCGGCGCAGCCCGGCTCGCTGTGCAAGAACGGCAACGTCAACTGCCTGACCTTCGACATCGGCTCTTCCAGCCTGGCGCAGGGCAACTGCGGGCAGATGGCGCAGCTGCAGATCGAGAAGTATCAGGGGCCGGTATTGAAAAATACCGCGCACGCGGTGCCGCAAGGCGCCTGATCCCGCGCTAAACAGAGGGCGCAACGCGTAATGCCGGTCAGTTAAGCCTGACCGGCATTTTTTTATCCAGTCTCAGTACGCGCCGTGCAAAAGGAATAGCCTTAAATATCCGGTATTTCTCTGCGACCGCCATGAACGGCACCTGGAGAGACAGCCACTACGCCGTTCCCCCACACCGTTCGGGTCGGCTGCGATGGCGGCAGGCGCGACGCAGTGTCTGTGGCGGTTGAGGGCAGATTAGGGCGCGGTGTCCGCTTCCAGTCTGGCGAGGTAGATCAGCGCCTGATCGCGGTGATCGTGGCACATGTCGCGGCTCGGCTGCAGGCTGCCGCACACCTTCGGCCGCAGCGGCGAATGAAACAGGCCGCAGCGCAGCCGTTCATCCAGATGAATGCAGCGGGTATTGGCGGGCTTGCCGTTCGGCATGCCGGGGATCGGGCTGGATATTGACGGCGCGATACAGCAGGCGCCGCAGTCGCTGCGACAGTCCATCAGCGCTACTCCTGGTGGGCTGGGGGGAAAGAAGCGCGACAATAGCAGCCGCACGCGGCCACCGCCAGCAGAATCCCTGCGTCCTCGCGATCTTTACACTCATCGCTCTGCGCCGGCCGGCTGCACCCGATGGCGAATAAACGCCCAGCAAACCTTGATTTAAAGAAAAAAACGCGTGAAACGTGCAATTCCTTCGCTTTACATGCGCCATGCGCCCATGTACCATTGAGCTAGTACAAAAGAACCTCTTCCCTCAGGAGCACGCATGTCTACGGACACCATCCAGAAGCTGGCCCGCCCTTCCGTCCTCGGCGGCGCGATGATCATTGCCGGAACCGCCGTTGGCGCCGGCATGTTTTCCATTCCGATCGTCACTTCCGGTGTCTGGTTCAGCGGCTCCGTCGCGCTGCTGGTGTATACCTGGGCCTGTATGCTGCTGTCCGGCCTGATGATCCTCGAAGCCACGCTGCACTACCCGAGCGGCGCCAGCTTCAACACCATGGTCAAGGATCTGCTGGGCAAAGGCTGGAACGCCGTGAACGGCCTGTCGGTGGCGTTCGTGCTGTACATCCTGACCTACGCCTATATCTCCGCCGGCGGCTCGATCATCGCGCACACGCTGGAGGGCATCGTCGGCGTCGGCCAGACTACCGCCGGCCTGGTGTTCGCGCTGGTGGTGGCGTTTATCGTCTGGCTCTCCACCCGCGCGGTCGATCGCCTGAGCACCATTCTGATCGGCGGCATGGTGATCACCTTCGTGATGTCGGTGGGCGACATGTTCACCCACGTGCAGCCCGCGGTGCTGTTCAACACCGGCGATGATCGGGCCAGCTATCTGCCTTACGCCCTGGCGGCGCTGCCTTACCTGCTGACTTCGTTCGGCTACCACGGCAACATTCCCGGGCTGGTGAAGTACTACCACAAGGACAGTGGCTCCGTGGTGCGCAGCCTGGTGTACGGCACCCTGCTGGCACTGGCGATCTACATCCTGTGGCAGTATGTGATTCAGGGCAATATCGCGCGCGACGCCTTCAAGCAGGTGATCGCCGAGGGCGGCAATATCGGCAGCCTGCTCAAGCAAATGGGCAACGTCTCCAGCAGCCAGACCGTCAGCCAACTGCTGAACGCCTTCTCCTATATGGCGCTGGCCAGCTCGTTCCTCGGCGTGTCGCTGGGCCTGTTCGATTATCTGGCGGACTTCTGCAAGTTCAAGGACGACGCCGTCGGGCGCAGCAAAACCGCGCTGGTGACCTTCGTGCCGCCGACCCTGGCCGCGCTGCTGTTCCCGAACGGTTTCCTGTACGCCATCGGCTTCGCCGGGCTGGCGGCCACCGTCTGGGCGGTGATCGTGCCGGCGCTGATGGCGCGCGCCAGCCGCCGCCGTTATCCGCAGGCCGGTTACCGTGCACCGGGCGGCAACGGCGTGATCCTGTTCGTTATCCTGTTCGGGTTGATCAACGCCGCCGCACATATTCTGTCGCTGTTCGGCCTGCTGCCGGTCTTCCGGTAATCCTCGAAGGGAGAGCGCCTGCTCTCCCTTTCCTGCACTGTTTTTACGCCGGGCTATTGCCTGAAATCGGCGGCGCGAGTACCTTGTCGCAACTTCTCTAATACTCTTCATTGCGGATGAATTGAAATGGCAAGAGCTAACGAAATTAAGCGCGGCATGGCGATCAGCTACAACGGCAAGCTGCTGCTGGTAAAAGATATCGACGTGCAGAGCCCGAGCGCCCGCGGCGCCAGCACCCTGTACAAAATGCGCTTCTCCGACGTGCGCACCGGCCTGAAAGTGGAAGAACGCTTCAAGGGCGACGATATCCTGGACACCATTTCCCTGTCGCGCCGCAAGGTGAACTTCTCCTATATCGACGGCGAAGAATACGTGTTCATGGATGACGAAGACTACACCCCGTACATTTTCAAGAAAGACCAGATCGAAGACGAGCTGCTGTTCATTCCGGAAGGCGGCCTGCCGGGTATGCAGGTGCTGACGCTGGATGGCCAGGTGCTGGCGCTGGAACTGCCGCAGACCGTGGATATGGAAATCGTCGAGACCGCGCCGGGCATCAAAGGCGCTTCCGCCAGCGCCCGCAACAAACCGGCCACCATGGCGACCGGCCTGGTGATCCACGTGCCGGAATACCTCAGCGCCGGCGACAAAATTCGCATTCATATCGCCGAACGCCGCTACATGAGCCGCGCCGACTAGTCGCGCCTACGGGGCCGATACTCGGCCCCGTTTCATTTTCCGCTACGGCAACTCCGGGAAAAAACGCCGCTTGAGCGCCAGCTCGACGCCGCGCAGCTCCGCCAGCCCTTTCAACCGCCCGATGGCCGAATAGCCCGGATTGGTTTTCTTTTTCAAATCGTCCAGCATCTGATGCCCATGATCGGGGCGCATCGGGATCGGCCGCCGATCGCCCGCCCGCTGCCGACGCAGCTCTTCGGTCAGGATCGCTTCGATCACCGCCACCATGTCCACATCGCCCTGCAGATGCGCCCCCTCGTGGAAGCTTTTCGGGTTTTCCTCGCGGCAGGTGGCGCGCAGGTGGGTAAAGTGAATGCGATCGCCGAAGGTTTCAATCATCCGCACCAGATCGTTGTCGGCGCGCACGCCGTAGGAACCGGTGCACATGGTGAAGCCGTTATGAATGCTGTCGACGGTCTGCTTCAGCCACTGCATGTCTTCGATCGTGGAGACGATGCGCGGCAGGCCGAGGATCGGCCGCGGCGGATCGTCGGGGTGCACCGCCAGCCGGATGCCGGCCTCTTCCGCCACCGGCACGATGGCGCGCAGAAAGACCGCCATGTTTTCGCGCAGCCGCGCCTTGTCGATGCCGTCGTATTCCGCCAGGCGGCGGCGGAACTGCTCCAACGTATAGCCTTCTTCCGCACCCGGCAGCCCGGCGATGATGTTGCCGGTCAGCGTGGCTTTCTCCTCCTCGCTCATGGCGGCGAAATAGGCCGCCGCCTGACTGCGCTCTTGCGCCGTATAGTCCGCCTCGGCGCCGGCGCGCTGCAGGATATGCAGCTCGAACGCGGCGAAGGCTACCTGATCGAAACGCAGCGCTTTGGAACCGTCCGGCAGCGGATAGGCCAGATCGGTGCGCGTCCAGTCGAGGATCGGCATGAAGTTGTAGCAAACGGTGTCGATGCCGCAGGCCGCCAGATTGCGCAGTGACTGCTGGTAATTGGCGATGTACCGCCGCCAGTCGCCGCTGTGGGTTTTGATCTCCTCATGTACCGGCACGCTCTCCACCACCGACCACACCAGCCCCTTTTCCGCCAGCAGCGCCTGCCGCGCGCGGATCTCGTCGATCGGCCAGACTTCGCCGTTCGCAATATGGTGCAGCGCCGTGACCACCCCGGTTGCCCCGGCCTGACGCACGTCATCCAAAGAGACCGGATCGTTCGGGCCATACCAACGCCATGTTTGTTCCATGTTGTGTCCTTATGCCTGTCTCGCATCGCGATGTTGTTATACCAGTTTAATTTAGATGTCAGCTAGCTTTAACTTACTCTTTCGCCGCGCGCTGTCAAAATTGAACCGTTCATTGGTTGATCCGCTTCACGATTCTGGCTTATTTTGGCCTGACCAATTCCCTTAACCTGCCGACAACTTTAGACTGGTGGCAGTTTTTTATCGCCGGCGCCCCGCTGTCCATGCGTCGGCAAACTGGTCTGCTAACTTGACGCAAGTGGCCCGCCAGCTATCTATTCGCTTTGGAGATGAGATGAATACGATCGCCAACACCCCGCTGCCGGGCGCCGTCCGGCAACCGAATTATGATCGCCGGGCCCTGCGCAGCCGTATCGTGCACCTGGGTTTCGGCGCGTTCCACCGCGCGCATCAGGCGCTGCTGACCGATCGGGTGCTGAACGCCCACGGCGGCGACTGGGGCATTTGCGAGATCAGTCTTTCCGGCGGCGTGCCGCTGTTTGAGGCGCTGCGGCAACAGGATCATCTGTACAGCGTGCTGGAGAAAGGCGCGGACGGCCATCAGGCCATCGTGATCGGCGCGGTGCATGAGAGCCTGCACCGCAAACTGGAGGGCATCGCCGCGGTGCTGGAGAAGCTGGCCGAACCGCAGGTGGCGATCGTCTCGATGACCATCACCGAAAAAGGCTACTGCATCGAGCCCGGCAGCGGACGGCTGGACAGACAGCATTCGGGGATCGTCGCCGATCTGGCGTGGCCGCATCAGCCGCAGACCGCGCCCGGCATTTTGGTGGAAGCGCTGCGGCTGCGGCGCGAACGCGGCCTGTCCGCCTTCTCCCTGCTTTCCTGCGACAATATTCCGGAGAACGGCCACGTGTTGCGCCGGGCGGTGCTCGATCTGGCGCAGGCGCGGGATCCGTCGCTCGCCGACTGGATCGCCACCGCCGCCACCTTCCCCTGCACCATGGTGGATCGCATCGTGCCGGCCGCCACGCCGGCCACGCTGGATGAGATCGCCGCCGCGCTGGGCGGCGTGCGCGACGAATGCGCCATCGCCTGCGAGCCCTTCATTCAATGGGTGGTGGAAGACAACTTCACCGCCGGACGCCCGGCGTGGGAGTTGGCCGGCGCCCAGTTGGTCAGCGATGTGCTGCCGTTTGAACACATGAAGCTGCGCATGCTGAACGGCAGCCACTCGTTCCTGGCTTACTTAGGCTACCTGGGCGGCTACCGCTATATCAACGAGTGCATGGCGGACGAGCACTACCGCCGCGCCGCCCTGCGGTTGATGCTGGACGAACAGGCGCCAACGCTGAGCGTCACCGGCATCAGCCTGCCCGATTATGCCGCACAGCTTATCGCGCGCTTCAGCAATCCGGCGCTGCAACACCTCACCTGGCAGATCGCCATGGACGGCACGCAGAAGCTGCCGCAGCGGCTGCTGGATGCCGTGCGCTGGCATCTGCGGCACGGCGGCGACTATAGCGGGCTGGCGCTGGGCGTGGCGGGCTGGATGCGTTACGTCGGCGGCGTCGATGACGCCGGTGAGCCGATCGACATTCGCGATCCGCTGGCAGACGTGCTGCAGCAGACGATCGCCGCCACAACGGACGATCGACGGCGCGTAGCGGCGCTATTGGCGTTGAAATCGGTATTCGGCGAAACGCTGGCGGCGCATGCGGCGTTTAGCGAAACGGTGACGCAAGCCTATTTATCGCTGCGCGATCGCGGCGCGCGTGAAACGGTGAAGGAATGGGTGATGCGGTGAGGAGCCTGCAGGGCCGAGAATAACCATGCCGGCGTAACGTTACGCCGGCATGGCGGAACGACTTAACGATAAACGACCGTCATAACAGCGAGTTTCTTCTGTTGGTCTACCCACTTCATTTCGGTTGTGCCTAGATTTAGCGGAAGTTCTTTGCGTGTAGTATCAAAACCTGACAACGCTTGCTGGGCCTGATAACGCTGGCCGTTGCGGTAACATTGCGTATTCGCCTTAGAATCTGCAATATTGACCGTGCAAGGACTTTCAACGATAGAACCGACGAAGCGAATTACCCCGCCGGCCACTCCTGCCTGACTCACTGCCGTCCATGAAAACAACATTCCTACGATCAAAAATAACCGAAAGGTATTCATGGCAACCTCATTTTTAGTTAAGCCAATTTAACCATAGAGGATCTTGTTAGGAATAATCGCAAGGAAAGGGACGAGATTTGATCGTTAATCTCGTCATTAACAATGTAAAAACAAGCTACTAACAAAAGTTAACCGCATCTAATACAGGGTTTTATCTAAGAATTTTCTTGTTACAAACGGTAGATTTTGTCGGTTGAAAAGCGCATGGTGACGTGCAAAATTTGCGAGATAGAGCACAAATTAAATCGCGGCCGTTTCACCGACACGGCTGCGTAACTCATTTATTAAGCAGGTTAATTTTTGCGCCAGGAATTATTAATGACTAAAACCAATTTGATTACCGGTTTCCTCGGCAGCGGCAAAACCACCACTATCCGCCATTTGCTGGCTCATAAGCCCGAACATGAACGCTGGGCGGTATTGGTCAATGAATTCGGCGAGATCGGCATCGACGGCGCGCTGCTGGCGGACAGCGGCGCGGTGCTCAAAGAGATCCCCGGTGGCTGCATGTGCTGCGTCAACGGCCTGCCGATGCAGGTGGGCTTGAATATGCTGTTGCAGCAGGCCAAACCGGATCGGCTGCTGATCGAGCCGACCGGGCTCGGGCATCCGAAACAAATCCTGTCGCTGCTGACCCAGGAGAGCTATGCCGGCTGGATCGATCTGCAGGCCACCCTGTGCCTGCTGGATGCCCGCCAGCTCAGCCAGCCCCGCTACCGCGACAACGAAAACTTCCGCGATCAGCTGGCCGCGGCCGACATTATTTTGGCCAGCAAAAGCGATACCTACCGGCCGCAAGACTGGCTGGCGCTGGAGGCCTGGAAGGCGCAAGACCCGCTGCAGCGGCCCTGCTACGCCATCGCGCAAGGCGAAGCGGATGTCGCGCTGTTGTCACTTCCGCGCACGAATCGTACAGAATTGCCGGACGCGCAGCATCATCATGGTCAGGCGAAAAAGCAGGGGCTGGCGGCGCTGCGGCTGCCAGAGCACGCCCGCTGGCGGCGAGCGTTGAATGAAGGGCAAGGCTTCACCAGCTGCGGCTGGATTTTTGACGGCGATACCCGGTTCGACACCGTCGGCTTCATGGAATGGGTGCGACTCGCGCCGGTCGAACGCGCCAAAGGCGTGGTACGCATCCCCGAAGGCACATTGCTGATCAATCGTCAGGGGCAGGATCTCAACATCGAAACCCGCCCGGTCGCGCCGCTCGACAGCCGAATTGAGCTTATCCACAGCGAAAATGTCGATTGGAATGCCCTGCAATCCGCCTTGTTTAAGATTCGTTTAAGTTAAACCCCGTACCGTTGCCCCCCGGATGCCGCAGGGCTGCCGGGTTTTATTTCGTTTTCATTTTTCCAACAGGTTATGTCATGACACGCCGCAATTTACCCCTCATTCTCTTCTTCAACTTACTGGGCGTTGCGCTGTTTCTGTCCTGGTTCCTGCCGGCCAATCACGGCGGCTGGTTTACCCTGGATTCGGCGATTTTCTTCTTCTTTAACCGCCATCTGGCCACCGACCCGGCGTTTTTACACCTGGTCGCCATCACCAACAACCGCGCGTTCGATGTGATTTCGCTGCTCGCCATGGGGCTGCTGTATCTGTACTTTTATCTGAAGCAGGACGCCGCAGGCCGCCGCCGTCTGGTGATCACCGGCGTGGTGATGCTGCTGACCGCCGTGGTGCTGAACCAGCTTGGCCACCTGCTGCCGGTGAAACATCCAAGCCCCACCCTGACCTTTGACAATATCCATCGCGTCAGCGAGCTGACCGGCATCCCCACCAAGGACGCTTCCAGCGACAGCTTCCCCGGCGACCACGGCATGATGCTGATTATTTTTTCCTGCTTTATGCTGCGCTATTTCGGCCGCGGCGCCTTCGCCGTCGCCCTGCTGATTACGGTGGTCTTCTCATTGCCGCGCGTGATGATTGGCGCCCACTGGTTTACCGATATCGCCGTCGGCTCATTGTCCGTGGTGCTGGTTGGCGCCAGCTGGGTGCTGATGACGCCTTGCAGCGACTGGATCGTCGATCGGTTGAATCGCCTGTTGCCCGGTAAGCACCGCCCCGGCCAACCATAATTTGTGTCTATGACTCATGCCGGGAGGCTTACGCCTCCCGCCCTCTTCCCCTCGCCGCGCGCAAAAATTTCCCCACCGTTCGTTAACGCTTTTGCAACCTGATTTCACGCCAGATTCATACATCGGACAATTGGCGTTTTTTATATGAAGATTTACATTATGTTACATCACAAATTCATATAAAAAAGACGGGAAAAAGGCTCGCAATCCCCTATTGGTTCCGGTAATCTCAGATGCGTTTGTGCCTGGTTTAAGTCGAATCAGTATGAAATCCGATAAAAATGTGCGTTCTCGCACGTTTTCAACGGTAACTGGTTGTCGATGCAACAGGTGCGGACTAGGCTCGTTTCGTTTGGCATTTTTCAGGTAGCGACTTTCGTCGTTAAGGACTTCAAGGGAAAACAACAACAATGGTCAAATCTCAACCGTTTCTGAGATATTTTTTGCGGGTAGTCCCTGCAATTGCCGCTGCGGTTATGCTGTCAGCGTGCAGCTCGACTCACACTTCGAACTTGAATAACGCACAAACTGAGATGCGTGCAGTTAATGACAAAGACGGTCTTTTACTGCAAGCCTCTCAGGATGAATTCGAAGCGATGGTCCGCAACGTTGACGTCAAGTCAAAGATTATGGATCAGTATGCGGATTGGAAAGGCGTTCGCTACCGCTTAGGCGGTGACACCAAGCGCGGCATTGATTGCTCGGCGTTTGTACAGCGCACCTTCCGCGAACAGTTCGGCATGGATTTACCGCGTTCGACCTATGAACAGGAAGATCTCGGCAAGAAAATTCAGCGCACCAAGCTGCGCGCCGGCGATTTGGTGCTGTTCCGCGCCGGTTCTACCGGGCGCCATGTCGGCATCTATTTAGGCAACGATCAGTTCGTTCACGCCTCCACCAGCAGTGGAGTCATGATTTCCAAGCTGACCGATAACTATTGGAATAAACGTTATCGAGAAGCGCGCCGGGTGCTGACCAACGGTTAACGGCGCAACGCCCTGAAGATCCTGAATACCAAACGAGCGATAAGCGCCGCCCACGGGCGGCGTTTTTTTTGGTTGTCGAACAGGTATCATCAAAATTGATCCCTGCCTTATCGTCACCTTTCCCTGCTTAACGCCGCCGCACGCCATTATTTTGATAAACTGTTGGCAGGAAATCGCCCCGTCGAGGAAAAACTCGCCTATTATCGTCAGATGACGGCAACGGCGCCCCGGCGTTATTTAAAACGTTTCCGCTGATATTATGCGCATGATATTTCTGTCGGCGACGCCACATATTTAAATGGCGCCGCCGGTTGGTACGGGATAAAAGGCAAAAATGAAAAAAAAACCGTTGGCACAATCCATTAACTGGCTGCACGACACGCCTGACGCCCGGTTGCAGAGGACTCGGTTATGGGCTTGAAAAGAGCTTTCGCCCGCAGCGTGTCTCACCGACAACGCAGCCTGGCTAAAAGCGGTGTCGCCGCCCTGGTATTTTTTACGCTATTCACCGCGGTCACGCTTTCTTTGATCAACCACCAGCGCACGCAATATCAACATAAGGTCGAAGCGCGCACGCAAAAGTTCACGCTGGGTTATATCTCGCATCTGACGGCGGTGATGCGGCAAATGATGCCGCTGCTGGACAAGCCTTGCCTCTCCAGCCAGTCGGATATTACCTACCAGGCGGCCTTTACCAGCGGCGTGCGCACCTTCCTGTTGGTGAAGGACGGCTACGCCTATTGCTCCTCCGCCACGGGCGACATGATGTTGCCGATGAAAAATATCTACCAGGATATCGACTGGGATCTGCCTCTGGATCTCAAGCTGCAGCAGGGGACGCCGATGGTGCCAAATAAACCGGCGGTTGCGGTTTGGCTGCGACATCCCGGCGAAAAGGCCACCGGCATCCTCGCTACGCTGGACATCGATCTGATGCCCTACCTGCTGTTCACCTCGCACGACGAACAGGCGCCGGGCATCGCCATCGTGATGGGCAACCGCGCGTTGACCACTTTCAGCCCGAACCTGATGCCGGTCAATCAGCTACCGAAGGGCAAGGCGGATACCCTGACGCTGCCCAATCTGCCGCTGACCATCCTGTTCTACAACGAGAAACTGACCCCCAACGACATTCGCCTGACGCTGCTGGGCAGCCTGGTGCTGTCATTGATGACCGGCGTACTCTGCTACTACATGCTGCTGCTGCGGCAAAGCCCGGAACGCGCGCTGCTGCGCGGCATCAAGCGCAACGAGTTCTTTATCGAATACCAGCCGGTGTTCCATACCGACAGCAACAGCATCGGCGGGCTGGAAGCGCTGATCCGCTGGCAGCATCCGATCGAGGGCCGCATCCCGCCCGATGTCTTTATCCCCTACGCCGAAAGCAACGGGCTGATCGTGCCGCTTACCCGCCACCTGTTCAGGCTGATCGCCGAAGATGCGCCACAGCTCGCCAAAGCGCTGCCACGGGGAGGTAAAGTCGGCCTCAACATTTCCCCCGCCCACCTTAGCGCACCGTCGTTTCACCAGGACGTGTATGAATTGTTGACGCAGCTGCCGGGCGATTACTTTACGCTGGTGTTTGAAATCACCGAACGCGGCATGGTGGAAGAAGAGAGCGCGCTGGCGGAGTTTGACTGGCTGCACAAACAGGGCATCGAGATCGCGGTGGACGATTTCGGCACCGGGCACAGCGCGCTTATTTATCTTGAGCGCTTCACCATGGATTATCTGAAGATTGACCGTGGTTTCGTCAACACCATCGGCCAGGACACGGTCACCGCGCCGGTGCTGGATGCGGTGATCTCGTTGGCGAAAAAGCTGAAAATGCTGACGGTGGCCGAAGGCGTGGAAACCGCCGAGCAGATGCAGTTTCTGCAAGAACACGGCGTCAACTTCATGCAGGGGTACTACTTCAGCAAGCCGCTGAGCATCGATGATTTCGTCGCTTACTGCAATGCTCATCAGGTCTTTGATTATCAGGAAAAAAATAGTTAACCTTTAAGCATCTTTACCCTGCTCCCGCCCGAAGAATGTTATGCTGGGCGCAGGTTGTACTTTATTCCACAGCAGGAGCTTACCGTCTGATGTCCGTGCGCATTTTCGCTGCTCTGGTGCTCTCGGCACTGAGCTTCGGTCTGCGGGCCGAAGCCCTCAACGAAAGCTACGCTTTCGCCCTTCTCGGTGAACCGAAATACGCCACCGACTTCAGCCATTTCGACTACGTCAACCCAGCGGCGCCCAAGGGAGGTGACGTGCGACTGGCGGCCATCGGCACCTACGACAACTTCAACCGCTTCGCTACCCGCGGCGTACCCGGCGAGCGCACGATGGAGCTGTACGATACGCTGTTCACCAACTCCGACGACGAACCCGGCAGCTATTACCCGTTGATTGCCGAATCGGCCCGTTTCCCGGCCGACATGCGCTGGATGGAATTGGATATCAACGCCCGCGCCCGCTTCCAGGACGGCAGCCCGATCACCGCCGCCGACGTGGCCTTTACCTTCAATAAATTCATGACCGAAGGCGTGCCGCAGTTTCGCTCCTATTACAAAGGCGTCACGGTCAAGGCCATTTCCCGGCTGACGGTGCGCATCGAGCTGCCTAAGGCGAACCGTGAGCAAATCCTCAGCCTGCTCAGCCTGCGCGTATTGCCGGAAAGCTTCTGGAAAAACCATAAGCTCAACGAACCGCTCAGCACCCCGCCGCTCGCCAGCGGCCCGTATAAAATCGGCGATTACCGCCTCGGCCAGTACATCACCTATCAGCGGGTGCGCGACTACTGGGCCGCCAATCTGCCGGTGAACCGCGGCCGCTACAACTTCGACAGCATTCGCTACGATTATTATCTGGACGACAAAGTATCGTTGGAAGCCTTCAAGGCCGGCGCCTACGATTTCCGCATCGAGCCGTCGCCCAAAAGCTGGGCCACCCAATATCAGGGCGGCAACTTCGCGCGCAACTACATCATCAAGCAGGACGAGACCAACCAGGCGGCGCAGAATACCCGCTGGCTGGCGTTCAATCTGCAAAAACCGCTGTTCGCCGATCGTCGGGTACGGGAAGCGATCGGCCTGGCTTTCGATTTTAACTGGATGAACAAGGCGCTGTATTACAACGCCTATCAGCGCGCCGACAGCTATTTCCAAAACACCGCCTACGCAGCCCGCGGCTACCCGGACGCCGCTGAACTGGCCTTGCTGGCACCGCTCAAGGGCCAGATACCGCCGGAGGTATTTACCAGTATCTACCAACCGCCCTCCTCCGACGGTAGCGGCAACGATCGACAAAACCTGCTGAAGGCGACCCAACTGCTGAAAGAAGCCGGTTGGGTGGTCAAAAATCAAAAGCTGGTCAACGCCAAAACCGGCCAGCCGTTCACCTTTGAACTGATGCTGCTGAGCGGCAGCAACTTCCAGTACGTGCTGCCGTTCCGCCACAACCTGCAGCGGTTGGGCATCGAGATGCAAATCCGCGAGATTGACGCCTCGCAGTACACCCGCCGCATGCGCGAGCGCGATTTCGACATGATGTCGACGGTGTATATGGCGATGCCGTTCCCCAGCGCCGATCTGCAAATTCTGTGGGATTCGCAGTACATCGATTCCAGCTATAACACCCCCGGCGTCAAAGATCCGGCGGTCGACAGCCTGGTCAGGCAAATCGCCGCCCATCAGGGCGACGAAAACGCCCTGTTGCCGCTCGGCCGCGCGCTGGACCGGGTGCTGACCTGGAACAACTACATGCTGCCGATGTGGTACTCCAACCACGACCGCTACGCCTATTGGGACAAGTTCTCCACGCCGTCGATCCGCCCGGCCTATGCGATCGGCTTCGACAACTGGTGGTACGACGTCAACAAGGCGGCGCGCTTACCGGCTCAGCGGCAATAAGGAGTCGGAATGGCGGCCTATCTGATACGCAGACTGTTATTGGTGATCCCCACGCTGTGGGCGATCATCACCATCAACTTTTTTATCGTGCAAATCGCCCCCGGCGGTCCGGTCGATCAGGCCATCGCCGCCATTGAGCTGGGGCACGGCAGCGGGTTTGGCAGCGGCGGTGTCGGCGAAGGCCTGGGCCACGCCCGGACGGGCATCGCGGCTGGCGACGGCCAATATCGCGGTTCGCGCGGCCTGGATCCGGAGGTGATCGCCGAGATCACTAAGCGTTACGGCTTCGACAAACCGCTGCACGAGCGCTACTTCACCATGCTGTGGAATTATATGCGCTTCGACTTCGGCGACAGCCTGTTTCGCGGCGCTTCGGTGATGCAGCTGATCGGCCAGAGCCTGCCGGTCTCCATCACGCTGGGCCTTTGGAGCACGCTGATCATCTATCTGGTGTCGATCCCGCTCGGCATCCGCAAGGCCGTCCACAATGGCAGCGTGTTCGATACCTGGAGCAGCACGCTGATCATTATCGGCTACGCCATTCCGGCTTTTCTGTTCGCCATTCTGATGATCGTGCTGTTCGCCGGCGGCAGCTATCTCGACTGGTTCCCGCTGCGCGGCCTGGTATCGAGCAACTTCGACACCCTCTCCTGGCCGGCGAAGATCGCCGACTACCTGTGGCACATCACGCTGCCGGTGCTGGCGACGGTGATCGGCGGTTTCGCCACCCTGACCATGCTGACCAAGAACTCATTCCTCGACGAGATCCGCAAACAGTACGTCACCACCGCCCGCGCCAAAGGCCTGGACGAGAAAAAGATCCTGTACCGCCACGTGTTCCGCAACGCCATGCTGCTGGTGATCGCCGGTTTTCCGGCCACCTTTATCAGCATGTTTTTCACCGGCTCACTGCTGATTGAGGTGATGTTCTCGCTCAACGGCCTGGGGCTGCTGGGTTACGACGCCACGCTGCAGCGCGACTACCCGGTGATGTTCGGCACGTTGTATATCTTCACCCTGATCGGCCTGCTGTTGAATATCCTCAGCGATATCACCTACACCCTGGTCGATCCGCGCATTGACTTCGAGGCCCGCCAATGAGCCGCCTTAGCCCGATCAACCAGGCGCGCTGGGCGCGTTTTCGCCGCAACCGCCGCGGCTACTGGTCGCTGTGGATCTTTTTGGTGCTGTTCACCCTGAGCCTGGCCGCCGATCTGATCGCCAACGACAAACCGCTGTTGGTGCGTTATGAAGGCCGGTTGTACCTGCCGTTTATGATTAGCTACAGCGAAACCGCCTTCGGCGGCGAACTGAATACCGAAGCCGACTATCAGGATCCGTTCGTGCAGCGGCAGATCGAACGGCACGGCTGGGCGGTCTGGGCACCGATCCGCTTCAGTTACGACACCATCAACTTCGCCACGGAGGTGCCCTTCCCTTCGCCGCCTTCGCGGCACAACCTGCTGGGCACCGACAGCAACGGCGGCGACGTGCTGGCTCGGGTGCTGTACGGTTTTCGCATTTCGATGTTGTTCGGTCTGGCGCTGACGCTGTTTTCCAGCCTGATCGGCGTGTGCGTCGGCGCGACGCAGGGGTATTACGGCGGGCGTTTCGATCTGTGGGGACAGCGCTTTATCGAAGTGTGGTCGGGCATGCCGACGCTGTTTCTGATCATTCTGCTGTCGAGCATCGTCCAGCCCAATTTCTGGTGGCTGCTCGGCATCACCATCCTGTTCGGCTGGATGAGCCTGGTGGGCGTGGTGCGCGCCGAATTCCTGCGCACCCGCAATTTTGACTATATCCGCGCCGCGCGCGCCATGGGCGTGCCGGATCGGGTAATCATGTCCCGCCATATGCTGCCCAACGCCATGGTGGCGACGCTGACCTTCCTGCCGTTTATCCTCTGCGGCTCGATCACCACCCTGACGTCGCTCGATTTCCTCGGTTTCGGTCTGCCGATAGGCTCGCCGTCGCTCGGTGAATTGCTGCTGCAAGGCAAAAACAATCTGCAGGCGCCGTGGCTCGGCATCACCGCCTTCCTGGTATTGGCAGTGCTGCTGTCGTTATTAATCTTTATCGGCGAAGCGGTGCGCGACGCCTTTGACCCCAGCAAGGCGCATTGATATGGCCACTCCTTTGCTCGCTATTCAGGATCTCAGCATCGCCTTCCGTCAGGGCGACACCGTCACGCCGGTGGTCAACGAACTCTCGCTACAAATAGCGCCGGCGGAAACGCTGGCGCTGGTAGGGGAATCCGGCTCCGGCAAAAGCGTCACCGCCCTGTCGATACTGCGTCTGCTGCCCGCGCCGCCGGTGGTTTACCCTGCCGGCGATATTCTGTTCAACGGCGAGTCGTTGCTGCATGCGCCGGAGACTGACCTGCGCAAGGTGCGCGGCAATCAGATCGCGATGATCTTTCAGGAACCGATGGTGTCGCTTAACCCACTGCACACCATCGAGAAACAGCTGGCGGAAGTGCTGATGCTGCACCGCGGCCTGCGGCGCGAAGCCGCGCGCGCAGAGATCGTCGAATGCCTGGAGCGCGTCGGCATCCGTCAGGCCAAAAACCGGCTGCAGGACTATCCGCACCAGTTGTCCGGCGGCGAACGCCAGCGGGTAATGATCGCCATGGCGGTGTTGACCCGCCCGAAACTGCTGATCGCCGACGAACCCACCACCGCGCTCGACGTGACTATCCAGGCGCAGATCCTGACGCTGCTGCAAGAATTGAAGCAGGAGATGGGCATGGGGTTGCTGTTCATCACCCATAATCTGAATATCGTGCGCCGCCTGGCAGACAACGTGGCGGTAATGCGCCAGGGGCGCTGCGTAGAGCAAAACGGCCGCGCGCAGCTGTTCAGCCGGCCGCAGCATCCCTACACACAGCAGCTGCTGGCCGCCGAAGACGTCGGTGAGCCGCTGCCGTTGCCCACCGCGCGCCCCGGCGACGAGCGGCCGCTGCTCAAGGTGGAAGATCTGCAGGTGCGCTTCCCCATCCGGCGCGGCCTGCTGCGCCGCACGGTGGATTATCACTATGCGCTGAAATCGTTGAGTTTCGAGCTGCGCGCCGGGGAAAGCGTGGGGCTGGTGGGAGAATCCGGCTCGGGTAAAAGCACCACCGGGCTTGCGTTATTGCGTCTGCTGGCCTCGCAGGGCGCCATCTGGTTCGACGGCGAACCGCTGCACCCGCTCACGATGAAGCAGATGCTGCCCTACCGCAGCCGAATGCAAATCGTCTTCCAGGATCCCTATTCCGCCCTGAATCCGCGCCTGAACGTGCAGCAGATCATCGCCGAGGGGCTGGAAGTGCACCAGCGGCTTAGCGCCGAGCAGCGGGAACAACGCGTGATCGAGGTGTTGCGGGAAGTCGGCCTGGATCCGCAGCTTCGCCACCGCTATCCCACCGAGTTTTCCGGCGGCCAGCGCCAGCGCATCGCCATCGCGCGCGCGCTGATCCTGCAACCGCAGCTGCTGATCCTCGACGAGCCGACCTCTTCACTGGATAAATCGGTGCAGGCGCAGATCCTGACGCTGCTGAAATCGCTGCAGCAACGCCACCGGTTGGCTTATCTGTTCATCAGCCATGACCTGCAGGTGGTGCGTTCGCTATGTCACCAGGTCATCGTACTGCGACAGGGGGAAGTGGTTGAACAGGGAGACTGCCGGGCGATTTTCGCGGCGCCCGCAGCCGACTATACCCGTCAACTGCTGCAGTTGGCGGATTAGCGGCGAATTCAGAAGGGGTATTGCGCGCTGAGCGGTTCGGCGATCGCGGCACCAACGTTTTTCAGGCGGCACATGGTGGCGCTCTCGTCGCTGCGCTGCACGAACAGGCAAGGTTCCCCTTCCCACTCGACGATCGCACAGTCGACCTGAATCTCCTGCAGCGACAGATTGAGCTGTTGCATTACCTGCCAGGCCTCGGCCCCTTCATGGCTGAGCAGCTTCAGCCCAATCAGGTTGTTATCTTCGTCTATTCCGTTAAACGGAATCGGTTCGACCTTCACGCCGGTGAAACCGGATAGCCAACGATAACTTTGCGGCAAGCGATGCACTACCGAAAGTTGGATACTCTCCACATGAAATCCCTAGTTTGAAAAGGTGAAACACTTTTACCTGACAGGGTTACTAAGTTATAGCCGTTGACTCCCGACTCTGCCGCGCACAAATGTTATTTAAATGTAAATTTTGCCGCAAGCCATTAACCTGACCCCGTGCTTGCCGATGCCGTGCCACTTTTTGGCGCGCCGTGCGGTGTTATTTCACGGCATTTTGCGACTCAGCTCGCATTTTTGCGTTATATGTAACCCTTTCCCGCAGCGATCTCAACTCTTTTTTCTTGCAATGCGACTACTTTTTCGTCGCCATATTTTTACAATGAAGAAACATCTCACCCGTCACGTTAGCGCTGCCACCGCTGCTAATACCTTGATTTACATCAATCCTAATACAAATCCCCCGCGCGGCTCAGCCGACAGCGCGCCGCGCCTCCCGGGGAATATTGGGCGGCACGGCGGCGGAATTTTTTAACAAAAAGCACACAGGTGAGAAAGCGGCCAATTGATTAGCTTGCGTATATTTAGCAACAAATTTTTCATTGCCGGTTGCACCCTGAAATGGCAGGGCGCAACCCCGTGACGATGCGGAGCGACACGCCCCGAATCGGGAGAACGTCAGGCTGCGCGATCGCGCGGCCGGCTGGCGTAAACATAGAACAGCACCGCCACGATGCTGCACAGCGCCATCGAGGTGACCATTGGCCAAGCGCTTTTGCCCGGCGCCATCGACAGCACCGCCCCCACCAGCGCACCGATGCTGAAGCGCAACGTGCCGGCCAGGGAAGAAGCGGTGCCCGCCATATGCGGAAAATCATCCAGGATCACCGCCATGGCGTTGGAGGAGATCATCGCGATGCACCCCAGATAGACCGCAACGCCGATCACCAGCGCCCAGAAGCCCAGGCCCACGGTGCTCACCGCCATTAGCCACAGCCCCATCGCCAGCTGTACCAGCAGCCCCAGCTTGAACATCTTGACCGCGCCGAAGCGCCGCACGTTGCGGCTGTTGATCAGCGTCGTCAGGAACAGGAAGACGATGTTCAGCGCAAAATAGTAACCGAAATGCTGCGGCGAAACGTGGTTCAGTTCGATGTAGACGAACGGCCCGGCGCTGAGGAACGAGAACATGCCCGCAAACGAGAAGGCGCTGGCCAACATGTAACTCAGCACCCGCTTATGGCGGAACAGCGAACCGAAGTTGCCCAGCGTGGTGCGCAGGTGGAACCGCTGGCGCCGCTCTTTCGGCAGCGTCTCCTTGATGAACAAGGCTACCAGCAGCGAACCGATCAGCGCCGCAGCGCCCATGGTCCAGAAGATGGCGTGCCAGCTGAACCACAGCAGCAGCGCACCGCCGATCATCGGCGCCAGCAGCGGCGCAATGGTCATCACCAGAATGACGAACGACATCATGCGCGAGAACTCATCCTTGGTGAACATATCGCGCATCAGGGCGTTGATCACCACGCTGGCGGCGGCCGCCCCCAAACCGTGCAGGAAACGCAGCCCAATCAGTTGATCGATCGACTGCGCCATGGCACAGGCGCAGCCGGCGATGGCGAAGATCAGCGTTCCCCACAGGATCACCGGTTTGCGGCCGATGCTGTCCGACATCGGCCCATAGAACAGCTGCCCGAAGGCAAAGCCGAGCATATAGGCGCTGAGCGTCATCTGCACGCTGCCGGACTCGACGCCAAACTGGGCAGCGATCACCGGCATACTGGGCAGGTACATGTCGATGGCCAACGGCATCAACATGGACAACAGGCCCAGAATGAAAATCAAACCGAGATGAGAGGTTCGGTTCTGTTGCACGTTCCACGACTCCTTAAGCGGCCGCAATCAATGATCGGTTATCAGTCCTGCAGGTGCGGCGCGCCCACGCTGGCGATCTCTTCTTCTGTCAATGGGCGGTATTCGCCCGGCGCCAGATCGTCATCCAGCACGATGGCGCCGATGCGCTCACGGTGCAACGCGATCACCCGGTTGCCGACGGCGGCGAACATCCGCTTCACCTGGTGATAGCGCCCTTCGCTGATGGTCAAGCGCACCACGTGCTCGTCGACCTGCTCCAGCGTCGCCGGCCGCGTCAGATCTTTCTCGTTGTGCAGTTGCACCCCTTCAGCGAAACGCTGCGCGGTGTCTTCCGCCAACGGGTGCTCCAACGTGACCAAATAGGTTTTCTCGCAGTGGTGGCGCGGCGACGTGACACGGTGCGACCATTGACCGTCGTCGGTCATCAGCACCAGCCCTGTGGTGTCGATATCCAACCGCCCGGCGGCGTGCAGCTTGTACGCGACCGGCTCATCGAGGAAATACAGCACCGTCGGATGATCGGGATCGTCGGTAGAGCAGACGTAGCCCTGCGGTTTGTTGAGCATGAAATAGCGCGGGCCGTTCTGCTGCTGCAGCGGATTGCCGTCGAACGCCACTTCTTGCTCCGGGGTCAGTTTGACAGCCCCGCTCTTCACTACCTCACCGTCCACGGTGACGCGTTTAGCCCGAAGTTCGCGCACGACCAGCGCACGGCTGATGCCTAACTGCTGAGATAAAAACTTGTCCAATCGCATGGGATCTGCTTTGCCTGTCGTTGTTATGATCGCATTGATCGTATTGCCAAAATATGACGCCCGCCGTTGCACCGGGTGCAAATAGCAGGTTCAGGGGGGGAATCGCGTGGGGGAACAGCGATTGCTGTCACACAAGTATAGCGACACAACGCGTTGCCCGACAGAGGTAATTTTCACGCTTCTCGCACCGCGCGCGCGCAGAAGGCATAATAGTAGAAATTTTTCGGCCGCCCGGGGCGTAAAATGTCGCTGTTTCTGTGGGAACGGGGGCGACAAGACCTGTACCCGGCGGCCCATTCCACTCTACGGCGTTCATTTTATGGCCTTTACCCTACGCCCCTACCAACTGGAAGCGGTCGAAGCCACCATCAACCATTTCCGGCGGCGTCCCGAACCGGCGCTGATCGTGCTGCCGACCGGCGCCGGCAAAAGCCTGGTGATCGCCGAACTGGCGAAGCGCGCCCGTGGGCGGGTGCTGGTGTTGGCACACGTCAAGGAACTGGTGGCGCAAAACCACGCCAAATACTGCGCCTACGGCCTGGAGGCGGACATCTTCGCCGCCGGTCTGCAACAAAAAGAGAGCGCCGGCAAAGTGGTGTTCGGCAGCGTGCAGTCGGTGGCGCGCAACCTGCCGCTGTTCGACGGCGCCTTTTCGCTGCTGATCGTCGATGAATGCCACCGCATCAGTGACGACGACGACAGCCAGTACCAACAAATCATCCAGCACTTGCAGAAAACCAACCCGCAGCTGCGGCTGCTGGGGTTGACCGCCACGCCCTATCGTCTGGGCAAGGGCTGGATTTACCAGTATCACTACCACGGTTTTACCCGCGGCGACGGCGCCAGCCTGTTTCGCGACTGCATCTATGAGCTGCCGCTGCGCTATATGATTAAGAACGGCTTCCTGGTGCCGCCTGAGCGGCTGGACATGCCGATTGTGCAGTACGATTTCAGCCGGCTGGAGGCCAGAAGCAACGGCCTGTTCAGCGAAGCGGATCTGAACCGCGAGCTGAAGCGGCAAAACCGCGTCACGCCGCACATTATCAGCCAGATTGTGGAGTACGCCGACGATCGCAAAGGGGTGATGATCTTCGCCGCCACCGTCGAGCACGCCCGCGAGATCCACGGCCTGCTGCCGAACGGCGAGGCCGCGCTGGTCAGCGCAGAAACACCGCCCGCCGAGCGCGATGCGCTGATCGAGGCGTTCAAACAACAGCAGTTGCGCTATCTGGTCAACGTAGCGGTATTGACCACCGGTTTCGACGCGCCGCACGTCGATCTGATCGCGATCCTGCGCCCGACCGAGTCCGTCAGCCTGTATCAGCAGATCGTCGGCCGCGGGCTGCGGCTGGCGCCCGGCAAGGAGGATTGTCTGATCCTCGACTATGCCGGCAACCCGCACGATCTGTTCACGCCGGAGGTCGGCGTCAGCAAGCCGCACGGCGACAGCCAGCCGGTGCAGGTGTTCTGCCCGGCCTGCGGCTTCGCCAATCTGTTCTGGGGCAAGTGCACCGAGAACGGCGATATCATCGAGCACTACGGCCGCCGCTGTCAGGGCTGGCTGGAAGACGACGACGGCCACCGCGAACAGTGCGATTACCGCTTCCGGTTCAAGAGCTGCCCGCACTGCGGCGCGGAGAACGACATCGCCGCACGCCGCTGCCATCAGTGTCAGGAGGTGCTGGTCGATCCCGATGACATGCTGAAGGCGGCGCTGAAGCTGAAAGACGCGCTGGTGCTGCGCTGCGGCGGCATGGAACTGCAGAGCGGCCGCGATGACAAGGGCGAATGGCTGAAGGCCACCTATTACGACGAGGACGGCACCAGCACCAGCGAGCGCTTCCGCCTGCAGACGCCGGCGCAGCGCAAAGCCTTCGAGATGCTGTTCCTGCGCCCGCACCAGCGCGCGCCGGGCGTGCCGTTCGCCTGGCACACCGCCGCCGACGTGCTGGCGCAACAACAGGCGCTGCGCCATCCGGATTTCGTGGTGGCGCGCAAACGCGGCCAGTTTTGGCAGGTGCGCGAGAAAGTGTTCGATTATCAAGGCCGTTTCCGCCGCGCCAATCAATTGACCTGAGCGAACGGTCCCCAATCTGGACAGGTTTTCGTTGCCCTGCAGGCGGCTTTCCGTTAAAATGCCGCGCGCTTTACCTGGGCCTGCCCAGCGTTAAAGCGGATTCCCGAACTTGCTACTTGGGTCGCCTGTAGCAGGGTAAATTTTCTTTTAAGAGAAAAAACAATGTTCACTATCAATGCAGAAGTACGTAAAGACCAGGGTAAAGGTGCGAGCCGCCGCCTGCGTGCAGCAAACAAATTCCCAGCTATCGTTTACGGTGGCAAAGAAGCTGCAGTTTCCATCGAATTGGACCATGATTCTGTTAAGAACATGGAAGCTAAACCAGAATTCTACAGCGAAGCAGTAACTCTGGTTATCGACGGTAAAGAAACCAAAGTTAAGGTTCAGGCTGTACAGCGTCACCCGTTCAAGCCAAAACTGGCTCACATCGACTTCGTTCGCGTTTAATCGCTACGTTTTCGAACCTTTCGGGACGCCGAAATAAAGAACGCCGCAATTGCGGCGTTTTTTATTGTCTGCGATCCGGCGCGCTTACTTGCCGCTGCCGGTCCGGCGCTGCAGCTGATCGCGCAGGTTCGGCGGCGTGCCTCTGATGGTCAGCGTGTCGGTGGCCGCATCCCAGAAAATGCGCTCGCCCAACAGCATGGCGTCGAAATTCAGGCTGATACCGCCGCCGCTGCCGGCAAATTTGGTCAGCTGGCGCAGCGTGCCGCGATCCGCCGGGAAGCTTTCCTCCAACTCATACCCTTGCTCGCTGGAGAACTGCATGAAGTCTTTCTCGCCGACCGGCGACAGCTCCTGCGACAGGGCCTGCAGTTCAATCTCTTCGCCCGCCTGCAGCTGTTCGTTGCAGTAGCTGTACACCTGTTGGCGCACCGACTGGCGCTCGTTCTTGTCCAACTGCGCATCGGCGCAGTAGTCGTCCACCGCCTGCAGCAGCCCGCGGTTTTGCGCCTTGGTGTCCAACCCTTCGGACGCCGCCAGGAAATCCATGAAGAAATCGGCGACCTTGCGGCCTACGCGCCCGCGCAGGAAGGTCAGATAGCGGGTCGATTCCGGGTTGGTTTCCCATTCGGTCAGATCGATGCGCGCGACGATATCGGCGTTGTTGATGTCCAGATAGTGCGTGGTGTTGATATCCAGCTCTTCGTTGACGCGCATGCTGTTACGGCTGTTCAGCACCGCGATCAGCAAGTACTCCACCGCCAGATAACGGTATTGGCCGAACAGCACCACGCCGCCTTCGGCAAACGGATACTTTGCCAGTTCGTCGCGCAGGCGGCCGGTCGCCGCGCGGCTGAAGGCCAGAAAGTCCTTATCGTCCCTGCGGCAAGTGCGCAGCGCTTCCGCCAGTTCGCTGCCTTCGTTGAACAGGCCCAAGGCCTTGCTCTTGGCGCTGTAGACGCGATGCAGTTCCGTCATCATTTCTTCCACCGCCGCGTTGGTGGGAAGCAAGGTATCGCGCAACACCACGTCCAGCGTTTGCTCGTCGCGTTTCACCAATTGGTGCAGAGCGATCTGGTCGATATCCAGACTCATGATAAATCCTCCTGTTCTTTAGGCGCGTATTCAAACACTGAAGACCCCGCCCTGCAATACTAAAAAGCGGCGGCAAACCGGAAAGGCACAGCGGGGCCCCGCCCCGGCGCGGGCGAACAATTTCCCGAATGACAGGAAGTGATAAAAGAGCGGAAAATCACTGCCCTATACGGTAAGATAGGGCACTTTGCAGATTACTAAGCGCAATTTTATGCCACAATCATCCCGTTACAGTGACGAACACGTTGAACAACTGCTCTCAGAGCTGGTCAATGTTCTGGAAAAACACCATACCCCCACCGATCTTTCCCTGATGGTGCTGGGCAACATGGTCACTAATTTGATCAACACCAGCGTTGCCCCCGCGCAGCGGAAAACCCTGGCGAGATCGTTCGCGGAAGCCTTGCAGGCTTCTGTCCGTGAAGATAAAGCACATTAATATTGACTTATGGTGACAAACCGTCAGCGTTATCGTGAAAAAGTCTCCCAGATGATCAGCTGGGGGCACTGGTTCGCCTTATTCAATATCCTGCTCGCCCTTGGGCTGGGCAGCCGCTACCTGTTTGTCACCGACTGGCCCGCATCCCTGCTGGGCCGGGTCTATGCCTTTGTCAGCCTGCTGGGGCATTTCAGCTTTATCGTGTTCGCCGGCTATTTGCTGGTGATCTTCCCGCTCACCTTCGTGGTGATGTCGCAGCGGCTGCTGCGATTTATTTCCGCCGCGTTGGCCACCATCGGGCTCACGCTGTTGCTGGTCGACAGCGAAGTGTTCTCCCATTTCCACCTGCACCTCAATCCGGTGGTGTGGGATCTGGTGGTCAACCCGGATCAAAGCGAACTGTCGCGTGACTGGCAGCTGATGTTTATCTGCGTGCCGGTGATCTTCCTGGTGGAGATGCTGTTCGGCACCTGGAGCTGGCAGAAGCTGCGCAGCCTGAACCGCCGCCGCTTCGGCAAGCCGCTGGCGGCGCTGTTTATCAGCGCCTTTTTCGCGTCGCACCTGATTTATATCTGGGCCGACGCCAACTTCTATCGCCCGATCACCATGCAGCGGGCCAACCTGCCGCTCTCGTACCCAATGACCGCGCGCAAGTTCCTCGAGAAACACGGCCTGCTCGACCAGCAAGAGTATGAGCGCCGTCTGGTGCAACAGGGCAACCCGGAAGCGGTATCGGTGGAGTATCCGCTCAGCGATCTCAGCTACGGCGATAAAGGCAGCGGCTATAACCTGCTGATGATCGTAGTGGACGGCATTCGCGCCAAAGACGTGGCGCAGGACATGCCAACCCTGACCCGCTTCGCCCAGGAAAACGTGCGTTTCAGCGATCACTACAGTTCGGGCAACCATGCCGATACCGGGCTGTTCGGCCTGTTCTACGGCATTTCCCCGACCTATCTGGACAGCGTGCTCGCTGGCCGCAAGCCGTCGGCACTGATCAATGCGCTCGGCGATCGGGGCTACCAGCTGGGGCTGTTCTCCTCCGATGGCTTCAATGCCAGCCTGTATCGCCAGGCCCTGTTGACCGACTTCTCGCTGCCGACGCCGGCGCCGCAAAGCGACGCCCAAACCACCCAGCAATGGCAACGTTGGTTGGCAGACCAGGGTAGCAAAGAGCCGTGGTTCTCCTATATCAACTTCAGCGGCGCCGAGCCGACCGAAGGCGACAAAAAACCGGTTCCGGCCGACTTTATTCGGCGCTACCGCACCGGCGCGCAAGATGTGGATGCTCAGATAGCCCGGGTGCTGGACACGCTGAAACAGCGCGGCCTGCTGGATAAAACCGTGGTGGTGATCACCGCCGAGCACGGCGTCGAGTTCAACGACAGCGGCAAAGGCCAATGGGGTGCCGGCACCGCCTTCAACCAGGCGCAACTGCAGGTGCCGTTGGTGATCCACTGGCCGGGCACCCCGGCGCAGACCATCAGCAAGCTGACCGGCCATAACGACGTCATGCGCACCTTGATGCAACGCCTGCTGCACGTGCAAACCGCGCCGAAAGACTATTCGCAAGGCGAGGATCTGTTCACCGCCCAGCGCCGCAACAACTGGATCGCCACCGGCGATGGCAACCAGCTGGTGATCACCACGCCGACACAAACGCTGATGCTGGACAACAATGGCAACTATCGCGTCTACGATCAGAACGGCGAAGAGATAAAGGACGAGAAACCGCAGCTTGCTCTGCTGTTGCAGGTGTTGACCGATGTAAAACGCTTTATCGCCAACTAACTGCTTAAAACTAAAGCAATCAAGTGGCGAGGCGCTTGCATTAACATCGGGAATCGGTAGTATGATTTTTCATAGCGTCGGCATGTAGCGCAGCCTGGTAGCGCACCGTCATGGGGTGTCGGGGGTCGGAGGTTCGAATCCTCTCATGCCGACCAAATTCAAGAAAACCTGCTGTTACAGCAGGTTTTTTTTCGTCTGCACGTCGGGAGGATGAGAATCTCCGCAGGAGGTTTGAGCCGAACGAAGTGAGACCACGTTGCTTTAGCAACGGCCCGCAGGGCAAGCATCGAAGATGCGCATAATCCTCTCATGCCGACCAAATTTAAGAAAACCTGCTGTTACAGCAGGTTTTTTTTCGTCTGCCGTTTACGCGGAAAGTTTAACGATCGCCGCCGGAATACCCTGACGCACCGCCGCACCGGTCACCCAATCCAGCCAGGTGTTCGGCACTTCGCGCGTCGGATCGGCAAAGCCCAAATCGTTGAGATTGATGCCGGCGGCGATGCGCTCATCCATCGCCAGCGGTTCGCCGTCCAGGTAGTGCTGGCTGGCTCCCATCTCCCGGTGGCCGTAGCCGTGTTCCACCGCGATCACGCCGGGCATCACCCCCGCCAGCAAACTGATCTGCGCCTCGCGGCTGCCGCCCGGCGTGCTGATGCGCACCCAATCACCGTGTTGAATGCCGAAACGCGCTCCGTCCGCCGGGTTCAAGGCCACCAGGTTCACCGGCTTCACGTCGTGCAGGCGCCGGATCACCGCGGTGGAGCTGCTCATCACATTAGATTTGAAGGACATCAGGCGCAGCGGCCACTGCCGTTCTGGGTAGAGCGCTTCCACCGCGCGGCCGTCCGACAAACGCGCCGGGTAGCAGGTGGGGCAGCCGCTGAAACGCTCGCCGGTGATCGCATGCCGGTGCTTCGCCACTTCCGCATTCCAGATCTGCAGCGGTTTCTCCCAGCGGTTGCCCACGCTGCCGTCGCGGCGGCCGCTGTCGTGATCGGCGAAGCGGCCGCCGCGGCTGTAGATAAACGCCACGCGGTCGATCTCATCGGCGCGCAGCGTCTGCGCCAGTTGCGGCAGCAAGCGATCGACACCGCTCAGCGCCAGTTCGTCCGCCCTCGCGGCCGGCACCGGCGCCTTGCCGGAAAACGCCACGTTGGCGGCGGCGCGCAGATAATAATCCTCGGCACGGTTGAGCGGCAGCAGCCCGCCCTGGCCGTCGCCGATAGCGCGATCGCCGAACCCCGGCAATGCCAGGCGTTTGGCGATGGCAATGCAAAACGCCTCCATGGAAATCGGCTGCCCTTGTGCCGTTTGCGCAGTCGCCGGCGTCACTATCGGCCAGCGCGCGGTGGTGGTCTTACTGGCGACGCCTCCCCAGGGGGCGCTGAATCCCCAACTCTCAAAATTATGGGTGTCCGGGACGATATAGTCGGCCAGCGCCGTCGTTTCGTTGATAAACGCATCGATAGCGATAAACAGCGGCAAACGCGCCGGATCTTTCAGCCGCTCCTCCGCCACGCCGCGCAACCCGGCGATACCGTACAAGGGGTTGGTCATGTTCGAGATCCAGGCTTTCAGCCCATACGGGTAACCTGCCAGCGCCGAGGTCAGCAGCTCGGTCAACTGCCCGGCGACGAACGGATACCAGGGCGCTTTGGCCGGCCAGGGCGAAATGCCCGCCGCCACTTTTTCGCGGTATTCGTCGGAGGTTTCATAGGCGGCCTTGCTGCGCGCGATATTCAGCCCTTTCGGTTTTACCAGGCCAGGAAACTCGACCAGGTTATAGCGCGGCCCCTCGGCGAAGCCGTTGAATTTACCGCCGCCGACGAACACGCCCCCCGCCAGGCTCAGGTTGCCGATCAGCACGTTAAGCATCATCACCGCCCAGGTATTGTAAAACCCGTTCGCCGCCATCATCCCGCCATGGGCGATCACTGCCGCCTTGCGCCCGTGGGCGGTAAAGGCCTCGGCCAATGCCGCGATGCGTGCCACCGGCACGCCGCATTGCCGGCTGTACGCCTCCGGCGACAGCTTGTCGGCGGCCTCTTTCAAACACTGGAGGCCGCTTTTCACCTCCACCTGCGCGCCATCGTGCAGCGTCACCGTACGGGTTACCCACAGCTCGGCGCTGTCGCACGTCTCGGCCGCCACCAGCTCACCCGCGCCGTTGACCACCAGCGGCGACGCCGACCCGGCGCCGTTCAGATCGGCCTGCGTCAGATGCTGCCCCGCCCGCGGATGCTCGCTCTCGGCGATCACCAGATGCGTGGCGTTGGTCCAGCTCTTCTCGCCGGCGCGTTGCATGGCGGCCTCCGACGGGATGGCGAGATAATCGGCCTGATAACGCCGGTGGTCGAGGATCCAACGGATCATCGCCATCGCCAGCGCCGAGTCGGTACCCGGCAATATCGGGATCCAATGGCCATGATCGTCCGCCAACGTGGTGGTCAGCGGCAGCGCCGGCGCCACTACCGCATAACGGAATTCGCTGCGCAATCTGGCGCTGGCCAATTGCCGGGCCTGGCGCTTGAACGGGTTGCCGGACTGCGCCGGTGAGGTCCCCATAAACAGCGCGAATTCGACCTGTTCCCAGTCCGGTTTCACGTGCGGGTTCTTGTCCAGATCGTTCATCAACGCGCCGGAACCGGCACGGTAGGCCAGCCCGCAGTAAGCGCCGTGCGCGCCGAAGTTTTTGCTGCCGAAACTGTTCTGGGCGAAGCGCCGCAGGAAGCTATCGCGCCCGTCGTCACCGGCATTGGTCACCAATAGCTGGTTGGCTTTTGGCCCCAGCCCCGGCCGTCGGGCATCGATCGGCGTCTCCAGATCGCGGATCGCCCGCAGGCCGTCCACATGCCCCTCGCCGAACAGATTGCCGCCCTCCACCACTTCGGCGATCAACTGCTCAAAGCTGATGCGCTGCCACTTGCCCTCGCCGCGTTTGCCGACGCGCTTCATCGGCTCCAGGACGCGCAGCGGGCTGTAAAGCCCCTCCAGCAACGTGGCGCCGCGCGCGCAGGCGGTGGAACGGGCGTCGAGGCCGCTTTCGCCGCCCAACTGCGCCAACGCGTCCTGCAGCGGCAACGCAGAGTCGACGTGCCGTTCCTGAGACAACGGATGATAAGGGTTGCCGGCAATGCGCAATACCCGGTCGGTCTGCCTGTCCACCCGTACCCGCACGCCGCATTGCGTCCAGCAGCCGAAACATTGGGTCATCGAGATGGCCTGTTGCGGATTGCCTTGCCATTCCGGCATTGCCCGCCCTTCTGGCGGCAGGGAGTTGCCGTTGATGCGATCCAGAGTCACCCGCCCTGAGGTACCGTGAATCAAGCCGTCGATCGCCCGTTTGGCGACTTCGCGATAGCTCAGGCCGAAAGCGGACAATCCGCCGAAGGCCAGGCCCACTTTCAACCACTGACGCCGGGTGAGTTTAGCCATGTTGTTTTCTCCGCAGTAAAAACGCCTGTGCTTCACGCACCATGATCATTAACGCCAGCCACAAGCCGAAGGTGCCGACGATCGCCAGCAAACCGTCAGTGCCGAGCGGCAGGCTATAAGAGGAGTTAGACGCGCTGTATTTCGGGATGGTTTGTACTTCGATCAACAGCGTCCAGCGCATCAGCCAGCTCAGCCCTAGTGCGCCGGCCACCAGCAGCGGCGCACCACCGCGCGGCAAGCGCCGATAGCCGGCCCAGGCGGCGCACGCCAGCGTCAGCCCCCATAGCGCAATCCATCCCGCGGCATACCGGCGCGCCATCGCCTGCGTCTGCAACCAGTGGCGTACCGCCGCGCCGGATAACGTATCGCCGCATACCCACAGCAGGATCGCCCCGCCGAGCAGCAGTAACGTCAGCAGCATCCCGCGCGCCAGCGGCGCCTGCAGACCGGGCCGTTCGCGCATCGCCAGCAGCAGCAAAGCCAAGAGCGCCTGCAGCGCGCTGAGGAACATCACGATCGGAAACCCGTAGCTGAACCAAATTGGGCGGGCGCGCACGATGGAAACCTCTCGCCCGGTGTACAACAGCAGGCCGATAGCCACCAGCGCGCAGGCGGGCGCTATCCCACGCAACAGCGCAACCGGTCTGCCCGTCAGCCGCGTAAATTCAATCGCGATAAACCACAGGCCGATCAGCAGGGTAAACAGCGGCAAGAACAGCGCGCCCCACGGCATCCACGACCAGGGCGTCGGGTAGGCGTAGAAATGCCAGAAACGGGCGGTTTGATGCAGGTCGGCGGTCAACGCCAGCGGCGCGGTAATGGCGCACGTCAGCCCGATAAACAGCGCCATGCGCTCCAGATGCGCGGCGTTATCTCCACCGCGCCAGCGCCACACGCAGGCCAGCAGCGCGGCGCAGGCGGCGATGCCGATAAAGAAGAAATATTGTACGGCCCACGGCAGCCAGCTCACCGCCTGCGGCTGGCTCAGCACTTCTGCGATCATCAGTTGGCGGCTCATCGTCTTTCTCCCCATAAGGCGACCTGCGCCCGCCCCGGCAGCGGCGTGACGAAGGCATCATCCAGCCCCAGATAGAACACGTGGGGCGCGGTTTGGTTCTCCGGCTTGAGGACTTTTATCTCGGCCTCGTGGCGCCGCAGCAGCTTGCTCAACATGCTGTGCGGATCGCGCATATCGCCGATGATCCGCGCCCCTCCCACGCACGACTCCACGCATGCCGGCAACAATCCCGCCTCCAGCCGGTGCACGCAAAAGGTGCATTTGTCCGCCGTTTGGGTGGTGTGATTGATAAAACGGGCATCGTACGGACAGGCCTGTACGCAATAGGCGCAACCCACGCAGCGTTTGTTGTCGACCACCACGATCCCGTCCTCGCGCTGGAAGGTGGCCTGTACCGGACATACCGGCACGCAGGGCGGGTTGTCGCAGTGATTGCACAGCCTGGGCAACAGCACGTTGGTCGCAGCGGCTTCGCCTTCGAGGCTGACCTGATACTGGTTTACCGTGGTGCGAAACTCCCCGTGCGGCGTCTGGTTTTCAATGGCGCAGCTCACGGTACAAGCCTGGCACCCTACGCAGCGCCGCAGGTCGATCAGCATCGCGTAACGGCGGCTCGCATCCCCCTCGCGCCGCGTCGGTGCTAACGTCAGCCCGGCCTCCGCCACGGAGATCAGCGAAGCCCCCGCCGTCAACACGCCCAGCCGCTGTAAAAACTGCCGTTTACCGAAATCCATGCGCCTCTCCCACGTCCTGGGCATCACCCCGATCACGCTATTGATGCCCGTTAGATGAATAAACAATGTCGATGATTTACAGTGTAAAAATGACATTGGGCTCAGCTCTATTGTGGTTAACCACATACCGGACCTAACGTTGATCTAAAACAAGTGACGGCAGGCAGATTACCCATCAGGAGGGGCCGTGAGGGTCGTGTTATTACTGCTGCTCAGTCTCGGCTGGGGGATGGCGGCACAGGCGGGCGAGTGGTCGGTCGGCGTGCTGGCGATGCGCGGCGATGCGGCGACCGCGCGTGACTGGCAGCCGCTGAACGACAGGCTCAACGGCAGCGTCGGCGGTGAGCGCTTCCGCCTGCAGCCGCTCGATCTGGCGCAGATGCGCGAAGCGGTCAATCGGGGCAGCGTGCAGTTCGTGGTCACTAATCCGGCGCAGTTCGTGCAGTTGAACAGCCACTATCATCTGCGCTGGCTGGCGTCGTTGCGCGCCGCCAACGGCGATCGGGCAACGGGCAACATCATCGGCAGCGTGATTTTGGTGCGGCGCGACAGCGGCATAACGACGCCGCAGGCGCTGATGGGCAAAACGGTGGGCGCCATCGATCCGCAGGCCTTCGGCGGCTATCTGACCGGCTATAAGGCGCTCAGCGATGCCGGTATGCGGCCCGAGCGCGATTTTCACCTGCGCTTTACCGGTTTCCCTGCCGACGCCCTGCTCTATCTGTTGCGCGAGCGCGCCATTCAGGCCGCTATCGTTCCCGTCTGTCTGCTGGAGAAAATGGGTCAGGAAGGCTTGATCAACCCGGCGGATTTTCGCCCGCTGTTGCAACGGCCCACATCGGTTCCCTGCGTCACCAGCACGCCGCTTTATCCCAACTGGTCGTTCGCCGCCCTGCCCGGTCTGGATAACTCACTGGTGGATGCGGTGGCAAGAGCCTTGCTGACCGCACCGCCGCAGTCTCCCTTTCAGTGGGGCGCACCGGCCTCGACCAGCACGGTGGAAGCGCTGCTGCGCGCCGTCAATCAGCACCCGGAACAGCGGCGCCTGTGGCTGGATATCAAGAGCTGGCTGATCCAGCATCAGACGGCCGTCAGCCTGTCGCTGGCGGTGCTGGCGCTGTTGATCGTCAACCATATCTGGATCGCGCTGCTGGTGCGCCGGCGTGGGCGACAGCTGCTCCATGCCGGAGAACAACTGCGCCGTCAGGAGCAGGCGCTGGAGAACGCCAGGCAGTTGAACGTGCTGGGAGAGATGGCCTCCGGCTTTGCGCATGAGCTCAACCAGCCGCTGGCAGCCATTCGCCACTATGCGCAAGGGTGCCTGATCCAACTGCGCAAAACGGACGCCGGGCACCCGCTGCTGACGCCGCTGGAAAATATTGATCGGCAGGCGCAGCGCGGCGGCGAGACGATTCATAACCTGCGCCAGTGGGTGCAGCCCCCCACCGAGACGGTAGACAAGGCGAGCTGGCGCCCCATCGCGGTGAACGAAACCGCCGAGCGGGTGTGGGCACTGCTGCGCCTGACGCAGCGCTACCCCGACCTGAAACTGTTCAACAACGTGGCGCCTTCGCTGAGGCTAACCCTGCCGCCGGCGCTGCTGGAACAGCTGCTGGCGAACCTGCTGCTGAATGCGGCGCAGGCCGGCGCCAACGCCGTCTGGCTTTCCGCCGACGAGCACGAACGGGCGCTCGATGTACATTTGCAGGACAACGCGGGCGGGATGAGCGCGGCCGGGCTGGAGCAGGCTTTCCGCCCCTTCAACACCACCAAGGCCGGCGGCATGGGGCTGGGGTTGGCCATTTGCCGCCGCCTGGCCCGCTATGGCGGCGGCGAGATCCAACTGGCTAACGGCCCCGCCCCCGACAGCCGCAATGGGCTATGCGTCACCCTGCATTTCATATTTAACGATGAGGAAAACCATGTCGCTAATTCATCTGGTGGATGATGACGTCGCCGTTACCGACGCCTGCCGTTTTTTGCTGACCAGCCTCGGCCACGACGTGCAATGCTGGAATGACAGCACCGACTTTTTGGCGCAGGCCGATCTGTTTCAGACCGGGATCGTCTTGCTGGACATGCGGATGCCGAAACTCGATGGGCACCAGGCCTACGCTGAGCTGCGCCGCCTCGGCAGCACGCTGGCGGTGGTGTTCCTGTCCGGCCATGGCGACGTGCCGATGGCGGTGGAGCAGATGAAGTACGGCGCGGTGGACTTCCTGCAAAAACCGATCGCCGCTGAACCGCTGATCGCCGCCCTCGAACGGGCGCGGCAGGTCTCGGCCAAAGCCTGGCGACGCCATGAAACTTGCGGCCGCTACCGCACGCTCACGCCGAAAGAACGCGACATCGCGCAGCTGGTGGTGCGAGGAATGATGAACAGGGAAATGGCGGAGCGGTTGAATATCGCCCTGCGCACCGTAGAGGTTCACCGGGCGAAAGTGATGGAGAAAATGCAAGCCGCCAGCCTGGCGGAATTAGTGATTCAGTTGCAGGGGTTACCGCACGCCGCGCACGAATGAACGCATCATGCAAAATTCCGCGCCCCCTCTTGCCAACCGGCCTTCCTCAGGCCAGAATACTGTACATTAAATCAGTATTTACAGGTGAGTCATGTTTGTAGAATTGGTGTACGACAAACGCAACGTCGCTGGGCTGCCCAACGCCGCCGAGATTATTCGCAACGAGCTGGAAAAACGCGTGCATGCGCTGTTCCCGGAAGCTGACGTGCGCGTGAAACCGATGCAGGCCAACGGCCTGAACTCCGACGCCAGCAAAAGCGATCGTGAGAAGCTGAACCGAATGTTGGAAGAGATGTTCGAAGAAGCGGATCAGTGGCTGGTCACTGATATTTGACGAGCAGTAACCCCCAGCGGGAACCTTGCCAGGCGGAACGGGTCGCGTGTTTGCCCGAGCCTCTCGGTGATAATGCCGGCGCCGATGCATTAGACGGCCAATAACCTACTGCACCGGCATTTTACCTGGCATCCACTTTATTTATGAAACCGCGTTGGTTTCCGATGACGTGTCATCGTTTGATACCAGCGCCTCCGGCGGCAGCACTTCCACCCTTTCGCGCGCCGGCATGGCGAGGCGCAGATCGATCCAGCGCCCTTCAGGGATATCCATCGCTTCGCCGGCCACGACCGTTGCGGTATCGATGTCAAAACGGCGTTTGCTGATTTTCACCGTGATGCCACCGTCGCTATCGGTAGCGGTTTCCACAAAGCACAGGCGGTTACCATTGACATCCTGCGGCACCTCAATGGTCCAGCCCTCCTTTGCCAACCCCAGTGAGCCATTCAACTGATAAACGCCGACGGAGATTCGCTCTGCGCTCACCCCGTCCGCCTCACCATTAACCGCCGCGCAACCGGCCAGCGCAAAGCCGCCTTCCAGATAGTCAGCCTGCATATGCTCAGGCGCAGCGGACAATCTGGCGATCGGCGAGGCTTTCTTGATAAAACCGTTGCCGTCAACCGTGGTGTTGGCTTCCGACCACATCCAAACCCAGGGGGTAAACGCGGTGCCATTCCAGCTGCGCACGGCAATTTTCCCCGTTTGCGCAGCACTCACGCCATAGCCGTAACAGGTTTGCACCGTTCGATAGCTGTCGTCGGTTCCCGCTTGCGTCACTGCCCATGAGCGCGTATCGAGGAAATAAGTCCCGGTATCTTTGAATGGATTACCGATCGGATCGGTAGCCGCATACCCCCGGCGGCTTTGCATTTGCGCATTGAAGTTTCCTTTGGAAGCTGCTGACACGCCTTTTGTTAATCCCCAATATTTCAAGTCTGAAATGTCGGCCACCCCTGGGAGATCTGTCGTGCTGAATAATCGAGACCAAGAAATGGTTGAAGCGGCTGCGGGGGTTGAACTACCGACCCAAGCTTTCCGTTCAACCGATGTTGCAAAATACGCACTCGACGGCCCACCATCAACGGGTAAAACCAATACGCCGCCAGTTGCCCCGCCAGGCCTGTTGGCGGTCGCGATGGTATAGCGACGAATACTTGACTGATTATTCGAAGAAAAAATATCAGCTGTATGAACAGGACCAGAAGCAAAACCAGCGGCGGTAACGACTTTGCTATTTTCGGCTGCATTCTGCTCACTGACTTTTGCCGCCGCTGCTGATGCTGCTGATTTGTCGGCAGACAAAGCCGCCTCGGCACGCAAGCGATCGACGGTTTGCACAATCTCCGGCGTGATATCGCTTTCCCCTGGCCGGCCTAGGAAATCATTGAGCGTGCCAGGCAAGGAATCGTTATAAACTTCGATAGCCCCCACTCGCTCCGGCTGCGCACCATACACAGAGATAATGACCTCGTAAGCGCCCGCCTCCACGGGTAGGGAATATTTACCGCTATCATCCGTCACTGATTGTGATTTAGCCAAGCTCAATACCGTTGACGAGGTCCTGACTGCGCGCAGGGTAATGGTTACGCCGGAACGAGGATCGCCGTAAGGGCCTTTTAATACGCCGCTGATTAATGTCATTGCACTTTCTCCATGAGTTCTTTGATTAATTCATCCTGGCGATCGATTCTATCCAGAGCCTGATTCAATGCGGCCAGGGCCACATATCCCAGCGTTGAATAATCGACGGATTTTACCCGAGTAACAGTTTCGCCGTTTTGCAATTCTAAAGAACCACCTTCAGCAACAACCTGGGGAAGTTTCTTTTCAATTTCTTGTGCGATACCACCGATAAATGGCTTGCCATCACGCTTGCCGGTGTAGAGTTTTAAACCGCGAATGAGTGTTATAGGGTCTTCAATTTCTTTTACTTCCGTTTTAATTCTAAGGTCTGAGCCGGTCACCCAATTTCCGGTTAAATTATTAAAGTCTCCATTATTCTGTAGACGCACCTCATGCCAGACATTGGCGTAATCCTTAAATGAAATCGCACCATAATCAGTTACGCCAATTTCGCGACGACAAAACATTTGCATGGCAGTGACAACGCCACCTGCTGTTGTCATGACCGATAGTAATGTCGGGCCATCTACAGTTCCGGTAGATCTGGTAAACGTCTTTTCAGCACGAACATTAGACGACCCCGTATCACCAGAGTTTAAATGAATGCCATTTCGCCCCATCATGGTATCATCAAATGTCGTTGACTTACGGAAACGTGAATATCCCCCCACGTCAAGGTTTGCCGTTTGCCCTGTCACCAAAGAACCCTGTAAAGACAGTGAACCTTTAATTTCCTGGGCAGCGCTAATCGTCTTGTCTAACTTATTATTGAGTGAAGCTGTAATATTATTCCAAGCCGGACCGCCATAGGTGCTGCCATCCGGCAACTTAACGGTAATATTTCCGGTATTGCTGAAGACCTGCTGCCAGTTCTCTTTATCGAGGTTCAGCCCACGCAGGGCTTTGGCCGTCTCGGCAACCAACTGGGCGGTGATGGCGTTCATCGCGTCGCGCGGAACGGCATACCATGCTGCGCCCGCCTGCGTTGGGCCATCATAGGCTTTAATCAGCGTGGCCTGTGTGGCGTTGTCAACGGCTTTCACCGGCAGCGTATAGGTGACGCCGCCGACCACGCTCACGATGAAATCACCGGATTTTAATTCGGTATTAAAGGCCGTTCCGGTACCTTTTACTATTATGGAATTACTCGTTAGGGTGAGAGTGCCTACTGGCATAAGTATCCTCCTAAATTAGCCTGATAAAAACCTCGTTACGGAGGTGATGATTACTCCAGCGCAAAGGCCGTATATTGTGGCGTGGCAAAGATATTCACAATAAAAGTCGTTGAGTGCGATTGTCCTTGGTCAAGCTCTCCTGAGGCAAGCTGCCAAAAGGCAGTCGAAGACTTCCCAATTAATGCATCGACATAAACGATGGATACCGAAGGTTGTCCGCTACCTGAACTGGAACTAACGGGAACCTCTGGCATATAGCCTCCACCGGTTGCATTTTGCCTAACCCCGCCATAACCGTGAGGATAGCCGCGTCCGCTTCTTCTAATTTGAATCTGTCCAAAAACACGAACGGGAATAACATTATTACCGCCAAAACGTAATAACCGACTCGCATTAGTATGATAACCCGTCCAGCTTAACATCGAGCCATCCATGATCGCGCCCTCGATATTCGCAGCGGAAAGTTTCCCCTCAATGGAACAGTTTTCAAGAATTCGACAATTGCCAATCACACCATTTTTAAACTCACCGGTGTCGGCATATATTGCTCCACGGGCGCTAATGTTATTGAATTGTGCCCCACCGTCTTTATTTATCGCCCAGCCACGCTGCCCACTTACCCAATTAGAAGACTGGATATGCTGTGCGATCTTTGCGCTATCGATAGTGCCATTGCGAATAAACGCGTCGCTAATAAACACCTGTCCATCCACCACGGCAAACGGCGAATACTGATTGCTGTTGTTGCCGCTCATCAGCACGAACTGGTTGGCGTTAAAGCCGACGCGGGTGGTGACCGGCCTGCCGTTTTCCGCCAATACCGCGATCGACATGCCGGCGTTGTAGAAGGTGCCGTTCACCCGCACGCCCGCTTTCAGCGTATGGATGGCCGTGGCGCCGTCGGCGTCTACCGTCGCCGTCAGTTTGTCTTCCAGCACCGCCGCCACGTCGTCAATCTGCGCCTGCACCTGGGTTTTCATCTCGGCCAGCCCGCGATCGACCTCCGAGATGGTGGTTTTCACCACCATGATATCGGCGCGCACCGTGCCGTACTGCGCCCACTGGTGATCCACCGTCGCCTTGTTGGCCAGCGCATTCTGCAAGATGGCGTCGATGTTGGTGTCGATATCGCCCACCAGCCGCTCGCCGTCTTTCGCGGTCAGAAGATCGTCGCCGATGTTCTCGAGATAGTCGCCGGCGTCCGCGTTCGCCTGCCCGGCGCTCCAGCCTGTCCAGTCGCCCTGATTGCCCGTGCGGTCTTGCAGGCGCGCGCGGAACCAGAAGCCCTGTCCCGCCTTCAACCCGGTCATGGCGTGGGTGTGCAGCGGATACGGGATATCGGCCAGCAGCATCGCATTATTCCCGGCGGCGTTGTCTGCATACTGAATTTCGGTCTTGAGCGTATCTTCAGCGCCGATGGGGAACGCCCAGTCGAGCTGGATGCCCCACAGCAAAGGCGATGCTTTGAAGTCGACCGGCATCGGCGGCTTGCCCTCTTTGCCCTTGAGGTAGGTTTCCATCGAGGTCGCCCAGACAGACGACACATTGCTGGCGTTGATGGCCCGCACCCGCACCCGATAACGGCCGGCGTAAATCCCCGGCACTTCAAAGCCGAGCGCCGAGGTGCGCGGCACCGACACCCAGTTGCCGTTATCTTTGCGCCATTCCGCCTCATAGGCGATGGCATTTTCAACCGCGCCCCAGGCGGCGCGCAGGGTGGTAATGGCGATACCCTGGCTCACCGAGGAGTAGCTGTCGATGGTGATGTTTTTCGGCGGCGCCTGCACGCCGGGCGGAATGATGGAGATCGGACGATCGTCGATACGCGCGCCGGTATCGATGCGGGCGTACTTGTTCGGATCGTGTTCCGCGGCGTTGACGGTATAGGTGTTATCGCCGTTGTCGGCGATGCCCACCACGCGGTAAAGCTGCACCGCCAGATCGTCCGCATCGATGGACCATGCCGCTTCCGGCGCCGGCGTCTCGCTGTAGGCGGTGGTGACGGTCACTACGCGATCATTCACCGCCTGCACGGTGCGCGCCTGCGCTTTACCTGAAGGCAGGTTAACGATCAGGCGATCTCCGGCTTTGGCGCCCGGCGTCCTGTCCAGCGTCAGTTTACGTCCGTCCACGCCGCTGAGGCGCCCGCCAATCACTCGTCCGGCCAGCATCTGGTCCGCCACGCCGACGATATGCCCCGGCATGGGGATCATGCCGTCCAGCCCCACGGAGAAGCTGACCGTACGATCCTTGCTGTTGGTCAACAGCGCCCAGCGGCCGCGGCGGTTCGCTTCGCTCGGCGTGGTGCAGCCGATGGCCGTCAGCTCGGTCTGGTTCACGTCGTAGCGGCGTACCAGATCGCTGTCGAATACCGCCTCTATCGCATCGGCGTAATGGTTGCCCGGATCGGACCAGCTGACCATCGCGGTGCTGTAACGGGTGCGTTCGCTGGCGGACGAGTAGGTAAACTTGCCGTCGATCACGTTGGCGCGGGTGTAGGTGAAGTCCATATCGCGCGGCATGTCCGCCAGGGCGACCATTTGGTTTTGCCCCCAATAGGTCATGCCGCGGAAGATGCCGGCCAAATCGCTCAGTACCGTCCAGGCCTCTTCCCGTGACTGCAGATAAACGTTGCAGGTGAAGCGCGGCTCCATGCCCTCGCCGCCGCGCCCGTCCGACACCGGCTGATCGCAATACTGCGCGATGCGGTACAGTTCGGACTCGGAGACCTGGGAGGCGTCGATGCGATCGCCCAGGCCAAAGCGCTCGGCCAAAATAATGTCGTAAAACACCCACGCCGGGTTATCGCTGTAGGCCCACTGAAAGCCGCCGCTCCAGATGCCGGTATAGCTGCGCGTTTGCGGATCGTAATTGTCCGGCACGCGGATCAGGCGGCCGCGCGGTTTGCAGCTGATCTTCGGGATGTTGGGGAACTGCTTTGAATCAAACTCAACGTAAAGCAGCGCAGTGTTCGGATAGCGCAGCTTGGCGTCGATGATTTCGGTCAGCGCCTCGATGTTCATCCGGTCGGCGATCCGGGCGCTGTTGGCGTTAGGCGTCAACCGGCGTACGCGCAGCTGCCATCCCGTGGTGGCCTTCGGCAAATTGATGCGGTGCGAACGTTCATACAGCGAGGTGGTTTTATCGTCGATCGCCGCCGTTAACACCTCCTGGTAGCTGCCGCCGTCGGTCGCCACATCGATGGCGTACTCGATGCGATAGCCGTTGACGTCGCCGTTGTCCGCCTGCTTTTGCAGCATGGGCCACCCCAGACGCAGTCGAACGGCGGAAAGCTGCAGGTTAGAGACGGAGCGCACCCACGGCGCGCCGCTTTTCAGTTCACTGCCAACCGAGATCTCATTCTCAACGGCGGGAATACCCTGGATATATTCCTGCGCCTGCGAGCCAGGGCGGAATTCCCAGCGGAAACCGGGAAAGTTTTCCGTTCCGTCGCTGCTCAGCACCGGCGTACCGTCAACAAAAATGTTTGTGCCATCCAGCCCGCCGGCAAACTCCCCTTCGCCTAATGCGAACAGCATCTTCGCTCTGGCGATCGACTGAATGCTGTCCGGCGATTCTACCGGCGTGTGGCCGCCACCGCCGCCGCCTTTACGCCCACGGATCATGTTCTGTGCCATATTTCGCCCATAAAAAAAGCCGCTATTGCGGCTGTCTGTTCAAACGGATGATGGTTATTGCTGGTCTTCGGTATAAATACCTGCGGAGATAATCGCCCCGCCAATTTCACGCGTGCCGTACAGCACACCGACGGGGTTGCCCTGCGCCGTGGTGTTGACCGGCCCGCCAAAGGCATAGCTCGGTTTATTCTCCGGGCCTTGCCGCATGCGCAACCCGCCCATTTGCGGGGAGAGCATTTGGACAACGCCGCCGAGGGCAAGGGAAGCGCCAGCAACACCAATACCTTGTGCAACGGCTGTCGACATACCTAAAAGGGCAGGATTCCAAATGGACAAAGCCACTAATGCAGCCCCAAGAATTGTTTGAAACAGTCCAGCTCGCTTGCTCCCAATTACGACGGGAACAAGGTGAATATCTTCCGACCCTTTGGTGAGCTCTAGCTCATCCTGCCGGACATTGCGTTTACCAACGAAAATAGAAAATGTCAGGCCGCGTTTGTGCGCCTCCAGCATGTAGCGCTCGAAGCCGGGTAACAAGTTCTTCATTGCATCAATGGCTTTGGTAACAGTCATGGCCCGGTATTTAAACTCCCGGCCAAACAACTGAATCATCGGACCATGAAACCTGACAGTTCTTAGAGGAATATCGATAAAAGACATAATGCCACCATAAAAAAAAACCTGCCGAAGCAGGTCATTTACATTGCGTGATAGCCTGCTCATAGAAATCTATTTCTTTACTTCTATATAAGCGATAACTGCTACCTTCATTATTACTGACAACATCAAGGATGAATACGGGACCACGCCAGGGATCGTTAAACTGTAGCGAATGTCCATCCGGTAATGGTTGAGTGATCATCGGTTGCAAATATGAATGCTTATTCCACTCAGCGATCACACAATAGACGAACGCCTGTTCCGATTTTTTCGAGTTCCCCGAAGCAATGGGAGTACTATCTTTCAAACTGCTTACAGTATTACACCCAGAAATAAACAGAGCCATAATTAATAAAATCTTCTTCATTACCTTTTCCTTAAGCTGAAAAGTGGAATGATAGCATCACATCAGGGCTTTGTGGCGCAACACCTTTACCGTTCGCTCTTTCCAATACCCACCGTAAGGCACCCGCTGGCTGAGCATGCCGTACATATGGTGCAGCAACAGGCCATCTGCCAGCAGAATGCCGGCGTGGTTGGCCACCGGCGCCGAAACCTGCATGACCGCCATGTCGCCTGAGCGTGGCGGGCCATCGAACTCGCGAAAGCCGCACGCATGCCAGTTATCCAGATAGCGGTTTTCACCCTGCTCCCACCACGGGTAATCAACGCGGTAATCGTGCAGCGTTATGCCGTGCTCCTGGCGGAAATAGCTCATGACCAGCCCCCAACAGTCGGTATGCCCCAGCACGAACTGGCGGCCCACCAGCGGCAGTTCGCCGCGCGGCAAAATGGTGCGCAAATCCCCCTCCGGCCAGCTGGCGATCGCCCAGGGCAACCCCATCGCGTCGCACTGCGCCTTGTCCAGCTCACTCGGCTGCGTTGTGGCGTCCGGGTGGCTGTGCACAATGAGGGTGATGGTGCCCCATTCGGCGGCGGCCACGTAATCTTCCGGCGCCAGATGAAACTGCTCGGTGGGGTTGTCTGCCAGGTTTCGGCACGGAAAATAGCGCTCCACGCGGGATTTTTGCGCCACCACGCCGCAGCATTCGCGCGGGTACTCAGCCCTGGCGTGCGCCATAATGGCCGTCGCGGTTTTTTCTTTCATGCTCGCCCCCTACTGCCGGATCAACGCCGCGCCGGGGAAGCCGCCGAACGGCAGCGGCTCGTGCTCGCCAAAGCGTTTTTGGCAGTCGCTCAACAGCCCGCCGCAGCGATCCTGGCTCGGATCCTCCACCGGGTTGCCTTTGTCGTCAAAGTAACGGCTACCGGCGTAATCGCAGCCGTTACCGGTGCGATAGCCGCCGCGCGAGCACCAGGTGCACAGGCTGTGGATTTGCCGAGTCGGGATGCGCAACCCCCGCAGGTCCGCCGGGCTGGAGAGTTCGAACTCCACCGCCTCATCGCTTTCCGTCGCCTTGCGATCGATGTAGAACACCTGCAGCTTTTCCTGCAGCGGATCGGCCGAAGAGTTCCCTTGCGGGAAATTGCGGGCGTCAAGGTAGTGCACCAGCGTGTCGTGGATCCGCACCTTGGCCTGCGCCATGTCCTCAAACTGCAGGCAGAGCGCGCTGATCAGGCCGTTGATATTGGCGACCGACAGCTTGGGCGCGTTGCCCTGGCTGTCGGCGGAGATCTCCAATCCTTCTATGCTAAACGGCCATGGGCCGTACTCCTGCCCCTGCCACCAGATCGATTTCGCCGGCAGTTTGCTTTCATCACCGCCGGCGGCGGCCAGCTCTTGCGGCGTAAAAGGCAGAGTATCGCAATGAAAGCGCAGAATATCGGCGCCAAACCGGGTGCCGTCTACCTCAATCAGGCGGATGCGGTTGCCCGGTTCCAGCTTTTGCAAATCTGAATTCAGCATCATCTCCCCCGGTTAAACGTGAAAAGCCTCGGTAAACGTGGCCGTCAGTGAATAGTTGTCCCCGCCCATCGCGACCGGTTTATAACCCTCGCAGCGGTAAAGGCCGGGAACCTGCGTCGGTGGCGTCCATTGGAAGGACTTCACCCCATGATGATTTTCCAGAAAGACGATAATCGGCGTGATGTAGTCATACTTGCCGACAAAGGTCAGATCCCAGGAGCGCACGATCGGGTTAATGCCGTCGCCGGAGACCTGCGCATAGCCGTCGCCGAACTGCGCCTTTCTGACGCGAAAGCGCATATCGCCGGCGGCATTGACGCGCGCCGGAAATTCAAATGTCTGAATGCCCATTACATCCCCTTGATTGCTTTCCAAATCGGCTGGCCCGGCATCAAGTTACGGTTGATTACCTTTTGGCTTTCCTGCGCGGCGATATTGCCCATCCGTTTACCGAACTCGCCCCATCCCGGATCGGCCTGCGAACTGACGTTGCCGCTGTTCTCTATGGTGATGTAGACATTCGGCGCCGCCGCAGACTGCTGGCCGCCGCCGATCGCCCGCACGCCGAGCGAACCGTCCGCGCCGCGTTTGAGCGGCATAATGGCCTCCGGCCCGGCTTCGCCCATCAAGCCGGCGCCTCTGGCGAACGCGAACAACGTGGGATTGCTGACGATCTGGCCGCTGAATGCGCTCAGCGAGGGCGAGGCGTACACGCCGCCTTTGGCGTTGGGGACATAGCCTTGCCAACCGGTCGGCATGCCCATCGCGCCTGAACCGGCCGCGCCCGCGCCGGCGCTTGCAGCCCCGCCCAGCAAGCCGCTGCCGATATTCATAAAGGTGGAAAGAATGGTTCTGGTCAACAGCGCCTGCATCGCCAGATCGATCAGTTGCTGAATGATGGACTGCGTCATGGAGGTCAACAGGCCGAGCATGCTTTGCTTAAAGTTTTGCGTCCCGGTCAGCAGATCGAACATCATGCCGGAGGTCCGTTCCCGCGTCATGTCCACCAGCCCCAGCGCCATCTTGTGCACGCGGCTCTGCCCGCCGAACAGACTCAGCGCCTGCTGATACTGAGCGTCCGACGATTCCTGCGTCGCCGCCTGCATCAGCTGTTCATAGCGCTGTTTATCCAGAATGCCTTGCTGGTAGTAGGCCTGGTATTGCGCCTGCTGCTGCACCAGTTGATTGTTAAGGCGAACGGCAGGATCCACATCACCGGCAATGTTCATGCCCGGCGCGGCGAGCGCATCGGTTTCAGCCTTCAACCGCTGGCGCGTCGTTTCTTGCTGCTGCATCCGGCTGGCGGTCTGGTACTCGCGTTCGGTCAACAGCCGCCCGTCATACAACGCCTTCAGCGCCTTGCCGATCTCTTGCTCTTTGCGCACCGCCGCCTGCCCTGGCGCGTATTGTTCAGCGAGCTGTTGCCGCTGCCGCTGATACTTCTCGGCGTTCAGCGCCATCGCACGCTGCACATCGGCCTGCCCGGCACCGGCCGCCTTGGCTGTTGACGCCAGCTTGGCCTGCGCGCTTTGTTCATCCTGGGTGATTTTTTCGAGGCTGCTCAGATGCGCCTGCTCGATTTCCTGACGCAGCTGTTGGTACTGATCAAGAGCCTGCTGTCGCTCACGTCCAAGATTATCTGTATTTACAATATCCAATGTATAAGCAGGGGGCGGAGAGGGCATCAACTGCGCCTGCGCAGTTGCAGTAGCGGGCAAAATATTACCTGCTGGCTGATTAAATTGACGAGCTGCCCCTGTCAAAACAAGAAGGTTAGCTTGGTCAATATTTTGCATACTAGTGCGAGTATTTTGAATCCCGATGTCTATTGACTCGAGAGCCGCTTCTGCACGCACCCGCGTAGCTTGCAGTTGCTTTTCAACACCAAATATGTCACCCAGCCGACCTGGGTTACTCTGTATTCGTTCTATTCGCTTGTTTGCATAATCCAACAAGTTCTGCTGCTTATCTCGCTCACTAAGCTGTTCCTCGAGCTGCTCACTGAGATCTAATTTTCTCAGGGCAAGTTGCTTACTAGACAGTTTGATAAGCTCTGACGTAGTTAGAATCGCAGCATCTTTCAGACTCACCGCAGCCTCTTTGGCTTGCATTGTTTGCTCATAAAAGTATGCCATCCCCAATCCCGCCTGGATGGCGACACCGATCGGGCCACCAAGCATCCCCAGCGCGACGCGAGAGGCAGAACCGACGCCCGATGTCGCCTGAGCCGCCCCACGCGCCGCCGCAGCCTGATCGCGCCAGGCCGCCGCGCTGTCATTCAGGCCGCCGGCCAGTTTCAGCATCTCCTCCGCCCGGCTGCCGCCTTCGCCGGAAGCGCTGCTCGCCTGGCGGGCCGCGTCGTCCAACTGTTTCATCTGCGCCGTCGCGGCGACGGTGATGGACGCAAGTTCGGTGAGCGCCTGCCCATACTGGCGCGAGGTGGCGGCGAGGCCCTGCAGCGACAGTTCAACGCCGGCCAGCCCAGCCAGTTTCCCCGCCAGGCCGCCAAGCGTGCCGCCGATGCGTTGATACGACTCGTCGGTCTTCTTCGCATCCTGCTGAGCCTGGCGGTTAAATTTGGCGGATTGTTCCCCGGCGGTGCGGTAAGCCGCCGTCAGTTTGTTTTTAAAGTTGGTGTCATTCAGTTGCAACCCGACGACCAACTGTGCGGTATCAGCCATTTCCCAGCACTCGCATAACGTCAGCACACTGCATATCAATACTGCTTTGCGCGGGCTGACCGGATTGATGAACGGGGGCACTCTCCGCCGCATCGGCCGTCATGCCTTGCAGTTTGAAGTATGCCCGCCAGTGATTCAGGATGTGCGCCGGCAGCGCGGCTATCTTGCGAGGATCCGACTCACCCCAGCGATCGGCCAGTTGGAACACCAACATCAGCCAGGGCGAGTCAGTCAGTTTTTTTCCGCTTCCTCCAGGCTACCGACTGCATGGCGCTTGACGGCACCGATGGCTTCGACCAGCGTTGGGTTGTCGTGCGCCGCCAGCAGATCGTCTACGCTCGGCAAGGCGCCGGCCGGGATACGTTTGCCGTCCGGCGTCATCAGGCATGACAGCAGCAGCTGCACGTTGAGCTGAGCGGCTTTGCTCATGTCACCGCTGTCGATGGCGGCCTTCATGCCGTCTTCGTTTTCCTGCAGCTCCGCCGCTTTCAGGCGGCGAATAAAGGCTTTGGCGCCAAAAATCTGCGTTTCAATCACGTGATCGTCGGATTTCAGCAGCGCCGCTTTCAGCGCTTTCAGATCGTATTTCTCACTCATCGGTTTTTCCTTGTTCAATTCAGTTTACTCTGCGCATCAGCGGGTTGCCGCAGACCGCATGGCCCGCGGCGGAAGCGATCGCGCCGAGCGCCCTCAGACGTTAACCCAGCGCGATCGTCGGCTCGTCACACCTTCGGGGTGACCGAGCCCCAGGTGTTGCTGTTTTGCTTGCCCTGGACGGTAATCTGAATGACTTCGCTCGCCGGGGCGGTGATCTCATTCATTTTCCAGCCGGACAGCGACAGGATGGAGGTGGAGGTGCGGCCGTTCGGCAGCTCGACGTAGAACTGCACCGTTTCGCGCTTGTCCGCCGCATTCAGCAGCGCCGCGAAATCGGCGTTGGACGGATCGTCGATGAAACCGATGGACTTCTCCGCGCCTTCCGGCAGGTCGGAAATAAACTGCTTGGCGGTATCCAGCAGCGTGGTGCAATCGACAAAACCGCCGGTTTGCCCCATTTCACCCACCGCTTTACAGTTGGTCAGCGCCTTCATGGCCGTCGGTGCAGCCCCGACGGTGCCCCATTTGACGATAGTGCCGGCAGGCAGCATGGCGTATTCTGGCGAGGTTTTATCAGCCATAGTTTTTCTCTCTCTTTTTTGATGAAGGATGGTAGCGGTCGCTACCGGTTTTCGATGCCATAGCGGACGTGAGCCGCCAGGATGCGTAACACTTGGTGCTTATGGTGATCCAGCGCAGGGCGAATAAACGGGGCGGCGGCTTGCGTTGCCGTGCCGTACTCCTGCGCCAGGGCTCTGTGGTAATGCTGTTTACTGGGGCCGACACGCAACGTCACCGCGTTCCATCCGGTAACAGCCGGACGTATCGCGATGCCGGCGCTCAGCGATGGCTCGCTGTTTGACGCCCCCCGCTCGGCACACTGCTGCATCGTGCTGAGCAGCGGCGCCAGCGCGGCGTGGCCTGCCTCCGGCAGAATGTGACTGGCGACCTCGCGCCGAATCGCTTCCAAGCGGCGAGCCAATTCCGCCATGCCGGAAACGTTTATGGCGATCACGCCGCCACCTCGGAATGGGTAATGAGGTAATCGCGCGCCATCCGATACTGAACGCGGTTATCCGCCAAGGGCGTGGCGATCTGCAAAAGGGTGCTGCGCGTAACCGCCTGTACCGGCCATTGGCCGATATGACCATGTCGAACCCCTTCCCAGGCGTTCAAAACCGCCTTATCCAGAGCGATCAGCCGGGAGTAATCGTCGATCACATACAGCACGATCTGAAAACGGCTCTGCACCAGCGAACTGTCAACCAGACCGGTGTTCACTTTCAGATCGCTGATCTTCTGATAGGTCACACCTTCTTGCTGCGGATCCGGCAAGATCAGCGGATGAACCGCCAGATGGGTTAGCGCGGCCAGCGAGCGTTGGATTTCATCTTCAATCATTTGGGCAAGGTCTCCGTCGTTTTGAGGGGGAATCGTTTTACAGACGCATTCAGGCATCAGGAAAGGAACAGCGCGCGTTCCGCCGCACGCCGGGCAACCAGCCCATCGAGCCGCACACCGCCCGCATTCACCCATCGGCCGAACTGGTCGGCCGCCCCCTGCCGATCGCCGGCATTCAGCCGGCGCAGCAGCGTCGATTTCTCCAGCGCACGCAAGCCCAGGTTATAGGCGAAGCTCACCAGCGCATCGAACTGCCCCTGCGTGATCGTCACCGCCACCAGCCGTTCGACGCCCTGTTCGAATTGGGCGACACCGCACACCAGCAAACGCTCGGCCGTTGCGGCATCGATCGCCATGCCGGCCCCCACTTTTCGTCCCGCTACCGGTTGAGTCCACCCATAGCCGATGGTCCAAACGCCGACCGAGTCCTGATAAGCCTGCAACCGCAGGCCTTCGAAACGCTTAATCAGCGCCATGCCATCGTCACTTATCTTCATTGATTTCCTCCTGACGCTTTATTGAGAAATCGGCGTTCCAATGCCTTGATCAGCGATGCTCCCGACCACCCCGCCATGCCGCATACGCCGCCCATCACCTCCGAAGGCCAGTCGTAATGCAGCGCAATCATCACCATGGTCAAGCCAGCGAAAATAGAGACGAACAGCTGCAAAAACAGCGTCCTCCAGCTAAAAGTTTCGCCGTTCAAAACCTTGAAGGAATAGCTGGCGATCGCCCCCAGCAGCGTCATGCCGAAAGCAAGCAGCATTGAAAGGATGTTTGGTTCATTTTTCCAAGGCATAATCATCACCCTCCCCTTACCGGGGCATAGCCCGATCGTCGGGAGTCATGGAAAAGAGCGGCTAAATGCGGCGCCCCTCTTCGTCATTCCTGTTCCATTTAAAAAGCGGCCATTTACGCTATCGAAAATGGCTTATCCATTCTGTTCAACCTGAGCAGATAAATAAGAATTGCGCCGCTTTATAAAGGAGAAGGATTAGCCTCCCGTCGTGGTCATTCAACGACAGTCATTATTCAGTGAGTGATTAACCGTTTTGACAAGGAGGCTAAAAATGAAAAAACCCGCCTGAGCGAGATTTAGTTATTGTGCGGCGGCGCCGGCAACGACTCAGTTTTATCAGATTACGCGTTTATTTGCGTACGCGTGAGTCTTTTATTATAAAAAAACAAAACCCCGCCGGAGCGAGGTTTAGTTATCGTGCGGCGGCGCCGGCAACGACTCAGTTTTATCAGATTACGCGTTTATTTGCGTACGCGTGAGTCTTTTATTATAAAAAAACAAAACCCCGCCGGAGCGAGGTTTTGTTATCGCGCGGCGGCGCCGGCAACGACTCAGTTTTATCAGATTACGCGTTTATTTGCGTACGCGTGAGTCTTTTATTATAAAAAAACAGAACCCCGCCGGAGCGAGGTTTAGTTATCGTGCGGCGGCGCCGGCAACGACTCAGTTTTATCAGATTACGCGCTTATTTGCGTACGCGTGAGTCTTTTTTTAAATTATTGCAACGCGCATACGCTATTGTTATTCCTGATGTCACAGTGAAACGAGAAATAAACCCTCATCAACTTCAACGACAGCAGTTTCAGCGATCCATACTCAACTTTATATCCAACATCGCCAGGCATCCCCCGATGAATCCCTCCGCCGTTTGCATCTCTTTGCGTATCGTACCGTCTGAACATTTCCTTTTCAGGGCGATCTTACGCAGAGATATGCCATAAACATGGTGGGCAATGATGAGATCGAACTCTTCGGGTTTGTATTTCTTCAATCTGCCCACGCAACCGTCGATCACCAGGCCATCATCATCGCAGCAGGAACGTTCACCTTTCGATTTATAGGACAACAGCCCTCTGAACCCGGCAGCAATGGGGGAATAATCGATGCCGCTGTTATCCCTGGCCCATACGCCCCACCGCTCCAACACTTCATTCATATCTCTCATGCTTCCACCTCCTTTGGGCGTTTGCCACATCGCCAGGGCTCCATGTCGTTGACCGACGTCGGTCGAGCCGCTCTTCTGCTCGGCGTGCGCCAACACGCAACAACCGCTCCGCCCGGCGTGCTCGCCGAGGGTATTACATCAAATACTGTATAAATAACCAGTGCCAAGTATACCCAGAGGTATCTTTTTTTCAATAGCGAAAATCCATTTACCTACAGGTAAATTTAGGTACGATGACCCCATGAAAAACGAGCAAAAAATGCACCTCCAGGAGATGCGGCGAGAGCGCCTGATCATCCTGATCGATAACCTCGGCGTCGGGGGACAAAAGCGCCTTGCGGAGGCGCTCGGTATTGCCGCGGACTATGTCTCTCGCCTGCTCTACCCGCCGGGCAAGAAAGGCAAAAAGGGCATCAGTGGCGATATGGCGCGAAGGATTGAACAGTACTTCGCCGTGCAAATCGGCTGGCTGGATGGCCTGGAGCAAATCGGGCTACGCCCCGTCAGGCAGAAGACAGCACAGACCTTGGGTAAAACGCTTCCGCTGCTGGCATGGACATTGCCGTTATCTCATGAACAGCTTCGCAAAGGAACGACCGTCCACTACCCGGCAATGGTGCAATGCAGCGCTCAGGCCTACTGGTTGCCGGTGCGGGATGACACGATGAACGGCTCTGCCGGCGCCAATTACCCAAAGGGCGCCTTGATACTTGTCGAACCCGTTACTGCCGGCATAACCGAGCTTATGTCCGGCGATAAGGTGATAGCGAAACGCTGTGACAGCGCGGAACTCATCTTTAGAAGGTATGTCGAGGAAGCCGGGCATCGATGGCTTAAGGGAAGCATGCCGGGTTGCCCGGCGCAGAATGCCGATGAGTACGCGATTATCGGGGTGGTGCTTGGCGCCTGGCTGCCCTAGCCCATGAGTGCCGCGTTGAGAACCGCATAAAGCAAAAAACCGCCAACCTTGCGGCTGGCGGTTTTTTGGCACTCATGGTGCCGGCTACCGGAATCGAACTGGTGACCTACTGATTACAAGTCAGTTGCTCTACCTACTGAGCTAAGCCGGCTGAATTTGGCGGAAGGACAGAGATTCGAACTCTGGGAGCTGTTACACTCGACGGTTTTCAAGACCGTTGCCTTAAACCACTCGGCCATCCTTCCAATGGGCGCTGATATTAGCGATACCGTTATGAAATGTCTATCATTTTGATGCAAAAAAATGGCATGGGCGGTGCAGTTGCCTAAACTTCAGGCCTTAAACGCTTAAAAAATGAAAAGCCCCGCAAAAGCGAGGCTTTTATGTTCGGCTGAAACGCGATTACTTCGGCTGCGAATCGTAGTCGGAACAGGTTTGATAGCCCTTGTTCATGACATGGCCCGTGTCGTTGTAGCTGACAAAGTACGTTTGCACCTTGCCATCGCGCGGCGCGACCGCATAGGTATCGCAAGTGCCTTGCGCATGAATCAGCGTGGCAGACGTCGACGGCGGACCGGCAATCGCCCGCACCTGCTGCTTGGTCATCCCTACTTTGACATCGCTGACCACCGGCTCATTGACATAACTGGTTGCACGGTCATAGGCGGTGCAGCCGGCAAGAATGGAAAATACCGCTGCAGTACCGACGGCCAAAACCAACTTCTTCGTCATAGCTTGTCCTCTTGGAGTACGTTTGTTGTCCCCTAAGTCTAGAAGTGGAAAGGCTTTTCTACAAATTCCCGTTTGTCGATCGGTGCGGTTTACGCTCGTCGATCAGCGTTTGACGTTTTCCTGTCGTTTCAGCTGCTCTTCAAACCCCTGCTGTGACTCCTGCACGTAACGCTGCAGCCCTGCGGGATCGATAAATGCCTGCGTATCGCCGGCCTGCAAACGCCGCCATTTGTCGGCCAAAGCGAAACGCGTCCCTTTATTGGCGATAAATATATCCGCCTGCACCCGCGCCAAACGGGCGAAACTGCCGCGAATGTCCTCAATCAGCTGCGGATAGTTTTTGTTGCCGATCAGGTAGTAACCCGGTGTAGCCAGGCTGTCAGCATAGATAAAGCGATACGGCTTGCCGTTATGCCGTAGCGTGGTCAACCACGACGTCGCGCCCGGCAGATGCCCCGGCGTCATCATCGCGGTCAGCGTCAGGCCGCCAAGGGTGATGCTGTCGCCATCGGCAACCACAATATCCGTTTGCACGGCCGGGAAAGTGAGCGTATCCCCCAACGCGAAATCCTGCCGTCCACCTAACGCCAACTGCCGCGCATTGGCCGCGCTGGCCACCAGCCTCGCGCCGCTCCAGCGTTTCAGCTGCGCAATGCCGCCGGCCTGATCGAGCCTTGCATGGCTGTTCAGGATATATTTCAGATCCTTAATGCTAAACCCCAGCCGTTCGATATTCGCTTTGATGCCCGGTGCACTGCTCTCCAACCCCGCATCGATCAAAATCAATCCCTGCGGCGTGCTCAACAATACCGACGACAGGTTGCTCGTGCCGACGTAATACACCTGCTCAAAGATCTGGAACGGCGCTATCGGCTGCGCCCACTCTTCAAACAGCGAGTATGGCGGAGCGCTAGACAACGGCTGCGCCGGGTCTAACTTCGCCTGCGTGGAGAAGCTCAAGGAAAAGGCCATCGCCATCAGATAATGCATGCTTTTTTTCATTTTTCTCTTCTGTCTGTGTCAACCGGGCAGGAGTATACTCGGCCTGACATTGAACAGTATTCAATTAAAAAAAGGACAATTGATGAATATTCTACAAATGGACATGAATCTGCTGAAAGTGCTGTATCTGCTGATGGTAACGGGTTCCAGCCGTAAAACCGCCGAGCGGCTGGGCATCAGCACCTCCGCCGTCAGTCATGCGCTGGCTCGCCTGCGGGAAGTGTTGGATGACCCGCTGTTTCGCCGAGAAGGACATCGCCAGGTTCCCACCCTGTTTGCACTGTCGTTGAAAGACAAGTTGGCGCCGCTGTTCTCCTCGCTGGACAGTGAAATGTTCGGCCAACAACCGCAGGCGCCGCGTCGCTTCACGCTGGTGGCGCCCCCCGCTCTGCACCCTATTCTGTTGCCTTTGCTGGCGGAAAAGGGCGCCGCTTGCCATGCCGATATTCACTGCCAAAACTTTGAACGACGCGCCTGGCGCGAAGAGCTGCTTGAGGGGAGCGTCGATCTGGTGCTGGCGGTGGGCGATCATCAACAACGCACCAGCGCACTGCATTATGAAGCGCTTGGGCGCACTCGCCTGATTGCGCTGTATGGCCCGCCGCTATACCCAGTCCTGCAAGATAAACGCGCGCTGGCCTTCAGCGAACTGGCGGATTACGCGCATTATTATTGCCATCCGTGGCCACAAACGGAAAACGAGCTGGATCGGCAGCTTGAGCGCCAGGGGTTGCACCGCCGCATTGCCCTGAACTGCGCCGACTACGCACAACTTCCACCGGTGCTGCGCCGCGCGCCGTTGCTGGCGGTAGTGCCTCAACCATGGTTTACCGCCCAGCCCGACAAGCACGGGTTAAGCGCGCTGCCGATTAGCGATAACCTGGCTATCGGTCACCTTTTTTCTCAATACCGAAAAGGCGAGCCGGAGTGGCGAAAGCGGCTGATTTCCGCCATCCACGCCGAGCTGCGACACTACTACCGCTAAGTAGGATCAGAAACCGAAATCGCTCAGCGCCGGGACATCGTCCGGGCGCCGACCGAGCGGCCAATGAAAACGCCGATCCTGTTCGCGAATCGGCATGTCGTTGATGCAGGCATGGCGGTTAATCATCAACCCTTCCTGATTGAACTCCCAGTTTTCATTGCCGAAGCTGCGATACCAGTTGCCGGAATCGTCGCGCCACTCATAGGCGAAACGCACCGCGATGCGCGCGCCGTCAAACGCCCACAGTTCCTTAATCAGCCGATACTCCAGCTCTTTCGCCCACTTGCGTTGCAAAAATGCGACCACCGCCGCGCGGCCATCGACAAACTCTGCGCGATTACGCCAATGGGTATCGAGAGAATAGACCTGCGACACCCGCTCAGGATCGCGGCTGTTCCAGGCATCCTCCGCCAACCGCACTTTTTCGCTGGCCGATTCACGGGTGAAAGGCGGCAATGGGGGTTTAATGCTCATGATCATCTCCTGCGTAATAATGTAGACAACTCTGTCTACATTATTACGCTAGCGCATGTAGACAGAGTTGTCTACAATCACTCGAAAATAGCCTGGGAGAAAATGATGACCGCCGATCGCAATACCTTACCCGCCCGCCAGCGCATCCTGTTGACGGCTCACGATCTGTTTTATCAGGAAGGGATCCGCGCCACCGGCATCGATCGCATCATCAAAGAATCAGGTGTCACTAAAGTGACGTTTTACCGCCACTTTCCCAGCAAGAACGATTTGATTACGGCGTTTTTAGCCTATCGCCACCAGCAGTGGCTCACCTGGTTCAGCACAGCGCTGGATCGCCATGTGGCACAAACCGGCGGGTTGCTGCCGGCGCTGGCGCCCTGCCTGGCGGAATGGTTCGACGATCCGCGCTTTCGCGGCTGCGCGTTTATCAATACGGCGGTGGAAATCGCCGATCTGCTGCCGGAAAGCCTGCAAATCGCCGGCTGGCATAAACGGCAAATGGCGGATGAACTGGCGCGTCACCTGCCCGCCGGCCCACAGCGGGAACAGCGGGCGGCAATGCTGGCGATGCTGATCGACGGCGCCATCGTCAGAGTGCAGATAGAGCGGCAACCGCAGGCCGCGCTGCAGGTGCTGAATGCCGCATTGAACATGTTGGCGCAAGGCGGGTTCGATCAGTAATTGGCCCAAATGCCCGGCGTCACCAGTTCCAACAGATGGGCGTCGGGATCGCGAAAATAAATGCTCTCCCCGCCGTGTTCCCAGCGCATCCGCCCCTCAATCTCCACGCCGTTGGCCACCAGATGCCGTTCCCAGTGCGGCAACTGCTCTTTCGCCACCGCCAGCCCGATATGCGCCGGCCCCACGCCATCGTGCGCAGGAATAAACCCGGTCGGGTAGTGCGCCCCACGCAGCGAATCACCTTCGATAAACAACAACAGTACGCTTCGATCGCCGACGTTGTAGGCGCGAAACCGTTCGTTGGCGGCCATCGTCGGCAGCTTCAGCATCTCCCGGTAAAACGCGTCCGCGCGTTCAATATCGCTGACGTACAGCACCGTTTCTATCACCCTGTCGATTTTGAGTTCCATAATAGCCTCCGCTCTGTTTTCCGTTCTGACAGCGTAGGTCGAACGGAGGCGAGCCAAAGCGCTTCCCGAGCCGACAACGGATCAATCCGTGCTTTATAGGCAAAAAAAAACGCGGCCCGAAGGCCGCGCTGTGTCATTCACACGCTGGTGCTTAGAACTGGTAAACCAGGCCCACGGCAACCACGTTGTCGGTGTTGATGCCGGCAGCGTCGGTGAAATCGTTGTTGTCCACCAGGTTGATTTTGTAATCAACATAGGTAGACATGTTTTTGTTGAAGAAGTAGGTCGCACCCAGGTCGACGAATTTGACCAGGTCTTGATCGCCGTAGTCCTTGCCGTTGCCGGCGCGGCCCAGGTCTTTACCTTTGGTCTGGTTATAGCCCACGAACGGACGCAGACCGAAGTCGAACTGGTAGTGCGCATAGGCTTCGAAGCTCTGCGCCTTGTTGGCGTAGCCGTAAACGCTGCTGTCGGAGCTGCCGAAACGCGCCGCGTTGTAGGACTGGGTGAACATCACCGCCAGATAGACATCGTTGGCGTCATATTTCAGACCGCCGGAGTAACCTTCCGCCTTGTCGCCGCGGCCCATGATGTTCTGGTGACCGTTACCGCCGTTCTGCTCGCTGGTGCGGCGAGAGTTAAAGAAGGCGCCCGCGGCGCTGATGCCGTAGCCCATGTCATAGCTCATGGACATGCCGTAGCCTTCGCCGTTTTGACCCAGAACGTCACGACCGTTGTTGGTCTCTTCGCCGTTGCCGTTTTTACCTTGGTACTGCAGGGCGAAGTTCAGGCCGTCAACCAGACCGAAGAAGTCGTTGTTACGGTAGGTCGCCAGGCCGCTGGAACGCTGGAACATGAACTGGTCGGCGCCGTAGGTCATACCGTCGAACTCGGGCTGCAAGTCGGTATACGCCGCGACGTCGTACAGCACGCCGGTGTTACGGCCGTAGTCGAAGGAGCCGTAGTCGCCGAATTTCAGACCGGCGAAGCCGTAACGGGTGAAGTTCTTGTTGTCCTGGCTTTCAGCGTGGTTCAGGTTCGCCTGATACTCCCACTGGCCGTAACCGGTCAGCTGATCGCTGATTTGCGTTTCGCCGCGCAGGCCAAAACGCATATAAGACTGATCGCCGTCCACGCCGTTGTTGCTGGAGAAATAGTGAAGCCCGTTTACTTTACCGTACAAATCCAGTTTATTACCGTCTTTGTTGTAGATTTCCGCCGCGCCTGCTGTGCCTGCAACCAGCAGTGCGGGTACCATCAGAGAGAGTACTCGAAGTTTCATCGTTATTATCCTCGTTAATTATGTCGAGCTACGGCCACTGCCCTTTTCGAGCATTATTAGCACGACTGTGCATTACCATTCTGGTAACAAGGGTTATATTAATCCAGAAAGAAAATGATACCAAGTATCCGATAGTGTTTCATTGTAATTAATAAAGGTTTCAAAATGTAAATACGCGCGAACTTTCACAAAACATTACAGACAAACAAAATAAAGCACTTAAAGATAAAAAATAGACTAATTGATAAAAAATCATGTAGTTATACATATCTTTAAGAAAAAAAAGCCAACCATACAATTGAGCGAGACAATAAGCACATTGTGCCAAAACGCGAACCACGCGCAGCCGCTATAATCACCTCGCTATCATCATTATTTTCATTATTACCTTCATTATCCGAAGATAATTTCTGCATTCCTTTAACCGGCTTCTGGCCGGTTTTTTATTTTCCTCCCTACTCTCCTCACAATTTTAGCCCGTACAAATAGCACGCAAATAAATAACCTAATGATATAGTTTCATTAATTTACTTTCGCACTAATTGCTAATCTTTTTCCTTATTTTAGTCTACAAATTGAACTTGCTTTTCATTTCGTGCTTTATCTCATCGATTATTTCCCGCCGCAGGCAAAATTAGCCGCAGAGATTCAGTTCTGGTAATCTGAAAAAAGCGCACCTTCAGCGAGTAAAATTCATGATGTCCTTTCAACCCGACGTGCTGTGGCGGCGGCTGCAAAGTTCCCCCTTCCGCGCTCGCTTCCGTTTAAATGCCAAGGACCAGACTTATCTCGAGGGTAAGGGATTGCCGCTGATCCTCAGCCATGCCCGCGATTTTATCGACCGCCGCCTGGCCGCCGCCCACCCTAAAAACGACGGCAAGCAAACCCCGATGCGTGGCCACCCGGTGTTCGTCGCCCAGCACGCCACTGCCACCTGCTGCCGCGGCTGTCTGGAAAAGTGGCACGGCATACCGCAGGGCGTCGCGCTGGACGAACAGCAAAAGGACTATATTGTCCAGGCTATCGCGCTGTGGCTGGTGCGCAGAGGCGGTGCCAGAGATGTGTCAGGCACGAATATTTTCGACCCTGATCGCGGATTGTGATAAAAACTGTCAGTAACTTTCACCATTCTTTTGACCCAAGATCCTGACGCTTACATGACAGCCACCTTGTGCAATGAACAGCAAACGCCCGGCGTTCCTCAACAGATCGCCACCCGTCTGGCCTTTTTCGTCGCCGGTCTCGGCATGGCCGCCTGGGCGCCGCTGGTCCCCTTCGCCAAAGCGCGCATCGGTATCGATGACGGCTCGCTCGGCCTGTTGCTGCTCTGTATCGGCGCCGGCTCCATGTTGGCGATGCCGCTGACCGGTTTCCTGACCGGCAAACTGGGTTGCCGTGCGGTGATCCTGATGGCCGGGCTCGGGTTGTGCATCGATCTGCCGCTGTTGGCGCTGATGGACTCCCTCGGCGGCATGGCCGCGGCGCTGCTGCTGTTCGGCGCGGCGATCGGCATGATCGACGTAGCGATGAACGTGCAGGCGGTGATCGTCGAACGCGCCAGCGGCAAGGCGATGATGTCCGGTTTTCACGGTTTCTTCAGCATCGGCGGCATTGCCGGCGCCGGCGGCGTCAGCGCGCTGCTGTGGCTGGGGCTGACGCCGCTGCAATCCACCCTGCTCACCGTGCTGGCGGTGATCGCGCTGCTGACGCTGGCCAGCCGCCATCTGCTGCGTGAGAGCGGCGCCGATGACGGCGGGCCGATGTTCGTCTTGCCGCGCGGCTGGGTGATGTTCATCGGCATTCTGTGCTTTATCATGTTTCTGGCGGAAGGATCGATGCTCGACTGGAGCGCGCTGTTTCTCACCACATTGCGCGGCGTCGAACACAGCCAGGCCGGTCTGGGCTATGCGCTGTTTTCCATCACCATGACGCTTGGCCGGCTCAATGGCGATCGGGTGGTGAACTCACTGGGCCGCTACCGGGTGCTGCTGCTGGGCAGCCTGTGTGCCGCTCTCGGCCTGAGCCTGGCCATCGCCTTCAATCACGCTACCGTTTCGCTGGTCGGTTTCATGCTGGTCGGCCTGGGCGCCTCGAACGTCGTGCCGATCCTGTTCAGCGCCGCAGGCAACCAGCGCGACATGCCGGCCAACTTGGCGATCGCCTCCGTCACCACCGTCGGCTATGCCGGTATTCTGGCCGGCCCGGCGCTGATCGGCTTCATCGCTCAGTTTTCCAGCCTGACGGTGGCCTTCGCTTGCGTAGCCGCTCTGCTGTTGGCGGTGGCCGCCAGCGCCAGGGCCGTCACTCGCTGATTCAGGAATGCGCAGCCACTATGCAAAATAAACAATTGACCATAAGCTCCAGCAACATTACCCGCTGCTTCCTGCTGTTTATCGTGCTGCTGACGATCGGCATCGGCCTGTATGGCTACAACTACACCAACGCCTGGCTGGCAGAAAAGAAGTACACGCTGAACAGCATCGCCGGTTCGCTGCAAAAGCGTATCGATGCCTACCGCTATATGACCTATCAGGTCTATGACAAATTCGGCAATGCGCCGGCGCAGAATGTCGATCCCGGTTTGCAGGAAACCCGCCTGCGGCCCGATGTCTATTATGTCGAGAAACCGCACAAGAAAACCGACGCGGTGATCTTCGGCAGCCATGACGAAAACACGCTGGCGATGATCGCCAACATCTCGGACTACCTGGACACCCGCTGGGGCGCCAAGACCGAGAACTACGCCATGTATTACCTCAATGGTCAGGACAATAGCCTCAGCCTGATCACCACCCAGCCGCTCAAAGAGCTGGCTTCGCGCTTTCGGGAAAGCTACCTGACCACCTCGGCGGACGAACGCCGCGCCGAGATGCTGCAACAAGCCAATATGCTCGACGAACGCGAGAGCTTTTCCGACCTGCGCAAGCAGCGCTTCCAGAACGCCTATTCGTTCTCGATTCGCACCACTTTCAATCAGCCGGGGCATCTGGCGACGGTGATCGCCTTCGATTTGCCAATCAACGACATCATTCCGGCCAATCTGGCCCGCGCCAATTTCCTGCTGCTGCCGGACGATGTCGATCTCGACGATAGCGCCATCCCGGCGGAAACCGTCCTCGGTACCCATGCGACGATGAGTGGCGGCTGGGTGGAGTTCAGCGCCGCTCTGCCCAATGCGCCGCTGAAGGTGGTGTATCGCGTTTCGGCCATCAATCTGGCCATTGATCTGCTGCGCAACAACATTTGGCTGATCGCAGTCAACCTGCTGCTGCTGGCGCTGTCGATGCTGAGCATCTACTTTATCCGCCGCCAGTACATTCGCCCGAGCGAAAACATGGCGGTAGAGCTGGAGGCCGAGCGCGCGCTGAATCAGGAGATCGTCTCCAGCCTGCCCTCCGGCCTGCTGGTCTACAGCTTCGCCAACAATACGGTGATCGCCAGCAACAAAATCGCCGAGCATCTGCTGCCGCACCTCAGCCTGCAAAAGATCGCCCATATGGCCGAACAGCATCACGGGGTGATCCAGGCGACGGTCAACAACGAGGTGTATGAAATCCGCATTTTCCGCAGCCAGCTGTCGCCGGACACCTACCTGTTCCTGATGCACGATCAGGATAAAGAGGTGATGGTGAATAAGCGGCTGCAGCAGGCGCGGCGCGAATACGACAAGAACGTGCAGGCGCGCAAACTGATGTTGCACAACCTGGGCATCGAACTGAATCAGCCGGTGCGCCAGATGCACGATCTGGTCGACAGCCTGCGCAACCAGCCGGATGAGGAACAACAGCAGGCTCTGCTGGGCCAACTGACGGCGGCGTCGTCGTCGGTGCTGGGATTGATCGATAACATCACTCTGCTGACGCGGCTGGAAACCCAGGACTGGCAACCCACGCGCGAGCCGTTCAACCCGGCGGCGATGATCGACGAGTTGCTGCTGGAAGCCCTGCCCGCCCTCAATCAAAAGGGGCTGGCGCTGTTCAAGCATTTCCAGCTGGACGTCGAGCAGAACTATATCGGCGATGCCAACGCGCTGCGCAAGGTGATCTCGCTGCTGGTGCATTACGCCATTATCACCACCGCCTGCGGCAAGGTTTCTCTGGTTATCGACCATGAGCCCGAGCACCCTGACCGCCTGATTTTCCAAATCAACGACACCGGCTCCGGCATCTCCAACGAAGAGATCAGCAACCTTAACTATCCGTTCCTCAGCCAGACGCTGGTGGATCGCTTCAACCACGGTTCCGGCCTCACTTTCTTCCTGTGCAATCAGCTGTGCAAAAAGCTTAACGGCCAGTTGGACATTCGCAGCAAGGTGGATATCGGCACTCGCTACACCATTCGCGTCGCCATGGAGATGGAGAAAAAAGAGCCGCAGGAGCAGGAAAAGCTGCTCGACGGCGTCACCGCCTTGCTGGACGTCACGTCGGATGAAGTGCGCGGCATCGTGACCCGTCTGCTGCAGGCCTACGGCGCCGACTGCCTCGTCGCCGAAGATCGCGCGGTCAACCGCGATTATGACGTGCTGCTGACCGATAACCCGCAGCGCGCCGATGATTACACCCTGTTGCTGGCGACCGATGAGCCGGGCTGGCAAGCGCTGGATAAACGCTACATTCGGGTGAACTATAATCTGAACGGCGCATTAATCGACGCCGTGCTGATGCTGATCGAACAGCAAATGGCCGCGCTGGAACAGGAAGAAAGCCCGCTTTCATTGAGATCAGAAGATATCCAACTCTATGAAAAACAATTGAAATCAAGTGATTACTATGGGCTGTTTGTCGATACAGTACCCGACGATGTCAAAAAACTGTATACTGAGGCGGGCAGCAGTGATTTCAATGCGCTGTCACAAACCGCACACCGCCTGAAAGGCGTGTTTGCCATGTTAAATCTGCTTCCCGGCAAGCAGCTGTGCGAATCGTTAGAACAGCGCATCGCAGAAGGTGATGCGCCCGAGATCGAGAATAACATCAGTCAGATTGATTTTTTCGTCAGCAGACTGCTGAAGCAAGGTAGCCAACAACATGAATAACCTGAACGTAATTATTGCTGATGACCATCCTATCGTACTGTTTGGCATCCGGAAGTCACTTGAGCAAATTGAATGGGTGAATGTCGTTGGGGAGTTCGAAGACTCAACCGCACTGATCAACAATCTGTCCAAGCTGGACGCTAACGTGCTGATCACCGATCTGTCGATGCCGGGTGACAAATATGGCGACGGCATCACGCTGATTAAATACATCAAGCGCCACTATCCGCAGTTGTCGATCATCGTGCTGACCATGAACAACAACCCGGCGATCCTGAGCGCGGTATTGGATCTGGATATCGAAGGCATCGTGCTGAAACAAGGCGCGCCGACCGATCTGCCGAAGGCGCTGGCCGCCCTGCAAAAAGGCAAGAAGTTCACGCCGGAAAGCGTCTCCAAACTGCTGGAGAAGATCAGCGCCAGCGGCTATGGCGACAAACGCCTGTCGCCGAAAGAGAGCGAAGTGCTGCGTCTGTTCGCTGAAGGTTTCCTGGTGACCGAAATCGCCAAGAAACTCAACCGCAGCATCAAAACCATCAGCAGCCAGAAGAAATCGGCGATGATGAAGCTGGGCGTCGAGAACGACATTGCCCTGCTCAACTACCTCTCGTCCGTCAGCATGACGCCGTTGGACAAAGACTAAAGCCCGCCTCACGGCAGGTTAACGCCAAACAGGCACGGCATCCGCCGTGCCTGTTTGCTTTTCAGGCCTCGCTGCGGTTGTAGCGTACCTGCTGGCTGTAATAAGCCAATGTCTGCTCCAGCGTCTCCAGCGTAACCGGTTTCGACAGGCAATTATCCATGCCCGCCTCGAGGCAGCGCTGTTTCTCTTCCGCCAACGCGTTCGCCGTCACGCCGATCACCGGCGCGCTGAACTGCATCTGCCGCAGCGCCTGCGTCAGGCGATAGCCGTCCATGTTCGGCATATTGACGTCAGTCAGCACAATATCGACATGGTGCTGTTTCAGCACGCCGAGCGCGTCGACACCGTCGTTGGCGGTCACCACCTGATACCCCAGCGACCCCAGCTGATCGGAAAGCAGGCGACGGTTGATCGGATGATCGTCAACCACCAGCAGATAAATATCGCCGTTGTCCGCCGCACTGGCCTTGGCGGGCACCGGCAGCTGCACCAGCGCCTCTGCCGCGCCGTGGCCGACGCCGAACAATCGGTTGATTAAGGTCAGCGTTTCACGCGGCGTAGAGGTGCTGTGCATCCAATAGCCCGGCCGGGTTTCCTGCGATGGACCGATATGTTCGGTGGAGAATTGGATCTGAGCCAGCAGCGGCGTGTTCAGCATCAGCGGGTAATCGCTGAGCATCACCTCGCCGGCGGCGGTATCCTGCCCGTCATAGCGCTGGATATCGGCGCCGTAGCCGCCCAGAATCGCCATCAGGTAACTTTCCAGGCGCTGATTGCGGATATCCAGCCACAGCCGCCGGCCCTGCCAGGTATCGCTGGCCTGCGGGATCGGGAACTGGGCGTTAAACAATGGAATGCGAATGCTGAACAAGCTGCCCAGCCCCGGCTCGGACTCGACGGAGACGTCGCCGTCCATCAGGTTGACCAACTTCTCGCAGATCGCCAGCCCCAAACCGGTTCCCTGGAAGTGGCGCTGCACGCCGGTCCCCACCTGGAAGAACGGATCGAACAGGCGCGAGATTTCCTTCTCCGGGATGCCGACGCCGGTATCGCGCACGCTGAACTCCAGGTAACTGCCGCGGGTGCAGACCTGCAGCACGATACAGCCGGTATCGGTGAACTTGATGGCGTTGTTCACCAGGTTGGAGAGCACCTGCTGCAGCCGAACCGGATCGCCGAAAATGCGCTCCGGCACGTTCTGTTCGATAAAGCAGTACAGCCCCAGACGTTTCTTCACCACCAGCGGCAAATAGTTGCCGGCGATATGGGTGATCACCTCCAGGCAGGAGAACTCGCGCGGTTCGATCTTCAGCTGCTCGGACTCGATTTTGGAGAAATCGAGAATATCGCTGATGATTTTCAGCAGCAGGCCGGAAGAGTTATTCATCGCGTTGACCAGCCGATCGACCCCTTGCGGCAGCGCCTTGGTCTGCAGCAAATCGAGGTTGCCGATAATGCCGTACAGCGGCGTGCGCAACTCATGGCTGACGGTGGCCAGGAACATCGATTTGGACTGGCTGGCCTGCTCCGCCGCCGCCGCCATCTCCTGCAGCGACTCTTCCATCTTCACGCGCGCGCTGACGTCCACCAGTACGCAGATCGCCACCTCTTCGTTACGGTAGCGCGAGTGGACAAAGCTGATCTGCAGGTTGTTATTGTTGCTGGTCATCACATCGACGAAATTCGCCTGCTGTTCGCAAATGATGCGCGTAATGCGATCGCGATCTTCGTGGGTCAACAGGTTGATGTAGTTATGCGCCAGTTCGTTACTCAGGATATTGGTGCCGTCGCTGATACGCAGGATGCAGATGCCCACCGGCGCCGAGGCGACAATCTTGCGGTTGAACTGCTCGTGTTCTTCCAGACGGAAGGCGTTCTCCTCCGCCGGCAAGAACATCTTGCGCTCAAACAGCCAGGCCAGCGTGAACAGCACGATAGCCGATAACAGGTTCAGCAACAGCGCGTTGAGGATCAGCATCTTGAAGCGTTCCACCACGCTCTTCACCGGCAGCGCATAAACGATGCTCAATGACGAAGGCGGCAACGCTTTCTTCAGGATCAGGTCGCGGTAATTGTCGACATAGCCGAAGTAGGCATGATCTGCGGGATAGTGGTTAAGTGAGGCGGCATAGCGATCGCCGTCCGCCAGGCGCAGCACCGGCTCGTTATTCTCATCCAGCAGCGTGACGCCGATCGGCAGGCTGCCGGCGGTAACGAAATCTTCCAGCCGGACGGTTTGCTCGATGCCCAGCAGCGCCTCCAGCTTATTACCGATATAGAGAGGCGTCAGCACATACAGATAACCGATGTCGGGCCGCTGCGCGCTGGGGCTGATCCAATACAGGTTGTTGTCTTTGTCCTGATTCTTGGCGTTGCGGTATTTCAGAATGCGCTCATGCAGCGACTTCAGCACGTTTTCCCGATTGGCGCTCGCGTTGCCGCCGCCGAACTCCGCCATACACAGGCTGTCGCCGCCGATGAAGAACACCCGGTTAAGATCGTAGGCCGCCACGAAGTTCTCTTTCCAATACTGGATCAGGCCGCTCAGCGAATCGAGCGAACTGCGGTAGGTGGTGCTCAGCGCGCAGTTGGACTCCGGGTACAGCGGAAAGAATTGCGGCGGGCTGCCTTTGCCGGGAAACACGCCGCTGAACATGTCCAGACTGCTGACCGAACCGTTGAGGCGATTCTCCGCCATATACTTGATGTCGCGGATGATGTCGGCGGAATGGCGGATGTAGCCCTGCGCCTGATCGAAGCTGAGGTTGTACTCCTGGCGGATGTCCGATTCTTTCTGATGCAGGATATTCAGAATATAAAAGGTGGTGAGCAGCGCCCCCAACGACCACAGCAAAATCGCCAGCACCCGGAACAAATAGCGGGATATTTTCAGCGTAGTTCGAAAAGAGGCTAAGTATTTCAATCGGATACCATACGAAAGTCAGTGACGGCGCGCGTTGTCGCCGGCGCGGCGGCCGGCGGCTCGGTGCGCCAATTAAACCATATAACTGAAAAAGGGCCTAGCATCGCTGCCAGGCCCTTTTGTCTCAGTGCATTACGGTGTCGGCATGCCGACGCCCTCACCTTGCTTAAACGTTGTCGTCGTCCATCGGCTCAGCCGCGTCGTCGCCATCGTCCAGCGGCGTGCTGTCTTCTTCCACCGCTTCCGCGCCCGGTTCCAGGCTGTCCAGCTCTTCGTCTTCCACCGGTTCGGCCACGCGCTGCAGACCGACGACGTTTTCGTCTTCCGCCGTGCGGATCAGCGTCACGCCCTGGGTGTTACGACCGACCACGCTGACTTCCGAAACGCGGGTACGCACCAGCGTGCCGGCATCGGTGATCATCATGATCTGATCGCTGGTTTCCACCTGCACCGCGCCGACCACCTGGCCGTTACGCTCGCTCACCTTGATGGAGATAACCCCCTGGGTGGCGCGTGACTTGGTCGGATACTCGGTCACCGCGGTGCGTTTACCGAAGCCGTTTTGCGTCACGGTCAGGATGTCGCCCTCGCCGCGCGGCACGATCAGTGAGATCACGCTGTCGCCTTCGCCGAGGTTGATGCCGCGCACGCCGGTCGCGGTACGGCCCATCGAACGCACCTGCGTTTCCGGGAAGCGCACGACTTTACCGTTGGCGGAGAACAGCATCACTTCGTTGCTGCCGTCGGTCAGATCGACGCCGATCAGCTCGTCGCCCTCGTTGAGGTTGACGGCGATGATGCCGGCGCTGCGTGGGCGGCTGAACTCGGTCAGCGCAGTTTTCTTCACGGTACCGCTGGCGGTGGCCATGAACACGTGGCGCCCTTCTTCATACTCGCGCACCGGCAGAATGGCGGTGATACGCTCGTCGGCTTCCAGCGGCAGCAGGTTGACGATCGGGCGACCGCGCGCGCCGCGGCTGGCTTCAGGCAGTTGGTACACCTTCATCCAGTACAGGCGGCCACGGCTGGAGAAGCACAGGATCGTATCATGGGTGTTGGCCACCAGCAGGCGATCGATAAAGTCTTCTTCTTTAATACGTGCGGCGGACTTGCCTTTGCCGCCGCGGCGCTGCGCTTCATAGTCGGACAGCGGCTGATACTTCACGTAGCCCTGGTGAGACAGGGTCACCACCACGTCTTCCTGGTTGATCAGGTCTTCGATGTTGATGTCGGAAGTATTGGCGGTGATCTCGGTGCGGCGGCCGTCGTTGTACAGCTCTTTGACCGCCACCAGCTCTTCGCGGATCACTTCCATCAGGCGCTCTGGGCTTTCCAGAATAAAGATCAGCTCGGCGATAAAGTTGAGCAGCTCTTTATATTCGTCCAGCAGCTTTTCGTGCTCCAGGCCGGTCAGTTTCTGCAGGCGCAGATCCAGAATCGCCTGAGCCTGCTGCTCGGTCAGGTAGTATTTGCCGTCGCGGATGCCGAACTCCGGCTCCAGCCACTCAGGGCGAGCGGCGTCGTCACCGGCGCGTTCCAGCATGGCGCTGACGTTGCCCAGATCCCACGGCTGCGCCACCAGCGCGACTTTCGCTTCCGCCGGCGTCGGCGCACGGCGAATCAGCTCGATGATTGGATCGATGTTAGCCAACGCGATAGCCAGCGCTTCCAGGATATGGGCGCGGTCACGGGCCTTGCGCAGTTCGAAGATGGTGCGGCGGGTGACCACTTCGCGGCGGTGGCGCACGAAGGCTTCGAGGATATCTTTCAGGTTCAGCAGCTTAGGCTGCCCCTGATGCAGCGCGACCATGTTGATGCCGAAGGTGACCTGCAGCTGCGTCAGCGCATACAGGTTGTTCAGCACCACTTCGCCGACCGCGTCGCGTTTGACTTCGATCACGATGCGCATGCCGTCTTTATCGGACTCGTCACGCAGCGCGCTGATGCCTTCTACGCGTTTTTCTTTCACCAGCTCGGCGATCTTCTCGATCAGACGCGCCTTGTTCACCTGATACGGGATTTCGTGAACGATGATGGTTTCGCGCCCGGTCTTGGCGTCGGCTTCCACTTCCGCGCGCGCGCGCAGGTAGACTTTGCCGCGCCCGGTGCGGTAGGCCTCTTCAATGCCGCGGCGGCCGTTGATGATCGCCGCCGTCGGGAAGTCCGGCCCCGGGATGTGTTCCATCAGCCCTTCGATGCTGATGTTTTCATCGTCGATATAGGCCAGGCAGCCGTTGACGACTTCCGCCAGGTTGTGCGGCGGAATATTGGTGGCCATGCCCACGGCGATGCCCGACGAGCCGTTGACCAGCAGGTTCGGGATCTTGGTCGGCATGACGGCCGGGATCTGCTCGGTGCCATCATAGTTAGGCACGAAGTCGACGGTTTCTTTTTCCAGATCCGCCAACAGTTCGTGAGCAATCTTGGACATGCGCACTTCGGTATAACGCATCGCCGCCGCGGAGTCGCCGTCGACGGAACCGAAGTTACCCTGGCCGTCCACCAGCATGTAGCGCAGTGAAAACGGCTGAGCCATACGCACGATAGTGTCGTAAACCGCGCTGTCACCGTGCGGGTGATATTTACCGATCACGTCCCCGACGACACGGGCCGATTTCTTGTATGGTTTATTCCAGTCGTTACCCAATACGCTCATCGCGTACAGAACGCGGCGGTGAACCGGCTTCAGTCCATCACGAACATCTGGCAGCGCACGTCCGACAATAACGGACATCGCATAGTCCAGATACGAGTTTTTCAACTCGTCTTCGATGTTTACCGGTGTGATTTCTCTGGCAAGGTCGCTCATGGAGCTGCTATCCCTCTACTAATGATTCATCTGCCCGCTGCCATAGTGGCAAAGGTGTAAAACTATATCACAAAGCACGCTTTACGGGAAAATAACCGCCGCTGTTTCACGGAAATTGTGCAGATAAGTGCGCTAAAAACGCATCGGCACAGACGATGCCGCGCCGGAACATGTATAATCCGCGCAACGAGAACAAGGAGCCAGACAAGCCCATGAACGCAGAATCATCCAGCCGAGTGCAAAACGTTGACCACCAGGAAATCGCCAAGTTCGAGGCCGTCGCCTCCCGCTGGTGGGATCTGGAAGGCGAGTTCAAACCGCTGCACCGCATCAACCCGCTGCGCCTGAACTACATCATGCAGCGCGCCGGCGGCATTTTTGACAAGCAGGTGCTCGACGTGGGCTGCGGCGGCGGCATTCTGGCGGAGAGCATGGCGCGCGAAGGCGCCAAGGTAACCGGGCTGGACATGGGCGCGGAGCCGCTGCAGGTCGCCCGGCTGCACGCGCTGGAAAGCGGCATGGACGTCACCTATGTGCAGGAGACGGTGGAAAGCCACGCTCAGGCCAACCCGCAGCGCTACGACGTGGTCACCTGCATGGAGATGCTGGAGCACGTGCCCGATCCGGCCTCGGTGGTGCGCGCCTGCGCCCAACTGGTGAAACCGGGCGGCCACGTGTTCTTCTCCACCATCAACCGCAACACCAAAGCCTGGCTGATGGCGGTGATCGGCGCGGAGTACGTGCTGAAGATGGTGCCGCAGGGCACCCACGATCATAAGAAGTTCATTCGCCCTTCCGAATTGATCGGCTGGGTCGACGGCACGCCGCTGCGCGAAAAGCACATGATCGGCCTGCATTACAACCCGATCACCGATCATTTCAAGCTTGGGCGCAACGTTGACGTGAACTACATGGTGCACACCCAGCACGAAGGCTGAGCGCTGTAAACCGCGCCGGCCCTGCGTTATCGGAGTTCGGCGCCAACGCGCTGTTAGGAAAAATACCTAATTTCCGCGACTTCGATCAAAATCGTGGTTGTAGACAGTTTTTTAGAATATTAAATCAGATCAATATGCCGTTTTTTTCTAACGTTTAATAAAGCGCCAAACGATCGGTTTTTTCAGTTTTTAAGGAAAATCTGATCTCGCTTATTGACAAGCTTGTCGCGCCAGTCACGGCGCGCACTGCGAACGGCAAGTTACATTTCACCCCCAAGTTATCCACAAATTAGGCCGGTTTTGTTCACTTGCAAACGCCGTTTTTTCTCACTATCTTGTTACCTCACCGACATACAACCCCTATATATAGTGTTTACATACTGAGCAGAGCGACTACACTTCTGCTTAGGGGCACCATACGGACAGGTAAAACACCACATGAACCAAAGTCTGCTTGTAACTAAACGCGATGGCCGTAAAGAGCGCATCAACCTCGACAAAATCCACCGGGTCATCGATTGGGCCGCAGAAGGATTGCACAACGTCTCGGTTTCTCAAGTAGAGTTGCGTTCCCACATTCAGTTTTATGACGGCATCAAAACCGCCGACATTCACGAAACCATCATCAAAGCCGCTGCCGATCTGATCTCCCGCGATGCGCCGGACTATCAGTACCTGGCCGCTCGCCTGGCGATCTTCCACCTGCGCAAAAAGGCTTACGGCCAGTTCGAGCCGCCGAAGCTGCACGCTCACGTGACGCGCATGGTCGAGATGGGCAAATACGATAAACATCTGCTGGAAGACTACAGCGCTGAAGAGTTCGAGCAGATGGACTCCTTTATCGATCACTGGCGCGACATGAACTTCTCTTATGCCGCCGTCAAGCAGCTGGAAGGCAAGTATCTGGTGCAGAACCGCGTCAGCGGCGAGATCTACGAAAGCGCCCAGTTCCTGTACATGCTGGTGTCCGCTTGCCTGTTCTCCAACTACCCGCGTGAAACTCGTCTGGACTACGTCAAACGTTTCTACGACGCGATTTCCACCTTCAAGATTTCGCTGCCAACGCCGATCATGTCCGGCGTGCGCACCCCAACCCGCCAGTTCAGCTCCTGCGTGCTGATCGAGTGCGGCGACAGCCTGGACTCCATCAACGCCACCTCCAGCGCCATTGTGAAATACGTTTCGCAACGCGCCGGTATCGGCATCAACGCCGGCCGCATCCGCGCGCTGGGCAGCCCGATCCGTGGCGGGGAAGCTTTCCATACCGGCTGCATTCCGTTCTACAAACACTTCCAGACCGCCGTCAAATCCTGCTCGCAGGGCGGCGTGCGCGGTGGCGCGGCAACGCTGTTCTACCCGATGTGGCACCTGGAAGTGGAAAGCCTGCTGGTGCTGAAAAACAACCGTGGCGTTGAAGGCAACCGCGTGCGTCACATGGACTACGGCGTGCAGCTGAACCGCCTGATGTACCAGCGTCTGATCAAGGGCGAAGACATCACCCTGTTCAGCCCGTCCGACGTGCCGGGGCTGTATGACGCATTCTTCGCCGATCAGGACGAATTCGAGCGTCTGTACACCCAGTACGAAAAAGACGACAGCATTCGCCAGAAGCGCGTGAAAGCGGTTGAGCTGTTCTCGCTGATGATGCAAGAGCGCGCCTCTACCGGCCGCATCTACATTCAGAACGTCGACCACTGCAACACCCACAGCCCGTTCGATCCGCAGATCGCGCCAGTGCGTCAGTCCAACCTGTGCCTGGAAATCGCCCTGCCGACCAAGCCGCTGGAAGACGTCAACGACGAGAACGGCGAAATTGCGCTGTGCACCCTGTCCGCCTTCAACCTGGGCGCGATCGACAGCCTGGACGATCTGGAAGAGCTGGCGACCCTGGCGGTGCGTTCACTCGACGCCCTGCTGGATTATCAGGATTATCCGATCAAGGCCGCGCACCGTGGCGCGATGGGGCGTCGCACCCTGGGCATTGGCGTGATCAACTTCGCCTATTACCTGGCGAAGAACGGCGTGCGCTACTCCGATGGCAGCGCCAACAACCTGACCCACAAAACGTTCGAAGCCATTCAGTACTACCTGCTGAAAGCCTCCAACCGCCTGGCTCAGGAACAAGGCGCTTGCCCGTGGTTCAAAGAAACCACCTATTCGCAGGGTATCCTGCCGATCGACACCTACAAGAAAGACCTGGATGCGATCTGCAACGAACCGCTGCACTACGACTGGGAAACCCTGCGTAAAGAGATCCAGGAAACCGGTCTGCGCAACTCGACGCTGTCCGCCCTGATGCCGTCGGAAACCTCTTCGCAGATTTCCAACGCCACCAACGGCATCGAGCCGCCGCGCGGCCACATCAGCATCAAGGCGTCGAAAGACGGCATCCTGCGCCAGGTAGTGCCGGAGTATGAGCGTCTGAAAGACAACTACGAGCTGCTGTGGGAAATGCCGAGCAACGACGGCTATCTGCAGCTGGTGGGGCTGATGCAGAAATTCATCGACCAGTCGATTTCGGCCAACACCAACTACGATCCGACCCGCTTCCCGGGCGGCAAGGTGCCGATGAAGCAGCTGTTGAAAGACCTGCTCACCACCTACAAGTTCGGCGTGAAAACGCTGTACTACCAAAACACCCGCGACGGCGCGGAAGACGCCCAGGAAGATTTGCAGCCTGCCAAGGCCGGCGATGACGACTGCGAAAGCGGCGCCTGCAAGATCTAAAGTTTGACCTAGCGGGCCGGAATTTTCCGGCCCCTTCATTTAGCCACGTTACGATGGATTCAGGCTTATGGCTTACACCACTTTTTCTCAGACCAAAAACGACCAGCTGCAAGAGCCGATGTTCTTCGGCCAATCGGTAAACGTTGCGCGTTTCGACCAGCAAAAGCATGAAATCTTCGAAAAACTGATCGAAAAACAGCTCTCCTTCTTCTGGCGCCCGGAAGAGGTTGACGTCTCTCGCGATCGCATCGATTATCAGGCGCTGCCGGAGCACGAGAAGCACATCTTCATCAGCAACCTGAAGTATCAAACCCTGCTGGACTCCATTCAGGGCCGCAGCCCGAACGTCGCCCTGCTGCCGCTGATCTCGATCCCTGAACTGGAAACCTGGGTGGAAACCTGGTCGTTCTCCGAGACCATCCACTCGCGTTCCTACACCCACATCATCCGCAACATCGTCAACGATCCGGCGCTGGTGTTCGACGACATCGTCACCAACGAAGAGATCAAGAAGCGCGCGAAAGACATTTCCGGCTACTACGACGATCTGATCGAGATGACCAGCTACTATCACCTGCTGGGTGAAGGCACCCACCAGGTGAACGGTAAAACCGTCACCGTCAATCTGCGTGCGCTGAAGAAGCAGCTGTACCTGTGCCTGATGAGCGTGAACGCGCTGGAAGCGATCCGCTTCTACGTCAGCTTTGCCTGCTCCTTCGCGTTCGCCGAGCGCGAATTGATGGAAGGCAACGCCAAGATCATCAAGCTGATCGCCCGCGACGAAGCGCTGCACCTGACCGGCACCCAGCACATGCTGAACCTGATGCGTTCCGGTGCGGACGATCCTGAAATGGCGGAGATCGCCGAGGAGTGCCAGCAAGAGTGCTACGATCTGTTCGTGCTGGCCGCTCAGCAGGAGAAAGAGTGGGCGGAATACCTGTTCCGCGACGGCTCGATGATTGGCCTGAACAAAGACATCCTGTGCCAGTATGTGGAATACATCACCAATATCCGCATGCAGGCGGTCGGCCTCGGTCTGCCGTTCGAAACCCGCTCCAACCCGATCCCGTGGATCAACGCCTGGTTGGTGTCCGACAACGTGCAGGTAGCGCCGCAGGAAGTGGAAGTGAGCTCCTACCTGGTTGGCCAGATCGACTCGGAGATCAACGCCGACGACCTGAGCGACTTCGAACTGTAAGCGATGGCGACGCCAACCGTGACGCTGCGCGCCGCCGGCACGCAGCTCTCTTGCCCCAACAGTGAAAACTGCCTGCTCGACGTGCTGGAACTGCACGACGTGCAGGTGGAGTACCAATGCCGCTCCGGCTATTGCGGCGCCTGCCGCCTGAAGCTGGTGAAAGGTGAAGTGGCCTACCGCCAACAGCCGCTGGCGTTTATCAACGCCGGCGAGATCCTGCCCTGCTGCTGCATGCCGCTGACAGATATCGAGCTGGAAATTTAACGTCGGGTGCCGGAAACCGCGCCTGGAGACCAGAAGGCGGGGTTGCCCCCGCCCTAGTATTACCGCTTCACCTCACACGCCAACCTGATCAGGATAGTGATATTTTCCTGGTAGATTTTCAGCTCGCACAGCGAGTCTCTTATCATCCAGATAAATAACAAAACCGTAATATATACAACGGTTAGCGAGTGAAACACATGCCTTAAGCGCATGCTTGCCTCCTTGCTGTGAAGGGGCTACCATAACGGTGTCTAGGCGTTAGGGCAGCCCCATTCTGATTGAGAGTCAGTCTGGGGCTTTCATCTATCCGCCTTGTCACACAATGCCCAAGACGAACAGTCTCAAGCACCCGTCAAGAGAGTAACAGCATTCCCTCACCGCGAATATCCCCTATAAGATTATGATTAATCAGGGATATATAACTATCCTCAAAGTATTTCGCTTAGCGCCCCTTTCCCGCCGATGTGGAAAAATAACGCGCCGGGGAATCGCCGAAGGCTTTACGAAACATGGCGATAAAATTGCTCGGCGAGGCATACCCCAGCGCTTCCGCGATCTGCAGCACCGTTTCACCTTCAGCCAGCTTCGCCAATGCATATGACAACCGGGCCTGCTGACGCCACTGGGCAAAACTCAACCCCGTCTCGCCGATCATCAGCCGCCGCAGGGTACGCGGCGACATCGCCCCCCATTCAGCCCACGCCTCCAGTGAACGTTCGCTCCCCGGTTGCGCCAGCAAGGCCTGCAGAACGCCGGCCAGGCGCGGATGGGACGACATCGGCAAATACAGCGGCTCCGTCGGCGCCTGACGTATCTCATCCCGCATCACCTGCGCCATACGATCCTGCTCCAGGGTAAGCGCGCAGCGTTTATCCCAACCTTCCGCACGCTGAGCCAGCGCCTGCAGCACGGCGCTGATGCCGATAACGCAAGGTGTATTCGACAGATCGTGGCAGGCCTCCGGCGCCAGCAGCAAACTCCAGCCGCTCAGCGCGCCGCAGACCTGTACCCGGTGCTCCGTCGCCGGCGGGATCCAACCCGCCCGCTGAGGCGGCAGCACCCAATCGCCCTGCGCCGTGCGTACATGCAGCAAGCCGCTTTCGACGCACAGCAACTGCCCGCGCACATGCTGATGCCAGTCGTATTCTCGCGTGCCCAACCGATACTCCCGGCCTGCCGCGTCGCGGCCGCCAAGCGCGATAAGCCAGGGGCCCGCGGACCATTCGCTGCAGTCAGCGTCGAGGGCATGAAGGTTTGCATCCATATTGGCCACTAATCACTATTTTTAGTCCAGATACCGTTATACCAACTTTTTCCTGCGCCGACATAATGAAATGCTTCCGGCCGCTACCGTCTGTGGCCACTGTTTCACGAGGGAATATGATGACAACACTCAGCATTGGCATTATCGGCGCAGGGCCCGGCGGCCTGTGTCTGGCTCAGGGACTGCGCCGCTTCGGCATCCACGCCACGGTATTTGAACGCGACGCCACGCCGCAGGCGCGCGATCAGGGCTACCGGCTGCGCATCGATCCGTCGGGCCAGCAGGCGCTGGCCGCCTGCCTGCCGCCGGCACACTACCGGTTGCTCTGTGCCGGCAGCGCGCAAAACAGCGGCGAGAGCAATCTATGGGATCCGCAGCTTGCCCCGCTCACCGGCCGACGCCCCGAGCACTGGTTGCCCTCCAGCCAGCGACAAACGCAAGAACCGAGCGGCGATCTCGGCATTCATCGCCAAACGCTGCGCGAGATCCTGCTTGCCGGCCTGCAAGACCAGGTGCGCTTCGGCCATACCTTGCGTGAATTTGCACAAACGCCGCAGGGCGTGGAACTGCAGTTCGCCAACGGCGAACAAGTGCGGGTCGATGTGCTGATCGCCGCCGACGGCGTCAACTCGCTGGTACGGCGGCGCTGCCTGCCTGAGGCAGGGCCCGAAGACAGTGGTGCGGTCACCCTCTATGGCAAAACGCCGCTCGATGCGGCGACCGGGGCCCAATTGGCCCCCGAGCTGCTGAACGGCGTATCGGTGATCTTCGCCGACGGCGTGTCGCTGGTGCTTGAACCGATGCGCTTTCAGGCCCCCATGGCGCAGTTGGCGGCCGACTACGCGCCCGATTGCCGCCTCTCACCGGTCGACGACTATCTCTATTGGGCCTGCATCGGATCGGCTGGGCGTCTCGGCGGGCCGGTGCGAACTGAGGGAACCGCTGCGCTGCAGGCGCGCGTACGGCATATCTCGCAGGGATGGGCGCCCGCCTTGCAAACGGCGTTAGCACTGGCGGATCCCCTGTCGCTCAGCGTGCGGACGGTGCAGGTTACGGCGGCGATGCCAGAATGGCACAGCGAACGCATCGCCTTTCTCGGCGACGCCGTGCACGCCATGAGCCCGGCGGGTGGGCTCGGCGCCAACACCGCGCTGGTAGACGCCGCCAGCCTGGCGGCGCATCTGGCGCACTCAGACAGCGCCGCGCAGGCGCTCAGGAACTACGGTAGAGAGCTGCAAACGCGAGGCGCCGCGGCAATACGTCTTTCACGCCTGGCGTCCGAACGGCTGATGCAGCGCGATGAAGCCGACAAGACGGGAGACTCAGCAACGCCAATACCCGTCACTCGATAATTTCCGCCACCTCCAGCCAGGCGTTTTTACCGCACGCCTGGCCCCCATTCAGCCAGCGGCGCAGCATATCCAACGCCAGCATCGCCACCGACTCCTGACGCAGCCGCAGGCCGTGGCGCGACGCGCGATAACGCACGGTCTGGCCAATGCCGCCGCGCGGGGTGTGCAGCGCAATGCTCACCTGCTCATCGCGCATGGCGCTGACCGCCAACGCCAACGGCGCGCCGGTCAATTCCGCCAGCGAGCGGGCGCGCGCCAGCGTCGTTTCCAGCGTTTCGATGCAGTGCGCCGGCAGCAGCTCGCCACCCGCCAGCGGCGCCCCTTCGCTCTGCAGCTGCAGATTGATCAAACCGCCGCTGAACTGCTCGCTCAACGCCAGCTTCAGCCCTTGCTGATTCAGGCGCTGCGTCAGCGTCGCCGGCAACCCGTCGGTGCCTTCAAAGATGCAGTTGTCCCCCGCCACTTCGCGCACGCGTCGCCAGGCCAGCTCCATTTCCGCACGCCGGCTTTCCGGCCCGGTCAGCTTCAGTTCGATGATCGGGCTGGAGGAACGGTAACCCAACACCACATCCGGCGGCAGCGGCATGCCGTCCAGCTCGGCGGCCAGATCGCTCTCGGAGGTGCCGAAGGTGGTCAGGCGCAAGCACAGCGGCGGCGCCGGCAAGGTGAAGCGCTGGCGCAGACGCGGTACGATCTGCTGTTCAACCATCACTTTGAATTCCGACGGCACGCCGGGGGTGAAGAACATCAGGCATTGGTTCAGCTGCAGCGCGAACCCGCAGGCGGTGCCTACCGGGTTATCCAGCATTTCCGCGTTGGCCGGGATCTGCGCCTGCTTGCGGTTGGAAGGGGCCATCGGCCGCCCGCGCTCGGCGAAATAGGCTTCCATGCGCGCCAACCAGTCAGCCCGTTCGACCAGCTCTACGCCGCTGGCTTTCGCGGCGGCCAGCGCGCTGAGATCGTCGCTGGTCGGCCCCAGGCCGCCGTTGACGATCAACACATCGGCGATGTGGCTGCGTTCCTGCAGGATCTCGATCAACGCAGAGAGGCTGTCCCCGACCGTTTCACGCCCGCTCATCGGCACGCCCTGCTGGAACAGGTAGTCCGCCAGCCAGGCGGCGTTGGTATCAATAATTTGCCCGTGCAGCACCTCATCGCCGGTGCTGAGCATCTCCACCCTTAACATTGATCTCTCCCACATTTTTTGGTCATTCCACTATAGAAGTCCGTAAATAACTTTTCACTAGCCGCCTGCGGATAATTTCAGCCATGGGTTCGTTTCTCATGCGCCATGCAGCCCGCCGCAATGTAAACATTACTGTACATCATGCGTAACGTCGGTTTGACACAAATTAGGGCTTCCACTATCCTGCCATCCTCATAAATCGTTACCTATAATTTTCAAAATCTTTCGGCTGGTAGAGAAAAAACGTGAAGAATCGCACTCTTGGCAGTGTTTTTATCGTGGCGGGCACCACCATTGGCGCCGGGATGCTGGCGATGCCGCTGGCGGCGGCCGGCGTCGGCTTCGGCGTCACGCTGGCCTTACTGGTCGGGCTGTGGCTGTTGATGTGTTACACCGCGCTGCTGCTGGTAGAGGTTTACCAGCATGAACAGGCGGATACCGGTCTGGGTACCCTCGCCAAACGTTATCTCGGCGGCGGCGGCCAGTGGCTGACCAGCTTCAGCATGATGTTTCTGATGTACGCCCTCACCGCCGCCTACATCAGCGGCGCCGGCGAATTGCTCGCCACCAGCATCAGCCAATGGACGTCACAGGACTTCCCGGTGTCGCTCGGCGTCCTGCTGTTCACCCTGGTGGCCGGCGGCGTGGTGTGCATCGGCACCCACTCGGTCGACTTGTTCAACCGCATCCTGTTCAGCGCGAAAGTGGTGTTTCTGGTGGTGATGCTCGGCCTAATGTTGCCGAATATCCACCAAACCAACCTGATGACGTTGCCGCTGGAGCAAGGCCTGGCGCTGTCGGCCATTCCGGTGATCTTCACCTCCTTCGGCTTCCACGGCAGCGTGCCGAGCATCGTCAACTACATGGGCGGCAACATTCGCAAACTGCGCTGGGTGTTTATCATCGGCAGCGCCATCCCGCTGATGGCCTATATCTTCTGGCAGCTGGCGACGCTGGGCAGCATCAGCTCCGACACCTTCGTCGGCATTCTGGCGCAGCAGGCCGGGCTGAATGGCCTGTTGCAGGCGGTGCGCGACGCGGTGGCTTCGCCGCACGTTGAACTGGCGGTGCACCTGTTCGCCGATCTGGCGCTGGCGACCTCGTTCCTCGGCGTGGCGCTTGGGCTGTTCGATTTCCTGGCCGACCTGTTCAAGCGGCAAGATAACGTGCGTGGCCGCCTGCAAACCGGCGCCATCACCTTCCTGCCGCCGCTGGCCTTCGCGCTGTTCTATCCGCGCGGTTTTGTACTGGCGCTGGGTTTCGCCGCCATCGCCCTGTCGGTGCTGGCGCTGCTGCTGCCTTCGCTGCTGGTGTGGAAAACCCGCCAAAAACACCAGGCGCAGTATCGCGTCTGGGGCGGCACCCCAGCGCTGGCGCTGGTGTTTGTCTGCGGGGTAACGGTGATCGCCATCCAACTGGGCATCGCCAGCGGCATGCTGCCGGCGGTCGGGTAAGCGACGAAAGACAAGAAATGATAAAGAAAAAGGGGCCGCAATGGCCCCTTTTTGCTGAGCGTCAGAAGCTCAGACCGACACCGACATAAGGGCCATCGGCCAGGGTGTTGTCGCGACGCCCGTCTTTGCCTTCCATCTGCATGTAACGGTAGCCCACGTCTACGCTCAGCGGACGGAACTTCCAGCGCAGGCCGCCGCTGGCTTCGTTATAGGCCTTCACGCCGCTGGTGAAAGACTCAGGGGCAAAGTAACCTTCGCCGTGCAGGCTGAAGTAACGGTTAATCTCCCACTCCAGGCCGCCGCCCAGCGCCACCGCCCCGCCGCTCTTCCCGTCTTTCGGGCTGAGGTACAGCGCTTTGGCGCCCACGGTCGCCGTCAACGGCCCCAGCGGCACGCCGAAGTTCAACCCCACGCTGCCGACGTTGCCGTCATGGTCGCTGCGCGCCCAGTTGCCGGTCAGGCCCAGACCTGAAGAGCCGGTGCTCATGCCAACGCCCAGGTTGGTGTAGTGCTGCCCGGCTTCGCCCGACACGCTGATGGCGTTCGCCGCGCCGGTCACCAACAGCAATCCTGCCGCGCACGCGACCCAAGTCTTTTTCATCATCTTTCCCTCTGGTTTGTCATCCGTACCGAATGATCGAATCAACGCATAATAATAACGTCACGAGTCTATACCAAAGCTCAATGCGTATTTAAGGGATAAAAACGAAAAAATTCTTCAATAATCAAATAAATGTAAATATTTGCAAACAACAATCTATATTCGTCAAGGCGATGCCAACGATAACCGAGACCTATTTGCCGTCGCTCGGCAATAGGGCTACAACTAGTAGTGGCTTTGACCGAGGTCAGGGGAAGAAGCCCCGCCAAAGGACTATGCTGATGAACGCTTAAACCGCCCGAGTCTTTACTTAAATGCACTACGATAAGGAGCAAGTGATGAGCAAGAAAGGACTGACCACCGCAGCCGGCGCCCCGGTTGTCGATAACAATAACGTGATCACCGCAGGCAAACGCGGCCCGATGCTGTTGCAGGACGTGTGGTTCCTGGAAAAACTGGCCCACTTCGACCGTGAAGTCATCCCCGAGCGCCGCATGCATGCCAAGGGATCCGGCGCCTACGGCACCTTTACCGTCACCCACGACATCACCCGCTACACGCGCGCCAAGATCTTCTCCGAAATCGGTAAGCAGACCGACATGTTTATCCGCTTCTCCACCGTCGCCGGTGAACGCGGCGCCGCCGACGCCGAACGCGACATTCGCGGCTTCGCCATGAAGTTCTATACCGAAGAAGGCAACTGGGATTTGGTGGGTAACGATACGCCGGTGTTCTATCTGCGCGATCCGCTGAAATTCCCCGATCTCAACCACGTGGTGAAACGCGATCCGCATACCAACCTGCGCAACCCGGTCTACAAGTGGGACTTCTTCTCCCACCTGCCGGAATCACTGCACCAGCTGACCATCGACTTCAGCGATCGCGGTATTCCGAAGTCCTACCGCCACATGCACGGCTTCGGCAGCCACACCTTCAGCTTTATCAATGCCGCCAACGAGCGCTTCTGGGTGAAATTCCACTTCCGCTGCGAACAAGGCATTGAAAACCTGATGGATGAAGAAGCGGAAGCGATCATCGCCAAGGATCGCGAAAGCTCACAGCGCGATCTGTTCGAGGCGATCAAACGCGGCGACTTCCCGCGCTGGAAGCTGCAAATTCAGATCATGCCGGAACACGAGGCCTCGCAGACGCCCTATAACCCATTTGATCTGACCAAGGTGTGGCCGCACGGCGACTACCCGCTGATCGACGTCGGTTATTTCGAGCTGAACCGCAATCCCGACAACTACTTCTCCGAGGTCGAGCAGGTGGCGATGAACCCCGCCAACGTGGTGCCGGGCATCAGTTTCTCGCCGGATAAAATGCTGCAGGGCCGTCTATTCTCCTATGGCGATGCGCACCGCTACCGTCTGGGCGTCAACCACCACCAGATCCCGGTGAACGGCGCCAAGTGCCCGTTCCACAACTACCATCGCGACGGCGCGATGCGCGTGGACGGCAACAGCGGCAATGGCGCCACCTACGAACCAAACAGCTTCGGCCTGTTCCAGGAGCAGCCGGACTTCAGCGAACCACCGCTGAGCATTGAGGGCGCGGCCGACCACTGGAACCATCGTGAAGACGACGATTACTACAGCCAGCCGCGCGCGCTGTTCAACCTGCTGAGCGCCGAAGAGCACCAGCGCATGTTCACCCGCATCGCCGGCGAACTGTCGCAGGTGCCGGAACAGATCCAGCGCCGTCAGGTCGAGCTGTTCACCAAGGTGCACCCGGACTACGGCGCCGGCGTCGCCAAGGCGTTGGGGCTGAAATAACCTTCTGCAGCCATCCACTCAGCCGCCCTTTCGGGCGGCTTTTTTATGCCTGGGAGAGACGCTGCGCCACCCACTGCTGCAACTGGCGGCGAGAAATCTTGATGCCGCCGTTTTTCAGTTCCTCGGGCAACGGGAGCAACGCCACCGGGCGTTGGAAATTGGCCAGCTGGTTCTGCGACCAGGCGAGCAGCGCCCCCAACGACAGCGCCGGATCGCCGTCGATCACCGCCACCGGCCGCTGGCCGAACTCAGCGTCCGCCATCGGCACCACAAACGCCTGCGTGATCTGCGGGTGCGCCGCCAGCACGCGTTCGATATCCTCGGGCTGCACCCCTTCGCCGCCGCTGAAAAACAGGTTGTCCAGCCGGCCGAGAATGCGCAGTTCCCCCTCCTCCATCACGCCGCGATCGCGGGTCGCGAACCAGCCCTGCTCATCGGCCAACGGCTGCAGATGCCCATGACGCCAGTAGCCGAGCGCCAGGCTGTCGGCGCGGATCCAGACCTCTTCGTCGACCAGTTTTACTTCGCGGCCGCCGAGCGGCAGGCCGACGCCCGGCCGCGCATCGGCGCGCTTGGCGCACACCGTGGAGGCCAGTTCGGTCAGCCCGTAGCCGCACCAGCAGCGGATCCCCGCCGCCTCCGCCCGTTCGGTCAGCTCCACCGGGATCATCGCGCCGCCGAGCAGCACCGCTTTCAACGTCATGCCCGTCAGCGGTTGCGCCAACAGCCGCCAGAGCTGCGTCGGCACCAGCGAGGCGTGCGTGCAGCCAGCCAATGCCTCGGCCAGCGGGTGCATCTCGCGCACCGCCAGCCGCGCACCCGCCGCCAGCCAGCGCCAGACGATGCCCTGACCGGAGACGTGAAACAGCGGCAGTGACAGCAGCCAGCAATCCTCGCGCTGAAAATCCATCAGCTGCAACACCCCGTCGGCGCTGGCCAGATGGTTGGCGTAGCTGTGCGCCGCCGCTTTCGGCATGCCGCTGGAACCGGAAGTCAACGTCAGCGTCGCCAGACGCTGCGCATCCCACGTCGGCAGGTCTGGCCAACGCGGCTCGGTCGAGGGCGGCGTCAATCGAATCACCTCTTCCGGCAGCGCCGGCAACGAGTCCGGGCCGAAGACAAAGGTCATATCCAATTCCGGCAACAGCTGCGCCAGCAGCGGCGTCGGCAAGGCGGGATTGAGCGGCAACAGGCGCGCGCCACATTGCAGCAGCGCCAGATAGGCCAGCAGCAGCGGATAGCTGTTTTTACCGCACAGCGCCACGCCGCAGCCCGGTTCAACGCCCTGATGCTGGAAATCCGCCGCCAGCTCATCCACCTGGCTTTGCAACGCCAGCCAGCTCAGCGGCCGTTCGCCGAGCAACAGCGCCGTCGCCTGCGGCTGAAGGCGCGCCCAGTGCCGCCACGGCCAATCGCTTAACCGCGCCATAGACACTCCAGCGCCGAAACATCCAGCAGCGGCAACGCGCTGCCCGGCCACGGGCGCAGCACCTGCGCCTTCATCAACCCCAGCGTGTCCAGCCCCGGCACGGTGTCCGGCGTCAGCCAATGGGCGATGCGCGCCAGCTGGGTCAACCCCAGGCTGGATTCGAGGCTGGAACTGATCACCGCCGTCAGCCCCTCCGCGTGCGCCTGCGCCACCAGCGCCTGACAGCGCGCCAGGCTGCCGACCAGCGTCGGCTTGATCACGATGGCCGCCACACCCGGCTCGGCCTGCACCACAAAGTCCACCTCCCGCACGCTCTCATCCCAGGCGATGGCGATACCGGTCGCCCGGGCGAAGTCGCGCGATTCATCACGGGTCTTGCAGGGCTCCTCCAAAAAGGCGATGCGATCGCGCCACGCCGGGTTGACGTATTTAGCGAAGCCGTCGGCCTTGGCACGGCTCCAACTGCGGTTGGCGTCCAGCCGCAGCCGCAGATCCGGCAGCGCCTCCAGCAGCACGTTGACGATCATGCCGTCGCGCACCGCCTCATACAGCCCTACTTTCACCTTGGCGACTTTCTCGCCCGGCAAAGCGCTCAATGTCTCGAACAGCTCGTCCGGATCGCCGGTACACAGCGGCGCCTTGCGGAAATCCGCCTGCGTCGGCAAGCGCTGCTCCAGCTCGGCCTGCGCACAGCTGAGCCCAAAGGCCACCGAGGGCAGCGCGCTGTGCTCCGGTTCGTTGTCCGCCAGCCACGCCTGCAGCCAGTCCAATGCGGCCCGTTCGGCCTGCGCCGGCGTTTCCCGGCTGAACTCCGGCAGCGGCGCGATCTCGCCCCACCCCTCACGCTCGCCCTGACGCAGCTGCACCACCCATCCGTCACGCGTTTTCAACCGCTGATTGCGCAGCACCACGCCCGCCTCCATCGGCAGGCTGTAACGGTATAGCGCCGCGCTGCGGTTTGCCCCGCTCATTACGGGTTACGCTTGAATTTGCTGAAGTCCGGCTGGCGCTTCTCGTTGAAGGCGTTGCGCCCTTCCTGCCCTTCGTCGGTCATGTAGAACAACATGGTGGCGTTGCCCGCCAGCTCCTGCAAACCGGCCTGGCCGTCGCAGTCGGCATTCAGCGCCGCCTTCAGGCAGCGCAGCGCCATCGGGCTGTTCTGCAGCATTTCGCGGCACCAGCGCACCGTCTCTTTTTCCAGATCGGCCAGCGGCACCACCGTATTGACCAGCCCCATGTCCAGCGCGGCGGCGGCGTCGTACTGGCGGCACAGGAACCAGATTTCGCGCGCCTTCTTCTGGCCGACGATGCGCGCCATGTAAGACGCCCCCCAGCCGCCGTCGAACGAGCCCACTTTCGGGCCGGTCTGGCCGAAGATGGCGTTATCCGCCGCGATGGTCAGATCGCACATCATGTGCAACACGTGGCCGCCGCCGATCGAATAGCCGGCCACCATCGCCACCACCGGTTTCGGGCAGGTGCGGATCTGGCGCTGGAAGTCCAGCACGTTGAGGTGGTGTACGCCGCTGTCGTCGCGATAGCCGCCGTAGTCGCCGCGCACTTTCTGATCGCCGCCGGAGCAGAAGGCCTTATCGCCGGCGCCGGTCAGAATAATGACGCCGATGCCGTCGTCGTAACGGGCGTTGGCCAGCGCGTCGAGCATCTCTTTGACCGTTTGCGGGCGAAACGCATTGCGCACCTGCGGCCGGTTGATGGTGATTTTGGCGATGCCGTCGGCGGACTTGTGATACAGAATGTCTTCGAAATCGCCGGTGCAATCCTGCCAGGCGATGGCGGCATACAGCTGTTCTTCATTCGGATAAAGCATGTTCGGTTCCTTTAACCAGGGTTAACGAGAAAGGTCTGCAGCTCGGCGACGAAATCCTGCGGATTGGCCAGATGCGCGTTGTGGCCGGCCTGCGGCACGATGCGCAACGGCAACCCGGCGTCGCGCGCCAGCCGTTGAAATTTGGGATCGTTCTCACCGCACAGCACCCGCAGCGGCACGGTCAGTTGGCGCAGCTGCGGTGCCAGATAGGGCTGCCGCCCGAGCGACGTGGCTTCGAGCATGTCGGCGATCGCCGGGCCGCTGTTGACCGAGCGCGCGGCGATCAGCGCCTGGCGGTGCACGTGGCTGAGCTCTTTGAACACCGGTTGCTGATACCAGTCCGCCAGGACTTCGGCAATCGGCTCACTGCGAAAACGCGCCGCCCATCGCGCATCCTGCTCGCAACGATCGCGGCGCTGTTGTTCGTCCTCAAGCCCCGGGTTGCCGCCCTCGACCAGCACGCCTTGCAGACCGTCGTGGCGTCCGTGGCAAGCGTGATACATGGCGATGCGCCCGCCGAGCGAGTAGCCCACCAGCCAATAACGCTCGATATTGCGCAGTTGCAGGGTCGCGGCGATTTGCGCGCTGATGTCGTCGAAGCCGCGGCAGCTCACCGCCACGGAATCGCCGTGGCCGGGCAGATCGATGGCCAACGACGGCCATTCCGGGCAGCGCGCGGCGATCACCCGCCATTCATTGTTGTTGCCGAGCAGGCCATGCAACCATATCAGCCAGGGGCGGCCCGCTTCGCCCTGTTGCAAAATTCGCGTCGCCAGCATCATTGCACCGCCATCTGTTGCACCAGGTATTGCAGGCTTTCGGCCCCTGCGCTCGGCGGCACCTGCAACTCTATCAACGTGACGCCGCCGCGCCGCCAGCCTTGCTCAACCGCCTGTTGCAGCTGGCGCCAGTTTTCCGGCCGCGCATAGTCAAGCTGGAACATCGCCGCCGCGTGGCTGAACTCAACGTTCTGCGGCATGCAGTAAAAGCGCTGACGCTCCTCTTCCGGCGTCGGCAGCAGTGAGAAAATTTGGCCGCCGTTGTTATTGACGACGATCAGCACCGTCGGCGCCGAACAGTGGCGCAGCAGCGCCAGCGCATTGAGGTCATACAGGGCGGAAAGGTCGCCCACCACCGCCAACGTCGGCCGGGCGGTGGCGCGCTGTACGCCGGCGGCGGTGGAAATCAGACCGTCGATGCCGCTGGCGCCGCGGTTGCTGAATACCGGGTAAGCGGCAGGCAGCATCGTTAACGCGTCGATCAGTCGCACCACCAGGCTGTTGCCGAGAAACAGCTGGCCGTTCTCCGGCAGCAGTTCCGGCAGGCGGTGCGCCAGCTGCGCTTCGCCAAAGTTATCGTGCAGATGCGTGGACGCCGCCGTCAGCGCTTTATCCGCCAGCGCCGCCAGCCCGGCGGCCCACGGCGCGCGCGGTTGCGCGGGATGCTGCGCCAACCACTGCGCCACGCCGGCGCGCAGGCGCCGCCCCCGGTGTTGGGCCGGATCGAGCCGCCCCGGCAGCTCGTCGATAATCCAATATTCTTCCGGCTGACACTGCGCCTGCCATTGCAGCAGGCGTTTGCCGGTCAGGCTGCCGCCGAACTGCACCACCAGCTGCGCATCTTGCAGTACGCGCTGCGCCTGCGGATGCGCGAGCCACAAATCGGCGCAGGGCAGCGGTTGCCCGGTCTGCGACAGCACATCGCCGATCAGCGGCCAGCCCAGCGTTTCGGCCCAGTCGGCCACCTGCGCGCCCTCTTCCGCGCTCATGCGCCCGGCCAGCACCACGCCGCGCTTTTGCCGCCAGGAGAACCAGTCCGGCTGCGGCGACGGCGCCGCACGCGTCTCGCTTTCCTGCAGCCACGGACGATCGCTCTGCCACCAGTCGCCCAGCGCGGCGGACCAATCGGCATAGTGACGCTCATCGCCGCCGTACAGCGGTTCGGCGAACGGGCAGTTGATATGCAAAGCGCCATGCTGCAGGCGCGCCATCGCGCTGTCGACGCTGGAGGCCAGCCACGCGGCCGGAATATCCGGCGTCGGACGCGGCAGATCGATCGCCAACGTCGGGTGGCTGCTGTAGAGACCGTTTTGACGGATCGCCTGATTGGCGCCGCAGTCGATCAGTTCCGGCGGCCGATCGGCGGTGAGAAACACCAGCCGTTCACCGGTCAGGCCGGCTTCGATCAACGCGGGATAAAGGTTCGCCGCCGCGGTGCCGGACGTAACGATCACCGCCACCGGCTCACGCGCCGCCTTCGCCAGCCCGAGCGCCAAATGGCCGAGCCCGCGCTCATCAAAATGGGTATGGCAGATAAACGATCGGTTGGCCGCGGCGGCCAGCGTCAGCGGCGTGGAGCGCGATCCCGGAGCGATACAAACATGCCGCACCCCATGGCGGGCCAGCGCCTCGAGCAGCACAGCCGCCCACCGGCGATTAAAAACACTTGTCGACATAGTTCGCTCACAAGTCAGTTAGCAGAGATCGTCCCCGGCGCAGCCGACGGACGCCGCGCCTGTAGTTACGTTCTGTATTATATGAGGTGTTATTTTCACGGCTTTTGCGCCAGCGCAAGAACGCCGTATATCCCTGGGTGTTTACACCAGATAATTGTTTGATTTAGAACAAAAAACAAACAATTAAAACACAAACACTTTACACTTGCGGCGACGCCGGCTCAATCCGTCCATACAAAAACAAGGGAGATAAAGGCGCTCCAACGGCGGCCAGCGGGAAGTATAGGCGGGATAAGGGAAAGCGATCGGGGAAACGGCGGGATGAACGACACAGTCTGCAGAAAAGCACGAGGCGGCCTGCGCCGCCCCGATGACATGATTTATTTGCGGGCCAGCAGCAGCCCCAGCACCAGCCCGACGGTGGCACCGATGCCTACGCTGTGCCAGGGTTTATCCCGCACGTAGTCGTCGGTGCGGTGCACCGCTTCTTTGGCGCGCGCATAGTAGGATTCGCCGGTGTTCGCCCAGCGCGCCTTGACCTCACTCAGCGCCTGCTCGGCGTGCGACTTGATGTCAATGTAGGCCTGATCCGCGCGATCGCCGGTGTATTGCAACACTTCTTCCAGCGTCTCGGTCAGCATTCTCAGATCGTCATCCAGCGTAGTTTGCTCAGCATCCGAATGTCTTGCCATAGTGAGGTCTCCGTGGTTGAAAAATTAAGCGTTCCTACACTATAGACAAGGATCGTCGCCTGCGGCCATCGGACTTTTACCCTAAAACACCAATTGCACCTTGGCGGCCTGGCGCTTGTCGCCGGCAAACTCCAGCGCCTGCGCCAGTTGGTCCCCGGCGAATTCCGCCGACAACAGCGGCAACGGATCGACCACATCGCCGGCCAGCCAGGCCACCGCCAGCGCAAATTCCGCCACGAAGCGAAACGATCCGAGCAGGTTCAACTCTTTGGCGATCAACAACATCAGCGGGAAATCAGGGAAGCTGCCGCCCATGCCTACCTGCACCACGGTGCCTTTGGCGCGGGTGATCTCCAGACAGCGCTGCAGCGACAGCGGATGTCCCGCCACTTCGAAGGCGACATCGAAATAGCCCTTGTCCTGCTGATAGTCGCTAAAATCGTCGTCCGCGGCATGCAGGCACCGATTGGCCCCCATTTGGCTGGCGATCGCCAGGCAGCGCGGACTGAGATCGGCGCAGACAATCTCGGCGGCGCCCAGCGCTTTCAGCGCCGCCACCAGCAGACAGCCGATCGGGCCGACGCCGGACACGAAGATCTTTTTCCCCGCCACATCGCCGGGCTGCTTCGCCGCGTGGACAGCCACCGCCAGCGGTTCGGCGAACACCATCACCCTGTCGTCGCGATCGGCGGCGTAAGGAATGCACTGCGCGCTATCCACCACTTTGTATTGGGTAAAAGCGCCGTCGACGTGCGGAAAATACATCGCGCTGCCGAAAAAGCGCATCTCGACGCATTGATTGCTTTGCTGCTCCAGACAGTATTTGCACTGCCCGCAGGGTTTGCTGGGATTGAGCGCCACCTTCTGCCCGGCCGGCAACTGCGGCGAATCGCTGGCGACCACCTCACCGATCACCTCATGGCCCAGCACCATCGGCTGACGCACCTGAAAATTGCCGACCTTGCCTTCCTGGAAGTAATGCAGATCCGAGCCGCAGATGCCGCCGCGGCTGATTTTCACCAGCGTTCCCTGCCCTCGATAATCCACTTCTTGCGCGATCACCGCCACGTCTCGCTTGCCGTTGACCACACAGGACTGAGTTTGAATTTTCATCGCAAGACTCCACGGAAAAAGATTACACCGCCGCCGACATGCCGCCATCGACAAACAGCAGTTGCCCGTTGACGAAGGCGGAGGCGTCGGCGGCCAGGAACACCGCCGCGCCGATCAGCTCCTGCGGATCGCCCCAGCGCGCGGCGGGCGTGCGTTGGGTCAGCCAGGCGGTGAAGGCCGGATCGTCGGCCAGCGCCTGCGTCATCTCGGTTTTGAAGTAGCCGGGGGCAATGCCGTTGACCTGAATGTTGTAGCGCGCCAGCTCCACGCACATGCCGCGCGTGAGCATTTTCACCGCCCCTTTGGACGCCGCATAAGGGGTGATGGTGTCGCGGCCCAGCTCACTTTGCATCGAGCCGATGTTGACTATCTTGCCGCGCCGGCGCGGCACCATGTAACGCGCCACGGTCTGCGACACGATGAAGACCGCCTTCTGGTTGACGGCAATGATGTCGTCCCAGTCTTGCTCCGGAAACTCGGTGAACGGGTGGCGGCGCTGGATGCCGGCGTTGTTGATCAAAACGTCTATCGCGCCGATGTCCGCTTCAATACGGTCGATGGCGGCATGCACCGCCTGGGAATCGGTGACATCGAACGCCGCCGCCTCGGCGCGCAGCCCCTCTTCGCGCAAACGTTCGGCGGCGTGCCGGGCATGTTCTTCGGTGGTGGCGTTGACCAGAATATGCGCGCCTTGCTGCGCCAGGCCGCGTGCCAGCAGAAAACCGATGCCGCGCGAGGCGCCGGTGATCAAGACGGTCTTGTTATCCAGTGAAAACAGATTGTTCATAGTGATTCCCGGCCATCAGGCCTCCAATCGGACAGGCTTCTATCTCAGCCGATTGTTACCGGTAAAAACGTGATGGAAATCACTGAAAATCATGTTACGAAACCCTGTTACCCTTAACGTGATCTCACGCAGGCAGCCAGCGGGTAAAACTTATCTATACGATTGAAAAACGGCTATTTTCAATAGAAGTACATTCATTGTTATCGCCAAATCGATGGGTTAACATGCCGCTATCCCCCTTGCCGCGCCGCCCGTGAAGGCCACCGAATGAAACACCTCCGCGTTACGCGACAGGACATCGCACAATGGGCCGGCGTAACCCAAACGCCGGGTAACCAAACGCTGGTGGTGAACTGCCGTCTCTCACTCGGCGGCACCGTTTGAGCCGGCATTCGGGCCAATCGGCGGCGTAGCGCGGGCTTTTTCGCTGCGAGCCGCCCACCACAGACCGCTGTTTTTCATCGCATAGCCGAATAGCAGGCCCACCAGCAGGGAAAGCGTCACCAGCGGCCAATCGCCACCGCCGGCGAAGGTCGCACAGGCGCCGATAAAGGTGCCGGGCACGAACCCCAGCCACTGCTGTTTGGCCTGAATGCACATCAGGAACGCCACGACGCCGGTCAGCAGATACCCCAGCAGATTCCACTGCGGCGCCAGTTCGCTGCCGTGGATGATCGCCATTGCCCAGAAGACGCCGCTGCAGCAGGTCAACGCGCCGATCAACAGCCCTTTCAGCCCGCCCTGCGGGCAGGCGAAATACGCCGTGCAGCCGAGAAAACCGGCCCAACCGATCAGCCCCAGGCTGACGGCAACCCAGCCCCAAACGCCGGAGAGGATCCCGGTAGTAACGGCAATGGCGAAAAGAACGTTCATAAAGTGACCCGCGGCAAAAATAAAGCGCGCAGTTTACCCGAAGCAAGTGATTTTTTCGTGACTAAAATCACGAAAAAAATGCAAATAAGGAAATGTAAATATCAAAAAAGCAATGTGTATCACAAAAAAAAGCCAGCGTGACGAGCACGCTGGAATAACACAACACCAGGGAAATCACGATCTCAAATGAAATGCCTACATGCGACGCCTGTCGCCCCCCTCCCGAACGCCGGTTTCAGCGTGGGAAGCCCGCACGCGTTACCATGACGCTCAACATCAAACAAATCACGGCGCTGCTCAGGAATAACAAGTGGGTCGCCAAATGCAAATCGGCGTGGTCGATCACAACGCCCAACAGGATCGGCACCCAGTTAGCGATATATGCGATCACGTAGAACAGGGAGATCAAACGCGCATGGCTGGCTTTCGGTGAAATCAGATTCACCAGCGTGGCGCTGCCGACGAAGATCGCGCCATAGGCGTAACCGGCGATCACCATGCCTGCGGCGGCCAGCGCCAGCGAATGGATCTGAATCGCCACGGCGAACACCCCGACCGACAAAGCCTGAGCCAGGCAGCCGAACATCAACGAATGGCGGGCGTTGATGCGACGACTCAAAATCTGGCTGATGCCGGCAATCACCAGATAGACGGCGACCACATAGCCAAAGACGCCACGGCTCTGCATATCCAACAGTTTTTCGGCGACGCTCGGCCCTATCGCCAGAATGCTGGCGGCAACCGCCCAACAAATGAACAACGCCCCGGCGCACAGGAAGAATTTACCGCCGGTCGCGCGCAGGCCATCCGCCAGAGAGCTTTTCGCCACCGGCGCGTTATCCGCCGCTGCGCTATCGGCCTGCGCCGCCACCGTCTCTCGCGGCCAGCGCAGCATCACGCCCAGTGCGGCGACGGCGGCAATGGCCATGATGATGATGAACGGCAATGACGTGGTATGAAAACCGGTTTGCAGTGCGACGCCGCTAAAGATCGGGCCCAGGGCCAATCCGGTGGTAAAGGACAGCGTCGCGATCAACGCCGCATTTTTTCCGCCGTCCTGCGGCCCGAAACGCACCAACGCGATATTCGCCGCACCGGTCAGGGCGCCGGTGCCGACGCCGGCCAGCAGCCGTGCCATAAACATCATGAAGAACGACGACGCCACCGAAAACAGCAGCGCGCCAAGCAACACCACCAACAGCGCCGGCACGATCATGCTGCGCAGGTCTTTTACTTTCCCCGCCATATTGCCTACGCCGAACAGCGAAATCAGCACGCCCGCGGCATAAGCGCCGTAAATGATCGTCAGGCTGACCGAGCTCAACGCCAGCTCATGTTGATAAAGCGGATAAAGCGGCGTCGGCGCGCTGCTGTTCAACAGCGCTGACATCAATGCCAACGCCAGAAACAGCAAGATAGCGAAATGCGATGTACCCGCCTTCGCTTTAGCCGTTTCTTCAACGGCGATACTTTCTGACATGTTCAACTCCCGAATCGATCAGGCATTCGCCCTAAATAAATGCGTCTTCCCGCATGCCACGCGGCTTCAGGAAGCGCGCTTATCATAGCGTTGGGCTATCACGCCCAAAATAGCCAAGAATGCATCATCGTGATTCATTAATGCAGCATCGCAGCGTCAGGCATGCATTTCTGCAGCATGCGACGCCGCCAAGCGATGGCGCAGCCGCCCAATGCCACGCCATACACTGCATGGTTGGCCAGGCTGGCGATCAGCAAAGCCGGATTTTTGCCGGCCATTCCCCAAAACCCCAACCCCACCGAGGGATAAATGAAGCACAGCGAAATCAGCGAACAGGCCAGGCCATACGTCAGCGCCCCGACGAACAGGCCGCCCCCCGACTTAACGCGCGGGCAGATCAGGCAATAGAACGGGATCGCCAGGCTAATGCCGGCAAAATAGTGCGCGCCGTAGCCCATCATCAGAGCCTCTGGCACATCGGGAATGTCGCCAGGCCGCAAAAACCAAAATTGCCCCTGCAGCCATTGATTCATCAGTTTGCCGATGAAGGCCAGGTTGAGCTTGCCGATGAGACCGACGCTGGAGGCGACACTGTTCACCCCATCCATCGTCAGCGTCGCCACTATGCCAAACAAGACCGCCATCGCCATGACGCCAACCGGACGCATGTTCATTGTTTCGTTCCTTATCACGTTATGCCACCGCCGCCTGCTCGGACTTGGCCGAAGCACGCTTGCGCACCGCCAACGCGCCGGACAACACGATCAGCGCCATACCGGCGGTGGCGATATAAGACAGCTGCTCGCCAAATATCAGATAGCCAAGCAGCGTAGAGAAAATAATGGTGCTGTAAGAGAGAATGCTGACAATCACCGCATTGCCGCCCCCGTAGGCGCGAGTCATGGCGATCTGCCCCAGACTGCCGAAGACGCCAATGGCGCAGACGCACAGCAGCATTGCGCCGTCCAGCAAGGAAAAGCCCAGCAACGCAGTCATCAGGCCGCCAACCAGCGTTCCCACCAGCGAGAAATAGAACACCACGCGCAGTTCCGGCTCACCGCGCCGCACCAGCTTGCCGACGTTAAAGTAAGCCAGCGCGGTCAACAAACCGGCCGCCAGCCCGACCAGCGTGGCAACGTACTCCCCGTTGGGGGCGTCGGGGCGCAGCAAGACCAAAATGCCGGTAAAGCCCAACAGCACGGAAAACAACAGCCGACCGGTCAGCTGCCCTCGGGTCGTGATGAACGCGATCGCCGACTGAAAGAGGGGGTTGGTATAACCCAACGTGGTGGCGGTGGCGATCGGCAGATGTATCAGCGAATAAAAACCGCAGTACATCGCCGCATTGCCTATCGCCGCCCGCTTCATATGCAATCCGAGATGACGGGTGCGAAAACCGAGGCGCTGGATCTTGATCAGCGCCGCGACGATCAGCACATTGATGAGAGAACGATAAAAAATGATGTCGAAAAATCCGACCGTCGTCGACGCCAACTTGATGCAAGCACCCATCAGCGCAAAGAATCCGCTGGCGACGACCATCCACAAAGCTACCATGATCTTCTCTTATTAACGGCCTTTGGTCAGGGCCGTATCAACACTACCCGGCGGCTTTCACCGTCAACGGTTTATCGTCCGCGCAAGCGAAGAACACCAGCATTTCGGCGCCTTGCTCGCCGGAAACGCCCTGATGCACGATATCCACGGTATCGGTAAACGAATCCCCCTGCCGGAACGTGCGGCGTTCACCGGTTTTCCTGACGGTGAGCGAAACGCTGCCGCCGCTCATGTACACTGCGCTGATGCAAGGATGCGTATGCCAGGCCAGTACCTTGTTCGGCTCTACCGTCACCTTCAGCATGGTGATCTGCGGCGCGCCGGCGGGATACTGACGATATGCCGAGCCCTCCCATGCGCTGTCGGTCTTGAGCAACGTCGTTTTGACGATGCCTTCGCCATGCCCCTCGGCAGCCTGAACCGACCCCTGAAATACTGCCAACAATGCCAAAATGCCCCACTTAACCATCTTATCGCTCCCTGACTGCCGCGAGTAAAAATGCCAGGCGCCGCGCGCGGTGAACCTGGCGAGTTGAAAAAACAGCGTTGTGCTACAGTCCTTTGATGCGCTGCTCGTATTCTGCGATGCTCTCGGCGTAGTAGCGGTTAGGCGCTGCAAAGTTGCCCACCATCACTTCGATGAGGTACGGCCCCGGATGTTTCGCTGCGGCGCCGAGGGCCTCGTCCAGATCCTCCAGCGTCTCCGCCTTCGCGGAGGCGACCCCCAGACTGTTGGCAAACGCTTTCCAGTCATGGTTGGGCAAGGCGGTATAGTCGGCGGAAATGCCGCGATTTTGCAGCGTGTCGATGTGCATGGCGCCGTGCGCGCTGTTGTTCATCACCACGAACACCACCTTCACGCCATAACGCGCGGCGGTCTGAATTTCGATGCCGTGCATCAGCATGCAACCGTCGCCGGTCACCACGAGGCAATCCCGCTGCGGTGCCGCCAGCTTGATGCCGATGCCCGCGCAAATGGCCCACCCCATCGGCGCCAGGGCGCTGGAGGTGTGATAATCCCCCCGCCCGGCCGCCAGCCAGTGATGCGCCATGAAAATGCGGTGTGCGCCCGAATCGACCACGACGTTGGTATCCGGATTCATGCGGCTGCGAATGTGTTTAATCGCATCGCCGGGATACAGCCGGCTTTCGCCCTGGGCGATGCGCGCCTGCAACGTCGGCTGTGGCTGTTCCAGCGGCAGTGCGCGAACCCCTTCCAACCAGGCGTCACGCAGGTGAGCCGCGTCGCCAAGCCGCGCGTCCTCATCGCCAACCGCGGCCAACAAACAGTGCAACGTACCGCTCAGGCTGGAAAATATCTGCAGATCCGGCTGGTAATGCGAGCTCACTTTGTCGAAGTCTTCGTCGATCGCCACCAGCGTTTTATTGCCGTGCAGTCTCGGGTTCCAGTTCAGACTGTCGCGCTGGCTGAGATCGCAGCCCAGCACCAGCAGCACGTCGACGCCTTCACCGTTGAGGGTTTCTACCGCGCGGGCATGCCCGGCAAAACCGTAGACCCCTAATGCCAGGGCATGCCCTTCGGGAAACGCGCCCTTGCCGGACAACGTCGTGGCGACAGGCAAGCGGTATTTTTCCGCTACCCGCAACAACAGCGCGGCATCCTGCGGATTGTTCATCCGGTTGCCCACCAGGCAGGCGACGTTGAGACCGCGCAGCAGATAATCATGCAGCAGCTGTTCCACCGCTTGCACATCCACGGCCGCTTCACGGTGCTGCGGCACTCGCTCAGGCTGGTCGCGACGATCGCCGAACGCGGTTTTCTTCTGCATGTCGACCGGCACGCTCAGATAGGCGCGCCCTTTCCGCTGTGGGTTCAGGCTGGAGAGGCTGCGGCGCAGCTCATGCTGCAAGGTCAGGTTGTTTTTCGTTTCTATCGCGGCGCAAAGCAACGGTTTGACGATGGTCAGCTCATCGATGCCGCTGTTGCTGCCATCCTGAAAAGCGCCCTGCGCCTCATGATAGGTGGCGATGCTGCCGGCCAGGTACAGCACGGGGATCTTATCGGCTTGCGCGGCGGCCATCGCCGGCAGGAAATTCATGGTGCCGGGGCCTGAAATGCCCAAACAGACACCAAACTTTCGGCTGGCGCGGGCATAGCCATCGGCCATAAATCCGCATGCGGTTTCATGGGCACCGACGATGCCGACAATCTCGGAACGGTCAATAGAAGTGATTAACGGATAAACCAGTTTGCCAGGGACCAAAAAGATATGTTGAATGCCGCGCGCTGCAAGGCCTTGAATAATGACATCGGCGTTGTTGCGTTCCATCTTCTCGGCGCCTGGCGCTACGGTAACTCTGACTCCGTCCTCCGTCGCCAACGCAACGGGGGGGCACAGCATCTCTGCGTGAGACTCCATTTTTTTATATCCAGTCATATCATCGTGAGCTAACTTGATTCAGAGTCGATCCCACTTGGCGGTCGCCCAGAAATAACGGGAACCGGCTCTTATTCGTATTGCTTATGCATTAGGGTGGCCTTGGTGTAAAATGTGCGTCGGGTCGCAGCATAAGCGCCGATAAGAATAAGCATTACCAGACAAAAATAAAGGTGCAAAACCGCTTCACGGTGATGCATTTATACATATCCTGAAACATTATAAATAATGATGATACGAAGCATTTTTTTCGGTCTCCACACCAGAATAAACACCGCATCACACCGCTTCCTTCCCCCTCCCGCCAGTCTGTACAGAGGAGGTGCGCAATGAACTGGGACGACGCCCGATTTTTTCTCGCCGTTGCGCGCTGCGGCACGCTACGCAAAGCCGCCAGCCAGCTGAATGTCGATCAGGCGACCGTCGGCCGACGGCTCTCCGCTTTCGAAGATGCGCTCGGCTCCAAGCTGTTTATCCGCACGCCGAAATCCTTCGCCCTCAGCCCGCTGGGGGAGGAAATGCTGGCGGACGTGATGAAGATGGAAAATGCGGTGCAGGCGATCAACCGTAAAGCCGCCAGCGGTGACGAAAGCCTGTGCGGCAACGTGCGCATCGCCACCACCGATACCCTGGCCGAAGCCTTCGTGATGCCTGCGCTGCAAGATCTGCGGGAACGCTATCCGGCCATCACCGTCACGCTGCTGACGGCGGTCAACATCGCCGATATTTCTTACCACGGCGCAGATCTGGCGATCCGCGGCGCCCGTCCCGATGACGATGAGCTGATCATCAAACGGTTAGCCACCATCGAAATGGGCCTGTATGCCACTCAGCACTACTTGGCGCGGCGCGGCATGCCGGTCAAGGGCGAGCAGTTGCGCGGCCACGATCTGCTGATGTTCCCGCGCGAGCTGGTGCCGCGCCACTGGAACAATTTCTGCGGCGAGGCCCTGCACGAGCCCAACGTCGTGCTGCAATGCAATTCGCAGCTGCTGCTGCGTTCCGCCACCCGCAGCGGGCTGGGCATCGGCCTGCTCTCCGCTTTTTTGGCGGACAAAGACCCGGAACTGGTGCGTCTGTTCCCGGAGAACAAAGACTGGGTGGATATCTGGCTGGTGCTGCATCCCGATTTGCAACGCGCCGCCCGCGTGCGCGCGGTAGTGCAGGCGCTGGAAACGTCGTTTAGCGCCCATTACGGCTGAGTGCCGTTTCGCCCATAAAAAAAGGCCGCCGAAGCGACCTTTTTACTGTCTGAAGCGTTATCAGAACGTCGGCTGCGCCATCTGCACCAGCGAAATCAGCGGCTGCGGATAAACCCCCAACAGCAGCACCAGCGCGGCGGAGATCAGCACCACGACGCCACCGGCGGTCAACGCCCAGTTGTTCGGGGTGTCGCGCTGCAGCGATTCCGGCGCGCTGAGGAACAGGCTGACGGTCACACGCAGGTAGTAGTACAGACCGATGGCGCTGCCTACCACGACTGCGCCGGTCAGCCACCACAGGTGTGCGCTGACGCCCATCGCGATCACGAAGAACTTACCGATAAAGCCCAGCGTCATCGGAATACCGGCCAGCGACAGCATCATCACCGTCATCACCGCGGACAAGATTGGCTTGTGCCAGAACAGGCCACGGTAAGAGAACAGCGAATCCGCATCCGGGCCGCGGTACGGGCTGGACATCAGGCTGACCACGCCGAAGGCGCCCAGGCTGCTGAACAGGTAACCGGCCAGATAAACGCCGGCGGTTTCCAGCGACAGCTGATGGGTTTGCACCGCAATCAGCGCCACCAGCAGGTAGCCCAGGTGAGCGATCGACGAGTAGCCCAGCAGACGCTTGATGTTGGTCTGGCTGATGGCCATCAGGTTACCGAACAAGATGGAGCAGAACGCGATGATCGACAACACCATGCGCAGCGCTTCGTTGTCGGCGGCCGGGGCATACAGGAACAGACGCATCACGACCGCGAAGATCGCGATCTTGCTGGCGGTCGCCAGGAAGGTCGAGACCGGCGCAGGCGCGCCCTGATACACGTCCGGCGTCCACAGTTGGAACGGCACCAGCGACAGCTTGAAGCCCAGACCGACGATCATCATGCCCATGCCGGCCAGGATCAGCGGCTGGTGCATCATGTTTTCCTGCAGGCTCTTGCCGAGGCCAGCCAGCGACAGATCGCCGGACTCGGCATACAGCAGCGCCATGCCGAACAGCAGGAACGACGACGCGGCGGCGGACAGCAGCATGTACTTGATGGCGGCTTCCAGCGGGCGCTTCTGGCGGTAGGCGTAGCCCACCAGGCCGAACAGCGGCAGCGAGATCAGCTCGATACCGATGAACAGCGAAGCCAGATGGTTAGCGCTCGCCAGCAGGATGCCGCCCAGGGCGGCGATCAGCACCAGCAGGTAGAACTCTTCGCGGTTATCCGGATAGCCGACCAGCCACGGATAGGCGAAGGTGCAGGTCGCCAGACTCGCCAGCAGCACCAGCCCGGTGTAGAACATCGAGTAGCCGTCAACCCGCAGCAGCGGGGTGACGTCCATTGGGCCTGCCTGGCCGACAAAGTACAGCGAAAGCAGCGCCAGGTTGAGACCGATCACGGTCAGGGTGGCGTTGATAAAGTGGTCGCGTCGCCACGCAATGCCTAGCATCACAACCACCACCGTCAATCCGACGATCAACAGCGGCAGCAGTGCGATCAGTTGTTGAGGAGTTATTGTCATGGCGAATTACGGCCTTGTTGTTGAAATTGCTGAAACTGACGAACCAAACCAGTGTTGCACGTTGCTCATCGCCGCGTTGGAAGTATCCAGAATCGGCTGCGGGTAAACCCCCAGCAGAACCAGCAACACCACCAGCAGCAGAATGATGAACAGTTCGCGCGCGGTCATGCCCTGCAGCGGCTGGTCTGACTTAGGCGCACCGTAGTAAGCGCGCTGCATCATGATCAGCGAGTAAACCGAAGCGAACACCAGACCGAAGGTGGAGATCACGGTGATCACCGGCACCACCTGGTAGCTGCCGAACAGAATCATGAATTCGCCGACGAAGTTACCGGTACCCGGCATCCCCAGCGTAGCCACGGCGAAGAACAGCGACAGCGCAGGGATGAACTTGATACGCCCCCACAGGCCGCCCATCTGACGCATGTCGCGGGTGTGCAGACGTTCATACAGCTGGCCGCAGATGATAAACATACCGGCGGCGGACAGACCATGCGCGATCATCTGGATCACGGCGCCTTGGTAAGCCAGCTGGCTGCCGGTGTAGATGGCGATCAGCACGAAGCCCATGTGCGAGACCGAGGTGTAAGCGATAAGACGCTTGATGTCGGTCTGCGCGAACGCCATCCAGGCGCCGTAGAAGATACCGACCACGCCCAGCCACATGGCTATTGGGGCGAACTCGTGTGAAGCCTCAGGGAACAGCGGCAGGCTGAAACGCAGCAGGCCGTAGGCCGCGGTTTTCAGCAAGATGCCCGCCAGGTCGACGGAACCTGCTGTCGGCGCCTGGCTGTGCGCGTCCGGCAACCAGCCGTGCAGCGGCACCACCGGCATTTTCACCGCGAAGGCGATGAAGAAGCCCAGCATCAGCAGATATTGCACGTTGTGGGACATCGGCGTTTGCAGCAGGTCTTCGTAATCGAAGGTCCACACGCCGGTGGCGTTGTAGTGCACGAACACCAGGCCCAGGATCGCAATCAGCATCACCAGACCGCTGGCCTGGGTGTAGATGAAGAACTTGGTCGCCGCGGTGATGCGGGTTTTACCGTCCGATGCCTTGTGGCCCCACAGCGCGATCAGGAAGTACATCGGCACCAACATCATTTCCCAGAAGAAGAAGAACAGGAACATGTCGATGGCGAGGAACACGCCGATAACGCCGCCCAGGATCCACAGCAGGTTGAGGTGGAAGAAGCCCTGATACTTCTGGATTTCACGCCAGGAACAGAGGATCGCCAGCACGCCCAGCAGACCGGTCAACACCACCATCAGCAGCGACAGACCGTCCAGCGCCAGGTGGATGGAGATGCCAAAGCGCGGGATCCACGGCAGCAGGAATTCGCTCTGCCACTGCGGAATGCCTTTCGGCGTGGTCAATGTATAGCCGCCCTGCATCCACAGCTGCAGAGAGAGCGCCAACGTCAGCCCCATTGCGATCAGCGCTATCCAGCGCGGCACCTTAGTACCGAAGCGCTCAAGCTGCCAGCACAGCAGACCGCCGATAAAGGGGATAAGAATTAGCCAAGGTAATAGCATGGCGTTTTGTGTCCCTTATACGAATAATTTCAAACTTTGTACGTAGCGCCTGCCCGGCGCTACGCCCGAAAAATGCGTCTGTTTAAATTATTCAATTAAACCAGAATCAACAGAGCCAATACGACCACTGCACCCACACCCATAGACGCTATATACCAACGCACCTGGCCGTTCTCGCTCACCGTCAGACCGCGGTTCCCCCAGCGGGAGAAGACGGCCGGCAGGTTCATCAGCGAGTTCAGCGGATCGCGTTGCAGCAGCTTCGCAATGCCCAGATACGGCTTGACGAATACTTTGTCATACAGCCAGTCGAAGCCCCAGGCATGGAACCACCAGGTCGAGAAGAAACGCCCCGGCGCGCTGTTGGCGATGCTGTTGACCAGGCTGCGTTTGCCCAGCCACAGCGCGGCCGCCAGCAGAATGCCGACGATAGCCACCACGCCGGAGGTAATTTCCAGCGTCAGTACGCTGCCGTGCGCCAGTTCGGTCGTCTCCGGCAGCACGCCCTGCAACGGCGGCACGATCATCGCGCCGACGAAGGTGGACAGCACCAGCAGAACCAGCAGCGGCAGGTGGTGAGTGATGCCTTTACCGGCATGCGCTTTGATTTTCTCTTCGCCATGGAACACGATGAAAATCATACGGAAGGTGTACAGCGAGGTCATGAACGCACCGACCAGGCCGGCAACCATCAGGTTGATGTGGCCGTTGGCCATCGCGCCCGCCAGGATCTCGTCCTTACTGAAGAAGCCGGCCGTGACCAGCGGCAACGCAGACAGCGCCGCGCCGCCCACCAGGAAGCAGACGTACACCAGCGGGATGCTCTTGCGCAGGCCGCCCATCTTGAAGATGTTTTGCTCGTGGTGGCAGGCCAGGATCACCGAACCGGACGACAGGAACAGCAGCGCCTTGAAGAACGCGTGAGTCATCAGGTGGAAGATCGCCGCGTCCCATGCCTGCACGCCCAGCGCCAGGAACATGTAACCGATCTGGCTCATGGTAGAGTAAGCGAGCACGCGCTTGATGTCGGTCTGCACCAGCGCGGCGAAGCCGGCCAGCAGCAGAGTGACCGCACCGACGATGCCCACCAGATGCAGCACTTCCGGCGCCATCAGGAACAGGCCGTGCGTGCGGGCGATCAGGTAGACGCCTGCGGTCACCATGGTCGCCGCGTGGATCAGTGCGGAAACCGGGGTTGGGCCCGCCATCGCGTCCGCCAACCAGGTTTGCAACGGCAGCTGCGCCGATTTACCGACCGCGCCGCCCAGCAGCATCAGCGTCGCCCAGGTGATGGCCGTATCGCCCACCGCCAGTTTCTGCGGCGCCAGGATCATCAGCTCGCGGATGTTCAGCGTGCCCAGCTCGTTGTAGAGGATGAACAGCGCGAACGCCAGGAACACGTCGCCCACGCGGGTGACGATAAAGGCTTTCATCGCCGCCGCGCCGTTGGCCGGATCTTTGTAGTAGAAGCCGATCAACAGGTAGCTGCACAGGCCCACGCCTTCCCAACCCAGATACATCAGCAGCAGGTTGTCCGCCAGCACCAAGACCACCATGCTGGCGATAAACAGGTTGGTGTAGGCGAAGAAGCGCGAATAGCCCTCTTCACCGCGCATGTACCAGGAAGCGAACATGTGGATGAAGAAGCCGACGCCGGTGACCACCGACAGCATGGTCAGCGACAGGCCGTCCAGCACCAGTGTCACGCCGATATTGAAGTTGCCGACGGCCATCCAGGTCCACAGGCTTTGCTCGAACAGCTGCACGCCGGCGGCTTTCTGGGCGAAGAAATCCATCGCCACATACACCGTGACCAGCGCAGCCAGGCCGATAGAGCCCACGCCGACGGTGGCCGCCGTGTTCTCAGACCAGCGACCGCGGGAAAATGCCAACAGCAGGAACCCGATCAGCGGTAGCAGAATTGTTAAATATAATAGGTTCATCCGCGCATCTCACTGACAGTATCAATATTCAGGGTATGACGACGACGGTAGAGCTGCAGCAGCAGCGCCAGGCCGATACTGGCCTCGGCTGCCGCCAGGCTGATCGCCAGGATGTACATCACCTGCCCGTCCGCCTGGCCCCAGTAGCTTCCCGCCACGATAAACGCCAACGCCGCAGCGTTGATCATCACTTCCAGGCTGATCAGCATAAACAGCAGGTTGCGGCGCACCAGCAGCCCGGTCAACCCGAGCACAAACAGGATAGCCGCCAGGATCAGGCCGTGTTGAAGAGGGATCATGCTTGCTCCTCCGATTTTCTTCTCGCCATTTCGCCACCCACCGGCGCGTTGCTCAGCACCTCGCCAGGCTTGTGCTCGCGGCCGATATGGAAGGCGACAACCAGACCCGCCAACAGCAGCATTGAAGCCAGCTCAACCGCCAATACGTAAGGCCCGAACAGGCTGATGCCCACCGCCTTCGCGTCAACCATCTCACCGCTGATGCCCTGATCGGATACGCTGCGGATCGCAACGATCAATACCACCAGCAGCGCCAGTGACAGCAGGCCAGGCCCGATCCACACCGTCGGCTTCATCCAGTCGCGCTCTTGCTGCTGCACGTTGCCGAGGTTCAGCATCATCACCACGAACACGAACAGCACCATGATGGCGCCCGCATAAACGATGATTTCCAATGCGGCGGCAAAGTAGGCGCCGAGAGAGAAGAAGACTGCCGAGATCGCCAATAACGAGACGATCAGATACAGCAGCGCATGCACAGGGTTGGTATGGGTGATCACGCGAATCGTCGCGGCCACCGCAATCAAACCTGCCAGATAAAATGCAATTTCCATGCTTGCTGGCTCCTTAGGGCAACAGACCTTTGACGTCGATCGGTTTGGCTTCGTTTTCGGCTTCGCCTTTGGCTTTGCCGTCAATCGCCATACCGGCCATCCGGTAGAAGTTATATTCCGGATATTTACCCGGCCCCGAGATCAACAGATCTTCTTTTTCGTACACCAGATCCTGACGCTTGTACTCGCCCAGTTCGAAATCCGGCGTCAGCTGGATAGCGGTAGTCGGGCAAGCCTCTTCGCACAGGCCGCAGAAGATGCAGCGCGAGAAGTTGATGCGGAAGAACTCCGGATACCAACGGCCGTCTTTCTGTTCTGCCTTTTGCAGCGAGATACAGCCGACCGGGCAGGCAACCGCACACAGGTTACAGGCGACGCAGCGCTCTTCGCCGTCCGGATCGCGCGTCAGCACGATGCGGCCGCGGTAGCGTGGCGGCAGGTACACCGGTTCTTCCGGATACATCTGGGTTTCGCGCTTGGCGAAGGCATGCATGCCAATCATCCAAATGCTGCGCATCTGGGTGCCGAAACCAACCACTAACTCTTTCAATGTCATGGTTTATTCACCCCTTATTGAGCGTTGTACAAAATGACCGCGGCGGTTGCCAGCAGGTTCAGCAGCGTCAGCGGCAGGCACACTTTCCAGCCGAAGGACATCACCTGGTCATAACGCGGACGCGGCAGCGCGGCGCGGATCAGGATGAACATCATCATGAAGAAGGCCGTTTTCAACGCGAACCAGATGAATGGCGGCAGGAACGGACCCTGCCAGCCGCCGAAGAACAACGTCACAATCAGGGCGGACACGGTGACGATACCAATGTATTCCCCCACGAAGAACAGACCGAACTTCATGCCGGAATATTCGATGTGGTAACCGTCGGCCAGTTCCTGCTCTGCTTCCGGCTGGTCAAACGGGTGACGGTGACACACCGCCACACCGGCGATCGCGAAGGTCACGAAGCCGAAGAACTGCGGAATGACGTTCCAGACGTGCGCCTGAGATTCAACGATGGCCTGCATGTTGAACGAATCCGCCTGCATCACCACGCCCATCAGCGACAGGCCGATGAACACTTCGTAGCTCAGGGTTTGCGCGGAGGCGCGCATCGCGCCCAACAGCGAGTATTTGTTGTTGCTCGACCAGCCGGCGAACAGCACGGCGTACACCGCCAGGCCGGCCATCATCAGGAAGAACAGAATACCGATGTTGAGATCGGACACCGCCCAGGTCGGGCTGACCGGCACGATGGCAAATGCCAGCAACAGGGAAGTAAAGGCGATCATCGGCGCCAGGGTGAAGATCACCCGGTCGGAGAATCTCGGCACCCAGTCTTCCTTGAAGAACATTTTGATCATGTCGGCGACCAGCTGCAGCGAGCCGCCCCAGCCTACGCGGTTCGGTCCGTAGCGGTTCTGGAACAGGCCGAGCAGGCGGCGTTCGCCGAAGCTCATGAATGCCCCGCACGCCACGACCACCAACAGGATCACGACCGCTTTAAGAATGGCGATCAAGATGTCGATCACCTCAGGGGTAAACCAGCTCATCGTGCCGCCTCCCGCAGATTGTCTACCTTAGCACCCACCAAGATCGGCGGGATCCCTGGCAAGCCGAGCGGCAAACCAACCTGGCCCTGGGTCAGGGTTTCACTCAGACGCACCGGCAGACGCAGAGTCTGGCCCGCGCAGCTGAACTCCACCAGGCTGCCCGCATTAACGCCAAGCGTCGCCGCATCGGCCGGGTTGACCATCACGTAGGCTTCCGGCATACGCTGCTGGATCACGTGAGAGCGCTGCGACATTTCATCGCTGCCGAACAGGTGGTAGTAAGGCGCGACACGCCAGCCGTCGTTCGGATTGAACGCGGCAGGCACGCGGTCGAAGTAACCGAGGCTGCCCTCCCCCGCTTCGATCAGTCGCACGCCCGGATCGCCGTGGCGCAGTTTGCCGCCCACTTCGGCCTGGAACTTGTTCCATGCCTGCGGTGAGTTCCAGCCTGGCGCCCAGGCGAACGGGATCTGCTGACGATCGGCCAGCGGGCTGTTGTTCCCTTCCATCGAGAAGGCGAACATGGTGTCTTTATCCTGCGGCTGACGCGGCTCGTGCACGCTGATGTTGGCGCGCATGGCGGTACGGCCGCTGGAACGGTGCGGCGAACGCGCCAGCTTCTGACCGCGAATGCGGAACGTCGCGTCCGGCGCGGCATCGACGATGCCCTGCAGCTGCGGCAACGCGGCGACGCAAGCGGCGATCACGTCATCGAGCTGGGTCCAGTCCACGTGGCGGCTGGTGTAGGTGGAGTGCAGCGAGTGCATCCAGCGCCAGCTTTCCAGCATCACGGTGAACTGATTCTTCTTGGCGTCGTCGTAGTAAGCCGGATCGTATACCTGGAAGAAGCGCTGCGCGCGGCCTTCCTGGTTGATCAGCGTACCGTCGCTCTCGGCGAAGCTGGCCGAGGAGAGGATCAGATTGGCTTTGTCCATGATCGCGGTGCGCTGGTGGTCGGCGACGATCAGGTTATTGACCTTGGCCAACGCCGCGTCCACCTGCGCCGCCGGCGCATGGCGATAGAGATCGTTTTCCATCACGATGGCGGTGTCGGCTGCGCCGCTCGCCAGCTGTTCCAGCGCCTGATCGAGCGAACCGCCGCCGATCATCGCCAGGCCCATGCTGTTGGCTGCGCCCGCCACGAAGGTGATGCCGACGTCGGAACCGCGGCCCTTCAACGCTTTGGCGATGTTGGCCGCCGCTTCGATGATGGCTTCGCTGCCGGCGTTGCTGCCGGTCACGATCAGCGGTTTGCGTGCGCCGGTCAGCGCCTGCACGATGATGTCGACTTTCTTGTTCAGGCCTTCAGCCAGATCGTTCACCGCCGGCGCTGCGCTATCCAGCGCGTGAGCGATGGCGAAGCCGAAGCGCGCCTGCTCGTCTACCGGCGCGCGGTAGTTCCAGGCGGCGATGTCATCCAGACGAGTGTTGTCGACGTTGGTGGTGAACAACGGATACTTGGCGTGTTGGCCGATATTCTGCACCGCCGCGATCTGCCAGTCGGCCACGCGTTGCGCCGCCGCCATCGCGCGGGCTTTGCCCTTGACGGCCTGACGTACGGACAGCGCGATGCGCGCGCCGGTTTGCGTCAGGTCTTCGCCCAGCACCAGCACCGCGTCGTAATCTTCGATCTCACGCAGCGCCGGCGTATGGACGCCGCCGTTTTTCAGCACGTTCAGCATCAGCGACAGGCGTGATTGCTCCGCCTGAGCGATACCGGTGTAGTAGTTCTCGGCGCCGACCAGCTCGCGCAGTGCGAAGTTGCTTTCCAGGCTGGCGCGCGGGGAGCCGATGCCGATGGTTTTCTTCGCCTGACGCAGGATGTCCGCCGCGCCCTGCATCGCCTGCTCGGCGTTCAGGGTGATCCAGTCGTCGCCGCGCAGCTGCTGCGGTTGACGCGGACGATCTTTCTGGTTGACGTAGCCGTAACCGAAACGGCCGCGGTCGCACAGGAAGTAGTGGTTCACGCTGCCGTTGTAACGGTTTTCGATACGGCGCAGCTCACCATAGCGCTCGCCCGGGCTGGTGTTACAGCCGATGCTGCACTGCTGGCAAATGCTCGGCGCGAACTGCATGTCCCATTTACGGTTGTAACGCTCGGAGTGCGTTTTGTCGGTGAAAACGCCGGTCGGGCACACTTCCACCAGGTTGCCGGAGAACTCGCTTTCCAGCGTGCCGCTTTCCGGGCGACCGAAGTAGACGTTGTCGTGTGCGCCGTACACGCCGAAGTCGGTGCCGTCCGCATAGTCTTTGTAGTAACGCACGCAGCGATAGCAGGCGATGCAGCGGTTCATCTCGTGCGAGATAAACGGCCCCAGTTCCTGATTGTTGTGGGTGCGCTTGGTGAAGCGGTAGCGACGGAAGCTGTGGCCGGTCATTACCGTCATATCCTGCAGGTGACAGTTACCGCCTTCCTCACACACCGGGCAATCGTGCGGGTGGTTGGTCATCAACCACTCAACCACGCTTTCACGGAACTGCTTCGCTTCGCCGTCATCGATAGAGATAAAGGTGCCATCGGATGCCGGGGTCATACAGGACATCACCAAACGGCCGCGCGTATCTTCCGCGTTTTGGTATTGCTTTACCGCACATTGGCGGCAAGCGCCGACGCTTCCCAGCGCCGGATGCCAGCAAAAGTAAGGAATATCAAGGCCGAGGGAGAGACAAGCCTGCAGCAGGTTGTCCGCCCCGTCTACCTCATACTCTTTGCCGTCTACATGAATCGTAGCCATAGTCAGCATGCTTCCAAGTGGCCTGCCTTGCGGCAGGCGTTAATCAAAAATTCTGGCCGTGTTCGGGCGAATTCGGCTTACCAGCGCTGCTTCAGCAGATTGTTCGGCTGAATGCCGCCAATCGCATGGGCGTTGCCGAAGTGCTGCACGGCGATACCCGCCTCGAACTCTTCACGGAAATATTTAATCGCGCTTTGCAGTGGCTCTACGGCACCTGGCGCGTGGGCGCAGAAGGTTTTGCCCGGGCCGAGGGAACGGCACAGCTGTTCGAGGGTTTCAATATCCCCCGGCTGCCCTTCGCCGTTTTCCAACGCACGCAGGATCTTCACGCTCCACGGCAGGCCGTCGCGGCATGGCGTACACCAGCCGCAGGACTCACGGGCGAAGAACTCTTCCAGGTTGCGCACCAGCGGCACCATGCCGATTTCGTGGTCTACCGCCATCGCCAGCGCGGTGCCGAGACGGCTGCCGGCTTTACCGATCGCGCCGTATTCCATCGGCAGGTCGAGGTGATCGGCGGTCAGGAAGTCGGTGCCCGCGCCGCCCGGCTGCCAGGCTTTGAAGCGCAGACCGTCGCGCATGCCGCCGGCGTAGTCTTCCAGGATTTCACGCGCGGTGGTGCCGAACGGCAGCTCCCAGACGCCCGGATTTTTCACCCGGCCGGAGAAGCCCATCAGCTTGGTGCCTTTGTCTTCACTGCTGGAGATGCCGGTGTACCACTCCACGCCGTTCGCCAGAATGGCCGGCACGTTGCACAACGTTTCGACGTTGTTGACGCAGGTCGGCTTGCCCCACACGCCGGCGCTGGCCGGGAATGGCGGCTTGGAGCGCGGGTTGGCGCGGCGGCCTTCCAGCGAGTTGATCAGCGCGGTTTCTTCGCCGCAGATGTAACGGCCGGCGCCGGTGTGCACGATCAGCTCGAAATCAAACCCGGTGCCGAGAATGTTCTTGCCCAGATAGCCGGCTTCGGTGGCTTCCGCGATGGCGCGACGCAGATGGGCCGCCGCTTCGATGTACTCACCGCGCAGGAAGATGTAGCCACGGTAGGCTTTCAGCGCGAACGCGGAGATCAGCATGCCTTCCACCAACAGGTGCGGCAGCTGTTCCATCAGCAGGCGGTCTTTATAGGTGCCCGGTTCCATCTCATCGGCGTTACACAGCAGGTAACGGATGTTCATGGATTCGTCCTTCGGCATCAGGCTCCACTTCAAACCGGTGGAGAAGCCCGCGCCGCCGCGGCCCTTCAGCCCGGAATCTTTCACCAGGCTGACGATCTCGTCGGGCGCCAGGCCCTTCAGGGCCTTTTCCGCACCGGCATAGCCGTTTTTGCTGCGGTATTCGTCCAGCCACAGCGGCTGCTTGTCATCGCGCAGACGCCAGGTCAGCGGATGCGTTTCGGGAGTGCGTACAATGTGCTTGGTCATTGATACTGCTCCAGTAGCGTCTCGATATCTTCAGGCTTCAGCTGACTGTGAGTGTCCTCATCAATCATCATGGTCGGCCCTTTATCGCAGTTGCCCAGACAGCAGGTCGGCAACAGCGTGAAGCGGCCATCAAAGGTGGTTTGACCCGGCTTGATGTTCAGCTTCTTCTCGATAGCGGCCTGAATGCCCTGGTAACCGGTGATGTGACAAACAACGCTGTCACAATAACGGATCACGTGACGTCCTACTGGCTGACGGAAAATCTGGCTGTAGAACGTGGCCACGCCTTCTACGTCGCTGGCGGGGATGCCCAGCACTTCCGCGATGGCGTAAATCGCACCGTCCGGAACCCAACCGCGCTGCTTCTGCACAATTTTCAGTGCTTCGATGGAAGCGGCGCGCGGATCCTCGTAATGGTGCTTTTCGTGCTCGATCGCATCACGTTCTTCCGCGCTCAGTACAAATGCATCAACGCCGCTCTGAGGAGCGGCTGCGTTGATGGGCTCGAGCGCATCATTGACTGCGTGATTGTCTTTTTGATCATGCATAGTTAGCGGTCCACATCTGACATTACAAAATCGATACTACCCAGATAGACGATCAGGTCGGAAACCAGGCTGCCACGGATGACCGATGGGATCTGCTGCAGGTGCGCAAAGCTCGGCGTACGTACCCGGGTGCGATAGCTCATGGTGCTGCCGTCGCTGGTCAGGTAGTAGCTGTTGATCCCTTTGGTGGCTTCAATCATCTGGAATGATTCGTTGGCTGGCATCACCGGGCCCCAGGAAACCTGCAGGAAGTGGGTGATCAGCGTTTCAATGTGCTGCAGCGTGCGCTCTTTCGGCGGCGGCGTGGTCAGCGGGTGATCGGCCTTGAACGGGCCTTCCGGCATGTTGTTCAGGCACTGTTCGAGGATGCGCAGGCTCTGGCGCAGCTCTTCCACCTTCAGCATCACGCGGGTGTAGCAGTCGCTGGTGCCGTCGCCGACCGGCACTTCGAAGTCGAAGTTCTCGTAGCCGGAATACGGACGCCATTTACGCACGTCGAACTCAACGCCGGTCGCGCGCAGGCCGGCGCCGGTCACGCCCCACTCCAGCGCTTCTTTGGCGTTGTAAGACGCGACGCCGATGGAGCGGCCTTTCAGGATACTGTTCTTCAGCGCCGCTTTCACGTAGGAGTCCAGACGTTTCGGCATCCAGTCGAGGAATTCACGCAGCAGGCGATCCCAGCCGCGCGGCAGATCGTGCGCGACGCCGCCGATGCGGAACCAGGCCGGGTGCATACGGAAACCGGTGATCGCTTCCACCAGATCGTAGATCTTCTGACGGTCGGTAAAGGCGAAGAACACCGGAGTCATCGCGCCGACGTCCTGAATGAAGGTGGAGATGTACAGCAGGTGGCTGTTGATGCGGAACAGTTCGGACAGCATCACGCGGATGGTGTCGACGCGCTCAGGCACCTTGATGCCGGCCAGTTTCTCGACCGCCAGCACGTAAGGCATTTCGTTCACGCAGCCGCCGAGGTACTCGATGCGGTCGGTGTACGGAATGTAGCTGTGCCAGGATTGACGCTCGCCCATCTTCTCGGCGCCGCGGTGGTGATAGCCGATATCCGGCACGCAGTCGACGATCTCTTCGCCGTCCAGCTGCAGAATGATGCGGAACGCACCGTGCGCGGACGGGTGGTTCGGGCCGAGGTTGAGGAACATGAAGTCTTCGTTCTCGGTGCCGCGCTTCATGCCCCAGTCTTCCGGCTTGAAGGTCAGCGCTTCCATCTCCAGATCTTCTTTCTGCTTGGTCAGCACGAAAGGATCGAATTCGGTGGCGCGCGCCGGGTAGTCCTTACGCAGCGGGTGCCCTTCCCAGGTCTGCGGCATCATGATGCGCGACAGGTGCGGGTGGCCGTCGAAGGTGATGCCGAACATTTCCCAGGTTTCGCGCTCGTACCAGTTGGCGTTCGGGAACACCTTGGTCGCCGTCGGCACGTGCAGGTCTTTTTCAGACAGCGCCACCTTCAGCATGATGTCGCGGTTGCGCTCGATGGAGATCAGATGGTAGAAAACGGAGAAATCCGCAGCGGGCAGGCCGTCGCGGTGGGTGCGAAGACGTTCGTCCACGCCATGCAGATCGAACAGCATGACATACGGCTTCGGCTGTTTTCTCAGGAACGTCATTACTTCCAGTAACTGGTCAGGTTTAACCCATACCACGGGCATGCCGGTGCGGGTGGCCTGAACAGTAAAGGCTTCCGGCCCAAAACGGTTGCGCAGTTCGCCGATCACCGGGTCGTCAAGGTGATCTCGGGTCTGCCAGGCAGGCAAGGCGTCGTGCGTCGTCAAATCTGTCATAATTTTTTTTCACCACACTAAAGGGTTATTCGCCGCAAGTTTCACTTTTCGCTGTGTTAACCAATAGCGCACTAAGATGGACGTTAAATGAACGTCTTAAATCTCGTCAGGCGTCCGGAGGTTGGTCACCGCGATGCGCTCGCCGTGTTTACGCTCTCTTTCAGACTGCATATTGGCGCGGTAAACGCCCTGATCGCCGACAACCCACGACAGCGGGCGACGTTCTTTGCCGATGGATTCCTGCAACAGCATCAGCGCTTGCATGTAGGCTTCCGGACGCGGTGGGCAGCCGGGAATGTACACGTCGACCGGCAGGAACTTGTCCACGCCCTGCACCACGGAATAGATGTCGTACATGCCGCCGGAGTTGGCGCAGGCACCCATCGAAATCACCCACTTCGGTTCCAGCATCTGCTCGTAGAGGCGTTGGATGACCGGGGCCATCTTGGTGAAGCAGGTGCCGGCCACCACCATCAGGTCAGCCTGACGCGGGGAGGCGCGCAACACTTCCGCACCGAAACGCGCCACGTCGTGAACGGCGGTAAACGACGTCACCATCTCCACGTAACAGCACGAAAGGCCGAAGTTATACGGCCAAATAGAGTTTTTACGCCCCCAGTTCACCATGTCATGCAGCGCATGTTCGAGTTTACCCATGTAAACCGTGCGGTGGACCTGTTGTTCCAGGGGATCGGCGACGATCTCCTGTTTTTGCAGGGGATAACGGTCGTTCTCACCGTTCGGGTCTATGCGGGTGAGCGTATAGTCCATCTTAATGCCTCGCTGTTACTGCGGATGACTGTTGGTGTTAGTGATCGTGCTCGGTTTGCTGCGGCGTTGGGAACGCGCCGGAGTCCAATCCAACGCGCCGATGCGCACCAGATAAACCAGACCGGCCAATAGCACCAAAATGAAAATGGCGGCTTCGATAAAGCCCACCCAGCCGCTCTCGCGAATCGAGACCGACCAGGCATACAGGTATAAGGCTTCAACGTCGAAAATAACGAAGAACATGGCCACCAGGTAGAACTTGGCGGACAAGCGCATGCGCGCCGTGCCGACCGAGTCGATGCCTGATTCAAACGGGGTGTGTTTGGCGCGCGCCCGGGCTCTCCCGCCCAAGAAGAACGCACCCAGCAGCATTAAGCCGCAAAGCCCGATAGCCACGACGAGAAATACGGCGAGCGCCCAGTGATGAGCGATAACTTCAGTGGTTGTTGACATACTCTATGCTTACTCATCAAAAGTGGCGTCGATCGCACTGCTCTTGTCACCGGCAGTTAGTGCGCCACATCGATTTAAGGGAAGGATAAATAACCACACAAACAAACTGCTTTTACAGCGAGTTAGGCAGCGTTTTTCTGTGGGCTTTTTACTCCTTTCTATAACCTTTTGTCAACTTTGACAAAAGTATCTACACACTAGTTTACATACGTATCATTTGATTAACATTTGATGCGCCAGGGACAGGCTAAATCGTGTCAGTTAATTTTTGTGTAGAAACAGATAGATATAAACCAACATGCACATTTCAGTTTTACTATACCATTGTCTCAGGAATTCCCTGTTCTTCCACTCACTACCTAGGGGTATTTTTTTGATCCAGGACACGTTTTCAGCATAAATCCTCAAAAAAAGTGTGGCCCTTTAACAATTTTCCTCAAATTAAGCCGCAAAAACGGCCGCCATAAGCTAACAAAATAACCCTGCTATTACCATGCCTTTAACTCATTCAATCTTATTGTTCAAAAAATAAACCCAGCATCTTAAACCCGGTCAAATTCTCTTTTCAGCAACGCTTAAAAGTTAATAAAACAGGAAACTCATAACAAAATCACACTTAAACCTCTATAACAGTAGAAATCATTAAAAAACGGCCAAAAAAAACCTCCGCCGAAGCAGAGGTTTTTCATCAGATATCACGCCGCGGCGTTATTCTTCTTCGTCCACCAGGCTGGCATCATCCTGATCGCCCTGGAGACCGGCTTCCGCGCCGTTGAAGCCATAGCCGTCATTGCCGCCCTGCATCGCGCTGAAGATGGCCATTGCCAGTTCGTTGCTGCACTGCGCGTTTTTGCACAGCGCATACTGGGTATCCGGCAGCGGCGGCAAACCTTCCACCGCGCCCAGCACCCGCAGATCGGGGCTCATCATCTCGATCGGCCGCGCGGTCACGCCCAGGCCGGCCTTACAGGCCGCCCGCACCGCAGACAGCGTGGAGGCGACGTAGGCGATACGCCACGGGATACCGGCTTCGTCCAACTGTTTGATCGCCAGCGCGCGGAACGGGCTTGGTTCATCCATCACCACCAGCGGGATAGGTTCGCCGGCCTGATAGTGGTAATCGGCAGCGCAGTACCACAGCGTCGGCGACGTGCGCAGCACGATGTGCGGGTGCCCGGCCGGATCGGCCGTGGTCACCGCCAGATCGATCTCACCCTCTTCCAGCAGATCGACCATCGTCGTGCTGCGCTTTACGCGCACGTCAATGGCCAGCTTCGGATAGATGGCGGTCACACGGTTCAACAGGAAAGGCAGAATGGTATCGGCGGTGTCGTCGGAAGCGCCGATGGTCAGAACACCTTTAATATTGTTGTACATCAGCGAGGTACAGGCTTCGTCGTTAAAGCGCAGGATCTTCCTGGCATAACCGAGAAGCTGAATACCATGCTCAGTCAGGAGTTTGTTGCGCCCATGGCGGGCAAACAGTTCTTTGCCGACCAGTTGCTCTAATCGCTGCATTTGTTGGCTGACGGCTGATTGCGTACGGCAAACGGCAACAGCCGCCGCCGCGAAGGTATTCAAATCAGCAACCGCAACAAAGGTTCTTAGCAGATCGAGGTCGAGATTAAGTATCGGACGATTTGCAGTTGTCATAGTGTATTCTTCACTTTTTTAAATTCTAATTTACGAACTACTACCCTGGTGTGTTTCTCAGACGCCGTTGAAAAGGACGGAGCCTGTTATGACAGTACCCCACTCATAAGTGGAGGGCAAAAAAATTACTTATGATTCGTTACCTCTATCGCCTTTTAAAATGCGATCTATCGATGGTGCTTATAGAACGCGGGAGACTGAATACCGGTGGAAAGGGAAAACCCCCACCGAACCTGAGATTTTACTCATTGATACCGCCTAATTTCCACTCCATTCGTGCTACTGAGAATCCTTATCAACCGGCGTTCAGACTGCATTACAGAGTAAGAAAAATAAATAATTAACGGCACCAACTTCGTGTTATCACTCAATGAATTTAATAAATTCAATCAGTAAGATTTTTACTTTAAATAATAATCCTATAACCACATAAACAATGCTTAAGCTGAAATATAAAGTAAAGCTAATGTAAATATGCCATTTTCTTAGTGTGGTGCGCTAACCGGCAACCCGCTATCAGACAACTCCGGTATTATCGTTCCTTTACAGTTTATTGAAGCCCATTCTCACTTTCGGCTTATCATTTCACTGCTACCGGCCGCGATCGCCGGCACGTCTCGTTTATCGACACGCAATTTCACAGAACAAAACCCTAGTAAAATTATAGTTCATGAAATTATGAACCACAAAATAACTTTACCTTTGCTTATCATAACTAAAATCCCCCGTTACGACATGCATTTGCACCAAAGGCGTGCAAAACCCTTCAAAAGCAACTACGCCAGGAGTACATTGGGCGGGTTGCGGCGTCCCACGGTAGGAGCGCCCCTATCCCAGCAAAAGGCTCAACTTTTTATGTCCCCCATTGAGAAATCCAGCAAACTGGACAACGTCTGCTATGACATTCGCGGCCCGGTGCTTAAAGAAGCTAAACGTCTTGAAGAAGAAGGCAACAAAGTCCTGAAACTGAACATCGGCAACCCTGCCCCGTTCGGCTTCGACGCCCCGGACGAAATCCTGGTCGACGTGATCCGCAATCTGCCCACGGCGCAAGGTTACTCCGACTCCAAGGGCCTCTTCTCGGCGCGTAAAGCGATCATGCAGCACTATCAGGCGCGCAACATGCGTGACGTGACCGTTGAGGATATCTACATTGGCAACGGCGTCTCCGAGCTGATCGTTCAATCCATGCAGGCGCTGCTCAACAGCGGCGACGAAATGCTGGTGCCGGCGCCGGACTATCCGCTGTGGACCGCCGCGGTCTCGCTGTCCGGCGGCAAGGCCGTACATTACCTGTGCGATGAGCAGGCCGGCTGGTTCCCGGATCTGGACGACATCATCAGCAAGATCACCCCGCGCACCCGCGGCATCGTGATCATCAACCCGAACAACCCGACCGGCGCGGTGTACAGCAAAGCGCTGCTGGAGCAGATCGTCGAGATCGCCCGCCAACACAACCTGATCATCTTCGCCGACGAAATCTACGACAAGATCCTGTATGACGAAGCGGAGCATCATTCGATCGCTGCGCTGGCGCCGGATCTGTTGACCGTGACCTTCAACGGCCTGTCGAAAACCTACCGCGTGGCGGGCTTCCGTCAAGGCTGGATGGTGCTGAACGGGCCGAAGAAGCACGCCAAAGGCTATATCGAAGGGCTGGAGATGCTGGCTTCGATGCGCCTGTGCGCCAACGTGCCGATGCAGCACGCCATTCAGACCGCGCTGGGCGGTTATCAAAGTATCAGCGAATTCATTCAGCCCGGCGGCCGTCTGTACGAACAGCGCAACCGCACCTGGGAACTGCTCAACGACATTCCGGGCGTCTCATGCGTGAAGCCGCAGGGCGCGCTGTATATGTTCCCGCGCATCGATGCCAAACGCTTCAATATCCATGACGACCAGAAACTGGTGCTGGATCTGCTGCTGCAGGAAAAAGTGCTGCTGGTGCAGGGGACCGCATTCAACTGGCCCTACCCGGATCACGTGCGTATCGTCACCCTGCCGCGCGTAGACGAGCTGGAAATGGCGGTCGGCAAGCTGGGCCGTTTCCTTGAAGGCTACCATCAGTAATCGCCTGGGGCGCAGCGCCTTGCTGCGCCCTTCTCTCATTGCCCGGTTGCAAAATTCGCCGTCACTGCTTCACAATGGGGCCCTCACTTGCCGTTAAAGAGAGCACCATGAGCCAGAGCCATTTCTTCGCCCATCTGTCCCGCCTGAAACTGATCAACCGCTGGCCACTGATGCGCAACGTGCGTACCGAGAACGTCTCCGAACACAGTCTGCAGGTGGCCTTTGTCGCCCACGCGTTGGCGGTGATCAAGAACCGCAAATTCAACGGCAATCTCAACGCCGACCGCGTTGCCCTGCTGGCGATGTACCACGACGCCAGCGAAGTGATCACCGGCGACATGCCGACGCCGATCAAGTACTACAATCCGCAGATCGCCCATGAGTACAAGAAGATCGAAAAGATCGCCCAGCAAAAGCTGCTGGACATGATCCCCGCGGAACTGCGCAACGATTTCCGCACCATTCTCGATGAGCACTACTACAGCGAAGATGAAAAACAGGTGGTAAAGCAGGCGGACGCATTGTGCGCCTACCTGAAATGCCTGGAAGAACTCTCTGCCGGCAACAACGAATTCACCCTGGCCAAGGCGCGGCTGGATAAAACCCTGGAGCAGCGCCGCAGCCCGGAAATGGACTACTTCATGGAGGTATTCATTCCCAGTTTCAGCCTGTCATTGGACGAAATCAGCCTCGACAACTCGCTGTAACCCCGCCGGCGCAGCCTCGCTGCGCCGTTAAAAACCGTAGAGCCACGGCACCACAATCACGCTGACCGCCATCACCAACAGGGTGAACGGCACGCCGAGCCGCACGAAATCGCCGAACTTGTAATTGCCCGGCCCCAGCACCAGCGTATTGACCGGTGAAGAGACCGGCGTCATAAAGGCGGCGGACGCGGCGACGGCGATAATCATCGCGAACGGGTATGGCGATACCCCCATTTCGCGCGCGGCGGCAATGGCGATCGGCGCCATCAGCACCGCCGTCGCGGTGTTGGAAATAAACAGGCCGATGGTGGCGCACAAGACGAACAGGCACAGCAGCATCACGCGCGGCCCCGCGCCGCCGGCGACGTCCATCAGCCCGCTGACGATCAGATCGACCCCGCCGGTCTTTTGCAGCGCCTGCGCGAACGGCATCATGCCGACGATCAAAATAATGCTCGGCCAATGGATTGATTTATAGGCGCTCTCCATATCAATACAGCGGAACTTGCCCATCAGCAAACAGGCGATCAGCGCCGCGATTGGGTTGGGGATTTCGTCGGTCAGCATCATCGCCACCATCAGCGCCAGACAAAACAGCGCGTGCGGCGCCTGCGTGATGGCCGGTGCCACTTCGTCCACCTCGGCCGGCAGATTGAGCACGATAAAGTCGTGGGTTTTGGCCTGCAGCTGACGAATCGCCTTCCAGTCGCCGATCACCAGCAAGATGTCGCCCAGTTCCAGCGGCTCGTCCACCAACTTGCCGCCCAGCGTCTCGCCGTGGCGGCGGATGCCCACCACGTTCAGATCGTAGCGGCTGCGGAACGCCGCTTCGCGCAGGCTTTTGCCCAGCAGCGCCGAGTCCGGGATCAGCGAGACCTCCGCCATGCCGACGTTGCGCGATTGTTCCGAGAAGTAATCACCGCGCAGCACCATCGGCTCCAGCCGCTGTTCGCCGCAGAATTCACGCAGATCGACCTGGCTGTCCGACATGTCGATCAAGAGGACGTCGCCCTCGCGCAGCTCGGTGCTGCCGGAGGCGCTGACCATCACCCGCCGGAAGCGTTTCCAGCGCTCGATGCCCACCACGTTGGCGCCATAGCGCGCGCGCAGGTGCAGCTCGTCCAGCGAACGCCCGATCAGCGGCGAAGCGCTGCGGACAGCCAACCGCCGCGCACGGCCGGTCAGCTTGTAATCGCGGATCAGGTCACGGAAGGAGCGGCGCTGCCAGTCGTCGCCGGCTTTGCCCGTGTCACTGCTGCCCAGCCAACGGCGGGCGATCAGCATGTAGCCGACGCCCAGCGCCAGCACCGCCAGGCCGATGGGCGTCACGCTGAAGAAACCGAAACCATGGATGCCTTCGCGCACCAGTTCGCTGTTGACCACCATGTTGGGCGGCGTGGCCACCAGCGTCATCATGCCGCTGATAAGCCCGGCGAAACTGAGCGGCATCATCAGCCGCCCCGGCGCGATCTTCATTCTCGCCGTCACGCTGAGCACCACCGGGATAAAGATCGCCACCACGCCGGTCGAGCTCATAAATGCCCCCAGCCCGGCGACCGTCACCATCAGCAGCATCAACATTTTGGTTTCGCTGCTGCCGGCGACTTTGACCAGCCAGTCGCCCACCTGATAAGCCACGCCAGTGCGCACCAGCCCTTCGCCGATCACGAACAGCGCGGCGATCAAAATCACGTTGGGATCGCTGAAACCGACCGTCGCCTCCTGCAGGCTGAGCGTGCCGCTCAGCACGAAAGCGATGATCACCAACAGCGCCACCACGTCCATACGCAGCTTGTTGGTGGTAAACAGCACGATGGCAATCAGCAGTAAACTCAGCACCCACAGTAATTCGCTGTTCAAAACGGCCTCATCCGGCAAATGTCCAAGGGCCTAAAAAATAGCATAAAAAAACCCCGCCGAGGCGGGGTCTAATCAATTAGGGTGAAGATAATGCCACTCAGGCCAGCCGGCGAACGATCGCGCCCTGCGCCGTTTTATCGACGGCGATCTGCGCCAGCGAATCCAGCCGCAGGTCGACCTGCTCCAGCTTCGGCGCATCGGCCGGGGCGTTGACCGCAATCACCTGGCAACCCGCCGCCAGGCCGGAGAGAATGCCGGCCGGTGCGTCTTCGACCACCACGCACTCGTGCGGCGCCAGCCCCAGGCGCTCGGCGCCCAGCAGATAGGCGTCGGGCTGCGGCTTGCCATGTTTAACCTGCTCAGCGGTGATGAACACCGCCGGCTGCGGCAAACCGCCGGCCTGGCGGCGAGCGCCGGCCACCGGCACCGAACCGGAGGTGACGATCGCCCAAGGGATGCCGAGCGCGTTCAGGCGCTCCAGCAACGCAATCGCGCCAGGCAGCGCGCGAACGCCGTCGGTATCCTGCGCTTCCACCTGCTCCAGCAATTGGAATTCACGCTGAATTTCCGCTTCGCTTTCACCCGGCATAAAGTGGCGCAGAGAAGTAATGGCCTGTTTACCGTGAATGAAGTCCAGCACCGCTTGCGGGTCGACGCCGCGGCGCTCGGCCCAGTGCGTCCAGGCGCGCTCTACCGCCGGCAGCGAATCCACCAGGGTGCCATCAAGATCGAACAGAAAACCCTTACACTCCACAGAAAACCTCTTCTTAATCAAGCATTGATGATTTGCGCTATCTCAACGGCGCTCAAGTGATACTGGCGCGGGCAGGCCTGCCAAATCGCCAGCATACGCTGATATTTTTCCCACATTTTGGTCTGGGCGTTAAAACCGTGGCTGCCAGAATCAAAGTGAGTATAGCGCCCCTCGGTGCTGACCAGGAAACGCACGTAACTCAGGTAGCGCGCCTCGGTCGCGGCATCGAAACCGAGAAACGCCAGGCGGCGCTCGTCCAGATCCTGCTTCTCTTTCAGGTTGCCCCAGGAAACCTGCAGCGCATGATGCATCTCCATCACGTTGATGATGGTGCGGCACACCTCTTCGCTCAGTTCGCCGAAGTCGCGATCCAGCTCGCGCATTTGCAAACCGAAGCCGCGTTCGACGATGGTTTGCAACCGGCGATAACGATCGCCGTTGTCCGGATCGAGCAGGGTCATCATCTTGTACTGATTCGACAGGATCAGCCGCTGGGCGTTGGTCATTTCCATCAGGATTTCCTCATTTCTGTGTGATGGCGGGAGCATCGCACAGCGCAAGAACGCAGGAAATCACAACTCGACCGTTCTTTGATTTAAACCGGGGTTATTGGCGCTTAGACGAAAAAGGCCGCACAGCGCGGCCTTTTTTCATTTACAGATCGTCAAGGAAGGTTTTGTCCAGCTGCTTGAAGGCGCGCTTGAGCAAATCAGCCAACGTCTGATAGGTCGGCGTGCCTTCGAGCGGCGCCACCGCCTGTCCGGCTTCCGTCAGCTTGTTACGCACCTCATGGAACCATTGCAACAGCGTCGGCGGCAGCGGCGTGACCGAACGGCGCCCCAGCCACCACAAGCCCTGCATCGGCAGGCTGCAAGCGAACAGCGCGGTGGCGATCGCCGGGCCGAGCTGGCCGCCGAGCGCGATCTGCCAGGTCAGCGTGAAAATCGCCAACGGCGGCATGAAACGAATAGCGAAACGGGTGGCACGCGCAACGCGGTTCTCCGGAAAGACCGGTGCCAGACGTTTGTCTGACGGCCAGGTTTTCATATAATGCTGCCCGCGCTGGAAGACCTGAAACCAGCTTACGGAACCGGACGGTTTGCTCGTCATTGCGTACCTCAACGTCACGTAAAGAAACTAAAAGCGTGCTGCCAGAGACCATACTAAAAAATTTGAAGCTTTAAATTTATTTTGTGTTTGCACCGGGCTATCGGTATCCTAAGCCGGCCTTGTGGCCGGTAGAAGATGACGTAAATTTTGTCAACTTTTAGCCCTATAAAAATCAAGATTATTTAAACCGCAGAGAAATCATCGGTTTTTCCATCATCCTGTGATTTGTGCACTTCACATGATGTTAATCATAAATGTCATCGGCACTATGCGCTACGCTTGTTGTCTGATTGACGATTAATTCACCACGTGTGTTCGATTTTCTTTTAACAACACGACTATTTAAGTAGGTACTTCCATGTCGAGTAAGCTAGTACTGGTTCTTAACTGCGGCAGTTCTTCTCTGAAATTCGCCATCATCGATGCCGTTAACGGCGACGAATTCCTCTCCGGTTTGGCCGAGTGTTTCCACCTGCCTGAAGCTCGCATCAAGTGGAAAATGGACGGCGCCAAACACGAAGCTGCCCTGGGGGCCGGCGCTGCACACAGCGAAGCGCTGAACTTCATTGTTAATACTATTCTGGCACAAAAACCAGAGCTTTCCGCGCAGCTGACCGCCATCGGCCACCGCATCGTGCACGGCGGCGAGAAGTTCACCGCCTCCGCCGTGATCAACGACGAAGTTCTGCAGGGTATCAAAGATTCCGTGCCGTTTGCACCACTGCACAACCCAGCTCACCTGATCGGCATCGCGGAAGCGCTGAAATCCTTCCCTCACCTGGCTGACAAGAACGTTGCCGTGTTCGACACCGCGTTCCACCAGACCATGCCGGAAGAATCTTACCTGTACGCCCTGCCGTACAGCCTGTATCGCGACCACGGCGTTCGCCGCTACGGCGCACACGGCACCAGCCACTTCTACGTGACTCAGGAAGCCGCGAAGATGCTGAACAAGCCGGTGGAAGAAGTGAACGTGATCACTTGCCACCTGGGCAACGGCGGTTCCGTCACCGCAGTGCGCAACGGCCAGTGCGTTGACACCTCCATGGGTCTGACCCCGCTGGAAGGCCTGGTAATGGGCACCCGCAGCGGTGACATCGATCCGGCTATCATCTTCCACCTGCACGATTCTCTGGGCATGAGCGTTGATCAGATCAACAAGATGCTGACCAAAGAATCCGGCCTGCTGGGCCTGACCGAAGTCACCAGCGACTGCCGTTACGTTGAAGACAACTACGACAGCAAAGCCGACGCCAAACGCGCCATGGACGTGTTCTGCCACCGTCTGGCCAAATACGTCGGCGCCTACAGCGCGCTGATGGAAGGCCGTCTGGACGCGGTGATCTTCACCGGCGGCATCGGCGAGAACGCCGGCATGGTGCGTGAGCTGACCCTGAACAAACTGGGCCTGCTGGGCTTCGAAATCGATCACGATCGCAACATGGCCGCTCGCTTCGGCAAATCCGGCGCCATCACCAAAGACGGCAGCCGCCTGGCGCTGGTGATCCCGACCAACGAAGAGTTGGTCATCGCGCAGGACGCATCCCGCCTGACCGCGTAATGCTCTCAAAACACCGTCAGCCCAGGCTGACGGTGTTGTTTTAGCCTCATGTTAATCGTGAAGAGGACTATTCAGTGTCACGTACTATTATGTTGATCCCCACCGGCACCAGCGTCGGCCTGACCAGCGTCAGCCTGGGTGTCATCCGCTCCATGGAGCAAAAAGGCGTTCGTCTGAGCGTGTTCAAACCTATCGCTCAACCGCGCACCGGCGACAACGCACTCGACCAGACCACCACTATCATCCGCAGCAACTCCACCATCCCGGCGGCCGAACCGCTGCGCATGGATTACGTTGAGGGCCTGCTGAGCTCCAACCAGCAAGACGTGCTGATGGAAGAGATCGTGGCGCGCTACCACGAGAACACCAAAGACGCGGAAGTGGTGCTGATCGAAGGCCTGGTGCCGACCCGCAAGCATCAGTTCGCCAACGCGCTGAACTACGAGATCGCCAAAACCCTGAACGCCGAGATCGTCTTCGTGCTGGCGCTGGGCAACGACTCCCCGGCGCAGCTGAAAGAGCGCATCGAACTGGCGCGTACCAGCTTCGGCGGCAGCAAGAACAAAAACATCACCGGCGTGATCATCAACAAGCTGAACGCACCGGTCGACGATCAGGGCCGCACCCGTCCTGACCTGTCCGAAATCTTCGACGACTCCACCAAGGCCAGCATCGCCCATGTCGATCCTGCGCAGCTGTTCGCCAACAGCCCGCTGCCGGTTCTGGGCTGCGTGCCGTGGAGCTTCGATCTGATCGCCACCCGCGCCATCGACATGGCTCGCCACCTGAAGGCCCACGTGGTCAACGAAGGCGACATCATGACCCGCCGCGTGAAGTCCGTGACCTTCTGTGCGCGCAGCATTCCGCACATGCTGGAACACTTCCGCCCGGGCTCCCTGCTGGTGACCTCCGCAGACCGCCCTGACGTGCTGGTCTCCGCCTGCCTGGCGGCGATGAACGGCGTGGAAATCGGCGCCATCCTGCTGACCGGCGGCTACGCCATCGACGAGCCGATCAAGAAGCTGTGCGAACGCGCCTTCCAGACCGGCCTGCCGGTGTTCATGGTCGACACCAACACCTGGCAGACCTCGCTGAGCCTGCAGAGCTTCAACCTCGAAGTGCCGGCGGACGACCACCAGCGCATCGAGAAAGTGCAGAACTACGTGGCCAGCCACATCAGCACCGAGTGGATCGATTCGCTGACCGCCACCTCCGAGCGTTCACGCCGCCTGTCTCCACCGGCGTTCCGTTACGAGCTGACCGAGCTGGCGCGTAAAGCCGGCAAGCGCATCGTGCTGCCGGAAGGCGACGAACCGCGCACCGTGAAAGCGGCGGCCATCTGTGCCGAACGCGGCATCGCGGAATGCGTGCTGCTCGGCGACCCGGACGAGATCCAGCGCGTCGCGGCGGCGCAAGGCGTTGAGCTGGGCAAAGGCATCGAAATCGTCGATCCGGTCGCCGTGCGTGAAAACTACGTGCCGCGTCTGGTTGAGCTGCGCAAGAGCAAGGGCATGACCGAAGTGGTCGCGCGCGAGCAGCTGGAAGACAACGTGGTGCTCGGCACCCTGATGCTGGAACAAGGCGAAGTCGACGGTCTGGTCTCCGGCGCGGTTCACACCACCGCCAACACCATCCGTCCGCCGTTGCAGCTGATCAAAACCGCGCCGGGCAGCTCGCTGGTGTCCTCCGTGTTCTTCATGCTGCTGCCTGACCAGGTACTGGTCTACGGCGACTGCGCGATCAACCCGGATCCGACCGCCGAGCAGCTGTCTGAAATCGCCATCCAGTCTGCGGATTCCGCCGCCGCCTTCGGCATCGAGCCGCGCGTGGCGATGATCTCCTACTCCACCGGCAACTCCGGTGCGGGCAGCGACGTCGAGAAAGTGCGCGAAGCGACCCGTCTGGCGCAGGAAAAACGCCCGGACCTGATCATCGACGGCCCGCTGCAGTACGACGCCGCCATCATGGCCGACGTTGCCAAGTCCAAGGCGCCGAACTCACCGGTGGCCGGCCAGGCGACCGTGTTCATCTTCCCGGATCTGAACACCGGCAACACCACCTACAAAGCGGTACAGCGTTCCGCTGACCTGGTCTCCATCGGGCCGATGCTGCAAGGCATGCGCAAGCCGGTGAACGACCTGTCGCGCGGCGCACTGGTTGACGATATCGTCTACACCGTTGCGCTGACGGCGATCCAGTCTTCCCAGGCTGACGCTGCCGCCGCCAAGGCCTGATATTCTTCAGGTTGAGCGATAAAAAAGCGCCGGTCACTGACCGGCGCTTTTCTTTTGCGTTCCCTAACGCGCCAGCAGCTGCCCGGCGGCCTCCAGAATATGTTCGGCGGTCAGACCATACTCCTGCTGTAAAAACGCCTGGGTGCCCACCTGGCCGTAACGCTCCTTCACCCCCACGCGCCGCATCGGCGTCGGGCACTCCTCCGCCAACACCTCCGCCACCGCCGATCCCAGCCCGTTATGAATGCTGTGGTTTTCACAGGTGACGATGCGTCCGGTCTTGGCCGCGTAGGTTTTGATCAGTTCACGGTCGATAGGCTTGAGGGTGAACATATCGATCACCGCCGCGCTGACACCCTGCCGCGCCAGCATCTCCGCCGCCTTCAGCGCCTCCGCCACCATGATGCCGTTGGCGATCAGCGTGATATCGTCACCGTCGCGCAGCAGGTTGCCCTTGCCGATGGTAAAGCGCGAGCCTTCCTGGTAGATGCGCGTCGCCTGCTTGCGGATGGTGCGCACCCAGTAGAAGCCGCGCAGATCCATCAGCTGGCGCAGAACGTCGGCGAACATGGTGGCGTCGGTCACCTCCAGCACCACCGAATGCGCCAGCCCGCGCACGATGCCCATGTCTTCGAACGACATGTGGGTGCCGCCGTTGTGGCAGGCGCTCACCCCCGCGTCGGAGGCGATCACTTTGACGTTGTTGCGCTGGTAATCCAGCGACATGAACAGCTGATCGAAACAGCGGCGGCTGGCGAAGGCGGTGAAAGTGTGCACGAACGGCACCCGGCCGGTGAGCGACAGCCCGGCGGCGACGCCGATCACGTTGGCCTCCATGATGCCGCAGTTGATCACGTGCTGCGGATGATCCTGGTGCACGCCGTCCATCGCCATCGAGCTCATCAAATCCGCCTCCAGCGCGATGATCGGCGCGCCCGCCTCAATCTGCCGCCGCACCGCGCCGGCGTAGACTTTGCGCATTTCGACGGTGTCGTTTTCCAACTGCGTCACTACGTTAAACATGGGCGGCCTCCAGTTCGGCGATGGCTTTTTCGATCTCCAACTGCACGTCCGGCGTCAGGCGCAGGTGGTGTGAGTTCGACAGGTTTTCCAGATAGGTCACGCCCTGTCCCTTGATGCTGTCGAGCACGATCGCCAGCGGCCGCTGTTCACCGCCGCGCGCCGGCGCTACCGCCGCCAGCAGCGCCGCGATGTCGTCGCCCTTGACAGTCTGCACCTCAAAGCCGAAGGCGCGGAACTTGGCGGCCAGATCGAACGGTTGGATCACCTCGTCCAGCGCGCCGTCCAGCTGTTGCTTGTTGTAATCGATGAACAGCGTCAGGTTGTTCAGGTTGTGGTGGGCGATAAACTGGAACGCCTCCCAGCACTGTCCTTCATTCAGCTCCCCGTCGCCGAGAATGCTGAACACCCGATTGCGCCGCCCCGCCAGCCGATGGGATAACGCCATGCCGGCGGCGATCGACACGCCCTGCCCCAGTGAGCCGGTGGTGGCGTCCACGCCGCGCGTGCGCAGCCGGTCCGGGTGGCTCGGCAGACGCGTGCCGTTCTGGTTGAGGGTCTTCAGTTCCGCCAGCGGGAAGTAGCCCTTGATCGCCAGCGTGCTGTACAGCGCCGGGCCGGCGTGCCCTTTCGACAGCACAAAGTCATCGCGCTCCGGCCAGTCCGGATCCGCCGGATCGATGCGCATCACGCCGCCGTACAGCACCGCCAGCGTCTCCACCACCGACATGCAGCCGCCATAGTGGCCGAAGCCCAGCCCGGTCAGCGCTTTCAGCGTTTCCAGGCGGATCGCGCGCGCCAGGGCACGCAGCTCTTCAATTTCCGTTTCGCTCGTTGTGTCGTTCATCAGTCTGCCCTCATTATTTCTCGACGCGGTCAGCGGCCGGCGCGCCTTTGCGTTTTCCCAGGAAGTTATGCGCCACCAGCAGCGCGAACACGGCGACGATCGCCAACATGATCATCTCCTTCGACATAAAGCGCGCCATATTGCCCAGCAGGATGCCGATCGCGCCGAAGTCGGCGTCGGAGAAGGTGGTGTTGGCAAAACCCAGCGCCCCCAACACCGGCAGCAGCAGCACCGGCAGGAAGGTGATCAGCAGCCCGTTGGCAAAGGCGCCCAGCATCGCGCCGCGCCGCCCGCCGGTCGCGTTGCCGAACACCCCGGCGGTAGCGCCGGTGAAGAAATGCGGCACCACGCCGGGCAGGATCAGCACCATCTTCAGTTGCCCCAGCAGGAACAGCCCGGCCAACCCGCCAAGGAAGCTGAACAGGAAGCCGATCAGCACCGCGTTGGGGGCATAGGGATAAACCACCGGACAATCCAACGCCGGCCGCGCGTTAGGCACCAGTTTTTCCGAGAAGCCGGTGAACGCCGGCACGATCTCCGCCAGAATCAAGCGCACGCCCTGCAGAATGATGAACACCCCGGCGGCGAAGGTGATGGCCTGGATAATCGAATACACCAGGTAGTTCTGGCCGCCGCTGAGCTCGCTTTCCACATAGGCCCGCCCGGCGCAGATCGCCAGGATCAGGTAGATGACGATCATGGTCATCGAGATCGAAATGGAACTGTCGCGCAGGAAGCTGAGGTTTTTCGGCAGGTTCATCTCCTCGGTTGAGCGCGAATTTTTGCCCACCTTCGAGCCGATCCAGCCGGACAACACATAGCCCAGGGTGCCGAAGTGGCCGAAAGCGATATCGTCGTTGCCGGTGATGCGGCGCATATAGCGCTGGGCAATCGCCGGGAAGAACGCCATCACCAGCCCCAGGGTCAACGCGCCGGTAAACACCAACTGCACGCCCTCGAAGCCTGCCACCGTCAGGATGATGCCGATCATGCAGGCCATGTAGAAGGTGTGGTGGCCGGTGAGGAAGATGTATTTCAGCCGGGTGAAGCGCGCCACCACGATGTTCGCCACCATGCCAAACGCCATGATCAAGGCGGTGGAAGCGCCGTATTTCTCCAGCGCGATAGAGACGATCGCTTCGTTGTTCGGAATGATGCCCTGAATATTAAACGCGTGTTCGAACATGCCGCCCAACGGATTGAGCGACCCGACCAATACCGTGGCGCCGCCGCCCAAAACGATAAAGCCGAGAATGGTTTTTACCGTGCCTTTCACCACGTCGGAAAAGGATTTCTTTTGCGCCAGCAAACCGATCAGCGCAATAAGCCCGACCAGCACCGAAGGCACCTTTAATATATCCACCACAAACTTGAGCGTTTCCTGGATAAACATATCCACCTCGCCAATCGTTTTATTCAGAGGATTGAGTGGGCTTCGAAGTAAGCGCGCAGCTTGGCTTCCAGCTCATTGATGTCGATGATGTTGCTGATCACCACCAGCTGCTCGGCCGGCACGCTGGCGCTGTCGGCAATGTCTTTCGCCATCACGAACACGTCGGCCGCGCCGGGAGTGGCGGACGACAGATCGGAGTGTTCAACCTCGGCCTCCACCCCCATCTTTTTCAGCACCTTTTTAATGTTCATTTCCACCATAAAGCTGCTGCCGAGACCTGAACCGCAAATCGCCATGATTTTCATGATATCCACCTGTTGAATTTAGCGTGTAGGGTAGCGCCGCCGGTCATATTCCCGGCGTTGTTAGCATTAATAATGTTCCTGGTGATTAAACGTTAATAGCGGGCGATAATATCCTCGATTTGCCGTTTATCTTTGGCGTGAAATAACGCCTCCATGGCCTGGTTATCGGAAAATAATTCCGCCAGTTGCGAAATCAATTCGATGTGGCTGTTGCCGTCGGGTGCGGAAAGCATCACCACCACCTGAACCGGATCGTTATCCGCGGAATGAAAGTTCACCCCCTGATGGATCTTCAACAGCGATAACCCCAGCGCGTTGGCGCCCTGCTCCGGTCGGGCGTGTGGCATGGCGATGCCCGGCGCCAGGACGAAGTAAGGGCCGAGCTTCTCCTGCTGATGAAAGATGGCCGTCAGGTAATTCGGCGTAATCACACCGTCTTGCAGCAGCGGCTGCGCGCTCAGCGCTACCGCCTGGCGCCAGTCCTCCACCCGTTCGCACAGCTGTATATGATCGGCGGTCAGCCACTCTTTCAGCACGTTATCCTCCCGAGAGTCGATGATTGCGGCTGGTGATTAATTCACCGGCGACGGTAAAACTTTAATCAACCCCTCCCGGGCACACAGTGATGGATATCACAAAGATAGCGCTACCAAAGCGCTATCATGCAGATCTGTGATAGCGCTATCAAAACGCCGTGCCGCGGTATGACGTTAACCACAATTTTTTCTCGCTCTTTCGGCTAACGGGGTAGAATGTGCCGCATACGGGGATCGTCGAAGCCGCGCCGTCGGCTTCCCACCCTCACCATTTTTATGCGCCGCGCGCGCATTTCAGTCGGGATTTGGCATGTCGATCGGTAAAAAACGACGCAGCACGGGCAGGGTGACGTTGGCTGATGTAGCGCAGCTGGCGGGCGTCGGCACCATGACGGTGTCGCGCGCGCTGCGCACGCCGGAGCAGGTTTCAGACAAACTGCGCGAGAAGATTGAAGCCGCGGTGAGCGAGTTGGGGTATCTGCCCAACCTGGCCGCCAGTTCGCTGGCGTCGGCCTCCTCTTACACCATCGCCATGGTGGTGCCCAGCCTGTCCGAATCCGGCTGCGCCGAGATGTTCGCCGGCCTGCAGAAAGTGCTGCAGCCCGCCGGCTATCACATCATGCTGGCGGAATCGCAGCACCACCTGGAACGCGAGGAGAAACTGCTGGAGACGCTGCTCTCTTACAACCTGGCGGCGGCGGTGCTGCTCAGCGTCGAGCATTCGCAAAATGCCCGCAACGCGTTGATCGCCGCCAACATTCCGGTAGTGGAGATCGGCGCCGTGCGTGCCGATCCGATCGACATGAGCATCGGCATCGATTACGTGGCGGCCATGTATCAGCTGACGCAAACGGTGATCGCCAGCGGCTATCAGAACATCGGGCTGCTGTGCGCCAATCAGGAACAGTGGATTTTCCAGCAGCACCTGCAGGGCTGGCACAAGGCGCTGCTGCGCAACCATATGTCGCCGCATCGGGTGATCAACGCCGCGCAGCCCGCCAGCTTCAGCACTGGCGCGCAGCAGCTGCCGGAATTCTTGCTGGCCTGGCCGGAGCTGGACGCGCTGGTGTGCGCCTCGGACGAACTGGCCGGCGGCGCGCTGTATGAATGCCAGCGGCGGCGCATCAAGGTGCCGGACAATCTGGCGGTGGTGGGATTCGGCAACAGCGAGTTCAGCCGGGTGTGCCAGCCGCCGCTGACCACCATGACCATTCCGCATCGCGACATCGGCATTCAGGCCGGCCAGGCGCTGCTGGCGCGGCTGAACGAGCAACCCTGGCAGCCGGCAGGTTCCCTGCCCGCCACGCTGTGCCGCCGCGACAGCTGCTGAATCCGCGCCATAAAAAAAGCCGGTCGATGACCGGCTTTCTCACGCGTTGGCGTCTCAGTGGTTGTCGAGCGGCTTACCGTAATCCTGCTCGTTGTTGCGCGTCAGCCACAGCGACAGCGCCTTCAGCGAATCCGGGGTAAATTCGTCGCAGCGCGCGGTGATCTCTTCCGGCGTCAGCCAGCACACTTCAGCCACTTCTTCTTCCTGCAGCGCGAACGGGCCGTGCGACACACAGCTAAACAGCGCGCCCCACACCCGGCACTGCTCTTCTTCGAAGTAGAACAGACCGTGTTCGGCGAAAGGCACGCCGGCGATGCCCAGCTCCTCTTCCGCCTCGCGGCGCGCCGAATCCAGCACGTTTTCACCGCTTTGCACTACGCCACCCGCCGTCGCATCCAACCAGCCCGGGTAGAAGTCCTTGATCTCGGTGCGACGCTGCACCAGAATTTTTCCCATCCCATCATGCACCACAATATAGGTAGCACGATGACGCAGCCGCTCCGCCCGCATCTGTTGACGACTGGATTGCGCAATCACCTCGTTTTGCTCGTCGACGATATCAACCCATTCGGTATCTGCAGCCTGACCCTGTTCCGCCATCCTCTAAAACCTTCTATTTTGGCGCGATGCATCCCGCGCGCTGGTTAATCAATGAGTGTTTTTCAAAGATTTTTATTGTGTGTGTATAAATTAGTGCGTTTAGCGTGTTAACGCCACCTCCGCGACGACCTTGCCGTCGTCGAGCGTCAGCACGCGCAAAGTGCCCCGATCCAACATGCCGTAGCTGGCCGGAAAGCCCCCTTTCGGGATGCTGACCGAGCCCGGATTGAAGCAATAGATCTCACCCTGCCGCTCCGCCTGCGGCAGATGCGTATGGCCGTAGGCCAGGACGTCACCGCGGGATAACGGCGGCAGTGCCGAGGGATGATAAAGGTGACCGTGGGTCAAAAACAATCGTCTTTTTTGCAGTAAAACCTGCTGCCAGGGCGCCTCGATGGGAAACGTCAGCAGCATCTGATCGACCTCGCTGTCGCAATTGCCGCGAACGGCGATGATCTTGTCGCTATAGCGATTCAATCGTTCGGCAACCTGAGCGGGCTGATACCCGGCCGGCAGCGCGTTGCGCGGGCCGTGATTCAGCAAATCGCCCAGAAGAATCAGCCAGTCAGCTCCCTGTTGTGCGAACAATTCCAGCACGCGTTCGGTAGCCGGCAGCGATCCGTGGATATCCGAGGCGAACATCAGCTTCATAACCTTGTCCTATAGAGGGAAATAAGCGCCATTTTACCGCGCCGGCGCCGTGCGGCAAACCGCCGCCCGCTCCGGTGGAGAATTGTGATCCAACTGCGCAGATAGCATCGGACGAATCCCACATAGCCTGCTATCCTTAGCTGCTATTGTTGGATCTCTGATATACCTTTGTGCGCGGCGAAGACCGCAGCAACGTGTAATGAATTACAGATCACCTTACCGCAGGAGGCAACATGATTGACCTGTATTACGCGCCTACTCCCAATGGTCACAAGATCACCTTGTTTCTGGAAGAGGTCGGCTTGCCCTACCGTATCCATCGCGTAAACATCAGCGCCGGCGAGCAGTTCAAACCGGACTTTCTGAGCATTTCTCCCAACAACAAAATCCCGGCGATTGTCGATCAGCAACCGGTGGACGGCGGCGCGCCAATCAGCCTGTTCGAGTCCGGGGAAATCCTGCTGTATCTGGCGGAGAAGACCGGCAAGCTGCTGAGCAAGGGCCTGCGCGAACGCGCCGCCACCCTGCAGTGGCTGTTCTGGCAGGTGGCCGGGTTCGGGCCGATGCTCGGGCAGAATCACCACTTTAACCACTACGCGCCGCAGCCGGTGCCTTACGCCATCGAGCGTTACCATCTGGAAACCAAACGGCTGTACGGCGTGCTGGACGCTGAACTGCAAAAACACCCGTACCTGGGCGGCGATAACTACAGCATCGCCGATATCGCCACCTACCCGTGGGTGGTGTCGCATCCGCGCCAGCGCATCGATCTGGCAGATTACCCGGCGGTGCGCAACTGGTTCGAGCGCATCAGCAACCGCCCGGCGACCGAGCGCGCCTACAAACTGGCCGAACAAGCCTAATCGCCTCCTCCGACTCCCCGTCGGCCGGGGAGTCACATCGTCCTCACGTTATCATTTCCTTACTTTCCGTGTATTCTGAACGCTAATAATCAGACCTATGGAGAATCTCTGATGTCTTTCAGTCAACCCGACGCCGTTATTCGCATTAAAAATCTGCGGCTGCGCACGTTCATCGGTATCAAGGAAGAGGAAATCAACAACCGGCAGGACGTTCTGATCAACGTGGTGATCCACTACCCGGCGGACAAGGCGCGCAACAGCGAAGACATCGCCGACGCGCTCAACTACCGCACCATCACCAAAGCGATCATCCGCCATGTGGAAGATAACCGTTTCGCGTTGCTGGAAAAATTAACGCAGGATGTGCTCGACATCGTAAAAGAACACGCCTGGGTAACCTATGCTGAAGTGGAGATAGATAAACTTCTGGCTCTGCGCTACGCCGATTCGGTCTCCATGACCATGAGCTACCGCCGGGGCTAACTCAGGGAGGTAGACCATGCGGATCCTGATCACCGGCGCAACGGGATTGATAGGCAGCAGCCTGACGGCAAGACTGCTGGCGCTTTCTCACCACATTACGGTACTGACCCGCGACGAGCGGCGCGCCCGAGCCAGGCTCGGCGATCGGCCGAGCTATTGGCAAACGCTGGACGACCGGCAGTCGCTGGATGACTTCGACGCGGTGATCAACCTGGCCGGCGAACCTATCGCCGACAAGCGCTGGAGCGCGCAGCAGAAAGAGCGCCTGTGCCGCAGCCGCTGGGATCTGACCGAACGCCTGGCGCAGCTGATCAAGGCCGGCAGCACGCCGCCCGGCGTGCTGATTTCCGGTTCCGCCGTCGGCTACTACGGCGATCAGGGGCAGGCGGTGGTCACCGAAGAGGAGCCGCCGCACGACGAATTCACCCACCAGCTGTGCCAGCGCTGGGAAACGCTGGCGCTGCAAGCGCAGAGCGACGCCACCCGCGTCTGCCTGCTGCGCACCGGCGTGGTGCTGGCGCCACAGGGCGGCGCGCTGGCCAAAATGCTGCCGCCGTTCCGCTTCGGGCTCGGCGGCCCGATCGGCGACGGCCGCCAATACCTGCCGTGGATCCACCTCGAAGACATGGTCAACGGCATTATTTATCTGCTGGATCACGCCACCCTGAGCGGCCCGTTCAACATGGTCGCTCCCTACCCGGTGCACAACGAGCAATTCGCCGCCCAATTGGCCAACGTGCTCGATCGCCCGGCGTTTCTGCGGGTGCCGGCGTTCGTCATGCGTTTGTTGATGGGGGAAGCGGCGGTGCTGGTGCTCGGCGGCCAGCGGGCGGTGCCGAAACGGCTGGAAGAAGCCGGCTTCCACTTCCGCTATCTGGAGTTGGAACAGGCGTTGGATGACGTTGTCAATCAGCGGGCCGAAGCCCGCTGATCTGAGGTTACTTCAACGCGCCGGACAGGAACTGCTGCAGGCGCGGGCTTTTGGGGTTGCCGAACAGCTCGGCCGGCGGCCCCTGTTCTTCAATCAACCCTTTGTGCAGGAAGATCACGTGGTTGGAAACGTGGCGCGCAAACTCCATTTCGTGCGTCACCACCACCATGGTCTTCCCCTCCTCCGCCAGCTTCTGCATGATGCGCAGCACCTCGCCCACCAGTTCGGGATCCAGCGCCGACGTCGGTTCGTCAAACAGCAGCACCTCCGGCTCCATCGCCAATGCGCGGGCGATAGAGACGCGCTGCTGCTGGCCGCCCGACAGGTGCACCGGGTATTTGCCGCGCGCCCGCTCGTCGATGCCCACTTTGTCCAGGTAGCGCACCGCGCGCTCGTGCGCGTCGGCCTTGCTCAGCCCCAGCACCTGCACCGGCGCTTCCATCACGTTCTCCAGCACCGTCATGTGGCTCCACAGGTTAAAGTGCTGGAATACCATGGTCAGGCGGGTGCGCAACAGCTGCAGCTGCTTCTTGTCGAATACCTTCAGCTGGCCGTCCTTGTCGCGCACCATGCGAATATCTTCGTTGTTCAGACTGATCGAACCTTCGCTCGGCTTCTCAAGGAAGTTGATGCAGCGCAGAAAGGTGCTTTTGCCGGAGCCGGAGGAGCCGATGATGCTGATCACATCCCCGGCGTTGGCCGCCAGCGAGACGCCCTTCAGCACTTCGTGGTCGCCATAGCGTTTGTGCAGTTCCGTGACGGCTAATTTATTCTCAGACATGGTTTTCTTCCCGTCATTTATCAGTGACTAACGTGTGCCATCCAGCGTTTCTCAGCTTTGCGGAACAGGCTGATTAACACGTAGGAGATGATCAGATACAGCACCGCCGCGATGCCGAAGGCGTAGAACGGCTGATAGGTCGCGGCGTTGATGTCGCGCGCGATCTTCAGCAGGTCCGGCACGGTGGCGGTAAACGCCAGCGCGGTGGAATGCAGCATCAGGATCACCTCGTTGCTGTAAGCCGGCAGCGCGGTGCGCAGCGCCGAAGGCAAAATAATGCAGCGATACATCTTGAAGCGCGAGAAACCGTAGGCGTTGGCGGCCTCGATTTCACCGTGCGGCACCGAGCGGATCGCCCCGGCGAAGATCTCGGTGGTATAAGCGCAGGTGTTGAGCGTCAGCGCCAGGATGGTGCAGTTGAGCCCGCTGCGGAAAAACGCATTGAGAAACTCGCTGCCGCGCACGATCTCAAGGCTGTACATGCCGGAGTAGAACACCAGCAGCTGCACGTACAGCGGCGTACCGCGAAACACATAGGTGTAGAGCCACACCGGGAAACGCACCCAGCGAAGGGAAGACACGCGCGCCACCGCCATCGGGATCGCCAGCAGCCCGCCCATCACCACTGAAGCGATCAGCAGCCACAGCGTGATCGCCACGCCGGTAAAGCGGTAGCCGTCGCTCCACAGCAGCGACTGCCAGTACTGTTGCAGGATCTCAATCATAGCTCGGCCCTCTTGACGCCCAGTGAGTAACGCCGTTCAAGCCACAGCAGCACGCCGTTGGAAACGGTAGTGAAAACCAGGTACACCACGCCGGCCACGATGGCGAAGAAGAACGGCTGATAGGTGCCTTTCCCCGCCAACTGCGTGGCTTTCACCACGTCGTTCAGGCCAAGGATCGACACCAGCGCCGTCGCCTTCAGGATCACCTGCCAGTTGTTGCCGATGCCCGGCAGGGCGAAACGCATCATCGCCGGGAACAGAATGCGCCGGAAGATCTGCGCGCCGCTGAAGCCATAGGCCGTCGCCGCTTCGATCTGCCCTTTCGGCACCGCCAGATAAGCGCCGCGGAAGGTCTCGGTAAAATAAGCGCCGTAGATAAAGCCGAGGGTAATGATGCCGGCGCCGAGCGGATCGATATCGATCTGCGCGAAGCCCAACAGCGTAGTGATATTGTTCAGCGCGATTTGCAGACCGTAAAAGATCAGCAGCATCAGCACCAGATCGGGCACGCCGCGGATCAGCGTGGTATAGGCGCCGAACAGGCCGGAGATAAAGGGGTTATGAGACAGTTTGCCACCGGCGCCGATCAGGCCGATCACCACCGCCAGCAGCACGGAACTGAGGGCCAGCTCCAGCGTCACCAGAGCCCCCTCGAAAATCAGTTGGGAATAGCCTTGCAGCATCTACTTCACCCTGTGGTCTAGGATCCGAACCATCGGGGCCGGCACGCCGGCCCCGCAGTCACAGCATGGAACGGTAAGCGGATTACCCGCCGTAGACGTCAAAGTCGAAGTACTTTTTCGCGTATTTGTCGTAGGTGCCGTCTTTGCGCATCTCGGCGAAGGCTTTGTCCAGCGCCGCTTTCAGCTCGGTATCGGTCTTGCGCAGCCCCATGCCGGTGCCGACGCCGAAGAACTTGTCATCCTTCACCGATTCGCCGGCGAACGCATAGTCTTTGCCCGGCGGCTGTTTCAGGAAGCCGTCGCTGCCCGCCACTTCATCCTGGAAGGCGGCGTCGATACGCCCGGAAGCCAAATCGGCGTAAACCAGATCCTGGTTCTGGTAAGGCACGACGGTGATGCCCTTCGGCTGCCACATGGCGTTGGCGTAGGCTTCCTGGGTCGTGCCCTGCAACACGCCCACGCTCTTGCCTTTCAGGGCGTCCACGGTAGGCAGCAGCTTGGATCCTTTCGGCGCGATCAGACGCGCGTTGGCGGCATACAGCTTGTCGGTAAAGGCGATTTCCTGCTGGCGTTTTTCGGTGATGGACAGCGAAGAGATGATGGCGTCGATTTTCTTCGCCTTGAGGGATGGGATCAGCGCGTCGAAGTCGCTCTCCACGAAGGTGCATTGGGTATTGATGCGTTTGCACAGCTCTTTGGCCAAATCGATGTCAAAGCCAACCAATTCGCCTTTGGCGTTTTTGGATTCAAACGGTGCGTAAGTCGGATCGGTGCCAATCTTCAGCGTGGAAGGAATGGCGGCAAAGGCGCTGCTGGCGGCGCTCAAAGCCAGAACTAACGGCAAAATCAAAACCCGCTTTTTCATAAATTACCCTCAAATTGATTTTTTTGATGCCACTACGGGCATTACTTTTCCCCACCAAATCAATTTGCAGTAATCGTGCCACATTAGGTGCTACGGGCGGAGGGAACGGCTCCGGCCTTCACAATACTGTTTCCTGGGACGATAACCGCAAAATTAAATCGGCCGCTCGGGGCCGCGCCACTGGCAGCCGCGATAAGGCGGCGCCATGAAACAGTGAACGTGATGAAGTGGGATCATTATGGTGCATGCGCCGCCCTAATTCAGTGCGGTGTTGCACAAATGTACCAATTTGGGGATGAAAATGTTAATCAGCGCCCTGCCAGCGGGTGAACAGATCGGCCGGCAGTTCGATATCAAACTGATCGATCACCCGATTGACGGTCTGATCGATGATGTCTTCCACGCTTTTCGGCTGGTGGTAAAACGCCGGCACCGGCGGCATGATCACCGCGCCCATCTCCGCTGCCTGCGTCATCAGCCGCAGGTGCCCAAGGTGCAGCGGCGTTTCCCGCACGCACAGCACCAAACGGCGGCGCTCTTTGAGCACCACGTCGGCGGCGCGGGTCAGCAGCCCGTCGCTGTAGCTGTTGACGATGCCGGACAGGGTTTTGATCGAGCATGGCAGGATCGCCATACCCAGGGTTTTGAAAGAGCCGGAGGAGATGGCGGCGGCGATATCGCGCGCATCGTGCACCACGTCGGCCAGAGCCTGCACTTCACGCAGGCTGTACGGCGTTTCCAGCGCCAGCGTCTGCCGTGCAGCGTTGCTCATCACCAGATGGGTTTCCACCTCTGCGACGTCGCGCAAAACCTGTAACAGGCGCACGCCGTAGATCGCGCCGCTGGCGCCGGAAATGCCGATGATGAGTCGTTTCATGGAAAATGGCCTCTGCCGTAAAAAGTAAGATCAGGCAGACTTTGCCGCAATGGCGAGGGATAAGCAAGTTCACAGGAGCAAGGCGCACCGCCACAGACGCGGCGATGCCCCCCGAGTAATCAACGCGGCCGGTTAGCCTTCGTTGTGCAGTTCCAGATTTTCCGCTTCGGTTTGCCCTCGCAGCGCCTTGGCGTCGTCGCTGCGCAGCGACTCCAGGTATTCCAGATAGCTTTGATCGACGTCTTTGGTCACGTAGATGCCGTTGAACACCGAGCATTCGAACTGGGTGATGTCCGGGTTCTCTTCGCGCACCGCTTCAATCAGATCGTCCAGGTCCTGGAAGATCAGCCCGTCGGCGCCGATGATCTGGCGGATTTCATCCACTTCACGCCCGTGGGCGATCAGTTCGTTGGCGCTCGGCATGTCGATGCCGTAGACGTTAGGGAAACGCACTTCCGGCGCGGCGGAAGCCAGATAGACGCGCTTGGCGCCCGCTTCGCGCGCCATTTCGACGATCTGCTCCGAAGTGGTGCCGCGCACGATGGAGTCATCCACCAGCAGCACGTTCTTGTCGCGGAATTCGGCGCGGTTGGCGTTCAGCTTGCGGCGCACCGACTGACGACGCGCCTGCTGGCCCGGCATGATAAAGGTGCGGCCGACGTAGCGGTTCTTCACAAAGCCCTGGCGGTAGGGCTTCTCGAGAATACGCGCGATCTCCAGCGCGATGTCGCAGGAGGTTTCCGGGATCGGGATCACCACGTCGATGTCCAGATCTTCCCATTCGCGGGCAATCTTCTCACCCAGCTTCTGGCCCATGCGCACGCGGGCGCTGTAGACCGAGATCTTGTCCATAAAGGAGTCCGGGCGCGCGAAATAGACGTATTCAAACAGGCACGGGTTGGTTTTCGGGTTCTCTGCGCACTGGCGGGTGAACAGCTGGCCCTTGGTGGTGATGTACACCGCTTCGCCCGGCGCCACATCGCGCAGGAACTCAAAGCCCAGGGTATCCAGCGCCACGCTCTCGGAAGCCACCATGTACTCGCTGCGGCCATCCTCCAGCGTGCGCTTGCCGATCACCAGCGGGCGAATGCCGTTCGGATCGCGGAACGCCAGCAGGCCATGGCCGATGATCATCGCCACGCAGGCGTAAGCGCCGCGCAGTTGCTGATGCATGGCGGCGACCGCGGTAAAGATGTTGTCGGCCTCCAGCGGGTAGTGCGGGAAGCGATCCAGCTCGCTGGCCAGCACGTTCAGCAGGATTTCCGAGTCGGAGGTGGTGTTGACATGGCGGCGGCCGCTTTCGAACAGCTTTTGGCGCAGCTCATGGGCGTTGGTCAGGTTGCCGTTGTGGGCCAGCGTAATGCCGAACGGCGAGTTGACGTAGAAAGGCTGGGCCTCAGAGGCGCTCGAGCTGCCGGCCGTCGGGTAACGCACATGGCCAATGCCCATGTTGCCCTGCAAGCGTTGCATATGGCGCGCCTCAAACACATCTTTCACCAGGCCGTTGGCTTTACGCAAACGGAACCCGTTGTGGGCGTCAATGGTGACGATGCCTGCGGCATCCTGGCCACGGTGCTGAAGCACCGTCAGCGCATCATAAATCGACTGGTTTACCGGCATGAAACCGGCGATACCGACAATACCGCACATGTTGTCTTTTCCTCATCAGCGCTACCGCCCCGGCAATTGGGTCGGCAAGAAACTCGACGTGCTCTGCAGGTAGTCAAAGAACCACCTGATGACGTAACTGAACTGGGGAATGAGCTGCGACTGTTTCCAGTCGGCACTCTGTGAAAAGCCGGTAAAGGTATCCAGGAAGAACAGGATCGCTGCGACGATCAATACTCCGCGCAGCGCGCCGAAGCAGATGCCCAACACCCGGTCGGTGCCCGACAACCCGGTTTTCTCTACCAGTGAGCTAATCACATAGTTAACAATAGCCCCTACGATCAAGGTCGCGATGAACAAAATCGCGATCGCGATGCCGTTTCGCACCAGTTCATCTTCAAAACGAGTGAAATAGACCGCAAGGTAAGAGTAGAAATGGCTGGCAACAAAAAACGCACATCCCCATGTCACAAGTGACAATGCTTCGCGAACAAACCCTCGGATCAGGCTCACCAGAGCCGAAAATCCAATCACCGCTATAATGACGTAATCAATCCAGACCATGAACTATTCCAATGATGAATCGCCCCTGCATCCAATTCGCGGCGAATTCTAACAGAAAAAGAAAACGTTTGCGTAGGGGATTTCCTACCACGTTACAAATAAAAAGCGGCGATCAAAAAATTCCCAATCGCCGCGCCTACATAGGTGATTTCGCCTGTAAAAGGCGCGGTTTTTCTCGCTTTCTCTCCACCACTCCTTAATTCAGGGGCGCATCGTGCTGCGCCCCTGCGGGGTTTAACGGCCGTACGGCTTCACCTGCCCGCTCAGCCCGCTGATCGAGTTCAGCGACGGCAGCGCCGCCTGCAGCTTCTGCTTGGAGGCATCCGGGCCGACGTAGATACGGGTGATCTGCCCCTGCACCGGCGTTGACGGCACGGTAAAGGCGCGATAGCCCGAGAGGCGCAGCGAGGCGACAATCTCGTTCGCCTTGGCGGCATTTTTCAACGCCCCGAGCTGCACGACGTAGGCTTGCCCGGCCGGCGCTTTTTCTTCCGCCGGTTTCGGCTGCGGCGTAGGTTCAGGTTTCGGCGTCGGCTCCGGCTTCGGTACCGGCTTCACTTCCACCGGTTTCGGTTGCGGCGCCGGTTTCGGTTTCACTTCCACCGGTTTGGTTTCTACCGGTTTCGGCTTGGGCTGCGGCACCGGCTGAGGACGCGTTTCGACCGGCGGCGGCGCCACCTGCGCCGGCTGCTGAGCACCTTGCCGCACCGCCTGTTGCGCCGCCGCTTCATTGGCCGCCTGCTGTTCGACCAGCGCGCCCGCCCCTTCCGGCGGCTGCGCCGGCAACGGTTGCGTCACCGGTGGCAGCACGTCGTTCTCTTCGACGTCGCCCGCCTTCGGCACCAACGGAATGGCCGCGAATTCATCCTCGTAATGCTTCTTTTTACCGTCCAGCAACCCTGGCAGGATGATCACCCCCAGCGCCACCAGAATCACGGTTCCGACCAGTCGGTTCTGAAATTTACTCGCCACTCACACTCCCCGCATCTCGTCTGACGCCGCCATCACCTGCGCCACGGTGTGGAACGATCCACAGACGATCACAATATCCTGTTTATCAGCATCCTGCATAGCCTGCCGCCAGGCAGTTTCGACATCATTAAAGCGTCGCGGTTCCGCAAGATGTTGCGCCAGCTGTTCGACGCTGGCGCCGCGCGGCCCGTCGAGCGGCGCGCAGTACCATTCATCCACCTGCTCGCTGAGGCAGGCCAGCGTGCCGGCGATATCCTTGTCCGACAGCATGCCCACCACCGCGCGCACCTTGCCGCCGTTGCGCGGCAGTTTGGCCAGACGCCCGGCCAGATAGCCGGCGGCGTGCGGATTGTGCGCCACATCGAGGATCAGCGTCGGCTCACGCCGCACGATCTGGAAGCGCCCCGGCAGCGTCGCCTGCTGCAGCCCGGTGAAAATCGCGCGTTCGTCGATTTCCAGTGGAGAACAGTTGAGCGCCGCCAGCGCGGTAGCGGCGTTGGCCAGCGGTACGTTCGGCGTCGGCAGATCGGTCAGCAGCGTGTCGCCGCCCTGCCACTGCCAGCGATCGCCCTGCTCGCTGAAGCGCCAGGCTTCGCCGCGGCGAGACAGCGGCGCGCCCAGCGTTTCGGCAACCTGACGAATGCTGTCCGGCATGTCGGGTTCACCGACCACCGCCGGTTTGCCGCTGCGGAAAATGCCGGCCTTTTCACGGCCGATGCTTTCGCGATCGTTGCCCAGCCAGTCGGTGTGATCGAGCGCGATGCTGGTGATCACCGCCACGCTCGGATCGACGATGTTGGTGGCATCGAGACGCCCGCCCAGGCCCACTTCCAGGATCACCACGTCGAGCCGCGCCTGTTTGAACAGCTGCAGCGCCGACAGGGTGCCGAATTCGAAATAGGTCAGCGACGTTTCGCCGCGGCCGGCTTCAATGGCGGCGAACGAGCGGCTGTGCTCCGCTTCGCTCAGCTCTTCCCCCTGAATGCGCACGCGTTCGGTATAGCGCACCAGATGCGGCGAACTGTAGACGCCGACGCGCAGGCCGGCGGCCAGCAGAATCGCTTCAAGGGTGCGACAGGTGGTGCCTTTGCCGTTGGTGCCGGCAACGGTGAACACCGTGGGTGCGGGGGTCAGTAAATCCAGATGCGCCGCGACGCGCTGTACGCGCTCGAGGCCGAGTTCGATCGCCTGGCTGTGCAGACGTTCCAGATAATAAAGCCACGAGCTCAATGGCGACGTGGCTTGGGGAATTTGGTGGTTTTGCATGAGTCCCATCACTGAACTTGGGTTCATTAATCCATCAGGGCACCACCCTCACCGCGGTAAAGGCGATGCGCTTCGTGACTGCCGCCAGCCTGCCAACCGCAGCGGATAGGCTACGGCCGGCGGAGAGCGGGCATCAGCCGTCACTTAGCCACAAAGTGGCGGCTGAACCCGGGCGGGATCTGTCTTTGCCTCAGGCGTCGGCCTGCTGCTCCGGCTCAATGACCGGCGCGGCCTCATCGAAATGCGGCTGCGGCTGGTTGGTCAGCTTGGACAGAATGCTCGCCAACGTTTGGCGCATTTCCGGACGGCGAACGATCATGTCTATCGCGCCTTTTTCGATCAGGAACTCGCTGCGCTGGAAGCCTGGTGGCAGTTTCTCGCGCACGGTTTGCTCGATAACGCGCGGGCCGGCAAAACCGATCAGCGCTTTCGGCTCGGCGATGTTGATGTCGCCCAGCATCGCCAGGCTGGCGGAGACACCGCCCATGGTCGGGTCGGTCAGCACGGAGATATACGGCAAGCCGCGCTCCTGCATTTTGGCCAACGCCGCGCTGGTTTTCGCCATCTGCATCAGCGACATCAGCGCTTCCTGCATACGCGCGCCGCCGCTGGCGGAGAAGCACACCAGCGGACAGTTGTCCTCCAGCGCCTGCTCAACCGCACGCACGAAACGCGCGCCGACCACGGAAGACATCGAGCCGCCGATGAAGGCGAATTCGAAGGACGCGGCGACGATCGGCATACCGTACAGCGTGCCCTTCATCACCACCAGCGCGTCTTTCTCGCCGGTCGCTTTCTGTGCGGCGACCAGACGATCTTTATAGCGCTTGGAATCCTTGAATTTCAGAACGTCCTTCGGCTCCAGATCGCTGCCCAGCTCCACTTCGCTGCCTTCATCCAGCAGGGTATGCAGACGCGCGCGCGCGCCCATACGCATGTGATGGTCGCACTTCGGGCACACTTCCAGATTCCGCTCCAGCTCGGCGCGGTAGAGAACCTGGCCGCAGCTGTCGCATTTAGTCCAGACCCCTTCAGGAATGCTCGCCTTACGGGTTTGTGTGATATTGCTCTTGTTAAGAATTCGTTCAATCCAGCTCATCGATGACCTTTCTGTTTGAACCTGGCACACGCCAGTCCGCTGTTCATGCTTTAACAATCCCCCCGAAAACACCCCAATGAAAAAATGCCCGTTCGCGGCGCGGCAAGCGCGGCGACTGAGGCATCGGCTTCAGGGTTGTTCGCAGGAACAGACCATAATGTCGCTCATTAAACCATATCGGCCCGACGCTGTGGACAAAAAACTGGTCGAACCGACAGGTTAAGCGATGTTTTTACTGTTTTTGCTGGCGGGCGGCCGCGCGCTTGTGGCGCCAAATTTCAATCACGCCCGGCAGAATCGAAACGATGATGATCCCGACGATCAACAGTTTCAGGTTCTCCTGCACCACCGGCAGATCGCCGAACAGGTAGCCAGCATAAGTGAAGAGCAGCACCCAAACCAGTGCGCCAATCACGTTGTAGGCGGCGAAGTGGCGATAGGACATATGCCCCATGCCGGCGACGAACGGCGCAAAAGTACGCACGATCGGCACGAATCGCGCCAGAATAATCGTTTTCCCGCCGTGCTTCTCATAAAACTGATGCGTTTTATCCAGGTAGCTGCGGCGGAAGATTTTCGAATTCGGGTTGCTGAACAGCTTCTCGCCGAACAACCGCCCGATAGTGTAGTTCACCGCATCGCCGATGATCGCCGCCACGGCCATCAACGCCACCATGGTGTGCACGTTCAGATCGTTGGTCGGCAACGCCGCCAGCGCGCCGGCGACGAACAGCAAAGAATCCCCCGGCAGGAACGGCGTCACCACCAGACCGGTTTCACAAAACAGGATCAGGAACAGAATAGCGTAGACCCACATGCCGTATTGTGCGACCAGTTCGGCCAAGTGCACATCAATATGCAGAATGAAATCAATAATAAACTTGATGATGTCCATAAATTCTCTCATTGATGCCGGGCGTTTCAATCACCCGGCAGAAGCACAAGGGAGCGACGCTTTCAGGCGTGCCGGCGTTTAATCGTCGGGCAAAAACAGCGGCCCCATCGGCGGCCGCGGCAGACCAAAGTGGTCAGGGTAATCCACGGCAACCAGATACAGCCCCTCGGCTCGCGCCGTCGCCGCCGCCAGATTGCGATCCTTCAGCGCCAGCAACTCGGCCATCCAGTTCTCACCCTGATTGCCACAGCCGATCTCCATCAGGCTGCCGACGATGTTGCGAACCATATGATGCACAAAGGCATTCGCCTTGATATCTACCACAATATATTCGCCGTAGCGCGTAACCTTAACGTGTTTTACGCAGCGCCACGGGGTGCGCGACTGGCATTGCACCGCGCGGAACGACGTGAAATCGTTCTCGCCCAGCAGCGCCTGCGCCGCCCGATGCATGCGATCGGCGTCCAGCGGGTGATAAAAATGCGTTACCCCCTGCTGCAGCACCGCCGGCCGGTAGCGATGGTTGAAAATGATATAGCGGTAGCGGCGCGCGGTGGCGCTGAAACGCGCGTGAAAATCGTCGGCGACGGGGCTCACCCAACGCACCGCGATATCCGGCGGCAAATGGGTATTCACCCCCATCGTCCAGGCGGCGTCCTTGCGGCGCGCAGTGGTTTCGAAATGCACCACCTGCCCGGTGGCGTGCACCCCGGCGTCGGTACGCCCGGCGCACAGCACGGTAATCGGCGCATCCGCCACCTTGCTCAACGCCTGCTCCAGGCGTTCCTGCACGCTGGCCACTTCTTGCTGCCGCTGCCAGCCGTAGTACCGGCTGCCGTCATATTCGATGCCCAGCGCTACCTTCAGCGTCGGCTGAGCGGGCGAGACCACCTCAGACATCAGTACATCTGCTCCTGCACCAGACGCTCGGCGGTTTCGATAGCCATCAACGCGCCGCCGAAGCGCACATTGTCCGCCACCGTCCAGAACTGCAGCAGCTCGGGGATGCCGTAATCGTTACGCAGGCAACCGATGCTGAGCGCATCGCTGCCGGAAGCGTCGGTGACCTGGGTCGGGTAATCGTCCTCTTCGCTCAGCTGAATGTCTTCGACCTCTTCGAGCTCGCTGCGCGCCTCTTCGGCGGACAGCGGGCGCAGCGCTTCCAGGTGCACCACCTGCGCGTGGCCATAAAACACCGGCGACTGAACGCAGCTCACCGAAATCGGCAGCCCTTCATCCTGCAGCACCTTGCGCACCTGATCGACGATCAGGCGCTCTTCGCGCACGCTGCCCTGCTCGTCGGCGACAAGCGGCAGCAGGTTGAACGCCAGCTGTTTACCGAAGACGCCTTCCTCGGCCGGAATGCCGTTCAGCAGGCGCGCGCTCTGGCCGGCCAGGTCGTCCACCGCCACCTTGCCGCGCGACGATACCGACATCAGCGTGGTGACGTGCAGACGCGACAGCCCCGCCTGTTCGGTCAGCGGTTTGATCGCCGTCAGCAGTTGGCTGACCATGCTGTCGGCCACCGCCACGATATTGCGGTTACGGTAATCCGCCAGCACCTGCGGGTTCACGCCCGGCACCACCAGCGGCACATCCGGCTCCATGGCGAACAGGCCGCTGGTGTCGATCACCAGGCAGCCCATGTTGCCGGCTTCTTCGGCATAGCGCGCGGAAGCGTCGCTGCCGGCGACGAAGAAGGCCAGCTGCGCCTGCGACCAGTCGAACTCTTCGGCGTTTTGCACCAGAAGAGACTTGCCGTTGAAGCGCACATTGGCGCCCGCGCTGCGTTCGCTTGCCAGAGGATAGAGCTCACCCACCGGGAACTGGCGTTCCTGCAACAATTCCAGCAACGCTTCACCTACCGCGCCAGTGGCGCCGAGCAGCGCGATATTCCAGCCGTCAGACATCGGGTTTTCTCCAGAGTATTTCATTCATAAAAGCACACGGGCAGTGCAATCACCGCCCGATAATCTTTACCGCTCACTGTAGCGGCGTTGGCTTAAGACAACCTTACGCCCTACGCCACGCTGAAGCCCAGCTTGCCGAGCAGCTCGGCGCTGGCGCTGTCATCGCATTGCACGGCCAGCGAAGACCACTCGCGGCGCTCCTGGTAGTGCTTGCGCAGGCGATCGAATTCGCCCGGTTGCCCGGCGACTTTGCGCAATGGCGCATCATCGCGGCGCACATCATACACCAAGTGCACCAATCGTTTTAACCGCGCTTCATCCAGCGGCCCGTTGAGGCGGATCTGGCTGAACTCCGGCACCGGCAGCAGCGAGGCCAGCGCCACCTGCTGCGGCTGCCCCAGATGGCGGCTGAACGCTTCGAACACCTGGGTGGTGCCGCGCGCCTTGCCTTCCAGCGTATACCCGGCGATGTGCGCGGTGCCGATATCCACCCGCGCCAGCAGCGGCAAGGCGAGATCCGGCTCCGGTTCCCACACGTCCAGCACCGTGCTCAGCTTTTTGCCCTTTTCCAGCGCCTGCAGCAGCGCGGCGTTATCCACCACCGGCCCGCGGCAGGCGTTGATCAGAATGCGGTTGTCCGGCAGCGCCGCCAACAGATCCGCATCCGCCAGATGCAGCGAATGGTAAGGGCCGGATTTATTCAGCGGCGTATGGAAGGTCAGCACATCGGCCTCGGCCACCAGCTTCTCCAACGGCCAGAACTCCCCGGCGTCGCCGCGATCGGCGCGCGGCGGATCGCACAGCAGCGTGCGCACGCCCAACGCTTTGAGGCGCGCGTCCAGGCGGGAACCGACGTTGCCCACGCCGACGATGCCGACGGTTTTATCCCGCAGGTGGAAGCCGTCGCGTTCGGCCAGCAGCATCAAGGCGGAGAACACATACTCGACCACCGCGATGGCGTTGCAGCCCGGCGCAGCGGAAAACCCAATGCCCTGCCGTTGCAGCCAGGCGTCATCGACGTGATCGGTGCCGGCGGTGGCGGTGCCGACAAAGCCAATGCGGCTGCCGGCCAACAGGGCTTCATTGACCTTGGTGACCGAACGCACCATCAGCGCATCGGCATCCGCCAGCGCCTCAAGCGGGATCGGGCGCCCCGGCACCGCCTGCACGTTGCCCAGGCGGCTGAACAGCTCGGCCGCGTACGGCATATTTTCATCAACCAGAATTTTCACTGCGTTCTCCGACGGTTTACGGCTATTGGTCTGCGAAATAGTGTGCCACTGAATCAGGCACGGCGAAAGCGCTCAGGGGTGGTGCCGGCGATCTGCTGGAACATGACGATAAAGGCCGACGCGGAGCTGTAGCCGACGTCCAACGCCACGTCCTGCACGGTTTTGCCCTGCTCGAGCAACGACACGGCATGCAGAAAACGCAGGCGCTGGCGCCACTCGCTGAACGACATGCCCAGATCCTGCTGGCAGCGGCGCGACAGCGTGCGCTCGGTGGTGTAGACCCGCGCCGCCCACGTCGCCAGCGAGGTGTTGTCCGCCGGGCAATGCTCCAGCGCTTCCAGCACCGGCGCCAAAAATTTGTCGTCCGACGAAGGCAGATAGGTTTGTTGACGCGGCGACAGGCGCAGCTGGTCGATCAGCACCTGACAGAGGCGCAGATCCTCCTCCGTCTGTGGAATGTACTGCTTGCGCGCATAAAAATCCTCGGCGATGGCACGGAAGATGGGCGTTACGCTCACCAGACAGGGGTCGGCCGGCATGCCGGCGCACAGCGCCGGCGTGATGTCCACCATGCGGCACTGCGCCAGTCGCTGGTTGTAGCAGGAGTGTTCGATGCCCGCCGGCGCCCACAACACGAACTCCGGCGGCGCCAGAAAGCGCTGCCCGCCGATGCGCAACACCATCACCCCGGCTTTGACCCACATCAACTGGCCCCAGGTGTGGCTGTGCGGCTGGAATTCGGTGCGCGCGTTGAACTCTTCACAGCGGAACTGCACCGGGTTGGGCGCCGGGATCAGCGACTCAGGGAAATGGCGGATTTCTGGCATGGTTTCGTCCCGTGATTTGTCTTGTTTACGCCGATTTTTGTCTGGATATCGCTATATATGATAAACCGGACACGCGTAGACTAGCCAGCATGTTGGACGTTATTGAGAATAATTATCATGAATATGCTCTTCCCACTGTTGGCCGTGCTGATATGGTCGATTAACGCCGTCGTCAGCAAACTCTCCGCCACCGCCATCGATCCGGCGGCCATTTCACTTTACCGCTGGCTGCTGGCGCTGATCGCCCTGACGCCGTTCGTGCTGCCGGGCGTGCTGCGCAATTGGGCGCAGGTGCGCGCCAACTGGTGGAAACTGATGATCCTCGGCTTGCTGGGCATGGTGCTGTATCAAAGCCTGGCCTATTACGCGGCGCACAGCGTCAGCGCGCTGTTTATGGGCATCATCGTGTCGCTGATCCCACTGCTGACCATCCTGATCAGCATCGTCCTGCTGCGCATTGCGCCGACCATCGGCGTGCTGCTCGGCAGTATTCTCTCCTTCGGCGGTTTGATCTGGCTGGTCAGCGGCGGCCAGCCCGGCGTGCTGCTGCAGCACGGTATCGGCAAGGGGGAATTGATGATGCTGCTCGCCACCGCCTCTTACGCGCTGTATGGCGTGTTGACCAAACGCTGGGCCATCGCGCTGCCGAACTGGCAATCGCTGTACGTGCAGATCCTGTTCGGCGTGCTGCTGCTGCTGCCTAATTTCCTGATGGCGCAGGATGTCGGCTTGAACGGTCATAACCTGCCGCTGGTGCTGTTCGCCGGCATTCCGGCTTCGATCATCGCCCCGTTCCTGTGGATCCAGGGCGTGATGCGCCTGGGCGCCAATACCGCCTCGATCTTCATGAACCTGGCACCGGTGTTTACCGCCGCTATCGCCGTGCTGTTCCTGCATGAGCAGTTGCACGGTTATCACCTGATCGGCGGCGGCATTACCCTGCTGGGCGTTATCCTGTCGCAGCGGCTGCGCACGCCGCTGACGCGTAAAGCCAAAGCCCCGGCGGCCGACGTCGAGTCCTGCAAAGAACAGGCTTAAGGCAACAGCCTGAAACGCACCCGCACCAACAGGCCGCCCAGCGCGGCGGAGCTCAACAGCTCCGGGCGGGTGCCGTGATAGGCGGTGATATCCTTCACCAGCGCCAGCCCCAGGCCGGCGCCCGGTTGATCGCCCACGTTGTCCAGCCGGTGAAACGGCTGCAGCGCCAGCGCCTTGTCCTGCAAGGCGATGCCGGGGCCGCTGTCTTCAATCTCCAGCACGCCTTCCCCCGTCGCCTTCTCCTGCGTGAGGCGAGCGGTGACCACGCCCTGACGCGGTGTGTATTTCAACGCGTTGTCCAACAGGTTGGCGCACAGCTCGGCCAACAGCAGCGGTTCCCCCGCCACCTGACACGCCGCTTCACCTTCGAAGCCGAGATCGATCTGTTTGCTGCGCGCCTGCGGCAAGCGGGAAAAACAGGCGTCGCGCAGCACCTGCGCCAGGTTGACCGGCTGCAGCTTGCGCTCGGCCTGGTGCTCGCTGGCCTTCAGGCGTGAGAGATACAGCAGGCGGTCGGTCAGTGCCACGGTATTGTCCAGCGTCGCGCTCATCGCCTGCAGGCTTTCGCGCCACTGCTGCGGCCGATCGCTGGCCAGCGCCACCCCGACCTGAGTCTTCAACACCGCCAGCGGCGTGCGCAGCTGGTGGGAAGCGTCGGCGCTGAAACGTTCCTGACGCGCCACCATCAGCCGCAGCCGTTCGATATAGCGATTGAACGCCACCAGCAGCGGCTGCATCTCCGACCACGGCAATACCCGCGGCAAGGGCGTCAGCTCGCCCGGATCGCGCCGCAGCATGATGCCGGAGAGTTTACGCATCGGCTTCAACACCCGCTTGAGCAGCGCGAACGCCAGGATCAGGGTCAACACCACCACCGTGCCCTGGCTCAGCAGCGCCGCGATCATCATCTGCCGCGCCAGGTAACGGCGCGACTCCAGGGTTTCCGCCACCAAAATGGTCGCCATGCCGCTCACCCCCGACTCGTTGACCGGCTGAAACAGCGCCGCCACGCGGATCGGCCGGCCGAGGTATTCCGCATCGTAAAAATGCACCAGCGCCGGGTAGAGCGTGGAGCGCGGGATATGGGGCGGCAGCGACGGCAAATCGTCATAGCCCGAGATGCTTTTTCCCTGCGGCGAAATCACCTCGTAATACAGCTGATCGTTCATGTTGCGCTCGAAGCTGTCGAGCACCACATAGGGCACATCGACCGCCAGCTTGCCTTCGCGCACCACCAGTCGCTCCGCCACGGTGCGCGCCGACGCCAGCAGCGTGCGATCGTAAGCCAGAGTGGCGGCGCTCATGGCGCTGAAATAGTGGGTGTAGATGGAGATACCGCCCAACGCCAGCAGCGGCAGGCCAAAAAACAGCAGCAGTTGATAGAACAGCGAACGCGGGGCGTTAAACCACCGCATTGCAGAGCTCCAGGCTGTAGCCCAGACCGCGCAGCGTGACGATCGCCACGTCGCTGCCCTGCAGCTTTTTCCGCAGGCGGTGTACGTAAAGCTCGATGCTCTCCGGATTGGCCTCTTCCGACAGCGTAAACACCTGCTCGAACAGCTGTTGTTTGGCCACCGGGCGGCCGCGCCGATGCATCAGCGCGGTCAACACCGCCAGTTCGCGCGGCGTCAGCGCCAGCGGCTTGCTCTCCAGCAGAAAATAGCCTTCGTCATGGTAGGTCAACGCGCCATACTGCAACGCCGGCTGCGGGGCACCGACGCTGCGGCGCAGCAGCGCCCGAATACGCGCCTCCAGCTCGTCCAATTCGAACGGCTTGGTGAGGTAATCGTCCGCCCCCAGATTCAGGCCCCTTACCCGATCGGCCACGTCGGTGCGCGCCGTCAGCAACAGCACCGGCAGATCCTGCCCGCGCTTGCGCAGGCGCGCCAGCAAATCCAGGCCGTTCAAACGCGGCAACGCCACATCCAGCACCGCCAGCGCATAGCGTTCATTAAGCAACAGGTGGTCGGCGGCCACGCCGTCCGGGGCGACGTCGACGGCAAACCCGGCGCCGGTCAGCGCCTTTTGCAACCAGTGAGACAGCTCGGGGTGATCTTCAACCAATAACAGTCGCATGTTCCCATTCCATTGATTTACCTGAACAACCTGGCGCCGACACGGCGTCCGTTAACAGGCTGATAACAAAGGATGGCATGGAAAATAAGGGGATAAAAGAGCGCCGCGCCGCCAGTTTTGGGAGCTGGCACACAATTATGCGTATGGAGCGCGATCGCAGGGCGGCGTCAGATCAGCGCAATGGGGCTATCGGCAACGGCAATGTCCAGCACCGGGCGCAGCTTGTCGGCGGTAAACGGCGAAGAAACCAGCACGGAGCGGTTGTTGGCGGCAAACACCAGATCGATGCCGGTCACGCAGGCGGTCATCTGACAGGCATACTTCTCGCCGTCGGCGTTGACGAAATGCAGCTCAAACACGCCAACCTCGGCGCGCAGGCGCTTCAAACGACACTGCCCGCTTGCTCCCGCCATCTCGGCGTAGACCTCAGGCAACCGTTTAATTGCGCATACTTTGGCGCTGTCCCTGCCACCAAACAATTTCCCTAACGAAAACATATTACTGCGTCTCTATTCATTTCACTGATCATGATTTTATCGCAAAAGCAGAGCGGCAAACCTGATATTACGCAGGATTTTGGCCGGTTTAGCGCCCTGTTCTTGCCCTCGTTTCTATGGTAGCGCACCCGCCATTCGCTGGCGACAAGAGACCCTAATCACAGACTGGAAACTTTTCCGGCCACTGAAAGGTAAATGAAAGGTTGTTGTTTTAACAATCCTGCAACCGCACCCGGCGGGATTTCACAACCAGAACAATACCGAGGGCAAGTCACAATGAAAAAAATAATGACCCGAACCTTTACCGCCGCCGCCCTGTTGCTGGCGGCCTCTCAGTCCTTTGCCGCAGAGGCGCCCAAACGCACCGAATGCATTGCGCCGGCCAAACCCGGCGGCGGCTTCGATCTGACCTGCAAACTGATTCAGGTGTCGCTGCAGGATACCAAGGCCATCGATAAACCGATGCGCGTCACCTATATGCCCGGCGGCGTCGGCGCGGTGGCCTACAACGCCATCGTCGCACAGCGCCCGGCGGAGTTCGGCACCGTGGTGGCCTTCTCCGGCGGCTCGCTGCTCAATCTGGCCCAGGGCAAGTTCGGCCGCTACAACGTGGACGACGTGAGATGGCTGGCGGCGGTCGGCACCGACTACGGCATGATCGCAGTGCGCGCCGACTCGCCTTACAAAACCCTGAAAGACCTGATGGACGCTTTCCAAAAAGATCCCAACAGCGTGGTGTTCGGCGCCGGCGCCTCCATCGGCAGCCAGGACTGGATGAAAACCGCGCTGCTGGCGCGTGAAGTCGGCGTGGATCCGCGCAAGATGCGCTACGTGGCGTTCGAAGGCGGCGGCGAGCCGGTCACCGCGCTGCTGGGCAACCATATTCAGGCGGTTTCCGGTGACCTGAGCGAGATGGTGCCTTACCTGCAGGGCGACAAGATCCGCGTGCTGGCGGTGTATGCCGAGCAACGTCTGCCGGGCCAGCTGGCCGACATTCCGACCGCCAAAGAGCAGGGATACAGCCTGGTGTGGCCGATCATTCGCGGCTTCTACGTCGGGCCGAAAGTCAGCGATGAAGAGTATCAGTGGTGGATCGACACCTTCCAGAAAATGATGGCGACCGAGGAATTCAAGCAGCAGCGCGATCTGCGCGGCCTGTTCGAATTCAACCTGACCGGCAAAGAGCTGGACGCCTACGTGAAGAATCAGGTTGCCCAATACCGTGAGCAGGCGAAAGTGTTCGGCCTGGCCAAATAACCGCAGGGGATAACCATGAGCGATCGTATTTTTGCCGGCTTTTGGCTGCTGCTGTGTATCGGCGGGCTGTTCATCGGCTGGGGCATCCAGAGCGAATACAGCTATGAACCGCTGGGGCCGCGCCCGTTCCCGCTGGCGATCCTCAGCCTGATGGCGCTGTGCGCGGCCCTGCTGTTGCTGCGCCGCCCGCAGGCGGTGGAGTGGCCGCACAGCAAGGTGCTGCAGCGGCTGCTGGTGCTGGTGATCACCCTGGTGCTGTATGCCTGGGGCTTTGAATGGCTCGGCTTCCCGCTGGCGACCGCGCTGCTGACGTTCAGCATCGGCCTGTTGTTTCAGGCCAGCCTGCCGGCGGCGGCCATCTCCGGCGTCATCATGGGCGCAGCGTTGTACTACGCCTTTGACCAACTTCTCGATGTCACACTGCCGCTCGGCGCCTGGCTGAGCTAACGGGAGCGATGATGGATACCTGGATGTATTTGACCCAAGGGTTTGAAGTGGCGCTGGTGCCGCAGAACCTGATTATCGCCCTGATCGGCTGCTTCGTCGGCACCATCGTCGGCCTGTTGCCGGGGCTGGGGCCGATCAACGGCGTGGCGATCCTGCTGCCGCTGGCGTTCGCCCTCAAACTGCCGGCCGAATCGGCGCTGATCCTGCTGGCGACGGTGTATATCGGCTGCGAATACGGCGGGCGCATCTCGTCGATTCTGCTCAACGTGCCGGGCGACGCGGCGGCGATCATGACCGCGCTGGACGGCTACCCGATGGCGCAGCAGGGGCGCGCCGGCGTGGCGCTGTCCATCTCGGCGGTCAGCTCGTTCGTCGGCTCGATGATCGCCATCGGCGGCATCATTCTGTTCGCGCCGCTGCTGGCCCGCTGGTCGCTGGCCTTTGGCCCGGCGGAGTATTTCGCCCTGATGGTGTTCGCCATCGCCTGCCTCGGCAGCATGATGAGCCAGAACCCGCTGAAATCGCTGCTGGCGGCGCTGATCGGCCTGGGGCTGGCGACAGTGGGCGTCGACGCCAACACCGGCGTTTACCGCTTTACCTTCGACAGCGTGCACCTCTCCGACGGCGTGCAGTTTATCGTGGTGGTGATCGGCCTGTTCTCGGTCAGCGAAATCCTGTTGATGCTGGAAAGCACCAGCGCCGGGCAAAAGCTGGTGCGTAAAACCGGCCGGTTGCTGTTCAACCGCAAAGAGGCGGCGCAGTGCGCGGGTCCGACCCTGCGTTCGTCGGTGATCGGTTTCTTCGTCGGCATTCTGCCGGGCGCCGGCGCCACTATCGCCAGCGCGCTGACCTACATGACCGAGAAGAAAATCAGCGGCAACAGCGATACCTTCGGCAAGGGCGATATCCGCGGCGTAGCAGCGCCGGAAGCGGCCAACAACGCCTCGGCCTGCGGTTCGTTCATTCCGATGCTGACGCTGGGGGTGCCGGGTTCCGGCACCACGGCGGTGATGATGGGCGCGCTGACGCTGTACAACATCACCCCCGGCCCGGCGATGTTCACCGAACAGCCGGATATCGTCTGGGGGCTGATCGCCGCGCTGCTGATCGCCAACGTCATTTTGTTGATCATGAACCTGCCGCTGGTCGGTCTGTTCACCCGCATGCTGACCATCCCGCTGTGGTTCCTGGTGCCGGCGATCGCCGCGGTTTCGGCGGTGGGGGTTTATGCGGTGCACAGCACCACCTTCGACCTGCTGTTGATGGTCGGGTTGGGCGTGTTCGGCTACATTCTGCGGAAAATGCATTTCCCGATGTCGCCGCTGATTCTGGGCTTTGTGCTGGGTGAGATGCTGGAACAAAACCTGCGCCGCGCGCTGTCGATCAGCAACGGCGAGTTCGGCATTCTGTGGAGCAGCAGCATCGCGCAAACGCTGCTGGTGCTGGCGGTGGCCGTGCTGGCGCTGCCGCCGCTGCTGCGCCTGATGCGCAAACGCCGCCAACCGGCGACCGAGGCCAAGGCCGAGTAACGCGAAACGGGCGGGGATCCCCCGCCCGTTATGTTTAACGGCCTAAGGCCGCCATTCTTCTTTCCAACGCCCCGATATCGTTATCGGCAAGCAACGGCTGGATCGCCGCAAACTCCGCCTCGGACAAGTCATAGAGGCGCAAGGCAAGCAACCGTGCGATGACTTCCGGCGCGAACCGCCAACGGATAAACCTCGCCGGGTTACCGCCGACGATGGCATAAGGCGCAACATCGCCGGCCACCACGCTGCCGGCGGCGACGATCGCCCCCTCGCCTATCGAGATCCCCGGCATCAGCATCGCCCGCATGCCGATCCAGCAGCCGTCACCCAGCCGGGTATCGCCTTTGGGACGGTATGCCTGCTTGATGGTTGCCATAAACGGGTATAGGCTCAGCCAGTCGATGCGATGGGTGTGATTACCGCCCATCAGGATCACCGCTTCGGCCGCGATGCACACATAATCGCCGATCAGCAGGCGATCTATTTCGCCCAGCGGCTGCCATTGGCGGCTGACCGCGTCGCCGTGCAGATAGCGCACCACCGAGCGTTCGAAGCCGCTATCCCAGCAGTCGCTGTAGTAGCTGTGGGTGCCTTTGACAATGATATTCGGGTTGGTCACCGTCTGATGCAACAGTTCGGTTTGGGACCAGTGTTTTTCGGACATGGCGTATTCTCTTGTTACCGGAATAAAAGCCACGGAACGGAATGTCTGTGGCCGTGTTGTCGTTCACTCAACACGGCCATTCAAGCGATAAGCGCTCGTTTCAATCTCGGGTTATTCATCATTAGTGCCTCCCTTGCGAGGCACAAGGGTAACCGATCACGCCTCGGCGGTCTTGCTTTTCAACAGCAGCACCCCGCCCATCACCAATGCGCTGCCCAGCAGCTGCAGCTGATTCATGCTTTCCCCCAGCAGGAAATAGGCGATCACCGCGGTGAACACCAGTTCCAGCGACAGGATCAGGTTGGCCACCGCCAGCGGCAGCGTTTTCAGGCTGATGTTATACAACCCGAAGCCCAACAGCGTCGGCCCGGCGGCCAATGCCAGCAGCAACAACCAGCCGCTCCACTGGATGCCTTGCGCGCCGTGCGACAGGAACCACAAATCGCCGGCCATGCCGTGGAACGCCGCCAACGGGAACGCCGTCAGCGCCGCATTGAACGCTAGCTGATACAACGCCGAAAAACCGAACACGTACAGAATGGTGTTCCACACCGGATAGCCGCGTTCGCTGGCCACCCGCCCGCCGAGGGTATACAGGGTATAGCCGATGCCCGACAGCATCCCTACCAGCAGCCCCAGCAAATCGAAGTGGCTGTTCCCCATGCTGTCGCCGTTGCTGACCAGGAAGCAACCGCCCAGGCTGATGGCGATCACCAGCAGTTGGCGCAGCGTCAGACGCTCGCTGTACATCACCCAGCCGAGGAACACGGTAAAGCCCACCGAACAGTAGGTCAGTATGGTCGCCACCGACGCGCCGTTCAGCGCTACCGACAGCGTCCACAGGCTGTTGAACAGCGCCAGCAGCAGCCCGTAAAGCGCGTAGAACACCACCTGCTCACGACGCAGACGCGCCCACTGCGGTTTCACCAGCAACAGCAGCGGCAACAGCACCAGCGCCACCAGCGCCGCGCGCCAGAACGCCAGCACGAAGGTCGGCAGGTGATAGTACTCGGTCAGCGCGCGGATGATGATGGCGGTAAAGGCCAGCAGCATGGCGCTGATAATGGCGATGACGTAACCCTGGCTGCTGCCCTGCAAGAGGCGCGCACCGGGCAACGCCGGCCGGGCGGAAACGCCTGACGGTAATGACATGAGATCCTCGGGAAAATGGCGACATAAATGCTCAGGCGCACAGTGTAACGCGGCCATTTATTCCCACTATAGCCACTTTTCGGCGTTGTCATGCAGGCCACTTTTCTGCGCTTGAAGCCCTGCTGACATGGGGTATAGTAAAAAACCATCTCCCTAACCGGGCCAATTTCGCATGCACATCCCATTAGATCGCGAACAGGACGTTCCGCTGTATTTGCAGATCGAAGAAGCGCTGCGGCGCGCCATCCTCACCGGCGTGTTCGTGGATGGCGACAAGCTGCCCTCGACACGCACGCTGGCTGCCGAATTGGCGGTCAGCCGTTTGACGGTGGATAACGCCTATGCCGAACTGGCGGCCAAGGGCTTTTTGCACCAGCGGCGCGGCAGCGGCGCCTATGTCGCGCACCCGCAGGCGCAAACGCGCCCGGCCCGGCCGACCAGCAACGCCCCTTTCCCGCTGGAGAGCTTCACCACCCTCACCTCGCGGCTGGACGGCTATGCCGACGCCCCGCTGCCGGAGGGGCTGATCAACTTCGCCGCCGGCGTCGGCAGCCCCAAGATATTTCCGCTGGAGGCGTTTCGCAAAGTGCTGCTGTCGGTGCTCAGCCGCCACGCGGAAGAAGCCTTCAGTTACGGCGAATACTGCGGCTACTACCCGCTGCGCGATACGCTGAGCCGCATTCTCAGCGCCCAGGGCATCCCCACGCAGGCCGAACAGGTGCTGATCACCAACGGTTCGCAGCATGCCATCAGTCTGGTGGTGCAAAGCCTGCTGGCGCCGGGTGATACGGTGATCGTCGAAGAGCCGACCTACGCCGAAGCGCTGGGCCTGCTGCGCCAGCACCGCATCAATATCGTCTCCGTGCCCGGCGATCGCCACGGCATGCTGGTCGATCGACTGCCCGAGCTGCTGGAACGCCACCGCCCTAAACTGATCTACACCATCCCCAACTTCCACAACCCGACCGGCCGCTGCCTGAGCGAGGCCCGCCGGCGGCGCCTGCTGGCGATCGCCCAACAGGCCGGCGTGGTGATCCTGGAGGACGACTTCGTCGGCGATCTGCGTTATCAGGGCAAACAGCTGCCGTCGCTGCGCGCGCTGGCGCAGCCGGGCGCGGTGATCTACGTCAGCACCTTCTCCAAAATGCTGCTGCCCAGCATGCGCATCGGCTATCTGGTGGCGGACAGCGAACACTATCAACGTTTCGCCAGGCGCAAGCACGTCGACAGCTTCACCAGTTCCAGCCTGATCCAGCGGGCGCTGGACGCGTTCGTCACCGTCGGCCGTTACGACAAGCAGCTGCGGCGCGCCGGGCGCGTCTACCGCCTGCATCTGGAAGTCATGATCGACGCGTTGCAACATCGGCTGCCGCCGGGGTGCCGTTTCGAAACGCCGCAAGGCGGCTTGTTTATCTGGCTGACGCTGCCGGAGGCGGTGACCACCGCCGAGCTGATGCCGGTGGCCTGGCGACACGGGGTGACCTTCGCGCGCGGCGAATGCTTCTATGCGCAGGAACAGCTGGGCGCACACGGCCTGCGGCTGAATTTTGCCGCCAACTCGCCGCCGCAGATTGAAGAAGGTATCGCCCGGCTGTGCCGGGCGATTGAGGAGGTAATAACGGAGAAAAACGCCGGTTAGACGGCGGCCCACCACAGCCGCAGCTTCATCCCCCAGTAGCTGGTCCAGCCGGTGGTGCTTTGCACCACCTTGCCCTGCGAGATCACCACGAAGGTCGGCGTGACGCCAATCCGCCACTGCGCCGACAGCGCGCCGGCCGGATCGTTGACCACCGGCAGCGCCAGCCGTTTGCGCGCCAGCCACTGCTTCACCTGGGCATCATCGCCCGAGCGCAGCGCGACGGTCAGCACGTTGCCGCCCGCCGCCTGCAAGCGGGCGACGTCCGGCGTGGTGAAACGGCAAACGCCGCACCAGCTGGCCCAAAAGTAAACCAGCAGCGGCCGCTCATGGCTGAGCTGCGCCAACGACACGCGCTCGCCGTCCAGCGAGGTCAGCGTCTGGGCATCGAAGGCCGGCGGCGCCTGCGGCGCGTTCAGCCAATCCATCACCGTGACCACCGCCAATGCGATCAGCGCCAGCAGCAACAACTCGCGCCCCCAGCGCTTGAGCTTAGCCATTGTTAGCCTTCGCCAGCTGCTGTTTCACCATCGCTTCCAGCTCTTCATACGACACCGCCCCCGGCAGCATTCGATCGCCGATCAGCGTCGCCGGCGTCCCTTGTACGCCCAGTTGCTCCGCCAACGCCATATTGGTGCGCAGCGTAGTCATGCTCTGTTCGCTCGGCGCCACCGCCTTGACGCCGGTTTTCTCCTGCGCGGCGGCGATGCTGGCCTTGTCGTGGAAGCCCTTTTTCGCCATCAGCCGCTGGTGCAGGGCCCAGAATTGATCCGGGTGCTGTTGCCAGGTGGTGAGCGCCACGCGCGCCGAACTGACCGAGCTTTCTCCCTTGAACGGCAGCAGCTTCACCACCAGCGCCACGTCCGGGTATTGCTTGACGATCTTCTCCAGCATCGGGTCAAAACGCTTGCAGTACGGGCAGTTATAGTCGGTAAAGGTCACCAGCGTCAGTTTGGCGTTGGCGGCGCCCAGGCGCGGGCTGGCCGGATCCTGGTACAGCGTTTTGGCGTTCTGCTTGATAGCCTGGCTGATTTGCTCGCCGGCGGTTTGCTGCTGCCAGGCGTCCACCGCCTGCGCCAGAATGTCCGGGTTGGACACCAGCGTTTCGCGGATCATCTCTTTGATGCGCGCCTCTTGCGCCGGGGTGAAAGGCTCGGCGGCCCACGCTGGGGCGGCGATGATCATCAGTAAAATCAGTAGTTTTTTCATTGTTCGGTTCCTTTGGCATGGGAAAGCGTTTGCAGCACGGCGTCACGGGTCAACAGCGGGGATAACACCTCGCCGTCCGGGCTGCCGGGGCCATAGACTTGGTTGAAAGGCACGGCGACGCTGCCGCGCTTTTGCAGGAAGGCGCCGATGTCGGCCGATGGACGGCTCCAGTCGCCGCGCAGCGCGACCACATCGTCGGCGCTCAGCGCGCGCTGTACGTCATCACGCAGCAACACATTGAATTTGTTGGCTTTACAGGTCACGCACCAGTCGGCTGTCACGTCGACGAACACCCGCTTATGCTGCGCCAGCGCCTCGGCGATCGCTTGCTCGCTCAGCGGTTGCCACTGCACCCGATCTTGCAACGGTTGGCGCCACAGGCCGGCGGTCAGCGATCCGGCCAGCAGAACCACGCCCGCCAGCACCACAGTGCCTGCCGCCAGCTTGGCCGCCAAGCGTGCCCCTTGTTGGCGCCACACCGCCAGCAGCAACGCCAACAGCGCCAACGCCCCCAGCCACAGCGTGGCCTGCACGCCGATATGGTTGCTCAGCAGGCTCAGCAGCCACAGCGACGACGCCAGCATCAGCAGCCCCATCGCCAGCTTGACGGTATTCATCCAGCGGCCGGGGCGCGGTAATCGCAGCGCCAGCGACGGCCAGGCGGCGATCAGCAGCCACGGCAGGCTCATGCCGATGCCAAGCGCGATGAACATGCCCCACAGCACCGGCAGCGACGCCGCCAGCGCGAAGGCCACCGCCGTGCCGAGAAACGGCGCCGAGCACGGCGTCGCCAGCAGCGTGGCGAACGCGCCCTGCCAGAAATGGCCGCTCAGACCGCGCCCGTTATGGGTCGCCAGCGAGGTATTCAGATCGGACGAGAGACGTAAATGGAACAGGCCGAACAGGTTGGCGCTGAACAGCAGCGTCACCAGCACCATAAAGCCGATGAACCACGGGTTCTGGAACTGAATGCCCCAGCCGAGCGCGTGGTTGCCGAGCCGCAGCAGCGTCATCAGCAGGGCCAGCGCCATAAACGAGGCGACGATGCCCAGCGACGACGCCAGGAACTGCAGACGCACGCTGCGCCGATCGCGCCGCTCCACCTGCAGGATGGAGCCGAGCTTGATGCCCAGCACCGGCAGCACGCACGGCATCAGGTTGAGGATCACCCCACCCGCCAGCGCCATCAATACCGCCTGCCACAACGGGAACGCCGCACCGGCGGGCGCGGCCAACGCATCGCCAATCGGCAGCGTAATCTGCTGCGCCATGCCGCCGTCGTCGATCACCAGCGTCAGCGTTTTACCGCGCAGATCCGGCGCCGCATCGCCCCAGCCATCGCTGACCGGGACTCGCGCCAACAGCTGATCGCCGTCGGTTTCAACCTGCGGCTTGCCGAGATCGGCATCCGCCAGCGTATCGAAGAACAGCGCAGGCTGTTGCCAGCCGGCGGCGCGTTCGGCGGAAATCTGCAGCTCGCCGCTGCGATACCCGGCCTTGACGCTTTCCGCCAACCCGGCGGCGATCGGCACCTGCCCCATCGCCTGCGCGAAATCGTGATTAAACTGCGGCTCGTTCGGCGCCGTCAGATCCAGACTGAACGGGTAGTCGGTCAGAATGCAAACGTTGCTGCAGGTAGACAGCGTCAGCGTACCCGCCAGCGGGCCGGATACCTGACCTGACATCACGATCGGCAACGTGACCCGATCGTGATAGCCCTGGGTGGAAATGCCGGCCACCTCGAAACGCTGCGGCGTCGGCCAGTGCCAGGTCGCCGGCGGTGGGTTGCCTTGCCAGACGATAGCCGGCGCGATGCCGCCTTCGCCCGGAGAGCGCCAGTAGGTTTTCCAGCCTTTTTGCAGCTCGACCGACAGCAGCAGGCGGGTCTCCCCCGGCTGTGACGTGTCGGCGCGCAGCCGCACCTTGGCATGATCGTTGGCCGGATTTTGCAGCCAGCCGCTGTCCGCCGCCTGCAAGGCAGGCAGCCACAGCATAAACAGGCAAGCGCAGGCCAGCCTGATGATTTTCAACATGTTAATTCTCCATAAATGATTAATTCACCACGAAAAACGGGCGATTAATTCATTCACGGAAGACGCATAATCGAAGGTGCACCCTGAGGGTGGGCGGAGAAATGGCGCGAGGAGGAGGAATGCGCAGACGCGCGGCAATGGTCGGCGCCAACAGCGCCAGCAGCAGACCCAGCCCGAACAGCATGGCTTCGAACATCACCGGCGGCGCGGCCAGCAATGACTTGGCGCTCAGCTCACAGGGCGTCGGCTGCGCTTCGGCGGCTTCATCGCCGGATTGAACGGCGGTGGCGGCCGGGATCCCCAGCGTTTGCTGCAGCGCATGCAGGCCCGCCATGCGCTGGGTCATGCACGTCAGCACCACCAGGCAAGCCAGGCATAAAAACCATTTTGCAATCCGCTGCCGTTTAACCATGCCATCCTCATATTCAGATCTGGGGTTATCTTAGCGGCGCGGGCGCGATTAGCAACGTTTTGTCGGTAAAGAAATGTCTGAGCGGCGGTATTGATGGCGGCGATTTACAGGTATCATAATGGGTAAGCCTGCGCTTTTCGCCGGGTACGATGACGATTCTCTCCTCCAGGCATTCTGCGGGGATACACAGCGAAGGACTGGTGATATGCAACCTTTGAGTGGGCCGGGCACCCCAATCGCCGGCGAACGCCCCCCCTCCCCGGGCAAAACGGCGGCCACTGACGATCAACCCCTCTCTCCGGCGCAGCGCACGACGCTGGAAAAACTGATCGTGAAAATCATGACGCTCAGCCCGGTCAAATCGGCGGAGATCTGGGCGTCTCTGCGTCACGATCTCGGCGCCGACAAAGGCGGCGAACTGCTGGCGCGCCATTTTCAACCGGCGGAACAGCTGCTGCAAACGCGCCTGACGCAGGCGCAACAAAACCATGCCGGGCGCCAACTGCTGCAACAGCTGGCCGAATTGCTGCCGCAGGGCAATAACCGCCAGGCGGTCAGCGACTTTATTCGCCAGCAGTTTGGCCATACGGTGTTGAGCCAACTAAGCCCACCGCAATTGCAACAGGTACTTAATCTGTTGCAGACCGGCGGCCTGACCATTCCCCAGCCGCAGCAAACCGCCACCAGCGATCGCCCGCTGCTGCCCGCAGAGCATCAAAGCCTGCAGCAGCAGATCACCAAACTCAGCGCCGCCACCGGCGAAGCGCCGGCTAAAATCTGGCAAACGCTGTTCGATCTGGCGGGCGTGAAAACCAACGATCCGCTGCCGGCGCGCCACTTCCAGCTGCTGAACCAGTTTTTACAGGTGAAGGTGGCGCTCAGCCCGCAGAACGCGCCGACGCTGAACAACCTGCTGGCGGCGCTCAAGCAGCCGGCGGACGAGCGAGAACTGCAGCAGATGAACGACTATTGCCAGGCGCGCTTCAACTGCGGCGCCAATGCGCCGCTGACGCATCCGCAAATGAGCGACGCCATTCATCAGCTGTTTGCCCGCCGTCTGGATAAAGCCGGCCAGGCGCAGCCGATCGCCAGCCACCCTGTCGAACCGCAGCCGCTGCTCAACCCGCTGATCGCCGCCTTGCCTCTGCCGCTGCAAAAAGCACTGAGCAAGCCGGCCGTGGCGCTGATCCTGCTGCTGTTGGCGTTGGCGGCCGTGCTGGCGCTGGTGTTTTAACGCCTCAGGCGCAGCCGCAGTCCTCAGCAGCCGCCCGATCGCGCAACGATCCCGGCTGTTCTCCGATGGCCAATGGATGGCCATCGCGCAGCCAGAAGTCCAGCCCGCCGATCAGCTCCTTCACCCTGAATCCCAGTTTCGCCAGCTTGTAAGCGCCTTTGGTGGATCCGTTGCAGCCAATGCCGTCGCAGTAGGTCACATACACTTTCCGGCGATCCAGCTGCGCCGTGCCGGCTTCATCCATCAGGCGATGCGGCAAACTGAGCGCACCGGGGATATGCCCGGCGGCGTACAGCGCCTCCGCGCGGGTGTCGATCACCACCATCCCGTCCACGCCATTGCGCAGATCTTCCGCCACATCCCAGGCATCCGCATAGCGGCTCAGTTTAGCCGCCAGATAGGCCAGGCTTTCTTCCGGCGCCGCCGGCGGAAAAACCAGCACCAATGATTCTTTCGACATATCACTTACTCCCGTGCATCAAGACAGATGACAATAGTGCCCCATTTTGGTCTTATGATTGATACCCATTATCCACAGATGATAAGACCCATTATGCGGCACACGCTGATCACGCTGTTTCAGCAATCGCCCCAGGCCGTCGGCACGCTGCGCGAACGTCTTTGTGCGGCATTGCGGCAGGCCATCCACCACGGCGCATTGAACATTGGGCAACGCCTGCCCTCCAGCCGAGTGCTGGCTGGGGATCTGAACCTCTCAAGGGTGACCGTCGAAGCAGCGTACGGCCAGTTGGAGGCGGAGGGGTATTTGCAGCGCCGCGTCGGCCAGGGCACATTTGTGGCTATCCACATCGCCAAATCGCCGCCGCCGCCGCCCCGCACCGCCATGCCGCGCCTTTCGCAACGCGGCCAACAGATCGTGCAAACCGGCGGCTGCCGCGATCCGCAGCAGCCACAGGCGTTTGCCGCCGGCTCGCCGGATCTGCGCGCGTTTCCGCTAGCCTTGTGGAAGCAACTGACCGCACAGCGCCTGCGGCTACAGGGAGAAAGCCTGCTGCGCTACGGCGACCCGCAGGGCTATTTGCCGCTGCGTGAAGCGATTGCTGCCCACGTCAACCAAACGCGCGGCGTAATCTGCGATGCAAACCAGGTTATCGTGCTGACCAGTTCACAGCAGGCGCTGCAGCTGATCGCCACGTTGCTGCTGGACAGCGGCGACAGCGTCTGGATGGAAGAACCGGGTTACGCCGGGGCGAGAAACGCCTTTATCAGCGCCGGCGCAGCCCTGACGCCGGTGGCGGTAGACGGCGACGGCCTGCGCGCTGAGCCCTCCTTGCCCGATCCGCGTTTGATTTATCTGACGCCCTCGCACCAATACCCGACCGGCGCAGCGCTCAGCCTGGCGCGCCGCTTGGCACTGCTGACGCTGGCGGAAAAGCAGCAGGCCTGGATCATTGAGGACGATTACGACAGCGAGTTTCATTACGACGGCCTGCCGATACCGGCGATGCAGGGTCTGGATCGCCGTGGCCGGGTGCTGTACCTCGGCACCTTCTCCAAATCGCTGTTCCCTTCGCTGCGGTTGGCGTACCTGATCGTACCGCCCACGCTGGTTGAAGCGTTCGTCACCGCACGCACGGTGTATGACGGCCACAGCGCGCAGCTGATGCAGGCGGTCACCGCCGAATTCATCCACCAGGGGCACTTCGCCGCGCATATCCGCTACATGCGCCAACTCTACCATAGCCGGCGCGATGTGTTGCTGGCGGCAGTACGCGAAAAACTCGACCACTTCGCCACCCCCGCTCCCGCCACCGGCGGCCTGCAGCTCAGCGTCTGGCTGCCGCCCGGCCAGGAGGCGGCCCTCAGCCGGCAGGCGCGGCGGCTCGGCATCCTTACGCCCGGGTTAACAGCGCAATACCAAACGGTTCAGGCGCAGCGCGACGGGTGGCTGCTGGGCTTTTCGGCCCTGACGCCGGGCGAGATCCGGAGCGCCGTCGAGCGGCTGGCGCGGATCACCGTGGCTTAGCCTGGCTCCAATGGGACGCCGATCGGCTTATTGTTCGGTCAGGCGCATCTCCGCCACCAGCGGCAGGTGGTCGCTCACCGCCGGCCAGTGAATGCCATTCCAATCGCCGCTGGCGTTTGGCACCGTCAGGCTGTCCAGATGCCAACGCTGCGCATTGCCGCTAAAGATGTAATCCACCTTGATTTCGGCGTTTTCAGCCGGCCAGCTGCGGCCGTCCTGCCCGTTAGGCATGATGTCGTTCCAATAGCGGCTCAGCTCCAGCCAGGTGACGCTGCCCGGCACATCGTTCATGTCGCCGAACAGCAGCTTGATGCCGCGCACTTCGATAGTGCGATCGTTCAGCTCCCGCACCTGATCCAGGCGCATCGTCGGATCTTCCTTGGTATCGAGGTGGGTGTTGAACAGGGTGATCGGCGTCGGGAACTCCGGCACATCGACCTTGGCGCTGAAGGCGATGCGCTGTTCGCGCTGGCCGGACGGCAGCGAATAGATCACGGCATCGTGCAGCGGATACTTCGAGAGAAACGCCAGGCCGTATTCGCCGCCGTCGAAATCGATCGCCCGGCCGAACACCGCCTGCATGCCGGTCAGTTTCGCCAGTTCCGCCGCCTGATCGACCCGCCCGCTGCGGGCGGTGAGTTTATCCACCTCCTGCAGCGCCACCACGTCGACATTCATCGCGCGAATCGCCTTGGCGATGGCGGTCATGTCGCTGACCTTGCCGGCGGCGATATTGAAGCTGGCGACGCGGATCTTCGGCGCCTGCTCCAGTTCGTAGGTTTTGTTCTTCAGGCCGCCCAACGCGCTGGCCACTTCGCGGCTGTTGGCGTTGCTGTTGGCGTGCCCGGTATCGGCAGACGACCAGGCGCTGTGAGAGATGCCCAGGGACAGTAAGGTGATAAGCAGAGCGTGACCGGTGTGCATGAATTCTCCTTGAGGGACAGATAAGTGTTATGTAGGCGCTTCCTGGCCCACAGCTAACACCGATTTTGCCGCAGAAACCTGCGACTATTTCCTAGTTGCACCGCTATTTTTCGTTTCTGCGCGATGCTTCGCATTCTGGCGGTTTACGCATTGCACCGTTGGACAAACGGCTGATTTCGTTTTAAAACCGGTAGATTGCCAACCGCGAGGAGTTCCGATGACCAGCCCGATTGCCGAACAGCTTACCGAACGTTTCTTCCGCTATCTGGCGGTGACCAGCCAGAGCAACGCCGCCGCCACCACCCTGCCCAGCACGCCGGGGCAGCATGAGATGGCGCAACTGTTGGCCGACGAGCTGCGCCGGCTCGGCCTGGCCGACGTGCAGATCGACGAGCACGCCACCGTTACCGCCCGCAAGCCCGGCACCCAACCCGGCGCGCCGCGCATCGGCTTCATCACGCATATCGACACCGTGGACGTCGGCCTGTCGCCCGAGATTCGCCCGCAGCGCCTGCGCTTCACCGGCGAAGATTTATGCCTGAACGCCGAGCAAGGCATCTGGCTGCGTACCGCCGAGCATCCGGAGATCCTGCCCTACCGAAACGAAGAGATCCTGTTCAGCGACGGCACCAGCGTGCTGGGCGCCGACAATAAGGCGGCGGTCACCGTGGTGATGACGCTGCTGGCCAACCTGACCGCGGCCGATCGCCACGGCGATATCGTGGTGGCGTTCGTGCCGGACGAAGAGATCGGCCTGCGCGGCGCCAAAGCGCTGGATCTGCAGCGTTTCCCCGTCGATTTCGCCTACACCATCGACTGCTGCGAACTGGGTGAAGTGGTGTACGAGAATTTCAACGCGGCGGCGGCGGAGATCCGCATCGAGGGGGTGACCGCCCACCCGATGTCGGCGAAAAACGTGTTAATCAACCCGATACGCATCGCCAACGACATCATCAACCGATTCGACGTGCAGGATACCCCAGAGCACACCGAGGGGCGCGAGGGCTATTTCTGGTTCACCGATCTGGCCGCCAACGCCAATCAGGCGACGCTGAAGGTGTCGATTCGCGACTTCGATCGCGCGGCGTTCGAGGCGCGCAAGGCCCGCCTTGAGGAGACGGTGCGCCAGGTGGCGGCCAACTATCCGCGCGCCAACGTCAGCTGCAGCGTCAGCGACATCTACAGCAACATCAGCAACGCCATCGGCGAGGACCGGCGCGCTATCGATCTGATCTTCGGCGCCCTCGCCGCCCACGGCATCCCGCCGAAGGTGATCCCGATGCGCGGCGGCACCGACGGTGCGGCGCTTTCCAGCCGCGGCATCCTGACGCCCAATTACTTCACCGGCGCGCATAACTTCCACTCGCGCTTCGAGTTTTTACCCGTCAGCGCCTTCGTGAAATCCTATCAGGTGACCCGCAGCATTTGCCTGCTGGCCGCGCGGCAAAGCGGCCAACCGGCTTAGCTCATCACCCAGCCGAGCAACGCGGCCCATGCCAACAGCGGCAGCGAATAATAGTGGAAGCGCAACCAGATCTTGCGCTCCCCCGCCATGCGCAACGCAATCAGGTTGGCGAGCGATCCGATCGCCAACCCAAAGCCGCCGGCGTTGACCGCATAGGCCAGCTGAGCGCTGGAAGGCACATAGTTGAGCAACAGTATGGTGGCCGGCACGTTGCTGACGATCTGCGACAGCCCGACGCCCAACGCATACACGCTCCCCTCGCTCAGCCCGGCGATGGCGGCGAACGCCGGCTGAAGCGGCGGCAAACGGGTAAACAGGCCGACATCGATGAACATGGCGGCGAACACGAAAATCAGGCTCCAGTCGATCTGCAACAGCACTCGGCGCGCCAGCAGCAAGAAACCGGCGAACACCGCCAGCAGCCCATACAACGGCAGATCGAAATCGAGACACAGCAGGAAAACCGCATACAGCCCTACACAGCTCAGCAACAGCGGCCGCTGGTAGGGATAGCCCTCGGTATTCGGCGTTTTCACGATGTCGCGCGCCGGGAAGCTGAACCAGGTCAGCGCCAGCAGGCTCAACATCATTGCGGCGCCAAACGGCGCCATCTGGCCGATGAAACCGAGGAAAGAGAGGCCGGAGCGGCTCCACAGCAGGATATTTTGCGGGTTGCCGATCGGCGTCAGCAGCGAACCGGCGTTCACCGCCAGCGCCTGGAAGATGATCAGGCGGCCAACCGGCAGCGCCGACAGCTTTTTCAGCGTGATGGTGAGCGGTATGACGATAAACAGCGCTACGTCGTTAGTCAGAAATGACGACAACAGCGCGGCGGAGAACACCAGGAACAGCGCCAGCCGCCGTTCGCTGTGCAAGCGGTTGATAATCTTGCGGCCGACAAAATCGAAGTAGCCGCTGACCTCCACCCCTTTGGTCAGCAGCATCAGCCCCAACAGGGTGATGAGGGTACGGCCGTCGATAAAACCACCCAACGCTGCCAGCGGCTGCGGATGAAAGGCGAACATCGCCACGCCGGCCAGCAGCAATGCATGCAAGAAACGGTCTTTGGCAAAGGGATGGATGAGCCGGGAAATGGCGGTTGAACTCATAGCGGCAGTGTGAACCTCACCGAAAAGAATGGGCAGACGTTAGCTCAGACGCGGCTTCAGCGCCAGCAAAATGCTATTTTACCTTTATCCGCTTTTCATTTGCCGCACTTTACTTTATTTGTAGCGGCTTTCACGGTTTCAAAGGACATGTTATGGCTTCCCTGTTCGCCAAAGGAGCGCTGTTGAGCGCCTTATGCGCCCTGCTCGCCGCCTGCGACGACGCCTCCTCCTCCCGCCCGCAAATCGATATTGACGGCAAAACCATGGGCACTTTCTACAGCGTAAAAGTCAGCGGTGACGTCGCGATCGGCAAACAAGAATTGCAGCGGCAGATCGACACGGTGCTCGAACGGGCCAACGACGACATCTCGACCTACCGCGCCAATTCGGTGCTGTCGAGGTTTAACCGCAATGTCAGCCTCGAACCGCAGTCTATCCCGCGCGGCATGGCGGACATCGTGTTGATGGCTCAACGCATCGGCCGCGATACCGGCGGCGCCATGGACATCACCGTCGGCCCCTTGGTGAACCTGTGGGGGTTCGGTCCCGACAAACATCCGGTCAAGGTGCCGGAACAGGCGCAGATCGACGCGACAAAGCAGCGCACCGGCCTGCAACACCTGAAGCTGATCAGCGACAACCGCGGGGAGTGGCTGCAAAAAGATCTGCCGGGCATGTATGTCGATCTCTCGACGCTGGGCGAAGGCTATGGCGCCGATGAGCTGGTGCGCCTGATGAACCGTCACGGCATTACCAACTACCTGGTATCGGTCGGTGGTGCGGTCTCTTCACGTGGCGTCAACGGCCAGGGCAAGCCCTGGCGGGTGGCGATCCAAAAGCCGACCGACCGTGAAAATGCGGTACAGGCGCTGGTGGATCTTCACGGTTACGGCATCAGCACCGCCGGCAGCTATCGCAACTACTTTGAACAAAACGGCCAGCGCTACTCCCATGTCATCGATCCGACCACCGGCAGGCCGATCAACCACCGGCTGGTTTCCGCCACGGTGATCGCCCCGACCGCGCTCGAGGCCGACGGCTGGGATACCGGTTTGATGGTGCTGGGCCCGGAGAAAGCGTTGCAGCTCGCGGAAGAGAAAGGGCTGGCGGTCTACCTGATCAGTAAAACCGACGACGGCTTCAGCGCCGTGATGACGCCGCAGTTCAAAGCGTTTTTGGTGCAGTGAGATAAAAAAAGCCCGGCACGCAATGGCCGGGCTTGGTCCTGTTCCGCGCCGATCACTTGGTCAGCGCGATGATGCCAAGGGTCAGACCGGCAACCGCCGCCGCGCCGCCGGCGATCGCGCCCGCGGTTTCCCAGTTATCCTGAGTGGTACCCTTCATGCAGGTGTTGGTGTGCACCAGACGCCCCTGGTCATCATAGACCGGCACGCAGGGAGAATCGGTGGCGCATCCGGCCAACACGGCCGACAGTAACCCAACCGCAATTAACTTTTTCATACTTCTTGCCTCAATGTTCGATCACTTTAGAAAGCTACGCCGAGCGATAATCACGCTACCTGGCTATTGTATGCCCAACGCGTGTAATGGCGAGGTAATGATGTGTCAGGGGATGTGATTTGGGAAAACTCCGAGCGCCCGGCCAGTGGGCTTCGGGCAGTAAAAAGCCCGCGAAAACGCGGGCTTGTTAGCGGAATGACGCGCCGGCGGAATTATTTCGCCAGTTTGCGCATCACCAGCGTGGCGTTGGTGCCGCCGAAGCCGAAGCTGTTGGACATCACGGTGGTCAGCTCGCGCTGGGTCGGCTGAGTCACGATGTTCATGCCGACCGCCTGTTCATCCAGGGTTTCGATGTTGATGCTCGGCGCGATAAAGCCGTGCTCCAGCATCAGCAGGCTGTAGATCGCTTCCTGCACGCCCGCGGCGCCCAGCGAGTGACCGGTCATCGCCTTGGTGGAGGAGATGGCCGGGGTATTTTCGCCGAACACTTCGCGAATGGCGCCCAGCTCTTTCACGTCGCCCACCGGTGTGGAGGTGCCGTGCACGTTGATGTAGTCGATCGGCGCGTCCAGATCCTGCATCGCCATCTTCATGCAGCGCACTGCGCCTTCGCCCGAAGGTGCAACCATGTCGGCGCCGTCAGACGTTGCGCCGTAGCCGACGATTTCTGCGTAGATATGTGCGCCGCGCGCCAGCGCGTGCTCCAGTTCTTCAACCACCACCATGCCGCCGCCGCCGGCGATGACGAAACCGTCACGATCGGCGTCGTAGGTGCGGGAGGCTTTTTCCGGCGTGTCGTTGTACTTGGTGGACAGCGCGCCCATCGCATCGAACTCGCAGGCCATTTCCCAGCACAGCTCTTCGCCGCCGCCGGCGAACACGATGTCCTGTTTGCCCAGCTGGATTTGCTCAACCGCGTTGCCGATGCAGTGCGCGGAGGTCGCGCAAGCGGAGCTGATGGAGTAGTTCACGCCGTGGATTTTGAATGGCGTCGCCAGGCAGGCGGAAACGCCAGAAGCCATGGCTTTGGTGACCACATACGGGCCAACCGCTTTCAAGCCGCGCGGGCTGCGCATCGCATCGGCGCCGAACACCTGGAAGCGCGGAGAACCGCCGCCGGAACCGGCGATCAGGCCCACGCGTGGGTTGTTTTGATACTCTTCTTCCTTCAAACCGGAAGAAGCGATCGCTTCTTGCATCGCCAGGAAGGCATAAATGGAAGCATCGCTCATGAAACGCACCGCCTTGCGGTCGATCAGGCCGGTAGTGTCGAGCTTAACTTGCCCCCATACGTGACTACGCATGCCGGAATCTTTCAGCTCCTGGGAGAAAGTGATCCCAGAACGTCCTTCCTGCAGGCTTGCCAGGACCTCCTGCTGGTTATTACCAATGCTGGAGACAACTCCCAGGCCAGTAATCACTGCACGTTTCATTCAATACCTCTTCCACTATTTACCTACGGGATTTTGCATCGCACTTTAGCGTACAGATGTAAGCCGAACAAGTCCGATCAGCGTTTTTCAGCTTTATTGTCGTCCAGTTTGCGCCGGGGCGCCAGCGCCGTTAGAATTCGCGGCATCCCTTGAATTTCGAGCCATTGACCGTGAACCACGCCCCCATCCAAACCGCAACGCTAACCTGGAACGAACAGGGTACACCTGTTTCGAAACAGTTTGATGACGTCTATTTTTCCAATCAGGATGGGCTGGAAGAAACCCGCTACGTCTTCCTGCATGGCAATCGGCTGCCGCAGCGTTTCGCCGCCCACCCGCGCTCGCTGTTTGTCGTGGCGGAAACCGGGTTCGGCACCGGGCTCAATTTCCTCACGCTGTGGCAGGCCTTCGCCGGCTTCCGCCAGGCCGGGCCGGACGCGACGCTGCAGCGCCTGCACTTTATCAGCTTCGAAAAATTTCCCCTGCAGCAGGCTGACCTGGCGGCGGCGCATGCGCGCTGGCCGGAGCTGGCGCCTTACGCCGACGAACTGCGCGCCCAGTGGCCGCTGCCGTTGCCGGGGTGCCATCGCCTGCTGTTGGCCGAAGGCCGCATTACGCTCGATCTGTGGTTCGGCGACGTCAACGATCTGCTGCCGCAGTTTGACGCCAGCATGAATAACCAGGTGGATGCCTGGTTCCTCGACGGTTTCGCGCCGGCAAAAAATCCCGACATGTGGACCGATCAACTGTTCGCCGCCATGGCGCGTTTCGCCCGGCCGGGAGGCAGCTTCGCCACCTTTACCGCCGCCGGCTTCGTGCGCCGCGGCTTGCAACAGGCCGGTTTTCAGGTCAACCGCTGCAAAGGCTTCGGCCAAAAGCGTGAGATGCTCGCCGGCGAGCTCCCGGCCGATACGCAGCCCGCCGCACATCCGGCGCCCTGGTATCGACGCCCGGCGGCGGACAACACCGCCGACATCGCCCTGATCGGCGGCGGTGTCGCCAGCGCGCTCACCGCGCTGGCCTTGCTGCGCCGCGGCGCCACCGTCACGCTGTACTGCGCCGATGAGCAGGCGGCCGAGGGCGCATCCGGCAACCGCCAGGGCGCGATTTATCCTTTGCTGAACGGCAGCGGCGACGCGCTGGAGAGCTTTTTCAGCGCCGCGTTTCCCTTCGCCCGCCGCCAGTACGATGCCCTGTTGCAACAAGGTGTCGCCTTTGATCACCAGTGGTGCGGCGTCAGCCAGTTGTCCTATGACGAAAAGAGCGGCGCCAAGATCGCCAATATGCTGAAAACCGACTGGCCGCAGGCCTTGGCGATGGCGGCCGACCGCGAGACGCTCAGCGAACGGTGCGGTGTTGATACCGGCTTTGGCGGCATCACCTACCCGCTAGGCGGCTGGCTCTGCCCGGCCGAGCTGACGCGCGGCGCTATCGCGCTGGCGCAGCGTCAGGGCTTGGTCTGCCACTACCGGCACGATGCACAGAGGCTGACGCAGGAAGAAAACGGCTGGCGCATCGATTTCGCCAACGGCGACAGCCGACGCCATGCGACAGTGATCCTGGCCAACGGCCATCGGTTGGCCGAACTGGCGCCGACGGAAGCCCTGCCGCTGTATTCGGTACGCGGGCAGGTGTCGCATATTCCGACCTCGCCGGCCCTCGGTCAATTGAAACAGGTATTGTGTTACGACGGCTACCTGACGCCGGTTAATGCCAACAACGGCCAGCACTGCATCGGCGCCAGCTATCAGCGCGGCGACACCGCCACCGACTACCGCGAGCAGGAACAGCAAGAGAACCGCGAGCGTCTGCTGCGCTGTCTGCCGGAGCAGACCTGGCCGCAGCAGGTGGACGTCAGCGCTCATCAGGCGCGCTGCGGCGTGCGCAGCGCCACCCGCGATCATCTGCCGATGGTCGGCGCGCTGCCGGACTATCAGGCCACGCTGGCGCAGTATCAGGATTTGCAGCGCCAGAACCAGCACGGCGAAACCGTCGCCGATGCGCCGGTCTATCCCGGCCTGTTCGCTATCGGTGGGTTGGGATCGCGCGGGCTGAGCTCGGCGCCCCTGGCGGCGGAAATTTTGGCGGCGCAGCTGTTCGGCGAGCCGTTGCCGGGCGATGCGCGCCTGCTGGCGGCGTTGAATCCGAATCGGATGTGGGTGCGGAAATTGCTGAAAGGACGTGCGGTTTAATCAACCTTGAGGGGCGCGGCGACGCGCCCCGGCATGACGATCAGGCGGCAGGGGTTGCAGCCTGATAGAGGTTTTCCCACATGCCGCGCACCAGGATCTGATCCGGCGGCGAGAGTTCCCCAGCGGCGATCGCTTTGTGCAGGCTCTCCTCCACCCGCGCTTTCAGCGCTGCGGCGGTGTGTTCGCCCTGCTCTTCCGCCTCGGCCACCGCCAGCGTCAGATGACCGCGCAGGTAGCCACCGGCAAACAGTTCATCATCGCTGGCGTGCTCTACCATGTCATCAATCAGCGCCAAAATGCGCGCTTCAAATTCTGCGATCATCAAATTTCCTCATTAAATAACGGGCTGTGGCGTCAGTTGAGATCTTCCGGATACGGAAAGTGCTCGGCCGCCAACGGTGGCGTATTGTAGAACGATTGCAACGCCTGAATAAAGCGCGCAGGCCTTGTGGGTATTCCCTGCTCCAGCAGCGCCAATACCCGGGCGCGCACCTTGCGTTGGAACACGATGCGATCCGGCTCGCAGTCGCCGTTCAGGTTGTCGCAGCTGACGTTGAACGGGAAACCGGCCGCCACGCAGAACATCCATTCCAGCGCCTGCGGTTTTATCTCCACGGCTTCGAATTCGCTCTGGGTCTGCGCGTCCCGTCCATCCGGGCAATACCAATAGCCGAAGTCCACCAATTGACGGCGCGCTTCACCGGCGATGCACCAGTGCGAGATTTCGTGCAGGCCGCTGGCGTAGAAGCCGTGGGCAAACACGATACGGTGATACGGCAGTTCATCGTCGGCCGGCAGGTAGATCGGTTCGTCATCGCCCTTCACCAGGCGGGTGTTGTAGTCATCGCTGAAGCAGCGATTGAAGATCTCGATCAACTGCTCATAGTGATGGCGGGTCTGCGTGTCTGACATAAAAAAACTCTATAACCACAAAAATAAAGAGGCCATTATACCCGATAACCGGCGGGGGGATACGGGCGCATAAACGGCGCCCATTTTCATCGTCAACCGTGCGCGAAGGCCGTCAACCACTGCTGAATCTCTGCGCCGTGATTGTCGTAAAGCAGCTTGAGACTCATCACCAGCGAGACGATCACGATCATCGGCCGAATCAATTTCTGGCCGCGGGTCAGCACCATGTGCGCGCCCAGACGCGCCCCCAGCACCTGCCCCAGCAGCATCACCAGACCAATGCTCCACACCACCTTGCCGCCGATGATGAACAGCGCCAACCCGCCGACGTTGGAGGTAAAGTTCAGCACTTTGGCGTGCGCCGTGGACTTGGCGAGGTTGAAACCGCACAGCGTCACGTAGGCCAGCGCGTAGAATGAGCCGGCGCCGGGGCCGAAGAAACCGTCGTAAAACCCGACACAACCGCCGGCCACCAGCCCGAACGGCAAGGCGCCGAGGCGGCGTTGACGATCTTCCTCACCCAGGCGCGGCATCAGCAGGAAGTAGAGACCGATGCCGATCACCAGCAGCGGCAGCATCTGCCGCAGCAAATCGGCGCGCATATGCTGCACCAGAATAGCGCCGGCGATCGAGCCGATCAGCGTCAGAAAAATCGTCAGCTTCTGGTCGTTGAGATTCACCGCTCGCCGACGAATGAAGTACAGACTGGCGGAGAAGGAGCCGCCGACCGACTGCAACTTATTGGTCGCCAGCGCCTGCGCCGGAGGAACCCCCACCGCCAGCAGGGCCGGCACCGTCAGCAACCCGCCGCCGCCGGCAATGGAGTCGATAAACCCCGCCAGCAGCGCTACCGCAAACAACACCCCGAGCATCTCGGGGCCAATGACGAACCAGTCCATGTGTTATTCCGCTGAGAAATGGTGATCCAGCAATGCCTGACAGGTCGGCGGTAACGGCGGCGGCACGGGTTTGCCCGGCTTCGCGTTCGGCTGATGCGGTACGAACCAGCTCGCCAGTTCGGCGCCGCAGCCGTCGCCCGGCGGCGGCGTATCCTGCTCCTGGCACTCCAGGCTGCCGGCCGGACAACGCAGACGCACGTGCATGTGCGCACGGTGACCGAACCACGGCCGCACCTTGTGCAACCAGGCCCGATCGGCGCCGGCATCCAGGCACAGGCGCTGCTTGATCGCCGGATTGACGAAGATGCGCGTCACCTCCGCATCCTGTGCCGCCAGCTTAATCAGCGACTCAATTTGCGGTTGCCATTGGCGCGCCACCACCTGCTTGCCGTCGCCCGACACCAGGTCGATCGGCTGCGGCTTCAGCAATTGCTGCGCGCTCCAGCGTTGGCGCGGCAACTGCAGCCAGATGTCGACATCGAGCCCCGACTGGTGGCTGGCGTGGCCGCTGCTGAAGCGCCCGCCGGCCGGCATCGCCATGTCGCCGATCAGCACCGTGCCCAGCGCTTTCTGATTCGCCTGGCTGCTGAGACGCTGAATGAACGCCAGCAGATCCGGGTGGCCAAAATAGCGGCGCTGGTCGGTACGCATCACCTGGTAGTTCGGTGAGTTCAGCGGCAGCGGCTGCGCGCCGATGACGCAACCGTTGGCGAAACCGCCCACCGCCTGCGGCGCGCCGGCCACCGGATGGTCGATTTTCTGCCACGGCGTCAGCGCCATGGCGGAAGCGGAGGCCGTCAGGGCCAGCAGGCCCAACATCCAGTTTTTCATGGCGATTACCAGCGCGGCACGTCGGAAACCACATCACCGTTTTGCGCACGCTGGCGCAGCAGGTGATCCATCAACACGATCGCCATCATCGCTTCGGCGATCGGCACGGCGCGGATGCCCACGCACGGATCGTGGCGACCGCGGGTCACCATTTCCACCGCTTCGCCCTGGCGATTGATGGTGCGCCCCGGCACCATGATGCTGGAGGTCGGTTTCAGCGCCAGATGCGCGATCACCGGTTGGCCGCTGCTGATGCCGCCGAGAATGCCGCCGGCATGGTTGCTCTGGAAGCCTTCCGGGGTGATTTCATCGCGGTTTTCGCTGCCGCGTTTGGTCACCACGGCGAACCCGTCGCCGATCTCCACGCCTTTCACCGCGTTGATGCTCATCAGCGCGTGCGCCAGATCGGCGTCGAGGCGGTCAAACACCGGCTCACCCAGGCCAACCGGCACGTTTTCAGCGATCACGCTGACCTTGGCGCCGATGGAGTCACCCTCTTTTTTCAGCGCGCGCATCAGTTCGTCCAGCGCTTCCAGCTTGTCCGGATCCGGGCAGAAGAACGGGTTCTGTTCGACCTGATCCCAATCTTTCAGCTCGCAGGTCACGTCGCCGATCTGCGCCAGATAGCCGCGCACCTGCACGCCGAACTTCTGCTGCAGGTATTTCTTGGCGATAGCGCCCGCCGCGACGCGCATGGCGGTTTCACGCGCCGAAGAGCGGCCGCCGCCGCGATAGTCGCGCAGACCGTATTTCTGTTCGTAGGTGTAGTCGGCATGCCCTGGACGGAACACGTCTTTGATGGCGCTGTAGTCTTGCGAGCGCTGATCGGTGTTTTCAATGATCAGACCGATGCTGGTGCCGGTGGTCACGCCTTCGAATACGCCGGAGAGAATGCGCACCTGATCCGGTTCACGGCGCTGGGTGGTGTAACGCGAGGTGCCCGGACGACGACGGTCCAGATCGTGTTGCAAATCGGCTTCGGTGAGCGGGATGCCGGGCGGCACGCCGTCGACGATACAACCCAGCGCCACCCCGTGAGATTCACCGAAGGTGGTGACGCGGAAAATCTGCCCAATACTGTTTCCTGCCATCACGGCTCCTTACCGTTAGTCTTTTATCGTTATGCGGCCCGCCATGCGGGCCTTGGAAATGCGGCTTAGCTGCGATAGAGGCTGAAGTGTTCCTTGCAATCCACCAGCTGCTGCTTGGTCAGCATGAACACGCCGTCGCCGCCGTTTTCGAATTCCAGCCAGGTGAACGGGATGTCCGGATATTGTTCCATCAGATGTACCATGCTGTTGCCCACTTCACAAATCAGCACGCCGTCGTCGGTCAGGTAGTCCGGCGCGCACGCCAGGATGCGGCGCACCAGCTTCAGGCCATCGCTGCCCGCCGCCAGGCCCAGTTCCGGCTCGAAGCGGAACTCCTGCGGCAGATCCGACATGTCTTCCGCATCGACGTACGGCGGGTTGGTAACGATCAGATCGTACTGGATCGCGGGAACGTCGCGGAACAGATCGGAACGGATCGGGATCACCTGATGTTCGACGCCGTGCGCCTGAATATTGCGCTCGGTTACCGCCAGCACTTCGCTGGAGATGTCCACCGCGTCCACTTCCGCTTCCGGGAAAGCGTAGCCGCAGGCGATGGCGATGCAGCCGCTGCCGGTGCACATGTCGAGGATATGGCGCGGCGGGTGCGGGATCAGCGCGCTGAAACGATCGTTGATCAGCTCGCCGATCGGTGAACGCGGCACCAGCACGCGCTCGTCGACGTAAAATTCCATGCCGCAGAACCAGGCCTTGTTGGTCAGATAGGCGACCGGGATGCGTTCGTTGACGCGGCGGATCACGCGCTCAACGATGCGATGGCGCTCGCTGGAAGTCAGACGGGCGGTGTGCATGTCCTCCGGAATGTCCAACGGCAGGAACAGGCTTGGCAGCACCAATTGCACCGCTTCGTCCCACGGATTATCGGTTCCGTGACCATAATAGATATTGGCGGCGTTGAAGCGGCTTACCGTCCAGCGCAGCATATCTTGAATGGTGTGCAGTTCGTTCACTGCTTCGTCGACGAAAATTTTGTCCAATTTGCCCTCCGGCAGGCGCTGTGTTTCATGATTTAGCCGCATAGTTTGCCATGAAGCCCGCGACAAATCACGCTTGCCCCTCGCGCTTTTCACTCTGGCCCGAGTTTTGCGTCGACAGCGCTCATTCACAAGGTAAACTAGCGAAATAAACGATTTCCGGTGAATGAAGCATGAAGAACAAGCCCCCTCTGAGCAAAGACGAACAACAGCTCTTCAGAGAGTCGGTGGCGGGCGCGAAAAAGCTGCGCCAGGACACCATCGTCCACCGCCCGCCGAAGCCCAAGGTCAAACAGATTGCGCCGCAGAGGCTGCTGCAGGAGCAGGTCGATGCCAGCTATTATTTTTCAGATGAATACCAGCCGCAGCTGGAAGAGGAAGGCCCGACGCGCTACGTGCGCCCCGGCAGCAGCCCGTATGAGCTGAAGAAGCTGCGGCGCGGCGATTACTCGCCGGAGCTGTTTCTTGATTTGCACGGCCTGACCCAGCTGCAGGCCAAGCAGGAGCTGGGGGCGCTGATCGCCGCCTGCAAACGCGAGCACGTGCACTGCGCCTGCGTGATGCATGGGCACGGCAAACACATCCTCAAACAGCAAACGCCGCTGTGGCTGGCGCAGCACCCCGACGTGCTGGCGTTCCACCAGGCGCCGAAGGAATGGGGTGGCAACGCCGCCATCCTGCTGTTGGTGGAGCTGGCCGAGTAGCCCCCACAGAAACGACTCAGGGCGATGTCAGACATCGCCCTGAGTTTATTCCGCACCGCATCCGCGGTTCACACTTTGGCCATCACCTGCGATGGGCTGACCTGCCATTCAAACTTGCCGTAGCTGCCGTCCGCCGGCAGATCGACGTTGGCAATCGCCGAGGTCGCGAACATCGGCGGGCACTCGCCCGGGCACAGTTCGGCCACCAGATACCCCACCAGCGGCAGGTGCGACACGATCAGCACCGAGCTCACCCCTTGCATCGCCAGCGCCTGCAGATAGCTGCCGACCTGTTCGGCGTTGCCGCCCGGCGTCAGCTCGGGCAACACTTCTTCGCCCTCCGGCAGCGTCAAGGCTTCACGCACCGTCGCCAGCGTCTGTTCGGCCCGCAGATAGGGGCTGACCAGCACGCGTTCAATATCCACAGACTTGGTGTTCAACCAGGCCGCCATCTGACGGGACTCGTCGCGGCCGCACAGGGTAAGGGGCCTTACCGCATCGCTGGCTGCCTCGAGCGCCGCCTCTCCGTGACGCATAATCAAAACTTGCATATTGCACCGCTGTTGTTGACAAAGTAACGCTATACAGAAACGCCGTGCGTGCTGTACCGCCGAGTTTTCCAACCCAAAGCCAAAGCTTTAAAACGATAACGCGCCGTCTCTTTATGGCGGCCGGGCATTTTGCCTGAAAGTTTGCCTAAAGAAAACGCTGTTTTTTACAGCAACCCTCCCCGGGCAAACCTCGATTGCTCACAGAACAATCAATTCAACGGGTTAAATTTTAACCTTGCCGCCATGAAATTTATTGATGGCGGTCAAGCTAACTTACCGCTGCCTCAGCCTCGCTGTACAGCCTCACCGGCTGACGCTGTTGCAAGGAGTGATGGCGATCACAACGCGGCCCTGTTGCAACTATAGTGCAAATCGGGCCGCCCTGCGTTCAGCTCCCCAGCGGGTAAAAGCGCTCGCCCTGCTGCGCCATGCGCTGCAAGCGCTCGCACGGCGCGAAGTGCTCGCCGTGCTGCTGGCGCAGGTAGTCCAGCGTCTTCACCACTTTCTCGGCGCCGAGCTCGTCCATATAGCGGAACGGGCCGCCGAGGAACGGCGGGAAACCGATGCCGAACACCGCACCGATATCGCCGTCGCGCGCGCTGCGGATCACGCCTTCATCCAGGCAGCGAGCCGCTTCGTTCAGCATCATCATCACGCAGCGCTGGGCGACGGTCGCCGGCAGCATGTGCGCCTTCGGCGTGACGCCGAGCAACGTATACAATGAGGTATCCGCACGTTTACGCCGCTGCCGCTGCTGCCCTTCGCTCGGGTAGAGATAGAAGCCGCGGCCGTTCTTGCGCCCTTTACGCCCGTCCTTCAGCACCGCATCGAACGCGGCCGGCGCGGCGAAACGCGGCCCCAGCGCCTCGACCAGCACCGGAATGATTTTGGTGCCGACGTCGATGCCCACTTCATCCAGCAGGGTAATCGGGCCGACCGGGAAACCGAAGTCCACCAGCGCCTTGTCCAGCGACTCAATCGGCTCGCCTTCCAGCAGACAGCGCGCCGCTTCGTTGATGTACGGCGCCAGGATGCGGTTGACATAAAAACCGGCGCTGTCGCCCACCACGATGGCGGTCTTGCCCTGCTTGTGCGCCAGCGCCACGGTGGTGGCGATGGTCTCTTCGCTGGTGCCGGCGTGCGGGATCACTTCCACCAGCGGCATTTTATCCACCGGGCTGAAGTAGTGCAGGCCAATCACCTGCTGCGGCCGCTGGGCCTTTTCAGCGATGTGGCCGATAGGCAGCGAAGAGGTGTTGGAGGCGAACACGGTATGCGGCGCGCAGTTCGCTTCGACCTCGGCCACCATCTGCTGTTTCAGCGCCAGATCCTCAAACACCGCCTCGACCACGATATCCACCTGCTCAAAGCCGGTGTAATCGGTAGAGCCGGAGATCAGCATCATCTGCTTTTGCCGCTCCGCCGGGCGCATGCGCTTGCTGCGCACCCGCTTGCCGAGCACGTCCCAGCTGTATTTCAGCGCGTGATTGATGCCGGTTTCATTGATGTCTTTGATGCGCACCGGCAAACCGCCGCGCGTGGCGGTGACACAGGCGATGCCGCCGCCCATCAGGCCGCCGCCGAGAATGCCGACGCGATGCAGGGCATGCGGCTGAGCATTGCCGCCCCGCTCTTTTTTCAGCGCGGTGGAGGCGAAGAACAAGCTGCGCAACGCCGCCGACTGCGGCGTCATCGCCAGCTCGCCAAAGGCGCGCGCTTCGGCCTCATAGCCGCTGGCGCTGCCGTGATCCAGCCCGGTGCGCACCACCTGAATAATGCGCTCCGCCGCCGGGTAGTTGCCGTGGGTTTTCGCCAACGTTTTCTTGCGCACGATGCTGAACAGCAGATTTCTGCCCAGCGGGCCATTGAGCAGGCGATCCTGCCACGGCAGCTCGCGCTGATGTTTCCAGCCCTGTTTCACCCGCTCGATGGCGGTCTGCAACAGGATCGATTGCGGCACGGCGTCGTCCACCAGCCCCATGCGCAGCGCCTGGCGGGCGCGAATGTGCTTGCCGGTCAGGATCATGTCCAGCGCCTTGGCGGCGCCTATCAGGCGCGGCAGGCGCTGAGTGCCGCCAGAGCCCGGCAGCAGGCCCAGCTGCACTTCCGGCAGACCGAGCGCGGTTTTGTCATCCAGCGAACAGACGCGGCCGTGGCAGGCCAGCGCCAATTCCAGCCCGCCGCCCAGGCAGGCGCCGTGGATGGCCGCTACCACCGGCACCGGGAAAGCGGCGATCTGCGCCAGCGTGCTCTGCCCTTTCTTGGCCAGCGTTTCCGCCTCTTTGGCGCTGGTGCAGGCGGCGATCATGGTGATGTCGGCGCCGGCGATAAACGAGTCCGGCTTGCCGGAAACGATCACCAGCCCTTCCAGTGCAGTGTGCTGCTGCGCCCGGATCAGCACGTCGTTCACCTGTTCGACGAACTCGGCCTTGAGCGTATTGACCTTGTCGCCCGGCACGTCGATGGTGATCACCCCGATGTTGTCGGGGCGGATCGTCAGGTGAAAGGCCGACGGTTTGGCGCGCTGTTCATGCAATGCGTTTTCGAAACTCATTATTCCACCTCCACGATCATCGCGGCCCCTAACCCGCCGGCGGCGCACGCGGTGGTCAGGCCCAGCCCGCCGCCGCGGCGTTTCAGCTCACGCAGCGTCTGGGTGATCATGCGCGCGCCGGTGGCGGCGAACGGGTGGCCATAGGCGATGGAACCGCCCAGGACGTTGAATTTGTCCATGTCCACCTCGCCGATCGCCTGGCTGCGGCCAAGCTTCTCGCGGGCGAACGCTTCGCTGGCGAACATCTTCAGGTTAGCCAGCGTTTGCGCGGCGAAAGCTTCATGCATATCGATGAGCGTCAGATCGGCCAGACCGATGCCGGCGCGATCCAGCGCCAGCGGCGTGGCGTAGGAAGGCCCCAGCAGCATGTCTTCCCACACGTCGATGGCGGCGAAAGCGAAACTGCGCAGATAGCCGAGCGGCTGCAGGCCCAGCTCTTTGGCGCGCGATTCGCTCATCATCAGTACCGCCGCCGCGCCGTCGGTCAACGGCGTGCTGTTGGCCGCGGTGACGCTGCCATGCTTGCGATCGAACGCCGGTTTCAGCTTGGCGTAGGACGCCAGGCTGGAGTCTTTACGGATGTTGTTGTCTTCGGAAAGCTGCGCGCGGTATGGCGGCACGTAGGCGGTCATCACCTCATCGCGCAGCCACCCCTCCCGCCAGGCCTTGGCCGCCAGCTCGTGAGAACGGTGCGCCAGCGCATCTTGCGCTTCACGGGTGATGCCGTGGCTTTTCGCCATCTGTTCGGCGGTATCGCCCATGCGCAGGCCGGTGGAATACTCCGCCACCGCCGGCGGCACCGGCATCAGATCGCGGAATTTCAGCCGGCTGAACAATTTGAGGCGCTGCGACAGCGTGCGCGCCTTGTTGACGTCCACCAACGTGCGCGCCAGCGCCTTGCTGACGCCGATCGGCAAGACGGAAGAAGAGTCCGCCCCGCCGGCGATGCCGACGCTGATGCTGCCGGCCATGATGCTCTCCGCCACGTTGGCGATCGCCTGGAAGCTGGTGGCGCAGGCGCGCGACACGCTGTAGGCGTCGGTATGGACGCTCATGCCGGTGCCCAGCACGATTTCACGCGCGATGTTCGGCGCCTCGGGCATTTGCACCACCTGGCCGAACACCAGCTGCTCGATAAGCTGCGGATCGATACCGCTGCGCGCCAACAGCTCGCTCACCGCCGTTTTCCCTAAATCCACCGCCGGAATGCCGTGATAGGCGGTCGCCTGTTTGGCAAAGGGGGTACGCAGTCCATTCACAATCGCAATGCGGTCACCATGACGGGTCACCAACGGCAGTGCCTTACTCATAAATGCTCCTGAAGAAAATAACGTCAGCGCAATGGGCAGAAAGAGGTCTGACCTGATGAGGTCATTGTTAACCAAACGGTTACATTTGGCAAACCGGTAGAGATCAAAACTGCGAGCAGGCGCACTTTCTATCGGGAGGGGTACGGGAAAGGAAATCCCCGGCGCATAACAGGCGGCGCCGGGGGTAAAGCCGGGATTAACGCAGGCCGAGCTGGAAGATCAGAGTTTCCGCCTGGCAGGCGAAGGTGAAATCGGCCTCCAATTGCACGCCGCCGTCAACCGGTTTAATGCTACTGCTGATGTCACAAGGGTCGGATTCGACCGCGCGCGCCTTTTCGCTCAGGGCCGCCAACATCGCCTCCGCATCGTGTTGATTACTGAACACCTGGCTGTAGGATGCGGTGCAATCGGTGTTATCCATCACGGTGCCGACATCCACGCAGCAACACGCGGCGGTTTCCTGGGCGCTGCATTTATTAATTGCATCTGACATGATTGGTTCTCCTCAAGGGCCTCGGTTATCAGCCCAAATTGCCGTTTCACTCACCGGCACAAAGCCACAAAATTCTGCAGATATTTTACGCTTCCGCGCCGGCAATCACTAGCACTTACTTTTACTGGGTGTTTTAAGTGATGGAAATCACAAATAAAAATGAGCGACTGCTAAGGAATGGTAAGAATTTTGTTATTTACCGCTGGCTTTTTGTTAAGCAGATCTCTTTTTTGATATCAGGTTGGAAATATTTCAAAAACAAACTTGCAACATTTTCACAGGTCAGACCTATACTTCAGCCACTGGTCTGATTTGTCTGAACGATAACGGACCCTACAATCCCGCGCTCCTTGTTACTTCGTGTAACAATAGTTTAAATAATAAACACATAATGAGGTTTTGGTCATGAGCCAGAAAAACCTATTGACTAAATCAGCTCTCGCAGCTGCAGTGGCAATTATTTCTTCAAACGTGTCTGCCGCAGGATTCCAGCTGAATGAGTTCTCATCAGCTGGTTTAGGACGTTCGTATTCTGGCGAAGGCGCCATGGCGGATACGGCGGCCTCCGCAAGCCGCAACCCGGCGTTGCTGATGATGTATACCCGCCCGGAACTCTCTTTCGGCGCAGTCTTCATCGATCCGGACGTCGATATCAGTGGCCAATCCCCTTCCGGCGCCAGTCTGGATGCGAAAAACATCGCGCCGACCGCCTGGGTGCCGAACCTGCATTATGTTCACCCGATTAACGATCAATTCGCCGTAGGCGGCTCGGTCACCAGCAACTTCGGTTTGGCGACCGAATACAACGACGGTTACGCGGCGGGTTCCATGGGCGGCAAAACCGACCTGGAAACCTTGAACCTTAACCTGAGCGGCGCTTATCGCCTGAACAAGAACTTCAGTTTCGGTCTGGGCTTTGACGCCGTTTATGCCAAGGCCAAACTCGAGCGCTATGCCGGCGATCTGCCAAAACTGATCGCCGGATCGGGCCAGTTACCGCCACAGTTGGCCGGCCCGGTTTCGCAGATCCCGGCAGATACCCAGATTTCGCACCTGAAAGGCGACGAATGGGGCTTCGGCTGGAACGCCGGTATTCTGTACGAAGTGGATGAAAACAACCGTTACGGCTTCACCTATCGCTCAGAAGTGAAAATCGACTTTGACGGCGATTACAAAAGCAGCCTGCCTTCAGCCTTCAACCCGTTGCTGGCCTCTAAAGGTCTGCCGTGGGGCACCAACGGCACCACCATTCCGGGTTCTCTGAGCCTGCACCTGCCGGAAATGTGGGAACTGTCCGGCTACAACAAAGTGGCGCCGCAGTGGGCTATCCACTACAGCCTGGCCTACACCAGCTGGAGCCAGTTCCAGGAGCTGAAAGCCACCGGCAACAACGGCCAGACGCTGTTCCAGAAGCATGAAGGCTTCAAAGACGCTTACCGCATCGCGCTGGGCACCACCTACTTCTACGACGATAACTGGACCTTCCGTACCGGTATCGCCTTCGATGACAGCCCGGTGCCTGCCCAAAACCGTTCGATCTCCATTCCGGATCAGGACCGTTTCTGGCTGAGTGCCGGTACCACCTATGCGTTCAACAAAGACGCCTCGGTTGACGTCGGCGTGTCCTACATGCACGGCCAGAAAGTCACCATCAATGAAGGTCCTTACACCTTCACCTCCGAAGGCAAGGCCTGGCTGTACGGCGCCAACTTCAACTACCGCTTCTAATCTCGCCTGAGATGGATGCCAAAGCGCCCCGCGGGGCGCTTTTTCTTTGCCTGCCGCTCGCCGCGGGCGTAAAAAAACCCGCCAGACGGCGGGTTTTCATGGGCATAAGGCCGGTGGTTACTGCGAGTCGATCTCGTCCAGATCGCCCTGAATCGCCTTGGCGTTCGGGTTCTCTTCCGGCTTGAGCGAACCGCCGTTGGCGATGAAGTCGTGGCGCTGGAAGTAAGCTTCGCGCACCATGACATAAGGATCGGAGGAGTTGCGCAGCAGGCCGTCGGAATCCAGCAGTTGAGCGCGGGTTTCGATACCCTCGACCACCCATTTGCCCGCCGACATCCAGAAGGTCAGGTAACTCAGCATCGGATACAGCGTATCCGCAAAATCGCCGCCTTCGTCACGCAGCGTGAAGCTGCCGTAGCCCGGCAACATCACGTACGGGCCGTAACCCACATCGTAATGGCCCAGCGTGCTGCCGAAGCGGTTCGGTTCTTCGCGCGCCAGTTTCGGGTTGGCCATGCCGGCCACGTCGATCAGGCCGCCCATCCCGAGCAGGGTGTTCAGGAAGAAACGGTTGAAGTGGATCATCCCGCGGTAGGGATCGCCCTTGAGGAAGGCGTTGACCATGCTGGCCGGCTCTTCCAGGTTGGAGGTGAAGTTGCTGATGCCGTTACGCGCCGGCATCGGCACGTAGTCGCGCCAGGCCACCGCGACCGGACGCAGGATATAAGGATCCAGGACGTTGTAGTTGAAGTCGAACATCGTCCGGTTAAATCCTTCCAGCGGATCGGAACGCCCTTGCGGATCGTTGTCTGGCGCGCTGGCACAGCCCACCAGTAATACCGTTGCGAATGCCACCCCAGTCAGGCGAAAGTTCATATTTTTCTCCATAAAAACACGTTCGGTCTTATTTTTCAGGGACCTGCTTGTTTATCTGAACGCTAACCTGCTCTTTACCGCTGAATGTCTGCAGCGAGCTTTCGCCGAACCAGTCCCCCGGCTGCGGCGTGGCCAATCCGTCCTGTGAGAGGCGCACACGCACCTGCACCTGATGCTGCGCCGAGAGCAGACGCTCGGGCATCATGGCGTTGCTGTCATCCAGTGAGAAAGACAGCGGAAAACGGCTCAGCGGCAATTGTTTTACCGCGACCGGCACCGGGCTGACGCCGTCGGTGACCGAAATGACCAGCGTCCCCTGCGGCGGCATGGCTTTCGCCGCCTGCGGTGACAGCGCAACGGTCACATTCAGTTTAACATTTTCTCCGCCTGCCTGGGCTTTTGCTTGTGCAATACTGCGCTTTATCACTTCCGCGCGCGGATCGTTGGCCGGCAGCAGCTGCAGCATCACCTGCCAGGCGCCGATCGCCTGCTTGAAATCGCCCTGTTCGAAGGCATTGAACGCCAGCAGGCTCAGCACCCGCGGATCGCTGTGGTTTTCCGCGATCATGCGCCGCAACAGCTGCGCCGCCTGCTTGTTATCCTCCGGATCGTTGGAGCGCGTCAAGACCTCGGCATAGCCGAGCCGCACTTCCAGACTATTCGGATCCAATTGATAAGCATGAGCAAACGCCTGCGTAGCGGTGGTGGCATTATTCAGCGCCATGCCGACGCGCCCCAGCATCATCCAGTCATTGATGTTGCGATCGTCCTGTTGCAGCGCGGTGCGCAGCCCCAGCCCGAGGCGAGCAATCTCTTCCATGCTCAGCGGTTTGGCGCGCTCATTGGCAACGCGCTCGCGCAATTCCGGCATTTGCGCCTGCACCAGACGCCAGTCCAGCACCTGCGCCAGCCCGCCGGTTTTCAGATAAAAGCCAACGGTCACCGCCAGCAGTAACAGCACGCCCGGCACCAGCGCCCAGCGGTTGATCGGCTTCGCCTGCGCCATCTGCTCGGCCGGGATGTCGTTCAACAGGTTCTGTTGCAGCTCTTTGACCAGTTCCGGGCGCTCGGCTACCACGCCCTGCTGCTCATCCTGCTCCAACTCGCTGAGGCGATCCTGATAAAACGCCTTGTTCAGCGCATCGCGCGTGGCAGCGCTCTGCTTGCCGCGGCGCATCGCCGGCACCACCAGCAACGCGGCAGCGCCGGCCAGCAACACGCAAATAATCAGCCAAAAAGCCATTAGGGTTTCTTCCTGTCAGTCTCTTGCAACAGCGCCGCCAGGCGCTGCCGTTCCCGTTCGGAGAATGCATCGTCCACCGCCGTGTCGGGCTTGCGACGGGTGCGCAGGATCACCACTGCCCCGCCGATCAATACGAACAGCAGCGGGCCGATCCACAAGATCAGCGTCGCCGGCGTTACCGGCGGCTCGTAGGTGACGAAGTTGCCATAACGCGCCACCATGTAATCGATGATCTGCTGCTTGCTTTGCCCTTGCATCATCAGCTCGTACACCTTGGTGCGCATGTCGGCGGCGATAATGGCGTTGGAATCGGCAATGCTGTTGTTTTGGCATTTCGGGCAGCGCAGCTGTTCGGTCAACTCGCGATACTGCTGCTCCTGCTCGACGGAGTTGAAGCGATAGGTATCGATCGCCGCTGCGGCGCTCCAGCTCAGCAGCGCGGCGCACAGCAGAACAATCAGCCTCATGCCTCACCCCCGTACTTTTTATACAGCGGCAGCACTTCCTGCTGCCAGACGCGCTCATTCATGTCGCCGGCGTGGCGATAGCGAATAATCCCCTGGCCGTCGATAAGGAAGGTCTCAGGCGCGCCGTACACCCCGAGATCCAACCCCAGCATGCCGTCGCCGTCGTACAGACTGAGGGCGTAGGGATTGCCGAGAGAGTTGAGCCAGGTCACCGCCTTGGCGCGATCGTCTTTATAGTTCAGGCCGACCACCCGCACGCCGCGCGCCGCCAGCGTATTGAGATACTGGTGTTCCGCGCGGCAGGTCGGGCACCAGGTGGCCCAGACGTTGAGCAAGATCGGCTTGCCGTCGCGCAGCACCGCCTGATCGTAGGTTTTGCCAGGCTGATCCAGTGATTCCAGCCTGAAGGTCGGCACCGGCTTACCGATCAGCGCCGACTCCAGCATGGTCGGATCTTCGCCGCCCGCGTTGCGCGTCAGCTGCACCATCAGGGCCGCCACCAGCAGCAGGAAGAGCACCAACGGGATAAACAGCAGCTTACGCTTCATGATTGCGCCTCCAGTTTGCCTTCACGCTTGAGCTTTTTGCTCATGCGATAACGCGGGTCGAGAATGCACAGCAGGCCGCCGATCGCCATAAAGACACCGCCGAACCAGATCCAGCGCACGAAGGGTTTGTAATACAGGCGCACCGCCCAGGAACCGTCTTCCAGCTCCTCGCCCAGCGCCGCGTACAGATCGCGGCTGAACCCGCCGTCGATCGCCGCCTCGGTCATCATGCTGCGCGCCACGCTGTAGTAGCGTTTCTCCGCATGCAGCGTCGCCTCCGGCTTGCCGTTGCGCGTGACGTCGATGATGCCGACGCCGCCGCTGTAGTTCGGGCCGCGAATGTCGTGCACGTCGCGGAACACGAAGTGATAATTGTGGATGTCCACGCTGTCGCCGGCCTTCATCCGCACGTCGCGCTCCACGCTGTAGTTCTGGCTGAAGGCAATGCCGATCACCGTCACCGCCACGCCGAGGTGGCCGAGCACCATGCCCCAATGGCTGCGAGACAGCTGCCGCAGACCGCGCCAGAAACCGTGGCGGTGGGTGGCGCGCTCATGCAGCTCCATCAGCGTCAGGATGATCACCCACAGCGCCATGATCAGGCCCACCACCGTCATGCCGGCGATGCTGTCCTGCAGCAGCCACGGCAGCAGAATCGACAGCACCAGCGTCACCAGCAGCGCCACGCCGAGGCGGCGCCACAGCTTGCCCGGCTCATCGCGGCGCCAGCGCACCAGCGGCCCGATGCCCAACAGCAGCGCCAGCGGCGCCATCAGCCAGGTGAACATGGTGTTGAAGAACGGCTCGCCGATCGAAATGCTGCCCAGCCCCAACTGTTTGTGCACCAGCGGCAGCAGCGTGCCCAACAGCACCACCAGCATGGCGGCGATCAGCAACACGTTGTTGCCCAGCAGGAAGGTCTCGCGCGAGAAGGTCTCGTGCTGCACTCGGCTGCGCACCTGGCCGCCCTTGACCGCGTACAGCAGCAGCGAGCCGCCGATCACGATCACCAGATAGGCGAGAATAAACATGCCGCGCGCCGGATCGGAGGCGAAGGAGTGCACCGAGACCAGCACGCCGGAGCGCACCAGGAAGGTGCCCAGCAGGCACAGCGAGAAGGCGGTGATCGCCAGCAACACCGTCCAGGCTTTGAACGTGCCGCGTTTCTCGGTCACCGCCAGCGAATGCATCAGCGCGGTGCCGGCCAGCCACGGCATAAAGGAAGCGTTCTCCACCGGATCCCAGAACCACCAGCCGCCCCAGCCCAGCTCATAGTAGGCCCAGGCCGATCCGAGCACGATGCCCAGCGTGAGGAACACCCAGGCGGCGGTGGTCCACGGGCGCGACCAGCGCGCCCAGGCGGTGTCGAGCCGGCCGGCCATCAGCGAGGCGATGGCGAACGCGAAGGCGACCGAGAAACCGACATAGCCCATGTACAGCAGCGGCGGGTGGAAAATAAGGCCGATATCCTGCAGCAGCGGGTTGAGATCGCTGCCGTCGATCGGGAAGTTCGGCAGCGTGCGGGTGAATGGATTGGAGGTCATGATGATGAACAGCAGGAAACCGGCGGTGATCATGCCCATCACCGACAGCACCCGCGCCACCGCATCCTGCGGCATCGCCCGGCTGCACAACGCCACCGCCAGCGACCAGCAGCTCAGCAGCAGCACCCACAGCAGCAGCGAACCTTCGTGCGCCCCCCAGGTGGCGGCGATGCGGTAATACACCGGCAGTTGGGTATTGGAGTTGGTGGCCACGTAAGCGACGGTAAAGTCATTGACCACGAAGGCGTGCACCAGGCACAGGAACGCCAGCGCAATCGCCGCGAACATGCCATAGGTCAGCGGCCGGGCCACCGCCATCATGCGGCTGTCCTGGCGCGCCGCGCCCCACTGCGGGTAAATGCTCAGCAACAGCGCGATCGCCAGCGCCAGGCACAGCAGAAAACTGCCCAGTTCCGGCATCATGACTTGGCGCCCTCCGCCTGCGGCGCGTTATACGCTTCCGCCGGCCCTTTGTGATTCTCTTTCATCGCGTCGGCCACTTCCGGCGGCGTGTATTTCTCGTCGTGTTTGGCCAGCACTTCGCGCGCGTTGACCACGTTGCCCTCGCCCAGCACCCCTTGCGCCACCACGCCCTGCCCTTCACGGAACAGATCCGGCAGAATGCCGGTGTAGGTTACGCCGATCGCACCGCGCGCGTCGTAAATCTTGAAGCTGACCTGCAGCGTATTGGGATCGCGTTTCACCGAGCCGGGCATCACCATGCCGCCGATGCGCAACCGTTGGCCGACCTCGGGCTTCTCGTGGTTTTCGCCTTTACCCTGCAGGATTTCACCCGGGGTATAGAACAGATCGATGTTGGAGCGCAGCGCGTACAGCATCAGGGTTGCGGTCAGCGCGATGCCGATCAGCACAACGATCGCCAGATAAAGGCGGCTTTTACGACGTGGATTCACAATGATTTCTCCCGCGGTGCGGCGGATTTTTGTTTTGACTGTTGCGCATGGCGAATGCGCCGTTCGCGCGCCTGACGGCGGCCGATCTCGGCGAGCAACTGCCGCCGCTGCCAGACGGTGTGCGCCACCAGCCCCAACAGCGAAATCAGCGTGGCGGCGACCGCCAGCCAGACATAAAAGGCATAACCGCCCATGGCGAAAAACGCCGACCAGGAATCAAACGCGGCATTCATGACTGACGCTCCTTATTCACCAGCCCGGCGACCCACGGGCGCTGGCGCTCCTGGAACAGGATCAGATTGCGCAGGCGCATCAGCGTCAGCGTGACGAACAACAGCAGGTAGCCGAGGATTGCCCAGCGCAGCGGGGTGCGCATGCTTGGCGCGATGGATTGCTGCATATTGGTCGAACCCTGATGCAACGTATTCCACCATTCGACGGAGAAATGGATGATCGGGATATTCACTACGCCCACCAGCACCAGAATGCCGGCGGCGCGGCCCGCCAGGCGGCGGTCTTCGAAGGCGTTATACAGCGCGATGACGCCCATATAGAGGAACAGCAGCACCAGCTCGGAGGTCAGCCGCGCGTCCCATACCCACCAGGTGCCCCACATCGGCTTGCCCCAGGCGGAGCCGGTCACCAGCGCGATAAAGGTGAACACCGCGCCGATCGGCGCCATCGCCGCCACCACGGTATCGGACATTTTCATCTGCCACACCAGGCCGATAAACGCCGCCACCGCCATCGAGGCGTAGATGCCCATCGACCACATGGCCGCCGGCACGTGAATATAAATGATGCGGAAGCTGTCGCCCTGTTGATAATCCTTCGGCGCGAAGCCAAAGCCCCATGCCCAGCCAAGCAGCAGGCAGGCCGCCGCCGCCAGCCCCAGCCAGGGGATAAAGCGGCCGCAGACGTGATACAGCCGTTCAGGCCGCGCCAGTTGATGTAACCATTTCCACATTGTCGTCAGTGCTCACGGTAATTTTTATGCGTCGGCCGCTCCGAGCGTTCGAAACGGCGAAAATCTTCTGCGGGGTACGCTCTTGTCGGCCTTGCCCCGTCTGTTCATTCAATTTGTTAGCTAGTGCACGCTCACTCGCAGCGCCGCTGCGGCGGCAAACGGCGCCAATGTCACGCTGCCCGCCAGCATCGCGCCGAGTATCGCCAGGTAACCATCAATCGGCATGCCCATCGCGGCGGCGTCGATCGCGCCGGTGGCGAAGATCAGCACCGGGATATACAGCGGCAGCACCAGCAGGCTGAGCAGCACGCCCCCTTTGCGCAGGCCGACGGTCAGACCCACGCCGATAGCGCCGATCAGGCTCAGCGTCGGCGTGCCGAGCAGCAGCGTCCCCGCCACCGCCAGCCAGGTTTGCATATTAAGCGACAGCAGCAGCGCCACCAGCGGCGACAGGATCAGCAGCGGCAATCCCGTCACAACCCAGTGAGCACACACTTTGCCCAGCACCGTCATCGGCAGCGGCGTCGGCAGCAGCAACAGCTGCTCCAGCGAACCGTCGAGAAAGTCGTCGCGAAACAGTCGCTCCAGCGACAGCAGCGAGGCCAGCAGCGCCGCCACCCACACGATGCCCGGCGCAATGCGCGCCAGCAGCTGCGGTTCAGGGCCAATCCCCAGCGGGAACAGCGTGATCACAATCAGGAAAAACCACAGCGGGTTGACGATCTCCGACCCTTTACGGCAGGCGATCTTCAATTCGCGACGCACCAGAGTCAAAAACATCACAAACTCCCCGCGTCGTGTTCCGCCAAACGAATTTTGCCCACCGTTTGGCTGACGCCGGCCAAATCCTGATGGGTGGTCAACAATACCATGCCGCCCCGCTGCACATGTTGTTCAAAAAGGCTAATCAACTCGGCCACGCCCTGTTTATCGATTGCCGTCAACGGTTCATCGAGGATCCACAGCGGCGCCGCGCTGAGCCACAATCGCGCCAGCGCCACCCGTCGCTGCTGCCCGGCGGAAAGCTGCGCCACCGGCAGATCTTCGTAGCCCACCAACCCCACCTGCTCCAGCGCGCGCCAGATGGCCTGCTGCTCGGCCGCGCCGCGCACCGCCTGATAAAACTGCAGATTTTCGAAGGGTGTCAATACGGCTTTGATGCCCGGTTGATGGCCGATAAACAGCAAATCTTGCTGATACGCCGCGCGATCGCGCAGCGTGTTACGCCCGCGCCAGCACACCTCACCGCCGTCCGGCCGCGCCAGACCGGCGAGGATGCGCAGCAAACTGGTCTTGCCCGCGCCGTTCGGCCCTTCTACCTGAATGATATCGCCCGGCTGAACTGAAAAGCTTAGCTCGCTAAACAGGATGCGTTCATCGCGCACGCAACTCAGACTTTTGGCTTCCAGCATCGGGGAACTCATATTTTTCTTTGGGATAGCGAATCATAGCATAAGCCTTTCCCCACACGCAGCCTGCGGCGGGCGCGCCGAGGGGCCAATATGGCGAGCAGGATCAAGAATGCGCGGAAAAAAGCGGCGGATTTTAACTCTTGTTACCTTTTTCTGTATTTCGCCGCATTTAGACCGGGCAACTACGCTTAATGACGTGACCTCACCCTTATTGAGCAGGAGCGACAGAATGAACGAACAGCCACGCCAGGAGCACGAGCCGGATGAGACAATGCAGGTAGAGAGCGAAGAGCAGGAACAGGGCAAACGCGAAATCGAAGTCAGGGAAGAAAATTTGCCTTCGCGCGCGGCGGCGGTGCATGAACAGATCCGGATGGAAGGCGAAAAAGAGCTGGAGCGCGACGGGCTGGCGCTGCTGTGGTCGGCGATCGCCGCCGGGCTGTCGATGGGCGCCTCGCTGGCGGCAAAAGGCATTTTCCACGCCCGCTTGCCGGACGATCCCAGCCGCTTTTTCATTGAGAACCTCGGCTACACCTTCGGTTTTATCATTGTCATTATGGCGCGCCAGCAGCTGTTTACCGAAAACACCGTCACGGCGGTGTTGCCAATCATGCATAAGCCCACGCCGCGCAACCTGCTTATCCTGCTGCGCCTGTGGGGCGTGGTGCTGCTCGGCAATCTGATCGGCACCGCGCTGGCGGCGCTGGCGTTTACCCATATACCGCTGTTCGATGCCGAAACGCGCCGCGCCTTCATCAGCCTGGGTGAAGAGGTGATGCGCCATACGCCGGGAGAAATGTTCGCCAACGGCATCCTGGCCGGCTGGATCATCGCCACCATGGTATGGATGTTCCCGGCCGCCGGCGCGGCGAAAATCTGGGTGATCGTGTTGATGACCTACCTGGTGGCGATTTGCGATTTGACGCATATCGTGGTCGGCTCGGTGGAGATCCTCTATCTGGTGTTCAACGACGCGATTGGGTGGCAGGAATTCGTCTATCCGTTCGCCCTGCCGACGCTGGCGGGCAACATCATCGGCGGCACCTTTATCTTTGCGTTGATAAGCCACGCGCAAATCCGCAACGATTTGAGCGCCAAAAATAAGGCGGCGCGCGTGCAAGAGGAAAAACGGCGCCACGGCGGGGAAAAACCGTGATCGCCGTCGGTTAGCCGAGGAAATTTCGGCGCGAACTGGCGAGGTATTGAGCAAACGCGCCGCTAAGCGCTTATTCTGCGGGTAAAAAAAGGTATAATGCCCCGGCAGCTTCGGTTGCCGGTCCGCAGCGTCCCCGTAGTTAAACGGATATAACAAGCCCCTCCTAAGGGCTAGTTACTGGTTCGATTCCAGTCGGGGACGCCATTATTTATTATCAAGCCATTCCCCATCATTGGCACCCGCAATCCCCCTTCTCCACGCCTCAGACCCGATTTCCCCCGCGCGTTATGATCGGCGTTAATTGAAAAATTTAATATCCGTCGGCGTAGCAATCGTCGCCGCCTCGCCTCTGGCCTTCAACTCACCCGTCTCATCATCGAAATCGAACAGCGTAACGGTATTGGTGAACACATTCGTGACATAAAGATGGTTGCCGGTGGCATCGAAAGCGAGCGCACGCGGTTCAATGCCGCCAGCCTCATAGCGCGTCGTCTCCCCTGGCAGCCCATCCCCACCAATTTTTAATACCAGCAAATGGTTATCGGCACCGCGATTGGTGGCAATAAGATATCTGCCGCTCGGGCTGAGGATAATGGCTCCGCCGCTTTTCGCCTCCGCTGAATCCTGCCCGCCGTTCAGTTTCACTTTCCCTTGTTGCGTCAATCGATGGTCGCTGACGGTAAACACCTCGATTTCACCCGCCATTTCGGTGATGACATAGGCATACTCACCTTTCGGCGAGAACACCATGTGTCTTGGGCCGGCGCCTGGCGCAAAGCTGACATCGCGCGATGCGTCCGCCTGCAGCGGCTGTGCGCTATCCGAGCGATAGCGATAGGCGTGCAGCTTGTCCCCGCCGAGATCCGCCGCATACAGATATTTACCATCGCGGCTGAAGGTGGTTGAGTGCGCATGGCCCCCTTCCTGACGCCCCTGCACGGCGCCAGAACCTGATATAAACGGATAATGCTGCACCCGTTCACCCAGTTTGCCGTCACTGCCAATTGGCAATACCGTCATCCCCGCGCCACCTTTGGCGACGGAGTAGTTGGCGACAAACAGAAACTTGCCATCCGGGCTGAGGGTGGCATGCGTCGGCTGCTGGCCCGCACTGCTCACCGTATTCAGCACCCGCACGCTGCCAGCGTCGTCTATTGCCAAGGCGGTCACCGTTCCCGCGTTCTCCTCATTGGTGGCATAGGCGAAACGGCCATCGCGAGATTTTACGATCCACGATGGGCTGTTCATTTTAACCACGTCGAGCAGCGTTAACGTGCCGTCGCCATTAACCGCCAGGCGATAGAGCCCTTCACTGGGTCTTGCCGGTTTCTGCACCGCAGGCGCATTCGGAATATGGGTCCAGGTACCGACTAACGCTATTTGCTGATGTTCCCGATTATTGGCCATCGCATTTCCTGAAAACATGAGAGAAATTAACACCGCAGTTAATTGAATGGCTTGCCGGCCTGAGCCGGCAACGATTTTTCGACCAAGTTCAGACAATATAGAAGGTAGCATAAAGCGAGCTGGATGGCGCTTATTAATCGAGTCGAGAGTTTTTTCTCTATTCATGATGTCTTCTTGCCTCATCACTATGTCACAGGAATAAGTATATCGACATTGACAACCTTGCCATTTAGATCCTCTTGCCTATATAACTCTATAAAAAAACTCTCCCGCATTTTGACATTGATGGCAGGCAGATAAGCGTCATACATTACATCGAAAAAGTCAATATATTCTGAAAACTCCCCCGTAAAGGGGATGACAATATATTTACCCATAGGGATATAGAAGTTAAAGATGGAATGAAAAACCTCTTGCCCCTTGCTGTTGGAATGCCATTTATTACTCCTGTTCTTTTCCACATTACATGCCCCCCGCTGCTTGCTTAACCATTTCTCATTGGTCTGTGCAATGTCGCCGGCATCTCTGAATTTTCTTATAGAATGAAAAATCAGTGATTTGTAATGCTTTAACATCTCAATGTCATCCGGCATGACCGTGTGGTAGAAGTAGGGTTTCTTATCGTTGCCATACGGCGGGATCTGCGTGGAAAAATCCCATCCGCGGCTGTTTCTAAAGCTGTTGGGCGTTTCGCCAAAGAAACGTTTGAATGCCCGCGTGTAACATTGCTGAGAGGCAAACCCGGATGCCAGGGCGACATCCAATATGTTCCCTTGGTGCTGTTTAAGCAGAATAGCAGAGCGACTCAGTTTTCTATTCCTTATATAAGTCCCTAGCGTTATACCAAAATAATGCTTAAACAGCCGTTGCAAATGCCATTTAGAGTAACCTGATATAATGGAAACCTTTTCAACTGTCAGCCCCTCGACAATATTCTTTTCCATATACTCCAACACCTGCAAAAGAATATCTTTTCTGTAATCCATATGTGCTCCTTGCTTTTATAAGATTCTCGTCCTTTTTATTAAAATCGTTAACCAACCAAACCAAGTCATTAAGATTAATCCTAAAAAAAACCAGCCTGTCAATTCATTTTTTTCGGCATAGGAAAAACTATCGCATAAATAACTGAAAATGATCATGTTATATAAATCTCTCCGCAAGAAACCCATAAAACAAAATCAACTCACGTAAAGTGCACTCATCAAAGATGCACTTGCCACACCAGGCAGAATCACACTTTTTGCTAATTGTTTTACCTTAAAGTGTTTTTTACAGCCAGATTGCATGGCCGAATAGGAATTTCATCATCACAAATGAAAACGCATTTTATATGCCTGACCCGCCGATAAAACGTACTGCGAAAGAGATATAAAGTATGACCGACAGTAAAAGAAGACGGGAGGGATAAGCTCAAGGCTGAACATCGGTCTCAATAATCTCGCGTCGCGATAGCGCGTTTCTTTTTTATCGTTCCTGCGCAGAGAAAACGGATATTTTAACAAACCTTGCTCGATGCCCTGTTTTACAAACCGCGCCCATTGGGAACCCTGCCTACTCCCATGAATCGCCCATCTCCCCCCCCCCCCCGGTAAAATGCCGAGCCGACTCGCCCGCGCCTTGTTGTCAGAACGGCCTGCGGCCGCAAACAAAAAGCCCAGCACGCGAGGCTGGGCTTTTCATTAACGGCCTGATTAATCAGCCAGGTTGTCGATCTCTGCGGACCTGTGCTTGCGCAACAGGTACAGCAGCAAAGATACCCGCCGCTCGGTGCGTTCCGGGGTATCCGTCGGCAGGTTGTAGCGCAAGGTATAACGCTCGTTGTTCTCGTTGCAGAAATCGATGACGAGCACGGGAGCAGAGGCCCCCGCTACTTTTCGATAATTCAGCGAGATGCACGACAGGTTTTTTTTCATCTCAACTTACCGCGACAGTGCGGCGGGTTGATTCGGCAATCCGCCCCACGCCGGCGCTCAACGCAGCGCCCAACAGCAGCACCAACAGCGAACCCCACGCGGCGCGAGACAGCTGTTTGGCCGCTTCATCAGCCGCTTCACGCGCTTTCTGCTCGGCCTCGGCCTTGAGTTTTTCCACCTTCTGCGCCGCCTGCTGGTAAGCCTGGGCGTAGTTATCGACGATTTGGCTCGCTTCATCGCGGCTCTTGCCGGTGCGTGCCGCAACGATATTCACCAGCGCGTCCTTATCGGCGGCGCTCAACGCCGGCTCACCGGACTGCTTGACGCGCTCGAACCACTGCTTAAGCTCGGTGGCGGTCTGCGCCGGATCGGCCGCGGCATCCACGGCCGACTGTTTGCCGTCGGCGGCCGCCCGATTGGCTTTCTGCTCCAACCGAGCAGGATCCAGCTCCGGCTTACCGCTCTGCTTAAGCGTGGCGTTCAACTGATTTTCCAGGCTTCCCCAGTCAAGGCTGATGCCCTTTTTATCCAGCTGTTGCTTGAGGCCTTCGCCTACGTTTGGCGCTGCCGCCGCCAGGCCGCTGCCTGCCAGCGAAAGCCCTTTACCCACCGCGCTTCCCGCCAGCCCCACTACGCCGCTCGCCAATGAAACCATCAGCCAGGTGGTCAACAAGGTGGTGATCGCCCAGCTCAGCAAGCCATGCAAGCCGCCGCGATTCGGTGCGGAGCGGCCGGCGACGAACGCGCCTGCGGCCAGCGATGCCAACGTTGAAACCAGCAGCCAGATCCCGGTGCCGGTGCCAAAGCCGCTCAGCGGGTTGCCCTTTTGCATCATATCCACGGCCTGGGCACCAATAGCCGTGCCCAGCACGCTGAAGGTCAGATAAGTCACCAGCGCCACGGCACTCCCGGCCAATATCGAGCCCCATGACACCTGAAACGCTAAGCGATTTGATTCATAGACAGTGGTCATCGTTGTTCCTTATATTTTCTGGACAAGTGATTGCACGCACGGCGGGTAACCGCGCAGACAAATTCAGTCTGCCGCGCGGCGTCGTCGGCCGTCCCGGTTCATTTGCATCAGAATGCCTGGTGCATTCACACCCTGCGAATACGCACGTTATGCACTAAGCTGCTCAGCGAATAGCGTAACCCGCGGCCCCCTTAAGAGGCCGCCCCCCTTCTGTCTAGCGGAGAACACATGAGCCAATCCGTTTTGGCCAGCGAAACCCACAGCGGCCACCTGCAGCAAATCATCTCCGGCTTGTCCGACGGCGTGATCCTGACGGATACCGATCAAACCTTGCTATGGGCCAACGAGGCCGCGTTGACCATGCATGGCGTGAGTCATCAGAAAGCTCTGGGGGCCAATGCCGGCGAGTACGCGGCGCGTTTTGCCCTGCGCTATCGCAACAATCATCCGCTGGTTTTGGAACAGTACCCGCTGAACCGGGTTGCCGAAGGCGAAACCTTCACCGATGTGGTGGTGGAGGTTCGGCAGGTCGACGATCCGGACAGCTTCTGGGTGCACCGCCTGCGGAGCCTGATTATCACCGATGCGCAGGGGCAACCGGAGCTGCTGGCACTGATCCTGAGCGACGCGACGGAGTGGGCCAGCGCCGAACAGCGCTTTGAAAAAACCTTCAACGCCAATCCGGCACCGGCAGTCATTTGTCGGCTAAGCGACCTGCGTTACGTCAAGGTCAACCAGGGGTTCCTTGATATGACCGGTTACCAACGTGAACAGGTCATGGGGCGTTCGGTTTATGAACTCGACGTTTTGGAACAGGCGGAGCACAAAGAACTGGCCGTTCAGCGCCTGGGGGAAGGCGCTACCATTCCGCAGATGGAGGCCGAGCTAAAGCTGCCCGGCGGCGGAAGCAAGCTGGTGGTGGTTGCCGGCCAACCCTTGGATATCAATGAAGACGACTGCATGCTATTCACGTTTACCGATCTCGAACCCCGGCGCCAGGCAGAATCGGCGCTGCGAGAAAGTGAAGAACGGTTTGCCAAGGCATTTCGCCTGAGCCCGGTGCCGACGTTGTTATGTACCGCGCACGAGCGGCGCGTGCTGGATGTCAACGAAGCCTTCACCCGCACCACCGAGTACGACGCCGAAGACTTGATCGGCAAGACGGTCGGAGAGATCCCGTTTATTGACGATCCGGAGGCGAACCGCCGTTTGTTTGCCGCCCTGGAAAAAAGCGGCAACGTCGAAGGGCTGGACATCCGGGTGCGCAAGAAAGGGAGCGAGTCGATTGACTGTGTGGCCTCGGCGGATGCCGTCAGCATCCACAATGCGCCCTGTTATCTGCTGGTGCTCATGGACATTACCGAACGCAAACGCTCGGAGCTGGAGCTGGTAAGCGCCATCGAAGAAGTGATGCAGGACGCCTCCTGGTTCAGCCAAACCCTGATCGAAAAATTGGCCAACGTGAAAAGCATCAACCGGCCCGACCAGGCTGGATTTACCGCCAGCGACCTCACGCCGCGCGAGCGCGATGTGCTGGAATTGATTTGCGAGGGGCTGCCGGACAAGAAAATCGCGGCGCGTCTCAATCTGGCGCTCAACACCATCCGCAACCATGTCGCGACGGTCTATTCCAAACTCGGCGTGCATAGCCGCAGCGAAGCCATCGTCTGGGCCAGAGAACGCGGGCTGTTTACCAGCGGGCTGGCCTTCAGGAATGGCAAGTAACCTGCAAATGCACTACCCAAACCGATACAAACGCCCCTTATAGGCCACAAGTGAAGTGCATAACATGGCGGTGCAAATGCAGGCTTCCGTCCTGTGCGGAAGCCAAACGGATCGAACCTTAGGAGCGCATCACAATGAACAGCGAAAAAGCCAATGGCATGATGGAAAAAGTGGCGGGCAAGGCGCAGGAAATCGCGGGCGACGTCACCGGCAACGAACGTTTGCAGGCCGAAGGCGCCGCGCGCCAGGCAGCGGGCGTGCTGCAAGAAAAATACGGCGATGCCCTGAGCTGCGCCGGCAACATGATGAAGAAAACCCCCCTCGCCGCATTGGCCCTCATTGCCGGCGCAGGCCTGTTGACCGGCCTGCTGCTGCGCCGCCGTTGATACGCGCCGGCGAACAAACCGCTTTTCCCTGAATGCCGCGCCCGGTGGGTAGCCACCGGGCGCGGTTCTATCGGCCTAAGGGGGCGCAGTATTATCGATTGATGCCTCCGCTCGTTTGCCGCTGGGATTAACGCGTATTCTGTGTCGCCATGCGACGAATTGTTGCGGCGAAACCGCTATATCCCGCAGGGAACATGAGCCTTTATCGTTCAGGCTGCCGCACACCGTCTTTACTCGCTGCTTATACGGCACATCTTTTTATTATATTCGTCCTATTGCAGATTATCATCACCCTCTCACTCAACGCTCCCACCGCCGGTTATTTCCGGTTGTTATGCAAGCCAGTTAATTTCCCTTCAACATAACGATATTTCTCAGTGTAAAAACTGAATATATCAATCAGCCTGGGTTTATCCTCCGCGCCATTAAATGTTAATATTGCCGTATTATGCGCATGGAGAAATAGCATGTTCCCCAGTAAAAAACATTCGCAGCGGGCGACCCCGCTGACCAGCTATCAATTTTCCCGGCTGCATACTTTCGAATGCGTCGCCCGTCATTTATCTTTTGCGCTGGCGGCGCAAGAATTGTCGATCACCCCCAGCGCCGTGAGCCACCGCATTAATTTGCTCGAAAAGGAATTGGGTTTTTTGCTATTCCAACGCTTTCATCGCCGGATTACGCTGACGCCGGAGGGCGAGCGCATGCAATGGGCGCTGGACAGTTCCTTCAACACCTTGAATCAGGAAATCCTGGACATCAAAAATCGCGAGTTGACGGGAACCTTGACCCTCTACTCGCACCCGTCCCTGGTGCAATGTCTGCTGCTGCCGCGCATCGGCGACTTTATCGCCCAGCACCCCACCATTCACCTCAATATTCTGACCGGACAGGAAATCATCAACCTGGCCAACCGCGGCGTGGATCTGGCGATGTACTTCGGCAAACTGCCCTCGGGGCGGCATCTGGACGAAGCCTTTATGCAGGAATCAATGGTGCCGATCTGCACGCCGCAGTACGCCGCCACGCATAACCTGTACGATGCGCCGGAAAACCTGGCCCACTGCACGCTGCTGCACGATCGCTACAACTCCGGCGAAGATGAGTGGCAAACCTGGTCGCAACACTTTGCGCTGGGGCTGGATACCGACAGTAAAAGCATGGAGTTCGACCGTTCCGATCTTGCCGTGCTGGCCGCGACGCGGCACCTTGGCGTCGCCATGGGGCGGCTCAATCTGGTGCAGGACTGGATCAAAAGCGGCGAACTGATCATTCCGTTCACCGACATGACCGTGCCCTGCGAGCACTGCTATTTTACCTCGACCATCTCCGAGCGGCAGTGGCCGAAGATCCTCGCGTTTAAGCAGTGGATCATGAAAATCTCCCCTCTGGTCTGATGGCCAGAGGATTATCGCCATACTTTGGGGGAATAAGAAAAATGCAGCGCGCAGGCGTAGAGCCGGCCGGCCTTTGAATAAGAGATATTTTTGCGGTTTTTATCCCAGGTCAGCAGAGAATTATTGGCAAAATAATAAACCTCCAATTGCATCCCATTAGCCAACCTCGACCAGCCTCGGCTTCTTATCACGGTAAAATCACCGTTATCGCTGAGCGTAATCAGCGGCACGCCCCAGGCATAGCGGGATATTTGCAGCTGAATAATGAATTGGCTTTCGCAGCTTATTTGGTAGTTCTGTACATCAACATCCATAATTTATATTTTTGGTGCCACCCTTCGGTCAACATAAATAAGATATGAACAACTCACTACGATTAACCCCAGTACGATCAACACAGCACCCAATACAAATTCAATTTGCAACGGTTCGCCGAGAATGACGGCCCCCGCCAGGATGCCGAATACCGGCGTCATAAAGGTGAGAATGCCCAGCGAGGAAGCCTGATAACGGCGCAACAGTGAAAACCAGATCAGGTAGCTGAAAAACGACACGATCACCGTTTGGAACAACAGGCTGCTCCAGGCCACGGGGCTCAGGACGACGTGCAAATTGTCCGTCGCCAGCGCCAGCAGCGACAGCAGCACACAGGCGCCCGTCAACTGGAACAGCAGCGTCTGTTTGGCCGGGCACTCCGCCAGGCGCGTGGTACGGATCACCAGGGTAGAACCGCCCCAGGCGATCCCCGCCAGCAGGCCATAGAAATCGCCTTTCAGCCGATCGGCCCCGCCGCTGCCCTCGGCCATGCCCGATATGGCCAGCACCACACCGCCAAAGGCGATGAGCATGCCCAGCCACTGCACCGGCGACAGACGCTCCTGACGATTCAGGAAATGCAGGCCAAGGGCAGAAAACAGCGGCGCGGTGTACAAAAACACCGCCATATGCGAGGCGCTGGTATAGCGCAGCCCTTCGGAGACAAAAAAGAACTCCAGCGCGAACAATGCCCCTACGCTCAGACCGGCGCTCAGCGTGGCGCGATCCCAGGTGAAACACTCGCCGCGGCAACGCGCCAACAGGTATACCCCCAGCGCGGCGAGACCCGAACGAATGGCAATTTGCAACACCGCCGACACATCCGCCTCGGCAGCCTTGATCGCCACCTGCTGCATTCCCCAGATGGCGCAAAGCATCACCATGGCGGCGGCAGCCCTGCCGTCAATACCGATTCTTGCATTCATAATAGGGTTCTCGTCGCCGTTGAAATAATAACAGGCTGCCGTCGCGTTATTCTTTATACACCACGATTTCCTGATAAAGTTTAATAACCTCGCCGTCGCTGTCGACGGAGTCGGTATATTCAGTTTGCTGCGCCAAATGAATCACCTTCCATCCTTTTCGCGCCAGTTCCGGGATCGTCAGGCGCCCCACGCCGCGGCAGGAAAACAGGGTGTCGTCAGACAACCTGAGCTTACTAACCTCTGCATAATCATAAGCTTGAGAATGACAAACGTGCGATTCCGCCGCCATCGCCGGTAATGAAAACAGCCCCACCAACAACATTAACAGATTCCTCATGGCGACCTCCCAATCGCTTATTCCTGCCGACCGATTACGCAGAAAGCGGCTAACGTTAATACGGCGGTGACAGGCTTTAATTAATTATCTCTTGCACGGATAAAATTACAGGCTGACGCCGATGACTGACAAATGAAAAATATAAACCTTGGCGTTAGATGAATTCATCCGAATCGAAAGGCATGAAAAGCGGCCCTTTTCACCGCACGAAATGGTCAAAAACCGGCCAATAATTAGCAAGAAAAGTAATTATTTATTTTACCGTTTATGTTACAACTGCCGCCCGCCGCTAAAACACCAAAAAACCGTCAAAATGCGTGAAAACGCAGCGTTCTGCGCAAAACATCGGCATGGCGGCGCTGATGGGGGCGGTCATACATAAAACAGGGATAACACATGGCAATGAAATTGCGCGTATTGACTCAAGCGGTGGCGCTGGGTCTGGCGATCGGCAGCGCGTCGTTCACCGCTCAGGCGGAAATCACCCTGCTGAAGCAGGATCCGCAGGCCGGCGATCCGCTCAGCCGCCTGAACTTCACCGTTGGCGGCAGTATCCGTCCGCAGTTCAACAACATGACGGGCGACGGTGACAAGGGCTCCTACAAGCGTAACGGCTTCGACGGCGGTACCCGCTTCCGTTTCGCGGCGGACTACTACCTGTTCGACGATATCAGCTGGATCAGCTACTACGAGCTGGGCGTGAACATTCCGGCGCTGTTCGACTGGGATCACCACTATGCCGACGGCGCGAGAAACACCAGCCGCCGCATGCTGTACACCGGCCTGAAAAGCAACACCTGGGGCCAGATGACCTTCGGTCAACAGAACAGCGTTTATTATGACGTGGTGGGCGCCAAAACCGATATCTGGGACTACGACATGCTGGCCCAGGCACCGGGCAACGGCATCAACGGTGACTACGACGGCTCTTACCGCTCACGCAAAATGCTGAAGTACAAGAACCGCTTCGGCGATGCGGACGTTTACGCTTCGTACCTGTTCAGCGACAGCGACTATCTGCCGGGCAACGGCCTGCGCTACAAGCGCAAAGGCGGCGGCTCACTGGGCGTGGATTACCACATTACGCCGGATCTGACCTGGGGCACCGCCTGGAACTACACCCGCGCCGAAATGCGCAATCCGTCCACCAGCGGCAGCAAGAGCTATGACCAGAACATTTTCGGTACCGCCATCAGTTGGAAACCGGACAACTGGACCCTCACCTTCGGCGGCGGTTACTACAACGACTTCCTGACCACCAAGAAAGCCGACATCAATAATTACTTCGCCGGCGACGCATGGGGTATCGAATACCTGGCCGGTTATACCGTGCCGGTTGGCCAGTACGCGGTGAAATCGGTGATGCCGTACTTCATGGGCGACCGCCTGGAATACATCACCGGCCGCAACTACCAGCGCATCGACAACGGCCTCGGGGTTACCGTGCAGTTTGACTACGGTTTCCGCGTTGACGTGGAGCACGTGCTGACATCGAGCACCGACAACCTCGGCGATATGACCGTGGTGCGCCTGCGCTACGATTTCTGATTGCTCAGAACGCAAAAAAGGCCGCGCAAGCGGCCTTTTTCGTTTATTGACGCAGCGTCAGAAGCCGCCGCGCGCCGAGCGCCCGACCGCCTCGCCCAGCTGCCATACCGCCATGGCGTAATGGGTGCTGTGGTTATAGCGGGTGATGACGTAGAAGTTCGGCAGGCCATACCAATACTGGTAGCCGGTGCCGATGTCCAGCCGCAGCAGGCTGGCTTCCTGATTATCACCGAGCGAGCCCTGCGGGCTTAGGCCGGCTTCCGCCAGCGCGGCAACCGAGTAGCGCGTCTTGAAGCCGTTTTCCAGCCCCGGCGCCTGGCCGTTGGCCTGAATGGCGACCGGCTCGCCTTTGGACCAGCCGTGCGCCTTGAAGTAATTGGCCACGCTGCCGATGGCATCGACCGGATCCCACAGGTTGATATGCCCATCACCGTTGAAGTCGACCGCATAGCTTTTGAAGGAAGAAGGCATGAACTGCCCATAGCCCATCGCGCCGGCAAAGGAGCCGCGCAGTTCGAGCGGATCGTCGCCTTCGGTGCGCGACATCAGCAGGAAGGTTTCCAGCTCACCGGCGAAGTAATCGGCGCGGCGCGGGTAGTTGAAGGCAAGCGTCGCCAGCGCGTCGATAATGCGGGTTTTACCCATTACGCGGCCCCAGCGGGTCTCCACGCCGATAATCCCCACGATGATCTCCGGCGGCACGCCGTACACCTGCCAGGCGCGCTGCAGCGCATCCTGATATTGATTCCAGAACACCACGCCGTTTTGCACGTTATCCGGCGTGATGAACTTGTTGCGGTAGCGCAGCCAGGAGCCATTCGGCCCGGTTGGCCCTTGGGTCGACGGCGTCGGCGCCTGCCTGTCCATCAGCCGCAGCACCGAATCCAGGCGCCGTGCCTGCGCCAGCACGTCGTGCAGCTGCTGCCGCTCAAAGCCGTGTTCCTGCACCATCTTATCGATAAAGCGCGCGGTATTCGGGTTATTGGCGAAATCCCCCCCCAGCGGCGCGCCGCTGTGCGCCGGGCTCAGCAAAAAGCCGCCCTTTACCGGGGTGCTCTGCGGCGTAGCGGTAGTACTGGGTTTCGGCGTGCTGCTACAGGCAGCAAGCAAGGTAATCAGCGGTAAAAGCGCAACCAGGTGACGCATCGGATATCCATATAGCCATGCAAGAGATAAGTGGGAGTTATGTTAATGCATTGTTCAACGCGAACAAACAGGATTATGCCGCCAATTACCGCGTCAGGTAGCCAAACGTGCCAAATTGTGACGTTTTGCACGGTGAAGGGACGTCCGATGCGGCCGCGTGGAATCTCAACCGCAACTAAATGAGAAAAATTATCACCTTGACGCCCGCATTTACCCCGATAAAATGCCCGGCTGCTTGCCATCCGGCCACCGCCGGGCGGTCAATGATTACGACAACGGATTGTGATGGACTCTCTCGGACAACTCGCCAAAGACCTTTATCGTGGGCGCATCTCGCGCAAACCCTTTGTTTTTTCGCTGGCGATCTTCGCCGTTGGCATCGTGCTACTGTCGTTTCTGTCGACCTATCTGGATAAAAACCATTTTCGCGCCCATGCGCACGGCGATACCGAGGAATTCGTCTCGGTGCTGCTGTATCTGCTGTGCATCATGGTGTGGGCGCTGTTCTGTTTTGGCCTGGTGGCGTGGTTTATGGCCAAAACCGCGTTTCGGCTCAACGATATCGGCCTGCCCGGTTGGGCGCTGGCCGTGGCGTGCTATGTGTGTTCGGTGCTGAACAATTACTCTCCCGGCCCGGTGGCGCGCTGGCTGCCGCTGTTCAGTCTGGCAGGGATGATCTGCGCCCTGCTGTTGCCGCCCGACGGGCTGCGCCGCAAGCCGGACGGCAACGCTGACGATTAACGCAGCTGCACCACCTTGTTCGCTGCCGGTTCGGCCGCCGTCAGCCTGCCGCTAACCTGGCTGATACCGCCGCCGCTGTTGTGGGACACCACGGCGATCGGCAAACGCCGCAACTGCCGGGTCAGCTCCGGCGTGATATAGCCGATGTGGGTGTTCTGTTGCTGTTTCCGCCAGCGGTCGGCCGCCCTGCGACGGGAGAAATACTGGTTGTATTTGGCCCAGGCGATCAGAGTGACGGCATTGAACAACGCCACAATGATATACAGCGAGATCACTTCCAGCAGCGACAGGGCGGAGCCCACCCCGTGCTGATCCATCACCGACATCAGGCCGCGGCTGAACAGATAAAGAAAGCCGCACCAGGCAAAAAGCGTCAGCAGGCTGTCTACCACGCGCGGCAGCAGGCCGCGTTCGGAATAAATCAGGACGTCCGTCATTCTTTGATCCTCCCAATGCCCCGGTCGGGGCTTATCCAGCGCGCACGCCCGCGCCGAGCTTTCAACATCACTTTGGAAAACGCCACCAGCGTGGTCAGCAAGCTGAGCAGCCAATACACCAGCGGATACCAGATGATCCAGAACAACGAGCGGCCAAAGCCCTTCTCATAGCGCTTCTCCAGCAGCAGACTGACGGTGAACTGCAGCAAGCACACCACGCCCAGCACCAGGCCGGTAAACGCCGGCGTCAGCAGCGAGTGAATGCGGATGCCCTCCGGCAGCGGTATCGCCAGTCCAACCAGAAAAATCAGCACGCTGACCAGGTAAGTGAACGCCCACAGCGTGGAGAGGCAATACTCGGCGAACAGCAGCCACATATGCCGGTGCTCCCAGGCCCACAGGTTGCGCAGATTCTTTAAAAACACCTCGGCGCCGCCCTGCGCCCAGCGCAGGCGCTGCTTCCATAGCCCGCGCAAGGTCTCCGGCATCAGGATCCAGCACAGCGCTCGCGGTTCGAAGAAGATAGCCCAGTGCTTCAGCTGCAGCTTCCAGCTGATGTCGATGTCTTCGGTGATCATGTCCTGACTCCAGTAACCGACATCGGTAAGCGCTTGCTTACGAAACGCCGCGACCACGCCGGAGATGGTGAACAGGCGGCCATAAACGCGCTGCGTGCGCTTGATAAGGCCGATGATCGACGAAAACTCACCGACCTGGATGCGACCGATCAGCGTGGAGCGCGTGCGGATGCGCGGATTGCCGGTCACCGCGCCGACATGCGGATTGGCCAACAGCGGCGCCACCAAATAGGCTGCCGCATCGCGATCCAGCAGCGCATCGCCGTCGATGCACACCAGATACTCGCTGCGCGCCGCCGCGGCGCCCGCCTGCAGCGCGATCGCCTTGCCCTGATTTTGCGCCAGATGGATCACTCGCAGCCGGGGGAACTCCAGCGTCAACTGGTCCAACACCTCGGCGGTGTCATCGCTGGAGCCGTCGTTGATGGCGATCACTTCGATATTGTCATAGCGCTGCGCCATCGCCGCCGAAATGGTTTCACGCGCGTTCAACCCTTCGTTGAAACAGGGGATCAGCACGCTGATCGACGGGTTGCCCGGCAGCGCCGGCGCGGGCATGTCCGGGCTCCAGCGCCAATGCCGCTCGCGATGCAGCCAGAAATAGATGCCGCCGGCGATCCAGATGCCGGACATGAACAACGGCCAGAAGAACACGAAGTTGAGCAGCATTTCGCCGGTAAACAGCAGGACGATGCCGAAAGGCACGCTCAACACCAGACACAGGATAAATAAGGCAATTAAACGATCTGTCATGGCAGTGGGAACCAGGCTGAGGACAACACCGGGCGAACGGCATCCAGCTTAGGCCGATCGTCGAGGAAGTTGTCGGGGTAATAACCAAAGCTCTGAGCGCCATTGCGCTGCAGGCGACGCATCCATTCGGCCAGCAGTTGACCGTCATCCAGGCTGATCCGGCGCTCCTTGCGCCAGTCGACAGCCTGCAACTCAAACACCGTTTTATCGAGCGCGCCGGGGTAAGCGGCCACTTTGCCCACCAGTTGATCCAGCCAGCGGCCGCTGTCGGCGCGCGGCACGTTTTCCATCAGCGGCATCGCCATCGGCGCTACCCAGTCGTAGGCCTGCAGGAAATCCGCTAAATTCTGGCCGAACCAGGCTTCACTGGCGGGATCGAGCACCGGCATCGCATAAATATTGCGTGCGGTTTGCACCTGCGGACCGCGGATCGCCCGCACCCGTTCGGCCAGCGACTGGGTAAAGTCGATCAGCGCCCGACTCTTGAAGCGCGTCCAGCGCGCCATCGCCTGCGGATCCTGACGAATCGCCGCCACCGAATCGGCGAAGCCGGCCTGGCGATAGGCCGCAACGGCGTCGGGGCCGGCGTCTTCGAAGTCCGACAGCAGCGCATCGTCGTGGAACAGGATCCCTTTAAAAGTGGCGTGGGCCGCCAGATCCTCGTAGATCTCACCGATGCGCTGGCGCGCCACCGGACTGAACGGCGACAGGCGACGATACTGCTTGTCGTCTACCGACAGCTGCCCGCTTTGCGGATCGAGGCGCTGCACGCGCGGCACGTCAGACCCCAGCTCGAACGCCAGCACCGGCATCCAGGCATACACGGCCACGCCGGTGCGCGAAGAGAGCTGCCAGGAGACCCGGTTGAACAGGTCGGCCTTCATCGGCAGCCAGCGGTTGGGGAAATAGAGCTCGCGCACGTTGCCGTCGCCTTTTGGATCGGCGAACGCCTGCAGGAAAACGGTATTGATGCGCAGGTCATAGATGCGCTGGATCAGCTTGTCGAGGTTTTTGGCCTGCTGCTGCGGATCGGGATCGTAGAGGTAGTCGAGATCGACGTGCGCCACCCGCATGATCTGTCGGTTCTGTATCTGCGTCAGCTGCTGGGCGAAGCTCGTCAGCGACGGATTGCCGGCCACCAGCATGCGCGGCACGTTCTCAGGCGCGTTGACGTCTCCCAGCCCGTTCTCCAGCGTCAGCGCCATGCGGTAACCGTGCTTGCGCGCGATATCCAGCGCCACGCCGCCGGCCGCACCGTACGGCCAGACCCACACGCGCGGCGCCTTACCGGTGGCGGCGGTGATGCGCCGGGTGATCAACGCCACGTCCTTCTCGATGCGTTGGCGGTATTCCGTCTCGCTTTCGTAGCGGCCCTGCTTGGCGTCGTACAGCCGATTGGCGACCGCCGGTTCGGTATTGCCCTGCGGGTTGGCGATGCCGCCATAATGCGAGGCGTAGGTATGCGCGCCGATCTCCACCAGCCCGGAGTCCGACACTTCCCGCACCTGCTGCCAGGTGAGGAAGCGATCGCGCGGCGTCATCAGGCCGCCGAAATCGACCGGCTTGTCGGCCGGCGCATCCAGCCAAACGCCGACCGGCGCCAGCACCGCCGGCCAGTTGTAGGCCTTCAGCAACGGGAATACCCGGCTGTAGAAGCTGCGATAGCCGTCGTCGAAAGTCAGCAGCACCGCCTTGTTCGGCAACGCCGGGCCGCCGTTCTGCGCCTGCAGGATCTGCTCGACCGACACCGGCTGATAGCCGTTTTGCTTCAGCCAGGCGAACTGTTCGTTAAGCGCGCTGGTGCGTACCGACATGTAGCGCTGGTCCGCCGCGCCGTCTTCCACGTCGTGATACGCCAGCACCGCGTAGCGGTTGGCCGGCCACGGGTGTTCCATTGGCCCCACGGTTCGCTCCGCCGGCGGCGTGAAGCGCGGTACGTCCGCCTGACTGCAGGCGGTGGTCAGCAACGCGGCCAGCACTAAAAGCGAGGATCGAATAAGCATGATGATTCCTTTAAAAACGATAATTCAGATCAAACGTCACGCCGATGTTCCGCTCGCGTTTGCCGTCGTAAGGATGCTTCTCAAACTGCAGCATCACGCCGGCGTCCAGCACTCCGTTCCAGCTGACGCGCTGGCCGTAACCCAGCTGGGTGATCGGCTTGCGCGCATAGTCCCGCTGCCAATAGCTGCCGGCGCCGGCCTGGAACTGCTGGCTCCACTCGGTCTGATAATGGCGATACAGGGTGTGATCGAGCGTTAACGACGGCAGCAGCGTGAAGTCGTGCTTCGGGTTGTAATACGGCACGTTCTCCTGGCTGTTGCGGCTGCCGGACAGCGTCAGGTTCATGTCCAGCCGATAACGGGCGCCGGCGAGCAGCCGTTGCCGCCCTTCCAGGCCGTATTCCAGCCGGTTGTTGCCGTCCGAGAAGTGCGAAGGCGCCACGCTGGCGCGCAGCTCGCGGCTTTCGCTCTGCTGCCAACGCAGCCACAGGTTGCCGCCGTTGGCGCTGATGCCGTTGGTCAACGCGCGCAGCGGCGTCTCGGCCGACAGACGCGCCACCGAACCGCCGAGGCGCCATTGATCATTCAGGTCATACCAGGATGAGAGGCGCAGGCCGAGCTCATTACCGTGGCCGTAGTTGCGGTTGGCCACCTCGGCTTCCAGCCACAGATCGCGCGAGCGCCACTCGGCACCGGCGCTGAGATCGCGGTTGATGCCCTTGCCCTCGTCGAACTGGCCGGTGTTAAATCCCCAGCCGGTGAACAGCCGCCAGTTGTCGTCGATCGGCGGTGAATAGAGCGCGGCGTGTATGCCGAAATCGTGGCTGCCGCTGACCGGCCCGTCGGAATCGATGCCCTGATTGCCGCTGATGCGCAGTTCAGACATATGGTGAATGCGGCGCGAACGTTCAAACTGCTGAGCGGCGACGCTTTCCGGCGCGCGCTGGATGACGTCGTCGGCCAGCAAATCCAGTTGGCGCCACTCCTGCAACCCCTGCGCGACATAGCCCTGCTGGATCTCCAACGGCAGGCTGCGCGGTTCCAGCCCTTCCACCTGTTTCAACTCCTCCTCGGCGCGACGCGGCCAGCCGCGCGCCAAATAAACGCTGGCCAAGGAGATGCGCAGCCCCTGATTGCCCGGCGCCGTTCGCGCCAGATGGGTCAGCTGCCGTTCGGCCTCGGCCAGATCGCGTTGATAAACCCGCGACTGCGCCAGCAGCGATTGGCCGACCAGCCAATCATCGTTGTAGGCCAGCGTCGGCAGCTGGTACAGGTGGGTCGCGTAGGGATAGCGCTGGCTGACGCGCTGCGCCAGCAGCGCCGCCTGATCGATGCGTTCGTTCTCCGCCTGCGCGTAAAACAGATCGGTCTCATCTTCGGCGGTCACCGCCTGCGGCGCGGCGGCGTTCAGCCGGCCGAAAATGGCCTGCGCCTTGTCCGGCTGCTGCAGATAGAGGTAGGCGGACGCCGCCCAGCGCTGCGCATAATCCGGCACCGTGCGCCCTTCCGCCTGCAAGGTTTGATACTCGCTCACCACGTCGGCCATTCGATAGCGCGCCAGCAGCGCGCCCAGGCGATCGACACGCGCCTGTTGGTAGCTGTCCTGCGCCTCCGGCAGCGGCCGCCACTGCGTCAGCAATTGGTCATAGCGCGCCAGCGCGCGATCGGCGATGACGAAACGTTCTTGTTCGCCGCGAGCATCGATAAACGACAGCCGCACCAGTTCGGCGGCTTCATCCGCCTGCAGGCGCCGCTGCTGCGCGGGCGGCAATGCCAGCCCCTGGCTTTCACGCAGCGCCGGATCCGCGACCCGATTCGCCGCCAGCAGCGTCACGTAATAAGCCTGAATACCGGTGTCGGACGGCGCCAGCGCACGGGCATGAGTGACGTTTTCCAGCGCCGCCCAACTGCGGCCGGCGGCCTGGTCCACATAGGCGCGCGTCAGATACCACGTCGCCGGCTCCAGCAGCTTCTCCGCTTTGGCCGCCTCCGTTTGCGCCTGCGCATCCTGCCCGGCATCCGCCAGCGTCATCACATAGCCACGTTGCAGGCCGCCGTCGGCGGGAGCGAGCTGCAACGCCGCACGCCACAGGCGCAGCGATGGTTGCCACTGCTTCAGGTTGCGATAGGCGCGGGCCGCCGTCGCCAGACTGGCGCTATCCCGCTGCAGCGCGGCGCCGTCGGCACGCCAAAGCGCGACCACCTCTTCATCGTGGCCGGCCCACCCGGCCACCTGGATATAATCGGCTCGCTGCTGCAGGCTCAACCCCTCCTGAGCGCGCCGCTGCGATAAATACGCCAGCACCGGCGCGGTATCGCCCGATCTGGCCTGACGGATCAGCGCGTCATAGCGTTCATCCGCCAGCGCGGTGGCCGGCAGGGATAAACCGATAAACAGCAATGACGCCGCATATTTGGTGGCGTGGCGTTCGGTAAAGCGTAATGAACGCGAGTTAACTTTAGGCACGAGGTATTCCTTTAATCCGTGAGCTGCTGTCCTGGCAAAGTAGAAATGCGAGCAGGCACCCGAAAAGTCGGCTAGAGCCGCCGGGTAATAAGCATGGAGTAATGAATATTTCTGTCTGGCGCACGCTTAAATAGAATCGAATGCGCCTTTGCCTAAAAAGAGTATTTTATAAATCTGTCAATGAATACCGCAGCCAGGTGATATCTGCCTGAAACTGGAATTTCACAATTATCAATAAGTGAAATAACAAAAATTAAAATAATATAAATCAATAAGATAAAGCACATTAATGACCAATATTCTTAATTTCACTCTTGCGTGTGAAATTGTATAAAAAACGGTGTGATATTTGATTTTAATTCTCATTATCACCGGTCGACAGGAATATTAATCCAAACATCCAATTAAATAACCTGCCTTGTTGGAGAAAATAACAAGATTATTGTTAACACGAACATTAAATTTGCCTGCTAATAATTATTCAATTCAATTTAAATTCTCCCACGGATACATTCATGCTGGCTATCTCCCGAGCATGCCGTCACAATAGCGCCTCATTCTGGTTTCAATCAGGGATTGCCATGTACAGCCACTACCCCGCCCATTACACCTTCGATAGCGACAGCGACGCCTGGCAGATCGGTTTCCACGACTTCCCCGAGTGGCAATCTGCCTGCTATAAACGCGAAGATATCGAGCTGGAAGCGCAGGAAAGCCTGCTGGCCGCCATCGCCGCCGCGATGGATGAAGGGCTGCCCCTGCCCGCCCCTTCTCCTTCGCAAACCGATGATTTGAGGGTACATCTGCCGGCGCTGGTGGCGCTGAAGATCGAACTGCACAACGCGATGCTGCGCAAAAACACCGGTAAAGCGGCGCTGGCGCGCAAGCTGGGTTTCAACGGCGGGCAAATGGAGCGGTTACTGGATATCGGCTACGCCTCGAAGGTGGAAGCGCTGGAGCAGGCGTTGTATCTGCTGGGCTACGAAGTGCGCGTGACGATAAGCGAAGTTTGCCAATAAGTTAGCGGCAGGTAAGCGAAATATTATCCAGGGGGGCTAAATTTCCCCCGTTTTGCGCCGATATGATGGCTACCTAATCACTTGTCGCAACAACGAAGGCTAAAAATGGAGTGGAGTCGCCGTCATATTTGGGCCGTTATTCTGCTGTCTTGTCTCGTTTTTTGGGTCATTTTGGCGACCGGCATCAACGCCGTCGCCTGAGCGCCTGCCACCGTATTGCAATACCCGATTTTAAAGCCCGCCACACGGCGGGCTACTTCCTGTCGCTTGCTTATAAAAAGCGTTATAAAACAGCGCGACCTGTTCAAAAAACAGCCTAAAATTGTGATCAAAAACACAGTATTGAAATCAGACCAGTATTGAGAGTACATTAGCGCCGATCCTGTCGCGGTTCGGATTTTACCTCACGGAGCATGAGGCGCGACAACCGGACAACCCGCGCTCGAGGACGTTGTTCTTTCGCTTGGAAGAATCCGCCCGACAAGCAGGTTGCCCATAAAATACTCAGCACAACAATCGGGATCATTGCTGGCGAGGACTCCAGACAGGAGTTGTTCAGTGAAATATTTTTTGATGGGCGTGTCATTCATGCTGGTTGCCTGGGTTGGCACCTTCATGTTGATGGTTGCCTGACAGCAGCCACACCAGGAACACAGACAAAGGGACGCGCAAGCGTCCCTTTGTCGTTTCGGCTAGCGCTCATTTTCCCGGCATCATGCGGCGCAGGGTGTCGTCCTTGCGCAGGTAGTGGTGATACAGCGCCGCCAGCGCATGCGCGCCAATGATAAAGTAGCCAACGTTTGCCAGCGTCTCATGCACCGTTTTGACCAGCCTGCGCATCACCGGATCCGGCGTCACCCACTGCGGCATCGGCCAACCCAGCAAAGACCACGATTTCCCGCCGTAGGCCAGGGTTAACATGCCCAGCAGCGGCAACATCAGGAAGACCACGTACAGCAGCCAATGGAAAATCTTCGCGCCTACCTCCTGCCACTCCTCCAGCGGAGGCGTGGTTGGCGGCGCAGCGTGGAAAGAGCGCACCGCCAACCGAATCAGCATCAGGGCAAAGACCGATACCCCAAAGTTGAAATGCAGATTTTTGACCATCGGCGCCCACGCCTCCGGCACCGAATATTTCAGCAACATCGCCGCATAGGTGAGGATCACCATCAGCAACGTCAGCCAATGTAAAACGATTTGCGATCGCGCGTAGCGGTTGCTCATACACTCTGTCCAAAAAATAAAATTCAGCGTAGTTGAGCATAATGGGGAAATAATGAAGAAAACCTTGGGACGGAAAAAATAAGGCCGGGCGAACGCCCGGCCTGACAGGGTTATTTGGCGCTGCCGGCTTTGCCCGGCTTCAGCAGCACGTCCGCGCGGAACATCGCCTTGATGCCGCGCACCGCCTGGCGGATACGATCCTGATTCTCGATCAGCGCGAAGCGCACGTGAGTATCGCCGTAGTCGCCGAAGCCGATGCCCGGCGAGACGCAGACCTTGGCTTCCGCCAGCAGGCGCTTGGCGAACTCCAGCGAACCGAGGTGGGCATAAGGCTCGGGAATTTTCGCCCACACGTACATCGACGCCTTCGGGTTTTCCACCATCCAGCCGGCCTCGTGCAGCCCCTTCACCAGCACGTTGCGGCGCTGCCGATACTGCTCGGCGATATCACGCACGCACTGCTGATCGCCTTCCAGCGCGGCGATGGCCGCCACCTGCAGCGGCGTGAAGGTGCCGTAGTCGTGATAACTTTTGATGCGCGCCAGCGCGCTGACCAGCTCAGGGTTGCCGACCATGAAACCGATGCGCCAGCCGGCCATGTTGTAGCTTTTCGACAGGGTGAAGAACTCCACCGCAATGTCTTTCGCCCCCGGCACCTGCATGATCGACGGCGCTTTCCAGCCGTCATAAACAATATCGGCATAGGCCAGGTCGTGGATCACCAGCACGTTGTACTGTTTGGCCAGCGCCACCACCCGCTCGAAGAAATCCAGCTCCACGCACTGCGCGGTCGGGTTGGACGGGAAGCCGAGGATCATCATTTTCGGGCGCGGAATGGTTTCCCGAATGGCGCGCTCCAGTTCACTGAAGAAATCCACGCCGTCCACCAGCGGCACCGAACGCACCTGGGCGCCGGCGATCACCGCGCCGTAAATGTGGATCGGGTAACTGGGGTTCGGCACCAGCACGGTATCGCCGTGATCGAGGGTCGCCAGCATCAGGTGCGCCAGCCCCTCTTTCGAACCGATGGTGACGATGGCTTCGCTTTCCGGATCGATATCCACCTGATAACGATCGGCATACCAGCGCGAAATGGCGCGGCGCAGGCGCGGAATGCCGCGCGAGGTGGAATAACCGTGGGTGTCGTCGCGCTGGGCGACGGCGCACAGTTTTTCCACGATGTGCGGCGGCGTCGGGCCGTCGGGGTTACCCATGCTGAAGTCGATAATATCCTCACCGCGACGGCGTGCGGCCATTTTCAGTTCGGCGGTGATGTTGAATACGTAAGGGGGAAGACGTTCAATGCGCGTAAAACGGCGCTGTGGACTGTTATCAGCCATAGGGGGATTCCTCGATAAACGTTAGCGCCCGGACCGTCCGAGCGACGCTGGCCAGCGAACTGACCGAATATCGAACATAGCGCAGCGCCGGCGAGCTTGTCGATACCCGGCGCGATATTTTTATTTGCCGCCCTGAAACTCTGCCGCCAACAGCCCGAACAGCCAGTCGTCGCGCCACTCTCCCGCCAGGCGGAAATTATCGCGCAGCGTGCCCTCCAGCTGAAAACCGCACGACTCCAGCAGGCCGCGCGAGGCGAGGTTGCCCGCGGTCACGGTAGCGGTCAGCTTGTGAAAACCGCAGGCGTTCACCGCAAAATCCAGCACTGCCCGCAGCGACTCCTTGCCATAGCCCTTGCCCTGGCCGGCAGGCAAACTCCCGTATCCCACTTCCGCCTGCCGATACGGCGCCCAGTGCGGGCGAAAGCCGGTAATGCCCACCGCCTCTCCGCTGCGCTTCTCACGCATCACCAGGCACAGCCACTGCTCGCCGTGTTTGTCCCAGGCCGGCAGGCGCTCTTCGAACCGTGCGCGGATCTCCGCTTCGCTGCGCGGATCGGAGATGTAACGGATCACCTCGGGATCTTGGTACAGGCGCAGAAACAGCGGCCAATCCTCGGCGGTTATCGACTGTAAGTACAAGCGTTCAGTGACCAGCTTCATAAAATCTCCGAAAAACGAAAAATAGGAACTTACGAATGAAAGATATCTCTTTATTTTCCCCGATTGGTTGCCGATAATCATTTACGTTAAAACCACAAAACCATAACGTCTTGCCCGTTTCCCTACAACCGTCCGCCGCCGTGACTCACGCGGCATCAGGAGAACACCATGGCCTCTTTAGTCATCGACGATATTCCGCAGACGATCGTTAACGTCAAGCGCCAGCTGCGCCAGGCATTGCCGAACTACCGCGACGTTTTTCTGGCGCTGGAGGAGAACATCCGCGGCCAGGTCGACCAGATCCGCCGCGAACTGGCCGCCGGCCATAATCCGGTGCCGCAGATCGACGCGGAAGATATCCTGCAGCAACGCGTCAGCGATCAACAGATAGCGCTGATCAAACAGCGCGGCGCCTGCGCCATTCGCGGTGTGTTTCCCCGCGCCAAGGCCGAAGGCTGGAACCGGGAAATCGGCGACTATCTCGAGCGCAACAACTTCGTCGAGCGGTTGAAAAACGCCGCCGAAGACAACTATTTCGGCAAGCTGGCCGCCAGCAAACCGCAGATTTACGGCATCTACTGGTCAAAACCGCAGGTCGAGGCGCGGCAGGATGCGCGCATGCATGCGGTGCAGGTGTTCCTCAACAGCCTGTGGGCCACCGAAAGCAACGGCAAGCAGCATTTCGATCCGACCCGCGTCGCCACCTACGCCGATCGCACTCGCCGCCGCCCGCCGAACTCCTCGTCGCTGGGCCTGTCGCCGCACGTCGACAGCGGCACCATCGAGCGCTGGCTGGACGAGAATTTCCGCTATGTGTATCGCCACGTGTTCTCCGGCGACTGGCAGCAGTACGATCCCTTTGCCGCCGACGGCCGCACCGAAGTGCGCGAAATTGCCTCCCCGGCAGTCTGCTCGATGTTCCGCACCTTCCAGGGCTGGACGGCGCTGACGCCGCAACGCACCAACGCCGGCACGCTGAACCTGGTGCCGATCGCCAACGCCATGGCCTATGTGTTGCTGCGCGCGCTGCAGGACGACGTCGCCGACGACGATCTGTGCGATGCGGCGCCGGGCCGCGCGCTGTCGATCTCGGAAAAATGGCATCCCCTTTTATTAAGTGGGATTTCCCCTATTCCCGATCTGGAGCCGGGCGACACGGTATTTTGGCATTGCGACGTGATCCACGCGGTGGAGAACGAGCATAACGGCGAGTTCGACAGCAACGTGATGTACATCGCCGCCGCGCCGGGCTGCGCGAAAAACGACGCCTACCTGCAGCGCCAGCTGCCGAGCTTTATCGACGGCAGAACGCCGCCGGACTTCGCTCCCGACGACTTCGAAGTGGATTTTGACGGCCGCGCCACCGCCGATCTGCTGACGCCGCTGGGCAAAACGCAGCTCGGCATGCGCTGACAGCCGGCCTGAGCCACGGGCCTTTCTCGCTGTGGTATACTGCCGCCATCCGTAGGCCGCAGCGAGAACCCGTCGTGCACCCTTTTTTTGAAATGCTGTTGGCGGTGTTTGATCGCGCCGCGCTGATGTTGATCTGTCTGTTTTTCCTGACCCGCACCCGGCTGTTCCGCCAACTGCTGCAAAAAGAAGACCATACACCGCTCGAGCTCGGCATCGTCACGGCGATCTTCTCGCTGTTCGCGCTGTTCAGCACCTACTCCGGTATCAACGTTGAGGGTTCGCTGGTCAACGTGCGCGTCATCGCCATCATGGCCGGCGGCATCCTGTTCGGCCCCTGGGTGGGGATCGTCACCGGCATCATCGCCGGGGTGCACCGCTATCTGATCGACATCGGCGGCATCACCTCGGTGCCCTGCCTCATCACCAGCATCATCGCCGGCATCAGCGCCGGCTACATCAACCTCAAGGTGAGAAAAGAGCAGCGCTGGCGCGCCGGCATCGTCGGCGGCATGCTGTGCGAATCCCTCACCATGCTGCTGATCGTGCTGTGGGCCAAGCCGACCGAGCTTGGGCTCGACATCGTGTCGCAGATCGCGCTGCCGATGATCCTCGGCACGGTGTGCATCGGCCTGATCGTGCTGCTGGTGCAGAGCGTCGAAGATGAAAAAGAAGTGATCGCCGCACGCCAGGCCAAGCTGGCGCTGGATATCGCCCACAAGACGCTGCCCTATTTCCGCAACATCAACAGCGAATCGCTGGCCACCATTTGCGATATCATCCGCCAGGACATCCGCGCCGACGCGGTGGCGATCACCGATACCCATCAGGTGCTGGCTTACGTCGGCGTGGGGCGCGAAGCCTACCCGATCGGCCGCGAAGGGCTGAGCCGCGTTACCCGCGAAAGCATTCGCCACGGCAAAATCATCATCAAAAACAACCTGGAAAACCCGGCCGCGCCGCAGATCCATTCGCAGCTGGTGGTGCCGCTGTGGGAAAAGGGCGAAGTGACCGGCGCGCTGAAAATTTACTACTGCCACGCTCACCAGATCACCAACACGCTGAAGGTGATGGCGGTCGGGCTGTCGCAGATCATCTCCACCCAGATGGAGGTTTCGCGCATCGAGCATCTGCGCCAGATGGCGGATAAAGCCGAAATGCGCGCGCTGCAGAGCAAGATTAACCCGCACTTCCTGTTCAACGCGCTGAACGCCATCTCTTCCTCTATCCGCCTGAATCCGGACACCGCGCGCCAGCTGATCATCAACCTGTCGCGCTACCTGCGCTACAACCTGGAGCTGAACGACGAACTGATCGATATCCGTAAGGAACTGCATCAGATTCAGGACTATATCGCCATCGAACAGGCGCGCTTCGGCGCCAAGCTGACGGTGATTTACGACATCGACGACGACGTCTCGGTGCGCATTCCGAGCCTGCTGATCCAGCCGCTGGTGGAGAACGCCATCGTGCACGGCATCCAGCCCTGCAAGGGTAAAGGGGTGGTGGTGATCGCGGTGAAAGATCAGGGCGATCGGGTGAAAATTTCGGTGAAGGATACCGGCCACGGCATCAACCAGGAAACCATCGACCGGGTGGCGCGCAACGAGATGCCGGGCCACAATATCGGCCTGCTCAACGTGCATCACCGCGTGTCGCTGCTGTACGGTGAAGGGTTGCATATCCGCCGCCTGGAGCCGGGCACCGAAATCGCGTTCTATATCAGCAAAAACGGCGGCAAGCTGCATCAGGAACCGAGCGCGCCGCCGGTCGGGGAGGCCTCATGAAAGCTATCATCGTGGAAGACGAATTCCTCGCGCAGGAAGAACTCAGCTACCTGATCAAGAAACACAGCAATATCGATATCGTCGCTACCTTCGAGGACGGCCTCGACGTTCTGAAATATCTGCAAACCCACCAGGTCGACGCCATTTTCCTCGACATCAACATCCCGTCGCTGGACGGCGTGCTGCTGGCGCAAAACATCAGCAAATTCGCGCATCGCCCGTCTATCGTGTTCATCACCGCCTATAAAGAGCACGCGGTGGAAGCCTTCGAGATCGAGGCGTTCGACTATATCCTCAAGCCCTATCACGAGGCGCGCATCGTCACCATGCTGCAAAAACTGGAGGCGCTGCATCATCGCCCCGCCGGCGCGGCGGAACCGACCAGCGCGCCGAGCCGCGGCAGCCACAGCATCAACCTGATCAAAGACGAGCGGATCATCGTTACCGACATCAACGACATCTATTACGCCGCCGCCGATGAAAAGGTGACGCGGGTCTATACTCGCCGGGAAGAATTCGTGATGCCGATGAACCTCACCGAGTTTTACGGCCGGCTGCCGGAAGAGCATTTCTTCCGCTGCCACCGCTCTTACTGCGTTAACCTGGCCAAGATCCGCGAGATCGTGCCCTGGTTCAACAATACCTACATTCTGCGGCTGAGCGATCTTGAGTTTGAAGTGCCGGTCAGCCGCAGCAAGGTGAAAGAATTTCGCAAGCTGATGCGCCTGTAAGCGCTTACCCGCGCGGGCCCGGACGGTAGTAATAACCGGGCGGTGGCGGTGGCGGCATACGGTAATGCGGCCGATCTCGCCAGTCGCGCCGCGGCGGCCCGTAGTAAATCACCCGTGGCGGCGGGCCGTAATAGTACCCGCGCGAACGTTCATACCGGTGATGATCGGCCCACCAGCGCGGATCGCGCCAGCGATAGCCGTCCCAGTAGTGGCCGCGATGATCGCGATCGCCGATATGCAGCGACAGGCCCGGCACGTTCACGCCGATGGACACGTCGGCCTGGCTCGCCAGCGGCAGCGCCAGCAGCGCAGCCAGTAACAACAGCGTTTTTTTCATTTCATGGACTCCTGCAGAGCGGACCTCGTCCGATCGCAGATAACATAGTCCCGCGCTCGCCGCCGCTCTATAGGCGCAATGCCGATTTACGCCTTGCAGACGCATCCTTCACAATTTCACCACAATCGTTCACCGGCGATTAACAATAAATCGTTGATATCTTTGATGTAGATCACGTGTTACTCCCGGCATTTCACGCGCTTTTAGGCGTAAAAACGGCAACTCACGCCGTATAAAATGCATTTCATTCCTTCCATCGTGCAACTCATTCCCGATCCGCCGTCCGCCGGGGGGGCCGGCCATATAATAAGCCCATACCGCGGGAACACAGATTCACCCCGCAAATTTCAGCCAGCGGCTCACGCCCGGCAACGCACACACAGGAAGGAGACCGGCCATGAACACCAAACCGGCAAATCGCAGCTTAATCGTTCTCGGCACCATCATCTGTCAGATGGGTCTGGGCACCATCTACACCTGGAGCCTGTTCAACCAGCCGCTGGTCGACAAGTTCCACTGGGGACTGGCGGACGTCGCCACCACCTTCTCCATCACCAGCTTCTTCCTGGCTTTCGCCACGCTGTTCGCCGGCAAGCTGCAAGAACGCTTCGGCATCCGCAACCTGACGCTGTGTTCCGGCATCCTGGTCGGCCTGGGCCTGATCGCCAGCGCCCATGTCAGCTCGCTCGACATGATCTACCTGCTGGCCGGCGTGGTGGTGGGCTTTGCGGTCGGTATCGCCTACATCTCCACCCTGTCCAACCTGATTAAATGGTTCCCGGCCAACAAAGGCCTGATTTCCGGCATCTCCGTCGGCGCCTTCGGCAGCGGCAGCCTGCTGTTCAAATACGTCAACGCCGCCCTGATCGCCGACGTCGGCGTTTCAGGCGCCTTCTTCTACTGGGGTGCCATCGTGATGGGCCTGATCGTCGTCGGCTCCCTGTTGCTGAAAGAGCCGGTGCTGGCAACCAGCGCCGCACAGCCAGGCGCCAACGGTCTGGGCAACGACTTCAGCGTGCGCCAGATGCTGGCCACCAAAGAAGCTTACCTGCTGTTCACCATCTTCTTCGCCGCCTGCATGAGCGGTCTGTACCTGATTGGCATCGTGAAAGACATGGGCGTTCAGCTGGCCGGGATGGATTTGGCCACCGCCGCCAACACCGTGTCCGCCGTCGCCATCTTCAACACCGCCGGCCGCATCATTCTGGGTACGCTGTCTGATAAAGTAGGCCGTATGCGCGTCATCAGCTTCACCATGCTGGTTACCGTGCTGGCGATTGTCGCGCTGAGTTTCATGACCCTGAACCACACGCTGTTCTTCATCTGCGTTGGCGCGGTGGCCTTCTGCTTCGGCGGCAATATCACCGTGTTCCCGGCGATTGTCGGCGACTTCTTCGGCCTGAAGAACCACAGCAAGAACTACGGCATCATCTATCAGGGCTTCGGCCTGGGCGCGCTGGCCGGTTCGTTCGTCGCCAAATACTTCGGCGGCTTCCACGCCACCTTCATGGTGATTGGCGTCCTGTCCGCCGCTTCTTTGCTGATTACACTGTTCATCAAAGCGCCGAAAGCGGTGGAAATGGAAAGCGAAGAAACCGCACAGGCGGCGGAGCTGGCCAAAGCCTGATCCCCTGCGAAAACGACAAGGGGCGCAACCTGCGGGTTGCGCCCCTTTTTTATTGCCCCGCCGCGCGGCTTACAGCCGCATGCCCAGCGTCTGGCGCAGATGCGCGCCGGCCCCCAACAGGCCCGGCTGGCCATGGGTTATCATGAACACCGGAATGTCTCGCACATAGTCACGGAAACGCCCTTTGTCTTCGAAGGCGGCGCGAAAGCCCGAGGCCTTGAAGAATTCCATAAAGCGCGGCACGATGCCGCCGGCGATGTACACGCCGCCGAAGGTGCCCAGATTCAGCGCCAGGTTGCCGCCGAAGCGCCCCATGATCACGCAAAACAGCGACAGCGCACGGCGGCAGTCGATACAGCTGTCGGCCAGCGCCCGCTCGGTAATGTCCTTTGGCTCCAGTTTCTCCGGCAGGCGATTGTCCGCCTTGACGATGGCGCGATACAGATTGACCAGGCCCGGCCCGGACAGCACACGCTCGGCGGAAACGTGCCCCACTTCACCGCGCAGCACCTCCAGAATAATGTCTTCTTCTTCGCTGTTCGGCGCGAAATCAACATGGCCGCCCTCGCCCGGCAGGCTGACCCAGCGGCGATCGACCTGCACCAGGTGGGCGACGCCCAGCCCGGTGCCGGCGCCGTACACCGCGATCGGTTTGCCCGGCTGCGCATCGCCGCCGCCAAACTGCAGCACGTCGTCCGGCGAGAGCATCGGGATCGCCATCGAGACGGCGGTGAAATCGTTGATCACTTCCAGGTGACTCAGCCCCAGACTGGCCTTCATTTCTTTGATCGAGAACGCCCAGCTGTGATTGGTCATCGCGACCCAGTCTTCCGTCACCGGGCAGGCGATCGCAATGCAGGCGTCCTGCACCCCGATCTCGCACTCTTTCAGGTATTGGCGGATCACCGCCTCCAGGCTGTCGAACTCCAGGCCGGAATAGGTTTTCGCCTGGGTAATCTCACCCGTCGCAACAGTGCACAACGCCAGGCGGGCATTGGTGCCGCCAACATCACCCACGAGGGCATAGGTCATTGATTTCGTCTCCGCAAAATGAAAAATAAAACGCTGTCCACACTGTAAAATCCTGCTGCGAAAACAACAATCACCCGCCTCGGATCTGCACCTCAATAGCGATCCGGATCACAAAAAACGTTTCAGCTTGTCCGCTATGCCGCGATTTGAAACAAATTGCGGCAAAAAACGCCCCCCGGCGTCTGTTAACCGTCATCGCCGCCGGGCAATATCAATGCGTGCCTGCGCGCCGATAGTCTGGCAAGCTGTGGCCACTGCCCAACCACCCGCTCTCCCTGCCCTGCAGAGAGGCATCGACAAGGGATTATTCATGCTGCATCCGCGCGCCAATGCCATGTTGGCCTTTGCTTTGCCTGCGCTGATTATCGGTTCCGTTTCCAGTCTGGTGCTGCTGTTGGTGATGAAAATTGCCGCCGCATTGCAACAATTACTGTGGGTGACGCTGCCCGATGCGCTGAGCCTGGACGCCCAGTCGCCCTGGTGGCCGGTTGCGATGCTGACGCTGACCGGCGTGGCGGTCGGCCTGATCGTGCGTTATATGCCGGGTCACGCCGGGCCGGATCCGGCGACGGAATCGCTGATCGGCATGCCGCTGCCGCTCTCCGCCTTGCCGGGGTTGGGGTTGGCGCTAATTGTCGGCCTGGCCGGCGGCGTCAGTCTGGGGCCGGAGAACCCGATCACCGCCATCAACATCGCTCTGGTGGCGGCGGCCGGCGCGCGCCTGCTGCCGAAGGTGCCGCGCATGGACTGGATCATCCTGGCGGCGGCAGGCACCATCGGCGCAATGTTCGGCACACCGGTCGCCGCCGCGCTGATCTTTTCGCAAACCCTGGCCGGCAATAACGAAACGCCGCTGTGGGATCGGCTGTTCGCCCCGCTGGTGGCTGCCGCCGCCGGCGCGGTCACCACGCAGATGTTCTTCGTGCCCAATTTCGCCCTGCAGCTCGATGCCTACGACGTGACGCGGCTGCCGGACATTTTCAGCGGCGCCATCGTGGCGCTGATCGCCATCGCGCTCGGCATGGTGGCGCTATGGTGTTTCCCGCACGTTCACCGCCTGTTCCATTCAATGAAGAATCCGGTGTTGATGTTAGGGCTGGGCGGCTTTGTGCTGGGCCTGCTGGCGCTGTTGGGCGGAGAGATTACCCTGTTCAAGGGGCTGGATGAGATGAAACGCCTGGCGGTGGACGACAGCTATTCGGTGCCGGCGCTGTTGACCATTACCCTGACCAAGCTGGCGGCGCTGGTGATCGCCGCCGCCTGCGGTTTTCGCGGCGGGCGCATCTTCCCGGCGGTGTTCGTCGGCGCGGCGCTGGGCCTGATGCTGCATCAGCATGTTCCGGCCGTGCCGGCGGCGATCACCGTCTCCTGCGCCATCATGGGGCTGGTGCTGGTGGTGACGCGCGACGGCTGGCTGAGCCTGTTTATGGCGGTGGCGGTGGTGCCGGATCTGCACCTGCTGCCGGTGTTGTGCATCGTGATGCTGCCCGCCTGGCTGGCGCTGGCGGGCAAACCGCTGATGCTGGTAAACCGCCGGCAACCGCCGCGCGACGATTAGGCCAGCGCGAACGCCGCGGCGGCGCGGGCGTGGATTGCAGTGGTGTCGAACACCGGCACCGACGCATCCCGCTCGCTCACCAGCAAGCCTATTTCGGTGCAGCCGAAAATAATCCCCTGCGCCCCCTGCTGTTCCAGATCGCTGATAATCCGGCGATACTCGTCGCGCGAGGCGTCGCGAATTTTACCGAGGCACAGCTCGTCATAGATGATGCGGTGTACGATGTCGCGATCGGCACTGACCGGCGTCACCACGTCGATGCCGTGCAATTCCTGCAGGCGGCCGCGGTAAAAGGTTTGCTCCATGGTAAAGCGCGTGCCCAGCAGCCCAACGCGGCGAATGTTTTTTTCCCGCACCTGCAGCGCCGTGGCGTCGGCGATGTGAATCAGCGGCAGACCGCTGGCCTGCTCGACCGCCTCCGCCACCTTATGCATGGTGTTGGTGCAGATCACGATAGCTTCGGCGCCGGCGGCGCGCAAAGCCACCGCGGCGGCGGCCAACAGCCGACCGGCGCCGTCCCAATCGCCCTGGTGCTGCAAGCGCTCAATCTCCTGGAAATCGACGCTGTAGAGCACGATTTTGGCCGAATGCAGCCCGCCGAGGCGCGCCTTTACCTGTTCGTTGATGGTGCGGTAATACGGAATGGTGGATTCCCAGCTCATGCCGCCCAGCAGACCCAACACTTTCATCCTTCGTTCCTCAGCATTTCCGACGATCCTCTGACCTTACCTGAGAATCGTCGGTCTGACGACGCCTTATTTGGCGCCGGAATTGATCGGCTGGCGCGCCTCGAACCAGCGCTGACGCAGCATGTCGTACAGCCAGTTATAGGCCATGGTGTACGGCAGGAAGAACAGGAAGAAACCGATTTCCAGCATAAACGCCTGCGTCCAGGAGATGCTCAGCATCCAGGCGGCGATCGGCACGCCGATCAGGATAAAACCGGCTTCAAAGCCGACGGCGTGCAGCGCACGCACCTTCAGGTTACGCACCACCCGGCTGACCGGCCACAGGCGGTCGAACACCGTGTTGTAAACCATGTTCCACAGCATCGCGACGGTGGAGAGCATTAACGCCAACGCACCGACCTGCACCATTGAACGGTTCAGCAGCCACGCGCCCAGCGGGGCGCAAACCATCACGGCGATGGCCTCGAAACCGACGGCGTGGACGATACGTTCAATGAGAGACTTGTTTTGCAGTTGCATACATCACCTTTTTTTCAACAGTTGTTGCGAAAGCCAGGTGATTATCATCGCTTTTTTGGGTAGATTAAAAATAGGTTCCATCGATAAAGTAGATAGGTTATGCACTATTCCCCGGAAGCGCTGCACGCGTTTGTCGAAGCCGCCGCCCTCGGCTCGTTTTCCGCCGCCGCGCGCAAATTGCGCAAAAGCCAATCCACCATCAGCACCGCCATCGCCAATCTGGAGGCGGACCTGGCGCTGACCCTGTTCGATCGCGGCGCGCGCCAGCCAGTGCTCACCGCTGCCGGCCGCAAAGTGCTGGGACATGTGCAGGCGATCCTCGCCGCCAGCGAACGCCTCGACGCCCTGAGCATTCAGTTGGCGGGCGAGGTTGAACCGCGCCTGAGCATGGTGTTTTCCGATACCTACCAGCCCAAGCATCACGATCGGTTGATGCAACTGTTCGAACAGCGCTACCCGGAGATTGAGCTGGAATGGATGATCGCTGAGGAAGGCGACGTTATCGATCTGCTGCAAAGCGGCCGCGCGCATTTGGGCATGGTGGAAGTGCAAAAAAGTTATCCGCCGGATATCGCCTTCTCCCGGCTGCCTGAGCAGACCGAAATGGGGCTGTTCGTCGCCCATCAGCATCCGCTGGCGCAGGTCGCTGCGCCGACGCCGGAGCAATTGTCCAGCACCCGCCAGTTGATCCTGAACACCTACACCGGCGCCGAGGCGGCCAGACAGGGTGGCCTGGTCTGGTCGGCGCCCAGCTATCTGCTGCTGCTGGAGATGGCGGAACAGGGATTCGGTTGGGCGGTGTTGCCGCACTGGCTGGTGCAGCAATACGGCCACGACAGACTCACCCAACTGCGACCGCGTGGCTGGCCCAAACTGATTTCGGTGGATGCGGTCTGGTCCAAACTGACCCCGCCGGGCCCGGCGGGGTTCTGGATGCTGGAGCGCCTGCTGGGCGACACCCTGCCTTAAGCGGCGGCGTTGCGCGCCTGAATGGCGCGAGAGACGGTATCGAGGAGTTCCGGAATGTCCATCTTCGGCAGCATCACTTCGATGAAGGCCAGCCGCTCGTCGTCCGCTACCTCGCGCAGCGCCTGACGCAATCCGTCCGGATCGCTGACCCGCAACGCCTTCACCGGCCGATCACCGGCCAACGCCATCGGCAACTGCGTCCAGTTCCAGCGCGCGATGTCGTTATAACGTTGCTCAGGCCCGTGGATCGCGCGCTCAACGGTATACCCCTGATTGTTCAACACGAAGATCACCGGTTTAAGCCCGTCGCGCAGCATCGATCCCAGTTCCTGCACGGTTAACTGCGCGGCGCCGTCGCCGATCAGCAATACTGCCCGGCGCTGCGGTTCGGCGGTCTGCACGCCGAACGTCGCCGGCAGGGTATAGCCGATCGATCCCCAGAGCGACTGCACGATCAGGCGGCAGCCACGCGGCAACGTCAGCGCCGCCGCGCCGAAACAGGCGGTGCCCTGATCGGCCAGCACGATATCCCCCGGCCGCAGGAAATCCTGTACTTGCCGCCAGAAGGCGTGCTGATCCAGCCCTTCCCCATCGCCTTCCGGCAGCGCCGGGCGGACGATCGGCGGCAACGGCCAACGCGACGCCAGCGACAGGCTCAGGCGGTGCAATGCCTGCACCGCCTCGCGCATCGGAATGCGGCTAAAGCGCTGCCGCCCGACCCAGGCTTCGAACGGTTGAATATCGATGCATTTTTCCACCGGCAGATGATGCGTGAATCCCGCGGTAATGGTGTCGGTCAAGCGTACGCCGACGTTGATCACCACATCAGCGTTTTCGATCAATTGTTTCACCGCCGGATCGCTGGCGCCGCCGCAGTAGGTACCAACGAAACCGGCGCGGTTCTCGTCCAGCAGCCCCTTGCCGAGCAACAGCGTCGCGTGCGGCATATCGACCTCCTGCAGCCACTCGTCCAGCGCCGCTTCGGCGCCGAAGCGATCGGCCAGGAAGTCCGCCAGCAACGACACCCGCCGTGCCGACAGCAGCTTTTCGCGCGCTGCGGCGATAAACGCCTGCAATGCGCTCTGCGACAGTTTGGCCTGGCGCAGCATCAGCGGCGCCGGTTTACTCGGCAGCGGCGCCTGCGCGACGTCGCTGGGCAACATCAGGTAAACCGGGCGATGCTCCAGCAAGGCGGCGCCGATCAGGCGGTCTATCTCCAGCGCGGCGTTGTCGGCGGTCAGGTCGGCCTGCGCGACGGTCACCTCTTTGGCGATCCGGGCGAAATGAGTGAAGTCGCCATCCCCCAGCGAATGGTGTAGCAAATCACCGGCGCGCTGGGCGCGCTGCGCCGGCGTGCCAACCACGTGGATCACCGGCAGGTATTCGGCGTAGCTGCCGGCCACCCCGTTCAACGCGCTCAGCTCCCCCACGCCGAAGGTGGTGAGCAGCGCGGCCGCCGGTTTGCAGCGCGCATAGCCGTCAGCCGCATAGGCGGCGTTCAACTCGTTGGCGCAGCCTACCCAGGTGATTTGCGGATGCGCGAGGACGTGATCGAGAAATTGCAGGTTGTAATCCCCCGGCACGCCGAAGAAATGACGGATGCCGATTTGGGCCAGACGATCGAGCAGATAATCGGCCACCGTATAGGTCTGAGTCATGATCATCACCTGTCTGCAGCTGAAGCGATTATCTTAATTATCGAAGATGCCGTTCAAATTTCGAACAAACGCTCCCGCATCGAACGGCAACCTGGCGTTACATGCCGGCGCCGTGATCGCTCCCGCGGCAACGCGGTGTGGAAACGTATACACTCAAAGCACTTCACCTCTCGCCGACAAGGATAACTATGTCTTACCCAGCCTCCCCCTCGCGTTATCAAGATATGGAATACCGGCGCTGCGGCCGCAGCGGGCTGAAGCTGCCCGCCGTCTCACTCGGCCTGTGGCACAACTTCGGCGACGCCACTTTGTACGATAACGCCCGCGGCCTGATCCGCTGCGCCTTCGATCTCGGCATTACCCATTTCGATCTGGCCAACAACTACGGCCCGCCGCCCGGCGCCGCCGAGGAGAACTTTGGCCGCATTCTCAACGCCGATCTGCGGGCCTGGCGCGATGAGCTGATCGTCTCATCCAAAGCCGGTTACACCATGTGGCCCGGCCCCTACGGTGATTGGGGCTCGAAAAAGTACCTGGTCGCCAGCCTCGATCAGAGCCTGAAGCGCATGGGGTTGGAGTATGTGGATATCTTTTATCATCATCGGCCGGATCCGGACACGCCGCTGGAAGAAACCATGGCGGCGCTGGATCTGCTGGTGCGCCAGGGCAAAGCGCTGTATGTCGGCCTGTCCAACTACCCGGCCGAGCGCGCGCGACAGGCCTTCGCCATTCTGCAGCGGCTCGGCACGCCGTGCGTGATCCACCAGCCGAAGTATTCGATGTTGGAACGCGGGCCGGAGACGGCGTTGCTGGATACGCTGGAGGAACATGGCGTCGGATCTATCGCCTTCTCGCCGCTGGCGGGCGGCCTGCTGACCGATCGCTACCTGCACGGCATCCCGCAAGATTCCCGCGCCGCCAGCGGCAGCCGCTTCCTGCAGCCGGAGCAGCTGACCGCCGAGCGACTGGACAAGGTGCGCCGCCTCGATGCGCTGGCGCGGCAACGCGGGCAGAAGCTGTCGCAGATGGCGCTGGCCTGGGTGCTGCGCGGCGATCGCGTGACCTCAGTGCTGATCGGCGCCAGCAAGAATGCGCAGATAGAAGACGCGGTGGGCATGCTGGCCAATCGTCACTTCAGTGAAGAAGAGCTCGCGCAGATCGAGAACATCTTATTGTAATCGCTTACAAATTCCGCCGTTCAATCGAGCGGCGATACTCCAGAAAAATCTCAAATCTTAACCTCCTGCATCATTTTCAGAGTGGCTCTCAGATTCAACCCTATACGCCGGCGCTATGATGCCGATATTGCAGCAAAAATAACGATAAGGCCGCTTTTAAACTGATGAACGCGCTTCGTAAAGTGACAAACGGCCAGGCCGCGCAAGCGGGAAGGAGAAGCCATGTTTAAACCTCTGCTCTTGGCCGCCATCTTGGCGGCGACGGTACTGCCCGCCGCACAGCAGGCGCATGCCGAAGGGATCAGCATCGATCTGATGCCGGGCGTTTCATTGCGCATCGGCGATCAGGATAACCGCGGCCGCTATTGGGATGGTTACGATTGGCGGGATCGCGACTGGTGGCAAGGCCATCAGGGCCGTTATCTCGGCGACCGCAGCCGTCGCGGTTACTACTGGGACGGTTATCGCTGGCGCGATGGCGACTACTGGCGTAAACACTATTACTATCATGAAGGACGCTATCGTAAATACGACAAACACTACGATAAGCACCACTGGAAGAAAGAGAAAAAGCACCATCACGATCATGACCGCGATCGCTGGCGCCGCCACGGCGATGACGACCGCGATTAACGACGACGGGCCGGCGCAACGCCGGCCCGCACTGTTTTCGCTTACAGCACGCTGCCGATCAGCAGGTAGCCGTTCAATCCCACCACCACCAGTACGATCAGCTTGCCCAGATTTTGCACCAGCGGGCCGTTGACCATTTCCCCCATCAGCGCCCGATTGCCGGTGAAAGCCAGCAGCGGCACCAGCGCCAGCGCAATGCCGAAGCTGAGCAGCACCTGGCTCAGCACCAGAATGCGCGTCGCATCCATCCCCAACATGATGACGATAAACGACGGCAGCATGGTCACCGCGCGCCGCAGCCACAGCGGAATATGGAAACGCACGAACCCCTGCATCACCACCTGCCCCGCCAGCGTGCCCACCACGGTAGAAGAGAGGCCGGCGGCCACCAGGCTCAGGCCGAACACGGTGGCGGCGGCGTGCCCGAGCAGCGGTTGCAGCGTCAGGTAAGCCACGTCGAGATCGGCGATGCCGCTGTGGCCGCTGAAATGAAACGCGGCGGCGGCGGTGGCCATCATCGCCAGATTAACGAAACCGGCGATGGTCATAGCCACGGCGACGTCGACTTTGGTGGCGGCATAGCGTTCCGCCTTGTCGTGCTCGCCGCCGATTTGGGTGAGCGACGAATGCAGATAGATCACGTGCGGCATGATGGTGGCGCCCAATACCCCGGCAGCCAGGAATACCGCATCGCCGTTAGGCAAATCGGGCAGCGCCATCCCCTTCAGCAGCGGCGCCAACTGCGGCTGGGAGAACGCCAGCTCGACGATGTAAGCGGCGGCGACGAACAACAACAGCCCACCGATCACCAGCTCCAGCGGCTTTTGCCCGCGTTTTTGCAGCATCAGAATTAAAAAGGTGGCGATGCCGGTCAGCACTGCGCCCTGCAACAGAGAGACACCGAGCAGCAGCTTGAAGCCGATCGCCGCGCCGATAAACTCAGCCAGATCGGTCGCCATGGCGATGATCTCCGCCTGTACCCAATAGGCCCACACCGCCGGCCGCGGAAAGCGATCGCGAATATGCTCGGCCAGATTTTTCCCGGTGGCGATGCCCAGCTTGGCGGACAACAGCTGGATCAGCATCGCCATCACGTTGGCCCAAACCACCACCCACAGCAGGCTGTAGCCGAATGAGGCGCCAGCCTGGATGTTGGTGGCGAAGTTGCCGGGATCGATATAGCCGATAGCGGCGATAAAGGCGGGCCCCATGAGCGAGAGTTTGATTTTTCTGGCGGAGCGACCGGAGGTGGTTTCAACCACGCGACTGTTCAGCATATGTTGAACCCTTACTGAAATTACGTTTATCTCCACTCTATATAAATGATAATAATTATCAAGCGCATTTAGAGCGGTAAAACTTATCTCTGTAATAGCCAACATTAACGGTTTTATCGAAGGGTTCAGCGCGGAGCTTGCCGATTTCCGTGCTTTTCTGATGGGATTTTGGCTGCAATACCCCTGAAAGACAGGTTAGCACAAGAATACGAATTTCCTATTGCTGCTTTAACATCTTGATTTTTTATGCTTTTGCGCAACACTTTAGGAGAACTCCCACTATGATTTTCCATATTTGCAATAGAAGTCTCGTTTTTAAACGTAGCGTTACATAAAATGACAGCCGAAATTCAGCCTGCCTCAAATTTGGAGCAAACATGTCCCATATTGCGCACTTTGCGTTGGCGATAGTGGTGGTAGCGATCCTGGCCCTGTTGGTGTGCCGCGATCGTAAAAGCATCCGCATTCGCTATGTTATTCAACTACTGGTTATCGAAGTACTGCTGGCCTACTTTTTCCTGCATTCGGAAGCGGGTTTGGGCTTCGTAAAAGGATTCGCCGCGCTGTTTGACAAACTGCTCGGGTTTGCGGGACAAGGGACTGATTTCGTGTTCGGCGGCATGGGCGACAAAGGCCTGGCGTTCTTCTTCCTGAAGGTGCTGTGCCCGATCGTCTTCATTTCGGCGCTGATCGGTATTCTGCAGTACATCAAGGTGCTGCCGTTCATCATCCGCATTATCGGCACCGTGCTGTCGAAAGTGAACGGCATGGGCAAGCTGGAGTCGTTTAACGCCGTCAGCTCGCTGATCCTGGGGCAATCCGAAAACTTCATCGCCTACAAGGATATCCTGGGCAAGATGTCGGAAAAGCGCATGTACACCATGGCGGCGACCGCGATGTCTACGGTTTCCATGTCCATCGTCGGCGCCTATATGACCATGCTGGACGCCAAATTCGTGGTGGCGGCGCTGGTATTGAACATGTTCAGCACCTTTATCGTGCTGTCGCTGGTGAACCCGTACGACACCAATAAAGAAGAAGAGCTGCACCTCGGCAACCTGCACGAAGGCCAGAGCTTCTTTGAAATGCTGGGGGAGTACATCCTGGCGGGCTTCAAAGTAGCGATTATCGTCGCCGCGATGCTGATTGGCTTCATCGCCCTGATCGCCGCGCTCAACGGTGTGTTCAGCGCCATTTTCGGCCTGAGTTTCCAGGAAATCCTCGGTTACTTCTTCTATCCGTTCGCCTGGATCATGGGCATTCCTAAGCACGAAGCCCTGCAGGTCGGCAGCATCATGGCCACCAAGCTGGTTTCCAACGAATTCGTGGCCATGATGGAACTGCAGAAAGTCTCTGCCGAGCTGTCGCCGCGCAGCCTAGGGATCCTGTCGGTGTTCCTGGTGTCCTTCGCCAACTTCTCTTCCATCGGCATCGTGGCCGGTGCGATTAAGGGCCTGAACGAACACCAGGGCAACGTGGTGTCACGCTTTGGCCTGAAGCTGGTGTACGGCTCTACGCTGGTCAGCATCCTGTCCGCTTCCATCGCGGGTCTGGTGCTGGGCTAAGCCTCGAACCGACTGCGATAACAAGGCGCCTGCGGGCGCCTTTTTTATTGGCCGGCATTCGGCGAAGGTTAAATGACACAAAGCAAAAAGCCGACCCTAAGGTCGGCTTTTTAAATGGTGGTGGAGCTAGACGGGATCGAACCGTCGACCTCTTGCATGCCATGCAAGCGCTCTCCCAGCTGAGCTATAGCCCCACAAAAGTGGTACGCTTTGACCGGCGTTACGGTATCCCCAACCTTTCTGAGAAGAAGGTTGGTGGAGCTAGACGGGATCGAACCGTCGACCTCTTGCATGCCATGCAAGCGCTCTCCCAGCTGAGCTATAGCCCCGTTCCACAATCACTTTGTGCTGTGAACGGGGCGCATAATATGAAACCCGCTCAAAGCTGTCAACGGCTAAATTGAATTACTGAATCAAGCGTTGAAAAAGCCGCCAAATCAGCATCTTTGGCGCCAAAAAATCATCACTTTGCGCAGAGTTCATCCATTTTGCGCGCTACATCTCAAAATGGCGAAAGACCCTGCATATCACGTTGATTTTTAATTAACAGAATGTTAGCGAAATGCGCTTGAGTCGGACTCCCGAGCGGCATAGACTGCCCGCGCCATAAACTTCATTACTATAAACCGAGTCCGTCATGTCTTTGCATTCACCAAAAGAAATCGCCGCCCTCGCCGTTCAGGCCGGGGTAAACAAAAGCCGCGCCCCGCTCGCTAATCTGCTGATTCTGGGCTTTCTCGCCGGCGCCTTTATCGCCACCGGCTTTCTGCTGGATATTCACGTCATCGGCACCCTGCCGGCCGAATGGGGCTCTTTCGGCGCGCTGTTGGGCGCCGCGGTGTTCCCGATCGGCCTGATCCTGACCATTCTGGCCGGCGGCGAGCTGCTGACCGGCAACATGATGACCTTGCCAATGGCCTGGTTCGCTCGTGAAATCCCCGCCATCGCCGTGCTGCGCAACTGGTTTTGGGTCACCCTGGCCAACCTGGCCGGCAGCGTGGCCGTCGCCTACTTTTTCGGCCACCTGCTGGGCCTGACCGAAGGCGCGTTTTTGCATGAGACGCTGGCGATCGCGCAGGCCAAAGTGGATGCGGACTTCCTGCACGCCTTCATCTCCGGCGTCGGCTGCAACTGGCTGGTGTGCCTGGCGGTGTGGTTAGCCTTCGCCAGCAAGGATGTGCCGGGCAAAGTGATCGGCATGTGGTTCCCGGTCATGGCTTTTGTCGCCATCGGTTTCCAGCACGTGGTGGCGAACATGTTCATCATCCCGGCGGCCATCTTCGCTGGCGGCATGGGCTGGGAGCAGTACCTGCCTAATTTCGTCGCGGTATTTCTCGGCAATGCGCTGGGCGGTGCCGGCTTTGTCGGGCTGATGTATTTCCTCGCCTATCGCCCCGGTTTGCCGGCCAGCGAACACGCCTGACAACCGCCATGAAAAAAGCCCCGGGATTGCTCCTCGGGGCTTTTTTCATGGCGTAGCAGCGAATCAGGCTTGCGCTTCGCGCTCGGCGATATAAGCCAGCGCCATGTCGATGCGCTGCAGCGAACGCTTCTGGCCGATCGCATGCACGGTCACGTCCATGCCCGGCGACTGGCCGGCGCCGGTCACCGCGACGCGCAGCGGCATGCCGACTTTGCCCATGCCAACACCCAGCTCATCCGCCGTGCCCTGAATGGCGTCATGCACGTTTTCCGGCGTCCAGACGGTGATGGCGGCCAGCTTGGCGCGCACCGCTTCCAGCGGCTGACGCGCAACCGGACGCAGGTGTTTCTTGGCGGCGTCGGCGTCGAACTCGCTGAAGTCTTCGTAGAAGTAACGGCAAGACTCCGCCATCTCTTTCAGCGTCTTGCAGCGCTCGCCCAGCAGCTTGACGATATCCTTCAGTTCCGGCCCGTTGCGGGTTTCAATGCCCAGTTGCTCAACGTGCCATGCCAGATGCACCGCCACTTCTTCCGCCGGCATATGGTTGATGTAGTGATGGTTCAGCCACTGCAGCTTCTCGGTGTTGAAGGCGCTGGCGGATTTGTTAATCGCTTCCAGCGTGAAGAACTCTTTCATCTCGTCGATGGAGAAGATCTCCTGATCGCCGTGGGACCAGCCCAGACGCACCAGGTAGTTCAGCAGCGCCTGCGGCAGATAGCCGTCGTCGCGGTACTGCATCACGCCCACGGCGCCGTGACGTTTGGACAGCTTTTTACCGTCGTCGCCGAGGATCATCGACACGTGCGCGTATTCCGGCACCGGCGCGCCCAGCGCTTTGAGAATGTTGATCTGGCGCGGGGTGTTGTTGATGTGGTCTTCACCGCGGATCACATGGGTGATTTCCATGTCCCAGTCATCGACGACGACGCAGAAGTTATAGGTTGGCGAACCGTCGGTGCGGCGGATGATCAGATCGTCCAGCTCCTGGTTGCTGAATTCGATCGGGCCGCGAATTTTATCGTCGAAGATCACCGACCCTTCCTGCGGGTTGCGGAAGCGCACCACGTGCGGTTCGTCGTCGGTGTGGCTGCACTGGCTGTCGCGGCAGTGGCCGTCGTAACGCGGCTTTTCGCCATTTTCCATCTGCTTCTCGCGCAGCGCTTCCAGACGTTCCCTGGAGCAATAGCATTTATAGGCCGTGCCCTGCTCCAGCATCTCATCGATGACCGCGTTGTAGCGATCGAAACGCTTGGTCTGGAAATACGGGCCTTCATCCCAATCCAGGTTCAACCAGTTCATGCCATCCATAATTGCGTCGATCGCGTCCTGGGTAGAACGTTCCAGATCGGTATCTTCGATACGCAGAACGAACTCACCGCCCGCATGGCGGCTGAACAACCAGGAATAAAGTGCGGTACGCGCGCCGCCGACGTGAAGATAGCCGGTCGGGCTCGGTGCAAAACGGGTTTTGATTTTCATTGGGTTCACTGCCTTATTACGCAACGCGTGTCGGCGGTTGCCGACGATTGCTCGGAATTGAAAAAAGAGTGGACGACATTGTATCACCACGCGCTAATTCCTCAACGCCGACACGATATTGCACCAGTCGATTTCGCGCGTTTTGCGGCGAGTTTCGCATAGCATCGCGCAAAGAATCGGCGCTGCTGGCGATTATTATCGCGCCCTGACTAAATTTGCGGCGAACGATTGAAATCATTTTAAAAACCGTTGACTCACTTTGAACTATCCCTATAATGCGACTCCAACAAGACGGGGCGATTAGCTCAGTTGGTAGAGCATCTCCTTTACACGGAGGGGGTCGGCGGTTCGAGCCCGTCATCGCCCACCATCTTGTTGAGAAAAAATGAGAACGAATGAGGGTGATTAGCTCAGTTGGTAGAGCATCTCCTTTACACGGAGGGGGTCGGCGGTTCGAGCCCGTCATCACCCACCATCATTCTCTCGTTTAGCAGTAACCTGGAAGTCCTGAAGTGGGTGATTAGCTCAGTTGGTAGAGCATCTCCTTTACACGGAGGGGGTCGGCGGTTCGAGCCCGTCATCACCCACCACTTCTGCGGGTCGTTAGCTCAGTTGGTAGAGCAGTTGACTTTTAATCAATTGGTCGCAGGTTCGAATCCTGCACGACCCACCAATTCAGAAAAAAGCGCCTTTTGGCGCTTTTTTCGTTTCTGCCGTTCTCCTCCCTTTCTTCTTATTCACCACGCGCTGAGATACGAATGGTTATCATTTTGGCGGCTTGAATGGTAAATTAGCCGGCATCCACCACGCAGCCAATCCGCCGCCGGATTGATACGCCTTAGTTCAAGGAAAGAAAGAGCCCGCTCATGACCCTATCCTTACGCCAGCTGTTCATTGCATTTATCGCCACTTCCAGCCTGTTGCTCAGCGGCTGCGGCCCGGACGACAAGAGCGACGGACAGAAACCGTCCGCCCCCGCTGCCGACGGCAGTTGGCCGCGCACCATCGACAGCGTCAAAGGGAAGTTCACGCTGGAAAAACCGCCGCAGCGCATCGTGTCCACCAGCGTCACCATCACCGGCACGCTGTTGGCGATCGACGCCCCGGTGGTCGCCAGCGCCGCCACCAGCCCAAATCCGCTGGTGGCCGATAAACAAGGCTTCTTTACCCAGTGGAGCGAGGTGGCCAAACAGCGCCACGTCGAACGGCTGTACCAGGTGGAGCCCAATGCCGAAGCCGTCGCCGCCGCCGCGCCGGATTTGATCGTCGTCGCCGCCACCGGTGGGGATTCGGCGTTGAAACTGTATGACCAGCTGTCGGCCATTGCGCCAACGCTGGTGCTCGATTATGGCGACAAAAGCTGGCAACAGCTGGCCAGCGAGCTCGGTGAGATCACCGGTCACGAAGCCGGCGCCAAACAGGCGGAAGATCGTTTCGAACAGCGCGTGGAGCAAGTGAAGCAGGCGATCGCGCTGCCGCCGCAGCCGACCACCCCGCTGGTGTATGCCGACAACGGCCGCGAGGCCATGCTGTGGACACCGGGGTCAGCCCAGGGCAAGCTGCTGACCCAGCTCGGCTTCCAACTGGCCACCCCGCCGGAAAGCGCCAAAGGCAACGCCAGCATGGGTAAGCGCCATGACATCATCCAGATCTCCGGCGAAAAAATGGCCGAGGGCCTGAACGGCAAAACCCTGATCCTGTTCGCCACCAACGAGCGTAAAGTGCAAGAGGTGCTGACCAACCCGTTCCTCAAACATCTGGAGCCGGTGGAACAGCGGCACGTCTACGCCGTCGGCAACGACACTTTCCGTCTCGATTACTACAGCGCCACCAACATGCTGAACCAAATCGAACGGCTGTTCAAAAAGCCCTGAACCACGCCGTCGGCGGGTCAGCCTCCTGCCGACGTTTGCCATAAACAGGGCAACCGTTCACATTCAATCAATTGAAATATCAATAGTTATTAACATCGTCAACGCACCTGCGCCACCAACCGGCGGGTGCATGCGGGCGTAAACTCGTGCTACTATTAGCGCCCGCATGAACGCAAATAACAATGAGAATAAAAATCATACAGGAGTTACCGGTGTGAACGTACCCACTCCGACTGAGCGGACGCTTTCGTCCGCCCCGCACGCAGCTTACGCCAGTGGCTTCAAACGCATCGCCGGGTTCGGTATCGGCACGGCGCTGCTGCTGCTGTGCATCATTGCCAGCCTGATGCTGGGTTCCAAAGCCATCCCCTTCCATACCGTCTGGCTCAGTCTGCAGGGCGCCGCGAGCGGTTCCGACAGCACCATCATTCTCAACGCCCGGGTGCCCCGTACGCTGGCGGGCATCTTGGCCGGCATGGCGCTCGGCGCCGCCGGCGCGCTGATTCAGGCATTGACGCGCAATCCGCTGGCCGATCCCGGCGTGCTCGGCATCAACGCCGGCGCCAGCTTCGCCGTGGTCATCGGCATCATGTTTTTCGGCGCGGCCACCACCGAAAGCTATATGGCCTACGCCTTTGTCGGCGCTGCCCTCACCACCCTGCTGGTCTACCTGATCGGCACGTTGGCGGGCGGGCGCATCAACCCGGTGCGGCTGACGCTGGCCGGCGTGGCGATCGGCGCGGTGTTGCTCGGCATCACCACCGGGCTGTCGCTGATCGATCCGCAAACCTTCGACCAACTGCGCTTCTGGCAGGCCGGCACGCTGGATATCCGCACGCTGTCCACGCTGCCGGTCACCGCCCCCGCCATTTTGCTCGGCTGCCTGCTGACGTTGCTCATCGCCCGGCCGCTAAATACCATCGGCATGGGGGAAGATCTGGCTATCGCGCTCGGCGCGCGCGTGGTGCTGACTCAGGTGATCGCGGTGATCGCCATCACGCTGCTGTGCGGCGCGGCGACCGCCACCGTCGGCCCAATCAGTTTCATCGGCCTGATGGTGCCGCATATCGCCCGCTGGTGGGTCGGTCCCGACCAGCGCTGGATCCTGCCCTACTCCATGCTGCTGGCGCCGATTTTACTGCTGTGCGCCGACGTGGTCGGCCGTCTGCTGGCGGCCGGTGAACTTCGGGTTTCCATCGTGGCGGCCTTCATTGGCGCGCCGGTCCTGATCTGGCTGGTGCGCCGCAAGAAAACGCTGGGGGGTCTGTGATGAGTCTGCCGCACACGCTGCATATCGGCCGCCCGGACGGCGTCATCAACGGGCGCCTGCCGCTGCGCCTGCTGCTGGTCAACCTTTCACTGTTGGCGCTGTGTCTGGCGATGGCCGTCGCCGCCCTGTGCTACGGCACGCTGCAACTTTCGCTGGAGCAGGTTTTTGCCGCGCTGACCGGCGAGGCGCCGAAAAACCTGGTGACCGTGGTCACCCAATGGCGCTTGCCGCGCATCGCCATGGCGCTGTTGTTAGGCGCCGCGCTCGGCATGAGCGGCGCCATTTTCCAGTCAATTATCCGCAACCCGCTCGGCAGCCCGGATGTGATCGGCTTTAACATGGGGGCTTACACCGGCGCGCTGATCGCCATCACCCTGTTCAACGGCGGCTACTATTACATCGCCGGCGGCGCGCTGGCCGGCGGCATTCTCGCCGCGCTGGCCATCTATCTGCTGGCCTGGCGGCAAGGCATCGCCGGCTTCCGGTTGATCATCGTCGGCATCGCCATCAGCGCGGTGCTGGTCTCCACCAATACCTGGCTGATCATCACCGCCTCGCTCGAGCGCGCCATGGACGCCGCCATGTGGCAGGCCGGTTCGCTCAACGGCATGACCTGGCAAAAAGCCCAGCCCGCCACGGCGTTCATCGTGCTGGCGGCCGCGGCCGCGCTGCTGATGGGCAAACGGCTGCAGCTGCTGGAAATGGGCGATGACACGGCGCGCGCGCTGGGCGTTAACGCCGAAGGCAGCCGGCTGTGGCTGATGCTGTTCGGCGTCACCCTCACCGCCGCCGTCACCGCCACCGCCGGGCCGATTTCCTTTATCGCGCTGGCGGCGCCGCAGATCGCCCGTCGCCTCGCCGGCCAATCCTCGGTCACCCTGACCTCCTCGGCGCTGATGGGCGCGGCGTTGCTGCTCGGCGCCGACGTGGTGTCCCAACATCTTTTCGCGCCGATCCAACTGCCGGTCGGGGTTGTGACCGTCTGCATCGGCGGCCTGTACCTGATTTGGCTGCTCATCCGAGAGGCCCGCAGATAATGAAGAGTGATAATGCCATGAGCCACCGCCTGCACGCCTCGCACCTGAAGCTGGGCTACGACAATAAAATCATCGCTGACGATCTGAGCGTGGCGATCCCCGACGGCGCCTTCACGGTGATCGTCGGGCCGAACGCCTGCGGCAAATCGACGCTGTTGCGCGCCCTGTGCCGCCTGCTGAAACCCAGCGCCGGCGAGGTGATGCTGGACGGCAAGAACATCAGCAGCTTCGCCACCAAGGCGCTGGCGCGCGAGCTTGGGCTGCTGCCGCAAACTTCGATCGCGCCGGACAGCATCACCGTGGCGGACCTGGTGTCGCGCGGCCGCTATCCGCACCAAAGCCTGCTGAAACAGTGGACGCAGGCCGACAAACAGGCGGTGGAAGCCGCCATGGCGGCCACCAACGTCAGCCAGTTGGCGGATCGCAGCGTCGACGAGCTGTCCGGCGGGCAGCGTCAGCGCGTCTGGGTGGCGATGGCGCTGGCGCAGCAAACCCCGCTGCTACTGCTGGATGAGCCGACCACCTATCTGGACATCGCGCACCAGATCGAACTGCTGGATCTGTTCCGCCAGCTCAACCGCGAGCGCGGTCAAACCCTGATCGCGGTGCTGCACGATCTCAACCACGCCTGCCGCTATGCCGACCACATCATCGCCATGCGCGACGGCAAGATCGTGGCGGAAGGGAAACCGGCGGAGATCATCACCGCCGAACTGGTGGAGCGGGTGTTCGGCATGCCGTGCATGATCATCGACGATCCGCTGTCCCACACGCCGCTGGTGATCCCGCGCGGCCGCTACCACTGCGACGCGCCGCAGGCATGAAAAAGGCCGGGTTAACCCGGCCTCTTGGTTACTTCTCCAGCGACACCTGTTTGAAGATGTGTTTGCCGAACGGGTCTATCTCGTAGCCTTTCACTTCCTTGCGCACCGGTTCGAAGATGGTCGAGTGCGCGATCATCAGCGCCGGCATCTGATCGTGCATCATCACCTGCGCCTGCTGATACATCGCCACCCGTTTGGCGTGATCGTTCTCCTCGCGCGCCTGCAGGATCAGCTGGTCGAACGGTTTGTAGCACCATTTCGCCGAGTTGGAGCCGCCGAGCGAAGCGCAGGTGAACAGCGGGCCGAAGAAGTTGTCCGGATCGCCGTTGGCGGTGGTCCAGCCCATCAGCGCGGTCTGGTGCTCGCCGTTTTTAATCCGCTGCAAATACTCGCCCCACTCGAAGGTGACGATTTTGGCGCGCACGCCGATCTTGGCCCAGTCGGCCTGGATCATCTCCGCCATGCGCTTGGCGTTGGGGTTATAGGGCCGCTGCACCGGCATCGCCCAAAGATCGATATCGAACCCCTGCCCCAGCCCGGCCTCCTGCAGCAGCTGCTTCGCCCGCTCCGGCGAATACGGATAATCTTCAAGCTGCGCGTTGCTGCCCCATTGGGTCGGCGGCAGCAGATTCTTGGCCGGCTGACCGGCGCCGTGGAACACCGCGTCGATGATCGCCGGCTTGTTGACAGCCAGCGCCAACGCCTGGCGCACCTTGACGTTATCCAACGGCTTCTTCTGGGTGTTGAACGCCAGGAAGCCGATATTCAGGCCGGATTTTTCCATCACCTGCAGGTTGCCGTCCTGCCGCATGCGCGCCAGATCCGCCGGGTTGGGGAACGGCATCACCTGGCACTCGTTCTTTTGCAGTTTGGCGTAACGCACCGTCGCATCCGGCGTGATCGAGAACACCAGCCGATCGATCTTCGGTTTGCCTTCCCAATAGCGGTCGAACGCCTTGTAGAGGATTTTTGCGTCCTTCTGATACTGCACCAGCTGGAACGGCCCGGTGCCGATCGGATCGTTGTCCACCCGCTGCGGCGTGCCGGCCTTCAGCATCGCGTCGGCATATTCCGCCGATAAAATGGTGGCGAAGTACATGCCCAGATCGGCAACGAACGGCGCCTCGGCGCGGGAGAGCTCAAAGCGCACGGTGTGGTCATCCACCTTGACGATCCGGTCAATCAGCGTGCCGAACTCCATCGACTCGAAGTTGGTGTAGGCGCCGTTGGAGACCTTGTGATACGGGTTGTTGGCGTCCTTCTGGCGCATAAACGAGAAGATGACGTCATCGGCGTTGAAATCGCGGGTGGGGGTAAAATATTTATTGCTCTGGAATGCCACACCCTTGCGCAGGTGGAAGGTATAGCGCTTGCCGTCTTCGCTGACCTCCCAGCTTTCCGCCAGGCTGGGTTGCAGCTCGACGGTACCGGGTTTGAAATCCACCAGCCGGTTGTAGATCGCCGCCGAACTGGCATCCACCGTGGTGCCGGAGGTGAACAGCTGCGGGTTGAAACCTTCCGGCGAGCCTTCAGAACAGTAGACCAGCGTATTGGCTCGCGCGCCGCCGGCAATCGCCAACGCCAGCAGCCCGATCGTTATTGCTTTTCTTTTCATTGCGCTATCCCCAGTGGTGAAAAAACAGCCCAACGGATAGCAATAAATCATGCAGTTAGCGATGTAAAGGATAAATTCCGCGCATAAAAACGGGCAGGCGCGCAAGCGGCCTGCCCCGGTGAAACCACGCGATGATGAAATTAAATCATCTGGCTGAAGTTCATCTGCGCCATCAGCTTATAGTTGTCGGCGTAGTCGACCGGAATGGCCACCACCACCGGCCCCTGGATCGCCATCGCCTTGCGCAGCATCGGCCGCAGATCGTCCACCGACTGCACGGCGAAACCGACCGCGCCGCAGGATTCCGCATAGGCCTTGAAGTCAATCGGCCCGAACTCCACGCCGGATTTGCGCTGGTATTTGTTCACTTCCTGCATCTCCACCATGTTGTAAGCGTTATCGACCCAGATCACGTGCACGATGTTATTTTTCAGCCGCACCGCGGTCTCCAGCTCCATGCTCGACTGCATGAAGCCGCCGTCGCCAGAGATCGACACCACCTTGTCGCCGGGGCGCACCAATGCCGCGCCGATGGCCCACGGCAGCGCCACCCCCATGGTTTGCTGGCCGTTGGAGATCAACAGCTGGCGGGCGCGGAAGCTGTAAAGATAGCGGGCGATCCAGATGTGGAAACTGCCCATGTCCACGCACAGCGTCACGTCGTCGCTGACGATGTCCTGCAGCTCCTTGACGATGCGCAGCGGGTGGATCGGCATGCCGCCGCGGCGCGCGGCGCGCTCCGCCAGTTCTGTGCGCTGGCGGCCGAGATCGGTGAGGATCAGCTCCACCTCCGGCGGCACGCAGACCGCCTCATTGAACGTTTCGGTCATCATGTTCAGCGTGGCGCTGATGTTGCCCACCAGTTCGACGTCCGGCCGATAGCAGGTGTCGATATCCGCCGGCAGCACGTCGATGTGCACCAGTTTCAGCCGCCCATGACTGTTCCACATGCAGGGATCGTATTCGATCGGATCATAGCCGACGCTCACCACCAGATCGGCCTTCTGCAACAGCTGATCGGCCGGCTGGTTGTTGAACAGGCCGACGCGGCCGGCGAAGCGGGCGAAGTGGTTGACGTCAATCACCCCCGCCGCCTGATAGGTGCCGACCACCGGCATGTGGGTGCGGTACAGCAGATGGCGCACCGCCTCGCTGTTCTCCGGCCGGCTGGCCTGCAAACCGAGCAGCAATACCGGGCATTTGGCCTGGCGGATCAGCTTCACCGCCGCCTGGATGTCGTCCGCCGCCGCGGCCCCCATGCGCGGCAAGCGGCAGCCGGCCAACACCGGCGCGCTGACCGGTTCATTGACGATATCCATCGGCAGGCTGATGAACGAGGCTCCTGGGCGGCCGAACTCGGCGCGGCGGAAGGCGTTGGCGATCACCTCGGAAATCGCCGAGCCGGCGTGCACTTCGGCGCAATACTTGGTCACCGGCCGGAACATGCTGACGGTATCCATGCTCTGGTGCGTCTGCTTCAGGCTGTCGGCGCGCTTCACCGCCCCGCCGAAGGCCACTACCGCGTCCCCCTCCGAGGTGGCGGTGGCCAGCCCGGTGATCAGGTTGGAGCTGCCCGGCCCGGAGGTGACCAGCGCCACCCCGGCCTTGCCGGTCAGGCGGCCGACCGCCGCCGCCATAAAGGCCGCGTTGGCCTCATGCCGCACCACCACCGTTTCAATCGATGGCGCGTCCTCCAGCGAGTCGAACACCCGGTCGATCTTGGCGCCCGGAATGCCGAAAACGTGTTTGACGCCCTGCGCTTCCAGGTTTTTCACCACCAAGTCGGCGCCGCATTGCCAGTCATTGCCTGTTTTTTCCTGTGCCATGGTTCCACCTCCTAAGAAAACGATCGCCGGGGTTAGCCCTCGGCGGAACGAATCGCACGATCCAAATCCTCTGGGCAGAGGTTGGCGCGCAAGAAATCCGCATCATGCGGCAACTGAAGATTGAGACGGGTGATGACGCCGAACTGCAGGCGGCCATGATCGAGCTGGTAATCCAGCACGTGGCCGCCGCCGCTGCGGTCGTCGGTAACGAAATGTTCGTGATAGCCGGCCACGCCGATGCCCTGCATGTAATCCGGCGAGCGGAAGCCGACCAGCGTGCCGCGCCGTTGATGAAACGAGAAGGTCGGCTGCTCTTCTATCGCTTCCAGCATCGGGCGATAGGGCCGTTCCTGACGCGGCACGGTGCGGGTTTCCACGTGGCTGAACTCACCGTCGACCCGCACCGCGCAAAACAGGTTCGGCGAGGCGACCTGTTCATCGATGCATTGGTGCAGCTGCGCCTTGGTGATCGGCCGGTCGAACTGCTGGCTGATACTGGGCTGGAAAAAGGTGACGACGGCGAAAGGGGTTTTCTGTTGCAAACCGGCTGGGCGGGCGCTGCCGTCGGCGCGCAGCTGGTGTATTTCCTGGTCGAAAGCGATCAGTTCGCCATCCAGGTGATTGAAGGTACCGAGGCCGAAATCACCGCGTTTGAGCAACTCGGCAATGGTGGTTTCACCCTCGTAGACCCCGTCGATGAGCGCGCTCATCAGCGAGATTTGATAGATTTCGCCCTCCCCGGCGTTGATCGACTGCCTGGCAAAACCCTGCGCCAAATGGCGCGCACAGGAACACCCGTGTTTTTCGTTCATGACTCACTCCTCCACCAGCGCGGGATCGCGATCCTGCGCGTTCAAAAGACCCACCGACGGTGGGCCAAGATGCCCCCCAAGGCGCGTTCATCAGTTGGAACGATTCAGCCTGAGGCGACAAAAAAACCGGCACGGCTGGCCGGCCGATATCCAGAACCCACGGCATGACGTGTGAAAGTAAAGGCTCACTAATCATTAATGCCGAGTCGGATATCAAATTGAACGGTTAATCTGGTGTTGGAGCGACAATCAACTCCGCAGGCGGCTCGCGCAGCCTGGGAAAAACATCTGTTATTTAGTGCTAAGCGCCGCGAGGTTTATGCGTTTTCTCTCTATACGGCAGGGATGCAGCGGCGTTGAAGCCCGCCGTCAACCCGCAACCAGAGTAGCCGCAGCGCCGCCGACAGAGAAGCGGGTATTCATAAGAAACGCTTTTGCATATAATGCAAAAATGAATGACGCCCGTTATGTTGAACATCTGCCGATCTTTCTCGACGTGGCCCGCCTAGGCAGCTTTTCCGCCGCCGCTCGCCGGCTGGGCATGGTGCCCTCCTCGCTGGTGCGCCATATCGACGCCTTGGAAAGCGCGCTCGGCGCCACGCTGTTCGTCCGCTCCACCCGTGGGCTGCTGCTGACCGACGCCGGCGAGCTGCTGCTGACGCGCGCCGCCGCGCTGATGACGGACATTACCGGCATTCACGCCGAGCTGAGCGCGTTAAACGAAACGCCGCAAGGCACGCTGCGCATCAGCTGCCTGCCGACCTTCGGCAAAACCTATGTGCTGCCGCTGCTGCCGACGCTAGCGGAACGCTATCCTCAGCTGTCTATCGATCTCGATCTGACCGAACGCCAGACCGATCCGACGCAGGAACGGCTGGACGCCGCCCTCCGCATCGGCGAGCAGAAGGACAGCGCGCTGTACGCCAGCCGCATCGCCACGCAACGCTGGGTGATGTGCGCCAGCCCCGCCTACGTCGCCCGCTATGGCCTGCCGAGCGATCTGGAAGCGTTGCCGCAGCATCGGCTGATCGCCCGCTACCACAAACAGCAGCCGGCCTGCTGGGCGCAGATCCTCGACGCGGCGCTGATGAGCCGCTGCACCATGGCGCTGCGCTGCGACGACTTCACCGCGCAGCGCCAGGCGGCGCTGCTCGGCCTCGGCATTGCCTTCCTGCCCAACTGGGTGGTGGGGCCGGACGTGCAGAATGGGCAACTGGTTCAGATGCTCGAAGATCCGCGCCATGAGCAGCAAGGCATCTATCTGCTGCGCCCGATGGCGAAGGTGTCCGCCCGGCTGGCGGCCTTCACCGCCCTGCTGCAGCAAACCCTCGGTCAGCCGCCCAGCTGGGGGTAAAGCGGTGTCACCCGGTTGTGCAGCGCCGGATTGTCGCTCTCGTCCTTCAGCTCGATGCCGCTCAGCCGCCGCTGGAACGCCTGCTCCAGCAGCCAGGCCAGACGGAACGCTGCCTGCGGGTAATCCAGCCCCTCCGGCCGCACGTTGGAGATGCAGTTACGCTCGGCGTCCGTTCTGCGCGCATTCGGCTCCCAGGTCAAATAAATGCCCAGGCTGTCCGGCGACGACAGCCCCGGTCGTTCGCCGATCAGCACCGCCACCGCCCGGGCCTGCAGGCATTCGCCAATCTCATCCCCCAGCGCCACCCGCGCCTGATGCGCCAACACCACCGGTGAGACGCTCAGCCCCAGCGTATCGAGATAGGGCCGAAGCGCCTGCAGCAGCGGCAGCGCCTGGCGGTGCACCGCTTTGGAAGAGAGGCCGTCCGCCACCGCCAGCAGCAGATCGACACGGCGCGATGGTGAGCCGAGCAGCAGGCTGCGGCTGTCCGACGCCAATCGCCGCCCCAGATCCGGACGGCGCAGATAGGCGGCGCGGTCGGCGGCCTGGCTGTGCACCGCCAGCGAGGGCCAACCGGCCTGGTGCAAATCCGCCGCCAGCCGCTCGCTGTCGAAAGGCTGATGCACCGCGTCGCGCGCCTGGGCATGGGCCAGGCCGAAGCGCAGCAGCTCGTCGGTCGGCAGGCTGGCGCCGGTGCGCCCCAACGCGATGCGCGCGTCGGTAAAGGCGCGCAGCGAGTCCCAACTGTTGACGTGAACCGGTTTGCTCATGTCCGTTCTCCCTGCAGCGCCAACAACAGCGGGTGATTGGCGGCGGCGTCGCGCAGCCGCCCGCGCTCGTCGGTGATATTCATCGCCGCCAGCCAGGCGGCAAACTCCGGCGCGTGCTTCAGCCCCAGCAGTTCGCGGATATAGAGCGCGTCGTGGAACGAGGTGCTTTGGTAGTTGAGCATGATGTCGTCCGCGCCCGGCACGCCTATCAGGAACGTCAACCCGGCGGCGGCCAACAGCGTCAGCAGCGTGTCCATGTCGTCCTGATCGGCTTCGGCATGGTTGGTGTAGCAGACGTCGCAGCCCAGCGGCAGGCCGAGCAGCTTGCCGCAGAAATGATCCTCCAGCCCGGCGCGGATAATTTGTTTGCCGTCATACAGGTATTCGGGGCCGATAAACCCCACCACGGTATTGATCAGCAGCGGCGAGAAATGGCGCGCCACCGCATAGGCGCGCGCCTCACAGGTCTGCTGATCGACGCCGTGATGCGCGTTGGCCGACAGGCAACTGCCCTGCCCGGTTTCGAAATACATCACGTTATCGCCCAGCGTGCCGCGCCTGAGGCTCAGTGCCGCCTGCTGCGCCTCCGCCAGCAGCGCCAGGCTGATGCCGAAACCGCGGTTGGCCGCCTCGGTGCCGGCGATCGACTGAAACACCAGATCCACCGGCGCGCCGCGCTCCATCAGCCGCAGCGTGTTGGTCACGTGGGTCAGCACGCAGGATTGGGTGGGTATGGCGAAGCGCTGGATCACGTCGTCCAGCATGTAGTTGAGCTTTTCCAGCAGCGGCAGGCTGTCGCTGGCCGGGTTGATGCCGACCACCGCGTCGCCGCTGCCGTACAACAAACCGTCCAGCATGCTGGCGGCGATGCCCTGCAGGCTGTCGGTCGGGTGATTGGGCTGCAGCCGCACGCTGAGGTGGCCCGGCAGGCCGATGGTATTGCGAAAGCGCGTCACCACCCGGCATTTCTTCGCCACCAGGATCAGATCCTGATTGCGCATGATCTTGCTTACCGCCGCCGCCATCTCCGGCGTAATGCCGGCGGCCACCTGCGCCAGCATGGCGCTGTCCGCCTGCTCGCTCAGCAGCCAGTCGCGAAAATCGCCGACCGTGAGGTGCGAGATGGGCTCAAAGGCGGCGGCGTCGTGGCTGTCGATGATCAGGCGCGTCACCTCGTCCTGTTCGTACGGCACCAGCACCTGCTGCAGGAACGCCTTGAGCGGCACATCCGCCAGCGCGATGCGCGCCGCCATGCGCTCTTCGGCGCTCTCCGCCGCCACCTCCGCCAGATAATCGCCGGAACGCGCCGGCGATGCTTTCGCCATCAGCTGGCGCAGATCGCCAAAGCGATAGCCGCGTTGGCCCACCGTTGCCTGAAACATAGCCCCCTCCCTTGCCCTGCGTGACGAGATAACAGCCCTGCACCAAGTGTAGTCAGTGGGAAAAGAAAATTATTTTGCACGCGATCGCCGCCATCACGCTTTCCCCCATTTCACCCGTTGCCGCTTCGGGTTACAGTAGCCGCGAAAACAGGAGGGGTGATGGATCCGCAACGGCAAATTATCGACTGGCTGCAACAAGATAACGCGCGCATGGCCGCCCTGCGCACCGTGCGCCGGCTCGGCTTGAATGACTGGTGCCTCGGCGCCGGCTTTGTGCGCAATCTGGTGTGGGATCGGCGCCATGGCTATACGGAGCCCACGCCGCTCAACGATATCGACGTGATCCACTTCGATGCGGAGCGTGCGGACGCTGAGCGCGATCGCATGCTGGAGGTGCGTTTGCAACAGTGGCTGCCGCGACCTTGGTCGGTCAAGAACCAGGCGCGCATGCACCTGCGCGGCGGCCGGGCGCCTTATCGCGACAGCGAAGAGGCCATCAGCTTCTGGACCGAAGTGGAAACGGCGATCGGCGCGCGCCTGAACGCCGACGACAGCATCACGCTGGTGGCCCCCTTCGGGCTCGCGGCGCTATTCGACGACACCATTACCTTTAACGCGAAAAACGGCGATCGCGCGGCCTATGCCCAGCGCGTGCTCGACAAAGGCTGGCTGCAGCGTTGGCCGCGCCTGCGGCAGGTAAAGATTTAGCCGCCGCTGCCGATACCCTGAACAGCGATATACCGACTCAGGGAGAGCATTCATGTCGACCACCATCACCATGATCGTACCGATCAAAAATACCGTTCCCGGCGTCAGCAACGTGTTCAGCGCGCCGGGCCATCAGGGCGAATTGCTGATGGCCAAACCGGTCAACAACCAGCCGCAAGGCGGCAAGATGGAGAAAAACGAACGCACCAACGGCAATGACGAACCGGTCAACCTCAACGAAAGCCGCGCCTCGGCCCGCATCAAGGCGCTGAACCGGCAGATTCAGTCGCTGCAGCAAAAGTTGGTGGAGCTAAAGGACTCCGACGCCGATCCTAAGGAAATAGAAAAACAGAAGCAGCTGATCGAAGCGCAGATCAAGATGTTGCAGGCCGAGATCGCGCGCATCCAGAAAGAAGAAATGGAAAAGCAACAGCAGGAGCAAATGGCAAAAGCCGCGGCGCAAGCCGGCGACGGCGTAAACCGCCCAACGCCGCTCAACGCGGTGGACGTCTATATCTGAGTCAATATGCCGCGGTTTCCTGCCGGCGCTGGTGCAGCAGCGCCGCCTGCTTGCGCGCCACCTGCCAGATGGCCTCCGCCGCCGGCGTCAGCGAGCGGTTCTTGCGCCGCACCAGCATCAACGCGCGGTTGATCTCCGGCACCAGCCGCCGCACCCGGAGCCGCCCCCCTTCCGGCAACGGCAACGCCAACGCCGGGAAAATGCTGATGCCAATCCCTTCCGCCACCATCGGGAACAGCGTCGCCGGATGGCCGATTTCCTGCACTACCTGCGCCTCCACGCCCTGCTGCCTCAGCGCGCTGTCGATCAACGGCCGGCTGCCCGACGCATAGTCCTGCAACACCAGGCGGCAACCGTTCAGCGCCGACCAATGCACCGCCTGCTGCGCAGCGAACGGATGATCGTCGCGGCACAGCAACAGGAACGGCTCGTGCAGCACCGCTTCGCACTCCAGATCCACCGCCTGCACCGGATCGACCACGATGCCGAAATCCACCTCCGCGTTGCGCACGCTGTGCAGCACCTGCTGCTGCGCCTGATCGCGCAGCATGATGCGGATCTCCGGGTATTGGCGCTCACCGGCGGCGATGCACTGCGGCATCAGATGGGCGGAAATGGTCTGGCTCGTCGCCACCCGCACCGTACCGCTGCGCTGTACGCCAAAGCTGCGCACATCCAGCAGAGTGGTCTGCAGCTCGTCCAGCAGCCGTTCGACCCGGTTGGCCAGCCGCAGGCCGGCATCGGTCAACACCACTTCACGCGTGGTGCGATCCAGCAGGCGAACCCCGACTTCCGCCTCCAGTTCTTTCACGCTGTGGCTGACCGCCGATTGCGTCAGGCCGATCGCCTCACCGGCGCGGCTGAAACTGCCGTGGCGAGCGATGGCGACAAACACCCGCAGCTGTTTGAGTGAGTAATTCATGTGTTTTATTCATAGATGAATTAAATAAATCAATTTAATTATTATATGCCCACGCGGGAGAATAGCCCCATCGATTTTCTACCCTGAGCGCACCGCCATGAGATTTCTGCCCGATCGTTTTACCCTGACGCTGATCGCCACCGTACTGCTGGCGTCGTTCCTGCCGGCGCGCGGCGAGTTCGTCGGCTGGCTCAACGCCCTGACCATCGCCGCCATCGCCCTGCTGTTCTTCATGCACGGCGCCAAGCTGTCACGCGAGGCCATCCTGGCCGGCAGCAACAACTGGCGGCTGCACCTGTGGGTGATGTTCAGCACCTTCATCATTTTTCCGGCTCTGGGCGTACTGTTCGCCTGGTGGGCGCCGATCGACGTCAGCCCCGAGCTGTACGCCGGTTTCATCTACCTGTGCATCCTGCCCGCCACCGTGCAATCGGCCATCGCCTTCACCTCGCTGGCGGGCGGCAACGTGGCGGCGGCGGTGTGCAGCGCCTCCGCCTCCAGCCTGCTGGGGATCTTCGTGTCGCCGCTGTTGGTCGGCCTGCTGATGAATGTGCACGGCGATACCGGCAGCCTGCGGCAGGTGGGCTCGATCGTGCTGCAGCTGCTGGTGCCGTTCGTCGCCGGCCACCTGCTGCGGCCGCTGATCGGCGGCTGGATCGAACGCCATCGCCCGCTGATCGGCAAAACCGACCAGACCTCGATTTTGCTGGTGGTGTACGCCGCCTTCAGCGAAGCGGTCACGCACGGCATCTGGCACCAGGTAGGGCTTGGTTCGCTGGCGTTTATCGTCGGCGGCAGCATCGTGCTGCTGGCGATCGTGCTGGTGGTGAACACTTACATGGCGCGTTGGCTGGGGTTCAGCAAGGCGGACGAGATCACCATCGTGTTCTGCGGCTCGAAGAAAAGCCTGGCGAACGGCATTCCGATGGCCAATATCTTGTTCCCGGCGGCGACGGTGGGGATCATGGTGCTGCCGCTGATGGTGTTTCATCAGGTGCAGTTGATGACCTGCGCAGTGCTGGCCAAAAGATACCAGCGCAAGCAGCGGGCGCAGCAGGCGGTGCCCAACGCGCAGACGTCGCGCGGGTAAAAAAAGACGGGCCGAGGCCCGTCAGATCAGCTTTTCTTCAGCGGCTTGACCAGGTGATCAAGCCCTTCGATTTTAATCGCCAGCGTCATCTCCATCAGCATGCCGAGCTTGCCTTTGGGGAATTCGCCCTTGCGCGCGAACCACAGCAGGTACTCTTCGGGCAGGTCGATCAGCACCCGCCCCTGGTACTTGCCGAACGGCATCACGGTATTGGCGATCTCCAGCAGGTTTTCCTTTTCCATCAGTCACCCAGCAGGCGGATCATTTCCGCTTCGTCGATCACGGCGATACCCAGCTCCTGCGCCTTCGCCAGCTTGGAACCGGCCGCCTCGCCGGCGATCACCAGGTCAGTTTTCTTCGACACGCTGCCGCTGACCTTGGCGCCCAGCGCCGTCAGGCGATCTTTGGCCTCGTCGCGCGACAGCTGGCTCAGCGAGCCGGTCAGCACCACGGTTTTGCCGGCGAACGGGCTGTCTATCTCTTCCGCCACCACCACCACCGGCGCCGGCCAGCGGATGCCGATCTCGGCGCCCACCAGCTCGTTGATCACCTGCTGATTGAGCGCTTCATCGAGGAAATTGCGGGTATGTTTGGCCACCACTTCACCGACGTCCGGCACCTCTTTCAGCGCCTCGATATCAGCGGCAAACAGCTTCTCCAGCGATCCGAAATGCGCGGCCAGGTTGGCGGCGGTCGCTTCACCGACCTCGCGAATGCCGAGCGCATACAGGAAACGGGCGAAGGTGGTCTGCTTGGATTTCTCCAACGCGTTGACCAGATTCTGCGCCGATTTCGGCCCCATGCGATCCAGGCCGGTCAGAATGCCGGCGGACAGGCGGAACAGATCGGCCGGGTTCTTCACGTACTCCTTGTCCACCAGCTGCTCGATGATCTTGTCACCCATGCCCTCGACGTCCAGCGCGCGACGGGAAACGAAGTGCTTCAACGCCTCTTTGCGCTGCGCGCCGCAGATCAACCCGCCGGTGCAGCGCGCCACGGCCTCGCCTTCCACGCGCTCAACGTCGGAGCCGCACACCGGACAGTGCAGCGGGAACACCACTTCGCGCGCATCCTGCGGCCGGCGGTCTTCCAGCACCCCCACCACCTGCGGGATCACGTCGCCGGCGCGGCGCACGATCACCGTATCGCCGATGCGCAGCCCCAGACGCTCAATTTCATCGGCGTTGTGCAAGGTCGCGTTGCTGACGGTCACCCCGGCCACCAGCACCGGCTCAAGGCGCGCCACCGGCGTAATCGCACCGGTGCGGCCAACCTGAAACTCTACTTCGCGCACCACGGTGATCTGCTCCTGCGCCGGGAATTTGAACGCCGTCGCCCAACGCGGCGCACGCGCCACAAAGCCCAGCGTTTCCTGCAGATCGATATCGTCAATCTTGATCACCACGCCGTCGATATCGAACCCGAGCTGCGCGCGGTCCTGCTCGACCTGGCGATAAAACGCCAGCACTTCCTCGCTGCCGGTGCGGCGCTGGGCGCGATCGCTAACCGGCAGGCCCCAGGCCTTGAACTGCATCAGGCGCTCAAAGTGGCTGCGCGGCAGCTCGCCGCCTTCCAGCAGGCCAACGCCATAGCAGAAGAAGGTCAGCGGGCGTTTGGCGGTAATGCGCGGATCGAGCTGGCGCAGCGAGCCGGCGGCGGCGTTGCGCGGGTTGGCGAATACCTTGCCGTCTTTGCGCCGGGCTTCTTCGTTCATCTGTTCGAAACCGGCCTGCGGCATGAACACTTCGCCGCGCACTTCCAGCCGGCGCGGGATGTTGTCGCCGGTCAGGCGCAGCGGGATGGCGCGAATGGTGCGCACGTTGGTAGTGATGTTCTCGCCGGTGGTGCCGTCGCCGCGCGTCGCCGCGCGCACCAGTTCGCCGTCTTCGTACAGCAGGCTGACCGCCAGGCCGTCCAGCTTCAACTCGCAGCAGAAGGTCAGCGGATCGCTGCTCTTGAGCCTGTCCTGCACGCGCTTGTAAAACGCCAGGAAGCTCTCTTCGTCAAACACGTTGTCCAGCGACAGCATCGGCACTTCGTGGCGCACCTGGTCGAACGCCGCCAGCGGCGCCGCGCCCACGCGCTGGGTCGGCGAATCGGCGGTGATCAGCTCCGGATGCGCGCTCTCCAGCTCGCGCAGCTCGCGCATCAGGCGGTCATATTCCGCATCCGGCACTTCCGGCGCATCCAGCACATGATACTGGTATTCATGATGGCGCAGTGTGGCTCGTAGTTGATTGATTTGTTGGATTATCGATTCCATGGCTCACCATCAAAGATAAAAAACCCCCGGCTAGCGGGGGCTTTGTTGTTACGGATGTTCAGTGCGCGCGGCAATCCGGTCAGGCGTTGTTTTCCAACACTTCACGGATACGCGCTTTGTAGGTTTCCAGCTTCTGCGGCGTCATCATGCGGCGCTCGTCGTCCAGCACCACGCCGCCCACGTCGTCGGCGATGCGCTGTGCCGACTGCAGCATCAGCTTGAAGTTCTGATTGGCGTCGCCGTAAGACGGCACCATCATGAACATCGACACGCCCGGCGTGGAGAAGTCGGACATCATGTCAGGATCGAACGACCCCGGCTTGACCATGTTCGCCAGACTGAACAGCACCGGGCCGCTGCCGGCCGGGCTGATATGGCGGTGGAAGATGCCCATCTCGCCAAACTGGAAGCCCGCCTGCAACACGCTCTGCAGCAGCACTTCGCCGCCGATTACGCCGCCCTGATGGGCCGCGACGTGCAGCACCAGCACGGTCTCTTTCAGCTTGGCCTGAATTGGCGCAGCCGCCGGCTGTTGTGGCTGTGGCGCAGGCTCCTGCGCCGGCTTCACTTCCGGCGCGGGCTGCACAGGGGCCGGCTCGGCGTGGAATGCCGGTTCAGCCCCCTGCGGCGCCTCATGTTCATGCGGCAGATCGTCGACGCGCGGCTCACGGCGCGCGGCCGGTTGCGGTTGCTGCGGTTCGGCCGGTTCTTCGTCCGGCGCGTAGTTGTTCAGCAGGATGTCATCGTACTCCGGCCGCTGAGACAGCGGAGGCGGCGTCTGATGAGCGGCCGGCTGAACGGCGCGGGGCGCAGGCGCAGCCGCCGGAGCGGGCTTCGGCGCGGCCACGGGTTCTTCGCGTGCGGCATCGAAATGGCCGAATGACGGCTCGTCTTGCGGGTGAGCGGCGCGTACGCGCACCTCACCGACGCCTTCTTCGAGATCGTCGATCGGAGTTTGTTCACGTTCCTTTTGGGAACGTTTGGCTGGGCGATCGCGGAAGAGCGCTGACCGTTCTTTGCGACTGGTCCACAGACCGTGCAATAACAGCGCTATTATGGCGATCGCGCCAACAACGATTAATATCAGACGCAAATCCTGCATCATTGCTATCTCTGTTGTTCCAATACATTGCCACCGCGGCAAACATTCACTCTTTAACTCTATTTGCCCGCGCACACAAGTGCAAGTCCGTGCTGAACTTTATGCCAATAAAGATGATTATACTGCCTTTTTCTGCTGGTTTTTCAGCCAACCCTACCCTAGCCAGTGGAAAATCATCCCTATATGATAATGATGCCTGTTCAGACAACGAGATAACTTAAGATATGTCCTATACGCAGCCCTCTCCCCGATCGACCAGCGGCATTCACTATTTCGCCGAAGGCTGGCGTCTGATTTCGCGCCCGGGGATTAAACGCTATGTGGTTCTGCCGTTGCTGGTCAACGTGCTGCTGATGGGTTCCGCTTTCTGGTGGCTGTTCAGCCGCCTCGGCGACTGGATCCCGGCGATGATGAGCCACGTTCCCGACTGGCTGCAATGGTTGAGCTACCTGCTGTGGCCGCTGGCGGTCATTTCGGTGCTGCTGGTGTTCAGCTATCTGTTCAGCACCATCACCAATCTTATTGCCGCGCCGTTCTGCGGCCTGCTGGCCGAACAGCTCGAAGGCAGCCTGACCGGCAAACCGCTGCCGGATACCGGCCTGCTCGGCATCGCCAAAGATCTGCCGCGCATCATGGCGCGCGAATGGCGCAAGCTGATGTATTACCTGCCGCGCGCGCTGCTGCTGCTGGCGCTGTACTTCGTGCCCGGCATCGGTCAAACGGTGGCGCCGGTGCTGTGGTTCCTGTTCAGCGCCTGGATGCTGGCGATCCAGTATTGCGACTATCCGTTCGACAACCACAAGGTGAGCTTTGCCGACATGCGCCGCGCACTGCGCCAGCACAAAACCGACAACCTGCAGTTCGGCGCGCTGGTCAGCCTGTTCACCATGATCCCGATCCTCAACCTGGTGATCCTGCCGGTCGCCGTCTGCGGCGCCACCGCGATGTGGGTCGATCGCTACCGCTCGCAATTCGTCCGATAACCGCCGTTTTTTGCCGCCGATAGCGCGGAAATTTTCGACAGGGCGCGCATTTCGCGCCCTTATCATTGTGCTTAAAACTTATTTCCTAATAACATATAGATATACCAATTCTTTACTTCCCTGCCGGTACTGTTAGCGTATGCTTTCGATGTTCCCCACATTTTCATAGAGTTAAAGGACGGGCTATGAGCAAGATATATGAAGACAACTCATTAACAATCGGCCATACGCCGCTGGTTCGTCTGAACCGTATCGGCAACGGACGCATTCTGGCCAAGGTTGAATCACGCAACCCGAGCTTCAGCGTCAAATGCCGCATCGGTGCCAATATGATTTGGGATGCGGAACAACGCGGCGTGCTGACCGCCGGTAAAGAACTGGTGGAGCCGACCAGCGGCAACACCGGCATCGCGCTGGCCTTCGTGGCCGCCGCGCGCGGTTACAAGCTGACGCTGACCATGCCGGAAACCATGAGCATTGAGCGCCGCAAGCTGCTCAAAGCGCTGGGCGCCAACCTGGTGCTGACCGAAGGGGCGAAAGGCATGAAAGGCGCCATCGCCAAGGCGGAAGAGATCGTCGCCACCGATCCAAACCGTTACCTGATCCTGCAACAGTTCAGCAACCCGGCCAACCCGGCGATCCATGAAAAAACCACCGGCCCGGAAATCTGGGAAGACACCGACGGGGAAGTCGACGTGTTCATCTCCGGCGTCGGCACCGGCGGCACGCTGACCGGCGTTAGCCGCTACATCAAAAACACCAAAGGCAAAGCCATCACCACCGTGGCGGTAGAGCCGACCGACTCGCCGGTCATCAGCCAGGCGCTGGCCGGTGAAGAGCTGAAGCCGGGCCCGCACAAGATCCAGGGCATCGGCGCCGGCTTCATTCCGGGCAACCTCGATCTGGATCTGGTGGATCGCGTCGAGAAAGTCTCCAACGACGAAGCCATCAGCATGGCGCGCCGCCTGATGGACGAAGAAGGCATCCTGGCGGGCATCTCCTCCGGCGCAGCGGTCGCGGCGGCGGTGAAACTGGCCGAAGAACCGGCGTTCGCTGACAAGACTATCGTGGTCATCCTGCCCTCTTCCGGCGAACGCTATCTCAGCACCGCGCTGTTCGCCGATCTGTTCACCGAGCAGGAATTGCAGCAGTAATTCCGCCACTGCACAAATCGCTAAAAAAGCACCCTGTAGGGTGCTTTTTTGTGGACTGGATCAAACTTTATAGCAGTCCAAGATTGCTTTTGCCCGTCGCCTTTAGTATTTAACGGTGCATTATTTCGATGCGCAAAATTAATCACTCTCCGAGCCCGGTCGAGGCTGAATCGATTTACTCATCTGTCGCCGACGCGGCGAATCGGGCATAATGGGGAGCGGATTGGAACGACGTCTAAAGCCGAGTTTTTTGATCTGAAGTGCCTAACGCGTCGTTTTCTGTTGCATCAACGTTCGCCCCTGTCCATAGTCAGGCGCTATAACCAGACAAGTTAAAGTCAGCCCCCTGGGCTAAACTTTAACTCCACAACATTAATCCAATAAGTTGGGGAAACATCAATGTTCCAGCAAGAAGTTACTATTACCGCTCCGAATGGTCTGCATACTCGCCCTGCCGCTCAGTTCGTTAAAGAAGCCAAAGGCTTCACGTCTGACATCACCGTGACCTCCAACGGCAAAAGCGCCAGCGCTAAAAGCCTGTTCAAACTGCAAACTCTGGGGCTGACTCAAGGGACCGTAGTGACCATCGAAGCTGTTGGTGAAGACGAGCAGAAAGCCGTTGAGCACTTGGTAAAACTGATGGCAGAGCTTGAGTAATCGGCCCGTCTTTTTAGTTAACACCAGTCAAGAGTAAGGTAGGGTTATGATTTCAGGCATTTTAGTATCACCGGGCATCGCTTTTGGTAAGGCTCTCTTGCTGAAAGAAGACGACATCGTCATCAACCGGAAGAAAATCTCTGCTGATCAAGTAGAGCAGGAAGTCTCGCGTTTTCTGGCCGGCCGCGCGAAAGCGTCCGAACAGCTGGAAGCGATCAAGACCAAAGCTGGCGAAACCTTCGGCGAAGAGAAGGAAGCTATCTTCGAAGGCCACATCATGTTGCTGGAAGACGAAGAGCTTGAGCAGGAAATCATAGCCCTAATCAAAGACGATCTGGCCTCCGCAGACGCCGCCGCCTACACCGTGATCGAAGGTCAGGCGAAAGCGCTGGAAGAGCTGGACGACGAATACCTGAAAGAACGCGCCGCCGACGTGCGCGACATCGGCAAGCGCCTGCTGCAGAACATTCTGGGCATGCCGATCGTCGATCTGGGCTCCATTCAGGACGAAGTGATCCTGGTGGCCACCGATCTGACCCCGTCCGAGACCGCGCAGCTGAACCTGGACAAAGTGCTGGGCTTCATCACCGATCTCGGCGGCCGCACCTCCCACACCTCCATCATGGCGCGCTCCCTGGAGCTGCCGGCGATCGTCGGCACCAGCGACGTGACCAAGCAGGTGAAAAACGACGACTACCTGATTCTGGACGCGGTTAACAACCAGATTTACGTTAACCCGACCGCTGACGTTATCGATCAGCTGAAAGCCGCCCAGAACCAATATATCACCGAGAAAAACGATCTGGCCAAGCTGAAGGACCTGCCGGCGATTACGCTGGACGGCCATCAGGTTGAAGTCTGCGCCAACATCGGCACCGTGCGCGACGTCGCGGGTGCAGAGCGCAACGGCGCGGAAGGCGTCGGCCTGTATCGTACCGAATTCCTGTTCATGGATCGCGACTCGCTGCCAACCGAAGACGAGCAGTTCCAGGCTTATAAAGCCGTGGCGGAAGCCATGGGCTCGCAGGCCGTGATCGTCCGCACCATGGACATCGGCGGCGACAAAGACCTGCCGTACATGAACCTGCCGAAGGAAGAGAACCCGTTCCTCGGCTGGCGCGCCATCCGCATCGCGATGGACCGCCGTGAAATCCTGCACGCCCAGCTGCGCGCCATCCTGCGCGCCTCGGCATTCGGCAAACTGCGCATCATGTTCCCGATGATCATCTCCGTGGAAGAAGTGCGCGATCTGAAAGGCGAAATCGAGACGCTGAAGGCGCAGCTGCGCGAAGAAGGCAAGGCGTTTGACGAGAGCATCGAAGTGGGCGTGATGGTGGAAACACCGGCCGCGGCGGTCATCGCTCACCACCTGGCGAAAGAAGTCGACTTCTTTAGTATTGGGACAAACGATCTAACCCAGTATACTCTGGCGGTAGATCGCGGCAACGAGCTGATTTCTCATCTCTATAACCCGATGTCCCCATCAGTGCTTGGCCTGATCAAACAGGTTATTGATGCATCTCACGCGGAAGGCAAGTGGACCGGTATGTGCGGCGAACTGGCTGGTGATGAGCGTGCTACACTGTTGTTATTGGGCATGGGGCTGGATGAGTTCAGCATGAGTGCGATTTCAATCCCGCGCATCAAGAAAATTATTCGTAACACGAATTTCGAAGATGTGAAGGCGTTGGCAGCGCAGGCCTTGGCACAGCCAACGGCACAAGACCTGATGAATTGCGTCAATAAATTCATCGAAGAAAAAACGCTCTGCTAAACTTCCACGACACTGGAACGCCGCCCAATTTAATGCTTAGGAGAAGATCATGGGTTTGTTCGATAAACTGAAATCTCTGGTTTCTGATGACAAGAAAGACACGGGCACTATCGAGATCGTCGCTCCCCTTTCTGGCGAAATCGTCAATATCGAAGATGTGCCGGACGTAGTGTTCGCTGAAAAAATCGTTGGCGACGGTATCGCCATCAAACCGGCCGGCAACAAAATGGTTGCTCCGGTTGACGGCACCATCGGCAAGATTTTCGAAACCAACCATGCATTCTCTATCGAATCCGACAGCGGCATTGAGCTGTTCGTCCACTTCGGCATCGATACCGTAGAACTGAAAGGCGAAGGCTTCAAACGCATCGCCGAAGAAGGCCAGCGCGTCAAGAAAGGCGACGTCGTTATCGAGTTCAACCTGCCACTGCTGGAAGAAAAAGCCAAGTCTACCCTGACGCCGGTCGTTATCTCCAACATGGACGAAATCAAAGAGCTGATCAAACTGTCCGGCAGCGTGACCGTTGGCGAAACCCCGATCATCCGCATCAAGAAGTAATCGCGAATCAGCAAGATAAACGGCGCCCTCGGCGCCGTTTTTTTTATCTCCTTCGTCGTATCCCAATCTCGCTGCGTTATGACGACCAGCGCGGCACGCGCAGAGTGATGATCAGCCCCTCTTTGTCGCCGTTACGCGCCTCAACCTGGCCGCCGTGCGCCAATACCACCTTGCGGGTAATCGCCAGCCCCAGGCCGTAGCCCTTGCCCGACAGCGCCGATTTCACGCGCACGAAAGGATCGAAGATGCTCGACAGCTTCGACTCCTCGACGCCCGGCCCCTGATCGCTGACGGCGATCTGAAACTGATTGTCGACGCGCGACAGCGCCACCGTCACCCGCTGCCCGTGGCTGGAAAAGCGCAGCGCATTGCGCACGACGTTATCCACCGCACGCCGCATCAGCTCTGCATTGCCCTTGACGGTATACTCCACATCCGACTCGGCCTGCAGCACGATATCCACGCCGGGCACCTGCGCCTCGTAGCGCGCATCGCTCACCACCGCGTCAACCAGGCCGTACAGATCGAAATACTCTTCGTCCGGCAGGCTGCTGTGTTCGGTACGCGACAGCGCCAGCAGTTCGCCGATCATTTTGTCCAACCGCCCCGACTCGTGTTCGATGCGCTTGAGCGAGGTTTCGACGTTGCCGGCATTCTGTCGCGCCAGGCCGATCGCCAGCTGCAGGCGCGCCAGCGGTGAACGCAGCTCGTGCGAGACGTCGTGCAACAGCTGCTCGCGGGCGCTGACCAGCAGTTCCAGCCGCTCGGCCATGGTGTCGAAATCGCGCGCCACGTCGGACAGCTCGTCATGGCGGCGCCGCATCGTCGGGTACAGCCGCACCGAGAGATCGCCCTGCGCCACCCGATCCAGGCCGCCGCGCAGCTGACGCATCGGCCGAGTCAGGTTCCAGGCCAGCACGGCGCTGAACAGCAAACCGCCCAGCCCGCCGACCCACAACATCGGCGCAGGAATGTTGAAGACGTGGGTACGCCGCTCCGGCCGATACTCTTCCCGCAGCCCGCGCACGTTATAACTCAGCCAGTAACCCTGCCCTTCTCCGGTCTGCACCCAGGCGGAAATCGCTTTCGGCATCCGTCGCCCTTCAAACAGCGGTTCTTCCGGCTCAGGCGGCGGTTGGATCATCGGCGTAACGGACAGCAGACGCCGATCGTCCTCCGGCCAGTCGCGCATCAAGGCTTCCAGCGCCGGCATGCCGCCGCTGCGCAACTGGGTGGCGGCGGAGGTCAGCTGCAGGCCGATCGCCCGCCGCGCCATGGCGTTCTCCGGCGGCACATAGCGATCGCCATAAAGAGAAAACGCCACCCACAAGGCCTGCGTCATAATGAGGAAGGTCAGCCAAAAGCCGAGCAAAATTTTCCAGAACAGTCTTCCGCGCATGTCTGGTTACCGTATGCGATAGCCGATGCTGCGCACCGTCTCGATGCTGAGCTTACTGCCGGCCAACGCGCTCAGCTTCTGGCGGATATTGCTGATATGTACGTCCACGCTGCGATCATAGGCCTCGCGCGGGCGCCCCAGCCCCTTCTCGGACAGTTCGTCCTTCGATACCACGCGATCCGGCGCGCGCAGCAACAGCTCCAACAGATTGAATTCCGAAGCGGTCAGATCAAACGCCTTACCGCGCCATTCGCTGCTGCGGGTTGAAGGGTTCAGCGTCAGCTCGCCGAAGCTGATGGCGGCTTCGTCGTCCGCCTCTTGCGGCCGCTCTTCGAAACGGCGCAGCACCGCGCGCAGACGCGCCACCAATTCGCGCGGGTAGCACGGTTTGGGCATGTAATCGTCGGCGCCCATCTCCAGGCCAATCACCCGATCGATGTTGTCGCCTTTGGCGGTCAGCATAATGATCGGCAGCCGGCTCTTTTTACGCACGTCGCGCAGCACGTCGATGCCGCTCATGTCCGGCAGCATGATGTCGAGGATCATCGCGGTATAATCGCCCGACAGCGCGCCCTCTACCCCCGCCTTGCCGGTCAGCACCAGCGTGGCGTCGAAACCTTCGCCCGTCAGGTACTCGCTCAGCATGGTGCCAAGCTCCAGGTCATCGTCGACCAGTAAAATTTTCATGCCTTGCTCCTTCACCGATTTTCGTTATTTTCCCGCCAATTCCGCCGGCCCGCAGCCGGTTTTACTCAATCCTTACACATCGCTCTTGGCGTCTCGCCACCGTTAGTGTGGCCGCTGTCGCGCGATTTCTCTACTTCAGTCAGGGGATTGGCGCACGAGCAAGCGGCAGCTACCACGCAAGCGAGGCTGCCGTCTGTCGGAAGGAAAGGGGGAAAGATTCTCCCGACGGAACATACCGCCGGGAAGGAACGGTCAGTCGAACACGCCGGTGGAGAGGTAACGGTCGCCGCGATCGCAGACGATCGCCACCACCACGCTGCCGGGATTAGCCGCCGCGACGCGCAGGGCGCCGGCCACCGCACCGCCGGAGCTGACGCCGCAGAAAATGCCTTCACGCTGCGCCAGCTGGCGCATGGTCTGCTCGGCATCGCGCTGCTCGATATCCAACACCTGATCCACCAGCTCCGGGCGGAAAATACCCGGCAGGTAAGCGGGCGCCCAACGGCGAATGCCGGGGATGCTGCTGCCTTCCGCCGGCTGCAGGCCAATGATCTGCACCTGCGGATTCTGGCTCTTCAGGTAACCGCCCACGCCGGTAATGGTGCCGGTGGTGCCCATGCTGGAAACGAAGTGCGTGATGCGCCCTTCGGTCTGGCGCCAGATCTCCGGGCCGGTGGTGGTGAAGTGGGCATAGGGATTGTCGAAATTGTTAAACTGATCCAGCACTTTGCCCTGCCCCTGGCGCTGCATCTCCAGCGCCAGATCGCGCGCCCCTTCCATCCCCTGCTCACGGCTGACCAGGATCAGTTCCGCACCGTAGGCGCGCATCGCCGCCTGCCGCTCCAGGCTCATGTTCTCCGGCATCAGCAGCTTCAGCGCATAACCTTTCAATGCAGCGATCATCGCCAGTGCAATGCCGGTGTTGCCGCTGGTAGCCTCGATCAGCACGTCGCCGGGCTTGATCTCGCCGCGCAGCTCCGCCTGCTGGATCATCGCCAACGCGGCGCGATCCTTCACCGATCCCGCCGGATTGTTGCCTTCCAGTTTGACCCATACCTCGCTGCCCGCCTGGGCGGCCAGCCGTTGCAGTTGTACCAGCGGGGTATTCCCGATGCATTGTTCGAGCGTTGTCACGATCTTTGCCTGTGTGTTGGTGTGCGTAAAGTAAAAAGGCAACCCCGGGGTTGCCTTAAAGAAAAGGACTGGCTAAAACCTATCAGGCGCTTTTGGCTAACGCAACAGGTTGCAGCAGTTGATCGCCGGCATACAGCCGCGCATTGAGGCTGCCGACGTAATAACGGCCGCCGCGCACCGGCGTAGCGTTGCCTTCCGGCAGCACCACGCCGATAGGTTCCTGGTGCCAGCCGATCGGCTGCACCGTCAGCTGCCAGAAATGGCCGCGCGGGCTGACTTCCAACACCTGAACCGGCAGTGGGCAGCGCTCGCTGCTCTCGGTCGCCACTTCCATTTCCCACGGGCGCAGGAACAGATCGACGCTGCCCTGATGCATCGGCTGGAACGACAGCGGCCACTGGTGCGCGCCGACGAACAGCTGGGAGCCACGAATTTCGCCGTTCAGACGGTTCACTTCCCCCATAAACTCCAGCACGAAGCGGCTGGCCGGCTCGCGCATAATCTCCTCCGGCGAGCCAACCTGTTCGATATTGCCCTGGCTCATCACCACGATGCGGTCAGCCACTTCCATCGCCTCTTCCTGATCGTGGGTGACGAAAACGCTGGTGAATTTCAGCTCTTCATGCAGCTGACGCAGCCAGCGGCGCAGCTCTTTGCGCACCTGCGCATCCAGCGCGCCGAACGGTTCATCCAGCAGCAGAATCTGCGGTTCCACCGCCAGGGCGCGCGCCAGCGCCACGCGCTGTTTCTGGCCGCCGGACAGCTGCGACGGGTAACGGGTAGCCAGGTGGCCCAGCTGCACCATGTCCAGCAGCTGAGTGACTTTCTGTTTGATCGCCGCGGCGTTCGGCCGCTCGCGGCGCGGCAGCACGGTCAGGCCGAAGGCGATATTGTCGAACACCGTCATATGGCGGAACAGCGCATAGTGCTGAAATACGAAGCCCACACGCCTGTCGCGCGCGTGCATGTGGCTGACATCGGTGCCGTGGAAGCCCAGCTTGCCGCCGCTCTGGCTTTCCAGCCCGGCGATGATGCGCAGCAGCGTGGTCTTGCCGGAGCCGGATGGCCCGAGCAGCGCCACCATCTCGCCGGAAGCAATATCGAGCGAGATATCGTTCAATACCTTGGTGCGACCGAAGTACTTGTTGATGCCGTTAATCTCAATGCTCATGATTTTCCTCCCGCTCGAGACGCGCGTTTTGACGTTCCAGACGCCACTGCAGCGCGCTCTTCAAAAATAGGGTAACGATCGCCATCAGGGTCAACAGGGCGGCGGCGGTAAAGGCCCCGACGGTGTTGTAATCCTGCTGCAACAGCTCAACCTGCAGCGGCAGGCTGTAGGTTTCGCCGCGAATCGAACCGGACACCACCGACACCGCGCCGAACTCGCCGATGGCGCGCGCGTTGGTCAGCACCACGCCGTACAGCAGCGCCCAGCGAATGTTGGGCAGCGTCACGCGGCGGAACATCTGCCAACCGGACGCTCCCAGCAGAATGGCGGCCTCGTCTTCCTGGCTGCCCTGGCTGAGCATCATCGGCACCAGCTCGCGCACCACGAAAGGACAGGTGACGAAGATGGTCACCAGCACCATGCCCGGCCAGGAGAACATGATCTGGATGTTATGCGCATCCAGCCAGCCGCCCAGCAGACCGTTGCTGCCGTAAAACAGCAGGTAAATCAGCCCCGCCACCACCGGTGAGACGGCGAACGGGATATCGATCAGCGTCAGCAGCAACTGGCGGCCGGGGAAGGTGAAACGCGTCACCAGCCACGCCAGCAACGTGCCGAACACCAGGTTGAACGGCACGGTGATCAGCGCGATCAAGACCGTCAGCCAGATGGCGTGCAGCATGTCCGGATCGAGCAAGTTGCTCCACATCGCGCCAACCCCTTTGGAGAAGGCCTCGGCGAAAATCGACATCATCGGCACCACCAGCAGTAGCACCGAAAACAGCGCGCCGATGGCGATCAACGTCCACTTGCCCCAGTTGACGCGCGGGCGCTCGGCGCCGTTGAAGGCGGAAACATCAGCCATCAGTGCCCTCCTCCCAAACGTCTGCCGAAGCGGCTTTGCAAGACGTTAATGCTGAACAGCAGCAGCAGCGACGCCGCCAGGATCACCGAGGCGATGGCGCTGGCCGCCGGGTAATCGAACTCCTGCAAACGCACAAAAATCATCAGCGAGGTCACTTCCGTCTTCCAGGCGATATTGCCGGCGATGAAAATCACCGCGCCAAACTCGCCCAGGCTGCGGGTAAAGGAAATGGCGGTGCCGGCCAGCAGCGCCGGCGCCACCTCAGGCAACACCACGCGGCGAAAGCTCTGCCAACGCGTGGCGCCCAGCGTCTCGGCCGCCTCTTCGTATTCCGGCCCCAGCTCTTCCAAAACCGGCTGCACGGTGCGCACCACAAACGGCAGGCTGGTGAACGCCATCGCCACCGCAATCCCAAGCCAGGTGAAGGTGACCTTAATGTCAAAGTGCGCCAGCCACTGACCGTACCAGCCCGTGGTGGAAAACAGACCGGCCAGCGTCAGGCCGGCCACCGCCGTCGGCAGCGCGAACGGCAGATCGATCAGGCCGTCCAGCAGCGAACGGCCGGGAAAACGGTAGCGCGTCAGGATCCAGGCCATCAGCATGCCGAACACCGCGTTGAACAGGCTGGCGACGCCGGCGGCCAGCAGCGTCACTTTGTACGCCGCCACCACCTGCGGGTTGGAAATCACTTCCCAATATTGCGCCAGGCTCATCTGCGCCAGCTGCATCACCAGCGCACTGAGCGGCAGCAGCAGGATCAAACAGGTATAAAACAGGCTGCTGCCGAGGCTGAGGCCAAATCCGGGCAGCACCCGTTTACTGGACGACAACGCCAACATTTACTTGCGCCCTGCCGCTAGCAGCTGATCCAACTCGCCGCCGGTGGCGAAGTGAGTTTTCATCACCTGCGGCCAACCGCCGAACTGGTCTTCCACCCGGAACAGTTGGGTGTCCGGGAATTGCCCCTTCGCCGCCGCCATCGCTTTCTGGTCATAGACGCGGTAGTAGAAGCTGGTGATCACCTGCTGCGCCGCCGGGCTGTAGAGGTAGTTCAGATAGGCTTTGGCCGCCTGCTCGGTGCCGTTGCGCTCTACGTTTTTGTCGACCCAGGCCACCGGGAACTCCGCCAGAATATCGACCGGCGGCACGATCACTTCGTACTTGTCTTCACCGTATTGCTTGCGGATGTTGTTCACTTCGGACTCGAAGCTGATCAGCACGTCGCCCAAACCGCGCTCGACGAAGGTGGTGGTCGCGCCGCGGCCACCGGTATCGAACACCAGCACGTTTTTCAGGAAGCGGGTCATGAAGGCGCGGGTCTTGGCCGCATCGTTGCCGTCAGCCTGGCTGGCGGCGCCCCAGGCGGCCAGATAGGTATAACGGCCGTTGCCGGAGGTTTTCGGGTTCGGGAACACCAGCTTCACGTCGTCACGCACCAAATCGTTCCAGGTGTGGATGCCCTTCGGGTTGTCCTTGCGCACCAAAAACGCCATGGTGGAATAGAACGGCGAGCTGTTGTTCGGCAGGCGCGCCTGCCAGTCTGCCGGGATCAGCTGCCCGCGATCGTGCAGGATCTGCACGTCTGTGACCTGGTTGTAGGTCACCACGTCGGCGCGCAGGCCCTGCAGGATCGCCAGCGCCTGCTTCGACGAGCCGGCGTGCGATTGTTTGATGGTCAGCTTGTCGTTCGGATGCTGTTGATTCCACTGCTGTTCAAAGCCGGGATTCAGCGCGACGAACAATTCACGGGAAACGTCATAAGAGCTGTTCAGCAATTCCGCCGCCGACGCGGCGCCGCTCGCCAACAGCGCAGCCGCCAGCCAACCTTTCAGCACGAGATTTTTAACCCGGTTTTGTTTCATTCTGCACCTTATCACTGAGTCATTCCTTCAGGCTTTCGCCTTATTGACGACCAGTGTATTTATAACTCGGTGCGGAGCTGTAACGCTTTTATATACCGTTTAGTGATTTACAAGCATCAAACGCTATAAGGCAGGGAATGCGAGGCGTTTTGGGAAGGGAAAACAGACCGAAGCCGGACGCGCCGGCTTCGGCGACGGCGTCAAAGTGACAGCAGGCGCGTCAGCGATGGCGCAAAGTAGTAGCTGCCGGTCACCGCACGGCTGAAGCGCAACATCGCGTCGCGTTTGCCGTCCAGATCGCCGAACATGCTCAGCAGCTGCTGCTCGATATTGTGCAGGCGCGCACAATAGGCGATGAAGAACAGGCCGTGCTTGCCGCTGGCGGTGCCGTAAGGCAGGCTCTGGCGCAAAATTTTCAGGCCCTTGCCGTTCTCTTTCAGATCGACGCGGCTGACGTGCGAGGTATCCGGGCGCTGATCGGCCGGCAGCTCTTCGCTGTCGTGCTTGGTGCGGCCAATGATCTGCTCCTGCTGTTCGGTGGTAAAGCGCTGCCACTGGCGCAGGTTGTGCTCGTAGCGTTGCACCAGCACATAGCTGCCGCCGGCGTCCTCTTCGCCTTCGGCGATCGTCGCCACTGCCGGGCGCTGGTCGCCCTGCGGGTTTTCGGTGCCGTCGATGAAGCCGCTCAGATCGCGCTCTTCCACCCAGCGGAAGCCGTGGGTTTCTTCTTCGATCTTGATGACATTGCCGAACGCCGCCAGCGCCGCCTGCGCCAGCGTGAAGTTGACGTCGTGGCGCAGCGACTGGATGTGGATCAGCATATCGCGCTGGGTGGCCGGCGCCAACCCTTTGCCGAGCGGCGTGAACGGCTTCAACTCTTTCGCGCCCTGGCCGCTGGAGAGATCGTGCCAAACGTCGTAACCGAAAGCGATCACCGCGCCGAGGCGCGCATCGGGGAACTGCTGCTGCAGCTCGCTCAGGGTCTGACAAAACTGCTTGCAGCCCTGGCGCAAGTCGGCGAATTCGCCCTGTACGCTGGCTTCCATAAAAATGGCGAAACGGCAGTGCTCCAGCAGAATGCCGCTCTGAACCTGTGTCATGTTGTTATCCTCAATACCAAAACCAGGCAACAGGTATGGCGGTTGACGCGCGGGTTCCCTGTTACAAACGCGCGCTATCATACCGCAAGCGCGGACGATTGCCTTGCAGCAGCGCAAAGAAAATAGGGGTAATAGCTTGAAAAGGCAGGCGCCGCGAACCGGCGCCCGTTGAACACGTTACTGCTGCGGCTTGGCGTGCCAGATGATTTTGCTGACCGTCCAGCTTTTCAGGGTGTCGTCCGGCGGAATGATATCCTGCGCCCCGGCCCACTTGCCGCTGAAGATGTAGGTGACGTACTTGCTCTGCTCCGCCACGCACTCCACTTTACCGGCGTCTTCGCCGCTGCCCGGCTTACAGGAGCCGAACGCCTTGCTGTACATATCGCCGAACGGCGTGCCGAGCTTGTTGCCCCACTCCGTCGCCACTTTCGGATCCAGCACGTCCACGCGCTGCAGGCGCCCTTTCGGTTCGCCGGTGATCACCAGTTTCACTTCGTCGCCGGACAGCGCCTGGTAATAAGAGACGATCTGGCCGTTGTTGGTCGCCATGCCGCCGCGCAGGCGGTAGTTGCCGTCCAGCCCGTCATTGATGGCGCTTTCCGACATCGGCGTGCCGGCGTTGAGCTTGCCGACGCCCTTGGCGCCGACCTCCAGGCTGCTGCCGAACCAGTTGAACGGCGACAGGCTGGACCAGGAGAAATTGGACATGCTCGAACAGCCGGTCAGTAACAACGGAAGCCCTAACAACAGGGGGCGAATATTCATCTCTAGCTCCTTAGACATCAATGGCACGGCGCGGTAGCCCGCGCCTGCCGCACTCGGCGTTTTGCTGCATGCCAGCCTCTCACAACGGCCCGCACTACGCCAACGGTTGCCAGCTTGGAGTGCGGAAAATGCGAAAAGTGCCGCACTTCTCGGCAATTAGTCGGCCTGCTCCGCCGGCGCGAAACAGGCTTTCAGGCGCGCATTCAGCAGCAGATAGCTCAGCGCCAGCGCGTCGAGCAACACCAACGCCAGCTCCAGCCCCGGCGGATCGCCGTCCTGGCGCCACAGGCTGAACAGCGAGCCGCCGAGCGACGCCAGCAGCGAGACAGCCAGCCCCCAGCGCCAGCCGCGCCACAGCCGCGGCCATTGGTGGCGACGGCCGCTCAGCAAAAACGCCAGCGCCGCCGGCAGACCGAGCAGCATGCCGTACCAAAAACGTTGGGTATCCGGATAAAACAGCGCCAACAGGCTTTCGCCCTGCTCGCGCGAAACGCCGGCCATCACGAACAACAGCCAGGTGCGCGCCTGCAAAATCAGCACGGCCCAAAATCCCAGCGGCAGCCGCAGCGCGCCGTGCTGATCGTAATCGTCCGGGGAAAACCGGGGGGAGAATGGCTTCAACGCTCGTTCCTTGCCACAGAATAAAGACTATGGCTACAGATGGGCGCCGCCAGCGAGAATTTCAATGCGTCGGCTTAAGAAGCTCTTAAGATCGGCGTGTTTTAATCCTTATCACCAAGCAAGCACCCGATATCAGCGGGATGTGATTTTCGATAACGATAAGGAAGCGCAACATGAAAAAACTGACTCTGGCCGCTCTGATCGCGCTGTGCAGCGCACCGGTACTGGCGCAACAAGGCGGGTTCCTCGATCCGGCCGCGCCGCAGGCGCAAACGCAACCCGCTCCGCAGGGCGGTTTCTCCGGCCCCAGCGCGGCGCTGACCACCGTGGACAAGGTGAAATCGCTGAGCGACGACACCTGGGTGATGCTGCAGGGCAACATCGAGCAGCGCATCGGCGACGATACCTACACCTTCCGCGACGCCACCGGCACCCTGACGGTCGAGATCGATCGCAAGCGCTGGAACGGCCAAACCGTCACGCCGAAAGACAAGGTGCAGTTGGAAGGGAAAGTGGATAAAGACTGGAGCAGCGTGGAAGTGGACGTAAAAACCGTCAAAAAGCTGCCGTAATGCGATGCGGCGGGCGGGCTATACCGCCGTCCGCCGCTCGATCAATATTCCTGATCTTCGATCAGCCGCTTGCCCAGGCTGGTGATGCCCTGGATTTCGTAGCCGAGCTTCTCGTACATCTCAACCACCGTGTCGTTGTCTTCGCGCACCATGATCTGGATTTTCGGGCAGCCGCGGGCGATCAGCTTCTTCTCCAGACGGTTGATCAACGCATTGGCGATGCCGCGCCCGCGATAGTCGGGATGCACCCCGAGGTAATACGCCGAGCCGCGGTGCCCATCATAGCCGCCCATCACCGAACCGACCACTTCGCCGCCGACTTCCGCCACCAGAAACAGCTCCGGATCGTGGTTCAGCTTGCGCTCGATGTCCATCTCCGGATCGTTCCAGGGCCGCAGCAGATCGCAGCGCTCCCACAGGGTAATGACTTCTTCAAAGTCGTCTTGTCGAAATACGCGAATTTCCATCGATGTTGGCCGCTGTTAATTAAGGTGTTTATCTGATTATCGCGTGATTATTCACTTACGCAATATCAAACTGCGATTTAGCGCGCTATTTGCCCGGGAATCGCCGGTAACAAGCGTAATAAATGGAAATAGTTATCGGGTCGATTAATGATTATCAATACGATATAACGTCGCAAAATAGAAACGTCGACGGAGCGTTGCGTCATGAAAAAGCAGGGTAAACCCTTCCTCAATTTTAAACCGCTTACCGTTTCCCCGACGCGACGCCAACTTTTGCTTTCCGGCCTGGCGGTGGCGCTGTTCGGCGTGAAAAGCCAAAACGCCAAGGCGGAAGGCCTGCTGCGCAATCAGCACAGCAAACCGGCGGCGAAACCGGCCGGCGGCAAGAAGCGGGTGATGATCGATCCCGGTCACGGCGGCATCGACTCCGGCGCGGTCGGCCACGAAGGCTCGCAGGAAAAACACATCGTGCTGGAAATCGCCAACCACGTGCGCCGATTCCTGCATGAGCACGATCACGTCGAGGCGCGCCTGACGCGCGAAGAAGACGAATTCATTCCGCTGTTCCAGCGGGTGGAGATCGCCCACCAGCACCAGGCCGATCTGTTCATTTCGATTCACGCCGACGGTTTCACCAGCCCGTCGGCCTCAGGCGCTTCGGTGTTCGCCCTCTCCAACCGCGGCGCCAGCAGCGCCATGGCGCGCTACCTGTCAAACCGTGAAAACGCCGCCGACGACGTGGCGGGCGGCAAGTACAAGGATCAGGACAACTACCTGCAGCAGGTGCTGTTCGATCTGGTGCAAACCGACACCATCAACAACAGCCTGACGCTCGGCCGCCACGTGCTCGGTCAAATTCGCCCAGTGCACCATCTGCACAGCGACAGCACCGAACAGGCGGCGTTCGCGGTGCTGAAATCCCCGTCCATCCCCTCGGTGCTGGTGGAAACCTCGTTCATCACCAACCCGAACGAAGAACGGCTGCTGGGCACCACCGCGTTTCGCGAGAAAATCGCCCGCGCCATCGCGGACGGCATCATCAACTTCTTCGACTATTTCGACGCACACCAACGCAAACCCCGCTGATGCCGCGGGCGGCGAATAAGAGTATACTCAGCGCCTTGTTCAGCCAGACGCTATAAAGACCCCGCATGAGTTTACCTAACATCGCTGAAGTAAAATCCTTCCTGCTGGCGCTGCAGGATCACATCTGCGCGCAGCTCGCCCAGGCCGACGGCGGCGCCGTGTTCACCGAAGACCAATGGACGCGTGAAGAAGGCGGCGGTGGCCGCAGCCGCGTGCTGACCAACGGCGCGGTGTTCGAACAGGCGGGGGTCAACTTCTCGCACGTCTCCGGCGCCACCCTGCCGGCCTCGGCGACCGCGCACCGTCCGGAACTGGCCGGGCGCAGCTTCCAGGCGATGGGCGTCTCGTTGGTTATCCACCCGCTCAGCCCCTATGTCCCCACCAGCCACGCCAACGTGCGCTTCTTCATCGCTGAAAAACCGGGCGAGGCGCCGGTGTGGTGGTTCGGCGGCGGTTTTGACCTGACGCCGTTCTACGGTTTCGCAGAGGATGCCGTGCACTGGCACCGCACCGCGGCCGAGCTGTGTGCGCCGTTCGGCGACGAGGTTTACCCTAAATACAAGCAATGGTGCGACGATTACTTCTTCATCAAGCACCGCAACGAAGCGCGCGGCATCGGCGGCCTGTTCTACGACGATCTGAACACCCCGGACTTCGACCACTGCTTCGCCTTCACCCGCGCGGTGGGCCAGGGCTTCCTCGACGCCTATCTGCCGATCGTCGAAAAACGCAAGGCCTTGACCTGGGGCGAGCGCGAGCGCCAGTTCCAGCTGTATCGCCGCGGCCGCTATGTGGAGTTCAACCTGGTGTGGGATCGCGGCACGCTGTTCGGGCTGCAAACCGGCGGCCGCACCGAGTCCATCCTGATGTCGATGCCGCCGTTGGTGCGTTGGGAATATAACTACCAGCCGGAGGCCGACAGCCCGGAAGCGGCGCTGACGCGCGATTTCCTGCCGGTGCGCGACTGGCTGCAGGAGCCGAAATGATGCAGATTTGGGTCGATGCGGACGCCTGTCCGAACGTGATCAAAGAGGTGCTGTTCCGCGCCGCCGATCGCACCGCCATCACCGTCACGCTGGTGGCGAACCAGCCATTGCGCACGCCGCCGTCGAAGTACATCCGTTCGCTGCAGGTGGCGGCCGGTTTCGACGTGGCCGATAACGAGATCGTGCGCCGCTGCGAAGCGGGCGATCTGGTGATCACCGCCGACATACCGCTGGCGGCGGAGGTGATAGAGAAAGGGGCGGTGGCGCTGAACCCGCGCGGCGAGCGCTATACGCCGGACACCATCCGCGAGCGCCTCAACATGCGCGATTTTATGGATACCCTGCGCGCCAGCGGCATTCAGGCCGGCGGCCCGAACGCCCTGAACCAGCGCGACCGCCAGCAGTTCGCCAACGAGCTGGACAAATGGCTGCTGCAGGCGAAACGGGCGCAGTGACTGCGCCCTGCTCTGATGCAGTTTAGAAGCGCACCTCCCCGCCGAAGATATAAGTCCGCCCACGGGCGGTGTTGGCGGCCGTCGCGTCATCCCCTTGGATCGGCAACATATTCAGTTTGTTCAACGCCTCGGAATAGCTCTTGTTCATCACGTTTTGCACGCTAAATTTCAGCATGACGTTGCGGTTGATCTGATAAGTGCTGTACAGGTCAATAATGGTAGGAATGTTCGGCATCTCTTGCTTCAGGATTTCACCGGTCACTTCGCTCTGTTCATAATCCGGCGACAAGCGACGCGTTTTGCCCGTGTATTTCACGATGCTGCCGACGGTTAGCGATTCATCAAGGAAACGCACCCCGGTATCCAACGTAAAATACATGTCCGGCAATTCATTGATATCCCCGGCGCCGAAATAGGTGCTGGCGATGGAGGTCGGCTGCTCGGTGTGTTGCTTGCTGAAAGAGACGCGGGCGAATGCTCGACCGGCGTCATAGTTGGCTTCAACCTCAACACCATGCATGCGCACCGGCGTCAGAGAGTTGACGTAGATATACATGTTGTCCGAGTAATCTTCGCTCGCATCGGCCCAATCGTTTTCCAGATTTTCGCGATAACTGCATTTCCGCCCATTGCGGCATACCATGTAGGACTCGCTGAAGATGTAATTACGTACCTTACTGGTATAGCCCACGACCTTAAGGCGCAATGAATCTTCCTTCACCAACAGATCGTGTCCGTTGGCATTGAAGCCGGCCTGCCAGGTTTCCGCCCGTTCCCCCTTGAGGAACGGGTTCATCGATGCGCCACCCGAGTTGGAATAGAACACTTCTTGAATGTTCGGCGCACGCATCGATTTGCTGTAGCTGACGAATGGCTGCAACCACGGCGTCACCTGCGCCGATAGCATTACCGAAGGATTGAACCCTTGCTCTTTCAAATTGATGTTCGCGGCCCCTTGCGGGAAGCATTCCACGCGATAATCGCATTCAGGCTTGTAGCCGGTCAGCTTGTTGCTGGTGTAGTTCAGATTGAGATCGAGTTGATAAATATCCCGGTTAAGCTGCAGGCCGGTATATAAACTGCCGATTCGCTGCTCGCCGGATGGCGCGAAGGTGTTATTTTCTATCGCCTCCTGCGCCGTCTGCGCATTCTCTATCGCCGATTCAACATGTTTGCGGTATTGGTTGCGCATCAGCTTGCCGCCATAACTGAAGGCTACATCAGTATCCAGCAGGCTGAATCGGCTGGTGTTGTTGATATCCAGCGCATCGGAGCGGTTTTTTGCATTGGTGTTAAAGAAGGTGAATAGCGAACCGCCGTCGTATTTCTGATTGCCTTTACTGGTGCTGACGGTGAAGTTTAAATCCACCAGCTCCGAAAACGGCGCATAGTGATATTTGAGGTAGAGGTCATGACTATCGATATCGCGCCGAGAAAAGCGGTTTTGGTAGTTCCTGGCGGAAAACTCAATGCTATTGAACTCGTTAGGCTTGATATCCAGTTTGAACAGCTGTGACTTGGGATTTTGCTTCATAAATTCATCGTACCCAAAATCTTCGCTGCTGATACCGTCGCCATTGTTGAAGTTCGAATAAATAGAGCTCCCACTGACCGCGGCCATCGCGCCAATGCTGCCGGTATCGGTAAACGCCTGTCCCTTGCCGGCGACGGCGATCATGCCGCTGCGGCCAATGCCGTTGCTGCCGACCGAGAATTTGGTTCTCACGCCGAAAGGATTGCCGGAAAAGATCACATCATCAACACCGATAGTGCGGAAGTTGGCGCTGCCCGCCAACGCGTTTACGCCGCTGCCGCCGCTGTTCTCACCGCGCGCCACATCCACGCCGACGATGAAATTGGGGTCAATCAAAACGCCCGCCTGGTTATTGGTCGAACCGTGCGATATCACGCCAGACGTGGAAGTACCGTAATAGTTTTGGGTAATGCCATCGACCATGGTGTTGACCCGACCAAAGCCGCTCAGGCCGCGAATATTGACGCTGACCGCCCCCTGACTGGGGTCAATCTGGGTATAGGTGCCCGGCATGCTGCGCAGAATGCTGTCCACCGACTCCAGATTTTTGTTTTCGTCGCGCGAGCTGAATGCACCAGGCCTCGCCAACGCCTCTTTTTCACTGCTCTTGCCGCCGTCGGCGGCCGAGACGTTAAGCGGGCTGAACGCCACGCTGCCTTTATTATTTTCCGCCTGTTCCTGCGCGGCCGCAGCCGGCCCGTACAGCGCCAGTCCCGCGCCGATCAGGCTCGCTATCATTTTGATTTTCATATATCCCCAGAAATAGCCAATAAGGTTTGATGGCCGACAATGCCCAGCAAAAAGCCCGCCGAAACGCGCGGTAAAAGATTGTTATTGTTTTATTGCGCCGCAGCGTGCCGCGGCGCTGAAGGTTATTTCTGCGTCTGCCGATCCGCCGCCAAAATAAAGGCGTACTCCAGCGCGCCGTTTTCCAGCCGCGCCAGGCGGCCCGATTTGCCGCCGTGGCCGGCGGTCATGTCGGTGGAGAGCAGCAACAGCGAATCGCCCTGTTTGAAACGCCGCAGCTTCGCCACCCATTTGGCCGGCTCCCAATACTGCACCTGCGAGTCGTACAAACCGCTGGTGACCAGCAGGTTCGGATAATGCTGCTTGCGCACGTTGTCGTACGGGCTGTAGGACTTCATCAGCGCATAGGCGGCCGGCTGGTGCGGATTGCCCCACTCCTCGTATTCGCCGGTAGTGAGCGGAATGCTGTCGTCCAGCATGGTGGTCACCACGTCGACGAACGGCACCTGCGCCACCACCGCGTTGTACAGCTGCGGCGCCTGATTGATCACCGCCCCCATCAGCAAACCGCCGGCGCTGCCGCCCATGGCGTAGATGCGTCCCGGTTGGCCGTAGCCGCCGTTGATCAATGCCTGGGTGGCGTCGATAAAATCGTTGAAACTGTTCGGTTTATGCGTCAGCTTGCCCTGTTTGTACCAGCTCTGCCCCAACTCGCCGCCGCCACGCACGTGGATCAGCGCATAGACGAAGCCGCGATCCAGCAGGCTGATACGGTTGGCGCTGAACGCCGGATCCATGCTCATGCCGTAAGCGCCATAGCCGTAGACCAGCAGCGGGTTATGCCCGTTTTTGAACAGCGATTTGCGATATACCAGCGAGACCGGCACCTTCACGCCGTCGCGCGCCGTGATCCAAATGCGTTCGCTGTGATACAGGCTGGGATCGACGCCTTTCACTTCCTGTTGCTTGAGCAGGGTGCGATCGCCCTTGTTCAGATCCCACTCATAGGTGCGGGTCGGCGTGGTCATCGCCGAATAGCCGTAGCGCAACCGATCGCTGTCCGGCTCGGGGTTATAGCCCAGCCAGGCCATGTAGCTGGCGTCGTCGAACGGGATGGCGCGCTCGGTTTTGCCGTCCCAGCTGATTTGCCGCAGCTGCACCAGCCCGCTGGCGCGTTCCTGCACCACCAGCCAGTCGCGGAACAGGCTGAAGCTCTCCACCTCGTGCTGCGCCTGCGGCGCAATCAGCGTCTGCCAGGGGTTGCTCGCCGCCGCCGTGCGGTACAGGCCGAAGTTCGGATCCTGATGGTTGGAACGCAGATAGAACTCTCCGCGGTAGTGATCGAGGTAATACTCGCGGCCGTTTTGCCGGACGGCGAACAGCTGCGGCTCGCGCTGCGGCTGGTTGGCGTCGATCAGGCGCACTTCGGAGGTGGTGTTGCCGCTGATGGTGAGTATCAAGTAGTCACGCGAAGAAGAACGGCCGAGGCTGAGGTAGAACGCCGGATCGTTCTCCTGGTACACCAGCTTATCTTCCGCCGTCGGCGTACCGTACTGATGGCGATAGACCTGGTACGGCAACAGCGTTTGCGGGTGGTTGCGCACGTAGAACAGGGTTTGGCTGTCGTTGGCCCACACCATGTTGCCGGAGGTGTTTTCCAGCGTTTCCGGCGACCAACGCTCACTGTCTATCTCGCGCAGGGAGATGCGGTATTGGCGACGGCCCTGCAGATCTTCGGCTACCGCCAGGCGGCGGTTGTCCAGACTGACGTCCAGCGCCCCCAGGCGATAATAGGCATGGCCTGCCGCGCGCTGATTGGCGTCCAACAGGGTTTGCCACGGCGTGTCGCCGGTGAGCGCCTGGCGCTGATACCGCGCGAAATCTTTACCGGCGGCGTAGCTTTCCTGATAGCGATAGCCGTTGAGCTGATACGGCACCGAACGATCGTCAGGGCTCATGCGGCCCAGCATCTCCTGATACAGCGTGGCGCGCAGCTTCTGGTACGGCGCCATCATCTGCTCGGTGTAACGGTTCTCCGCCTTCAGGTAGTCCAGCACCTTCCGCTCTTTTCGGCTGTCGTCGCGCAGCCAGTAGTAATCGTCGGTGCGCGTCTCGCCGTGGGCAGTCAGCGCTTTCGGCGCTCGTTCCGCCAACGGCGGCTGCGGTTGCGCCAGCGCGGCGCCGGCGACGCCTAAAGAAAGCCAGAGCGCGGCCGCGATGCGACGGCGCGGGGTAAATAACAGCGGATTCATAATCCCTCACGAAGTTTGAAGAGCCGGACGGCGGCGCTGCCGCGTCTGCGGGCATTAACGGCGGGCGTTCAGCTCCGCCAGATTGAAATCGATCGGCATCGTTACCCTGACGGCCCCCTGCTGGAGCATCTCCGGCGGCGGCGGCGGCAACGGCTGCGCGCGCGACACCACCGCTACCGCTTCCCGATCCAGCGACGCGGTACCGGAACGCGCCAGCAGGATCACGTTCGATACCCGCCCCTGCGCGTCGACGTTGAAACTGACCTGCGGCATGCCGCTGCGCCGGCGGTTGCGGGCATCCGGGGGATATTCCTTGATGCGGTTCAGCTTGCCTTTCACCAGACTCTCCCACGACAGATTGGCCTGCGCGTTGCTATTGGCGTCGCTGTTGATCGGGGCGGCGGTTTGGTGAGAGAGCGTCTGCGCCTGCGGTGCGGCGGCGTTGGACGCGGCGGCGTTGCGCGTCTCTTTGGCCTGTTCCTGCGGCTTCGGCTGCGTTTTTTGCGGCGGACGGCGTTCGGCGCGCTTCTTCTGCGCCGTCACGATTTTCGCTTTATCGGCGTGCGCCAGCTTGGGCAGATCCGGCTGTTGCTGCTGCTCAGCGGGCTGCGCCGCGGCGGACTCCGTCTGCTGCACGCCCAGCGGCAGCGGTTTGCTTTCCGGCGCTTCAATCTGCGCCGCCCAGCTCATCATCACCGCCGGCGGCGGCAGCGCCACCGGCTCCAGCGCCGTCTGCGGCCAATAAAACAGCAGCACCAACGCCGCGTGCGCCGCCAGGGCGAGCAGCAGGCCGCGCGCCCAGCGCGGCTGCGGCAGCTCAAAGGCCGGAAGGGAATAAGACTGACTTAACATAGGGGCATTAGCTTGCTTAATTGCGAATGATTGCAGATCACATTTACTAATGATAATCATTTGCAATTATAATTAACACCCCTTTTCACTGCCTTAACGTATTCATTTCACTGATGGAGTGATCCACAGGTAGTCCGCCGTGTTCGCATCGACCTGTACGCCCGGCTCCGCCAGCGTCAGCACCGTCGGCGCCGCCGCCGGTTGCAGATCCCGCACGTGCAGCGGCACGCCCACCGATTTGGCGGCGTGATAGCCGCCGGCGATCAACAGCGCGGGCGTGGGCGCCGCCAGCAAACGTTCCGCCATGCGCCGATCGCGCTGCTGCTGGATCGCCAACATCGCGTGCAGTTGGTCGGCCTCAATCTTGCCGCCGTGCGAAGTGCGGATGGTCTCTTCCAACGCCTTGCGCACCGCCGGCTGCGCCGATAGCTGCCCCGCCGGGAACTGCGGCTGCTGATAGAACGCCGTAATCTCGCTGCGATCCAGGTTGGCCGACCACAGCGGGTAAGGCGCGCGCATCGCCGCCATCGTCACCCCGCCATACAGTTCCCACTTCCAGCCTGGTTGCCAGGCGATCAGCTCCGCCACGCGGCCGTCACGCACTGTGGGGTCGCTCTGCAGCCACTGCTTGACCTTGTCCACCTGCGCCTGCTGGTTCGGGTTGATCATCTCCATCAGCACGCTGCCCTGCGGCCGCCGCTGCGGCAGTTGCTGCACCAGCCATTGCTCAATCTGATGGTGGTAAGGATTGTCATGTTTTTCCCCGACGATCACCCGCGGCTGCTGCGCCAATCGCGTCAACAGCTGCTCCGGCGTCAGGCTCGCGCCGCTGTGCAGATCGGTGATGCTCCCCAAACTCGCGACGTCATTGGCCGGCGCCTTCACCGGCGTTTGGCTGCAGGCGCCGAGCGCCAAGGCCGCCAATAAAATCAGATATCTCATCATGTTGCCCCATTAGCGAAAATGGCGACATTATAGATAATAATTATCATTTGCATATAGATCCGACTTAACGATTTTTTTACGCGGCGATCGCCGGTGGCGCATTGCGTTAAAAAGGCATTACGGGTATAACCAATAGCCATTCAGATATTTAGACGTCTATACGGATAGATTATTATGCACGCATCGGCGCCCGCCGCAGGGCAGTTCAAACGCAGCATGAAGGCCCGGCACCTGGTGATGCTGTCACTGGGCGGCGTGATCGGCACCGGGCTGTTTTTCAACACCGGCTACATCATCTCCACCACCGGCGCGCTCGGCACGCTGCTGGCCTACCTGATTGGCGCGCTGGTGGTGTATCTGGTGATGCTGTGCCTGGGTGAGCTGTCGGTGGCGATGCCGGAAACCGGCGCCTTTCACGTCTATGCTTCACGCTATCTGGGGCCGGCCACCGGCTATGCCGTCGCCTGGCTGTATTGGCTCACCTGGACGGTGGCGCTGGGCTCCAGCCTGACCGCCGCCGGATTCTGCATGCAGTACTGGTTCCCGCAGTCGCCGGTGTGGCTGTGGTGCCTGATCTTCTGCGCGGCGATTTTCCTGCTCAACGTCGTGACCACCCGTTTTTTTGCCGAAAGCGAATTCTGGTTTTCGCTGATCAAAGTGGTGACCATTCTGGCGTTCATCATTCTGGGCGGCGCCGCCATGTTCGGCCTGCTGCCGATGAAAGACGGCACGCCGGCGCCGTTCCTGCATAACCTGACCGCTTCCGGCTGGCTGCCGCACGGCACGCTGCCGATCCTGATGACCATGGTGGCGGTGAACTTTGCCTTCTCCGGCACGGAGCTGATCGGCATCGCCGCCGGTGAAACCGAGAACCCGGAGAAAGTCGTGCCGCTGGCGATCCGCACCACGGTGATCCGCCTGATGCTGTTCTTTATCGGCACGGTCTTCGTGCTGGCGGCGTTGATCCCGATGGATCAGGCGGGGATCGTCAAAAGCCCGTTCGTGCTGGTGTTTGAACGCATCGGCGTGCCTTACGCCGCCGATATCTTCAACTTCGTGATCCTGACCGCCATCCTCTCGGCGGCCAACTCCGGCCTGTACGCCTCGGGGCGCATGCTGTGGTCGCTGGCCCACCAGCGCACCCTGCCGGCCTACTTTGCGCGCGTCAATGCACGCGGCATTCCGATCAACGCCCTGACCTTCAGCATGCTCGGCGGCGTGCTGGCGCTGCTGACCAGCGTGATCGCACCGGACACGGTGTTCGTCGCCCTGTCGGCGATCTCCGGCTTTGCGGTGGTGGCGGTGTGGCTGAGCATCTGCGCCGCCCACTATGCTTTCCGCCGCGCCTATCTGCGCAGCGGCCAGCCGATAAGCGGCCTGAAATACCGCGCCCCCGGCTATCCATTGACGCCGATCCTCGGCTTTGCGCTGTGCCTGCTGGCCTGTATCGGGCTGGCGTTCGATCCGGAGCAGCGCATTGCGCTCTACTGCGGGCTGCCGTTCGTCGCCCTGTGCTACCTCACCTATTTCCTGACCCGGCGCGCCGGGCAAAAAAACGCTTTGGGAGAACAACATGTCGGTTAACAACCCCGTCGCCCGCCTGCTGGCCGAACAGCCGACGCTGATCCTGGACGGCGCGCTGGCCACCGAACTGGAAGCGCGCGGCTGCGATCTGACCGATCCGCTGTGGTCGGCCAAGGTGCTGATTGAAAATCCCGAGCTTATCTATCAGGTGCATCTCGATTATTTCAACGCCGGCGCTCAATGCGCCATCACCGCCAGCTATCAGGCCACGCCGCAGGGCTTCTTGCGTCGCGGCCTGGATCAGGATCGGTCGCTGGCGCTGATCGCCAAAAGCGTGCAGCTGGCGCAACGCGCGCGCCACGATTATCTGGCCGAACACCCGCAGGCCGCGCCGCTGCTGATCGCCGGTTCTGTAGGCCCGTACGGCGCCTATCTGGCCGACGGCTCGGAATACCGCGGCGACTATCAGCTGGCGCAGGATGACTTCATTGCCTTCCACCGCCCGCGCCTCGCCGCGCTGGCCGCCGCCGGCGTCGATCTGCTGGCCTGCGAAACGCTGCCGTCGTTCGCTGAACTGCAGGCGCTGCTGACGCTGCAGCAGGAGTTCCCGACGCTCGGCGCCTGGTTCGCCTTCACCCTGCGCGACAGCCAACACCTCAGTGACGGCACGCCGCTGACGGAGGTCATGTCCGCACTGCGCGGCAACCCGCAGGTGCTGGCCATCGGCATCAACTGCATCGCGCTGGACAAGGTCGCCCCGGCGCTGCGTCAGCTGAGCGCGCTGGCCGACAAACCGCTGTTGGTCTACCCGAACTCCGGGGAGCATTACGATGCAGTCAGCAAAACCTGGCACGCCTGCGGCGGCGAACACGGCAGCCTGGCCGATCAGGCGACGGAGTGGCGCACGCTCGGCGCGCAATTGATCGGCGGCTGTTGCCGCACCACCCCGCAGGATATTCGCGCCATCGCCGCGCGCTGTAAGGCATAAAAAAGCCCCCGGCGCCTACGGCGCAGGGGGCCAGTCATTCATCCCGGCCTTACAGCGGTTCGGTCTGGGCTTCCACCACCGCCAGCGCCACCATGTTGACGATGCGGCGCACCGAGGCGATCGGCGTCAGGATGTGCACCGGCTTGGCGACCCCCATCAGCACCGGCCCGACGGTCACCCCTTCCGAGCAGGAGACGCGCAGCAGGTTGTAACTGATGCGCGCCGCTTCCATGTTCGGCATGATCAGCAGGTTGGCCGAGCCTTTCAGCGGGCTGTCCGGCATCAGATCGTGACGGATGCTTTCCACCAGCGCGGCGTCGCCGTGCATTTCGCCGTCGATCTCCAGCTCCGGCGCCAGCTCGTTCACCAACTCCAGCGTTTTGCGCATCTTGCGCGCCGCCGGGCAATCAGACGAGCCGAAGCTGGAGTGAGACAGCAGCGCCACCTTCGGTTCGATGCCGAAGCGGCGCACGGTTTCCGCCGCCATCAGGGTGATCTCCGCCAGCTGCTCCGGCGTCGGATCGTCGTTGACGTAGGTGTCGGCGATGAAGGTGTTGCCGCTCGGCAGCAGCAGCGCGTTCATCGCGCCGGCGACGTGCGCGCCTTCACGGAAACCGAACACGTTCTTCACCACGTCGTAATGCTCGTGGTAGCTGCCGATGGTGCCGCAGATCATCGCATCCGCTTCGCCGCGGTGCAGCATGATGGCGGCGATCAGCGTCGGGTTGCCGATCACCGCGCGGCGCGCCTGCTCTTGCGAAACGCCGCGGCGCTTCATGATTTGGTAGTACTCGCCCCAGTATTCATTGAAGCGCGGATCCGACTCGTTGTTCACCACTTCGAAATCTTTGCCCGGCGTCAGCTGCAGGCCCAGCTTTTTCAGGCGCATCTCGATCACGCTCGGCCGGCCGACCAGGATCGGGAAGGCCAGCCCCTGCGACACCAGCTCCTGCGTGGCGTGCAGCACGCGTTCCTCCTCGCCTTCCGCCAGCACCACCCGCTTCATCTCTTTGCGCGCCTGCGAGAAGATCGGTTTCATGAACAGGTTGGTTTTGTAGACGAACTCCGCCAGCTTCTCCACATAGGCGTCGAAGTCTTCGATCGGGCGCGTCGCCACGCCGGAATCCATCGCCGCCTTGGCCACCGCCGGCGCGATCTTGACGATCAGACGCGGATCGAACGGTTTCGGAATGATGTATTCCGGCCCGAAGGAGAGATCCTGATCGTCATAGGCGGAAGCCACCACGTCGCTCTGCTCCGCCAGCGCCAGATCGGCGATGGCATGCACGCAGGCCAGCTTCATCTCTTCGTTGATGGTGGTGGCGCCCACGTCCAGCGCGCCGCGGAAAATGAACGGGAAGCACAGGACGTTGTTCACCTGGTTCGGGTAGTCGGAACGGCCGGTACAGATGATGGCGTCCGGGCGCACCGCTTTGGCCAGCGGCGGCAGAATTTCCGGTTCCGGGTTGGCCAGCGCCATGATCAGCGGATCGCGCGCCATGGTTTTCACCATATCCTGCGTCAGGACGCCCGGGCCGGAGCAGCCGAGGAAGATGTCGGCGTTCGGGATGGCATCGCCCAGCGTGCGCTGGCCGTTATCCTCGATGGCGTAGGCGGCTTTGGTCTGTTCCATGTTGGCGTCGCGGCCTTTATAGATGACGCCCTTCGAGTCGCAGACGGTGATGTTCTGCTGACGCAGCCCCAGCGCCACCAGCAGGTTCAGGCAGGCGATGGACGCCGCGCCGGCGCCGGACACCACCAAACGCACGTCGGAGATGTTCTTCTTCACCACGCGCAGGCCGTTGAGCACCGCGGCGGTGGTAATGATCGCCGTGCCGTGCTGGTCGTCGTGGAACACCGGGATCTTCATGCGCTCACGCAGTTTCTGTTCGATGTAGAAACACTCCGGCGCCTTGATGTCTTCCAGGTTGATGCCGCCGAAGGTCGGTTCCAGCGCGGCGATAATGTCGATTAATTTGTCAGGGTTATGCTCATCCACTTCGATATCAAATACATCGATACCGGAAAACTTCTTGAACAAAACGCCCTTGCCTTCCATCACCGGCTTACCGGCCAACGCGCCGATATTGCCCAGACCCAGTACCGCCGTGCCGTTGGAAATCACCGCCACCAGATTGCCGCGCGCGGTGTATTTGTAGGCCGCCAGCGGATCTTCGGCGATCTCGAGGCAAGGCGCGGCGACGCCCGGCGAATAGGCCAGCGCCAGATCGCGCTGAGTCGCCAACGGTTTGGTAGGGGAAACCTGGATCTTCCCTGGGACAGGAAACTGATGGAAATCAAGGGCACTCTGTTTGAGCTGTTCGTCCATTATGGATTCCTTTGTTTTTTGCTTTTATGTTGAGGTAAGGCTTTGAGGCTGCGCCCTGCCGTGGGCCATGGCGCCCAATTACAATGACAGGGCACAGCCTTGAAGTATAGTGAGAGAAACATCACAAACTTTGAAGCGCGCCATAACCTTGGTCGAAAGAGCGTTTTAAAAGTAAAAAAAGAAGGCCTGCGGGACGAGCAGAGAAACGCCGCCGTCAGCGCGGCGGCAGCGTGGCGCGCCAGGCGTTGAGCGTCTCCACCTGGCCGGCGCAAATGTGTAACGAGGTTTGTAACGCCAGGGCATAGCTCACCGCATCGCCCCAGGTCTCCCCCTGCAGCTGCGGCTGCTCACAGGGCGCGAACACCGACTCAGGGGGCAACAGCGGCATGGCCTGCGGCGCCGGTGGCCGGGCGCAGGAGCTCAAGCACAGTGCCAGGCAGAGGCCGAGCGGCGCAGGGATCGTTTTTAATCGCTTCACGGTATTTCCTCTGATAAGCCTCGTGTTGCTGGCGCAGCTGCTGTTCCTGCCGCTGCTGCGCCGCCATCAGCGCGCGGTTTTGCGCGTCCTGTGTCTGCAAGGTGGCGATAAGCCCCGCCTGCTGCGCCAGGCTTTTTTGCAATTCCGCCGCCTGTTGCCGCGCGGACGCCAACTGGTGCGACAACAGCGAGCTGTAGCCGCCGAGGCAGATGGCCGCCAGCAACAGCAGCAGCAACCCGCCCTGCATCAGTTTCTGCAGCCAGCCGCTCATGCCGGGTAGTCCCGAAACGCCAGCTGGAAGTGCGGGCCGTCCTTGAGAGTTTTCCATTCGCCGCCCCATTCGACGTTGATGCCGCATTCACGCGCCGCGCGCCGCACCGCCACCGCAATCTGCGCGTAGTAATCCCACTCCCAGGAGACCACGCCCGCCGGCATCGCCACCACGTCCACCGCGTGCCCGGTCAGGTGGCGGCTGCGCAGCGTTTGGCTGCTGCCGGCGCGCACCATTTCCCGCTGGCGCGCCATGCTGCGCAGCCCCTCGCTGACGGAAAACGGCACCAGCGAATAACGCAGCGCCAGGCGAATAACGCGCACCAGATCCGGGTGCACGCCGCGCAGGTTCTCTTCGCTGCGGGCGGTAAAACGAATATCTTCAATGTCATTTAACATTTTTAAACCCCGTCTTTTTACCGATGAATTTTTTAATTAAGGCGTTGATGTAATCCGCCCCCATAAAACCAATCAGTACGCTGGCCAAATTCGCCCACTTTAATTCCAGGCCCATCAACGCCAGCGCATCGCGCACCGTCCAGGCCAATAACGCGCACATCGCCGCATTCAATAAGCGTCGCCGAATGCCCACGTTGCGGTAGGCGCCATGTAATAGCGCCATCACGCCGGCCAGAATGGCGTTCAATACCGGCTGAAGATATTCACATACTCGCTGGACTATTAAGCCAACAGCGTCAGGCTCTATGCTGGACATAGCTCATCTCCTTTTTTATTTTTAATTAAATGCCAATCACGGCCGGTGGGACATCGGATAATCAGAATCTAGTTAAGGATGCTATTACAAAGCAAATGAATAAATACAGGCCCTATGGTCGAATTCATTCACGCTGAACGTTGGCACAACACATAAACGCCAAGACAGGCGGCAGTAAATAAAAAATTCATTCTTATGGTGATTTATTTCGACTTTTGTTTTTACGAAAAATAAACATTAATGTCGGTGGGAAATACTTCCCCATCATAAAAACATCCACTCTGGAGAAATGCCATGTCCACACGCAAAGCCGTTATTGGGTATTATTTTATTCCAACCAACCAAATCAATAACTACACCGAGTCCGATACCTCTATCGTGCCGTTCCCGGTTTCCAACATCACGCCGGCCAAAGCCAAACAGCTGACGCACATTAACTTCTCGTTCCTGGATATCAACAGCAACCTGGAATGCGCCTGGGATCCGGCCACCAACGACGCCAAGGCGCGCGATGTGGTCAACCGTTTGACCGCGCTCAAAGCGCATAACCCCAGCCTGCGCATCATGTTCTCCATCGGCGGCTGGTACTACTCCAACGATCTGGGCGTGTCGCACGCCAACTACGTCAACGCGGTGAAAACCCCGGCGTCGCGCGCCAAGTTCGCCCAATCCTGCGTGCGCATCATGAAGGATTACGGCTTCGACGGCGTGGACATCGACTGGGAGTATCCGCAGGCGGCGGAAGTGGACGGCTTCATCGCCGCGCTGCAAGAGATCCGCACCCTGCTGAATCAGCAAACCGTCGCCGACGGCCGCCAGGCGTTGCCGTACCAGTTGACCATCGCCGGCGCCGGCGGCGCCTTCTTCCTGTCGCGCTATTACAGCAAGCTGGCGCAGATCGTCGCGCCGCTCGATTACATCAACCTGATGACCTACGATCTGGCCGGCCCCTGGGAGAAGGTAACCAACCACCAGGCGGCGCTGTTCGGCGATGCGGCCGGGCCGACCTTCTACAACGCGCTGCGCGAAGCCAATCTGGGCTGGAGCTGGGAAGAGCTGACCCGCGCCTTCCCCAGCCCGTTCAGCCTGACGGTCGACGCCGCGGTGCAGCAGCACCTGATGATGGAAGGCGTGCCGAGCGCCAAAATCGTGATGGGCGTGCCCTTCTACGGCCGCGCCTTCAAGGGCGTCAGCGGCGGCAACGGCGGGCAATACAGCAGCCACAGCACGCCGGGCGAAGATCCGTATCCGAGCACCGACTACTGGCTGGTGGGCTGCGAAGAGTGCGTGCGCGACAAGGATCCGCGCATCGCCTCCTATCGCCAGTTGGAGCAGATGCTGCAGGGCAACTACGGCTATCAGCGGTTGTGGAACGACAAGACCAAAACCCCTTATCTGTATCATGCGCAGAACGGGCTGTTCGTCACCTATGACGATGCCGAGAGCTTCAAATACAAAGCGAAGTACATCAAGCAGCAGCAGCTGGGCGGCGTGATGTTCTGGCATCTGGGGCAAGACAACCGCAACGGCGATCTGCTGGCCGCGCTGGATCGCTATTTCAACGCCGCGGACTACGACGACAGCCAGCTGGATATGGGCACCGGGCTGCGCTACACCGGCGTCGGCCCCGGCAACCTGCCTATCATGACCGCGCCGGCCTATGTGCCGGGCACCACTTACGCGCAGGGCGCGCTGGTGTCCTACCAGGGCTACGTCTGGCAGACCAAGTGGGGTTACATCACCTCTGCGCCGGGTTCAGACAGCGCCTGGCTGAAAGTGGGCCGCGTGGCGTAAACCATAAAAAAACCCCGTAGCCGAATGCTGCGGGGTTTTCATTGAGTTAACCGTTTGATTTTCGCGTCCCTTCGTCTCTATTCCTTCAGTTGTGGCACCATGGATAACCGCCATCCCGCACCACTTCGCGGCCCATCAGGCTGTAGACATCGCTTTTGCGCGTCAGCCGCTCATGCCACCAGTTAAACCCGGCGCCCTTGCTGGCCGGGTGCCACGCCAGCCAAATCATTTCGTCGCCCTTTTGCATCTCCACCGGCACCGTCACCAGTTCGCCGCTGGCCAGTTCCTTTTCGATCAGCGCAGGCGGCAGAAAAGCATGGCCGATGCCGCGCTTGAGCAGCGCCAGGTTGCTTTCCACATCGCACACCACCAGTTGACGCTGCAAGGGCAGCGTACCGTGATTGCGTTTGGGCAGCTCATGGCTGCTGTCGGCGATCGCGACCACGATGTCGTTCAACCGCTGCTTCTTGCATACCGGCTTTCTCTGCGCCGCGAACGGGTGCGAAGGCGATACGCACAGCACGAAATTGAGCTTGCCGAGCATCAGGGTTTTGGCCTGCACGCTGTCGGGGATTTGGCCGATGGCGATGATCAGATCCGCCCGGTTGTTCTTCAGCGCATCCCAGGTGCCGTTCAACGCTTCCCGCTGCACCGAGATATTGGCGTTCGGGCAATGTTGAATATAGTCGCGGATATCCTGCGTCAGCGTTTCCAGCGGGAAGAAGGTATCTACCGCCAGGCGGATATTATTGTCCAGCTTGGGGATGTTGCGCACCCGGCTTTCCAGATCCTGCACCGCATTTAAAATCCAACTGCCTTCCTGCAGGAGAAATTCCCCTTCATCCGTCAGGGTAATCATGGGGCCATTGCGATGAAAAAGTTTCACGCAGAGTTTGCTTTCAATATTGGAAACCCGATAAGAGATCGCCGAAGGCGTTTTATGCAGCGCCTCCGCCGCCATAGAGAAAGATCCGGTGTTCTTGATGGTGCTGATTATTTTAATCGCGTCCAGGGATAATCTAGTCATACAAATTCCTCTTTAAAATAAAATAAGAAAAATGACACTAAATTCCCAAGGTGGTGGCGCACAAAAATCGATCAAATCAAACAAGGGTACTCAACGCAACAAGCAATATACTTCATAAATGAGAGCGCTATCTTAAATACTATTCATCACTACTTGATATAAATTTCATCATAGCGCCGTGCTTTTACACTGTGACAGTTAAATAAATTCGGCCTAACGATCAAAGATTGTCATCATAATATTTTTCGTTAATAGCCGGTAAAACATTCCGATCTACGGCCAAACCAGAATGGTAAAAATAAAACAAGCCGACAGAAATGGTTATTTCCAATTGCGTTATTAGTCTCTCATTTTGTCGGTGAAATACGCTCAACTTACAACATAATTTCAGTCAGGAGTGACTTATGAACAAAACTTCCCGTACCCTGCTCTCTCTGGGCTTGCTGAGCGCGGCCATGTTCGGCGTTTCGCAACAGGCGAATGCTCACGGTTATGTCGAATCGCCGGCCAGCCGCGCCTACCAGTGCAAACTGCAGCTCAACACGCAGTGCGGCAGCGTGCAGTACGAACCGCAGAGCGTCGAAGGCCTGAAAGGCTTCCCGCAGGCCGGCCCGGCTGACGGCCATATCGCCAGCGCCGACAAGTCCACCTTCTTCGAACTGGATCAGCAAACGCCGACGCGCTGGAACAAGCTCAATCTGAAAACCGGCCCGAACTCCTTTACCTGGAAGCTGACCGCCCGTCACAGCACCACCAGCTGGCGCTATTTCATCACCAAGCCGAACTGGGACGCTTCGCAGCCGCTGACCCGCGCTTCCTTTGACCTGACGCCGTTCTGCCAGTTCAACGACGGCGGCGCCATCCCTGCCGCACAGGTCACCCACCAGTGCAACATACCGGCAGATCGCAGCGGTTCGCACGTGATCCTTGCCGTGTGGGACATAGCCGACACCGCTAACGCCTTCTATCAGGCGATCGACGTCAACCTGAGCAAATAATCGGTCAAATGAGGAGATCGTTGAGGGTTCAGCCTGGCGCTGAACCCTTTTTTGCAGGTGTCGCTATTGCGACATGTTGAGGATAGTGCGCACATTGAGCGCGCTGGTGGCGATAATGTCGATGGCGCCGGTGCGCAAAGCGCCCAAAATCGCCAGCGCCTTGGTATTCTCGGAAGCAATGGCGATCACGCAAGGGATTTTGCGCAGCTCATCAATGCTCAGCCCGATCACTCTGTCATTCATCACCGTGTCGACATGCTGGCCCTGAGCATTGAAAAAATCATAGCCGGCGATGTCGCCGATCACGCCCTGATTGAGGCTGGCGTCGATAATCTCGTGCGGCGTAAACCACCCCAATTTCACCATATAACTGTTTTCATTCATGTCGCCAATGCCGACTAACGCCACATCGGCCTTACGCGCACGATCCAGCGTTTCCTTGATCGTGCCGTTCTGCATGAAGGCGTCTTTCAGCGCGCGATTTTCGACGTAGGCCGGCGCATAGAGCGTCTCGCTGCTGCCGCCGAACTTCTTCGCCAAACGCCGGCTGATATGGTCGGCGTTGATCGCGTCGCCCGGACGGTGGGTGCCGCCGATGCCGCAGATGAACTTGCAGTTGCGTTCCGTCACACTGCCGACATGATCGGCGATCGCCGCCACGTTGCGTCCCTGGCCGACCGCCAACACCATATCGTCTTTCAGCGACATCGCCAGATAATTGGACACCAGCGCCGCCACCTGCCGACGCTGTTCCTCTTCGTCCTGATGGTCGAGCGCGATCAACGCGCGGCTGATGGGAAAACGTTCCATCATCTGCTGTTCCAGCCGGGTGCTGAATACCGGGTGATAACGCACGTTGATCTCGACGATGCCTTCTTCCTTGGCGCGCTTGAGCAAACGACCGACTTTGATCCGTGAGATACCGAACTTTTTGGCGATCTCTTCCTGCGTGATCTCATCCTGATAATAAGCAACGGCGATTTCGGTCAGCAGTTCGTTATCCTGGGACACAGTTTGTTTTTCCATCCGTTAGACGTTTCCCCACGGCAGGCCGGTTGATGATGGCGGAGGGACGATACACGCCCCTCCGACAAGGCTGAATGCCCGCTAGTATAACGCGTTCAGGCGGCAACGGTATTCAGTCGTTGCTCCACCTCGTCCGCCAATCGGGTCAAGAGCAGGCAGCAAGATACCGCGCCGGCGTCCAGTACGCCGCGCGAACGCTCGCCCAGACGGCTGGCGCGGCCGATTTTCGCCACCAGCTCGCGGGTGGAGTCCCGCCCGCGCTCTGCGGCGATTTTCATTTGTTCCAGCGCAGCGGCGAAGTCGTCACCGCGTCCCACCGCCTGCTCAAATGCCGCCACCGCCGGTATCAGCGTATCCATCAGACACTTGTCGCCCACGCCCGCGCTGCTGATGTCCTGCAGTTCGCGCAACCCGCCGTGCAACATCGCCAAAAATGCCTGCTTGTCCAGCACGCTGCGCTCACGGACGCTCTCCGCCATGCCCATGAACAGGCTGCCGTACAGCGGCCCCATCGAACCGCCGATGCCCTCCATCAGCGCATCCGATACCGCATCGAACGCCTGCGCCAGCGTGAGCTCGCGGCCGCGAATGGCATCGCCGCACATCGCGAATCCCTTCGACATATTAATGCCGTGGTCACCGTCGCCGATGGCGCCGTCGATTTCGCTCAGATACTCGCGGTTGCTGACAATGGTTTCTATCAGCCCCGTAACGATCTCACTGCCGTACCGGGTTGAAATTTGTTCCGTCATGATTCACTCCACCTGGGTTAAGCCTAAAGATTGCGCCGGCATGTCCAGCAGCGTTTTCAGTTCGTCATCCAGCGTCATCAGCGTCAGCGTCACGCCCATCATTTCCAGCGACGTGAAGTAATTGCCGACGTAGCGCCGATGCACCCGCACGCCTTTCGCCGTCAACCGACGCTCTATTTCGGCATAATAGATATACAGCTCCATCACCGGCGTGGCGCCAAGCCCGGAGATCAGCAACGCCACCTCCTGCCCCTGTTCCAGCGGCATGTCGTTGAGCACGAAATCGAGCATGGTGCCGGCCATCGCCGACGCCGATTGGATCGGCGATACCTCAATGCCCGGTTCGCCGTGATGGCCGATGCCGATCTCCATCTTGCCGTCTTCGATATGAAAATTGGGTTTGCCGACCGCGGGAATGGTGCAGGAACTGAGGCCGACGCCGATCGAACGACACCGGTCGATGGCCTTTTGCGCCGCGCCGATCACGCCGTCCAGATCGTATCCCTTGGCCGCCGCCGCCGCGCCGACCTTCCACATCAGAATTTCGCCGGCCACGCCGCGCCGTTTATCGATCTCACTGGCCGGCGCCGAGGCGACATCATCGTTGGCCACCACGGTTTTCACCCGTATGCCGGCCGCCGTGGCCTTCTTGATCGCCATCTTGACGTTCATGTTGTCGCCGGCGTAGTTGCCGTACAGGCAAGCGACGCCCGCACCGCTGTCCGCCGCCTTGAAAGCGTCGAGAAAAGCCCCCGCCGTAGGCGATGAAAAAATCTCGCCAATCGCGACGGCATCCAACATGTTTTTGCCGACATACCCCAGGAACGCCGGCTCGTGGCCGGAACCGCCGCCGGTGACGATGCCCACTTTGCCGGCGATCGGCGCAGGCGGATATTTCAACACCCGCGCATTGTCGGTGGCGGCATAATAGTTCGGGTGGGCCAGCCTGTAGCCCTGAATGGCGTCTTCCACTACGTGATCGGGATCGTTAATGATTCTGTTCATCGCGGCCTCTCTGTCGCCTGAATAAGAAATTATTGAATGGTGTAACCGCCGTCGACCACCAGGTTGGCGCCGGTGATCATCGCCGCCGCGTCGCCGGCCAAAAACAGGGCGCTGGCGGCGATATCTTGCGGCTCGGCGAAACGCCGCAGCGGGATTTTCTGCTTCATTTGTTCCGCCACCTCGCCTGACCAGGCCTTACGGCCCAGCTCCGTCAAAACCACGGTGGGCGAAATGGCGTTGACCCGCACGTTGTGCGGCCCCCACTCCAGCGCCAACACCTGGGTCATACCGATTACGCCCGCCTTGCTGGCGCAATAGGCCAGGTGATTAGGCAAAGCCACTACGCCGGCCTGCGAGGCGAGATTGATGATGCTGCCGCCGCGCTGGCGAATGAAACGGCGCCCCACCGCCTGGCAGGTAAGAAACACGCCTTTCAGATTGACCGCCAGGGTTGCATCCCACGCCGTTTCCGGCAGCTCCTCGGCCGGATGCAGCGCGACGATGCCGGCGCTGTTGACCAGCACGTCCAGCCGCCCGAAATGCGCCTCAATCTGCGCTATCGCCCGCTCCACCGACGCGGCATCGGTGACGTCGGCCACGACGCCCACCGCCGCCTCGGCGCCCAGCTGTCGCGCCACTTCCGCAACCTGCAGCGCCCGATCGAGCAGCGCCACGCGCGCGCCGTTTTGCAGATAGCGTTCGGCAATAGCGAGACCGATCCCCGCAGCGCCACCGGTAATCAACGCCACCTTGCCCTGCAGCGAGAGCTCGCGCGGCGCCGTAGTTTGATGATTAATCATAAATTTCCCCTTAAAACTGTGAACTTCACCCTCGGTCAGGATATTTTCGCCAAACTCGCGCCGCGTTCTTCCTGCGCCGTCGCGCTTTCTTTCGGCAGCGTGACAAATTTCATCAGCACGCCGCTGAACAGGTACAAACCGGTAAAGATCCAGATCACGCCAACGGTGCCGAGACTGCCGATAAACAGCCCCACCACCGCCGGGCCGACAAAGGTGCTCAGGCCGGCCCCCAGATTGAGAATCGACATCGCCGCGCCCTTATTGTCCGGCGGCGCAAACGGTCAGCAGGTAGTTGGCGCCGAAGAATTGCGGCACGTAGTAGAACATCAGCGTGGTCAAGGCACAGCCGACGCAGCCAAACCACATCACCACATTGCGCCAGCCGAGCCCGTCGCTGATCACGCCGAAAATCAGGTTGAAAATGATGTTGACCGTCCACAGCGCGGCGTACATCTGCAGCCAATGCGTGCGGGTGAACCCCATATCCATCATGTACATGGGCATGAATACGACGAAGCCGTAAGCCGCAGAGGTATTAATGGTGCGCACGATGCCGCCCAGGCCAATCTTCGGGTTTTCAAACGCGATGGTGATGCCCTTCAAGACATAACCCAGCGACGCTTTTTCCCGGTTGCCGCTCTGTGCCGCGCCGTCGTCGCGATTGAGCATCAGCGCAATCACCGCGCCCAGCACGACGAAAATCAGCGCGCTCCACAGCGTGTGGATCTCGCCGAGATAAGGCAGCATGATGCTGGAATACAGCACGCCCAGCACGCTGAGCCCGCCGCTGTAGACGAACCAGAAAATCCCCACCGCCGACCCCAGCCTTTCCGGCGGCGCCTCATACGCCACCCACACCAGAAAACCGTAGGCGAACAACGGATAACCCAAGCCGCGCAGCGCATAGGTCGGCACCATGATCGCCAGGTTGTTGCTCGGCAGGCCGAACGTCAAAAAACACACCGAACCGAACAGAAACAGCAGCAGGCCGGCCAACATCACCCGCCGGGCGGTAAAGATTTCCGCCAACACGCCGGAAAACCAGGCGGCGATGGCGGCCGCAAAGCCATAAACGCTGAACAGCAGCGCCGATTCCTGAATGCTCAGCCCTTTGCCAATCAAATACGGCGACAGCCAGCCCTGTTCCAGCCCTTCGCCCATCATGAACACCAACACGCCGGCATAGCCCAGCAGCAGTTTCGGTGACAGACCAATGCGATGAATCAGTCCATGCAACATAGAACACCCCAGCACATGTGATTATGGAGGCGCAGGCTCGCCCGCACCCGAGGAACGACGCAGGTTTCAGAGGTTTGGATTAAGCACCACTTTGATTGAACCGATACCGCGCTTCATCAGCTCGAAACCTTCGGCGAACTGTTCCAGCGGCAACGTATGCGTCACCACGCCTTCGGTCGGCAGATCGCCATTGGCGATGCCTTCGATCACCAGCGGATAGCAGTAAGGGCCGAGGTGCGAACCGAGCACGTCCAGTTCCTTGCGGTCGCTGATGATGCTCCAGTCGACGGTCACCGGATCCTTAAACACGGAAAATTCGACGAAGGTGCCGAGCTTGCGGATCAGCGTCAGGCCCTGTTCCACGGACTTCTGTGCGCCGGTCGCCTCGATGTAGATGTCGCAGCCGTAGCCCTCGGTCATCGCTTTAACCGCGGCGGGCACGTCGTCACGGGTCGGGTTCAGCGTCACATCCGCGCCGAAGCGCTTCGCCAAGGCCAGACGTTCGTCGGACAGATCCAGCACCACCAGCTTCGAGGGCCCGGATTTCTTGATGGCCCCGATCATGCCCAGCCCCAGGGTGCCGGCGCCGGCCAACACCACCACATCGCCCAGTTTGATATTGGCGCGTTGCACCGCATGGAAGGAGCAAGCATAGGGTTCGATCAGAATGGCTTTTTCGAGCGGCAGGTCGGCCGGCACATGATAGTTAATCGCCTCTTTGGTGAACTTCATGTACTCGGCCATGCCGCCGTTAACGTTTTTCTGGAAACCGTACAGGTCATGCTTTTCGCACATCCAATACTGACCGCGGTTGCAGAAGCGGCATTGCCAGCAGGGAACGATTTGTTCTGATATCACGCGATCGCCGAGATTGAAGCCCTCGACGCCTTCACCGTACCCCACGACATGGCCGATAAATTCATGGCCGGGGATCATCGGCGCCTTGATGTACGCCGGTTGTTTTTCATCGCCCCAGAAGCTGGGCGCCCCTTCGAACGCTTTAACATCACCGGCGCAGATGCCGCAGGCCTCGATCTTCACCAGGATCTCTTTCGGGCCGATCTTCGGTACCGGCACCTGTTCCAGGCGGTAATCTTTCGGGGCGTACGCCACAACCGCCTTCATTATCTCGGGGATACCGGCCGCCATTTTCGCCTCTGTTATGCAGGTCTGACACATAGCACTCTCCTCTGGTAGGGAAACTTCTTTTGATCATTAACACAAACAAAGAACAAATGAACACTAACGCCATGCGTTCAATTTGCCCACAGTGAACTTATCAAAGTGTGATATCGCTCAAAAACCCGTCTCCACTAGAGTAAATAACGATTAAAAGCCCTTTTTTAGTGACTAAGATCACCTTTTACAGTGGCAAACTGAAAATCCAGGCAAAAAACAAAAGAACAAAGATTGAACATTTGATTAAACAGGGATACGGTAATGAACGTGGCGCCACCGAGGATCGCCACCCTTTTCGTTACCAATCAGGAGACCGCTATGCTGCCTATCGCCATCGGCGCCGATGATGCCGCCATTGAACTGAAAGATCTGATCGTTGCCCACCTGCAACAACGGGACATCCCCGTCATTGACTACACGACGGATCGCGCCGCAGAAACGGGGATCTATCCCGATATCGCCTATCGCGTCGCGCAGGCGATACGGGAGGAAAAACATCGGCGGGGCATCCTGCTGTGCGGCACCGGCATCGGTATGAGCATCGTGGCCAATAAAGTGCCCGGCATTCGTGCGGCGCAATGTCACGATACCTACTCCGCCCAGCGGGCGCGCAAAAGCAATGATGCTCAGATCATCACGCTGGGCGCGCGGGTCATCGGTGCCGAACTGGCGAAAACCATCGTCGATGCCTGGCTGGAATCGGAGTTTGAAGGGGGGGGATCGGCGCCGAAAGTCGAGCGGATCGGCTATTACGAAAACGCGGCCGGACGGCGTTAAACCGCCTGCCGTCTCGATGGCGGTCGCGCGCAAGCCGCGCTCCGCCTGGGTTTATTCGGCATTCATTGTTATTATCCATCGCAACAATCAGAAAAAGCGCATTTTCATTCTCGATCCGATGATGCAGTGTGTTCCCCCTATGATGAAAAAGGTTCTCATTTCCCTACATTGAGCTTGGTCAAGGAGCTTATCAATGAATCAATTAGACGCACTCAAGCAGCTGACCACGGTGGTCGCCGACAGCGGCGATATCGAATCCATCCGCCAGTTCGAACCCCAGGACGCCACCACCAACCCTTCGCTGATCCTGAAAGCCGCCGCGCTGCCGCAGTACAAGGCGCTGATCACCGAAGCGTTGGAGTATGCCCGCCGCCAGGGCGGCAGCAAGGAAACCCAGCTGATCAACGCCAGCGATAAGCTGGCGGTCAATATCGGCGTCGAGATCCTCAAAAGCGTGCCGGGCCGCATCTCCACCGAAGTGGACGCCCGCCTGTCGTTCGACCGCGGCATGTGCGTCGCCAAAGCGCGCAAGCTGATCGCCATGTACCAAGAACAAGGCATCGACAAATCGCGCATCCTGATCAAACTGGCTTCCACCTGGGAAGGCATCAAAGCCGCCGAGGAGCTGGAAAAAGAAGGCATCAACACCAACCTGACGCTGCTGTTCTCCTTCGCCCAGGCTCGCGCCTGCGCCGAAGCCGGCGTGTATCTGATCTCGCCGTTCGTCGGCCGCATCTATGACTGGTACCAGGCCAAACAGCCTGTCGCCGACTACGACGCCGATCGGGATCCGGGCGTGAAATCGGTGCGCACCATCTATGAATACTACAAGCGTCATCGTTACCAGACGGTGATCATGGGCGCCAGCTTCCGCAAGGTTGAGCAGATCCTGGCGCTGGCCGGCTGCGATCGCCTGACCATCGCGCCAAACCTGCTGGAACAGCTGAAAAACAGCGAGCAGCCGGTCGAACGCAAGCTGACCCCGTCTACCGAGGGCTTCCACCAACCGGCTCCGCTGGCCGAAGCGGAGTTCCGCTGGCTGCACAACCAGGACGCCATGGCGGTGGAAAAACTCGCCGAAGGCATTCGCCTGTTCGCCGTCGACCAGCAGAAGCTGGAAGACATGTTGGCCGCTCAACTGTAATCGCACTGGAGTTTCGTTATGTCTTCTCGTAAAGAGCTTGCCAACGCTATCCGCGCACTCAGCATGGACGCCGTACAAAAAGCAAATTCCGGCCACCCGGGGGCCCCTATGGGCATGGCGGACATCGCCGAAGTCCTGTGGCGTGACTACCTCAACCACAACCCGACTAACCCGCACTGGGCTGACCGCGACCGTTTCGTGCTCTCCAACGGCCACGGCTCCATGTTGATTTACAGCCTCCTGCACCTCACCGGCTATGACCTGCCGATGCGCGAGCTGGAAAACTTCCGTCAGCTGCATTCCAAAACCCCGGGCCACCCGGAGTACGGTTACACCCCGGGCGTTGAAACCACCACCGGCCCGCTGGGCCAGGGCATCGCCAACGCCGTCGGTTTCGCCATCGCCGAACGCACCCTGGCGGCGCAGTTCAACCGCCCCGGCCACGACATCGTCGACCACCACACCTACGCCTTCATGGGCGACGGCTGCATGATGGAAGGCATCTCGCACGAAGTCTGCTCCCTGGCCGGCACCCTCAAGCTCGGCAAGCTGACCGCCTTCTACGATGACAACGGCATCTCCATCGACGGCCACGTCGACGGCTGGTTCACCGACGACACCGCCCTGCGTTTCGAAGCCTACGGCTGGCACGTGGTGCGCAACGTCGACGGCCACAACCCGGACGCCATCAAGGCCGCGATTGAAGAAGCCCGCAAGGTGACCGACAAGCCGTCGTTGCTGATGTGCAAGACCGTTATCGGTTTCGGTTCGCCGAACAAGGCCGGCACCCATGACGTGCACGGCGCCGCGCTGGGCGCCGCCGAAGTGGCCGCCACCCGCGAAGCGCTGGGCTGGAAATACGCCGCCTTTGAAATCCCGCAGGACATCTACGCCCAGTGGGACGCCAAAGAAGCCGGTCAGGCCAAAGAAGCGGCCTGGAACGACAAGTTCGCCGCCTACGCCAGGGCCTTCCCGGAACTGGCCGCCGAGTTCAAGCGCCGCATGAACGGCGAGCTGCCGGCCGGCTGGAAAGCCGACGCCAAGGCGTTCGTGGAAAAACTGCAGGCCAACCCGGCCAACATCGCCAGCCGCAAGGCGTCGCAGAACGCGCTGGAAGCGTTCGGCAAGGTGCTGCCGGAGTTCCTGGGCGGCTCCGCCGACCTGGCGCCGAGCAACCTGACCATGTGGTCCGGCTCGAAAGCGCTGAACGTTGACCCGGCGGGCAATTACATTCATTACGGCGTGCGCGAGTTCGGCATGACCGCCATCACCAACGGCATCGCGCTGCACGGCGGCTTCCTGCCGTACTCGGCGACCTTCCTGATGTTCGTGGAATACGCCCGCAACGCGGTGCGCATGGCGGCGCTGATGAAGCTGCGCAATGTGTTCGTCTACACCCACGACTCCATCGGTCTGGGCGAAGACGGCCCGACTCACCAGCCGGTGGAGCAGTTGGCGAGCCTGCGCGTGACCCCGAACATGAGCACCTGGCGCCCGTGCGACCAGGTGGAATCGGCGGTGGCGTGGCAGTACGGCATCGAGCGTAACGACGGCCCGACCACCCTGGTGTTCTCGCGCCAGAACCTGACCCAGCAGCCGCGCACCGCAGAGCAGCTGGC